>CAWJNE010000022.1:0-479118 GCA_963844175.1 uncultured Acidimicrobiia bacterium
TTCGACGAGGCCGACGCGGCCGCGACCATCGCCGTCACCGGCCAGCCGACCGCGGTCACCGACGCCACGCTGACCCGGATCGCCACACTCGCGCTGATCCGCAATCTCGTCGGGCGCCCCGATCCGGACATGGCCCGACAGGTGCTCGACAACGCCCGGACGTTCGGCAACCCGACGTGCCTGGCGCTGGCCTGGCACACCGGGGGTGGTCCTCGGCCGTGACGATCCCGTGCTCGGGGTCGAATACCAGCGTGAAGCGGCCCGACTCGCCGCGGCTACCGGTGCTGTCCTGATCGAGGGGTTCGCACTCGCCGTGCTCGCCGCGGCAGCCGCTGAAGACGATCCGCTCGGCGGTGCACGGGCGCAGCTCGACGTGATCCAGGCATTACCTCCGGGTCGGCAACCGCACCTACCTGCGCAGCTTCGGTCGTGGGCTCGATCCGTCCCCTTGCAGCCTCTGCGCCTACGACGCCGCCGCGGTCGTCGACTGAGCACGCGGACCAGCCCGAGCTCGGCAACCTGCCGTGTCCAGGGCGACAAACATCACACAAGCCCGGGATGGCTGTTCCGGCGACCACGCCTTCGCCGAACGCGGCGCCACGATGACCGACAACGAACTCGTGGCGTACCTCGACGAGACCATCACAGACCTCGGTTCCCGACCAGTCGGACGATGACGGCCCGAGTCATCCAGCGACAACCGCCTGCACCATCAGCTCACTATTCGTGGCGGCGAACCACCACAGCCCGGTGTCCGGGAACATCCGTCCGATGCCGCGCACGTCAAGGCGACACCCCGTCATTGAAGGTATGCGGGTCCTGGGCGCATCGTGACGGTCGCAGCGCGATGTCCGATTTCGCGCGGTCCGCAACGCGTGGCTCACCGATGCCGAGGGCATCCTCCAAGTGCCGTTACACGACGCCCTCGCAGCCGTGGCGTGCGGTGAAGATCGCGTCCGCTGGACGCGGTGCGGGACCGGGGCCACTGTCGTCCCATGGCGGCGGACCGGGATGCTGGGCATTCCCAGCGCTGATCGGTCGCAGGTCGCTTGGCGACGCAACCGACTCGGTGTAAGTCGGTTCCGCGTCTGGCCTCCGGATGCTCACCGCGAGTCGTTGACGGGTCCGCTACCGCACTGGTGGTGCTACTGATATTGCTACTAATTCGAGGCTGAACGTATCCGCACGCCCTTGCACCAGATGGACGACCGACACCGAAACCCCTGGTAAGGGCGGACAGGAGCGCATGCGTAGGAACGTTCGGGACGAGCTGTGACGCTCTCTCAAGGTGGCGGCACGGGTTCGAATCCCGTACGGGCTGCCAAGAACGCCAGGTCAGAGGTCCTCTTCGGAGGGCCTCTTTCCGTTCCCCGGGATCCATCGTGTCCGGGCGTTCTGGAGCGCCAGCGATCCAGAACGTCGGCACGTTCGAGGACGCCGAAGCGTGACTGGCCGGTTGCTCCGCACTACAACGATCCGGCGATCCCGGACGCTCGGCGGATCCTGTTGCAGCGGCGCGATTACTGGAGAGGCCTCGCGTCACCGTACGTCGACGATTCGATGCAAGCCGTCATGCCGCTGGCAGCCAGCACCGGGTCCAGCGAGGCGGCTGGAAGGGTTCCCACCTCCGCGGCGCCAACAGCGACGCACGCGAGCTGGCAATGGGGTCGGTTCGGCTGTACACCACGGGTCGGACTGGTCGTCAGGTCACGTCGGTAGCCGGCGGCGCGACGTTGCGAGCAGCGCGCCTCCGACCAGCAGCGCGATCACCGCAACGAGGCTGGCCGCCGCTGCGGTCCCGGCCCCGGTCTCGGCGAGCGGATCGCGCGGGTCACCACCCCCGATGCCGCAGATGCCGGCGGTGAACTCCTCGTCCACAGACGACGTCTGGCCGTTCACCCTCACCGTGATCGGCCCCGCGCCGAGGCAGTCCTGTGCGTCGTCCCCCCAGTCCGGAGCCAGGGCGGTGCACTCCGTCTGGCTGGCGCAGGAGGGCTGGGTGAACCGCAGAACCGGACCCAGGCCGTCGTCGATGTAGAACGTCGTGGCCCCCGGTGCCGTGCTGAAACCGTCGCCGATGAACGTGATCGGAATCCCCCCACGATGAGACGGGGAGTTGAGCGGATCGACGCTGGTCAGGACGAGCTCGTCGAGGAACGTGAACGCGATGGCGTTGCTCGTCCCGGCTGACGACTCGACCGTCACGTCAACCGTCCCGGTGCCGCCTTCGGGGACGGTGACCGTGCACGTTGTCGCGGAGCATTGGGCGTCGCTGCCCTGGATGGCGCCGAAGTTGACGACCGTAACGCTGGCGTCGCCGACGAGGTCAGAGCCGGTCAGCGTCAGGACCGTGCCCGGCGATGCCTGGGGTGTGCTGATGCTGGACAAGGTCGGCACGGCCTGGGCCTGCGCCCGGTCGGTCGTCGCCCCCCAGGCGATGACCGCCAGCGCGCCAGCGGCGACGCCGAGCAGACGCTGACGCCGCGTGTGTACGAGAGCGGTGTGGCGAGCCATGGGTCCTCCCCGGTCGTTAGGCGCCGGGCCGTCGTTCGATCGCCCCGACACGGGTGCGCTGTCTAGCACCTCCCCGACCGGCCACCGCCCGCCGACCGCAGCCCCTTCCAAGCGACCTGATCGACGTCGCACTCACGACGACCTCGGAGGTTTCCGAGAACCACGCGGACCACCAACGTGCCACGGGTCTAAATCGCCGGCTCTCCCGCGCTACAGAACGTCGTAGACCGGCGGGTTCGATGCGGACTTCCGCCCGGGGTCCTTGGTCATTGTCGACACTGGCTGACGAGAGGAGCAGCACGGTGACGAGTCCGACGACAATCGAGCCGGGCCGAGACGTGGGCGGTGATGGTGATACGTGGCACACCGAGCGGCTGGGTCGTATCACGCGCCGCCGGTGGGCATCCCGACCACTGAACGATCCTTGAAGCGGGGGGATGTTGAAATGAACTTTCGATTGCTCAGCCTGGCTGCCGTCCCGGCGGCCCTCCTCGGTCCGTGTGCGCCGTCCGGGTGCACCCCACCGCTGGAGTCGATCCTCGACCTCGAGTTCTCGTGTGTCTACGACGATGGCGTCACGGTGTTCACCATCGAGAACCTGACGGGCACCGGCCGGTTCTACGTCGCGTACGACCGGGACGGCGGCTGGCCACTCGGTACACCGGGCGGCGACTATGAGTTCTACGTCGGCCCCAACGAGACCGAGGCCATCGAGCTGACGAGCGAGTTCGACATCGACCTGGTGACGATCGCACCGCCGACCCCGGCCCCTGGTGAGCAGGGCTACTACGCCTACGACAACGACGTTGCCGGCTCCGAGGACTGCGGCACCGGCGACTGACCGCCGTCACCGTTTGCGACCTGTCCGAATAGACCGAGCGAGAGCGGCCTGCCGGGCGCGACCTCACGCCGGCCCCGCGCCCGTTGCGCCTACCGTTCCTGCGCCCTCACCTTTTCGGAGACGAAGGACTCTTCGCGACGGTCCGATTGCCCGTCGGCGGCGATCCCGGAGTACGGACGATCCCCGCCCGCTTGAACACCGACGCTTCGACACCGACCACGCGCCACGTGCTGTAGGAGATGCCCTGACGTTCGATGGAGCTCTTGGCGACGTCGACGAAGGCAGATTCGATCGTCGATGTATCGACGGATTGGCTGGCACCGCGCTCGGCAACGCGGTCTGCAGGAGGTTCGACGGACGACCGACGGGCCGATCGGTGCCGGAAGCGAGCACGTGTTCGTGCGCCGCTTCGCCGGCCGCCGAATCGAGTCGGGCAACCGTTTCGTCGAGTTCGAGCCCGGCCGCGACCTCGCTTTCGAGATCCTCGACGGCGCGATGACCGGCCGGACGTCTCGTCGAGCCGATCGACGTCGACCGCTGCCACGTCACGAGCACGATTCACTTCAACGTTGCCGGATGGATCGCGAGCGCCGAACCGCTGTTGGCGCGGGTCCTCGAACGGGCCAGCCGACGCTGAGCGCCGGGCACGCCGGGCACGCTCGCTCGGATCCGGCGCTCCGGATCACCGGTCCGCTGGTGGTTCCACCGTTGGTTCGGTGGGTTCGATGCGAAGGATCCACGTGCCCGGGCCGAGCGGCGGCGTGCTGATCATCGGCGCCGACCCGACTGGAGCGCGTCCGTCGGATTCGGCGCGACGGGTGTTCGTCAGGAGCCTCCCGATCACGGGCAACGCGACGACGTTTGCCGCGTGCAGCACACCCATGATCAGCAGGATCCCACCGACCCGTGCCACCTCGTGCTTGAGCTGGTTGCCGACCGAGTCGATCCAGTCCCGCGGCTGCACGAACGTGATGGTGAACATGATGAACGCCGTGAAGATGAGGTAGTACGCGACGTCGGTGAGCATGAGGTAGCTCTTGCCCGTGCGCGGGTTGGCCCGGAACACGTCGGCCGCGTACGCCCGACCGAAGCGCTTGATGAACGGGCCGAGTGTGATGGCGATGGACACCAAGACGATGTTGGTGATGACTTCGATGGCCCACCACGGCATGGTGAGTCTCCCTTCGTGACGGCCGGACAAGGCCAGCGCCAGGAGGGCGTTGGCGAGGACGAAGCCGGCGACCGTCAGCAGTAGCCGAAGACGGAACCGGCGGCGGTTGCGATCCTCCTCGATCGTGCGTTGGACGCGGGCGAAGAGGTCAGGGTGCTCGACGACTGACGCCTTGACGGCTGCGAATGCATCCGCCAACCGGTGCTCGACGGATGTGTCGTTCAATGCCCTACCTCTCGGGTCGGGCGGTCGAGGGCGTCAGCCAGTGCTTCGATCGCGCGGCGGAGATGAGTCTTGACCGAGTTCGGCGACACCCCGAGCGTGGCGGCCACCTCATCCATCGACAGTTCCTCGTAGTAGCGCAACGTGATGCAGTCGCGCTGGCGGCGCGGCAGCTCGCGGACCGTTTGCAGGACACGGCGGTGCTCGTCGGACCGGGCGAGCACGTCGTCCATGTCGTCAGCGACGTCGAGTTCGCGCCCGGCGGTGGCGTGGTGACGCAGCGATACCAGACCGCGGCGGTTGTGATCGCGAGCCAGGTTCAGCACGATCGAGCGGAGGTACGCAGGCGCCCGGTCGACCGACGCGATCCGGCCGGCGTGGCGAGCGAGGCGGAGGAACGCCTCCTGTACGAGGTCCTCCGCCGCATCCTTGTCGTCGACGAAGAGTCGGGCCAACCGCACGAGGGACCGTCCCTCGAGCTGGAAGAGCTCCACCACGAGGCGCTCAGCCTCCAGCGAGATCGGTTCGCCCTGGAGGCGGGCGTCGGCGATGGCCGACGCGAGCAGGATGGAGGGACACTGCCCTCAGCGCGAGCAACGCCACACTCCGCTCCGAGCCGGCTCGTCACGCCAACCCATCATCGGCTGGCCGGAAGGTGTGAGCGTCGATGAGCGCGCATCCGCACACGCGACAGACGAACGAGATCGCCGTTTAGGTGACATCGAGATCGTGATGGTCCGGCGGTCACCCGCGAGGGCGGCCGAACCGTCTGTCCATGCATGATCACGACCACGATCGCCCCCCGGCGAGCAGACCTCGATGGTTTCGCCCGCCGGTGGTGGACCGTACCGCTCGGGTTCGCGCTCGGCCTCCTAGTCGGGGCCGTGGTCGGCGCTCTCGCCCGCTTGTGGATGCGCCTCATCACCGAGGACCCGGAGTTCTCGTGGGCCGGGACCCTGGCCATCGTCATCGCCTTCGCCCTCTTCGGCGGCGGCCAGGCGCTGAGCTGGACGGCGCGGCGCTCCGGCTTCCGCCGGCCCGGTTCGACAGCAGCCCGGATCGGGGCCGCCGTGCTCAGCCTGTTGATCTTCGGCGGCGCCGGCTCGATCATGTTGCCGACCGTGCTTGCCGGCGCGCTCGCGGTGTGGCGCACCGATTGGAACAGGGTCGCCCGAGCGCTCGCCGGACTCGTCGCATTGCCGACCGCCGTGCTCGTCGTCGCGGACATCGTCGGACCGTTCGGGTGGAGCGTGCGCAGCATCACCGGCGTTGCCGGGTTCTTGGCGCTGTACGCCGTCGTGATCCTCGCGCTCCAGCCGACGGTCGCGCCGGTACTCGACGGCTGGCACATGCGAGCCGCCGCCCGTACCGCGCTGATCATCGCTGCCGTCGGGCTCGTCGTGCTCGTCGCCGCAGCGCTGCGTGGCGCCTGACCGGCCCGCCCCATCGTCCATCACCCAGGCCACCCATCCACCCATCCACCCATCCACCCATCCATCACCCGGAGGAAACATGAACATCACACGAGTCCTATCTGTCGGCACCGCAGCTGTCATCGGCGTGGCGGTCGTCGGCACCGCGCTGTCCTCATCGGCAGGCGCCGGCGACGGCGGCGCAAACCACGCCATGGCGACGATCGTCGACGTCAGCGGTGCCACGTCAGGGTTTGCCCGCTTCACCGAGGACGCCCAGGGCCGCGTCCACGTCAACGTGAAGGTCGCCGGGTTGACGCCTGGGCTCCACGGCATTCACGTCCACGGGGTCGGCGCGTGCGGCCCTGATTTCAATGTGGCGGGCGCCCACCACAACCCGCTCGGCCTGCCCCACGGCGAACATGCCGGTGACCTGCCCAACCTCGTCGTCAACGTGGCCGGCCAGGGTCACCTCAACGCGACCGTCGAGAACTTCACGCTCTCCGCCGGGCCGACCGGGGCCTTCGACCCCAACGGCAGCGCCATCATCGTGCATGCCCTTCCGGACGACTTTGTCACCCAGCCAACTGGCGGCAGCGGCGCCCGCGTCGCATGTGGGGTGATCTCGCCGAGCTGAGCGGCACATCGCGACCGGGACGGTGTCGAGCGTCCCGGTCGAGCGCGGTCGAAGTGCCGATCCCGGACGCGCCTCGCAGCCGTGGGTGAGCTGCGAGGGTGCGCGTCCGCCAACGACGCGGTGGGGGCCTCTGGGACCACTCGTCGTCTGAGGAAGGCCGGCTGAAAGCCTGGGTATCCGCGCGCGTTGATCGTCGCAGGTGGCCTTGGCGGCGCGACCGGTTGGGTATGAGTCGGTACAGCGTCTGGCGCTCCGCCAGCTCGCCGCCGAGGCAAATCGGACGGGCCGACTGCTTGCCTCGTGCATCACGCCGATGGGCACCTCGCCCTGAACAGAGTCCCGCAGGGCAGTGGTCACCTCGCTCGACGACGCAGCGATGTGCACGTAGTGGCTGAGGCGAGAGAACGCAGCATCATCAGGCGTCGTGGAAGAAGGCGCTCGCGGCGGCGGCGATGAGGATCCATTCCGCCCTTGTCGGCAGGTGACCCATGCCTTCGATGACGTGCAGCTCGGAGTTAGCGATGCCAGCGGCGAGGGCGTTGGCGTGAGCGACTGGCAGCACCCGATCGGCGGTCCCGTGGATGACGAGCGCTGGCGCATCGATCCGCCGGAGGTCGTCGAGCTCTCGCCAGCCCAATCTGAACGCCGCGTGCTGGTGTCGTGCGCCGGCGTCGGGACGGTCCGCTGCACGTCGACGCGCAGCTGCCAGCCGGCGACCGACCCATGCCTCGTCGTCCAACGTCGGTGATCCCATCGCAGCAAGCGTGCCGACGGCCGGGTCGGCGTCGATGCCGTCGAAGAACGCATCTCCGATCCCGGCGGTCGGGTCGGGGCTCATCGCCGCAAGGAACACGACCGCCCGAACCCGGGTCGGGTAGCGCACGGCCAAGTCGACGGCGATCATCCCGCCCATCGACACGGCGACGAGATCCACTCGTTCGACGTCGGCGGCATCACAGACGGTGATCACGTCGTCGGCCAGGTCCGACAACCGGTACGTGTCCCCGCCGTCGTCGGAGAGCCCAGTGTCGCGGGGATCGAGGCGGATCACCGATGAGCCGGCATCGACCAGTGCGTCGGTGAACTCGGCCGGAAACGAGTCGCTGGAATCGCCCCGACCGGGCAGCAGCACCACAGGGTGAGAATCGCCTTCGACGCACCACCACAAGACAACATCGTCGGCCGTACGAGCACGCCCCGATCGCCTCGCCACACCGCCACCTTGGCATGCGACTCCACACGGCGAAACCACCGTCCGCCCATCCGATATCGACAGGTCACCCCGACGGTGAGTCATCGGCGATGAGCCAGCGCGGCATCGAGTCAGCGACACCTTCCGCGAGAACAGCAAGGAGTTCTGAGGCGTCTTCAAGTGCGACCTCGAGCTGGGCGATGCAGATCCAGGCCCGCCCAATGGGACAGCGTGAATCGTCCTGCCTCGGGATGCCAAGGCAGTCCCGCCGGTCGCTCGCTTCCTGTCGCATCTGCAACGACGGCCCGGGAGGCTCAACTCGCCCGCTGACGGCTGGTGCCGCAAGCGCGGAACGGAGTCGAGCAACGCGGCCCGCCGGGGCGCGGCGCCTCTCACCGAGTCGACCGCTCTCGCCAGACCTGAGGAAACGCCGGTGACGTCCGAATAGACCGCCGGACAACGCGACGGCTCGCGTCCGGAATCGCCGTGGGTCGGCCGGGCAGCTCGCCATCGGCCACCTGAATCCTGAACGTGAGCCAATCCACTCAACGACGTCGATGGTCCGGCCGCGAGGATGGCCGAGATGGAGAGAGTAGGGATTGTTGCCCGCTGAGACCGTGGAGGTCGTCGTTGCCCATGACGAGCGCGCGACTCTGCGCGTCGGGGACGTGTTCGTAAAGATCGACGCTGATCAGACCCGCCTTGACGTCGAGGTCGAGGCGATGGCGAGGGCGCCGATTCCGACCCCGGAGCTCCTCTGGCGGCGATCACCCGCGCTCGCGCTCGCCGCCCTCCCGGGAGTCGCGCTCGGCCATCTCGGCCAGCCGTCGACTGCGTCGTCGGCAGCGTGGGCTGCGGCGGGCGCTGCGGCCCGGACGCTGCACGACGCTCCGCTGCCGCCATGGCCCGGTCGAAGTGTTGACGAATTCGCGGCTCGGCTCGCCGCCGAGTGCGAGTGGCTCATCGCCAACGCCGTCCTTCCCACCGACGTGATCACGCGGAACCGCCGAATCGCCGAGACCGTGCTGCGGCCGTGGACACCGGTGTTCATCCACGGCGACTTGCAGGTCGACCATGTCTTCGTCGACGGTGACGAGGTCACCGGCGTGCTCGACTGGTCCGAGGCATCCCAAGGCGACGCCCTGTTCGACCTCGCCACCCTCACGCTCGGACACCCAGACCACCTCGCCGACGTCATCGCCGGCTACGGCACTGACGTCGACCGCGAGCTGATACGCGCCTGGTGGTCGATGCGCTGCCTGATCAACGTCCGCTGGCTGACCGAGGTCGGCGTGTACGGGCCGCCCGAGCAGTTCCCCGAAGTCGCCGTGTTGAGATCGCAGACGTGAAGCCGCACTGGACAACGACTCGAGGTCGAAAGCGATCGGCGCAGCGCAACGCCGGCCACACCTTCGATGAGCATCCGCAAACGACGCCGACCACCGCGTGAGCTCGCGTCCTCGACCGCCGGTTCGTGACGTCGCCAGGAGTGGTGTCGCGTTGATGCGTTACGAGGAAGGCGTATCAGCCTTGGTGTGGCAGCGCGGACGTGGTTCGGGGGTCGATGATGATCTTGGCGTGTTGTTCGGGGTCGGTGAGGGCGTCGAAGGCGTTGGCGACGCCGTCGAGGCCGACGGTTCCGGTGACGAGTGGTGAGGCGTTGATCTGGCCGTCGGCGAGGTGGTGGAGGGTGTTGCGGAACTCGAGGGGGTCGTAGCCGACGACGAAGCGGAGGTCGATCTCTTTGTTGATGGCCATGACTGGGCGGATCCGGTCGGATTCCATGCAGACGCCGGCGACGACGACGCGGGTCTTGAGTGGGGCGGAGGCGATGATGCCGTCGATGATGCCGGGAACGCCGACGCACTCGAAGATGATCGGCCTGCTCGGCGCGGTGGCGCCGAGCACGTCGAGACCGCGGCCGAAGTCGCGATGAGAGGTCCAGACCACTCCCGGCGGACACCGAACGCCGGCCGGGGTAGCCGATAACAACGCCGAGTATCCCGAGGAGACACGTCCGAGACCGCCGGATCCACGGCGTGCCCGACCCCGGCGGCGGCGCGGACGCCGGCAGACCAAGGCAGCACCGGCGGCGTCCAACGATCCGGGCCGCGTGAGTCGATGCGCCGGCGTGTGAAGATCGGAGGTGTGGCGAGCAGGATCGACCCCATGGTGCCGCCGGATAACCACGTGCACACCGAGTGGTCGTGGGATGCGGCGGCAGGTTCGATGGAAGCGTCGTGCGCCCGCGCCCTTGAGCTGGGCCTGCCGTCGGTCGCCTTCACGGAGCACGTCGACGCCACCCGATGGGTCCTGACCGCCGAGGCGCAGAGTTTGATGCCGCCGGACAGGATCGGGTTTGACGGGCGGTTCGACCCGCTGTCGATCGATGCCGACGGCTACTTCGCCTGTGTGCAGAGGTGTCGCGACCGGTTTCCCGACCTGCGCATCCTCAGCGGGGTGGAACTGGGTGAGCCGCACTGGTTCGAGGACCAGAGCCGGGCACTGTTGAGGTCTGCACCGTTCGATCGGGTGCTCGGGTCGCTCCACTCCCTGCATCTCGATGGCGAGCCCTGGCTCGTGGACCACCTGTTCTGGGCCAGCGCCCCCGACGGTGTCATGCCCGACGAGATCGTGCGCTCCTACCTCGGTGAGACGCTGCGGATGGTCGAGTCGAGCGACCTGTTCGAGGTGCTGGCGCACATCGACTATCCGGTGCGTGGCTGGCCCTCGGCCGCTGAGACGTTCGACCCGGCGAAGTTCGAGGACGAGTTCCGAGCCGTGCTACGTGCACTGGCCAGGTCCGGCCGGGTGTTGGAGGTCAACACTCGCCTGCCAATGCCGTCCGAGATCGTCGGCTGGTGGTACGCCGCCGGCGGCGAGGCGGTCTCTTTCGGCAGTGACGCCCACCAGCCGTCCTTGGTCGGCCATGGCTTCGCCGACGCCGCGGCGATGGTCGAGTCACACGGATTCCGGGCGGGCAGAGACCCCTACGACTTCTGGCGGCGACGACCATAGTTTTCGTTCGGCCGGGCGGTACATCCAACAGCTCGAGCCGCCGCAGATCCCACGTTGAGCCGATGATTCGCGAGCCGCACGGAACGATGCTGTCCACACTTCGCTGACCGTCCGATATCCCGCCGTGTGAGAGCGGCAGACCACGTCGGAAATCGCGGGTCGCGAAGAGGCCGGCCCCGTTGGGCCTCGCCGACGGGGCGCCGTAGCGGCACTCGTTCAGATCGACGGACGCTGCTGTGAGGTGCACGCCGACACACGGACCGCAAGTTGCGAGACCTGCTCGCTGTCATCGACGCTGGCAGGCCACCTCGCGTTCGTCAGACGCAGGCCCGCCGGGCGGCACTCGACGACGGGCGCGTCGAAGGTCTCTTCCTCGACGAGTTGCGCCAACTGCGGGCGCAGGTGCGGCAGTCGACCATCGAGACCTTCACATGTCCAGGCTGCTGGCTCATCAAGCCTGTGACGCAACGCTCGGCGGACGACGAGCACTGCAACGACTGCCACGTGCACGATTGACGAGCAGCGGCCGGTATCCGAGTAGCGCGTCGAGACAACGTGAGTAGTCGCGTCCGCGACCGCCGGGTCGGCGGCCGGGCCCGTGGAGGGCCGCGATGGTGCCAGGGGCGCCGACCTCGATGAGCCCGGCTCGGTCGGCACCGGCGGCTCGCCAGCGTTGTCTCAGGTGCGGGCGAACAGGGCGATGCTGGCCGCCGTTTGGGCGGCGACGTCGGGGAGCACTGCGGCGAACACGTCCATGCCGTGCGACGTGCCCATCACGACGCGGCACTGCGCGGGGACGCCGACGCGCAGCAGCTGACGGTAGAACTCGACGCCCTCGTCGCGCAGCGGGTCCGCCTCGTTGACGCTGATGAACGTGGGCGCCAAACCGTGCACGTCGTCGTCGGTGGCGAACGTGGGCCAGGCCAAGGGATTTCCGGCGTCGAGCTGTTCGATGCCGTAGGCAACCGCGCCGCGATTGTGGTGCAGGTTGAGGAGGATGCCCTCGTTCTCGATCGATGACGGGAACCGGTCCTGCGGCCAGCGTCCGGCGATGTACGGGCACAGCGCGTACAGACCACGGACGAGTCCCATGTCGCCGTCGCGCAACAGCCGCATACCGGTCGCCAGGGTCAGGTTCCCGCCGCCGCTCTCACCCGCGACGATGACACGATCTGGGTCGATGCCGAGCTCGACGGCGTTGTCGGCCGTCCAACGGACGCCGGCTACACAGTCGTCCAGACCAGCCGGGAACGGCGCGATCTCCGGCGCCGACGACGGCGTGAGGCAATTGCGGAAGTCGATCATCGCCACCGCCAGGCCCTGATGGGCCAGCACGCGGCCCCACATGCGGTACATCGCGTTGAAGCACGAGCCCGTCTGCATGCCTCCGCCATGGAGGTACACGACGCCAGGGACGACATCGTCGCTGTCGGGACGGGTGAACTGGACCTTCACGGTGTTGCCAGTCCGGCGACGACGCGAACTCCCGGGTCTCGATTCGCAGACCGTCGAACGGTGCCACATCGGCGGTGTCGAAGCGTGCGTAGAGGGCCTCAAGCTTCGCCGCCATCGCCAGGGCCGCCTCGGAATTCGAGATCTCGACCAGTCGCTCGCGGCTGTCGATGTCGCTCAACGGGCGCGACGGGACCTTACGCAGCGCGCGTTTCACGCGTGGGTCAAGACGGTGATCGTTCTGCACGTCCGGTCGAGCCGCGGCTTCTGAATCGGTCGTCATTCAGGCTCACCCAAACTTTCGGTGCCACCGAGGATCGCATCGGCGACTGGCGGGAGATACCACTCCGGCGAGTCTTGACTCATCTCGCCGAACACGAGCGCCGCGGCCGGCGCGCCCTCGGACCCGAAGCGCTCGGAGCAGGGCTCGATGTCGCTTCCGGCGATGTTCGACATCGGCGTGATCTTGCCCGACGACGTTGCGCGGTGTCGACCGGAGGTCCGAGACGATGTCGACAACCCCGAACGACGTAGCAGCGGCGATGGGTTTCTTCCTCGTGTTCGACGAGACGGTCAACGCGATGGAGACGACGGCGGCGGCTCAGGTTCTGACTCGTCGGGGTGACTCGCCGCGCAGCGTCGATTGGTGAATGGCGGGGCGCGATCATGGCACGGGCTGGGTGGGACGACGCGGTGTTGAGGATCGCTCAGATGGGCAGCCGCCCAGGCGGCGTCCACTCGGTACGGTCGGTACTGTGCCATCGGACGCTGGCTACGACGACACGATCGAGCGGCTGACCGCAATCGTCGAACGATGCGCGCGTGACGGTGATCGGGTCGGCTACTTCGCTGCGATGTATCTGGCGGTGACGCACACGGTGCGAGCGCGGGCCGCCGCCGGCCGGTTCGAGGACGCCGCCCGGATGGAGCGCTTCGTGACCGGCTTCGCCGGCCGCTACCTCGATGCGGTCGACGCCTGGCGGGGCGGCGGACCGTGCCCGTTGTCGTGGCGGACGGCGTTCGAAGCGGCCGGGCGGTGGCGCCCGGTGATCGTCCAGCACCTGCTGTTGGGCATGAATGCCCACATCAATCTCGACCTTGGCGTGACCGCGTCGGCGTTCGCAGATGGCGGATCGCTGAAGGCGGTACGCACCGACTTCGACGCCATCAACGACGTGCTGGCCGAGTTGGTGGACGGATGCCAGCAAGCCCTCGACGAGGTCTCGCCGTGGCTCGATCTCATTGACCGCATCGGCGGGTCGGGCGACGAGACGATCATTCACTTCAGCCTGGTCGTCGCCCGCCGCCAGGCATGGTCGGTGGCGACCCGCCTGGCGGGCATGTCCGGCCCGGCGCGGGACGTCGAGATCGCAGCCGTGGACCGGGCAACGGCCGGTGTCGCCTACCTTGTCGAGCACCCCGGTCTGGCGGCGAGCGCGCTGTTGGCCGTCGTGCGCGTCCGCGAACGAGCCGCCCCCGGCGATGTGATGGCGCTCTTGGCGGCGGTGCGCCCGGGCGCTGCTGACCAGCGACGAGGTTGACGAGCGTGCTCCGGCGTCGGTGGGTCCCTCCGGCGGCGTCGAGGCGAGCGATTGCGCAGAACTCGCGGGCCGTTAGCTGTGCTGCCCGGCGTTCCGAGGCACTTGCTCGGAGCGTTATCCCCGCCGTGTCCGGACATCGCGCCCGCGACGAATCGCATCGCGTTGGCGCAGCACGCATCCGAACGTGCGGCGAATACGTAGACGCCCCGGCGCTACGGTGGACCGCCGCACGCCTGTTGGGCTTGTGGGACGAAGGGGGAGCCGTGCATCCGAACGAGGAGGCGCATCGGGCGATAGTTGCGGCGTTCGAGGCCGACGATCTTGCGACAGCTTCCAGCTACTACAGCGACGACGCGGTGTTCCACATCAACGGGCGCAGTTCGTTCGCCGGCGACCACCCGGGCTTCGCTGGGTTCGTCGCCGTCTTCAGCAAGCTGATGGGCACCGTTGACTCGTACCGCCAGGAGGTGCTCGACGTCACTGCGAGTGACCAGCACTCGATCGGGCTGTCGACCTCGACAGTTCAGCGGGGCGACAACGAACTCACGTCGGACCTCGTCACGGTGCTCACCTGGCGGGACGGCAAGGTCGTCGACGAGCGCATCATCACCGTCGACCCGTATTCCGCAGACGCCTTCTACACCTGACGCAGCTCGACCCGGCGCAGCACGGCTGACGAGACGTTGTCTCGGCGTTCAGCCATCACCACCGAAGCTCCGAGCGCGCGCGACGGACGAGCCCGTGTTGGAGGGCCCCGATGGTCGCTTCGGCCCGTGGTCGGCATTCCGAGCTTGGGTCGGCGTGCCCGTGTTAGTTGCTGACGGTCGGGGGTAGGTGCCCGGGGTCGGGGCGATGTTCTTGTTGGCGGAGCCTCGGGCGAGGAGGCCGACGGCCTTGGCCCTTCGGTGCGGGGTCGGCGGGGCCGTCGACGGCTGCGGGTAGCCGGCCACGACGTCCGAACGTCTGTCTGTTGAGCGAGTCGAGCGCTTCGACGGGGATGGACGAGATTCGTTGGAACCGGCGGAGTGGTTGGAGTGTCGATTGATGCATGGGGCGGATGCCGAGTTCGGAACGGATCACCGTGCACGGCGTCGCGGTGGCGGTCACTGCGGGTGTGGTGGCCGCGGCGCGTGGCGCCGGTGCAGTGGAGCACGGCCGGCGTGGCGTGACCGCCACGGTGCTCGTGGGCAACGGGCCGGTGGCCCAGCACCTTGCCGCGGTCGTGACGGGACGATGATGTGGTGATCAGCGAGCCGCAGGCGGATGTGGGGCCGTCGATCAGGTTCGACGACTTCTATGCGCAGCGGTGGCCGTACGCGTTTCGGTTGGCGGCGTTGATGACCCACGACGCCGAGGCGGGCGCCGACATCGCCCAGGATGTGTTCGCTGAGATGTCACGGCGCTGGGCGACGATCGAACGGCCCGATGCTTACCTCCAGCGGGCGTTGACCAATGCCAGTTCGAACTGGCGGCGCAGCGGACGGACCGCCGCCCGCAAATTGCATCTGCTGGTGGTGGACGGCGACGACGACGTCAGGTTCGACGGGCTTGGGGACGCGGTGGCCAGGCTCCCGTTCCGGCAGCGGGCGGTGGTCGTGTTGCGCTATTACGCCGACTTGAGCGAGGCCGAGATCGCGGTGGCGTTGGACTGCCGGGCGGGCACCGTCAAGTCGTTGAGCTCGCGGGCCCTGGCGGCACTGTCCAAGGAGATCGGTCGATGAGGACCCTCGAAGACGACCTCCGTGCCGCGCTTGGCGCCCAGGCGCAGGCGCTGCGTGTCCCGGAACGACCGGCGCTCGATCTCGACATCGACGAGCTCGGCCACCGTCGGGGCCCGCGTTGGCTGATCGCGGCCGCCTGTCTCGCGCTCATCGCGGGAGGCGTCGTGCTGCTCGCCCAGCGCCGGGTCGGCGATCCTGAACCGGCTCCGCCCGTCGCTCCGGTCGCCCCCGACACCACGACGCCCACGCCTACCCGTCGCCCCGGTCGTCCCCGACACCACGACGCCAGGGCCGGTCACGAACGGGTGGGTGGCACTCGCTCTCCGAGGCTGGCGACATCTACCTCGTCCGGCCTGGCGAGGACGCCCGCCGGCTCGAGGTCGCCGGATCGGACACGACCGAGGTGGCGTGTCCGACGTGGTCGCCGGACGGAACCCGGCTGTTGTTCGGCCGGCTGACCGGTACGGAGGGCAACTTCAGCGACCCCGAACTCGTGATCGTCCCAGTCGGCCCGGACGGCGCGGCGGGTGCCCCGACCGTGGTCGCCCTCGACGGCTTCGACGACTCCAACCCGCACCAAGTGTGCGCGATCTGGGCCCCCGACGGCCGATGGGTCGCTCTCGCGGGCGGCGGCGAGGTGTGGGTGGTCGACACGCAAACCAGCGCGATCCGCCGCCTGCCCGACCTCCACCCGATCGATTTCGAGTGGCGCCCCGGCACCGACCAGCTCGCCATCGCAGGCGACTTCGACAGCAGAAGCGTCCACGCCGATCAGCATCTACTCCGTGTCGACCGGCGAGTTGCGCCAACTCGAGTCCATCCGGGCCGGTCAACTCACGTGGTCACCGGACGGCTCGACCTTGGCCTACATGGGTGGCGAGGACCAGGACGGGCAGGACCAGGACGGGCTCTGGCTCGTCGACGCCGACGGCGCCAACGAACGCTTGCTCGTCGCCGACCCCGGCAACTGGAACCACGGCCTCGGTCCCGTGTGGTCCCCGACCGGTGACCGCATCGCCTACCAACGCCTCGACGGCGGATCCGCCGAAGGTCACGAGGTCGTCCTCGTGAACGTTGCCGATGGGACGCAGACGGTCATCGAGCCACCGGAGACCGACGGGCCGGACGGGACGGTGCGGTGGTACCCCTGGACCGTCACGTGGTCACCGGACGGCACGACGCTGCTCTACACGGCGTGGAGTGCCTACCGCCCAGGGAGCACCGGGCTAGATCGTGTGCTCGCGGTTCCCGCTGACACGCCAAGCGACGTGACGGTACTCACCGACCGCACCTTCCCCCCTGCGAATCGCAAGTGGGTCCTCGTCCAGAACTGGGGCCGACAACCGGCCTGATGCTCCTCCACCTGCTCGACCTCCCCGAGCGTTCGCCGCAACCATCGTGCGATCCCATCGTGGAGCCCGAGGCGCGCTTCGAGCAGGTGTCGAGAATGCCGCGCTGACGATCGAGTCCAACGAGTTCCACGCGGTTGGCCGCGTCCGGGCAAAGGAGAACGGGATGAAACAGAGAGCGAAACTGATGAATCGGACGGACAGGTTGCTTTCGCTTGGCGCCGCGCTGGCGCTGGCGCTGACCGCGTGCGGGGGCGACGACGACGACGCCCGGGACGTCGCGCCCGACGTTCCATCGGTGACGTCGGCTCCCGACGCCACGCATCCACCGGCCACCAGGCCGTCGAGCACGCCTGAGCGCCTCGTTCTGACGAAGCCGATGTGGGGGACGCCGATGACGGTCCGAATCGCCGCCGCAGGCTGGCACGGGCTGCCGCAGTCTGGGCTCCTAGAAAGAGTCGGGGGCGGGGACGGTTCGGAGGGTGCGGCCCTGATCGGGCCGTTCTACGGCGAGCTGTACGTGTATGGCGATCCCTGCCAGTGGTCGTCGACGATGCCTGATACCCCTGCGACGACGGTCGATGAGGTCGTGGCCGCCCTGACAGCTCAGGCGTCGCGCGACGCCTCGGCCGCGGTGGACATCACCGTGGACGGGTACGCCGGGAAGTCGATGACCCTGCACGTGCCCAATGATGCCGCTCACACAGGAGGACACGAGGGGTTCAGCGAGTGCGACGAGGGCAAGTTCGCCAGCTGGGCGGGCGGCGGAGAACCCGAGAGCGTCGGCCCTTCGCGCTACCACCAGGGACCCGGCCAGATCGACGAACTGTGGATCGTGGACGTGGACGGAGAGCTGATCGTGATCGATGCGATGTACGGCAGCGCAACGCCGGCCCAACACGTCGCTGAGCTGCACGCCATCCTCGAGTCGATCACGTTCGATAAGTAGACCGACGCGGGCGACGCCGGCGGATCGGCAAGTTCAGCGTGACGTGCCGGTTCGCCGATTCTGGAGTGCTGGGCTTCGCTTGCGCCTGCGAGCGCCCGGGCGCTGGACGCCGTCGGTGTCCTCCAGCCGGCGTTTGAGGACGGGCGAGTTGAAACGGGACTTGGCGTGGCTATCGGATAGCCGAACGCTGAGGCCACGGGCTGCGTTCGAGAGGTCGGCTCAGTCGAGCCCTCGATCGCTGGCTTCGACATCGCGAGCCACATCATGCTCGTTCTCACGACCCACGAGGATTGTCCCGACACCACTAACCTCGCCGCGAATGAGGGCGGTTCACGATGACCCCTCGACCGACGCCCGGGCCGTCGCCGGTCGCGGTGCTCGACCGGCGGCTGCAAGTCACGACGACCAAGACGTGGATGGTCTTCCTCGGGATCATCGTCCTCCTGGCCGCTGCGCTGGTGTGGGCCTTCTTCGGGAGCGCACCAACGGAGGTGAGGGGGCAGAGCATGCTCCTGCCGCCGCACGGCCTCTACGAGGTCGGGGTCGAGACCGAGGGATTCGTCACCGACCTGTTGGTGGAGAACGGTGACCACGTCGAGGAGGGTCAGCCGCTCGCCCGGCTGCGCGAACGCGACGGCGAGATCGTGGACATCGAGGCGCCCGTGACCGGGGACGTGGCGACGATCCTGGTCAAGCCCGGCACGTACAACGCCGTCGGCACGCCGGTGATCACGCTCGTCGCCGAGGGCGACGAGCTGATCGCGGTCGTGTACGTGCCGGCGCAGGAAGGCAAAGTCGTCCGCAACGGCATGCGGGTCTTCGTGTCGCCGTCCACGGCGCCGGCGGCGCAGTACGGGTCCATGCTGGGCACCGTGGGCAGCGTCTCCACGCTGCCGGCATCACCCGCGCGCATCCGGCTCAACCTCGGCGAGAACACCGACCTCGTCGAATTCCTGACCGGCGGCGAACCGGTTCTGGAGATTGCGGTCGCGCTCGAGCTCGACCCGTCGACGCCCAGCGGGTACAAATGGAGCTCGGGGTCGGGACCGCCGTTCACCATCGCAACGGCCACCCTCGGAACCGCAGCGATCGTCATCGCCGAAGGAAGCCCGGCGTCGCAGATCTTCGGTTGACGCCCGCACCATGACGCCCAACGAGCTCGCCCCGGCACCGAGGCGGGACGCGGATGGCAGCGGCGATGACGTCATCGCCGACGCGTTGGTCGACGCCGTCGCCCGACTCGATCGCACGGTCTCGACGGGCGAGGTGCGGCGTTCGCTCGCCGCCTACGACGGCGACTCGTCCGTGGATCGGGCCCGGTCGGTGGCAACGGGGCTCGGCCTCGTCGTGGCGGACGGCGGCGACGCGACCGCCCGAAGCACCACCGTCGACGTGGACGGGCACCGCCTGCTCCTCTCGCCGAGCCTGTCGTTCGTGGCCGACGAGGAGCAGCTCGGGACCCGCGGCACGCTCGGCCGCCGGTTGCGCGTCGTGCGCTCGGGCTACGTGCTGTCGATCCTCGCCGGCGCCGCGCTCACCGTTCCCGGACTCGTGGTCGCGGGGCTGGCACGCACCTTCGTCGACCGCTACCTCATCGGCGGGAGCGACGACTGGCTCCCGGTGGTGTTCATCGGGCTCGCGGCCGCGCTCGTTGTGCAGGTGGTGCTGGGTGGCGTGCAGAACCTGACCCTCAACCGCCTGTCCCGCAAGATGGCGATCCACATGATGGCGGAGTCGATGTGGCACACCATGAGGCTGCCCATCCGCTACTTCGTGTCGCGGCCCGCAGGCGACACCGCGTACGCCATCGCCCTGAACGACCGAATCTCCTGGCAGCTCGGCGGGCAGCTCTCGTACGCGGCGATGGGCGGCGTCATCGCCATCGTCTACGGGGCGTTCCTCCTGCGGTACGACGTGCTGCTCACCGCAGTGACGCTCGCGTTGACGATCGCCAGCATCATCACCGTCCGGTGGTCGTCTAAGCGCCTGCGTCCGCTGAACCGCGAGATGGTCGAGGCCCAGGCCGCCACTTCCGGCATCGCCGCGTCGGGCATCAGCGCCATCGAGTCGCTCAAGGCCAACGGCGCCGAGAACGACCTCTTCCGCCGGTTCATCGCCCGGTACGAGACGGTGCTGACGATCGACCAGCGGCGAACGAAGAAGGGCCTGATCGCCTCGGCGCTGCCGGACCTGTTCAACGCGCTCATCGTTGCCGCGGTCATCTCCCTCGGCGCGGTGCAAGTGCTGGCCGGCCGGCTGACGCTCGGGTCGCTCGTCGCCTTCCAGGCGCTCCTGTTCGGGTTCCTGAGTTCGGTGCTGCGCCTGGTTCGCACCGCCGGCGCGTTCCAGAGCCTCGTCGGCCGGTGCCACCAGCTCGATCAGCTGCTGCGCGAACCGATCGCGTCCGAAGTCGCTGCCCGGGATGCGGGCCTCGACGACCCGGCGATGGCCAAACGGCTGTCAGGGCGGCTCGAGGTCCGCAACCTGCGATTCGGCTACGGCGACGACGATCCGCTGATCGACGACCTGTCGTTCACCGTCGAACCCGGCCGCCGGGTCGCGCTCGTGGGCGGCAGCGGCAGCGGCAAGTCGACCGTGGCCCGCCTCGTGACCGGCCAGCTCGACCCGTGGGGCGGGCAGGTCCTGTTCGACGGCGTCCCTCGGCACCGCGTGCCGGCCAACATCCTCGCCCACTCGGTTGCGTACGTGCAGCAGGAGATCCTGCTGTTCGAGGGCACGGTGAGCGACAACGTCACCATGTGGGACCCCACCGTCCCGGCCGCGGCGATCGAGCGAGCGGCACGGGATGCTTCGATCCTGGCCGACGTGATGGCTGCGCCCGGCGGCCTCGAGGCCGTCGTGAGCGAGGGCGGCCGCAACCTGTCCGGCGGCCAACGGCAACGCCTCGAGCTGGCGCGCGCCCTGGCCACGAACCCGCGCCTGGTCGTGCTCGACGAGGCGACGAGCGCGCTCGACGCCGTGACCGAAGCAGAGGTCGACGCCAACCTCCGCAGGCGAGGTTGCGCGTGCCTGATCATCGCCCACCGCCTGTCGACGATCCGCGACTGCGAGGAGATCATCGTCCTCGACCAAGGCCGCGTCGTGGAGCGCGGCACCCATGACGCGCTGCTCGCCGCAGGCGGCGCCTATGCCCGTCTCGTGGGTGAGCTGGCATGAGCACGCGGGGGGTCGTCGATCGGGACGCGGTCGCGGGCTTCGCGCGACAGCACGCGACCGCGGTCGTCGACCTGGCCGGCAACGAGGAGATCGAGCTCGACGACGCCGGCGTCGTGTGGGTCGTGCTCGAGGGTGAAGGGCTGGTCTTCGCGACCGACGCACGCGGAACCGAATTGTCGCGGCCGCGGAACCTGGTCACCCGTCTGACCACTGGCTCGGTCGCGGCCGCCGTGGACGGCTCCTCGGTCGGCCGCCGCTGGATCCTCGTCAGCGTCGCCCGCTGCATCGTCTCCGAGGTCCCGCTCAGCGCCCTCGACGATCGGTCCGCCGACGGCGCGCCGCCGCTCGTGGCCCTCGGCGAGTGGCTCGACGCCGCCGGCGCCGCCGGCAACGCCGGCGGTGAGGCGATCGACGGTGCCGAGCGGGCCGATCCTGCCGAGGGGGGCACGGCGGCCGACCTCGCCCGCCGGCTCGAGGACACCCGGATCGCCCTCGCCGAGGCCGAGGTGCAGGCGCTCGACGAGCAGCTCGTGGCGGAGGCCGAGCTGGTCGATGCCTCGGCCCGCGCCGTGGACCTCGAGAGCCAGCTGGCGCTCGACCAGCTCGGCAGCGTGCTCGAGCGGCGCACGACGCGGCGTGTCGGAGCGATCGGCCACGACGAGCTGCTCGCCGTCTGCCGTGAGGTCGGCCGATCGATCGGGGTCACCGTCCACGCCGCGCATCCCGAAGATCTGCGCCGGGCTTCGCCGGTCGAGGCCATCGCCCTCTCGTCCAAGGTCCGTTCCCGACCGGTGCGGCTCCCCGATGGATGGTGGACGCAGCCGGGCGATTCGTTCGTCGGGTACCGCACCGATGGCCGGCCGGTCGCGGTGCTGGCTCGGCCACGGGGCTACGACCTCGTCGACACCGCCAGCGGCGAGCTGGTTCGCGTCGACGCCGCGGTCGCGGGAGAGCTCGTTGACGACGGAATCGAGCTCGTACGACCCCTTCCCGAAGGCCCGCTCACGGTCCGCGCCCTGGTCCGTTTCGCCGGTCGAGGCACCGGCCGCGACGTCGTGCGGCTGGTTCTCGCCGCGCTCGTGATCGGGTTGATCGCGCTCGTCCCGCCGTTGGCGACGAGCCTCGTGTTCGGCCAGATCGTCCCCCAGCACCAGTCCGAGCGCCTCGCCGCGCTCGCAGCGGCGCTGGTCGGGTTGGCGATCGGCTCGTTCTTCATCCAGCTCGCCCGGGGCGTGGCCCTGCTGCGCGCCCGGACAACGATGGACCACGCGCTGCAGCTCGGGCTGTGGGACCGGATGTTGCGCCTCCCCGCGCCGTTCTTCCGGCGCTACCAGGTGGGCAATCTGACCGAACGGTCGATGGCGGTCGACAGCATCCGCGAGTCCGTGACCGACAGCGTCATCACCACGTTGCTCGCGGGGGTCTTCGGCCTCTTCAACCTGGTGGTCATGATCGCGATCGACGTCCGGCTGGCCGTCGTCGGTCTGCTGGTCACCGCCGCCGGCGGCGCCGTGCTCTTCGGGATCTCGCGGGCCTACCGGGGCCCCCTGACCGCCGTGCTGCGCGACCGCCGGGACATGACGGCGAGGGTGCACGAGCTGCTGAACGGCATCGTGAAGGTGCGCACCGCCAGCGCCGAACGCCGCATCTTCGCGCGGTGGGCCGTCCGGTACGCGGGCGACACCCGACGCTCGTACGAGGCGTTCCGCATCGACGACGTGCGCGTCGTCTTCGAGGGCGCGTTTCCGACGGCGATGGTGCTGATCCTGTTCGCGACCGTTGTCATGATCGGGCGAGAAGCGGTGCCGACCGCCGCCTTCATGGGCTTCTACGTCGCCCTCGGGCAGCTGCAGACCGCCGTCGTCAACGTGGCCCGCTCGACGGTCACCCTCCTCGAGGTCCGGCCGGTGCTGGACCAGGCGAGCCCCATCCTCGAGGAGGCGACCGAGTCCGACACGGCCAAGGAGCACCCCGGTCGCGTCGACGGTGGGTTCGCGCTGCGGGAGGTGACCTTCACGTATCCCGGGGCGACCCGTCCGATCTTCGACGGCCTGTCGGTCTCGATCGAGCCGGGCGAGTTCGTCGCCGTCGTGGGCCCGTCGGGTTCGGGCAAGTCGACCCTCCTGCGCCTGGTGCTCGGATTCGAGGAGATCGACGGAGGCACGGTCACGATCGACGGCGTCGACGTCACCAGTCTCGACATGGACGCGGTGCGGCGCCAGATCGGGGTGGTGCTGCAGCAGACCGCGCTGCTGCCCGGCTCGGTCTTCGAGAACATCGCCGGAAGCGTCCCCATCACCGAGGACGACGCCTGGGATGCGGCGCGCCGCGCCGGGTTCGATCACGACATCGAGCGCCTGCCCGACGGCATGGCAACCAACATCGGTGACGGCGTCGGCATCCTCTCCGGGGGCCAGCGCCAGCGCCTCCAGATCGCCCGGGCCCTCGCCGGCCGGCCCCGCGTCCTGCTCCTCGACGAGGCGACCTCGGCCCTCGACAACCTGACGCAGTCGGTCGTGACCCGCACCATCGAGGAGATGGACATGACGCGCATCGTCATCGCCCACCGGCTCTCGACGATCGCGTCGGCCGACCGCGTGGTGGTGATCGCCGGCGGCCGCGTCGTGCAGGACGGGCCCTACTCGGAGCTGGCCGAGAGCCCCGGCCCCTTCGCCGACCTCGTCGCCCGCCAACAGCTCTGATCCGGTACGCCGATCGGAGCGACCAAGGGCTGCGAGCCCCATGAGCGCCTGTCGACGACACGTTCGCGGTTCCGCTGCAGTGTCCGGAAGCACGTCCTCGAACCCGCAACGGACTGGCTGTCGAGGCGTCGGACAAGTGCCGTTCCTCCCGCTCGCGATCGGGAGGGATCTCCCGCTCGCGATCGCGAGCGCAGTAGGGCCGGCGGGCCGACCATCGTGTCGACGTAGCTTCCCGGCATGGCATTCTCGGTTGAGGAGGTCACCTACCTCCAGTCTCAGCCTCTCGGGCGCCTCGCAACCCGATCACCACACGGGCAACCCGACGTCGTGCCGGTGGCATACGAATTCGATGGTGAGCAGTTCTGGGTTGGCGGCTCGGGCGACTCAGTTCTGGCCACTCGCAAGGTCCGCAACGTCGTCGCCGGCGGTGCCGAGGTCGCACTCGTCGTTGACGACATGGTCTCGTTCGATCCGTTCGTCGCACGCGGCATCCGCATCTACGGTCGGGCCGAGCCACCTATCCGCCGCACCGGCCTGGTCGGCCCCGGCCACTACATGCCGATCATTCCGACCGTCTCGTGGAGTTGGAACATGGAAGCTGCGCCGATCGGCGAACGCTGGTACGACTCACACCGCGCCGTCCACTCACCGCCACGCTCATCGCCTGGGAACGACCCGCGATAACGCGGAACGCGGACGGCTCGATCGCCCGGCGTTGCCTCAGCACCGAGATGCTGCTCGACGGGCGTTCAGACATCGGTCACGGGATCGGTTCGTCCTTCTCGCCATCTCGGCTGGTGGAGAGTTTGCCTGCGCAGCGGCGTGGCGTTTGCCCCAACGGGTTTCGGGGCTCGGACTGTTCAGCGTCATCGGCCCGCTCGACGACAGGGGCTCAATGGTCGGTATGAGCTGGCGAGTGAGGTCCGTCTATCTGCTGGCCCGATTCGCGCCCTTTCTGGTGCGGCCACTGGCGCGCCTGATGGTTCGGACGGCGCAGAACGATCCCAGCCAGAGCCTTCGCGCGGGTGGCAGCGACGCGCCCGCCTGAGGACCGCACGGTGATCGAGCGACCCGCCGTACGGGCTGCCCTCCTGGCCAACCTGCCGCAGCAGTGCCGCGACGTCGACTCAATGGTGCGTGAATTCCGCATCGCCGTCGAACCGTGGCCAATGCCGCTCGCCCGCATCGCCGTGCCGACGCACATCTGGCAAGGAGGACGCGACGACGTCCACACACCAGCCATGGCCGAGCGGCTCGCCGCCGCGATTCCTCAGGCGACCCTCACACTTCGACCCCAGTTCGCGACCTTCAGCTTCCTCGACGAGCTGGATCCGATCCTCGCCACGCTGGCCAGGTGGGCCGAACAATGACCCACCCTCGCCCGGCAAACGAATCAACGCTCCCGCGACGACATGCCGATCTGGCGCGCCGGACGGTCTCGGCTCAGACCAGCGCGATCGTGAGGACATAGGTTCAGCGTCACGAGCGCCGACCACAGGGGCGTTGGCACATCGTTAGCGTTGCGTCATGAGTGCGATGGAGGCGCTACCGCTTCCGCGGGATCCGACGCTCTCAGCGTACGCAGCGGTGCTGAACGAGTTGGGTCATTGGGCAGTTGTGCTCGATTCGAGATGGCGGATTGTGTTCGCGACCGACGAGGAGCGGCTGAGCGTTGGTGACCGTGACATCTGGATCACTCTGCTCGGTGAGCATTGGTACTCATTGAGCCACGTTAATTACAAGGCGACGTTGGCCTTCGGCGGTAACTGGTTGGAGCATGTGCGCGAAAGCTTCCGTCGGTTCGGCCCCTTCGCTCTCTTTGACACGCCGGGTGGCCGAGAGGAGTTGCGCCGCGTCATTGATCCCGCGTTGCATGATCTCATCGATGACCTCGAGCCGCTCGAGGCTCCTCCTGTCTGGCGGGGCAGAGATCCCGTGTTCAAGCACGCAGGACTGGGCGCGAGGAGCAGCGTCCTGTGGCTGCGCGTCCGCAATGAAGACGGGGCGGTCGCAGGCACTGTGGTCCTGGGCAAGCCACGGCCGGGGATGTCGCAGCTGGCCGCAGCTGTGGCGATCGCCGATCTTGGTCACCTGGAACGGATGGCGCTCGTACGACGGCCGGGTCGTCGACCCGCAGCCGTGCTGATGGCTGACCTGGAGGCGTCGACACCGCTGGCCCGACGACTCTCGACGGCACAATTCTTCGCATTCGGTCGTCGCCTCGTCCGTGCTGCCGACCAGTGCATCATCGATCACAACGGCATCGTCGGACGTCATGCTGGCGACGGTGTCGTCGCCTTCTTCCTGGCCGAGGCGCTCGGATCCGAATCCGCCGCAGCCCGCCTCTGCATCGAGACTGCGACGGCGCTCAGAGCTGAGCTCGCGACCGTCGTCGGCAGGAGCACCCTCAGCGAGACGGACGTGTCATTTCGCTTCGGTCTGCACTGGGCCGCGACGGTCTACATCGGTCGGATTACCACCGCAGGACGCACCGAAGTGACTGGCCTCGGCGACGACGTCAACGAGACGGCTCGGATTGAAACGTGCGCGACCGGAGCTCGCGCACTCGCCTCCAAGGCGCTCATTGAACGCCTCGACGGCTCGGACGCACGAGCACTGGGCATCGACACGGACCACGTGACCTACCGAGCCCTCGCTGATCTCCCAACCGCGACGGACAAGACTCGCCGCGACGCACCCGCGATCGCTGTCTGCGAGGTCTAGCTGTTGCGCACACTTGTCGATCGCCCCGATCGACCGAGTCAACCGACACGTGTATCGATGCAATTGCGGCCCAAGTGATCGGTACATCGCTTCTGACCCTGCTGATCCGCAGCGAGTGGGTCGGGTGAGGACAACAATGTCTCATCGTTGACGGCATCGTCGAAGACGACCGAGGTCAGAACTGCGGGGACGACCGAGTCGGCCGCGACGACCGAGGTGAACGGCAGTGCAGCCTCGACGGAGCAGCGCGGTTGCGGTGGCTGCTGGTCGGAGTCGCCCAGCACATCGCCGAGGGCGAAGGGCCCCGCGACCCCGGCGGCTACCGAGCCGTCGTCACTCCCTCTCGCGCGTCGCTTCCGGATGCTCGATCCCGCTGGGCGACGACGGTGGCGGCCGGCGCTCTTTCGCTGGCGGCGTAGTCATCGGTGTCGGCGAGACCGTGGCCCGATGCTCTGGCCGCTGCTCCGGCCGAGGCGAACTTCTGCTCCATCCCAGGTGGCGTGTAGATCTCGACGAGCTGAGCGAACTCTTCGGTGTCGTTCCACAGTTCATGCTCGACGAAGCGCGGCATCACCAGCACGCCGCCGGCGTCCAGCACGGTGTGGTCGTCGCCGACACGGAACCGGACCCGTCCCGACACCACGATGTTGATCTGATCCTCGGTGTCGTGGGTGTGCGCGTCGACGTGCAGCCCCGGCGGCATGTCGACGGTGATCACCACGGCATGACCGCCCGTCTCCGAGCCCGTTGCGACCACTCGGAACGGCGTCCCATCGATCGGCTCTCCGCTGCCCCAGGCGACCCCGATGCTCATCTCACTCCACCTTCCGCTGCTATCTCACTAGTGACTATCACTAGTGATCATCACTAGTACTCTCTTGGCGTGGCGCCAGTCAAGGGTCAATCGCGACAGGAGAAGGCGACGGCGACACGCCGACGCATGCTGACCGCCGCCTACGAGCTTTTCTGCAGTACCGGCTACCGCGCCACGACGATGGACGCCATCGCCGAGCGCGCCAGCGTCGCCGTGCAAACGCTGTACTTCACGTTCCACACCAAGGACGAGCTGTTCCAGGCCGTGCACGAACGCACCGTCCTCGGCGACGAGGGCGTTCCACCCGCACTGCAGCCGTGGTACCGCGCCGCTGTCGCGTCTGACGACGTCAGAGCCGCGGTGCGTCACCTCTGCCGGGGGGTGCTGTCGATCTCGCGTCGCGTCGCACCGATGATTCCCGCTTTCCACGCAGTCGTCGCCGACCCGGCGGGCGAAGTGTGGGAACGCAGCCAACGCCTTCGCCACGACGGCATGATCGAACTCATCGCCGTGCTCACCAAGAAGGCACCGCTGCGCGCAGGCATCACCAAAGGCCGCGCCGCCGACGTGCTCTACCACCTCCTCGGCCCCGACCTGTACAGGACGATGGTGCTCGAACGCGGTTGGACCGAACGGCAGCTCGCCAACTGGACCGAGCGCGTCGTCCTCGATGACGTATTCGGACTCGAACCCACTGTCACCTAGCGAGACCAGCGTCAGCGTTCGACATGGCCTCCGCCGTCCCGAAGCCTCCGCCACACGGACTTCGGCCGACCCTGGCGCGCCGCCCTTCGGCCGTCGAGGACGCCGCGGGCCGGGGTTACTCCCGGCATCTTCGGATGAGTCGGCGGTGTGTGCGACGCTCGGTTGTGGGGACGACCGGGCGGTGAACCTCGCAGGGCTGTGTTTGGCGGGGGCGGCGGAGCAGGTGCGCCTGATTTCCGCTGGTGACGTGTCGGTTCGTGAGCTCGTCGATGCGACGTTGCGACGCGTCGAGGCGGTCGATCCGTTGGTACACGCCTACCGGATCGTGCTCGCTGAGCAGGCGTTGGATCGGGCGGGTCAACTCGACGAGTTGCCGTGGGATGTCCGTGGTGTGCTCCACGGTGTCCCGGTTGCTGTGAAGGACGACACGGATGTGGCAGGCACGACGACGACGTTCGGCACGGCGGCCTACGGTCCACCACGTCGGGTCGATGCCGTGGTGGTCGGCCGCTTGCGGGCGGCGGGGGCGGTGATCGTCGGCAAGACGTGCGTTCCCGAGATGGATGCTTGGCCGTGGACATCGTCGGTGTCGTGGGGGACGACGAAGAATCCCTGGGATCTGGACTGCACGCCCGGCGGTTCTTCGGGTGGGTCGGCCGTCGCTGCGGCCAGCGGGATGTGCGGGGTGGCGTTGGGTTCTGATGGTGGCGGGTCGATTCGTTACCCGGCCGCGCTCAGCGGCGTGTTCGGACTCAAGCCCCAACGCAGCCGTATCCCATTGGACGCCGCCGCCAGCGGTGGTGGCTGGCATGGTCTCGTCGCTCTGGGTCCGCTCGCCCGTCATGTCGCCGACGCCGCGCTGTTTCTCGACGCCACCAGCGACGACGCACCGCCAGGCGCCTTCAGTCGTGCCCTGGCGGAGCCGGTCCGGGCGCTGCGGGTGGCGGTCTCGTTCGATCCTCCTCCCGGGTCGTTGGTGCGCCTCAGCAGCCAGCGGCGCGCCGCCGTGGAACGGACCGCTGAGCTGCTCGGATCTCTCGGTCACCACGTGTTCGGGCGTGAGCTTCGCTACAGCCGGCAGACCATGTCAGACATGACCGTCCGCTACCTCGCCGGCGTCAGCGACGACGTAGCCGGGCTGGCGCATCCCGAGGTGCTCGAGCAGCGCACCCGGCGTCTGGCCCGGATCGGCCGGCTGATCCCAACACGGACGCTCGTCGCCGCTCGCCGCCGCGAGGCGGCGAACGCGGCGAGGATCAATGAGGTCTTCGACCACGCCGACGTGGTCCTTACGCCGATTGCCGCTGACGCGCCGCCGCTGCTGCGCGATCTCCCCGCCCACGGTCTCTACCGCTCGTTGCGGGCATCAAACCAGGGTGCGTGGGCGATGCCGTGGAACCTGATCGGCCAACCTGCGGCGACCGTTCCGGCCGGAGTCGACCCGGCCGGTCTGCCACTCGCTGTTCAGCTCTGTGGCCGTCCCCACGATGAGGCGACTCTCCTGCGCGTCGCACACCAACTCGAACAAGCACAACCTCCGGCGACTGGCAGCCCAACGGCAATCGCCCACCGTTGACGACGCGATGACCGGACGCGAGACGATCGTGCGCCTGGCACCCGCCTCAGACTTCAGATGTTCTGCCGATCAAGGCGCTTCTGAAGGAACACCTCCCCGTGACCGATGGGCGTGTCCTCTGCGACACAGATCTGGGAATAGCCGAGACCTGCGTAGAAGCCAGGAGCCTGAAAGGTGTGGGTGTTGACCCGCACGACAACGCATCCGCGACTGGCCGCTTCATCTTCCGCCGCCTGCATCAGCCGGGTGCCGAGGCCGTCGTGGCGGTAGTCGCCGTGGACCCACAACCATTCGATCATCGCGTAGCCACCCCACGTGAACCCGTCAAGGCCGGCGATGAGCTGACCGACGTGATCACGCAGGAGGCAGCCGAGCGAGGCCCCGTCGGAGTATCCGGTCGCGTCGACGTTGAACCGGATTACTACGTTCCGCAGTTCCTCAACCCCAGCCTCATCCACCTCGTCGGTCATCTGCACGTCGAACATGCGCCATGCTCGCGCCCGCCTCATCGGCCGATGACCGGCGATCCAGGACGTGGCGCGATGGGTCACGGCGTTCGACGGCTGACAGCGGTGGAGGCTCCGTGTTGTCCTCCGATTTCGTTGTTGGACTCGCCGCCGATCGCACGACAACGCCGTGACCGCAACGCCTCAGGGGCCGAGGAGCAAGAGATCTTCTGGGCTGCGCGGGAGGACTTCGTAGTGGTCGTCGAACTGCCCGCTGAACCCGGTGACGCTCACCCGTTGTCCGACCGCCAACCCGGACAGATCGATGTTGGTCTGGAGGTTGACGAAGATCACGAGCTCGCCCGTCCCGTCGTCGATCGACAGCTTGAAGCCGTACGGGAGATCGTTCTGTGGCCCCTGGGTGATGGTGCCGACGGTGGTGACGAGCAGCCCTTCGGTCGCCTCGCCGACCTCGCCGGTCGCCACGGGCTTCGGCTTCACCCTCGGCCCGGCGCCGTGGAGCTTGACGTCAGCGGGACCCGTCGGCACGAGGATCAGCAGACCGAAGCTGTCCGCCAGCCTCCCAGTGACACGCGCCTGGCGGCGCGGCGCGATCCCCAGGTCCTGCGCCAGGCTGACGTAGATGCCGGCACTTCGATCCTGGAGACCGAAGCCCTTGTCGAAGAAGCTCGACTCGAAAACCCCGGAGGGGGTGGTGACCGAGCCATCCACGGTCACCACCGTCCCCAATGGCAACGCTCGGGCCTCAGCGATCGAGATGACGTGCGGACCTGTCGGCGCCGCAGCGGCCGGGGGTGACGTCAGGCAGACGACGCTGGCGGGAACGATCGCGCACACCACGGCCACGGATCGAAGCCGAACACGACAACGTGCAACAGACATTGGTGCGCCCTCCCCTGGGCTTCACGATTCAAGGCGTTCGCGGTCTACGAAGGCCGACACGCCGGACCCTTCCACAAGGGAGCGCATGATGGCGTCGGCGAGACCCTACCCGAGCGAGATCCCCGCGATGCCAGCTCGACCGAACGGTCAGCGCCGGAGTCGGACCACGCCGATGAGGCCCAGACCAACGGCGAGCGCGGCCAGAGCGATCGGCACCGTCGGACCCGAGATCGAGCCGGTGTCGGCCAGCTCCGGGGCAGGCGCTTCACCGCTGACGACGGTCAACTGCGCCGTCGCCGTCGCCGCGGTCTCGAGCACCTCGCCCATCACGGTGTAGGTGCCCGGGTCCTCCGGGGACAAGAACTCTGCGTTGGCGCTGCCGACGGAGCCGTCGCCGTCCGCACCGATGCAGGGGCTGTTCTTCGAGTCGCCCGGGACGAGGGAGAAGGTGACGGTCTGGCCGTCGACACAGCCGTTCAGGACGGCAGAAAACAGGCTGTCGACGTTGACGCTCGCCGGATCGAGCACGACGGAGACGTCTTCACCCTCGAGACCAGCGGATGCCGCCGACGCGCCGAGACACACCGACGCTGCCGCCAGGAGTGCTGCGATGACGGTCCGCATCACGATCGGGGAACGTACCGCATCACGCTTCTGTGCCATGCGATCGTCGACAGCGGTACGGTCGGCCGATCACCGAGTCCGTGGGCCGACGCCTCTTTCAGCTGGTCGAGCCCGTCGCGCTGGTCACCTACATGGCCAATGAGCCGACCGAAGCAGTCATGGCGCTCGGCCTCCGCAACGTGTGGGACGCGTATTTCGCAGGAAGGGCTGCACCGTTGGGCCGCGAGGTACCACCTGAGGTGGTCCACGCCCTGTTCTTCAACTTCGCCGACGGCGAGGTCGCGAAACACATCCCGCGCGTGTGGGACACGGTCACGCCCGAGGCAGCCAGCGCGGCCCGCCAACAGGGCTCGGTCGCCGCGCTCCGGCGGATCCTTGGCGACCTCGCCGATACCCCCGGCGTCGTCCGTGCCGGCAATCTCGCCGTCAAGGCGGGGACGAGCGCTCGGACGGAGGGCCGGGCCCTCTACGCCGCCGTGCGCACGCTCCCAGTGCCCGCCGAACCGGTGGCGCGGCTGTGGCACGGGGCGAACCTGCTCCGAGAACACCGCGGTGACGGCCACGTCGCCGCACTCGTGACCCTGGGCATCGGCGGTACGGAGGCACACGTGCTCCACGCACTCTCAGCGGGCATGCCGGCAGAGCAGTTCGGGCGGGTCGCTCACCTGCCAGGCGCCCAGCTGGTAGCGGTCGTCGACGGGATGCGTACCCGCGGTCTCGTCGGCGCCGACGGCTGGCTCACCACCGCCGGCAGGCAGATCAAGGAACGGGTCGAAACGCTCACCGACGAGCTGGCCGCTCCCGCCTACGACGTTCTCGAGCCCGTCGAGCTCGACCAGTTCGTCGAAGCCCTTCAGCCCCTGGCCGCAGTCCTCATCGCTGCCGGTTCGCAGTAGGCCGACGTCCTCGACCGGCGCGCCGGCGGCGCGTCCGCGGGCCGGGATCGTCGATGTCGTCGCGTCGTCACCGCGCTAGGCGCCGGCGCCCAGCGCGGCGGCGACGATGGCCGGCGCGAGGTACATGAGCGGGAACGGGAGGTGGCCGTAGGCCCGCGCCCGGATGACGGTCACGACCGCTCCGGAGAAGTAGAGGACGATGCCGATCGTGGCGGCGATGCCGACGGGAGGGACGGCGAGACCGACGACCAGCCCGATCGCCCCGGTGGCCTTGGCCGCTGCGAGCCATGCCCACCAGGTGGTCGGCACGCCGTAGTCGGCGAGGTTGTCGACCACCCACGATGCTCTCGTGAAGGTGGCGTGCGCCGAGAAGCCGATCCATGCGGCCGCGATGAGGGTGATGATCGTGTGTGCGGTGTTCATCGTGGTTCCACGCCGAGCAGCGCGCCCAGCCGTTGGGCGAGTGCGGCGGCCTCGACCCCGTGCCACCCGCCGGACTCTCGCCAGACGTGGGCGCCGAGTCGCCGGGCGATGCCGTCACTCATGTCGGTGATCTCTGACGGGCGATCCGTCACTGACGATGACGTGGACGGGTGTGTGGACGGCCGCAGCGGTCTTGTCGTCGACGTGGCTGAGATCGATGTCGGCGAGCAGCGTCGGTGCGCTGCGGGCGAGGTCGGGCCAAGTGTCCGAGACCTTGATCGCCTCGACGATCTCCTCGGGTGTCCCGGTCGACGTGTAGAAGTCCAGCACCGCAGTGGCCGGATCGCCCTCAAGGATGTGACCGACGATTCGTTCCCGGAGTCCGCTGGAGTCCGGCCGCTCGTCGATCGCGGGTTCGAGCAGCACGATCACGGAGGCATCGAGCCGCGGCGCCGCGTGCACGACGAGCGCGCCGCCGGACGAGAAGCCGACGACGGCGTCTGCGCCGCCGACGTGGGCGACGAGGGCCACGAGGTCGTCGATCTCCTGCTCAGCTGACGTCGGTTGTCCCGCCGCGCTGCGGCCCCGACCACGCCGGTCGTACGTGACCACCTCGAACTCCTCGCGCAGGACGTTGAGTGCCTCCTCCAGCGGACGCATCACGCTCGAGCCGAGCGCTGGATCGACCCAGACGATCGCGCGGGCCAGCGCCGCTCACGTCGTACGACAGACATGAACCGTTCCGATCGAGTTGTGTCAGCATTCGAGTCCTCCTGACTGTACTGACGAGTACATAGCAGTGGACTGTACTGTCGAGTACATGTCGAACACAAGGCCCAAGGCGTCGAGCTCGAAGAGAACGGCGATCCTGCATGCCGCCCGGCGCAGCTTCCTGCGGATCGGTTTCGGCGACACCAATCTCGACGACGTCGCGGCGGCAGCTGAGGTGTCGAAGATGACGATCTACAGCCACTTCGGGTCGAAGCAGACGCTCTTCCTTGCGGTGATCGACGACGTGATCGCGGAGCGGTCCAGCGGAGCGCCGACCCTCGATGCGGAGGTCGCCGAGCCCGACCTGGAGACGGTGCTCTCCGGCGTCGCGGAGGACCTCATTCGCACGGTGCGCCATCCCGACGTCGTGGGACTCCGGCGGGTGCTCATCGCCGAACAGCCCCGGCACCCGGAACTCGCCGCGACGTGGCGATCGGCCACGGTGGTGGCCACGGTCCGTGAACTCGGCGCGTTCTTCGACGGACTGGAGCGACGCGGTCTGCTCGTCGGCGTCGAACCGCTCGCGCTGGCGAGACAATTCCTCTGGATGCTGATCGGTGATCCCCTGGATGCCGCGCTGCTCGGATCGACGCGACCGATGGTGCCGGCGCGAACGTCGGCGCAGCAGGTGGTGCGACTCGTGCTGGCCGCACACGGCGGCGGGCGCCATCGCCAGCCATGACGTCGTCGAACGAAGCGACGCTGGAGCCATCGTCTCGAGTCGCTGAGCCGCCGGACGGAGCGTTCCAACCACTCCCCGTCATGGTGTAGACCATGCAGATCCGCCGGACCCGCTGCGCACTGTCAGACGACAGATCGTGTGACCCGGTCGCGGTGGCCGACGTGCTCGCCCAGAGCGGGCCATGGAGGTCGGAGGGGAAATGAATCGGAAGATCGTTTCGGGGATGACTGCGACCGCGCTGGTCGCGTTGACGCTGGTGAGTGCTCAGGGAGCCGAAGCCGGGCCAGACGCGTGCGCCAACCGCAACAACAACACCCAGGCCAAGCTGCTCGAGTGCGTCACGGTCGAGGGCGTTCGTGAGCATCAGGCGGCGTTCCAGGCGATCGCCGATGCCAACGGCGGGACGCGGGCGTCGGGAACGCCCGGGTACGAGGAAAGTGTCGACTATGTCGTCGAACGGATGACGGCCGCTGGCTACAACGTCACCATCCACGAGTTCCCCTTCGTGTTCGTTCCGCCCCCGACGTTGCGGCAGCTGACCCCGGTGCAGGCCACCCACGACACCGCCGCGCTGAGCGGGTCCGGTTCGGGCGATGTCACTGCCGCCGTCACCGCGATCGACATCAACCTCGTGCCGCCGCGGGCGAACACCAGCGGGTGCGACGGGGCCTACACGGAAGCCGCGGTTGGCGCCCCGATCCTCGCCGACCCCGCCGGCGTCAACGACTTTGCCGGGTTCATCCCGGGGAGGATCGCTCTCATCCAGCGCGGCGGATGCAGTTTCGCCCTGAAGGCGCACAACGCGTTCGCTGCCGGCGCCACCGCCGTGATCATCTTCAATCAGGGCGACACGCCGCTGCGGGAGGGTGTGGTCGTCGGCAACGGCAACGCGCCCGCCGGTTCGGTCGTGGGCCCGTTGACGATCCCGCTGGTCGGGGCATCGTTTGCCAGCGGCGAAGCCCTCTCCCAACCGAACTCGACGGCCCGAGTCCTCGTCCCACCGGCGCAGAACGTGGTGATCGAGAACGTCATCGCCGAATCGAGATGGGGAGATCCGAACAACGTCGTGATGGCCGGTGCCCACCTCGACTCGGTCATCGCCGGCCCGGGCATCAACGACAACGGCTCAGGATCCGGGGCCGTGTTGGAGGTCGCCGAGCAGATGGCCAAAGTGCGGCCGCGCAACATGGTCCGCTTCGCCTGGTGGGGCGCGGAGGAGTCCGGCCTGATCGGTTCGACCGCCTACGTCGCCAGCCTGTCGCAGGCGGAACGCGACCGCATCGCGCTGTACCTGAACTTCGACATGGTGGGCTCGCCGAACCACGTCTTCTTCATCTACGACGGCGACAACTCTGACGCCACCGGGGCGCCGGCCGGCCCCGCAGGCTCTGCGCAGATCGAGAAGACGTTCGAGAGCTACTTCAACAGCGTCGGCGAGCCGTTCAAGGGCACCGACTTCACCGGCCGGTCCGACTACGGCCCGTTCATCGCCACTGGCATCCCGTCCGGTGGTCTCTTCACCGGCGCCGAGCAGCCCAAGACGGCGCAAGAGGCTGCGATCTGGGGCGGCACAGCAGGCCAGCAATACGACCCCTGCTACCACCTCGCCTGCGACACCTTCGCCAACGTGAACCTGCACGCGCTCAACGTCAACTCCGACGCGATCGCCTACTCCGTCCTGCAATACGCAATGAACACGTCAGACATCAACAGCCAACGCGGCAAGGGCAACTTCCCCGTGCCCCACGACTTGCTCCCTGCTGGCTGATCCGTCGGCGCCCTCGGCCGTGGGGCGAGCGTCGCGACGTAGCGCCGCCGGTCCGCTCACCGGTGGCGTGCGCCGACGGTGACGAGTTCGGCGATGTGGTCGGCGAAGTCGTCGTCGACAGGCTCGCCGGTGAGGAGCAGCCGCAGCCAAATCGGGCCGACGACCGCCTCGATGACGAGGTTGGCGTCGGCGGTGGCCGACAGTTCACCGCGGTCCACCGCTCGCTCGATGATCGGTGCCGCGGCGCCCAGGCGATGCACCCAGAACGAGTGGACGACCTGGGCGAGCTCGTCGGAGGCTGCAGCCGCAGCGACGATCGTCCGCGCCCGGCGTGCACCGCCGGCGGAGCCGATGTTGGCGGCCACCTCGCGGGCGAGCATCCGGAGGTCGCCGAGCAGGGTTCCGGTGTCGGGAGTGGGCACGTCCTGCGCCGCCTGCAACCGGGCGGCGTCGGCGATCAGCTCCGGTTTGGTGGGCCAACGTCGGTACACCGTCGTCTTGTGGACGCCCGCCCGTGCGGCAACATCGTCGATGCTGAGCTCGTCGTAGCCAACCTCAGTGAGCAGCGCAGAGGTCGCATCGAGCACGGCTGAGCGAACGCGGGCTGCTCGACCGCCGGGGCGTTGCTCGCCGACGCGCAGTGGCGCCTTGGTCATTGCCCGTACTCTATCGCTTCTGCAGTTGCTTTTGGTGCAAGCATCCGTCATACTCGTAGACGCATCAAGTGTTGCGTCTACTGGAGGACCCGATGAGGCACAGCCTGTACACCGAGATCGACATCGAAGCCCCGCCGGAGGTGGTGTGGAAGGTGCTCGTCGACCTTGAGCGCTACTCCGAGTGGAATCCGTTCGTGGTGTCCTCACGCGGAACCGTCGCCGTCGGCGAAACCCTGACGAACCGCCTCCAGCCGACGAACGGCAAGCCGAGGACGTTCACGCCGAAGGTGACCATCGTCGACCCTCCTCGGACGCTCGAGTGGCTCGGCCACCTCGGCTTCCGCGGCATTTTCGACGGCCGACACCGCTTCGACGTCATCGCCACCCCGAGCGGTGCGCGACTTACCCAGGTCGAACACTTCAGCGGACTGCTCGTCCGCTTCCTCCGGCGCTCGCTCGACGACCACACCGCGGCCGGCTTCATGGCCATGAACAACGCGTTGAAGGGCCGCGCCGAGCGCCTCGCCGCAGAACGGCTCAGCGCCAGCTCGACCTGACGCCGCCCGCCGATCTTCCAACACGTCGTTCGGTCGCGCCGCGTTCGGCCAGGTGGCAGATGTTTGTTGTACGGGAACCGGTCACTGTGGCGCGGTGAGCGAAACTGATCTGGCGAGTGTTCCGACTCCGTTGTGCGATGGAGGTTCAGCGGGTGTCGGGACGATGGGAGGTTTCGTGCTGCCGACCGGGACGGTGACGTTCCTGATGACCGACATCGAGGGTTCGACGCGAGCGTGGGAACGCCGACCGGAGGCGCTGACGGTTGCGGTACCGCGGCACTACGACCTCCTCGATGAGGCGATCGGCGCTTCGGGTGGGGTCCGTCCGGTCGAGCAAGGTGAGGGTGACAGCGTCGTGGCCGCGTTCAGTCGGGCGACCGACGCGGTAGGTGCGGCCCTGGCGGCGCAGCGGATGCTTGTCGCGGAAGCCTGGACGGACGGGATCGCGCTTCCGGTGCGAATGGCGTTGCACACCGGTGAGGCGCAGCTGCGCGACGAAGGGAACTACCTGGGGATGGCGATCACACGCTGTGCGCGGCTGAGGTCGTGCGCTCACGGCGGTCAGGTGCTGCTGTCTGACGTCACGGCTGCGCTGATCGCGGATCAGATGCCGGACGGTGTGGGCCTGGCCGACCTCGGGCGTCACCGGCTGAGGGATCTGGGCCGCCCAGAGCGGGTGTGGCAGTTGCTGCACCCGGACCTCGAGGCCGAGTTTCCTCCGCTCCGGTCGCTGGACGCGTTCCGGCACAACTTGCCGTTGCAGTTGACACCGTTGGTGGGCCGAAGGGCCGAGGTCGCGGACGTGGTCGCCCTGCTGGCCGAGGAACGGTTGGTCACGCTGACGGGATCAGGTGGTGTCGGCAAGACGCGGTTGGCGTTGGCGGTGGGTGCCGAGTTGGTCGCCGAGTTCCCCGGTGGCGTGTGGTTCGTCGAGCTCGGCGGGACGAGCGGGGTCGGATCGGTCGGACGAGCGACGCTCAAGTCGTTGGGTGTGCCGGAGACGCCGGGTGTTCCGCCGGCGGAGGTGGCTGCGGCCGAGTTCGGCAGCGGCGGTCGCTCGTTGGTGATCTTGGACAACTGTGAGCACCTGATCTCGGAGTGTGACGATTTCGTCGTCGTCCTGCTCGGCGCCTGCCCGCACGTGTCGGTGCTCGCCACGAGCCGCGAGCAGCTCGGCGTCGACGGCGAGATCGCGTGGCGCGTGCCGTCGTTGCTGTCACCGCCGCAGGACCGCCCGCTCCCTGTTGAGACGTGGTCGCAGTACGACGCGTTCAACCTGTTCGTCGATCGGGCGCGGCGGGCCCGTCCATCGTTCACGGTGACCGAGGCGAACGCCGCCGCGATCGCCCAGACGTGCCATCGCCTGGATGGGATCCCGCTGGCGGTCGAACTGGCCGCCGCCCGCTGCCGGCACCTGAGCGTCGAGCGGATCATGACCGAGTTGGACGATCGGTTCCGACTGTTGACTGGCGGATCACGGATGGTCATGCCGCGTCAGCAGACCTTGGCGGCCTCGGTGGAATGGAGCTACGACCTGCTCGACGACGGCGAGCGCCGTGTCCTGCGACGCCTCGGGGTGTTCGCAGGACCGTTCTCGCTGCAGACCGCCGAGGCGGTCGTGGCAACACCTGGCGACGTCGATCCGATCACGGTGTTCGACTCGCTCACTCGTCTCGTCGACAAGAGCTTGGTCCTCGCTGACGATCCTGACGGTGCGTCGCAGTACCGGCTGCTCGAGACGATCCGGGCGTTCGCCGTCGACCGGGCACGTGAGGCCGGGGAGCTTGCAGAACTGCGCGACGCGCACGCTGCATGGTGGTGCGATCGTCTCGAGGAGCTCGGCGTCACCGGTCCGACGGATGACGTGATCGAGATGGTCGACGCCAACCACGACGACCTCGTCGCCGCCTTGTGGTGGGTGGCTGGACGCGACCCAGACCTCGGTCTTCGCTTGTTGTGGCCGCTCGCTCGAGCCTTCCAGGGAACCGGGCGAGCCGGCGACGCCCTCCCGGCGTTCGACTCGCTCTTGACACCGGCGGTCGAGCAGCAACACCCCCAGCGCTGGCTGCGCGCCGCGCTCTCGGCGTCGATTCCGGTGTACGGGTTCCGCGGACCGCAAGCATTCGTCGAGCTGCTCGCCCGTTGCGAGGCTCGAGCGTTGGATCTCGACGACGACTACGGGCTCGCACTGGCCCGGTGGCTCCTGGGGATGTCCGTCGCCACCGACCGTGAGCTGATCCGCGTCGGGCGCGAGCACGGACAGCCGTACGCCGTTGCGCTCGCCACCGTCCGGCTCGCCATCGACGCGGCCCTCGACGAACCCGACGCGGCACCCGGCGCGTTGCGGGACGCAGATGCCGCCGCTTCGTCGTATCGGAGCCGCTACCTCCGCGAGTACGCCCGCAGCGCCCACGGCGAGCAGGCACTCGTCTTCGGCCGGCTCGCTGAGGTGATCGACGTCGGTTACCAGATCGTCCTCAGCGCCACACGACCGATCCAAGCGCACGGGTTCTGGATGCTGCTCACCGGTGGGCTGCTGTCCCGGGACGAGGCGGCGGTCAGCGCAGCCTGCGACGCCGCCCGCCGAGATGCCGCCAGGCAGGTGCCAGGATCCGCTCAGCTCCTCGCCGTCGCGACGTCCTACCTGGCGCTCTTGCGGGATGAGCCGGCGGGGGACCGTCCTGCGCCGCATCCCGGTCTCGATCCTTGGGTGGCGGCACGCGACGCTGTCGACTGCCGCGCCCCGTCGGCAGCGCGCACGGACGTCGACACGCTGCTCGCCGGGGGCGAGACGAAGCAGGCCATCGCCCACGCCATCGCCGGGCTCCTCGACAGCGACGAAGCCCACTGGCACGAAGCGCTCCGACTGGCCGATCAGCACGGGCTGCTGCTCATCGCCATCGATGCGCTCGAGGGGCTCGGCACAGCGGCGGCCGCGGCCGACAGCTCCGTCGAGGCCCTCCGACTGCTCGCAGCCGCCAGCCGACTGCGCAACGAAACCGGGTACCACTGGCGCTTCCCCAGCGAACTGCGTACCTACGACGACGCGGTGCGTTCGGCGCAAGGTGACCTCGGCCCGGCAGCGCACGCGGCGTGGCAGGAAGGTCTCGGACTCGATCTCCATGAGGCCGTGGCCTACGCCCGGCGAGCGCGCGGTGAGCGCAGCCGGCCCCGTCATGGTTGGGCCAGCCTCACCCCCACCGAAGCGCGCGTCGTCAAGCTCGTCGCCGAGGGGCTCACCAATCCCGAGATCGCCGAACAGCTCCTCATGGCACGAGGAACTGTGAAGACCCATCTCGAGCACGTCTACGCCAAGACCGGCCACCGAAACCGAGCCGAACTCGCCGCGGCGGTCGTCCAACACGACCACGAGCAGGCGTGACCGACCGTCGGGTCACCCGCACCCGGCATCTCGAGGCGGGAGACGGATGGGCCGGGTCGTCGGTCTCTCGTTGAACTACCCGGTCGTAGCTGTGTCGGGCTGGTCGGGGACGGTGCGGCGAACACGGAGACACTGGTCCACCCCGAACAAGCGATGGGCGCGTTGGTCGGCGGAGGAAAACTGGTGCTGGACGGCCGAGAGCGGGACGACCTCCGGTCGGTTCACGTGGTACGTGTCGCCGTCATGCGCGATGGTGGCGGACCCACTCGCGAGCACGTTCTTGAGCCAGTCTGCGCTGAGCCCGTACGGGAGCGCGATGACGAACCCGTCATCGCCCGGTACCGCCGCGACGGGCGTCGCATAGGAACGGCCGGATGTCCGTCCGACGTGGTGGACCACCGAGGCGGAATTGCCCGACCCGCCGGCCGACTTGATGGCCAGAGGTCTCATCGCTCGGCCGAGTTTGCGGACACCGTTCACCACGGGCGGGGACTTCGCCCGCATTCCCGTCACGAAGACGATCCCGATCACGGACACGACGAGGAGCAGGCTGCCGGCTGCTCTCGTGATGGCTCGGCGCATGAACAACTCCTCGCTCGACGGTTCGAGCTACACCCTCGTCCATGCGATGGACTCCGTCCAGCCCCGACGCCGTTGGAGCTCGGGGTCGTCGGTTCATGCGGCGAGCGTCGCGATGTAGCGCCGCAGGTCGTCGGGGTCCACCGCCGACGCGTTCGTGCCGTCGCGACGCAGCCCGATGTACCGGTCCGGCCGGACGACGAGGAGGCACAGGCCGACGACGCCGAGCAGTCCGGCGGTGTCGGCACCGAGCGCGCCGACGCTTCCGGTCCGTCCGTCCCCACTCGGGCCGTCGACTGCGAAGCCGAAGATGGCCTCGACGTGGTCCCCGCCCACGACCGGGTGCAGCCGGTCCAGTGCGTCCGCGACCTCGCTCGTCGACGTGCCAGGTCCCCCGAGGACGAACACCGTGTGACCGGCTCGGTGGGTCAGCTCGTGCAGCGGACGAGCGTCGCCGCCCGGCAGCTTGACCGGCTCGGTGAATGGAAGCAGCCGCCCGGCGGGCGGTCCGGAGCGGTGTCCCTGGGGCTGTCCGGAGATGACCGCCGAACCGCTGTAGTCGCGGTCCACCTCCGCCGCAGCTGCGGCTTCGGACTGGATGGCGTCGGGGTCGATGAAGGTGGCCGTGAGCTCGGCGTCGCGGGCAGCGCGCTGTGCGGCGTCGAGGCGCGCTTGGGCGGCGTCCGCCGCTGCACCCGATTCGACGATCCGGACTGCGACTGGCCGCCGCTCGGCTTCGTAGCTGTCGAGCAGCACCTGGCCCGCCGCTCCGCGGCAGAGGTGGGCGAGCTTCCACCCCAGGTTGTAGGCGTCCTGGAGCCCCGTGTTCATGCCGTGGCCTTCGGTCGGCGAGCACGAGTGCGCGGCGTCCCCTGCGAGGAGGACCCGCCCCGAGCGGAACCGCTCGGCGACCCGGGCGTGGCACAGGAAGCGGGTCTGGTTCTGCACGTCGGTGAAGGTCACCCCTGGCGAGTACTGGTCGAGGACGTTGCGGGCGGCGGCCTCCAGGTCGGTGCTCCTGGACTCCGGTCGCAGATAGACGCGGAACCGCTGCCCGGGCAGCGGCGTGAGGATGACGAGCGGGTCGTCGAAGTGGGCGGAGGTGACGTCGAAGTCGGCGTTCCAGCCGTCGAGGCCGGTGTCGAAGACCGCCCATGGCTCGTCTGGTACGCCACTCTCATAGGCGATCCCGCTGAGGTCGCGCACCGTGCTGCGGTAGCCGTCGCACCCGACGACCCACGCGGCCGTGATCACGCGGCGCTCGCCTTCGGTCTCCAGCGTCGCGGTGACATGGTCACCGTCCTGCGCAAGGTCGACGAGCCGCGTCGACCGGGTGACCTTGCCCCCGACGCTGTCGAGGTAGCCGGTGAGGATGCGCTCGGTCGTCTCCTCGGACACCCCCAGGTCAAACGGATAGCGCGTGGGGTTGGCGCTGAAGTCGAGCATCCCGAGCGTGCGGCCGCCCGAATGGAACCGGGCGCCGCGGATGTGCACGGCGGCCTGGGAAATCTGGTCGACGAGGCCGAGGGACTCGAAGATCTGCAGCGAGCGCGGGTGCACGACGGTGGCGCGGTCCCAGGCCAGCGGCGCGTCGTATGCGTCGACGAGCACGCAGGCGACACCGCGCCGACGCAGCTGGCCAGCGAGCAGCAGCCCGGTCGGTCCGGCACCGACGATCACGACGTGGGTGTCAAGTGGCTGCGTTGAGCGCTCCAACTCGGGGGGCTCCTCCTGCTCGGCCGTCGGATGGGGCGCAGGAACACTCCCACTGACGTGGGTGTCGCACGGGAACGTCCGCCTCGACGCGATCATGCGGCTGGCTTCCCCGATGCGACCGGACGCAACCGAACCAGCGCACCGAACGACTCTAGGGTCGAGCGGACGGCCGCGCCAGAACGGCAGGCCGGCGCACGTGTGCTGCGTCGCGCTGGACGCTTCCGGCGCTGCCGACGCCCGCTCGGACACCGGCAGGTGACCGTGACATCGCCACGAGTTCGTCATCCGCCCTCCATGCGTCGAGGCCGCCGCGCATCACACAGTGATGGCACGACCCATTGACGGCAGGTGCAGGGATGATCGACGTGACGAGCCCGCCGATCGAGGCAACTGTCGTCCAACCCGATGCTCGCCTTCTGGCATGCCTCGATCAGTCCCGTAGGACGGTCGCTCCCGGCGCAACTTCGACCAGTTCCTCGAATGCTTCGAGCTGCGACATGGGGACGCCGCCGACCAGATCGTCGTTCCATCGCAGGCGCTATGGGGCGAAGTGGTCAGATTGCTCTACCCCGACTCGCTGCCGACCTGGCCCTGACCCGGTCAGCCGTCGTCGACCGCGACGACGGCCGACCGCCGGCTGGGCTGATCGGTCCCCGGTACCGTCGAAGCAGTGCGGTTCGAGGACGTCGTGAGCCGTGTCGGCGCCGTGTGCCTTGCGTTGCCTGACGTCGTCGAGGAGGACGCGTGGGTGGGCGTCCGTTGGCGCATCCGCACCAAGACGTTCGCCCACGTGGTGCCGATCGCCGACGGTGCCCCGCACGCCTACGCGATGGCGGCGGGCACCGACGGTCCCACCACCGTGCTCACGTTCCGCGCCGTCGGCGACGAGCTGGACACGCTGACCGCGATGGGCCCTCCGTTCTTCAAACCCGTGTGGTTCCGGGACATCGTTGGACTGGACCTCGACGGCGAGGTGGGGTGGGACGAGATCTCCGAACTCCTCACTGAGAGCTACTCCGCGTTGGCACCGAAGCGATTCGTCAACGACGTTCGTGATCGCGGGGGATGACCGCCGGGCGAGGCCGAGCTCGGTGATCAATCGAGACGGCCAGCAGGGCCGCTCCGCACGTCACCAGCACCGCCGCCGACCCGGCAAGCGACCAGAGATCCGTGCCGGTGTTCGCCAAGCCGCCCGCTGGGACCCGTTGATCGCCTCGTTGAAGGCCACCACAACGGCCGCATTCGTGGTCATGCGCCCTCAGTCCAGCACCGACAGATCGAGCTGTTGCACGCGCACTGGGTCGCCGAGCGCCTCGATGGCGACGATGCGACCGTCGGAGACGGTGAAGGCGAGTACCGCCACGGGCCGTCCGTGCGGAGCGATGACGACGCCGGCCGCGCCGTTGACGAGCGCAGGGCGCGTCCATCGAGCCCCGGACGAAAAGGTCAGGGCATCGCTGGCGACGGACGCCGCGCCACGCAATACGTGCGAGGTGTCCGGGCGGCCGGTGTCGGACCGCAGGACCACGTCGGGATCGAGGAGTGCGACGAGGGCATCGAAGTCACCGCCGCGGGACACGGCGAAGAAGGCGTCGACGACCTCGCGCTGGCGGGCCAGATCGGGCTCGGGCGTCGTCGGCGAGCCCTGGACCTTGCGTCGCCCACGGCTGGCCAGTTGCCGAGTGGCCGCTGGTGTCTTGTCGATGATCCGGGCGATCTCATCGAACGGCACGGCGAACGAGTCGTGCAGCACGAGTGCCAGGCGTTCGGCCGGCGGCAGCGTCTGCAGCACGGTCATCAGCGCCAGGCCGATGGCGTCGGCGAGCAGGGCCTCGTGCTCGGGGTTGACGGCGTCGGGACGGTCGATCACGGGGTCGGGCACGTGCGCCTCCAGTGGCTCCTCGGGGTGGGTGCGGCGGGTGCGCAGGACGTTGAGGCAGATCCGGGCGACGACGGTGGTCAGCCACGCTCCGAGGTTGTCGATCTGGTCCGGGTCCGAGCTGCGCAGCCGCAGCCACGATTCCTGGACGGCGTCGTCGGCGGCGCTGATCGAGCCGAGCATGCGGTATGACACGGCGCGCAGGCGCGCCCGGTGCTCCTCGAACTGCTCGGCCAGTCGAACCTCGTCGTCCATCCCTGTCACATCCCTCCGTGCTGCGGTGTCAACCAGTTGAACCCATGAACCGGGCCGGTGTGACAGGCCGGCCGCGAACAGGAGCAGCAAGAGATGGAAGCCCGGATCCCCAATCCCGCCATGACCGTGCCCGGCGCAATGGACGCGTTGCTGGCGCTGAGCAAGTCGGCCACGAAGGCCGGCATCCCGCACCGCACCCTCGACCTCGTGCACCTGCGGGCCAGCCAGATCAACGGCTGCGGTGTCTGTGTCGACATGCACGCCAAGGACCTCAAGCGCGCCGGCGAGGCCGACGAGCGGATCTTCTCCGTCGCCGCCTGGCGGGAGGCCCCCTACTACACCGACGAGGAACGGGCGGCCCTGGCGCTGGCCGAGTGCGTCACCCGTCTCGCCGACCGACCCGACGCGGTGCCCGACGACGTTTGGGCCGCAGCGGCCGCCAACTACGACGAAGCTGCGCTGGCAGCCTTGGTCGTCGACATCGCGGCGATCAACGCCTGGAACCGGCTGAACGCCGCCACTCGCCAGATCGCCGGTGCCTGGGCCGGGTGATCGCCGCCTCGCTGCGTCGCGGCCGCAACCGTCGACGCGAGCAACGAGACGCGTGTGCGCTTCGACCCATTCGACGAGCTCGCTGCCGTCGACAGCGACGACGATCCCCTCGGCCCAGGCATTGCGACGCACAGTACCGACCGCGGCCCGCCCGGGTTCGGACGAACGGTGTCGCGACCCGGGTCACCAGGGCACCCGACCGAAGGCGCCCAACGGATCGGCGGCGAGGTCCTCCTCGGAGACGCCGACGCCGTAGCTCGACGCCGTCGGTCCGGGCGAGAACTTGACGAAGCACGTGTCCGGACGCTCGAGCTCACCGTGTGACGTGATCGATGCCAGCTGGCCACCGTCGATGAGCGCCCGGACCTCCGGATCGTCGAGCTCGAGCAGGGTGGCCGTTCCCTGGATGCTCACGGTGTTCGGCGGTGCGTCAGGACCGGTCGGGATGACGACGCACACGGCCGCCCGCGGGTTCTCGACGATGTTGCGTGCCTTACGACTGGGCCGGTCGGTGTGGACGTAGAGGTCGCGCCCGACCAGCGCGTACAGCACGCCGGCGACGTGGGGACGGTGCTCGGCCGAGCTGGTGGCCAACGTGCAGAAGAAGTTCTGCGCCACGGCGGTGCTCACGGCGGTGCGACGATCGACGTGGTCGGTGGTGATGGACATGGGTCCCTCCGGTGCTATTGTGCAGGTTTCCTGCCTAACTGTACAGGTTGCCTGCGCAATTGGCAAGGGCCTGGAGGCGTCGCATGTCACAGCCAGCAGCAGAAGGGGCGACCGGAGAGCGGGTCGTCACGCTGATCTCGCTCCTGCGGAGAACGACGAACCTGATGGTCGACGAGATCACGACGCGCGTGGAGGCCGCCGGGTTCGCCGACTCACCGCCGTCGTTCCACCCGATCTTCGAGAACCTCGATCCCGACGGCACCCGGTTGACGACGTTGGCCGCCCGCACGGGGCTGACCCACCAGTCGGTCGGCGAGGTCGTCGACGTGCTCGAACGGCGGGGCTACGTCGAGCGCGTGCGAGATCCGGCGGACGGCCGAGCCCGCCTTGTCGTGCTCACGGACGCCGGGCGCGAGCTGGTGCGGGCGGCGATCACCGCCATCGACGAGATCGAGCGGTCGTGGACGGCGCGCTGGGAGCGCCACGGTCTCGGTGGAGACCTCCGTGCCGCCCTCGCCGGCGCCCTCTCCGGGTGACCGACGATCGGCCGCCGAGCTAGGCGCCGGGGGGTCGGTACCGGACCTGCTCGGTCATCCGCAGCGCCTCCATCGTCTCCTCGACCGACAGCAGCACCGTCGTCTCGATCGAGCGGAGCGCGCCGCCGCCACCGATCGCCAGCGCCACGGCGGCCATCGAGACGTTGTCAGGGGCCTCGAAGAGGTTGTACCCGTCGTCGGCGCCGAAGGCGTACCAGAAGCCGTGGAGCTTCCCGCCGACCGACTCGATGTAGGACTGCGCAGCCAGCCGGCGATCCTCCGGGTTCGCCATCAGCCGCTTCCATGTCTCTGGCGTGTAGCTGAACTTCGTCAGGTAGAGCGGCATCGTCGCGTCCCCTCTCGTCGAGCCGACTGGCGCAGTGTCCGACACATCGTCGCCGCGTTCACCCTGCGCGTCCAGACGATTCGGCGCGATGTGCTTGACAGTAACATTGCCAATATGACAGTATCACTGTCATGACGACGTCGGTCCGTGCAGCCCAGACGCAGCTGCTGCGAGACCACGTGCTGGACGCGGTCTGCGACCTGATCCGAGCCGGCGAAGACGTCACCTTCACCAAGGTGGCGACCGCCGCCGACGTGCCAGAGCGCACCCTGTATCGCCACTTCCCGAACCGTCAGGCCTTGTTCGACGCGCTGTTCGCCCATGTCAACCAGCGGATCGGCTTCGACGGCCAGCTGCCGACCACACCGCTCGAGATGACCGCCATGGTGCGACGGGTGTTCCCCGGCTTCGACACCGTCGCGCCGGTCATCGACGAGCTGCTGTCGTCACCGGAGGGTCGACGGGCCCGGCTCGACGCCGTCGAGCGACGTCGCGCCGCCGCGCTGGCCGTCGTCGCCGACGCCCGTCCCGACCTGGACCACGAGACGGCACGCGACGTCGCCGCCGTCGTGCAGGTCCTCGGCAGCGCCGCCGTGTGGCGGGCGCTCCGCGACTTCTGGGACCTCGACGGCGTGCACGCCGCCACGGCGGTCAGCACCGCGATCGACGCCCTACTGACCCGACCACGCCCATGAAGGGAGCCACCATGAACCTGCTCGCCGGTGTCAACCACGTCGCCGTGCTGACCGCCGACCTCGACCGCTTCGTCGAGTTCTACACCGACGTGTTCGACCTCGAGGTCGTCTTCGAAGAGACCACCCCGGCGTTCCGACACGCCATCATCCGCACCGGGCCGAGCTCGTGGCTGCACCCAGCAGAGCTCGCCGGCAACAGCTACACCACGGCGTCGCCGGTCATGTTCCAGCGTGGTCACATCGACCACCTGGCGCTCACCGCCGCGTCGCCGGAAGCGTTCGCCGCGATCGCTGACCGGCTCACGCACCGCGAGGCGAGTGATGGCGCGATCGAGGACCTCGGCGCCTTTCACAGCATCTGGTTCGACGACCCCGATGGCATCCGCGGGGAGGTCGTGCTCATCGTGGACGACCGCCTCGAGGACATCCATGCCCCCCGACCACTGCAGCGAGCGACCTGAAGGTCGGGAGCACGCCCCAGTCTCGACCCACGGGCCGGCTGGATCAGGAGCAGCGACCGCCCAACGTCTTGGTCGTTCGGCTGCCGCGGCTAAGGAAGCGGGATGAACCTCAACGGCAGCGTCGCCATCGTGACCGGCGCGAGCTGGTGGCATCGGTCGAGAGCTCGCACACGCGCTGGCCGGGCGCGGGGCCCGCCTCGTGCTGACGGCCCGGAACGTCGAGCGTCTCGCGGAGCTCGCTCATGCGCTCCGTGTGGGTGGTACCGACGTCGTGACCGTGGCCGGCGACGTGGCATCGCCGAGCACCGCCACGGCGGTCGTGGAAGCGGCGGGCGAGCGCTTCGGACGGATCGACGTGCTCGTCAACGCTGCCGGGTACGGGCCGCCATCGCCGCTCCTCGACCTGACCGCCGACATGTGGGAGGCGACGATCAGCAGCTGCCTCACCGGGCCGTACCTGATGTCGCGTGCCGTGCTCCCGACCATGCTGGCTGCTGGCGGCGGGAGGATCGTGCAGATCTCCTCGATCGCCGCCAAGGGCGCCGAGGCCAACCGCACGGCGTACTGCGCGGCGAAGTGGGGCCTCAACGGGTTCTCGCTGGCGTTGCAGGAGGAGTTGCGCGACACCGGCGTGCGGGTCCACGTGCTGTGTCCGGCCAGCGTGGCCACGGACTGGTGGGAGGCGACCGGCGATCCGCAGTCGGCCACGGTGCTCGGCAGGATGCTGACGCCCGGCGATGTCGCCAACGCCGCCATGTGGCTGCTCGACCAACCCGACCACGTGCACATCGGCGAGCTGGTCGTCGGTCACGATCGAAACCCTTGGGCGGGCTGACGAACGGACCGTCACTCCTCCGGGTCGAGCAGGGGCTCGATCCGCGCCGCGCTCACGTTCGCCAGTAGTAGTGCGCGGTCACGCCGACCTGGTCCGTCGGGCGATCGCCGGTCCCGGTCTCACGCTCGCTGATGCGATCACGCGCCGGGTCGAACGGTCGCCAGTCCGGATCGACCGGTTCAGCTGCGCCGGCTGGCCGCACGTTGGCGACGAAGCGAGGATCCGATGCTGCCGTCTGCCGGTAGTTGTGCTGCGCCTCGATCAGCGAGGGCCGGTTCGCACCGCCGGTGAAGTCGGGACGGCGAAGCTGCACGAGGTCATCCTCCCACCAGCACACAGGGCAGATGTCGTAGGAGCCGGGTGCTTCGGCGAACACGACGTGACCGCAGCACGGACAGGGGAACGGCGCCTCCGTCGGCTCGTCCACGTCGCGCAGTGTGCCGCCCGACGGCCGCCGATCCGCAGTCGATGTCGATCACCGGATGAAGCGGAACAGGCGCGTCGTGTTGGCGTCGAAGCGTTGAGCGGGCGGGGTGCCCAGTGAACGGGCGACGCCGACGCCGTAGCGCTCCGGCTCTCCATCGAACGCAACCTCCGCCAGGCCCTCGTCGGCGAACCAGCGGCGGATCGTCGGACGCAGGTCGTCGTCGGCGAACCAACCACGCGTCCAGATCACGGTGCCGCCGACGGTCAGCATCTCCGGAACAGCAGCGATCGTCGTGCGGATGTCAGCAACCGGAATGTTGCCGAAGACGCCGCACAACAGGAGCAGGTCGACAGGGAGCACGTCGGCGAACACCGCCACGTCGCCGGCATCGCCGTGCCGGACCTCGGTCCCCGGCACGCCGGACCCCGCTGCTCCGGCGGCCGCCGCGAGCTGCTCATCGAGCTCGACGAGCGTGGTCGCGGCGCGCAGCCACGGTCGCCGGGCGAGTTCGGCGAGCACATCGCGCCCGTCGCCGGCGCACAGGCTGAGCACTCGGATCCGGCCGACACCGGCGGCGTCGAGCGTCTCACCGATCCGTGCACGGACCACCGACAGCCGCCGAGCGAGGGACGAGCCCGCGTCCGCGTAGGACTCGTGCCAGGTGACCCAATGCGACATCTCGCGGGCTGCGTTCGAGTCCCCGGCACCCACGTCGTCAGTCTGACTGCGAAAAGGCGTCGTCGGCACGAGGGCTGGTGTGCTGGGCTCGCACCGTCGACCGAGCCGAAGGGGCCCTCATGCGCCAAGCGTCACTGATCATCGATCTGGGAGCGGATGCCGATCAGAAGGACGTGACGCGAGTTGGCAACATTGAACCTCGGGATCCTGGCGCACGTCGACGCCGGTAAGACCACCCTGACCGAGCGGCTGCTGTACGCCGCGGGCGTCATCGACGCCGTCGGTCGGGTCGACGACGGCACGACACGGACCGATTCGCTCGCCCTGGAGCGGCAGCGCGGCATCACGATCAAGTCGGCGGTCGCCTCCTTCGTCGCCGACGGCGTGACGGTCAACCTCGTCGACACGCCGGGACACCCGGACTTCATCGCCGAGGTCGAGCGCGTGCTCGGAGTGCTCGACGGTGCGATCCTCGTGGTGTCAGCGGTCGAAGGCGTGCAGTCGCAGACGATGCTGCTCTTCCGCGCGCTGCGCCGGCTCGGGGTGCCAACGCTCGTGTTCGTGAACAAGATCGACCGGATGGGTGCCGACGACCGACGGACGTTGGAAGCGGTCTCGGAGCGCCTCGACGCACACGTGTTGGCGATGGGCGCGGTGCGGGATGTGAGCACGAAGCGAGCCAGCGTCGTCGTCCACGACGCCGCCGCTGCGAGCTTCTCGGCGGCCGCCACTGAGGCCTTGGCCGTCAACGACGACACCGTCCTGCGCCGCTTCCTCGCTGACCAGCCGTTGCCGCCTGCGGAGCTTCGACGGCTCATCGCCCGACAGACGGCCCGGTTCCAGGTGCTGCCGGTCTACTTCGGCGCCGCCCTGAGCGGCGTCGGTGTGGACGACCTGATGCGGGCCATTCCGTGGCTGCTGCGTCCGACGGACGTTGCCGCGACGGGGCCGGCCTCGGGAACGGTGTTCAAGATCGAGCGCGGACCGAATGGCGAGAAGATCTCCTACGCCCGCATCTTCAGCGGGACGCTCCGGACCCGAGATCGCGTTCGGTTCGGCGCCGACCCATCAGACACCGCAACCGTCACGGCCATCGAGGTCTTCGATGGCGGCACCACGACGACGAGGGCTGCCGTGCACGCCGGCGAGATCGCCAAGCTCCACGGTCTCAGGACGGCGCGCATCGGCGACCGGTTTGGACCGTCCGCCCGCACGGTGGAGGAACGCGCGTTCGCGCCGCCGGCGATGGAGACCGCGGTCGTGCCACGTCGCACGGCGCACAAGCGCGCCGTGTTCGAGGCCCTGTCGGATCTCGCGGAGCAAGATCCCCTGATCAACCTCCGCCAGGACGACACCCGCCAGGAGCTCTTCCTGTCGCTCTACGGGGAGGTCCAGAAGGAGATCGTTGCCCAGATGCTGGCGAGCGACTACGGACTGGAGGTCGAGTTCCGCCCGACGACGCCCGTCTGCATCGAGCGACCGAACCGCACGGCGACAGCCGTCGAACTGCTCCCGCCGGGGCGTGCGCCCGATCATCCGTTCCTCGCCGGGGTCGGTCTGGCCATCTCGCCATTGCCTCCCGGGTCGGGCGTGACCTTCGAGCTCGATGTCGGGGTCAAGTCCATCCCCATCCACGTCTTCGGCAGCGTCGACGCCTTCCGTCAGGTCATGGAGCGGACCGTCCATGAGTCCCTCCGCCAAGGCCTCTACGGCTGGGAGGTCACCGACTGCCGGGTCGTCATGACCGACTGCGGCTACCAGGCACCTCCGCGCAAGTGGCCGGGTACGACCCTGTCGGACTACCGCCTGCTCACACCACTCGTGCTGATGGCTGCGCTGACGCGGGCGGGCACCACCGTGCTCGAACCAGTCCTCGACTTCCACCTCGAGTTCCCCTTCCACGACCTCGGCCCGGTCATGGCGGTCCTGCGCGAGCTCGACGCCCAGCCCGGACCCCCGACGACCCGCGGAGCGACCGCCGTGCTGGACGGCGTCATCCGGGTCGCCCGCCTCCACCACCTGCAGCGACAGCTGCCTGATCTGACCCGCGGCGAGGGCGTGCTCGAGTCGGACCTGGCCGGTTATCTGCCAGTCAAGGGCGCGCCACCATCACGCCCCCGCTCCGACCGCAACCCGCTCGATCGGCAGGAGTACCTCCGACGAGTCAGCCATGGCAGCTGAGCGGGTGGTGAACGTCGTACGGGGTCGTCGGCAGTGACCGATCAGGCCACCGTCGCCGTGACGGCGGCGAAGTAGCGCTCGAAGCTCTCGTCGACGGCGGCGCGGGCGCCGCCGATGATGTTGAGGCCCCACGTGAAGCCGTAGACGTCCTCGAAGTCCACCTCCTCGAGGCGCCGGCGCGTCTCCGCCACGTCGACCGGGCGGGCCGGCATGTGGTTGGGCACGCTGTACGGGAACGAGACGTGCCGGCGATCCTGGGCGACGTGCAAGGCGTCGCCCGACAGCAGGACCGACTTGCCGCCTGGCCCGTCGGTCCAGTGCAGTACGACGCTGCCGGGGAAGTGGCCAGGACAGCGATAGAGCGTCACGGTCGGTGAGAGGCGTAGCTGGTCGCCCTCCCACCATGTGACGGCCGGCGACGATCGAGCGACCCACTGGCGGTCGTTGGCATGCAGCAGGATCGGCACACCGCCGAGGGCGTCGCTCCACTCGACCATCGATGAGTAGAAGTGCGGATGGGAGATGACGATGCGGTCCACCCCACCACGTGCTGCCACCGCGTCGACGGCCTCGGGCGTGACGAGGCTGATGCACTCCCACAGCAGGTTGCCCGCATCGGTCTCCACGAACAGTGCCCGCTGTGGGATGCCGAAGCTGGGCGTGATGCCGAGGCCGAGCAGCTCGTGGTCGAGTTCCAATCGGCAGCGATGGTCGCCGGCGAGGTCCTCGTGGGTCGTCCAGGCCTGGCCCGACCACGCCACGTACTGACGATCGTCGCTGCAGATGGGGCACGTCGCAGGCGGCACCTCCGACTCGGCGTGCTGCGTCCCGCAGGCGGCGCAGATGTAGGCGGTTGGCGTCATGGGGACGACGTTACGCCGGTCGTCCTCGATGGCTCGTCGGTGACAACCGAGGGTTGTCTCGATGCCCTCGACAACCTAGGGTTGTCGACGTGGCCGAACCCGTGCTGCCCCCTTCGGTCCGCCTCGACGACCTGATCCGGGCGATCCGTACGGTCCACGACGACGAGCTCGACCAGCTCACCAGCGCCATGGTCGCCGCCGACCACCTCGGCGAGCTGGCCGATCACCTCATCGGCCATTTCGTCGATCAAGCCCGGCGCTCGGGGGCCTCCTGGACCGACATCGGCCACGCCATGGGTGTGACCAAGCAGGCCGCTCGCAAGCGCTTCCTCCCCAAGGACCCCGGCGCGGCGACCGACCTCGACGCCAACGAGGGCTTCAACCGCTTCACCCCACGTGCCAAGCGCGCCGTGATGTCTGCGCACAACGCGGCCCACGAGGCGGGACACGGCGAGATCCTGCCTGCCCACCTGCTCCTCGGACTCCTCAGCCAACCGGCGGCGCTGGCGGCGACGGCCATCGCCGGAACCGGCGTGTCGCTCGCAGCGGGTACGTGACGCCGTCGTCGCCACGCTGCCGCCGCCGGTCGACGAACCGCCCGCTCTCGTGCCCTACGGGACCGAGGCCCGCAAGGCGCTCGAGCTCACGTTCCGTGAGGCGCTGCGGCTCGGTCACAACTACATCGGAACGGAACACGTCCTGCTGGCCATTCTCGAGGCCGAGCCGGACGGCGGTCCGCTCAGCACCCTGGGGATCGAGAAGCAAACGATCGAGGCCCACATCACCGAAGCCCTCGCCGGTCACACCTGAGCCGGCTGCGTCCGGACGCAGCCGGCTCTGACGGCCGGGCCGCTACGAGGCGAAGTCTGGTTGGTTGGTGCGCACGTCGGCCGACCGGCCCTCGGGTCGTTCCCAGTCCTCCTGGCGTCCGAGCGCGGTGAGGTCGAGGAAGTAGTACGAGCCGCCAGTGCTCTCCAGTCCGCGGGCGTACACGGAGTAGGTGCGGTACACGGTGCCGTCGACGGCGAGGAAGCAGGTGCGCCCGGGCATGTCGTACGGCTGCTCGGCGGTCTTCATGCTCTCCTCACCCCGTTCGGCGTACTCGTCGAGGGTGCGGTAGTTGAACTCGTCGAAGCCCCGTGAGGCGTCGATGGTCGCGCCGAAGTCGTAGCTGAAGTCGCCGTCGTTGGTCGAGTACCACGGGATCGTCCAGCCCCGCTCGGCCTTCCATCGCTCGAGCTTGGCCAGCGGGGCGCGCGACACGAGGGCGTACGAGGTGTCACGGATGTTGAGGTGCTCGATCAAGCCGGGCCCCAGCTCGTCGGTGCCCGCGGTGCAGCTCGGGCAGCCGTCGTCCCACTCGGGGTGGAACATGAAGTGGTACACGATCAGCTGCGGGCGGCCCTCGAAGAGGTCGAGCAGCGATCGGGAGCCGTCGGGGCCTTCGAACTCGTACGGCTTCGTCACCTCGACCATCGGCAGCTCCCGACGTTCGGTGTTCAGCTGGTCGCGTCGGCGCGTGAACTCCTTCTCCTTCTCCAGCAGCTTCCGCCGGGCGGCGGTCCATGCTTCGGGCGAGACGATCTTCGGCAAGGTCATGGGGGTCTCCTTCGACACACGGCCAGTCCCAGGCCGCATCCTCCCCCTTCAGACCTCCCAGGACACGACGACTCATCGGTGCCATCGAGGGCGATGGTTCGGCGGCGAGACCACTCCGCATCGGAGCCGGCTGGAGAGGCCTGCGTGGTAGAGGATTCGATGATGGTGCATGCGGCAGATGGCCTCGAGCTGCCGGAACTGGTCCGCCAGCGGGCGCGATCCGCCGGTCGCGCTGGTGAGCGTTGGCTGCGCGAGCTCCCGGAGACGGTGGCCGACCTGGCGCGTCGATGGGGCCTGCGGATCGGCTCGACGTATGGCGGTGGCACGGCCGGCTACGTCGCCGCCGCACGGGACGAATCCGGGCGCGACTGCGTGCTCAAGGTGGCGATGCCGTTGCACGTCGACGAGCTCGTCGCCTTCGATCACAGCGTGCTGGTGCACCGGCTGGCCGACGGGCAAGGCTGCGCCGCCCTGTTCGAGTTCGACCGCACGGTGCCGGCGATGCTGCTCGAGCGCCTCGGCCCCAACCTCGCCGAGCTGCGCTTGCCGACGGAGCAGTTGCTGGAGACGGTCGCCGCGACGCTCCGGACGTTCTGGCGGCCGATCGACGCGGTCGTGGAGCTCCCCACCGGTGCGCAGAAGGCGGCGTCGCTCGCCGCGACGATCGTGGCGGATTGGGAGCTGCTCGGCCGACCGTGCGGCCGCCATGTGATCGATCGCGCCGTCGCGTATTGCGATGAGCGAGCCGGGGCGTTCGATCCCGACCACGCGGTGCTGGCTCACGGTGACGCGCACGGGTGGAACACGGTCGATGCCGGCGACGGTCGGCGGTTCAAGTTCGTCGACCCCGAGGGCCTGCGATCGGATCCCGCGCACGACCTCGGTGTGCCGATGCGCGAGTACAACGAGCCCCTGCTGGCCGGCGACACGTCGCGTCTGACACGACAGCGGTCCGAGCAACTGGCGGCGTGGTGCGACGCCGATCCCGAGGCGGTGTGGCAGTGGGGGTTCATCGAGCGGGTGTCCACCGGGCTGTGCAACCTGCGCGACTTCGAGGGCGACGACGGCCTGACCTTCCTGGAAGTGGCGTCCCGGAGCCGCTGACCTGGTTCCGCCGCTGCACCCGTCGGACAGCATGGACGGATGTACGAGGTGGAGACGAGGACGGGTCGGGCAGGCGGCGGGGCACCAAGGTCAGACTCGGCGCTCGTCCGATGAGTCCGTGCGGTGAGCGGCGTCGGAACTGACATGACCGCTGCCGAACCCGACGTCAAGAACCTCGCCGAGCTGTACGAGCTGGCGCCGCTCGAGTGGGCCGACGTGCGCCGCTCGCTCGAGGGCAACGTCACGCAGGAGCCCGGCACGGGCGGCCCGGACCACCACACCTTCTGGCTGGCCACGGCCGACGCCGACGGTCGGCCGCACATGACCGCCGTCGGCGCCTTCTGGCACGACGGCCGGTACTACTTCTCAGCCGGCCCCGGCACGCGCAAAGCGCGCAACGTCGAGCGCAACCCGAAGTGCTCGCTCGGCGTCGCCGTGCACGGCTACGACGTGGCGCTGGAGGGCTGGGCGCGGCGCGTGACGGACGATGAGGCCTTGCAGACGCTGGCCGGTGTCTTCGCCGAGGGCGGGTGGGCGCCGTCGGTCGCCGACGGCGGGTTCACTCACGAGTACAGCGCTCCGAGCGCCGGCCCGCCGCCCTGGTACGTCTACGAGGTCACGCTCGAGAACGCCTACGCCGTGGCGACGAAGGATCCGGGCGGGGCCACCCGTTGGTCGTTCTGACCGGGCACGCCACCTCCGCGTGGGCGTCGGTACGGTCGTCGCCGTGACGACGACGCGAGTGACGAGGAGGATCGCCGCGCCGCCCGCCTCGGTCTACCGAGCGCTCCTCGATGCAGCGGCGGTGCAACGCTGGATGGTCCCCGATGGCATGACGAGCGAGGTGCACACCTTCGAACCTCGGGAGGGTGGGGAGTTCAGGATCTCGCTGACCTACGACGCCCCGACCGGCGCCGGCAAGACCAGCGGCCGAACCGATTCGTTCCACGGCCGCTTCCGGCGGCTGGTTCCTGGCGCCGAGGTCGTGCAGGTCGTCGAGTTCGAGACCGAGGACCCGTCCGTCGCCGGCGAGATGACGATCACCTACCGACTCGAGCACGACGGTGATGGGACGGAGCTGACCGGTGTCCACGAGAACCTGCCACCGGGCGTCTCTCCGGCCGACAACGAGCTGGGCTGGACGATCTCCATCGGCAAGCTCGCTGACCTCGTCGAGGCACGGAGCGAACCGAGCAGTCCGCCATGAGGCCGCCGGCGCCGTGTGGACGAGGTCAGAGCCCGAACACCAGTAAGACCCCGCCGACACCGGCCACGGCGAGTCCGACGGCGGTCCGCTTCCAGCTGAACCACGGGCCGGGCTCGTCCCGGAAGCCGGGTGTCGTCTCGATGTACGAGTCGCTGACGGGGGTGATCCGGCTGTAGCTCGATCCACCGGTGAACCCGCGCGGCAGGATCATCAGCAACCCGAGGGCGAGCACGAGGAACCCGGCGACGGCCACGCGTCCAGTGTGCGACGTTGGCCGGCCGGCCGGCAAGGGGCCAGCGTCGGCGCATCGCCGAGTTGGAGTTGGACGGCAGCCGACGATGATGTCGTCATGGAAGCCCATCACCCCGTCGACATCGCCGGCGCCGATCCCGAGCTCGCCTTCCACGAGTTCGTGGCGTTCAACGACGGCCACTTCGCCGTCTTCCGGGCCAACAGCCCGGGAGCGGGGCCCTGGGAGATGCACCCCGACACCGACGAGCTGCTCTTCGCCCTCGAGGGTTCGGTCACCGTGGAGGTGTTCGACGCAGTTGGGAACGAGCTCGTGCCGCTGCGGGCGGGGTCGCTCTGCGTGGTGCCGCGCGGTCGCTGGCACCGCCACGTCGACGCCGTGGACCTCGTGGAGCTGTACCACACGCCGGGGCAGAGCCTGTCGTGTGACGACCCGGCGACCGCATCGGCGGATGCCGAGGGCCGATCCTGAAGAACGCCCTGATCATCCACAGCCCGCTCGTCGGTCCGGCGACGGTGACAGCCCTCGCCACGGCGCTCGAGGCGCTCGGCTGGACGACGACGACGCCGGATCTGCGGGCGGCGAACGACTCGCCCCAGCACTTCGAGCAGCGATCCATCGCCGCCGCGGTCGCCGCCACCGATGTCGTCATCGGCCACTCCGGTGCCGGTGCCTTCATCCCGGCGGTCGCCGAGGCCACGGGCGCCGCGCTCGTGTTCGTCGATGCCGTCGTCCCGCCGCCCGGACCGCACTACCGGCCGTCGGTCCAGGTGCTGCACCTGCTCGACACGTTGCCGGTCGTCGATGGCCTGCTTCCGCCGTGGCACGAGTGGTGGTCCGCCGAGCTGCTGGCCGAGCTGGTCCCCGACGAGCGGATCCGCCGAACCATCACCGCCGAGATCCCTCGCCTGCCCCGGTCCTTCTACGACGAGGCGCTCCCGCTGTCGACCCGCTGGTGGACCCGCCCAGCTGCCTACCTCCAGTTGAGCCCCGCCTACGACGACGACCGGGTGCAAGCAGAGCGATGGGGCTGGCCGATCAGCCGGCTCGAGGGGCGCCACCTCGACCTGTGCGTGCACCCTGATCTCGTCGCCGAACACGTCGCCGAGCTCGTCCACCGCCTCGGCGCGCCCGCTCGTCGAACCGGCGGTCCCGAACGGCGCGGGCACGAGGGCGAAGGTGCCTCACCCGCGATCATCGGGTGAGTCGATGCTGGGTCAGTCGCCGGACCACGACGCCGGCAAGGAGGATGCCGGCGCCGGTGATGGTGGTGGCGACGGGCAGCGCCACGGCCAGGACGACGCAGCCGACGAGACCGGCGACGCTGACCCACCGTCCCCAGCGGCGCTGCGACGGCGGCAGGGTGAAGCAGGCGGCGTTGGTGATGGCGTAGTAGGCGAGGACCGTGACGCCGGAGAAGCCGATCGCCCCTCGGAGGTCGAGTGCTGCGGTGAGCACGATGACGACGGCGGTGACGACGGCCTCGGCCCGCAGGGGAACCGAGCGGCGGTCGTCGACGTGGGCCAGCCAGGCCGGGAGCTCCCGCCGGCGGGCCATCGCCAGCACGGTGCGAGACACGCCGGGCACCAGGTTGAGCAGGACGCCGAGTGCGGCGATGCCGGCGCCCACGCGGACGACGGGGCCGAGCCCCGGGAGCGGGGAGGCCGCCACGACGAGGCCGAGCGGCGCGTCGCTCGTCGCCACGGCAGCAACGGGGACGGCGGCGAGCAGCGTGACGCCGACAGTGAGGTAAATGATCAGCACCCCCGCCAGCGCGCCCGTGATCGCCTTGGGGATGGTGCGGGCGGGGTCCTGGACCTCCTCGCCGAGCGTGGCGATGCGGGCGTAACCGGCGAACGCGAAGAACAGGAACCCGGCGGCGCGCAGCACGCCGAGGGCCGAGGCGTCCATCGGAGCGAGGCGGGAGAGCGAGGCCGTCGAGCTCGACCAGCCGGCGACGACGACGGCGATCAGCGCGACCAGCGCGACGGCCAGGATGCACTTGGTGACGGCAACGGTGCGCGTCAGCCCGCCGACGTTGACCAGCGCCACGGTGCCGACGGCCGCGACGCCGACCAGCCGCGCCTGTTCGGGCCACAGGTAGGCGCCGGCGGTGAGCGCCAGCGCGACACACGACGCGGTCTTGCCGATGACGAAGGCCCATCCGGCGAGGTGACCCCACGAGGCGCCGAGCTGGCGACGGGCGAACACGTAGGTGCCACCCGATTCGGGGTGCTGAGCGGCGAGCTGGGCGGAGGAGGTGGCGTTGCAGAAGGCGACGACCCCGGCGAGCCCGAGACCGATCAGGAGCCCGGTCCCGGCGGCAGCTGCGGCGGGTCCCCACGCGCTGAACACACCGGCGCCGATCATCGACCCGGCGCCGATGGTCACGGCGTCGGCCAGGCCCAGTCGACGCCGCAGCGACGCTGTCGTCGACATCGAGGAGCCGTCGGCGTCGGTGCGGTGATCTCGGCGGGAGCGGCGGACGGCGTCGTCAGCGAGCGGCGGGTTGGAAGAGCTCCACCACGTTGCCCGACGGGTCCTGGAGCAGGATCTGCTTGCCGCCGGGGCCCTCCACGATGTCGTTGCGGAACGTCGCACCGGCGTCGCGCAGCCGTCCGACCTCCGTCTCGAGGTCGTCGACGATGAAGTGGATCCGATTCCAGCCCCCGGGTCCGGGCGTCGCGCCGTCGGGCATCGGTCGGCCCGCCGAGCTCTTCGGTCCGGCGAGCAGCAGCCGCAGGTTCCCTCGCCGGACATCGGCGAAGGCGGGGACGGCGCTGGTCAGCAGCTCGAAGCCGAGCAGCCCCGTGTAGAAGTCGATCGAGGTCTCCACGTCACTGACCAGGTAGCGGACATTGACGGTCTCATCGTTCGGCATGGACGGATCTCCTCGGTGTCGGGTCGGTCAACAGGTAGAGCTGGAAGCCGATGCGCAGCTCGAGCTCGTCGGCGGTGCGCTCGAAGGCGGGGTACGAGGCGCGGTCCGTCGATCCCTCGAGCGCCGGGTCGGGGATGCTCCAGTGCACGAGCTCGGGGTGGCTCGGGAAGTCCGGACACACCTCTCGAACCCGATCGCACAGGGTGACCACGGCATCGAAGCGCTCGGAGGCGAGCTCGTCGAGGTGCTTGGTGCGGTGCTCGCTGATGTCGATGCCGCGGCTGCGGAGCACGCGGACGGCGTTCGGGTGCAGTGGCTTCGGGTTGCTGCCGGCGCTGCGCGCGTCGACCGTGCCGCCGGACAAGTGCTCGAGCAGTGCCTCGGCGATCTGCGAGCGGGCGCTGTTCCCCGTGCAGAGGAACAGCACCCGGCGCCGGCGGACCGTCCCCCGATGGCGGCGATCGGGCGGCGCCACCGCAGCGTGCAGGGCAGGATGGAGTGCACCGCCTGCGGAGTGCAGCGCCCCCCGGCAGGCCAGGAGATCGATCCGGTAGTAGCTGTCGCGGCGGTCCGCCGAGCTGCGCCGGGCGGACACGAAGCCGCCATCGCGGAGGTGTCGCAAGTGGTACGACACGAGGCTCTGCGGTTCGTCGATCAGTGTCGTCAACTCCGCCACGGCGCGATCGCTGCGCACCAGCTCCCGCAGCAGCCGCCACCGCACGGGGTGAGATGCCAGTCGCACGAACGGCGGCGGGTCATCGAGCTCGGGGCGAGCGGTCACGCTCGACGTCACGGTGCTCGAACGTACCCGCTCGACGAAGATCGATCAAATGAGATTGATGGATCCGTACTCCGGCGACACGGGCACGGTGCGCCGACCACCGAACGCCAGGCAGGTCCAGGCTGCCGCATGACGCAGTCGCGCCGGCGATGACTACAGCGAGGAGTCGAGCACCGTTTCGATCGGACGGGCGGTGGTGATCGGGTCGGCGTGGCGGTGGGCGACCTTCCAGGTGTCTCCCTCGCGCCGGAAGACCATGGTCACCCGCAGCGACGACGGGACCGTCTCGTCGGAGCCCACCAGCCGCACGTCCGCTCGCTCGAGGTAGACGACATAGCCCAGGTCAGGGGTGCTGAACCTCGACAGGTCCTCGAACCGGACCGAACCGTCCTCGAAGTTGGCGGCGGCCGCTGCGATGCCCTCCTCCACCGCCGCCCGGCCGACCCGCGGGAGACCGAGGGGGTTGGCGAGCGTCACGTCGTCGAGCCGGGAGAAGTGCTCGGTAACTGGTCCTGGATCGCCCCGAAGGAAGGCGTCGAGCGCTTGCCGGTACGAGTCGACCGCGGCGTCGAAGTCAGATGATCCCATTGCCTCCTCTTCCACATCCGAGCAGCGATCGAATCATGCCCGATCCGATCGACGCGCCCGGACGGGTGCGGCGCGTCAGACGGGCGTTGGCACCTCGAGCGGGATGCTGATGCCGAGGCCGCCGCGCGTGTGGGCCCCGAAGCGCTCGATCTCCCGCTGGAGGTCGAGCGGTCGGGGCGGACCGGCTCCGACGGCGACGTCTTCTGGGGTGATGAGGTGGGCCGGGATGAGCCACATCACCTCGAACTCCAAGCCGTCCGGATCCTTGGCGTACAGGCTCTTGGTCGTGCCGTGGTCGGAGGATCCGACCAACGCGCCGGCCGCCGTCAACCGCTCGGCATGATCGGCCAGGTCGGCAAGATCATCGACCTCCCACGCGAGGTGGTACAGCCCGACCGTCGACCGGCCGGCCGTCGGGTCCGTCAGATGATCTCCGAGCGCGAAGACCCCCAGGTCGTGGTCGTTGGTCGACCCGGGCGCCCGGAAGAACGCAGCCTGACCGGCGAGCTCGAGCGTGACCGTGAACCCGAGCACGTCGGTGTAGAACGCGATCGTCCGAGCGAGATCACGCACGTAGAGGACGGCGTGGTTGAGGCGGTGGATGGCCATCACAGCTCCTTCCGAGATCGGAACGGTCAACGCACCGGTCGCCGGCGATGTTCCCGGCTGGCATCATCGCGCGCCACGCCCGACTCGGTGCACGGTCGGTCGCTGACGGGGAGGCCTTGATGAGCGACACCGATCTCCTGCTCCGCCCGGTCGGCGTGGTCGCATCGCCGTTGACCGATGTCGACCGCGCCCCGAACCAGGGCGACGAGGGCGCGCCGGACGCCGACCTCGTCTTCGATCCGGCGCTCGCCGTGGCCACGCACGACCTCGCCGTCGGCGATGTGATCGTGGTGCTGACGTGGCTCCACCAGTCCGATCGCGACGTCCTCGCCGTGCACCCTCGTGACGACGATCGCCGCCCACTGACGGGTGTGTTCAGCACGCGCTCGCCGCACCGACCCAACCCGATCGGTCTGCACGAGGTCGTGGTGATCGGCGTCCACGACGGCCGCGTGCGGGTGCGCGGACTCGAGGCCATCGACGGCACACCGATCCTCGACGTCAAGCCGGCCCTGACACCGATCCCTGATCGTTGACCGGCGACGAGGTCAGCGGCGCCGTCGCGACGCGGGCTTGGCGGGGAGCGAACGGGCGTAGCTCACGCCGATGCGCAGCCACCGACCGAGCCGGCGCTTCGTCGTCAGGTCGCCGGCATCGACACGCAGCCAGCCCGCCATCGGTCGCCCCCGCATCTCCATCGGCCTGGCCGACGGCGCGCTGGCCACCAGCGCCTCCGATCTCGCCGCGCACGCGATCGACGAGATCCTGGTCGATGGCCATCGATCGGATCGTCGGACTGCGCCGCCAGCGGCGTCAGCGTCTGCGTCGCACTCCACCTGCCGCCAGGCCGCTGGAGCGACGTACGGTGCGCGCCATGACGCACGAGGAGCACGCCGTGGCCGCACTCGACGCAGGCGGTCCGGCGTGAACGCCCGGTTCACCGGGCGCGTCGCTCTGGTGACCGGTGCCGCCGGGGGGATGGGCCGGGCGATCGCCGAGGCGTTCGTCGGCGAAGGTGCGGCGGTGCTGCTGGCCGATCGCAGCGAGCAGGGCGCAGAGGTCGCCAAGGCACTGGTCGACGGCGGCGGTCGTGCCGTGTTCGAACACGTCGACGTGGCCGATGCGGCGGACGTGGCGCGGATGGTGGATCGCGCCGTCGACGAGCTCGGTGGGCTCGACTGCGCCGTCAACGCGGCCGCCATCGAGGGCGAAGCCGTGCCGCTGGCCGATGTCGACGACGAGCTCTTCGACCGCGTCATGGCGATCAACGTCCGTTCGGTGTTCCTCTGCATGAAGCACGAGCTGCGGGCGATGCTGGCTGCTGGCGGTGGTGGCGCGATCGTCAACATCGGCTCGACCAACTCGTACCGCCCGCAGCCCCACCAGGCCGCCTACACCGCCAGCAAGCACGCCGTCATCGGCCTGACCAAGGCGGCGGCCATCGACTACGCCCGCCACGGTGTCCGCATCAACGCCATCTGCCCCGGCGCCATCGACACCCCGATGCTGCGCGACGCGATGGAGCGACGCGGCCGGCCCGAGTCCGAGGTGCTGGCCCGGCTGACCTTGACCGATCGCTTCGGGCGGCCCGACGAGATCGCTGCCGCCGCGCTCTGGCTGTGCTCGGACGAGTCGTCGTTCACGATGGGCCACGCCCTGGCCGTCGACGGCGGCTACCTGGCCCGCTGACCAGGACGTCCGCCGACCGGCCGGCAAGTACCCTTCCACGATGCATTGGGGGAGCGGGGTCGCTGGCGTGCTCGCGCTGCTGGCGGTCGCCGGGTGCGGTTCCGACGACGACGGGGGGCCGGCCGGCGAGTCGACCGTTGCGACCACCGCCTCGGGTGTCGAGACGACGGTCGCCGCGGCCAGCGGGCCGCCGACGGAGTGCCTGGCCGACGCCGGCGAGGACTCGGGGGCGATCCTGATCACCATCGACGACCCGCGCGACGGCTTCGGTTCGGTCGGCTCGCGCACGCCGAGCGGCCTCACCGCCGGCACCCACCGGGTCGACCTGGAGGCGGACGAGGAGAACAGCGGCCCGATCGACGTGCCGCTGTACCTCGATGAGGACGAGGTCTTCCGCTTCGTCGCCGTCGCGCCCGGCACGACGTGCGGGGTGGAGCTCGACTTGGCCGCCGGCGACTACCGGGTGCAGTTCGGCGAGAGCGAGACCGACTTCACGATCGGCGAGTGATCTTCACGTCGACAGCAGCTGGTCCTCGAGCGTCGTGGTCAGCCAGGTGCTGAAGCGGTCGACCTCCCAACCGCAGTCGTCGACGAGCAAGGCGTAGACGTCCTCGTTGACGAGGGCGTAGAAGATGTCGGCGGCGGCATCGACCTCGATGTCGGCGCGCAGATGACCGCCGCGGTGCAGCCGCTCCACGATGGCCCGCTGGTCGCTGCGCCGACCGGCTCGGTTGGCGTCCAAGAGTGCGCCGATCTCGGGGTCGGCGGCGGCGCTGCGCAGGACGCCGTAGATCGGAGCGGCACGGGCGAGGATGTCGACGCAGACAGCAACGAGCGGTGCCGCGACGCCGCCTGGTGATCCGCCCCCGTCCAGCTTGGCCACCCAGGGCTGCTCGACGATCGGCACCGCAGCGTCGCCCCCAGCGATCGTCGCGTCGAGCACGCCGGCGAGCACGTTCGGCTTGGTGCCGAACACGTAGTAGACGGTCTGCACGGCGACGCCGGCGGCCGCCGCGATCTCTTCGATCGTCGAGGCGACGTAGCCCTGCTCGACGAACAGCCGCCCGGCAGCATCGATGATCCGCTGGCGACTCGGTGCCGATCGTCTCGGACGTGACGTCCGCCTGCTTGACCCCACATCGTGATTGTAGTACAACCCTAGAGTCTCACTACAAACACGGCGTGAGACCTCCAGCACGACGGCGGACCGAGCGGACCGGGCCCATGACGACAGCACCTCCCAGCGCGACCACCACCTTCCTGTTCACGGACATCGAGGGTTCCACGCGCCGGTGGGAGGAATCCCCGGCGATGTTCCACCAGGTCGAGCGACACTTTGCTGCGCTCCATGGGGCCGCCGCCGCCCACCAGGGCGAGGTCTTCGCCACGCTGGGCGACGGGATCGCCGCCGCCTTCGTCTCCGTCGAGGCGGCCGTCGGCGCGGCCATCGAGGCCCAACTCGCCATGGCCGACATCGGCGTGCAGGTCCGGATCGGCATCCACACCGGCGAGGCGCAGCGCTCGGGCGCCGACTACCGGGGGCGGGCCGTCAATCGAGCCGCCCGCATCATGGCGGCGGGTCACGGCGGCCAGATCCTGCTCTCCGACGTCACGGCGTCGCTGCTCCGGTCGAGCCCGGGTCCGCCGACGCTGCACGACCTCGGGCCGCACCGCTTGCGCGACCTCAACGATCCCGAACGGCTGTGGCAGGTCGTCCACCCGCGGCTCCCGTCGTCGTTCCCAGCCGTGCGGGCGCTCGAACCGGGAGCCGCCCACCTGCCGGCGCAACGCACGACGTTCATCGGGCGTGACCGCGACGTCGACCACGTCGTGGCCGAGCTCCGTCACCGGCGCATCGTCACCCTGACCGGCGTCGGGGGCGTGGGCAAGACCCGGCTGGCCATCCAAGTCGGGGCCGAGCTGGCGGCGTCCGGTGTTGCCGTCTGGTTCGTGGGACTTGCCCCGTTGACCGATCCCGATGACGTGGTCGACGCCATCGCCCGGGCCATCGGAGCGGCGAGCATGCCAACGGCGCTGCCGAGTCTGGCCAGTGCGCTCGGCGGCCGACGGGCGGTGCTGATCCTCGACAACTGCGAGCACGTCATCGATCGGGTCGCCGCGGTCATCGACGCCCTGACCATCGACTGCGCCGAGCTGTCGGTGCTGGCCACGAGCCGGTCGGCGCTGGACCTCGACGGCGAGCGCGTGGTCACCGTCGCCCCGCTCGACGCGTCGAGTGCCGTCGAGCTGTTCGAGGAGCGGGCCCTCGCCGCCGGAGCGGACCTGGCCGTGGTGCGACGCTCGGCGGTCGACCAGCTGTGCGCACGACTCGACCGGCTGCCGCTGGCGATCGAGCTGGCTGCCGCCCGCAGCGCCACCCTGGGCGTGGCGGCCATCACCGACTCGCTCGACCGTTCGGGTGCGCTGCCCGATCGCAGTGGGCGACGCGCCGACGGCCGCCACGCCACCATGCACTCGACGATCCAGTGGTCCTACGACCTGTTGGAGCACGACGAGCAGCAGATGCTCCGTTGGCTCAGCGTGTGCTCGGGCGGCTTCGAGCTCGACACGGCCGAGGCGATCGCCGCCGCCCTGGGCATCTCGGCGTCCAGCGCCGTCGGTCATGTCGAGTCACTGGCCCGCCGCAGCATGCTGGCCGTCGAGTCCTCGGCGCACGGGATCCGGTACCACCTGCTCGAGACGATCCGCGCCTTCGCCCAGGGTGAGTTGGAGCAGCATGGTGAGGGTGTGGCGGCTCGTCACGCCCTTGCCGAGTGGGTGGCGTCGGTGGCCGGCCTCACGCCGGACGACCCTTGCACTGCTGCCGTCGAGCGAAACGCCGTGCGCCTCGAGCGCGAGGCCGACAACTGGCGCGACGCCGTGGTGTTCGCCGCCGGGATCGGCTCGGCCGACCTGGCCGGTGCGCTGTGTGGTCCGGCCGCCGACTTCTTCCTCCTCGGTCGCAGCGATCTCGCCGACCTGATCCGCCCGTTGCTCGCCGTCGGCGGCGACGAGCTGCAGCGCGGCGCCGTGCTCTCGGCGTTGATCGTGTCGGCGTCCGGCGCCACGGATCCGCACGAGCTGCGCGGCTGGGCGCACGAGGTCCAGCGCATCGACGCCAGCCACCCGACCGGCCTCGGCGGCCTCATGCGCTGGCTCACGCTGGCGTGGCACGGTGACATCCCGGCCTCGGTCGACGTGTGCCTCGAAGCGGCGAGCGACGAGCGCCTGCCGCGGGCGTCGCGCGACCTCTTCGTCGGCATCGCCGTGCTCGACCACTTCAGCCTCACGGCCGGTCCGGACCCCCGCCCCGGGCTGGTCGAGCGGGCGCTGGAGGTCGCCGGACGGACGACGATGGCGCTGGCCCGCGTGTCGTGCCTGCTCGGCGTGGCGTGGTCGCGGTCGACGAGGCACCCGAGCGGGCGGTCCAGCTCGTCCATCGAGCGCTCGGCGACATGGATCGGCTGCCAGCGCTGACCCGCACGACGATGCCCGGCAGCGTGGCCAGATTGCTCGGCCGACTGGACCCGCAGGTCGCCGCACAGGGGCTGCTCGAGCAGCTCGACGCGGCGCCGTCGCGGCGATCGTTCGTCGACCTCATCCCGGTGTTCTACGGAGCCGCGCTGCTCGGTCGGCTCGGTCGGTCGCCGACGTCCCCGGCCGTCGCCGCGCTGACGTCGCGACCAGCGCCATCGATGATGGACGTGGTGGACCTGGCGCGCGACGTCGTCGGTTCTGGCGACGAACGCAGCGTGGCCGAGCTCGCCGCTGGCGTGCGCAGCGGTCTGGCCACCGTGGTCACCGGCGCGTCGCCGCCGGCCTGATCGCACCGGCGAAACGGCAAAACTACTAGCGGTATATTTCACCTGGTGCGGTGTACGGTGCGGCGCGCACACGACGCAGGGGGCGACGATGAGGACGATCGAGGAGCACGCAACGGACCACCGTGGCCGCCTGGCCAGCAGGCGCAGCGAGCGGCAGCGATGAAGTTCGGCCTGGCCTTCGCCGCCAGCATCGGGGTCGACGGCGCGGCGGCCCTCGAGGTGTGTCGCCGAGCGGAGGCGGCGGGCTTCGAGTCCTTGTGGGGCGGCGAGCACGTGATCCTGCCGACCACGATCGATTCGCGTTACCCCTACACGGCCGACGGGAAGATCCCTGCCCAGCCCGACACGCCGATCCCGGACCCGCTCATCTGGTTGGCCTTCGCTGCCGCCGCCGCACCGACGTTGCGCCTGGGCACGTGCATCCTCATCCTGCCGCAGCGCAACCCGCTGGTGCTGGCCAAGGAGCTGGCGACACTCGACCAGCTGTCGGGTGGCCGTGTCGAGCTCGGCCTCGGGGTGGGGTGGATGAAGGAGGAGTTCGATGCCATCGGTGTGCCGTGGGAGCGCCGCGGCGCGCGCACCGACGAGTACGTCGCGGCGATGCGCGCCCTGTGGGCCGGGCCGTACGCCGAGTTCCACGGCGAGTTCGTCGACTTCCCGCCCGTCACGTGCAGTCCGCGCCCGGTGCAGTCGTCGATCCCGATCCTGGTGGGCGGCGACTCGGACGCGGCGATCCGGCGCGCCGCCCGCCTCGCCGATGGCTACTTCCCTGGCGAGGGCGACATCGATCGCCTGCGCGAGCTGATCGCTCGCGTGCGAGTGGCCGCCGAGCGAGCCGGGCGTGCCGCCGACGACATCGAGATCAACGCAGTGCTCACCAACCTGGCCGACCCGGCGGCCGGCGCCGAGCAGCTCGCCGAGCTCGGCGTGGGTCGAGCGATGGTGCCGGCGTTCTTCTTCGCCGGTCCGGGCGGGCTCGACCGGCTGGACGAGTTCGGCGAGCGCGCCGTGCGCGCCGTCGGTCGATGACGGCCCACGCCACGACGAGCATCACGAGACGTCCCAAAGGAGCGGCGAGTGCCGAACTTCGACCTCGATGGAAAGGTGGCCGTGGTCACCGGCGGTGGGCAGGGCATCGGTGAGGGCATCGCCAAGGCCTTCGCCGACGCCGGCGCGGCGGTCGTCGTCGCCGCTCGGCACGCGGACCGCGTCGCGCGCGTCGCCGCCGAGATCACAGCCCAGGGCGGGCGGGCGCTCGCCGTGCCGACCGATGTCACCGATCGGCAGGCCGTCGTCGCCCTCGCCGGCGCTGCGGTCGGTTCGTTCGGCGGCTTGCACATCTGGGTCAACAACGCCGGTGGATCGGCGGTGCGGGCGCCGCTGCGCGAGCTCAGCGACGAGGACTGGGAGGCGTGCCTCCGCGTCAACCTCACCGCCGTGTGGCACGGGTCGGTGATCGCGGCCGAGCACATGGTCGATGGCGGATGCATCATCAACGTCACGTCACCGGCGGCGACGCGAGCCGTGCCGGGGAGCGGGCACTACTCGGCGGCCAAGGCGGGCGTGAACGCACTCACCCTCACCATGTCGATCGAACTGGCACCAACGGTGCGGGTGAACGGCATCGCCCCCGGCTACGTCCCCACCGAGGTGATGATGACCGCGCTGCAGACCGACGTCGAGGCGTTGCAGGAGATGGCCCAGAAGCGCGTGCCGCTGCGGCGCCTCGGCACGCCCGATGACATGGCGGCGGCGGCCATCTACCTCGCCAGCGATGCCGGAGGCTGGGTGACCGGTCAGACCATCACCGTCGCCGGCGGGCTCTGATCACCTGAACCCGGCAGCTCCACCTCCGCGGTTCCGGTCACCACTCGCTCGTCGTCCCGGGCCAGCCACACGTCGCAGTGGGCGGTGCCGTCGACGACCTCGCGCACCGCGCCACGGGCGACCACGTGATCGCCGTCGAGGACCGGCCGGCCGAACGAGACCGTGAGCCGGCGGAGCGCCGTCTCTCCGGCCCACGCCATCAGCATGTTGGCGACGTAGCCGAGGTTCAGCGGTCCCTGGTTGATCACTCGTCCCGCGAGTCCGAGCCGGGCGTTCGAGTCGCGGTCCCAGTGGACCGGGTACGGGTCGCGCAGCAACGCGGCCATCGTCTTCATCCGGGCGGGATCCACCGACGGCATCTCCCACGGCGGGATCTCGCCGTCCTCGATCACCGCCCCCTGGCGGTTCGCCGCCGGTGCGGCTGGGCGGGCCGGGGGCGAGCCCCGGCGGAACCGCCATCGGTTGGTGATGCGAGCGACCGGCCCGTCGTCGAGTGACAGCTCGATGCGGAACGCGAGGTGGTCGTCGATCTCGCCGGACGTCGTCGTGCGTCGCTCGACGCTGGCGATGCCACCCTCGACGCGGTACTCCACGTCCTCGCGGATCGGCCGGTGGTACTCCCAGTCGTAGCCGACGAGACCGACCGATCCGCTGGCGCCACTGGCGCCCCCGAGTCGGAACAGCTCGGCGATCGACGTGCCCGCACCGAGGATCGGCGCGTGGAACAGCACGATCGGGTGGACGAGGTCGGCGGGCATCGGCGGGCGACCGGTGCAGTCCGTCAGGAGCCAGTTCTCCCAGTGCGCCACCCGGTAGGTGCCGCCAGGGAACCGGTGGTCGGCGAGCGCTGCGAGGTCGGCCTCGGTCATCGTGCCGTCGAGCTCAGCCATCAGCGCCCGATCCCCGACCACACGAGCTCGGCGAGCTCCTCGGCGAGGGCGTCCACCGAACGCCCCCCAGCTTCGAGCCACCAGAGCGACACGAGGTTGAGCATGCCCACGATGGCGTAGGCCCACGGAACGGCGACGGCCGCATCGTGGCCCTGGCGTTGGCGCCACCCGGACAGGAGCTCGGCCAGCGGACGTGCGGAGCGGCCGGCGAGGTACAGCGCCCGCTCGGACGTGTCGTCGGCACTCCCGCGCGTGACGTAGAGGAAGAGCTGACGGTGCGCTTCGATCGTCTCGAGGGTGACGGCGAAGAACCGGGCCAGCGTCGCCCGATCCAGCCGGCTGCTGACCACCTCGTCCCTGGCGCGTGCGATGAGGCGATCGGCGAGTCGCTCGGCCAGGGCGTTCGACAGGTCGGCGCGGCTCCCCACTCGGGCGTACAGGGTCGGCTTGGTGACGCCGGCCTCGTCGGCGATCGCCTCGAGCGACGCTCCGCTGCCGTCCCGAGCGATCACCAGCTCGGCGACGTCGAGGATCCGCTGGCGATCGACGACGTGGTCACCGCCGGCCGGGCGACCCCGCCCCCGACGGGCGCCGCCGGCCTGGAGGGGAGCGGTCACCGAACGCACGGTCGCCGCCACTGCCCTCGCCGCGTCGACGCGTCGACGATCACGGGGCGAACCTAGCGAGTGCGGTCCGCGCCCACCACCGAGGGTCAGGCGCGACAAGCTGGCGGCGTGCAGCGTGTCGAGAGCAGCGAACAATGAGCCCGACCTTCTACACGGCGGCCGACGCCGACGCCCGTGCGCTCGATGGGCAGGCCGTCTGCGTGGTCGGCTTCGGCCACCTCGGCTCGTCGATGGCCCGCAACCTGCGTGACGGCGGCCTGCCGGTCTCCGTTGCCAATGTCAACGACGAGTACCGCGCCGCCGCCGCCGATGATGGGTTCCCGGTCGGTGACATCCCGGCCGTGGTCGCCGACGCCGACGTCGTGTTCGTGCTCATCCCGGACGAGGTGATCCCAGCCGTGTTCCGGGCGGCGATCGCACCCTCGTTGCGCACGGGCGCGGCCGTCGTCTTCGCGTCCGGATACTGCCTTGCGTACGAATACGTCGATCCACCGGCCGATGTCGACGTGCTGCTGCTGGCCCCACGCATGCTCGGCGACGAGGTGCGCCGGGCTGCCGTCGACGGCACGGGGTTCGTCAGCTACCTGTCCGTCGAGCGTGACGCCAGTGGGAGCGCGCTCGGACGGCTCCTCGCCCTTGCCGACGCGGCGGGTGCCTTGCGCATCGGCGCAGTCGAACTGTCGGCCGAGCAGGAGGCGACGCTCGACCTGTTCGTGGAGCAGACCGTCGGCCCCTACCTCGGAACGGCGATCCAGCTGGCCTTCGAGGTGGCCACGAACGCCGGTCTCCCCGCCGAGGCGGTGGTGCTCGAGCTCTACCAATCCGGTGAGATGGCCCGCACGTTCCAGACGTTCGCCGACGTCGGCTTCTACCGATCCGTCACATGGCACGGGGTCGCCGCGCAGTTCGGCGGGTTCGAACGCACCCTGGAGCTGGACGACGGTGCCATGCGCGCCCACTTCGCTGCGGTCCTCGCCGACATCTGCGCCGGCGGGTTCGCCGCTCGGTTGCAACGTGAGCACGACGATGGGTATCCGACGATGCAGTCCATCGCCGGCATCACCAGCGGCGACGACCCGATGTCGCAGGCCGAGCAGCGCGTGCGGGCGGCACTCGGCACCCGCCACCGCCGGCGGTCATCCGTCCCTCCACCAGGCCAGCCCAGCTAGCCCGGGGCCGGTGTGGGTCACCATCACCGGACTGAACGGACCGACGAAGCAGGACGCTGGACCGAGCTCGTCCACCCGTTGGCGCAGCAGTGCGGCGGCGGCGTCGTCGAGCGCGTGGAGCACGGCGACGTGCAGCGCGCCGGCGGTGCCGTCGGCGGTGCAGCGGTCGACGATGCGGTCCAGTGCGGCGCGTCGACTGAACGCCGGCCGCATCGGCCGGATGCGGCCCCGGCGCAACTCGAACAGCGGTTGCGCACCGACGCGGGCGCCGATCCGTCGCGCGGTCTCCGGCAACCGGCCGCTTCGGGCGAGGCGCGTCAGATCGGGCACGGTGGCGACCAGCCGGACCCGATCGATGGCGGAGCCGGCCACGGCCAGCACCTCTGCGCGCTCCGCGCCGGCGGCCGCGGCGCGAGCGGCGGCGAGCACGACCAGACCTTGGGCGCCCGCGGCGGTCTGGGTGTCCACGACGGTGACGTCGCCAGCCGCGTGGCGGGCCGCCAGCACCGCCGCGTCGTGCGTGCTCGACATCGTCGACGCCACCGTCAGCACCACGACCGGCCCGTCGGCGGCGCCGGCTCGCATCGCGTCGGCGATCTCACCGGGCGACGGTGCGGCGGTCGTGAACGGCTCCTCGGCCCGATCGACCAGTTCGGCCAGGGGCATCTCACCGTCACGGAAGCTGTCCCGCCCGACGTGCAGCCAGAGCGGCACCACGAGGACCCCGAGGCGCTCGGCGAGCTGGGACGGCAGCGCGGCGGCGCTGTCGGTGACGACGGTGACCGGCATCGTCAGCGTTCCGGGCCGGGGTCGCGGTCGAGGAGCAAGCGGTGGGCGAACGTGGCGAACGTGGGTCTTGCCGGGGGGTGGTTGCCCGCCACGCGCTTGGCCAGCATCGGGACGACGACGGCCAGCGCCATCATCAGGCCGGTCCAGCCATTCGTGCGCCACAGCACCGGCGGCAGTACGACATCGGCGACGAAGCCCCCGAACCCGGCTTGGTCGACGACGCGCCCCACTGCCACTCCGGCGAGGAGCATGGCGCACCCGCGCCACTGCCGCACGACGAGCGCGCCCATCGCCACCGAGATCCCCCGCCCGCCGGCACCTCGCAGGAACGGGGACCAGTCGTGCCCGACGACGGCGGCCGCGCCGGTCGAAGCGGCCAGCACGGGCCGATGGCGACCGGCGAGCAGCGGGCCGAGGGCGCCCTTGGCGACGTCGGCGATGCCGGCCAGCGACCACCGGTCCGACGCCGGCGACGCGGTACAGACCGGTCCCGGACACGGTGCCGTCGCCGACGGTCCGCAGGTCGACGCCGGTGCGCGCTCGCGCGGTCATGTTGGAGAACGGCACCGAGCCGGCGAGGTAGGCGACGCCGCCGACGACGACCGGATGTCGGGCGAGCCGGGCCACCCTCACGAGAGGGGTGCGAGTGCCTGCAGCGTCAGCTCGTACTGCTCGTCGTAGCGCACCGTTCCGATCGCCGTCTCCGAGTTCGTCACGCCGCTGCGCACCTCGCGCACGAGGAGCATCGGGACGTCGCGGGCGTACCAGCGCTCCACCGTGTCGCTCCCGCTGGACTGACCGGCGATCACCGTGTCGTACTTGACGTGCACCGTGTCGACCGTGTCGTCGCCGACCTGCAGCTGCTCGAACCCGACGACCGTCGCGGTGGTGTCCTCGGAGCTGGCCCCGCTCTGTCCCGTTCCCGGACTGTTGCAGGACGCCGTGAAGGTGTCGCCGGCGGCGGGCTCGGCGGGAAGCAGCAGCGACTGCGGTGTGCAGGTGAACTCGCGCTCGTCGCTCTGCTGGAAGAACGAGTGGAAGGTCGTTCGTGCCGCCAGGCGCCAGCCGTCGGGCTGCCAGCAGTACTGAGCCAGGTCCCAGCGCTGATCGAGCGCGTCCCAGCGGATCGTGACGCATCCCTCGCCCGAGTCGGTGACCGTCATCGTCGTCGTCGCCGGGTACGGGTGCTCGTCACCGCCGAGTGCGTTGACCCCCTCGTCACCGGACGTCGTGTACACGTAGACGCCGATCGGGAGCGCGGCGGGCTGCGTGGTCGTCGTCGCCGCTGTCGTGCCCGGCGCAGCGCTCGTGGCGGAAGCGCCGGCGGAGGTGCTGGGCGGCGTCGTGGTCCCCGCGGTCGTCGTCGTGTCGGCCGGCGCCGTCGTCGAGGATGAGTTGGCCCGGAAGTCGGCCAGCACGTCATCCACGGCGACCGGTCGGGCCGCGTCGCTCTTCAGCCACCACAGCACCCCGCCGATGACACCCGCGACGATGACGACGACACCGGCGATCGACCACACAATGATGCGGCGGGTGCGCTGCTCCATCTCCCTCCGATTCGGACCTCGGGGGATGGTACTCAGCGGCCGGGAGCGGTGGACGGACCAGCCGGTACCGTGCCCCGCCGATGGAGGAGTGCGACGCCGTCGTTGTGGGCGGCGGTCACAACGGCCTGGCTTGTGCGGCCTACCTCGCCGAGGCGGGCCGCTCCGTCCTGGTGCTCGAGCGTGACGAGGTGGTGGGCGGCGCGGCCCGCTCAGAGCGACTGTTCGACGGCTACGACGCCCGGCTGTCGTCGTACTCGTACCTCGTCAGCCTGCTCCCCGAGCTGATCGTCGACGAGCTGGCGCTCGACGTCCGACTGGAACGCCGCCGCTACGCCTCGTACACGCCGACCGAGCACGGCGGGATCCTCCTCGACCACTGCGACCCGGCGGGCAACCGGACCCAGCTCGGCGTCGACGCCGCCGCCTGGGACGAGCTCGGCGCGCTGACGGCGTCCGTCGCGGCGCGGGTCTTCCCGACGCTGACCGAGCCGCTGCTCGATGTCGACGCCTTCCGCCGCCGACTCGACGACCACACGGCGTGGCGCGAGCTGTTCGAGCGGCCGCTCGGTGAGGCGCTCGAGCGACGGTTCGCCGGTGACGCGGTCCGCGGCACCATCCTCACCGACGGTCTGATCGGCACGTTCGCCCACGCCCACGAGCAGGCAGCCAACCGGTGCTTCCTCTACCACGTGATCGGGCGGGGGACGGGCCATTGGGACGTGCCGGTCGGGGGGATGGGCACCGTCAGCGGCGCGCTGGCGGCGGCGGCGCGACGGCGTGGGGCCGAGCTGCGCACCGGCGTCGAGGTTCGATCGATCGAAACGGACGGCCGGCGCGCCACCGTCCAGTCGTCCGACGGCCGCAGCGTCCGCGCCCGGCAGGTCTTCGCCAACGTCGCCCCGACGGTGCTGTCCAGGATGCTCGGCCAGGGCCCGCCGGGCAGACCGCCGGAGGGCGCACAGGTCAAGGTCAACCTGCTGCTCGGCCGATTGCCACGGCTGCGGGACACCGACGTGGACCCGGAGCAGGCGTTCGGTGGGACCGTCCACGTCAACGAGGGCTACGCCCAGCTGGAACAGGCCTACCGGCAGGCGGCGGCCGGCGCCATCCCCGACGTCGTGCCGTGCGAGGTGTACTGCCACTCGCTGACGGACCCGTCCATCCTCGGCGCCGACCTGCAGGCCGCCGGGGCGCAGACGATGACGGCGTTCGCCCTCCACCTGCCCACCCGGTTGTTCCGCGACGACCCGGTCGGGCGGTTGGAGCAGGCCGGCGCAGCCGTGCTGGCGTCGCTCGACAGCGTGCTCGCCGAGCCGATCCGGGACTGCCTGCTGGCACCGGAGTGCATCGAGGTCGTCGGTCCACTCGAGGTCGAGGCGCGCCTCGGCATGCCCGGCGGCAACATCTTCCATCGCCCGCTGCAGTGGCCCTTCGCCGAAGACCCGTCCGACGTCGGCCGGTGGGGTGTCGAGACGCCGCACGCCAACGTGTTCGTCTGTGGCGCCGGCGCCCGTCGCGGCGGCGGGGTCTCGGCCATTCCCGGCCGCAACGCGGCCATGGCGGCACTCGCCGCGCCGAGCTAGCTAGCCGACCTCGAGGGGGAGCAGCGCCTCGGCCGCCTCGCGCAGGTGGGCCTGCCAGGCGTCGACGCCGCCGGGTTCGACGATCGGCAGCACCACGAACTTCGTGGTGCCGACGTCGACGAAACGCTTGACGGTGTCGATCAGCGCGTCCCAACCGACGGGGACCAGGATCGAGGGATCGTCGAGGTCCGGCCGCCGCCGGCCGAGCTGGGCGAGCAGCAGGTCCGGCACCGAGTCCATCGAGTAGGGGATGAGCACGCCGTAGTGGTCGTCCTCGATCTCCCGGTCGTGCTCGCCGGCGACCTGCTCGATCACGGCCCGGCCGGCGGAGGCGTCGGCAGGTGTGAGGAAGGATGGGAGCCAGCCGTCGGCCATCCTCCCGACCCGGCGCAGCTCGGACGGAGCGATCCCGCCCAGCCAGACGTCGAGGCGGGCGGGCTGCGGGCGCACCTTCAGCCCCTCGTAGTGGAAGCGCTCACCGTCGTGGTCGACGACCTCGTCGCGCCAGCAGGATCGCATCACGACGAGGGCCTCGTCGAACCACCTGGCGCGTTCGCCGCGCTGGACCCCGAAGGCCTGGTGCTCGGCGCCGTCGGCGACGCCGAGGCCGAACGCTGGCAGCAGCCGCCCGCCGGACATGACGGACAGCGTCGCCAGCTCCTTGGCCAGCACCACCGGATTGCGCCCGGGGAGCACCAGCACGCTCATGCCGAACTTCAGGTGAGTGGTCCGCCCCGCGGCGTACGCCATGGCGACGATCGGGTCGGGCGCGTCCCCGGTGATCCGCTCGGACAGCCAGAGGCTGTCGAAGCGCAGCCGTTCGAGCTCGTCGACGACAGGGCCGAGCTCAGGGCCGTTGAGCTGGGTGCGAATCCCGAGGCCGACGCCGATCCGCACGCTCACGGATGGCGAGACTAGGCGTCGTCGTCCTCCATGGCCGGGCTGGTCGCCCGCCAGCTGAGCAGGAAGCCGATGACGAGGACGGCCAGGACGATGGCGATGATCGGCACCTCGAGGATGCCGCGGAGCAGGACCGCGGTGATCGCCGCCACGACGCTCAGGATCAGGCCGAGTCGGAGGGTGGGGTTGGTGGCGATGGCGCGCGCGGGACGAGGCAGGGGCGGCCACGTCCTGTTCGACATGCGCTCCAGGTCGATGGTCGTCTTCACGGTGAGAACCTCCCAACAGGGTTGTCAGAGGGTTCATCGGCACGAATGGGCGCCGTCACCAGTGAAATCTCGGAATCGGTGACCTCTAACGTTCGGCGCCGTGAACGCTGACCTGCTCGCCGACCTCGATCCGTTGACGCCGTTCCGCCTTGACGGCCGGGTGGCGGTGGTCACGGGGGCGTCGTCGGGCCTGGGCGAACGCTTCGCCCGGGTCCTCGATGCCGTCGGGGCGCGGGTGGTCGTGACCGCTCGGCGGGCCGACCGGTTGGAGGCACTGGCGGCGACGATGCGCCAGCCGATCGTCGTGCCAGCGGACCTGTCCTCGCCCGAGGATCGCCAGCGGCTGATCGCCAGGACCCTGGACGTCGGTGGGCGGCTGGACGTGCTGGTCAACAACGCCGGCGTCGGGGTGGCGACGGCACTGGAGGACGAGACGCTCGATTGGTTCCGGACGGTGATGGAGGTCAATGTCACGGCGGCGTGGCACCTCGCCAAGCTGGGGCGGGACGCGCTGATCGACGGCGGTGGGGGAGCGATCGTGAACGTGGCGTCGATGCTCGGGCAGGTCGGGTCCACGCCCGTGAAGCAGGCCAGCTACTGCGCCAGCAAGGGCGCCGTGATCAACATGACGCGGGAGCTGGCCCTGCAGTTCGCCCGCCGGGGGGTGCGGGTCAACGCGCTGTGCCCGGGGTGGTTCCCGTCGGAGATGACGGCGGGCATGGAGTCCGACGAGGGTGCCCAGCGGTTCATCGACACCAACACCCCGATGCGCCGGATGGGCGACGCCCACGAGCTCGACGGCGCCCTCCTCCTGCTGGCCAGCGACGCCGGATCGTTCATCACCGGCCAGACCCTCACCGTCGACGGCGGCTGGACCGCCCGCTGACACCAGCCAGCCGTGCGATGCCGGTGCGATGCGGTGAGCGGTGAGGGGACTCTGTGCCCTCACCGCTCACCTCGTGGTGGGTACGGCCGAGCGGGTGGGCGGTGCGCCTGATGTGATGACACCCCGTTCGTAGGGTCGGGGTACCGACGCTCGACCGTGGAGGTCCGCTCCGACCCCCGAACGAACGGAGGGAACCGTGCCCAGCCTCGACCATCACACGCTGGACTGGTTGCGTGCCCATCACGGCACGATCTCGGCGGAGGCCCTCTCCGCTGCCGGAATCGCCGTGGATCAACGCAAGTACCTCGTGGCAGCGGGGCTGCTGCAACGGGTCGTCGACGGCGCGTACCTGTTCGCCGGTTCAGCAGCCGGGGAGCTGGCGAGGTGCGCGGCGCTGTGCACCAGCCGGCCACACCTCGTCGTCGCCGGCCCGACGGCAGGCCGGATGTGGGCGCTGCGCCGTAGCCCGCGCGACCAGCTCGTCCACGTGATCGCGCCGCCGCGCAGCCACCCCTGTCAAGAGCCGTGGGTGCGGGCGTATCCGCACCTCCATTCTCGGCGCCGACGAGGTGGTGCACCGCCACGACGGCATCCGTGTCACGAACCCGTCGCGCACCGCGGTCGACCTGACCCGATACGTCTCCGAGGACAGCGTCGCCTCCATCATCGAGGACGTGCTCCATCGCGGGCTGAGCACCGTCGGCTCGCTCCATCGCGTCGCCGATGCGCTGGCCACGCCGGGCCGACCGTGGGCTCGCCGGTTCCTCCGAGTCCTCGGACGACGACATCCCGGTGCGCCGGCGGCGTCCGATGCCGAGCGTCGGGTGATCGAAGCGCTGGCCGGCCGCGGCGTCTCCGGACTCGAGCGCCAGGTGGAGGTCGACCTGCCGGGGTACGGCGGCGCCCGATTCGACATCGCCATCCGAGCGCTCCGCTGGGCGGTCGAGATCGATCTCCACCCGGAGCACAACACCCCGACCGGGATCGCCCAGGACAACGTGCGCGACGACTGCGCCGCCGTCGTCGGCTGGGAGACGCGGCGCGTCGGCCAGGTCGAGCTCGACCAACACTTCGATGCGACGATCGATCGCCTCGTCGCCGCCGTCGAGCGTCGTAGCGCGGCGCTCGGCGAGCGTCCAACCCGGGTGCGGTGAGTGGTGAGGGCACTCTGTCCCCTCACCGCTCACCTCATGAGGTGGGTGGGTGGGTGGTCGTCCAGGGGTGGGCGGACTCGAGTTGGGCGGCCACCCGGAGCAGGACGTCCTCGCGCCCGTAGGCGGCGACGAGCTGGACGCCGATCGGCAGGCCGTCGGCGCTGCGGTGCAGCGGCAGGCTGATCGCCGGCTGCCCGCTCATGTTGAACGCCGGCGTGTACACGGCGAAGCGCCCGGCCCGGCGCATCGGTGCCGACGGGTCGTTGGAGTCGTTCTCGAACTCGGCCAGCGGCGGCGGCGGCTCGGCCAGCGTCGGCGTGAGCAACAGGTCCCACCCGTCGGCCCACCACTGCTGGACCGTCCGCCGGAAGGCGTACGCCGCACCGAGCGCAGCGGCGTAGTCCACCGCGCTCAACCGCTTGGCGTACTCGACCTGCACCCAGTTGACCGGCTCCAGATCGGCCTCGGTCACCTCCCGACCCAGCGTCTCGCCGAACCCCCGTGCCCCCATCGCCATCTGCGTCGCCCACAGCGCCATGAACTTCGCCGTCATCGACGTGTCGCCGAGGCACGCAGGCCACGTCGGCTCCACGGCGTGCCCAAGACCCTCGAGCATCTTCGCCGCCTCCCGGACCGCGGCGACGCAGTCGTCGTGGACGAACTCACCACGCGGGTGCACGTCGAGCAGCCCGATGCGCAGCTGCCCCGGCTCGGCGCCGACCTCCTCGACGTACGGACGCTCCGGCGCGGCTGCGATCACGGTGTCGCCGACCCCGGGGCCGCGCACGGCGTCCAGCAGCCCGGCCGTGTCGCGCACGGTGTGGCTGACGCACAGCTCGACGCCGAGGCCGACCTCGGCCCGAGCCGGCCCGACCGAGATCCGCCCCTGGCTCGGCTTGAGCCCGACGAGCCCGCAGCACGACGCCGGGATGCGGATGCTCCCGCCACCGTCCGAGGCGTTGGCGAACGGCACCATCCCGGCCGCCACCGCGGCGGCGGCGCCGCCACTCGACCCGCCCGGCGTCCGGTCGGGCGCCCACGGGTTGCGCGTCGCTCCCCAGGCCATGGGCTGCGTCGTCGGCAGGCTGCCCATCTCCGGGCTGTTGGTCCGCCCGGCGACCACCAGGCCGGCCGCCTTGAACCGGGCGACGAGCGTCGTGTCCGTCGTGTCGACATTGCCCGCCTCCTTCAGCGCCACGTTGCCGTTCGACAGCGTCTGGCCGGCGAAGCTCGTGTACAGATCCTTGAGCAGGAACGGCACGCCGCGGAACGGACCTGCCGGCAGGTCGTCGCCGGCGGCGATGGACCGGGCATGGTCGAACCATTCGATGACCACGGCGTTGAGTGCCGGGTTGGCCGCCTCGATGCGCTCGATCGCCGCCTCCAGCAGCTCGACCGGCGTCACCTCGCCCTTGGCCACCAACGCGGCCTGGTCCGTGGCATCCATCCACCGTGTCTCGTCGGCCAGTGCGCTCATGACCCACGGTTGTAGCACGGCCGGTACGGTCCCTCGCCGGTGCCGTCCGCTTCCCCCGCTCCGGCCGCGACGAGCGGACGTGAACTGCTCGCCGATCGGTCGGTGTCGTCGTTCCTCCTGGCCAGCGCGGCCTCGTCGGTGGGGATGTTCCTGCAGGCCGCCGCGCTCGGCAAGCAGCTGTTCGACATCACCGACAGCGAGCTGGCCCTCGGCCTGCTCGGCCTCGTCGAGTTCCTGCCCGCCCTGGTGCTGCTCCCGCTGACGGGATCGGCCGCCGACCGCTTCGATCGCCGGCGGGTCGCCGCCATCGGGCTCGGCGTGGAGGTCCTGACCTCCGTGGCGTTCCTGTTCTACGCCACCACCGACCCGACGTCGGCGCTCCCGCTGTTTGCCATCGCCGCCGTGTTCGGCACCGCCCGCGCCTTCGTCGCGCCGTCGTTCCGCTCGCTGCCGCCGTTGCTCGTTCCCGCCGGCGGCCTGCCGCGGCTGATGGCGTTCTACGCCGGCACGTGGCAGTTCGGGCTGATCGCCGGCCCGGCCAGCAGTGGGTTCCTCTACGACGTCGACCCGGCGGTCCCGTACGCCGTCGCCGCCGTCTGCTTCGCGGTCGCCGCGGTCATCGCCGTCTCCCTGCGTCTGCGCCAGCGACAGCACCGGACGCCGGCCGAGGAGCAACCGTCGCTGCACCACGCCCTCGAGGGCCTGCGCTTCATCCGTCGGCGACCCGTCCTCCTCGGCGCCATCGCCCTCGACCTCTTCGCCGTGCTGTTCGGCGGCGCCGTCGCCCTGCTGCCGGCGATCGCCGAGGACCGCCTCGGCGTCGGCAACATCGGCTACGGCTGGCTGCGCGCCGCCCCGGGCATCGGCGCCGTGCTGGTGACAGCGTTGATGGCGGTCCGCCCGGTCCGGCGCCGTATCGGCCGCACGTTGTTCATCGCCGTCGCCGTGTTCGGCGTGGCAACGATCGTCTTCGGTGCCACCAGCAGCTACGTCGTGGCGTTCGTCGCCCTGCTCGTCCTGTCGGGCGCCGATGCGATCAGCGTGTTCATCCGCTCGACCATCGTGCCGCTGGCCACGCCCGACCGGATGCGCGGACGCGTCATGGCGGTCGAGAACGTGTTCATCGGCGCCTCCAACGAGCTCGGGGCGTTCGAGTCGGGGGTGGCCAGCACGTTGATCGGGGTCGGCCCCGCCGTCGTGCTCGGCGGTGCGCTGACGCTCGGCGTCGTCGGGCTGTGGTGGTTCATCTTCCCGCCGCTGCGCGACATCGACCGCTTCGAGGACGTCGTCGACGACTCACCGATCGAAGCGCGTCCGGAGGTCGATGTGCTTGACTCGTCGCCGGGCGGCTGACCAACCGGAGGACCATCACGAATGAGGAAGCTCCTCGCTGAGTTCAAGGACTTCATCAACAAGGGCGATGTCGTCACCATCGCCGTCGGGCTGATCATCGCCCTCTACTTCGCAGCGATCGTCAACGCGGTTCTCAACGGCGTGATCTTGCCGATCATCTCGGCAATCTTCGGACAGCCGAACTATGAGGAGATTGGCTTCGACATCGGGGACGCCCGGATCTCGATCGGGCTCGTGATCAACGCCGTGATCAGCTTCATCGTCGTCGCCTTCATCCTGTTCCTGATCATCAAGGCGTACAACAAGTACAAGGGGCCGGCGGAGACGAAGGCGACCGAGGTCGACCTGTTGGCCGAGATCCGCGACGAGTTGCGGGCCCAGCGCACGCTGCCGCCACCGAGACCGCGCTGATCAGCGTTCCAGGCTCGCTCCGGCGAGAGACGTGTGAGGTCGCGGCCCACCCGCTTCAATGTGACGGATGGGCCGGCGACCCCCCTTCCTCGCGCTGGCCGCAGTAGCGCTGGTCGCCTGCGGCTCGGGGCAGGCCGCCGCGCCCCCGAGCGGGCCGCCGACGGTGGGTGATGTCGGGCAGCTCCCCGACGAGATCTTCGGCACGACGACCGATGCGGCGCCCGAGCCGGAGCCCACGGAACCCGAGGAGACGGACCCGTCGACCACGGCGCGTCGCACGACCACCACGGAACGCCGCACGACGACCACGGATGCCAGGCCGGCTCCGGTCGCCATCGGCCGCATCGCCGACGGGAACCGCCTGCTGATGATCGGCGACTCGATCCTCGCCTCGACGGCCGAGCGCTACACGGGGGAGATGTGCGCCAGCCTCGTCTCGCTCGGTTGGGCCGTCGAGATCGACGCCGAGACCGGTCAGACCATCGAGTTCGGCAACGAGGTCCTGGACACCCGCCTGAGCGCCGGGTGGGACGCCGCCGTGGTGTTCCTCGGCAGCAACTACCCGTCCGAGCCGCAGATCTTCGGCGCCGAGCTGGAGCGGATCGTCGACCGCCTGTCGCCGCTGCCGATCGCGCTGGTCACGGTCTCGGAGAACGAGCCGCGCCAGGCCGAGGTCAACTACATCGTTCGATCGCTGGCCAAGGACAACGACGACATCCGCATCGTGGACTGGGCGGCCTACACGGCGGCCAACGACGACCTGACGGTCGGCGATGGGTTACACCCCACCGACGAAGGTCGGCAGGTGCTGGTGTCGCTGGTCAGCACGGCCCTCGGTCGGGCGCCGCGCGACACGGACTGGCGTCCGTCGTGCCTGCCCACCGAGTACACCGACGACACCAACTGAGATCGACGATGCTGCAGGCCCAGGGGCTGTCCGTCGAGGTCGGCGGCCGTCTCGTCGTCGAGTCGGCGGACTTCACGGTGATGCCCCGCGACAAGGTCGGTCTCGTCGGCCGCAACGGTGCCGGCAAGACCAGCCTCTTCCGTGTCCTCGGCGGTGAGGCGGATCCGGCGGCCGGGCGCGTGGTGCGGCGCGGCGCCTTCGGGTACCTGCCGCAGGACCCGCGCATCGCCGGCGTGCTCGACGGCCGCCGAGCGGTGGCCCACGTCCTGTCCGGCCGGGGCATCGACGAGGAGCTCGAGCGCATCGAGAAGCTGCGCATCGCCATGGAGGAGCGGCCCGACGAGCGCAACGTCGCCCGGTACACCCGGGCCGAGGAGCACTTCCGCACGACCGGGGGGTACGCCGCCGACAGCGAGGCCAGGGCCCTCGCCGCCGGGCTCGGCATCGGGCCCGATCGCATCGACCTACCGGTCGGCGTGCTCTCCGGTGGCGAGCGCCGGCGGGTCGAGCTGTCGCGCATCCTGTTCGCCGGGAGCGACGTGCTGTGCCTCGACGAGCCCACCAACCACCTCGACGTGGATGCCAAGGAATGGCTGATGGGCTTCCTGCGCAGCTACCGGGGTGCGCTGCTCGTCATCAGCCACGACCTGGACCTGCTCGACGAGGCGATCACCCGCGTCCTGCACCTCGACCGCGTCGGCGAGGAGGCTGTCGGCCACCTGGTGGAGTACAAGGGCACCTACTCCCAGTACCTGGCGGCCCGAGTGGCCGACGAGGAGCAGCAGGCCAAGCTGGCCGCCCGCCAGGCCAAGCAGATGGCCCGCATGCAGCGCTTCGTGGACCGGTTCGGGGCCAAGGCGACGAAGGCCGCGGCGGCGCACAACATGGAGAAGCGCATGGCCCGACTGGAGGCCGAGCAGGTCGAGGAGCGACGCAACGACCGTGTCCTGCGGGTCAAGTTCCCGGCCCCGCCGACCCCCGGGCGCACGGTCATCGACGTGGGCGGGCTGGCCAAGTCGTACGGCGGCCCGCCCGTGTTCGAGGACGTGGCGTTCGATCTGGGCCGGGGCGAGCGGCTGCTCGTGCTCGGCCTCAACGGCGCCGGGAAGACGAGCCTGCTGCGGATCCTCGCCGGGGAGCTCGCTCCGGACGAGGGAGCGGTGGAGTTCGGGCACCACGTGACCGTCGGGTACTACGCCCAGGAACACGACAACCTGCGGGTCGGCGACACGTTGATCGAGAACCTCCGCCGGGAGGTGCCGAACGACGTCGTCCTCTCGGAGACGCAGCTGCGCGGGTTGCTGGGGATGATGGGGTTGTCGGGCGAGAAGGTGTTCCAGGAGGCCGGCACGCTGTCGGGCGGCGAGAAGACCAAACTGGCGCTGGCCATGCTCATGGTCGGCCGGAACAACCTGTTGCTGCTCGACGAGCCGACGAACAACCTCGATCCCGGCAGCCGCCAGTCTGTCGCCGACGCCCTCGTCGAATGGCCCGGCGCGGTGATCTTCGTCAGCCACGACACCGAGTTCGTCGAGCAGCTCAGACCCACCAAGGTCTTGCTGATGCCCGACGGCGATGTCGACTACTTCAACCCCGGTTGGCTCGATCTGGTCGCCTTGGCGTAGCGATCAACTACGTTCCGGCCCATGCGCAGCGGGATCTTCGGGGGACGGATCAACGAGGGCACGGTCGACGACGTCGTCGCCGAGGCCCGCCAGGTCGAGGTGGACGGGTTCGACTCCTACTGGGTCCCGCAGATCTTCAGCCACGACGCGCTGACCGTGCTCGGCGTGGTCGGGCGCGAGGTGCCGCGCGTCGAGCTCGGCACCGCCGTCCTGCCGACGTACCCGCGCCACCCGATGGCCTTGGCCCAGCAGGCGCTCACCGTCAACACCCTCGCCGGCGGCCGACTCTGCCTCGGCATCGGGCTCAGCCACCAGATCGTCATCGAGTCGATGATGGGGATGAGCTTCGACAAGCCGGTCCGCCACTTGCGTGAGTACCTCAGCGTGCTCGGACCGCTGCTCCGGGGCGAGCCCGTGGGGTTCGACGGGGAGGACTACCGCGTCCACGCCGGCATCGCCGTGCCGGGCTCATCTCCCTGCTCGATCGTCGTGGCCGCCCTCGGCCCGCAGCTGCTCAAGGTCGCCGCCACGCTGGCCGACGGAACCGTCACGTGGTGCACGGGCCCGAAGACGCTGGCCGGCCACACCATCCCGACGATCAACGAGGCAGCCGCCGCCGCCGACCGGCCCAGCCCGAGGATCGTCGCCGCCCTCCCGGTCTGCGTGACGGAGGATCGTGGCGGCGCGCACGAGCGGGCGGCCGAGGTGTTCGCCGTGTACGGCCAGCTGCCCAGCTACCGCGCCATGCTCGACCGTGAGGGCGCCGACGGCCCGGCTGACATCGCCATCGTCGGCTCGACGGCCGAGGTGGTGGAGCGCATCGGTGCGCTGGCCGACATCGGTGTCACCGACTTCGTGGCCGTCGAGTTCGGTGCCACTCCCGACGAGCGCCAGGACACCCGCCAGGCCCTCATCGCCTCCATGTCCTGACCATCCAGCCGGATGGAAGTCAGCCGATGGTGACCGGGGTGCTGGCTGCGGCGACCGCCGCCTCGGCGCGGACCTGTTCGAAGAGGTCGTTGCCCTTGTCGTCGACGACGATGAACGCCGGGAAGTCGACGACCTCGATCTTCCACACCGCTTCCATGCCCAGCTCCGGGTACTCCAGCACCTCGACCCGGGTGATGTTGTCGAGGGCCAGCCGGGCGGCCGGGCCGCCGATCGACCCGAGGTAGAACCCGCCGTGGCGGGCGCACGCCTCGGTCACCTGTCGCGACCGGTTGCCCTTGGCCAGCATGATCATCGAGCCGCCGGCGGCCTGGAACTGCTCGACATAGCTGTCCATCCGCCCGGCTGTCGTCGGCCCGAACGACCCGGAGGCGTATCCCTCCGGCGTCTTGGCCGGCCCGGCGTAGTACACGCAATGGTCGCGCAGGTAGGCCGGCGGCTCCTCCCCGGCGTCGAGGCGCTCCTTGAGCTTGGCGTGGGCGATGTCGCGGGCGACGATCATCGGGCCGGTCAGCATCACCCGTGTGCCCACCGCGTGCTGCGTGAGCTGGGCGAGGATCTCGGGCATCGGCCGGTTGAGGTTGACGACGACCGCCGGCTGATCCTCGATGTCGTCGGCGATGACGGTGGGCAGGTCCGGCAGGAAACGGGCCGGATCGGTGTCGAGCTGTTCGAGGAAGATCCCGTCCCGGTTGATCTTCGCCTTCGCCTGGCGATCGGCCGAGCACGACACGGCCATCGCCACGGGGCAGCTGGCGCCGTGGCGGGGGAGGCGGATGATCCGCACGTCGTGGCAGAAGTACTTGCCCCCGAACTGGGCGCCGATGCCAGTCCGCTGGGCCAGCTCGAGCACCTTGGCCTCCAGCGCCACATCACGGAACCCGTGTGCGGACGGCGAACCGGTTGTCGGCAACGAGTCGAGGTAGTGCGTGCTGGCCAGCTTGGCCGTCTCCACGGCGAACTCGGCCGAGGTACCCCCGACGACGACGGCCAGGTGGTAGGGCGGGCAGGCCGAGGTGCCGAGCGCTTGCAGCTTGTCGAAGATCCACGGCAGCAGCGTCGCCTCGTTGAGCAGCGCCTTGGTCTCCTGGTACAGGTACGTCTTGTTGGCGCTGCCGCCGCCCTTGGCGATGAAGAGGAACGAGTAGGCGTCCCCGTCCACGGCCGAGATCTTGATCTCCGCCGGCAGGTTGTTGCCGGTGTTGGATTCCTCGTACATCGACAGCGGGGCCAGCTGGCTGTAGCGCAGGTGGCTCGTCAGGTACGTCCTGGCCACGCCCTCGGCGATCGCCGCGTCGTCACCGCCGCCCGTGAAGACGAACTGGCCCTTCTTCGCCTTGACGATCGCCGTGCCGGTGTCCTGGCACATCGGCAGCACCCCACCGGCGGCGATGGCTGCGTTCTTCAGCAGGTCGAGGGCGACGAAGCGGTCGTTGTCGCTGGCCTCCGGATCGTCGAGCACCTTGCGCAGCTGAGCCAGGTGGTCAGTGCGCAGGAAGTGGGCGATGTCGCGCATCGCCGCCTCGGTGAGGGCGGTGATGGCCGCCGGCTCGACGCGCAGGAACGTGCCGGCCGGCGTCTCGAAGGTGGAAACGCCCTCGCTCGTGAGCAGGCGGTACTCGGTCGTGTCGGGACCGAGCGGCAGGAGGGGCGTGTACTCGAACGACTCCGTGGCGTCGGCCATCACGTCAACGTATCGGTGCACCGAGCCGCACCCTGGCCCCCGACCGGGCCCGGTCGAGGTCCACGGCGACGATCCGCTCGACCGTCGCCAGCGGGTCGTCGTCGGCGACGAACACGTCGGCGCCGGTGCGTAGCTGGAACTGTCCGGGGCGGCGGCGGGTGGCCACCCGCTCCGGGAACCCGACGAGCAGCGCCCGGCCGGTCTGGGTGACGTCGATCCCGGATGCGTCGAACTCCACGCCGATCCGGTGGGCGAGGTCTTCGGCCTGTCGGCGGACTCGCGCCACGGCGCGCCGATCGGCCCGCTCGTCATCGGCCGCTCCGGTGACGAGCCGGACCCGCAGCTCCAGGTCGGCCGGCACCCGCTGTGGGCCACCACGCAGAACGTCCCGGTCGTCGACGACGGCGGCGATGACACACGACAGCGCGTCGCGCCGCTCGGCGATCATCCGGGCCAACCGCGGGTGGGCCGGGATGGCGACCATCACCCGGCCGAGCTCGGTGACCTTGCCGCCCGAATCGAGTGCCCCGAGCGACGTCAGCAGCTCGACGGCCTGGCGCCGAGCCTTCACCGGCGGGCGGTCGAGAAACGCCAGCTCGTCCTCGCGCCGCCCCCACACCGCCAGCTCGAGCACGAAGCCGGCCAGGTCAACCTGGGTCAGCTCGGCCGCCCGGTGCGCAGGCCGGGTGCCGTGCTCCATCCGACTCCACATGCGGTAGGCCACTCCCGGCCCGAGCCGTCCGGCCCGCCCTGCCCGCTGGTCGGCCGAGTCCCGGCTGATGGCGACGGTCGTCAGACGGGTCATGCCCGACCCGGCGTCGAACCGCGGGGCTCTGGCCATCCCACTGTCGATGACCGCCTGGACGCCCTCGACGGTCAGCGACGTCTCGGCGATGTCGGTGGCCAGCACCACCCTCCGCCGCCCGGCCGGCGACGGCCACAGCGCGGCGTCCTGCTCCTCGAACGAGACGGCGCCGGCCAGCCGGCGGACGTCGACACCGCGTTGCGGCAGATCGTCGAGCACACCGGCGACGCGGTCGATCTCGGCGATGCCGGGCAGGAAGACGAGCACATCGCCCGCCTGCTCGCGAAGGGCCGTGCGCACCGCCGTGGCGACGGCCGGCTCCAACCGGTCCTGGCGGCGTCGAGGGAGCCAGCGCACGTCGACGGGGTGCGGGGCGCCGGCCGTCGTGATGATCGGTGCCGGGCTGCCGTCCGTCGCCAGCAGACCGGCGAAGCGTCCGGTCTCCGCCGTCGCCGACATCGTGAGGATGCGCAGGTCCGGGCGCCGGGTCGTTGCCGAATCGATCGTCAGAGCCAGCCCGATGTCGGTCGTGAGGTTGCGTTCGTGGACCTCGTCGAACACCACGGCGGCGACGCCGGGCAGCTCGGGCGCCTGCTGCAGCCGCCGCGTCAGCACCCCCTCGGTCACGACCTCGATCCGGGTGTGCCGCCCGATGCGCCGCTCGTCCCTCGTCTGGTAACCCACGAGCTCGCCGACCGTCGAGCCGGCCAGTTCGGCCATCCGGGACGCCACGGCACGCGTGGCGAGTCGGCGGGGCTCCAGCACGACGAGCCGTCCGTCGCCGCCGGTCCACGGCTGGTCGAGCAGCTCCAGCGGGACGATGGTCGACTTGCCGGCGCCGGGCGGCGCCGACACGACGGCCCGGCCATAGGTGGCCAGCGCCTCACAGAGCGCCGGCAGCACCTCGACGATCGGGAGGTCCGGCCGCGTCACGTCGTGACCGGATCGCCGGTCAGCCGATGGCCGCGGAGCCGCGGAACGGCCCGGGGTCACCGATGACCGGGATGTCGGGCGCGCGCCACGCCGTCGCTTCGGTGATCGTTCGGGCGACGGACCGCCAGGACGGCGCGCTCCAGCCCTCGGCCGCCGCCGGGACGGTGCCGTCGACGCGGATGAAGACGAACGCCGGCAGCTGCTCGAGGCCGAGCGCCTTGACGGCCACACGCTCCGGGTCCAGGAAGACGAGGAAGTCCTTGGTCAGCGGCCCGAGGAAGCTGCGGGCGTCGCGCTCGTCCGCCGTGACCAGGAAGTTGACCCGGGCGTCCGAGCCGCGCAGGCCTTCGAGGATGCGCGTCGCCGTGCGCAGGATCCACGAGCTCTCGTTGGTGTACGGGTCGAGTGCCACGGTGGCGAGGTGGAACGTCGTGAGCCACTCCTCGAGCGGCCGGGCCTCGGCGCCGAGCGGTGTCAGCAGGAGGTCGGCTGGGGGGTCCGTCGCCACGGCCTGGGACGGTAGCAATCCGGCTTGCTCACGGCCTCGCTCGCTCGGCCGTACCCTCCAGGTGGTGCACCCGATCGAGCGGCTCCGCTACGTGGCGCGTGCGCGCGGAGCCGACGCCGAGTCGCTCGTGCGGGAGACCGCTGGTGCACTGCGCGGATTGGGGCTCGATCCGTCCGGGCTGGTGGTCGCCAGCCGGCGCATCGTCGAGCGGCACCCGGACTGCGGTCCCTTGTGGTGGCTGTGCGCGCGGCTCCTGACCGGCTCGGACCCGTTGGCCGCCAGCCGCAACGCGGTCGAGGAGATCACCCTCGACGACACCGTCGACCAGCTCGCCGATGCGCTTCCCGACGGCGCGACCGTCGCCACGGTCGGCTGGCCCGGGATGGTCGGCCAGGCCCTCGTGCGCCGGGGTGACGTGCGGGTGCTGGCCGTCGACGCCGGGCTGCAAGGTTCGTCCTTCGTGCAGCGTCTCGAGCGCCACGACATCGACTGCGAGCTGGTGCCGACGGAAGCTGCGGCGATCGCCACGGCTGCCGCCGACCTCGCGCTGATCGAGGCCAACGCCCTGGACGGGCGGCGGATCGTCGCCGCCACCGGTTCGGCGGTGCTCGCCGCAGCGGCGGGGCTGGCCGGGACGCCGGTGTGGGCGGTCGCCGGCACGGGCCGGCGCCTGCCGGCGGCGATGATCGATGCCATCGCCGAGCGCCTCGGCCACTCCTTCGACCCGTGGTCGCGCGAGAGCGAGCTGGTCCCGTCCGCGCTGGTCGCCTCGGTGGTCGGGCCGGGTGGCCGGCACGCGCCGTCGGAAGTGCGCGCCGAGTGCGAGATGGCGCCGGAGCTGCTGCGCACGGGCATCATGTGAGGATGGCAAGCCGACGGGACCAGGTCCGGATGACCGACGCCGAGGTGGCGACGTACCTCGACGAGCAGCGCGTGCTGAACATCGCCAGCAACGGTCCCACCGGCCACCCCCACGTCGTCGCGATGTGGTACGCGATGGTCGACGGCCGGCCGGCGTTCTGGACGTTCGGCAAGAGCCAGAAGGTCGTCAACCTTCGTCGCGACCCCAGGATCACGGGGCTCGTCGAGAGCGGCGACAGCTACGGCGAGCTGCGTGGCGTCGAGCTGGTCGGCACGGCGCGGCTGATCGAGGACTTCGACGCCATCGTCCAGATCGGCCTGACCGTGGCGGTGAAGTACAACGGACCGGCGGCGGCGAGCGACGAGGCGCGGGCGTTCGTCGAGGGGCAGGCGGGCAAGCGCATCGGCGTCGCCATCGACGTCGAGCGCACGGTCACCTGGGACCACACGAAGCTGGGCGGCAGCTACTGAACGACGAGGTCGCAGAGCTCCGCGTGCTGCGGACGGCCGACCTGACCGACGACCTCGAGGTCGCCCTGCGACGGCTGCTCCTTGACGCATTCGCCGACGACTTCAGCGACGACGACTGGGACCACGCGCTGGGCGGCGAGCACGTCATCGTCGCCGTCGGCGGTCGTCCCGTCGCTCATGCCTCCGTGGTCCCTCGTGTGCTGGAGCTGGGGGAGCGGAGGGTGCGGACCGGCTACGTGGAAGCGGTCGGCACGGCCGCCGTGGCGCAGGGGCGCGGCTTCGGTCGGCGGGTGATGGCCGAGATCGAGGCGCTCGTGCGACGGGAATTCGAGATGGGCGGGTTGGCGACCGGCGAGCACGAGTTCTACGCCCGGCTCGGGTGGGAGCGGTGGCGGGGACCGACGTCGGTCCGGCGCGGCGACCGGCTCGTGCGCAGTCCAGAGGAGGACGACGCGATCATGGTCCTGCGATTCGGCCCGTCGGCCGACGTCGACCTGGACGGGCCGATCGCCTGTACCGCGCGTCGTGGTGACGACTGGTGACCGGGCTTGATGGCCTCGGTCGGGGACCTGTCACGCGCTCCAGCGCTTCGCGCCCTTCATGCCGTACGTGTAGAGGATCAGCGCCCGGCTCGGCCGCACGGCGAGGAACGAGGTCTCCGGCGATCCGTCGGGCCCGCCGGGCGCGAAGGCGTTGAGGTCGTAGTCGAAGACGCTCTCCCAGATCCGGCGCTTCGTCTCGACGTCGCTGTGCACCTCGGCCGTCCCCCACACCTCCACGCCGTCGCCGGCCTCGGTGACCTGCCAGTGCATGGCGACCTGCGGGTTGGCGGCGACGTTGCGCGCCTTGACGGAGTTGGTGCCGATCATCGACCAGATCGTGTCGCCCTCCCAACCGGGGTGGACGGGGACGACGTCGGGCTCGTTGTCGGCACCGATGGTCGCCAGGTGGGCCCACGGGCTCAGGGAGGTGGCGAAGGTCTTGACCTCGTCCAGCGTGACGTCGTCGCTCATGGTGCCGACACTACGGCCGATGATCACCGCCGTGACCAGCCGGATGACTACGTTCGCCGGCGATGAGCTTCGCCGATGACACCGCCGTGGTCGACGAGGGCGGCGGGCGGTTCCGCACCACGATCTGCCCCGGCTGGGACATCGCCGGGAACGCCAACGGTGGGTACCTGCTGTGTCTGGCGGCGCGCGCGATGGCGCTGGCGGCGGGACGGCCCGACCCGGTGACGGTGACGGCGCACTACCTCTCGCCGGGCCGCCCCGGGCCGGCGACGGTGGCGACCGAGGTGGTCAAGCAGGGACGGACGTTCGCCACCGCGACGGGAGCGCTGGAGGCCGGAGGGCGTCGCCTGCTGCAAGCCGTCGGGACGTTCGGCGAGGCGGCAGCGGTGCCCGCGGTCGTCGAGCGCGTCGATGCCCTCCCGCCCGAGCTGCCGGCACCGGAGGGGTGCGTGGCCGTCGTCCCCGGTGACGAGTTCCCGCCGCCGTTCATGGGACGGGTCGACCTGCGCCTGCACCCGGACGACGCCGGCTTCTCGACCGGGGTGCCGAGCGGCCAGCCGCGGGTCCGCGGGTGGTTCCGGCTGCGCGACGGCGAGCCGATCGACGCGCTGGCGCTGCTGCTGGCCGTCGACGCCTTCCCGCCGACGGCGTTCAACGCCCGGCTGCCGGTGGCGTGGACGCCCACCGTCGAGTTGACGGCCCACGTGCGCGCCCGCCCGGCACCGGGCTGGTTGCGCTGCGTGTTCACGACCAGGTTCGTGACCGGCGGCTTCCTCGAGGAGGACGGTGAGATCTGGGACCCCACGGACCGCCTCGTCGCCCAGAGCCGCCAACTCGCCCTCGTCCCCCGCGCCTGACCGACCGCCCGACCCGGTCGATCTGTGACCTGACACGACTCACATCCGTACGCCTGGCTCACAGATCGGCGTTCCGCTCGACGCAGCGCCGATCGTGGGCTGTGACACCCCGTTCGTACCGTCATCGCCATGCACGACAACGCGATCGCCGCTGTTGCCGAGCTTGCGGCCGCTCAGCACCAGGCGTTCTCCCGCCACCAGGCCGCCGCCCTGAACTTCGACCGTCGTCGAGTCGCCACCGCGCTGCGCGCCGGCTGGCTCCGCGAGCCAACCGCCGGCGTGTTACTCGTCGCCGGCTCGCCAGCGACCTGGCTCCAGCGAGTGATGGTCGTCACGCTCGTCGGTGGCGGGCACGGCGTTGTCTCGCATCGCGCCGCCGCGCGGCTGCACGGCCTCGACGGGTTCGACCGCGCCGGGATGGCGGTCGTCGAGGCGAGCGTTACGAGATCGTTTCGAGTCGACGTGCCGGGCGCGGTCCTGCACCACGTGACGCCGCTCGATCCACAGGACGTCACGATCGTCGACGGTGTCCGCTGCACCACGATGGCGCGCACGCTCGCCGACCTCGGTTCGGTGGTACGGGATCGGCGCCTCGTCGGACGAGCGCTCACCGACGCCCGGCGCCGTCGCGTTCGCCTGGAGGTGCTGCGGGCGACCGCCGAACGCCTCCATCGTCCGGGACAGCGCGGCACGGGTGTGTTGCTGCGCCTGCTCGACGCCATCCCGTTCGAAGGCGCGGTGCCGGACTCGTGGTTCGAGGAACTGCTGGCGACCTGCGTCGCCGACCCGTCACTCCCGGCCGTCGTCCCGCAGTGCCCGATCACGGCGGCCGACGGGCGGATCGTGGCCAAGACCGACCTCGGGCTCCCGTCGATCAAGCTCGGGCTCGAGGCCCACAGCCGGCGGTTCCACTTCGGCCCGACGAGGGAGCGCCTCGACGAGGAGCGCGACCTCGCTGCGGCGGCCTGCGGGTGGGAGCTGCTCTACCTCGGTTGGTACGCCACGAAGCGACCGGCGGAGGTCGTCACCATGGTCAAGCGAGTGGTTGCGGCCCGGCAAGGTCGAGCAGACGTCGATCCGTGAGCTGAGACGACTCACATCCGCACGCTCCGCTCACAGATCGGCTCCGGATCAGCGCGAGCGGGCTGATCAGGTCTCGCGTTGGAGGTGGACGCCGGTGGCGGCTTCGGCGTCGGACTCGGGGTCGAGCACGTTGCCGTTGAAGACCTCCGTGTCACCCGACTCGGTGAGTCCCTGCTGGATGAGGGTGGCGACCTCGCGACCGTCGATCGTCTCGTGCTCGAGCAGCGCCTCGGCGACCAGCTCGAGGCCACGGCGGTGCTTGATCAGCAGTTCGGTCGCCCGGGCCTCCTGGTCGTTGAGGATCCGAGCCACCTCTTCGTCGAGCAGCTTGGCGGTGTCGTCGCTGTACTCGCGCCCGCTCGTCATCAGGTCCTCGCCGAGGAAGACCTGCTGCTGGCTGCTCCAGGCCATCGGGCCGACCCGATCGCTCATGCCCCACTCCCGCACCATGCGCCGGGCGATCGACGTCGACTGCTCGAGATCGTTCGCCGCTCCGCTGTTGACGTGGTTGAAGACGATCTTCTCGGCCACGCGCCCGCCCATCGCCTTGCAGATGGTGTCCTCGAAGAACTCCAGCGAATACGTGTGGCGCTCCTGCGGCAGGCTCCACGTCACGCCGAGGGCCATGCCCCGGGGCAGGATCGTGACCTTGTGCAGGGGATCGCCGTGGGGGAGCACGGTGGCCAGCACGGCGTGCCCGCCCTCGTGGAAGGCGGTGGCCCGCTTCTCCTCGGCCGACAGGATCAGACTCTCGCGCTGCGCGCCGAGGACGACCCGGTCACGGGCGTTCTCGAAGTCGATGCGCTCGATCTCCTTCGAGCCTCGGCGCACGGCGACCAGCGCGGCCTCGTTGACGAGGTTGGCGAGGTCGGCGCCCGACATGCCTGGGGTGGCTTTCGCCATGACGCCGAGGTCGACGTCCGGGCTCATCCGCTTGTCGCGGGCGTGCACCTCGAGGATGGCCCGCCGCTCCCCGGCCTCCGGCAGCGGAACCACGATGCTCCGGTCGAAGCGCCCCGGACGCAGCAGCGCCGGGTCGAGGATGTCGGGCCGGTTGGTGGCGGCGAGGATGACGATGCCCTCGGACGTCTCGAAGCCGTCCATCTCCGACAGCATCTGGTTGAGCGTCTGCTCCCGCTCGTCGTGGCCGCCGCCGAGGCCGGCGCCGCGCTTGCGGCCGATCGAGTCGATCTCGTCGATGAAGATGATCGCCCGGCCCATGCGGCGGGCCTGCTGGAACAGGTCGCGCACCCGGCTGGCGCCGACGCCGACGAACATCTCCATGAAGTCCGACCCGGTCACGGACAGGAACCCGACGCCGGCCTCACCGGCGACGGCCCGAGCGAACAGCGTCTTGCCGGTCCCGGGTGGCCCGACGAGCAGCATGCCCTTCGGCACGCGGGCGCCGATCTCCCGGAAGCGATCGGGCATCCGCAGGAAGTCGACGACCTCCGTGATCTCCTGCTTGACGCCTTCGTACCCGGCGATGTCGGCAAACGTGGTCGACGGCTTGTCCGTCGTGTACGCCTTGGCCCGGCTGCGCCCGATGGACATCACGTTGCCCATCTGGCCGGCGGCCCGGCGCTGCATCCACACGAAGAAACCGATGATCAGCAGCACCGGCAAGAGCAGCCCGGCGATGCTGAGGAACCAGTTGTTGCCCTCGGTGCGGAACGTGTAGTCGACCTCGTTCTCGTTGAGCAGCGCCTCGTCGGCCTCGGAGACCCCGCGCTGGCCGCCACCGGTGGTCGTGAACTTGTCGCCGTTGGTCAGCTCCCCCGTGATCGAGTTGGAGTTGTTGCTGATGACGACGGACTCGACGTTGCCTTCACGCACCTCGGCGATGAACTCGGTGTAGGTCAGCTCCGTGCCGCTGTCGCTCGGCCAGAACGACGGCAGGACGAGGGCCAGCGCGACGACGCCCAGGAGCACCCACATGGTCCACCGCGGCCAGTTGCCGGGCCGCCGAGCGCCATCGCCACCGCCGTTGCCGCCCGGCGGGGTGGGACGCTGATCACCCGACGGGCGCAGCGGGCCGCGCCCGCGCCCGGGGGGCGGCGGAGGGGGCGGCGGCGGCAGGTTGCTCATGCGCAAACATGCTACGGCTCGGCAGTGGGCGCGGCGCGGCCGGGCCAACGCGCCACCACCGCTCTCACCTGCTTCTCACCGTCCGGATGAGGTCCCCGAGCGTTCACTCACACGGCGACGAGTCGGACCTGCCCGTGGCGGCGGTCGACGACGTGCCATCCGACCGGGACGGACAGGGTCGCGGTGTGCCGCCGGCACAGGTCGTAGCCGTGCGGGTCCCGTTCCTCGGTGAGCTCGTCGAGCCAGACGTGGGCGCGGCCGTACTGGTAGGTCAACGTGACGATCGCCCGCTCGGCGCACCCTGGTCGCGAGCACTGGCGGGGGAGCCCGATCGGCACGGCGGGCCACCGTAGGAGACGGGCCCCGCGCCCGGGTGGATGCCCGTCCCGGCGGTTCCCTGGTCGTTTGGCCATCGAAACGATGGCGATGTTGCCTCAGAACTCGCGGGTGGCCGTCACTCCGTAGTGTGGACGGCCGTGCAGGTGGACGTGACGCGGACCGCGTTGCGCGACGCCGGGCGACCGATCGACGTCCCCGTCGCCGTGCTGGCGTGGGTCGGCGCGTTCGTGCTCGGGCAGCTGGCCTCCGTCGCCGTGCTCGGCCTGTCGGGCGCCGAGGACATCGACGACGTCCCCATCCCGACGCTCTTCCTCGCCCAAGCACTGACCTGGTCCGCCTACCTCGCTGCACTGCTGTGGGCCTCGCGCCGCTCCGGGACCGGCCGCCCGGTCGAGGACTACCGGATGCGGTTCCGGGTCGTCGACCTGGTCGGGGTCCCGATCGGCGTCCTCACGCAGCTCGTGCTGGTCCCGCTCGTCTACCTCCCGCTGTCGCGCATCTGGCCGGCCACGTTCAACGAGGACGAGCTGGCCGACAACGCCGAGCGGCTGGTCGACCGGGCCGGCGGGGCGGCAGCAGTCCTCCTGGTGCTGATGGTCTGCGTCGGTGCCCCGATCGTCGAGGAGCTCGTGTACCGCGGGCTGCTGCAGGGGTCGTTCACCGCTCGGGTCGACGGCGCGATGGCCGTGCTGATCGCGTCGGCCTGGTTCGCCCTCATCCACTTCCGCCCCGTCGAGTACCCGGGCCTGTTCACGTTCGGCTTGGTGGCCGGCGCCTGCTTCCTCGTGACCGGGCGGCTCGGCACCGCCGTAGCGACGCACGTGGCCTTCAACGTGACCGGCCTCCTGCTCGCTCTGGGATGAGCTCCCTGACGGCGAAGGGCCGTGCTGCCCTGGCATGATCTGTCGTCGCGATGGATGAGCAGCTCGACCCCGCGGACCGGCGCGACGACGTTGGTTCTGTCGCGCTGATCGACGATCGCGCCCCGGTCGAATCGCCGGACCAGCCGACCGACGTCCTGGTCGACGACGAGCGTGCCGCGTCGCATCGAGGGGCGCAGCCCACGCCGTGGTTCGTCCGCGCCGGCCGGCGGATCGTGCGCCGTCCCGAGCAGTGGATCCGCCGACCGTGGCCGCCGCGCCGCATCGTGCAGGTCACGGTCACCACCCTGACGCTGTTCATCACGACGGTGATCATGATGAACGTCGTCCACTTCAACCCGATCAACGCGTCGGCCGACCTCATCTTCGACCCGACGACGCCGACCGGTGGCGACATGGGCGCCCACGTCTGGGGTCCGGCCTACCTGCGCGACCAGCTCCTGCCGAACTTCCAGCTGTCGGGCTGGAGCATGGACTGGTACGCCGGCATGCCGGTCTACCGCTTCTACATGGTCGTGCCGGCGCTGGCGATGGTCGCCCTCGACACGGTGTTCGCCTACGGCGTGGCGTTCAAGCTGGTCGCCATCTCGGGGTTGGTGGCGCTGCCGCTGTGCTGCTGGGCGTTCGGCCGACTGGCCAACTTCCGGTACCCGCTGCCCGAGCTGTTCGCCTTCGCAGGGATGGCGTTCGCCCTCGACGAGAGCTTCAGCATCTACGGCGGCAACTTGAAGTCGACGATGGCCGGCGAGTTCTCGTTCTCCATCGCCCTCTCGCTGATGATTCTCGGCTTCGGACTGCTGGCGCGCGGCATGCAGACGGGCAAGTACCGAAGCTGGGCGGCCATCGTGCTGGCGCTCGCTGCGGTGTGCCACGGCATCGTGCTGATCTACACCGCCCTCGGGGCGCTGGTCATCGTGCTGATCAACTCCGACACGGGCAAGCGACTGCGCTACGGCCTGACCGTCGGGTTGGGAACGCTGCTGCTGTCGGCGTTCTGGGTCGGGCCCTTCCTGCTCAACCACGAGTACATGACCGACATGAAGTACGGGGGCCGGCCCGAGGGCGCCGAGGACTCCTTCTACGACATGTTCTTCCCGCTCACGGCGCCGCTCGACATCCTCATCACGACCTTGGCGATCATCGGCTTCGTGGCCTGCGTGGCCCGCCGCCACCTCAACGGCACCGCCCTCGGGATCATCGGGCTGCTCACCCTGGCCGGCGTGTACGCCACCCGCGAGAGCCTGCCGATCATCGGGCTGCTGTGGAACCCTCGACTGCTGCCGTTCCTCTACCTGATCCGCTACCTGCTGATGATGGTCGGGATCATCGAGGTCGCCGGCCTGCTGGCCAACCTCTGGCGGGACGGCTCACCTCGACGGCTCCTCGGTTGGGTCGGTGGTTCGGCGACGGCCGGCGCGGTCGGCATCTCGATGCTCGTCGTGCTCGGGTTCATGTACGAGGTGCTGCCCGGCGACGGCAAGACGACCGAGAACGGCAAGACCGTCTACTCCTGGGGACCCTTCCGCAAGACGCCGGACGGAGCCGACGCCCAGGGCGACGGGTGGTCCAGGTACAACTTCATGGGGTACGAGGGCCGGACGTACTACCCCGAATACCACGACGTGGTGCAGACCATGGCCGAGATCGGTCGGACCAACGGCTGCGGCCGCGCCACGTGGGAGAACAACGAGGACAACGGCCAGTACGGCACGACGATGGCGCTGATGCTGCTGCCCCACTGGACGGACGGTTGCATCGCCTCGATGGAGGGGCTGTTCTTCGAGGCCTCGGGCACGACGCCGTACCACTTCCTGACCACGGCGGCGATGTCCGAGAAGAGCTCCAACCCGGTGCGCGAGCTGCGTTACGTCGACAACGACGCAGCGGTCGGGGTGCGCCACCTCCAGGACCTCGGCGTGCGGTACACGATGGTCCGCACCGACGAGGCCAAGCGCGAGGCGGCGGCCCAGCCCGAGCTGGAGCTCCTGGCCACCAGCGGGCCGTGGGAGATCTACCAGGTCGCTGACTCGGACATCGTCGTGCCCCTCGACGTCCAGCCGGTCGTCGTGAGCGGGCGCGACGGCGACCAGCGCGAGCGCAACCTCGAGCTGGGCACGAGCTGGTTCCAGCACCCGGACGAGTGGGCGGCGATGCCGGCCGACGACGGTCCACCGGCGTGGCAGCGCATCGACGTCGCGGTCGACGGGAGCCGGGCCGTGCCCGAGGTCCGGCCGGCCGGTGAGGAGCAGGACACCAGGGGCCGGCAGGTCGACGTCGTGGTGCCGCAGCAGCCCATCGACGCGGTGCCGCTGCCGGAGGTCGCCGTCAGCGACGTCCAGCTCGGTGAGCAGGAGCTGTCGTTCCGGGTCGACCAGATCGGCGTACCGGTCCTGGTCAAGGTCAGCTACTTCCCGAACTGGCAGGTCGAGGGGGCCGACGGCCCGTACCGCATCGCGCCCAACCTGATGGTCGTCGTGCCGACCGAGCAGGAGGTGCGCCTGCACTACGGCCGCACGACCTCCGACTACTTCTTCTACGCCCTGACGGTCGTCGGGATCGGCATGTTGATCTTCCTGCGGCGCAAGGGTGACGTCAGGTTCGACGACGTGGCGCCGGCCGGTGCGCCGGCCGCCGACGTCGGCGACGGGCGCCCGCTCGACGACCTCCCGCCGCCTCGGTGGTCGGACGACGGCGTGCCGCCCGACGGCGTGCCGCCCGACGACGTGCCGCCCGACGACGGTCCGGATCCGCACGTGCGGGCGGCACCACCGCCGAACTCCGGGGACGGTCGCGCCGAACCGCAGTAGCCTCGCCCGACGCATGTCCGCGCTCGACGAGATCGTCAAGGCGTACGACATCCGGGGCGTGGTGCCCGACCAGCTCGATGCCGGTATCGCCCACGCGCTCGGTGTCGCGTTCGCCGAGTTCGCCGCCGCGCCCCAGGTGCTCGTCGCCCGCGACATGCGCCCGAGCGGTGTGGAGCTGGTGGATGCGTTCACCGAGGGCGTCCAGCGCCAGGGCGTCGACGTGATCGACCTGGGGTTGGCCTCGTCGGACCTGCTCTACTTCGCCGCCGGCGCCCTCGACCGGCCCGGGGCGATGTTCACGGCGTCACACAACCCCGCTGAGTACAACGGCGCCAAGCTGTGCCTCGCCGGGGCCCGGCCACTCGGCCTCGGTGCCGGGTTCGACGAGATCAAGCAGTTGATGGCCGCGTCCCTCGCTGGCACCGGGCCGGCTCCGGCACCGAGTCGCGGTCGGCGGTCGACGCAAGACCTGCTGGAGCGCTTCGTCGACCACGTCCTCTCCTTCATCGATCCCCAGCAGCTGCGACCCACCCGTGTGGTCGCCGACACCGCCAACGGGATGGGCGGGCTCGTCGTCCCGGCCGTGTTCGAGCGTTTGCCGATGGTCGAGCTGGAGGTCATGTACGGCGAGCTCGACGGCACGTTCCCCAACCACCCCGCCGATCCGCTGCAGCCGGCCAACCAGCGCGACGTGCGGGCGCGCGTGGTCGCCGGCTCCTTCGACGTCGGCCTGGCCTTCGACGGCGACGCCGACCGGGTGTTCGTCGTCGACGAGTCCGGCAGCGGGCTGTCCGGATCGACGACGACGGCGCTGCTGGCGGTCGGCGTGCTGCGCGACAACCCAGGCGCCACGATCCTGCACAACCTGATCTGCTCGCGGGCGGTGCCCGAGGTGATCCGGGAGCACGGGGGAGTCCCGGTGCGCACTCGGGTGGGGCACTCGTTCATCAAGCAGGAGATGCTGCGCACGGGCGCCGTGTTCGGCGGGGAGCACTCGGCGCACTACTACTTCGCCCGCAACTACCGCGCCGACAGCGGGCTGATCGCCACCGTGCTCGTCCTGGCCGAGCTGGCGCGGGCCGAGCAGCCGCTGTCGGTCGTCCGCAAGCCCTACGAGCGGTACGTGGCCAGCGGCGAGATCAACACCCAGGTCGCCGATCCTCAGGCCGTGATCGAGCGGGTCGACCAGCACTACGCCCAGTTCCGCCGCGACCGCCTCGACGGGCTGACCGTCGACTGCGGGTCGTGGTGGTTCAACCTGCGCCCGTCGAACACCGAACCGCTGCTGCGCCTCAATCTGGAGTCCGAGACCGGCGACGAATGCCACGACCGCGTCGCCGAGGTCCTTGGCATCGTGACCAGCTGACGCCGCCACCGACGACCGACGACGACCCTCCCGACGCGACGACAAGGAGCAACGATGGCCCTCGACCCCGCCCTCCTGGCGATCCTCGCCTGCCCCGAGGACAAGGGACCGCTCTACTACCTGCCGGACGAGCACGTCCTCTACAACCCGCGGCTCACACGGGTGTACGACATCGCCGACGACATTCCCGTGATGTTGATCGACGAGGCGCGCACCGTCGACGAGACCGAAGCGGCACGACTGCAGTCGCGCATCGACACCGAGCACATCGACCCCACGTTCTGACCATCCGAGGGTTTGCTGCATCCGAGGGTCAGGTGCGGGGACGCCCCGCGGCAAACCCTCCGATGCACGAAACCCTCGGATGGGTCGGCGGGCCGGGGTAGCATCGCCGTTCGCGACGGGCTGACCCGATCGGTGCCAGCAGGCCCCGGCCCGCCTCCAGAACCAGCGCCCGAACCGGGCGCCACCTCCAGGAGACACTGATGACCACCACCCTCGCGACCCGGCGCGACTATCGCGTCGCCGACTTGTCGATGGCCCCGTTCGGCCGCAAGGAGATCCTCCTCGCCGAGCACGAGATGCCCGGATTGCGGGCACTGCGCGCCGAGTTCGGATCGTCCAAGCCGCTGGCCGGCGCGCGCATCTCCGGCTCGTTGCACATGACGGTCCAGACGGCCGTGCTGATCGAGACGCTCGTCGAGCTCGGCGCCGAGGTCCGCTGGGCGAGCTGCAACATCTTCTCGACGCAGGATCACGCTGCCGCGGCCGTCGTCGTCGGGCCCAACGGCACCGCCGACGACCCGCAGGGCGTCCCGGTGTTCGCCTGGAAGGGCGAGACGTTGGAGGAGTACTGGTGGTGCACCGACCAGATGATGACGTGGCCCGATGAGGCCACGGCCGGTGGGCCGAACATGATCCTCGACGACGGCGGTGACGCCACGCTGCTGCTGCACAAGGGCGTCGAGTACGAGAAGGCCGGCGAGGTCCCCGACCCGACCAGCGCGTCGAACCCCGAGCTGGCCATCGTGCTCGGCCTGCTGCAGCGCTCGCTGCGCACCGATCCGGACAAGTGGACGCGCATGGCCGCGGCGATCAAGGGCGTGACCGAGGAGACCACCACGGGCGTCAAGCGGCTGTACCGCATGCACGCCGACGGCCAGCTCCTGTTCCCGGCGATCAACGTCAACGACTCGGTGACGAAGTCGAAGTTCGACAACCTGTACGGCTGCCGGCACTCGCTCGTCGACGCCATCTGCCGCGCCACCGACGTGATGATCGGCGGCAAGGTCGCCGTCGTCGCCGGGTACGGGGACGTCGGCAAGGGCTGCGCCCAGAGCCTGCGCGGCCAGGGCGCCCGCGTCATCGTCACCGAGATCGACCCGATCAACGCCCTGCAGGCGGCAATGGAGGGCTACCAGGTGACCACGCTCGACGAGGTCGTCGGCACGGCTGACCTGTTCGTCAGCGCCACCGGCAACGCCGACATCATCACCGCCGAGCACATGGCGGCGATGAAGGAGAACGCCATCGTCTGCAACATCGGGCACTTCGACAACGAGCTCGACATGGCCGGGCTGGCCCGGTCAGGGGCGACCCGTGACGAGCTGAAGCCGGGCACCGACGTGTGGCGGTTCCCCGACGGGCACCAGGTGATCGTCCTGGCCGAGGGCCGGCTGGTCAACCTGGGGTGCGCCACGGGCCACCCGAGCTTCGTCATGAGCTGCTCGTTCTCCAACCAGGTGATCGCCCAGATGGAGCTGTTCGGCAACACCGAGCGCTACCCCGTCGGTGTGTACGTGCTGCCCAAGCACCTCGACGAGAAGGTCGCCGAGCTGCACCTCGGTGCCCTCGGCGTGAAGCTGACCAAGTTGACCGACGAGCAGGCCGACTACCTCGGCATCGATCCCGGCGGACCGTTCAAGCCCGAGCACTACCGTTACTGAGTCGATCGCCTCGCTCGCTCCGAAGACTCCGCTCCTCGGCGTGGGCCGGGCACGGCCGGCCTGACCTTCCATCCCCACTGCGTTACGAACGCTCGGGAACCCCCGTGGGTGTCACCGGTGCGTGTGACGGCGCGTCGACGTCGTCGCTCGGCTGCATCTCGAACATCGGCAGGAAGACGTGGACGAGCGGGCCGATGCCGAGGGCGAACACGGCCGTGCCGACGCCGATCGACCCGCCGAGCAGCACGCCGGCCACCAGCACGACGATCTCGATCAGCGTGCGGGCCAACCGGATCGACGCGCCGCGCCTGGCGATGCCGGTCATCAGCCCATCCCGGGGTCCGGCGCCCAACCCGGCACCGATGTACAGGCCGCTGCCGACGCCGAAGAGCACGACCCCGCCGATCATGAACGCCGCCTGCAGCGGCACCTGATCGGGCACCGGCAGCCGTGGGTCGAGCACGTCGACCGTCACGCCGATCAGCACGGCGTTGAGGAACGTCCCGATCCCCGGGCGCACGCGCAACGGGATCCACAACAGCAGCACGGCCAGCCCGACGATGACGATGACGGTCCCGATCGGGACGCCCGTGCGGTCGCTGACCCCCTGGTGGAACACGTCCCACGGCGCCAGGCCGAGATCGCCGTGGATGATCGACGTCAGGCCGGTCCCGCAGATCAACAGGCCGATGACGCAGCGCGCGAGGCGCTCGATCGGTCGGTCGCGGGGCACGACATCCGACGCTACGGGACGGCCACGAGCAGCGCGCGGGGCAGTTTGCTGATCCGCAGGTCGGCGCCACCGTCAATGGTCTCGCCGTCGACAGCCAGGCGGAGGGTTCCGTCGAGTGATCGCACCTCGAGCGACTCGACGGAAAGCTCCCGGTAGAACGGGCAGTGGCGCAGCCGACCGACCAGCACGTCGAGGACGAGGCGGGCCCGGGCGCCTGGTCGCCCGCCCAGCACCAGACGAACGTCGAGTCGACCGTCGTCCAGCCGTTCCCGCCATGACGGTCCGAACCCGTCCGGCGCATACCTGCAGTTGCCGATCCACCCCAGCCAGGCGACGGTCGGTTCTCCGTCGACCTCCAGGTGCAGCGACTGCATGCGCGGCAGCTGGGTGGCCAGAGCCACCACCAGCGCGAGCCACTTGCCGAGCCGGGGCTCGAGCCGCTCGCGGGCGTCGACGATCTGGGTGTACCCCCCGAACGACAACGTGTTGACGAACGTTCGCCGCGTGGTGCCGCTCTCCACGACGCCGAGGTCGATGCGCGTCGCCGTCCCGTTGCGCACGGCCTCGACGGCGTCGCCCGGATCGTCCAGACCGAGGTCGCGGGCGAGGTGGTTGAACGTGCCCGCGGGCACGGCGACGAGCACGGCGTCGCGCTCGAGAGCGACGGCCGCCGCGGTGCTCAGCGTGCCGTCGCCGCCGGCCGCACCGACGACCCGGGCGTCGCTGTCGGCGAGGACCTTCCCGACGTCGTCGTCCTCGCCGAGGCGGACGATCTGCGCCGCCGGCAGGCCGGCGCGCAGCTCGTCCGTCGGATCGTCGGTCCACGCCGGCCCCGAGCTGGGGTTGACGGCGATCATCACGCCGGCGCCGTCCGGCGACGGTCGCTGGGAGGGGTCGCGGACGGGGTGCGGGCGCGCCGTCGGGGCCTCGTCCGGCCGGGGAGGCAGCACGACTCGCCGCAGCCACCACGCGGCGGCGCCGAGCGCAACGATCCCGGCGACGACGCCCGGCAGCACGCGACGTCGCACGACGGGCGAACCTATCGGTCGGCGAACGCCGAGATCACCGGCGCGAACGCATCGAGCTGGTCGGGTGTCCCGTCGAGGTGCACGGCGACGATCGCCTCGTCGACGCCCGCCTCCGCCCAGGCCCGGTACCGGCCGATGTGCTCCTCGACCGTCGCCACGACGGGCGCGTAGCGCTCCGACGCCGCCCCCGACCCGCCGAGGACGGCGGCTTCGGACAGGTTGGTGACGCGCACGGTCGTCGGGTCGCGCGCCTCGGCGGCGCAGTGCTCGCGCAGCACGGCGACCTTGCGGGCGACGGTCGCCGGGTCACCGAAGAGGTTGCAGGCGTCGGCATGGCGGGCGACCAGGCGCAGGGTGCGACGCTCACCCGATCCCCCCACCAGGATCGGAACCCGGTCCTGCAGTGGACGTGGGTAGCACGTCGCCGCCGGCACGCTGGTCCGCCGCCCGTCGTAGGGCGGCGACCCGGGGCCCCACATGAGCGGCAGGAGCTCCAGTGCGTCCTCCAGCAGCTCGTAGCGCTCGGCGAGCGGCGGGAAGGGCCACCCGTACAGCTGGTGCTCACGCTCGAACCACGCCGTGCCGAGCCCGCAGAAGGCCCGCCCGCCGGAGAGCACGTCCAGCGTCGCCGTGATCTTGGCCACGTGGGCGAGGTTGCGGTACGTGATTCCCGTGACCAGCGCGCCGAGGCGGGCGGTGGTCGTCGCGGCGGCCAGGTAGCCGAGCGTGGTCGTGCTCTCCAGCAGATCCTCCCACTCGCGCCCGACGGACGGGATCTGGACGAAGTGGTCCATCACCGAGATCGACGAGAAACCGACCTCCTCGGCGCGACGGGCGATCGTCGCCAATCGCACGGCTGTCTCCGCCGGGGCGCCGGGCCACGTGAACGAACCGATCTGCAGCCCGAACGTCAGGGCCATGGGGTCCTCCTCTTGCCGGCGGGCGGCAGCGGGCGTGGCGAGCAGAGCCGCCGGCACGACCACGACCGGTTCGTCGCCGGCCCGGTGCACGTCGGCGAACCCCTCGCCGGCGTCGATCGCCGTGATCGCCGCCGCCATGGCGCGCAACTGCGTGGTGATCAGCGCCGACGGGACGGCGTCGACCCGCGCCCGGTTGCGGGCCCGGCACTCCCGCTCGGGCGTCTCGACGAGCACGGCGTGGCATGGCACGCCGGCGGCGCCGGCGAGCTGGCGGAACCGGTGCCGGACGTCGCGGTCGAGCGCCGTGGCGTCGATGACCGTGAGCAGGCGCCTGGCCAGGCGCTTGGCGACGACGAGGTCCAGCACCTCGAGGGCATCGGCACTGGCCCGCAGGTCGTGGCGGTGGGTCCCGACCGTCGCCCGCAGATCGTCCCAGGACACGATCGAGCGCTCGGCGAACCAGCGGCGGGCCCACGTCGACTTGCCCGCACCAGCGGGCCCGACGAGCACGACGAGGCACGGATCCGGGAGCCGAATCGTCACGTCGGCGGCTCCGGTCCAACCGCCGTCTCAGCCCATGACACCCCTTCATCATGATCGAGGCATGTTGCTCACCACCTGCTGCGCCGGCTGCGACACGCCGGGTCCGGCGCTGTGCCGCACGTGCCGGTTCGCCCTGCTCGCCCGCCACCTTCCCCCGGCGCCTCCCGGCGTGATCGTCGCCGTCCCGTTCGCCGGCCGCGCCCGGGACGTCCTGCTCGGGTTCAAGTACCGCAACCGGCGACCGGTCGCCGGTCACCTGGCCGGCCTGCTCGTCAACCGCCTCGCCCGCGCCGGGCAGCGCGTCGATGTGGTCACCTGGGCCCCGACCGGAGCGGCACGACGGCGGGGGCGTGGCTTCGACCAGGCCGAGCTGATCGCTCGCGCCGTGGCCCGCCAACTCGGCGTGCCGTGCCGGCGACTGCTCGAGCGCGGCGGTGCGGCCGGCCCGCAGACGGGGCGAAGTCGCGCCGTCCGGCTCGTCGGGCCGGCGTTCCGGGCCAGCCCGCGCGTCCCCGCCGGGCGGGTGCTCGTGGTGGACGACGTGGTCACCACCGGTGCCACCCTGCGGGCCGCCGAGCGGACACTGCGGGCCGCAGGCGCCACGGCCGTGGTCCAGGCCGCCGTGGCGGCGACACCCGGCGAGCGATCCGTGACACAGCAGGTCGCGTGACCCGGCGAGCGCCTACCGTGCAGGGATGAACCCGGACGAAGCAGCGTCGACGTGAGCGACTCGGGCGGCAACGTCCCCCCGCCGCCGGGTGCGGTCCCCCCGCCGCCCTCGTCGTCGGGCGACGTCCCGCCGCCCCCACCCTCGTCGTCGGGCAGCGTCCCGCCGCCCCCACCCTCGTCGTCGGGCAGCGTCCCGCCGCCGCCGCCCGGGGCCGGTCCGCCGTCGTCCGCTGGTCCTCCCGGGCCGCCGAACCGGCCGGCAGGGCCGGGTGGTGGTCCGCCGCCACCGCCGGGGTTCACCGATGCCGGGCCGCCGAGCCCGGGCGGCGGGAACACGCCGCTGATCATCGTCGTCGTCGTGGCCGCGGTGGTGCTGATCGGCCTCGCCGTGTTCTTCGTCGTCCGCGCCGTGAGCGACGACGACGACGACTCGTCCGGCCCGGACGACACGGAGGTCACGGTCGAGGTGTCCGATCCGGACGAGACCGAGCCGAGCGGAACGACGGACACCACCAGCGGCTCGGACACGACGGGCTCGGGCGACATCCCGCCGCCCGAGGAGGAACCCGATGGCTTGGGCTCCGACGACGCGCTGAACGAGCTGGCCCAGGGGTGCTACGACGGTGAGATGGCGGACTGCGACCGGCTGTTCTTCGATTCCGAGGCAGATTCGGCCTACGAGAGTTATGGCGACTCGTGCGCCGGCCGGCAGCCCGAGAACACCGGCATCCCCTGCGTCAACGCCTTCCCGGACGAGTAGCGCGCCCGGTCTCGCTGCCCGGAGGCCGTCCGGGGCAGCCGGGTAGGCTCGTTCCCCCATGGGCATCCTGGATCGCATCCTCCGCGCCGGGGAGGGCAAGAAGCTCAAAGCGCTGCAGGGCATGGTCCCCGACGTCAACTCGCTGGAGCCCGAGACGCAGCGCCTCAGCGACGAGGCACTGCTGGCGAAGACCTCCGAGTTCCGCCAGCGCCTCGCCAACGGCGCCGAGCTCGACGACCTGGCCATCGAGGCGTTCGCGGTGGTGCGCGAGGCCGCCCAACGGGTCATCGGCCAGCGCCACTTCGACGTGCAGCTGATGGGTGGTGCGGCACTGCACTTCGGGTGGGTGGCGGAGATGAAGACCGGCGAGGGCAAGACGCTGGTCTCGACGCTCCCGGCCTACCTCAACGGCGTCGGCGGCAAGGGCGTGCACCTCGTCACGGTCAACGACTACCTGGCCCGGTTCCACGCCGAGTGGATGGGTCGCATCCACCGCTTCCTCGGTCTCGAGGTCGGCCTGATCATTCCCGGCTTCAAGTCGTCGTCGGCCGAGAAGCGGGTCCAGTACGCCGCCGACATCACGTACGGCACGAACAACGAGTTCGGGTTCGACTACCTGCGCGACAACATGGCCGGCAAGCTGGTCGACAAGACCCAGCGCGGCCACAACTACGCCATCGTCGACGAGGTCGACTCGATTCTCATCGACGAGGCCCGCACGCCGCTGATCATCTCCGGGCGCGTCGCCGACGCCGCCAAGCTCTACTACCGCTTCGCCTCGATCGTCCGCTCGCTGCAGCGCGACGAGGACTACGAGGTGGAGGAGGACAAGCGCGTTGTCGTCCCGCTGGAGGAGGGCATCGAGAAGGTCGAGTCCGCGCTCGGGATCGAGAACCTCTACGACGAGGTCCAGCAGAACCTGGTCCACCAGCTCTCGGTGGCGCTGAAGGCCAAGGAGCTCTACAAGCGGGACAAGGACTACATCATCCAGGGCGGCGAGGTGAAGATCGTCGACGAGTTCACCGGTCGCATCCTCGAGGGTCGCCGCTGGAGTGAGGGCATCCACCAGGCGGTGGAGGCCAAGGAGGGCGTGAAGATCAAGGAGGAGAACCAGACCCTCGCCACGATCACGCTCCAGAACTACTTCCGCATGTACGACAAGCTGGCGGGGATGACCGGCACGGCCGCCACCGAGGCCGCCGAGCTGATGAACACCTACGGCCTCGGCGTGGTGCCGATCCCGACCAACCTGCCCGTCGACCGCGCCGACCAGCCCGACCTGATCTACAAGGGCGAGGTCGCCAAGTTCGACGCCGTCGCCGAAGACATCGCCGAGCGCTACGAGGCCGGCCAGCCGGTGCTGGTCGGCACGGTGAGCGTCGAGAAGAGCGAGTACCTGTCCCGCCAGCTGGAGCAGCGCGGCATCCCTCACGAGGTGCTCAACGCCAAGCAGCACACGCGTGAGGCGCTGATCGTCGCCCAGGCCGGCCGACTCGGCGCAGTGACCGTGGCCACGAACATGGCCGGGCGCGGCGTCGACATCATGCTCGGCGGCGACGCCGAGCTCCTGGCTCGCCACGAGGTCCTCAAGGAGGGCCACCCCGCCGACACCATGGTCGACACGTTCGCCCTGCCCCTGCCCGTCGAGCAGATGCCCGAGGACTTCCAGGAGGCGCGGGCAAAGGCCGTGGCCCGGTACGACGAGCTGCTCGTCGAGTTCCGCAAGGAGTGCGCCGAGGCCGGCGACAAGGTGCGGCAGCTCGGTGGGCTGTACGTCATCGGCTCCGAGCGCCACGAGTCCCGACGCATCGACAACCAGCTGCGCGGCCGGTCGGGCCGCCAGGGGGACCCGGGCGAGAGCCGCTTCTACCTCAGCCTCGACGACGAGTTGATGCGACTGTTCGCCACCGGCGCGCTGTCGTACGTCATGAACAAGGCGATGCCCGACGACGAGGCGATCGAGGCGAAGATGGTCACCAAGGCCATCGAGCGAGCCCAGACCACCGTCGAGACGCGCAACGCGGAGATCCGCAAGAACGTCCTCAAGTACGACGAGGTCATGAACGAGCAGCGCAAGGTGATCTACGCGCGCCGTGACCAGATCCTCGAGGGCGTCGACCTGAAGTCGGCGGCCATGGAGTACTTGACCGAGGCGGTCCACGCACTGCTCGAATCGCATTGCGCCAGTCCGGCGACCGACGAATGGGATCTCGACGGGTTGGCCAAGGAGCTGAAGACGTTCTGGCCGGCCGGGGTCGGCGAGGAGCAGCTCGGCGCGTGTCGCAACACCGACGAGATGTACGACCTCGTGATGGCCGACGCGACCACGCACTACGAGCAGCGTGAGGTCGAGCTGACCGACAAGGTCATGCGCGAGGTCGAGCGGCAGGTGATGCTGCGGATCATCGACCAGCGGTGGCGGGAGCACCTCGAGGAGATGGACTACCTGAAGGAGGGCATCAACCTCCGGGCGATGGGCCAGAAGGACCCGCTGACGGAGTGGCAGCGCGAGGGCTTCGAGATGTTCGGCTCGATGATGAAGGGCATCGCCCAGGACTTCGTGCGCTACGTGATGCACGTCCAGGTCGTGCGCAACGACGCTCCGGCGACGGCGCCGGTGAGCAACGTCCAGGAGTCGGCACCCGACGACCAGTCGGCATCGGGCTTCCAAGCTGCGGCGGCGTCGGCGGCGGCCGCCGGCGAGGCGCCGGCTGCCGCCCCCGCACCGTCGCCGACGGCGATCCCGCAAACCGCTCGGACGGGCGGGGGAGCGCGCCAGCGGGCCGCCGCCGGGCAGGGTGCCCGACCGGCCAAGCAGGAGACCGTCGTCAAGGACGAGTGGTCGAAGACGCCGCGCAACGCGCCGTGCCCGTGCGGATCGGGCAAGAAGTTCAAGCTCTGCCACGGCGCGACGTGATGTCGGCGGCGCCTCCGGCGCCGTGTCCGACGGTGCCGGAGCTGAGGTCGGGGGCCGACGCGACGATGAGGACATCCAGGCTCGAGAACGACTGACATGCGGGACTTCACGGACGACCTGCGCGAACTGCGCCACCGCCTCGACGAGGCGAAGACCTACCTCCACGTCGACGAGGCGCGCAGCCGGCTGACCGAGCTGGAGGCCGAGATGGGCCGGCCCGACCTGTGGGACGACGCCGAAGCGGCCAAGGCGCTGTCGGCCGAGTACGCCAACGTGCGCGACGACGTGGCCACGTACGACGCCTTGGCGTCATCGATGGAGGACGCCGAGGTGCTCCACGAGTTGGCGCGCGAGGAGGACGACGAGTCCCAGGAACCGGAGATCGCCGCCGGGCTCGCCGGCATCGGTCGCGGCCTCGACCAGCTCGACCTGCGCAGCTTGTTCACCGGCGAGCACGACGAGGCCGACTGCATCGTGCAGATCAACGCCAAGGACGGCGGCGTCGACGCTCAGGACTGGAGCGAGATGCTGCTGCGGATGTACGAGCGGTGGGCCGAGCGCAAGGGCTACCGGTTCGGCGTGGACGCAGTGTCCGAGGGCACCGAAGCCGGGATCCTGTCGGCGGAGTTCACGCTGGGCGGGCGGTACGCCTACGGGCTGATGACGAGCGAGCGGGGCACCCACCGACTCGTCAGGATCAGCCCATTCGACAACCAGGGCCGGCGGCAGACGAGCTTCGCCGCCGTGCAGGTGTGGCCACAGATGGAGGACCCAGACGTCACGCTCGACGACTCGGACATCCGGATGGAGGTGTTCCGGGCGTCGGGCGCCGGTGGCCAGCACGTCAACAAGACATCGTCGGCGGTGCGCCTGATCCACGAGCCGACCGGGTTGATCGCCTCGTCGCAGGAGGAGCGCAGCCAGCTGCAGAACCGGGAGAAGGCACTCGGCCGGTTGAAGACGATGGTCGCCGCCAAGGTCGAGGAGGAGCGGGCCGCCGAGATGGACGCCATCGCCGGCAAGCAGGCGCAGGTCGGCTGGGGGAGTCAGATCCGCTCCTACGTGCTGCAGCCCTACCAGATGGTCAAGGACCTGCGCACCGAGGTCGAATCGGGCAACGTCGCCGGCGTGCTCGACGGCGATCTCGACGACTTCATGGAGGGGTACCTCAGGTGGCGGCGGGCGGAGGGACAAGCGACCTAGGACGACCGACCCCGGCGCGCTGAGACGCCCCGATCGCCTTCGTCAGGGCGACGACGTGTCGCTCTGACGAGATGGCCGGCGAGATCAGCCCGAAGTCACCGGCGGCCCGTCCCACGGCCGTGGCGGGGCAGGCCGGGTCAGGGCTCTCAAGGCGCCGACGGTCGGCGCGCTCGGGCCGTCGCGCACAGGACGATCCCGGCGACGAGCAGTCCGCCGCCGACGGCGCTGACGGCGAGCGTGTGCTCGAGCCCGGTGTCAGGCAGGGGTTCGTCGGGCCCGGGCACCCCGGCCTGGACGGTGAGCAAGGCGACGACGGCGGTTTCGGGGAGGTCTGCACGCACCTGGTACTCGCCGGGCGTCGATGGCGCGGTCAGGCTGGCAATGGCGAGATTGTTCACCCCGCACGTAGCGACCGCCGTGACACCACCAGCGACTTGGAAGTCGATGGGGGTCTCGTAGTCACCGTCGCAGTAGTTCTCCAGCACGGCGGTGAACCTGCCGCCGGGGGCCACCGGACTTGGCTCGAGGAGGAGGATTGGGTCTGGCCGCGGGGCCGCGTCTGCCGCCGACGCTCCGAACCCCAACGCAGCAACGCCGCAGGCCACGGCGATGAGTCGTTTCACGTCAACCTCCTGAGATCGGTGACCGGAGCGGCAAGTCACGCCGCCTTCGGCGACGAGCCTGCCACGAGAACCCCATGCGATGAAGGATGAGCGGTCAGCGACCGCTCATCCCTCATCGCGTCAGGTCGCGACCTCACTTCGTGGTGACGCACCGGTAACCTGCGATCCGCTTCGTCACGGAACTGAAACATGATTCGCCTCGAAAACGTCTCCAAGCACTACCAACACGACGTCGTCGCCGTCCGCGACGCCAGCTTCGACGTGCCCAAGGGTGAGTTCGTGTTCCTCGTCGGCCCGTCGGGGTCCGGCAAGAGCACGTTGCTGCGCCTGCTCAACCGGCAGGAGCGCCCGGAGAAGGGCTCCGTGTGGGTCGCCGGCCGGAACATCATCGACATGCCGTCGGGCCGCGTGCCGCAGCTGCGGCGCAACATCGGCAACATCTTCCAGGACTTCAAGCTGCTGCTGAACAAGACGGTGTTCGAGAACGTGGCGTTCGCCCAAGAGGTGGTCGGCAAGCCGAAGCACGTGATCAAGCAGCAGGTGCCCGCGGTGCTCGACCTCGTCGGCCTGGCCGGCAAGGAGGACCGCTTCCCGCACCAGCTGTCAGGGGGCGAGCAGCAGCGCGTCTCGATCGCCAGGGCGTTCGTCAACCGCCCGCTGATCCTGCTCGCCGACGAGCCGACCGGGAACCTCGACCCGGCCACGGGCGAGGGCATCATGCGCCTCCTCGGGCGGATCAACCAGACCGGCACCACGGTGCTGATGGCGACGCACGACCAGCGCATCGTGAACATGATGCGCAAGCGGGTGATCCAGCTCGACCGCGGCGTGATCGTGCGTGACCAGGCCCGCGGGGTGTACGAGTGATCTCCCGCTTGGGGTACACGTTCCGGGAGACCTGGGCCAGCTTCCGCCGCAACATGACGTTGACGGTGGCGGCGATCATCACCGCCGCCGTCTCGCTGCTCATCTTCGGCTTGACGCTGCTGATGCAGCGCGGCTTCGACAACCTCCTCGTGGCCTGGGAGGGCGACGTGGAGATGATCGTCTACCTCAACTCGGGTGCCACCGACGATCAGCGCGTGCTGGTGCAGAACGCCCTGGATTCGCAGTCCCAGCTGATCAGCGCGTTCACGTATTGCGACACGGCATGCTCGCTCGACGAGGCCCAGCGCCTGCTGGCCGGTGACCCGAGCACGCTCGAGCTGCTCACCGAGACGAACATCCCGACGCAGTACAAGGTCGTCCCCACGGATGCCACGGACGTCGACTCACTGCGTCAACTGCGCGAGGGCCTGCGCGAGCTCCCCAACGTGCAGCGCATCGTGTTGGCCGACGAGCAGCTCGATGTGATCTCGGAGCTCAAGGGATTCGTGGGTCTCTACACCCTGATCCTGTCGATCGTCCTGCTCTTCGCCGCCATCTTGTTGATCTGGAACACCATCCGCACCGCCATGTTCGCCCGAAGACGGGAGATCGAGGTGATGAAGCTGGTCGGCGCCACCGACTGGTTCATCCGCATCCCGTTCATGCTCGAAGGTCTCATTCAGGGGTTCATCGGCGGGTTGGCGGCCTGCGGCGGGCTGTGGCTGATCAACAACCGGTGGACCGCCGGTGTCGGCGACTTCCCGCCCGACAGCGGGTTCGCCGCGCTGGTCGTGACCGACGGCTACGACTGGTGGGTGATGCTGATCATCATCGCCATCGGCATGGTCGCCGGCGCCATCGGCTCCGGCATCGCCGCATCTCGCTTCCTCGACGTCTGAATGGCCTCGCTCGCTCCGAAGACTTCGCTCGCTCGGCTGGGCCGGGCAAGGCCGGCCTGGGGTGACGTGCTCACTGCGTCACGGGCCGAACCGTCAATCGTCTGACGTGCGTTTGTGGCCGCGGCAGTTTGGGCACGCAGCACAGATGGGCATGTGGGACTATCGGGAAGAGATCGAGCTGAGTGACGTCGGCATCGTCGGCTACGAGGTCGAGGCGACGGACGGCCGGATCGGCACGATCGACGAGTCGAGCGCCGACGCCGGGAGTGCCTACGTCGTCGTCGACACGGGGTTCTGGATCTTCGGCAAGAAGCGACTGATCCCCGCCGGCGTCATCGAGCGGGTCGACGACGACACGCAACGGGTGTTCATCGGCATGTCCAAGGATCAGGTGAAGGACGCCCCCGACTTCGAGGACGACCACCGGTCGCGCCGGGACGACCACGCCAACTACTACGAGCCCTACGGGCGAGCCGACGAGGTGCGTTAGGGCTCAGCGCTTGCGGATCAGCGTCAGGCCGTCGGACACCGGGAGGATGCAGCTCTCCACCCGGTCGTCGGCGGTGACGTGGTCGTTGAAGGCGCGGATGGCCACCGTGCTCTCGTCGTCGGCGGCCGGGTCGGTCACCCGCCCGGACCACAGGGTGTTGTCAACGAGGACGACGCCGCCGGCCCGGATGCGCGGCACGAGCTCGTCGTAGTAGGCGGTGTAGCTCGGTTTGTCGGCATCGATGAACGCCAGGTCGATCGGCGCGTCCGTGGGGAGGGCTCGCAGGGTGTCCAGCGCCGGGGCGATGCGCAGCTCGATCCGGTCGTCGAGTCCGGCTGCGGCCCAGGCGTCGCGGGCCAGGGCCGTGTACTCCTCGCTCACGTCGCAGCACAGCAGGTGGCCGCCCGGCGCCAGCCCGCGAGCGATGCAGACCGACGAGTACCCGGTGAACGTGCCGACCTCGACGGCGTTCGTCGCCCCGACCAGGCGGGTCAGCAGCGTCAGCAGCGCACCCTCCTCGCTCGACACCTGCATCGCCGCGGCGCGGCCGAGCTCGGCCGTGCGCCGCCGCAGATCGCGCAGCACGTCGTCCGGACCTGCAGCGTGGGCGCCGATGTAGGCGGCGATCTCCTGGGGGATGATGCTCGGGCGGTCGGCCATGCGGCGACGGTACCGTCGCGGCGGTGGAGCCAACGCAGCTGTACGCCGCCGTCGGCGGAGCGCCGTTCTTCGAGCGGCTGGTGGATGCGTTCTACGACGGCGTGGCCGCGGACCCGCTGCTGCTGCCGCTGTACCCCGACGCACCAGAACTGAAGGGCGCCCGCCGCCGCTTGACGTTGTTCCTGATCCAGTACTGGGGCGGGCCGGCGACCTACTCGGACGAGCGGGGCCACCCGCGACTGCGTCTGCGTCACCTTCCCTTCACCATCGGCCCGGCCGAGCGTGACGCATGGCTGGCCCACATGACCAGGGCGGTCGACCTGGCGACGGGCGAACTCGAGCCCGAGACCGCCTCCGCCGTCCGCGAGCTATTGCTCGGGTACTTCGTCCCGGCCTCCGAACAGCTGCGCAACGACACGGGTCTGCCGATCACGGTGAGCAGCGCGCTCCGTTCGCAGTCCGAACGATCGCCGATGGCGTCACGAACGCTCGGGAACCAGTCGCAATAGGGTCCTGCTCCGATGGCAGCGATCTCGGTGGGCGACCTCGTGAAGCACTACGGCGACGTGCGGGCCGTCGACGGCGTCTCGTTCCATGTCGCCGAGGGCGAGGTCTACGCGCTGCTCGGCGAGAACGGCGCCGGGAAGTCCACGACGGTCGAGATCCTCGAGGGGCACCGCTCGCGGACGTCGGGGTCGGTCGAGGTGCTCGGTACCGACCCTGGTCACGCTGCCCGGGAGTTCCGCGATCGCATCGGCATCGTGCTGCAACGATCCGGGGTCGAGGACGAGCTGACCGTCGCCGAGGCCGTCAACGTCTATGGCGCCTGCTACCGCCGCCGTCGTGACACGACCGAGGTCATCGAGCTCGTCGACCTGGCGTCGCAGGCCGACCGGCGGATCGGCGCCCTGTCCGGCGGTCAGCGGCGCCGGCTCGACCTGGCGCTCGGCATCGTCGGGCGTCCGGCGCTGCTCTTCCTCGACGAACCGACGACGGGCTTCGACCCGGCGGCGCGGCGCAACGCCTGGGAGCTCGTGCGCCAGCTGTGCTCCGGCGGCACCACCGTGCTGCTGACGACCCACTACCTGGACGAGGCCGAGCACCTGGCCGACCGGGTCGGCGTGCTGGCGCGTGGGCGACTCGTCGCTGAGGGCACGCCGGCCGAGCTCGTCGGCGGCGGCGCGACGAAGGTCGGGTTCGTGCTCCCCGACGGCGTGTCCGTGGAGGACCTGCGCGGGGTGATCCCGGGCGACGCAGCACTGGTCGGCGACCGCGTCGAGTTCACCACCGCCACGCCGACCGCCGCGGTGCACGAGCTGACGGGCTGGGCGTTGGCGTGCGATCGGGAGCTGGTCGGGTTGACGGTCGAGCGGCCGTCGCTCGAGGACGTATTCCTCTCGATGGCCTCCGGCGCCGCGACGTCATGACCGATTCGTTCCCGCGCTCGGGGTCCCTGCTGGCGCGCCAGGTGCGCTACCAGGTGCTGACGTTCCTGCGGACGCCGGTGGCGGTGTTCTTCACGCTGCTGCTGCCGCTGATCATGCTCGTGCTGTTCAACGCCCTGTTCGGCAGCGGCGACGTCGACACGGGGTCGGGTTCGTGGCGGTCCAGCCAGTTCTACGTCGGTGGCATCGCGGCCTTCACCGCCGCCTCGGCCACGTTCACCAACCTGGCCAACGTGGTGCCCATCCGCCGCGAGGAGGGCGTGCTCAAGCGCTGGCGGGGCACGCCACTGCCACCGTGGATCTACCTGCTCGGAACCATCCTCATGTCGTTCGTGATCGCGCTGGCCGGCGTCGTGCTGATGGTCGCACTCGGCATCGCCGCCTATGGGGTGCGCATCGAGCCGGCGAAGGTGCCGGCGATGGTCGTGACGTTCCTCGTCGGCGCGTCGAGCTTCGCCGCCCTCGGGCTGGCGGTCGCCGGCGTGTGCAAGACGGCGCAGAGCGCGGCGGCCGTCGCCAACGTGATCATTTTGCCAATGGCGTTCATCTCGGACGTCTTCATCGCGCTGGAGGACCCGCCGCGGTTCCTCGAGGTGCTCGGAGACGTGCTGCCGCTCAAGCCGTTCGCGCAGAGCTTCCAGGACACGTTGAACCCCGCTGTCGACCCGCCGGCGTTCGACCTCGCTCGGCTGGCGCTCGTGGCGGCGTGGGGACTCGTCGGGGTCGTGGTGGCGATCAAGTGGTTCAAGTGGGAACCTGGGCGGGCCGGCCCGGCGCGCCGTCGGCGATCGCGCTCGGCGATGGAGACCGTCTGATGGACCACCCGGAGCTCAACGACGAGCACGAGGCGTTGCGCAAGGTGGTGCGCGAGTTCGCTCGCGAGGAGATCGAACCACACGCCGAGACGTGGGATCGCGACCACACGTTCCCGGTCGACACCGTGTTGGCGATGGGGGAGCTGGGGCTCTTCGGCATCCCGTTTCCCGAGCCGTACGGCGGCGGTGGCGACCTGACCGGGCTGTGCGTGGCGATCGAGGAGGTGGCCAGGGTCGACCAGTCGATGGCCATCACGCTGGAGGCCGGGGTCGGGCTGGGGGCGACGCCGATCTATCGCTACGGGACGCCGGAGCAGCACGAGCGCTGGTTGCCCGAACTGTGCGCCGGGCGGGCGCTGGGCGCCTTCGGCCTGACCGAGCCCGACGCCGGCAGCGACGCTGGCGGGACCCAGACGAGGGCCACGCTCGACGGCGGGGAGTGGGCGATCGACGGGGAGAAGGCGTTCATCACCAACTCGGGCACGCCGATCACGTCGATCGTCACGATCACGGCGCGGACCGGACCGGAGGAGATCTCGACGCTCGTCGTGCCGGCCGGCTCCGCGGGGATGAGCGTGCAGCCGCCGTACCGCAAGATGGGGTGGCATGCGTCGGACACCCACGGGCTGACGTTCGTCGACTGCCGGGTGCCGGAGGACCACCTGCTGGGGCAGCGCGGCCGCGGGTTCGCCCAGTTCCTCGAGGTGCTGGACGAGGGGCGGGTGGCGATCGCCGCGCTGGCGGTCGGCGTGATCCAGCGGTGCGTCGACGACTCGGTGGCCTACGCCAAGGAACGGCACGCCTTCGGGCGGCCGATCGGCTCGCACCAGGCGGTGGCGTTCCGGTGCGCCGATCTGGAGGTGTCGCTGGCGGCGGCGCGGCGGCTCGTGTACCACGCCGCCTGGCTGCGCGACACGGGGCGGCCGTTCAAGACGGAGGCCGCCGTCGCCAAGCTGTTCGCCACCGAGGCGGCGGTCAGCGCCACCCGCTCGGCGACCCAGGTGTTCGGCGGGTACGGCTTCATGGACGAGACGGCGGTCAGCCGCCACTACCGCGACGCCAAGGTCCTCGAGATCGGCGAAGGCACCAGCGAGATCCAACGCCTCGTCATCAGCCGGGCACTGGGCCTTCGCCCGTAGCCGCCTTCCCGTCGGTTTGCGTCACCGATCTCAGTGCCGGTGGCGGATTCGGTGACGCAGCCGTGCCGGTCTCGGGTTTGCGTCACCGATTCCTCTCCCGGTGGCGGAATCGGTGACGCAAACGAGCAAGGACCACGGGAACCAATCCGCGGACGAGGACGGCGGACGACGAGGCGGGGCGTCGGGTCAGTAGTGGTAGGGCGTGTCCGACCAGTCGGGTGGGCGCTTCTCCAGGAACGCGTCGCGGCCCTCGGCGGCTTCGTCGGTGCCGTAGGCGAGACGGGTCGCCTCGCCGGCGAACAGCTGCTGGCCGACGAGGCCGTCGTCGACGAGGTTGAACGCGTACTTCAACATCCGCTGCGCCGTCGGGCTCTTGGCGTTGATCGCCGCCCCCCACTCCAGCGCCGTGGCCTCCAGCTCAGCGTGGGGGACGACGGCGTTGACGGCGCCCATCCGGTGGTAGTCCTCGGCCGAGTACTCCCGGCCCAGGAAGAACACCTCACGGGCGAACTTCTGGCCGATCTGGCGGGCCAGGTAGGCCGACCCGAACCCGCCGTCGAACGAGGCCACGTCGGCGTCGGTCTGCTTGAACCGGGCGTGCTCGGCGCTGGCCAGCGTCAGATCGCAGACGACGTGCAGGCTGTGTCCGCCCCCGGCGGCCCACCCCGGCACCACGCAGATCACCACCTTCGGCATGAACCGGATCAGCCGCTGCACCTCGAGGATGTGCAGCCGGCCGGACCGCCCCGGCTCGATGTGCTCCGCCGAGTCCGACGCCGAGTACTTGTACCCGTCGCGCCCACGGATCCGCTGGTCGCCGCCGGAGCAGAACGCCCATCCGCCGTCGCGGGGCGAGGGCCCGTTCCCGGTCAGCAGCACGCACCCCACGTCGGTGCTCATCCGGGCGTGGTCCAGGGCGCGGTACAGCTCGTCGACCGTGTGTGGACGGAACGCGTTGCGCACCTCCGGCCGGTCGAACGCCACCCGCACCGTCCCCTGGTCGACGGCCCGGTGGTACGTGATGTCGGTGAACTCGAACCCGTCGACGACCCGCCACGCGTCCGGGTCGAACAGCTCGCTGACGGAAGGCGCAGACGGCACCTGCTCATGTTGGCCGACCCGTCTACTGTGCGCGGCATGCCGTACGCCGACGTCAACGGGCAGCGCATCTACTTCGAGGACACCGGCGGTGACGGCGCCCCGGTCATCCTCGCCCACGGCTTCCTGATGGACAGCTCGATGTTCGAGCCCCAGGTCGAGGCGCTCGGCGCCGACCATCGCGTGATCACGTGGGACGAGCGCGGCTTCGGCCAGACCGAGTTCGACGCCCAGCCGTTCACCTACTGGGACTCGGCCAGCGACCTGCTCGGCCTGATGGACCACCTGAGCATCGACCGCGCCGTCGTCGGCGGCATGAGCCAGGGGGGGTTCGTGTCGCTGCGCGCCGCGCTGCTCGCACCCGAGCGCGTCCGGGCACTGATCCTCCTCGACACCGGTGCCACCGCCCAATCGGCGGAGGCGGCCGAGCAGGAGCAGGGCATGGCCGAGGCGTGGCTGACTCACGGTCCGGTCGACGAGTTGGTCAACGCCGTCGCCGACCTGATCATCAACGAGCCGGAGGAGAACAAGCGCTGGATCGCCAAGTGGCAGGCCCGTCCCAAGGAGTTGATGCGCCACCCGGCGGCCTGCCTGTTCGGACGTGAGGACGTGTCCGACCGCCTCGCCGAGATCACCTGCCCGGCGATCGTCGTTCACGGTGTCGACGACGTCGCTCTGACAATGGAAGACGCCGAAGCGTTGGCGGACGGACTGCCCGGCGCCGGCCCGGTGGTCAAGGTCCCCGGCGCCCACGCCGCCAACCTCACGCATCCCGGACCGGTCAACGACGCCCTGCGCGGCTTCCTCGCCGACCTCCCGGCCTGATCCGTCCGCCCGAGTCCCGGCCACCCCGACCGAGCTGGACCGAGTTCGACCATGGCGGTGCAGCTCCTCGGCGTCGACGGGATGCCCGAGATCGCCCCCGATGACGACCTGGCATCGATGATCCACGCCGCCGCCGACCTCGGCGACGGCGACGTCGTGGTCGTGACGTCGAAGATCGTCTCCAAGGCCGAGGGTCGCACGGTCGAGCTGGCCGAGGTCACGCCGTCCGGGTTCGCCACCGAATGGGCCGTCCGCTGGGACAAAGACCCGCGTGTCGTGGAGCTCGTGTTGGCGGAGTCCTCACGCATCGTGCGGATGGTCGGGCCGGTCCTGATCACCGAGACCCGCCATGGGTTCGTCTGCGCCAACAGCGGCATCGACCAGAGCTCGAGCGGAGCCGCCGGTCGAGTGGTGCTGCTGCCCGTCGATTCCGACGCGTCAGCGCGTCGGATGCGCGCTCGGTTCGCCGAACTTGGCGTCGACGTCGCCGTCATCGTCAGCGACACGTTCGGACGGCCGTGGCGCGAGGGGCAGACCGATGTGGCCATCGGCATCGCCGGCATCGCCCCGCTGCGGTCGTACGTCGGTGAGGTGGACCCCCACGGTCACGAGTTCCGAGTCCAGGAACTGTGCGTCGTGGACGAGCTGGCGGCGGCCGCCGAGCTGGTCAAGGGCAACACCAGCCGGGTACCGGTCGCCGTCGTGCGCGGCTACCCGTTCCAGCGGGACGACGAGGCGACGATGGCCCCGGTCATCCGCGACGCCCAGCGCGATCTGTTCCGCTGATCAGGTCCCGGTACTCCGGGTGCTCCTCGATGAACTGGTCCACGTACCAGCACGTCGCCACCACGGTGTGTCCGGATGCGCGCACGTCGTCGAGGGCGCGACCGACGAGCTCGGCGGCGTAGCCCTGACCACGATCGGGGGCCGGCGTGACGGTGTGGTGGAAGACCATCGTCGTCCCGTCGACCGCCGGCCGGTACTCGGCGAACGACGACGGTCGGCCGTCGACCAGCAGCGTGTACCGATGCTGGGCTGGATCGTGATCGAGCTCGAACGTCGGCACCGGCATCGTCTTCCCCGCAGACGCCTCAGTCCAACCGGCGCAGCGGGCCGGGCCCCGGCCGGGCCGGGCCGATCCGGATTGCCGCGTCGGTGACCCACGCCCGCTCTGCCGACACGATGATCGGGTTGAGGTCGGCCTCCAGGATCTCGGGGTGATCGGTGACCAGTTGTGCGACCCGGACCAAGGTGTCGACGATCTGCGCCGACGGCAGCTCGGCCGCGGCGAGCGCGGGGCCGACACGCGACGAGTCGAGCAACGACGCCGCGCCGGTGGACGACAGCGGGGCCAGCCGGGACGGCTCGTCGGCAACGAGGTCCGCCGTCGACCCGCCGAGACCTACGGCGATCAGCGGGCCGATCCGCTCGTCGACGGACGAACGGATGCGCAGGTCGAGCCCCGGCGGGATCATCGCTTGCACGACGACGTCGGCGGCGTCCGAGCCGAGCGCCTCGTGCATCACGGCCGCCGTCGTGCGCACGTCCTCGGCGTCGACGAGGTCGAGCGCCACCCCCGCCTGCGCCGATCGCCCGAGGTGGCGGTGCACGGCCTTGACGGCGACCGGATACCCGATCGCGGCGGCGGCGTCAGCCGCGTCGGCCAGCGTGACGAGCCGCGACGGCGGGACGGAGATCCCGTAGGCGGAGAACAGCTCGGAGGCGCTGGCGACGTCGAGCGACTCGACACCGGCCGCCACGGCGGCGGCGACGATCGCCGCTGCTCGGGCTCGGTCGATGTCCCCGACCTCCTCCGACGGCGCACCGCCGATGTCCTCCAGCCAGCGGCCGTAGGCCCGGAGGCGGCCGAGGACCCCCGCCGCCTGCTCCGGGAAGGCGAAGGCCTGGACCGGTGAGCCGGGGCGCAGCGGGCCGTTGCGTCCGCCCATCAGCACCACGACCACCGGCTTGGCGGCACCGGCGACCGCCTGGTCGAGCGCTTCGGTCGGGGCGTCGATGGCCTCGGCCAGCGGCGGGGCGTGGACGACCAGCACGGCGTCGATCCGGTCGTCGGCGAGCGCCGCGCGGGCGGCGATGCCGTGGTCGTCCGGGGTCGATCGCCAGTCGAGGGAGATGGGCGGCTCGACCGGTTCGAGGCTCGCGGTGCTCAATGCCTCTCTGGCCAGGACCGCCGGGCTGCGGGCGTTGGTGAGGACGGCGACGCGCGGCCCCTTCATGATCGGCGCCGTGGCCAGCACCCGGGCGGTGTCGAGCAGGGCGGCGACCGTCGGGACCTCGATCAGCCCGGCCTCCTGATACAGCGCCCCACCGGTGGGGCCGATCGCCGCCGCCCCCGTGCGCACGGCCACGATCGGTCGCCGCCGGGACACCCGCCGAGCGATGCGGGTGAACCTGCGGGCGTTGCCGAACGTCTCCGTGTACATGGCGACGACCTTGGTCGCCTCGTCGTCCTCCCAGAACTGCAGCAGGTCGTTGCCCGACACGTCGGCCTTGTCGCCGAGCGACACGAACCACGAGATGCCGACGCCGAGCTCGCGAGCGAGCTGCAGGACGGAGGCGCCGAGCGAGCCGGATTGCAGCGAGATGGCGACGGGTCCGGCCGGCAGCTCGACGGGAACCAACGATGCCTGCAGGCCGATCGACCGCTCGGACGTGGCGACGCCCATGCTCCCGGGTCCGACGATGCGCAGGCCGTAGCGGCGGGCCCGGTCGACCAGGCTGGGCAGGTCGATCGAGGTCCCCTCGATCGACGTCAGGATCACGGCCCCACGGACCCGGGAGGCGATGCAGTCCTCGATCACCGACGCCAGTGCGTCGGCGGGGACGGCGACGACGGCGAGCGACACCTCACCCGGGATCGACGCCAGATCCGGCCAGCACGGCTGCCCGGCGACCTCCGTCCGGCGCGGGTTGACGGCGTAGACCGGCACCGCCGCCGTGCTCGTGAGGTGCCGCCACAGCGCCTCGCCGACCGTTCCTGGGCGGTCGGTGGCGCCGACCAGGGCGATCGACCGGGGGAGCAGCAGGCGGGCCATCGCCCGGGAGTCGGCCCGCTGCTCGCGCCGCTCGACGGAGTCGAGGAACTCCTCGGTCTCGTCGAGCGGGAAGTCGAGGTCGATGATCCCGCTCTCGAAGTGCCGCTCGACGGGCCAGCCGGCGCGGCTGAAGACGGCCAGCATCGGCCGGTTGTCGGCCAGGACCTCAGCGGTGAACCGGGCGATGCCGTTGCTGCGGGCCAGCGCCGCGAGGTGCTCCAGCAGCAGCGTGGCGATGCCCTTGCCGTGGTCCGCGTCATCGACCATGAACGCCGCATCAGCGTCGTCGCGGCCGGCCCACCGCTCGTAGCTGGCCCAGGCGATGAGCTGGTCGTAGCGCTCCACCACCAGCGCCGCCCGGTCGACGAGGTCGACGTTGGTGAAGTGCGCCAGCTCGGCCTCGCTCAAGCTCGGCTTGGGCGAGAAGTACCGGCGATAGATGCTCTCCGACGACTGGCGCTGGTGGAACTCGAGCAGCGACGGCGCATCGGCCGGCGTGATCGGGCGGACATGCACCGTCTCGCCGTCGCCCAGCACGACGTTGCCCGTCCACGCCGTGACGGCCGATGGCTCCGCCGGCGGGGCCGGGGGACGATCGGCCGGGCCGTCCACGGTCACTTCGTCACGTACGCCGACGAGCCCATCCGGTCATGTTGGCGCGCCTGCACGGTCGTGCGCGCCGGATGCGGCACCTGTCACGCGATGCGGATCGCCGTCCGTTCCAGCTCGACCTCGACCAGCCCGGGGCGGGAGCTCGGCGGCGGCGGGCGAACCGTGCGGCGCGGACGGTCCGGGGCCGGCGGAGGTGGTTCCTGACGCTCTTCGAGGCGTTGGCGCACCTCTCTGACGAGGCCGGGCCCGCCGACGCGGCGGGCGACCTCGAACGCCGCGTCGAACGTGCTGGCCAGTCCCGAGCACGTGATGTACGGGAGATCGACGACCATCCGCTGCGTCGACACGTTGACGCCGTGGCGTTCGAGCAGCGGACCCGCCAGCCAGTGCGTCACCGCCGTGCGGCCCTCGAGGAGGCCCGAGGCGGCGAGCAACGCCGAGCCGGTCGAGCTGGCGAGCACGAACCGCGGCCGGATCCGGCGCAACCATGCCGAGATCTCCGGGTGCCGGTGGGCACCGAGCCCGCCGGGGACCACGACGATGTCGGCTCGCGGCACGTCCCCGAAGGTGGCATCGACCAGCTGCGCGCCACCCGGACCGGCGACCACGCCGAGCCGAGCGCCGACGGTCACGAGCCGGGCGTTCGGGAGCAGACCGAGGAGGTCGCGGAAGACGTCCGTCTCGTCAGCGAGCACGCCCTGGTAGGCGACGATGGCGACCAGCAGGCTGGCCGGCGGTTGGGTTCGATCGTTCGGGTCCGTGATCGAAGTCTCGCGCCGGCAGCCGCGGGAGTTGCGATCGAGCGCCATGATTGGACACATGAGCGAACGTCCGAAGGTTGCCGTGGTGCTCGGGGCCGGCGGGACCGTCGGCCACGCCTTCCACGCCGGCGTGCTCACGGCGTTGCACGACGTGTTCGGGTGGGACGCCGGTCGGGCCGACCTGCTCGTCGGCACGTCGGCCGGATCGATCGTGGCGTCGATGCTGCGCGCCGGGATGCCAGCCAGCGACCTGGCGGCCAGGGCGATGGGCGTACCGCTGTCGCCGGCCGGTCGGGCCGTCGTCGCCCGGGCCGGGTTGGGCGCCCCGGGCCGGCCGCGGCCGGAACGCCGCAGCGGGCCCGTTGGCTCGATGTCGTCGCCGGCTCGCCTCGCCCGGGCGATGCGCGCGCCGTGGGAGGTGCGACCGGGGTCACTGGCGGTGGCGATGCTGCCGACCGGGCAGGTGCCGACCGAGCACATCGCCGCGCCCTTCGACGCCCTGTTCGGCGACCGCTGGCCGGCGCATCCGCTGTGGATCGTCGCGCTGCAGCTCGACACCGGTCGCCGGGTGGTGTTCGGTCGGGAGGGCGCACCGCCGGCGCGGCCCGGGGAGGCGGTGCAGGCGTCGTGCGCCATCCCGGCGTTCTTCGAGCCCGCCGTGATCGGTGGGACCCGCTACGTCGACGGCGGGGTGCACTCGACGACGAACGCCGACCTCGTCGCCTCCGAGCAGCCGGACCTGGTGCTCGTCAGCGCGCCGATGGCGGCGGCGCGCGGTGCGGTGCGGTTGGGACCGACGACAGCGATGCGCCAGATCGCCCGGCTCTCGTTGGCCCGGGAAGTCGCCGCCCTGCGCGGGCGGGGCATCACCGTGATGGCGTTCCAGCCGACCAGTGCTGACATCGCCGAGATGGGCAACGACTCGCTCGACCCGGCGGTGAGCGGTCCTGTCGCCCGCAAGGTGCGGGAGACCACCGTCGCCCGCATCTCCCGATCCGACGTCAAGCAACGCCTCGCCGCGCTCACCTCCTGACCATCCGAGGTTTCCGGGCATTGGAGGGCTTCCGTCCCGGATGGGGAGCGCGACACCCTCGGGTGCAGCAACCCTCGGATGCGAGTCAGGTGGGGGTGGGGACCTCCATGCCGGGCTTCCACTTCGTGGACTGGGGACTGACGAACGTGTAGGGCTCGGTATCGATCTCGGGCAGCTCGACGTCGCCGTCCAGCACGCCGCGCTTCCACTCCTGGTGGTCGGGCTCCATGGCGTGGAACTCGTCCATGACCTCGGCGGCGAACAGCTCGAGCGCCTCGCAGATGTCCTCGTGGCGGTTGCGGCCGGCTTGGTTGAGCAGGATCACCTGATCCACGTTGGAGGCGGCGAACTTGTGCAGCTTGGCCCGGATCGTCGCCGGCGATCCGATCAGCCCGCCGTGCTGGGCCTTCTGGCCGGACGGGGTGGCCTTCCACGTCTGGTACTCGTCCCACAGGCTGACGGTGCCCGGCACGACGGGGCCGTGCTCGTTGTAGAAGCGCAGCGCGAACTGGAAGAAGGTCGAGCCGTCGGCGCGCGCCCGGGCCTCCTCGTCCGTCGGCGCACACATGAACTGGCACACGATGGCGATGTTCGGGTTGGTGGCGTACGGCCCGAGTGGGTCGAGGCGCTTGACGTAGGAGTTGTAGTAGGCGTTGACCCACGCCACGGCGGCCTCGGCGGACACGAACTGGAAGCCGAGCGCACCGAGCCCGCGGCGCCCGGCCATCTCGATCGTCTCGAGCTGGCTGCAGGCCACCCACAGCGGCGGGTGGGGCTGCTGGCGCGGCTTCGGGATGACGTTGCGCAGTGGGAAGTCGAAGTGCTCGCCGTGGTACTCCCAGCCCTCCTCCCAGAACATCGGCATGAGACACCGCATGGCGTCCTCCCACACCGACCGCTTGTCGCGAAAGCGCCGATCGAACGGGTGCAGCTCCGTGACGCTGCTGCCCTCGCCGACCCCCAACTCGACGCGCCCGTGGCTCAAGAGGTCGAGGGTGCTGACCCGCTCGGCGACGCGCGCCGGGTGGTTGGTCGGCAGCTGCACGATGCCGTGACCGAGGCGGATGCGCGTCGTCCGCTGGCTGGCAGCGGCGAGGAACACCTCCGGAGCCGACGAGTGGCTGTACTCCTCGAGGAAGTGGTGCTCGACCTCCCAGGCGTAGTCGTAGCCCAGCCGGTCGGCCAGCTCGACCTGGTCGAGAGCGTCGTTGAGCAGGCGGTACTCGTCGTCGCGCTGCCACGGCTTCGGCAGTTGCAGCTCGTAGAACACGCCGAATCGCATCGGGCGAACCTAACCCTGCGCCGCCGGCGGCCCGCTGTCGGGTGCGCGGTGGCCGGAACGAGCCGTCAGCTCTCGATGGCCGCGAGCATCGCCGCGGAATCGATGAAGAAGTCGGCGGCCAGCACCTGACCGTCGCGCACCGTCCAGATGTGGCATTCCGGGATGTCGAACGGAGCCCCGTTGGCCCGCACCGTGCCTCGGGTGCGACCGTGCTGCACGACCCGGTCGCCGGCGGCGAACACCATGTCGATCTCCACCGCCGACTCGATCGTGCCGACCAGCTTCGTGACCCACTCGACGACCCCGTCGGTCCCGACGAACCGCCCTCCCCAGGGCAGCGCCGGATCCTGCGTGATCACCATGTCGGGGTGGGCCAGCCCCATGACCTGGTCGATGCGCCCATCGGCGAAGTCGGCGTAGATGCGCCGCACCAACTCGACACCGTCAGTGCCCTGCTGCTCGTCCATGTCCCTCCGATCAGACCACCGTCCCTCCGTCATCATCGGACGGTGACGGTGCGCCGAGCAAGCGGCGGCACGACCGCCTCGCCGCGCGGCGGACACCGAGCGGAGCGGGCGAGCCGCTAGAACGAGCCCGTGGGTGGCGCGCCGAGCCTGGAGGAACTGGCCGGCGATCCGCACCCGCACCTCGCCGAGCTGCGGCGGCGAACACCGGTGGCGTGGGTCCCGGGCCTGCGCGGGTGGCTCGTGACCAGCCGGGACGCAGCCTTGGCGGTGCTCCACGACCCGGCCACGTTCACGGTCGACGACGCCCGCTTCTCCACGGCGCAGGTCGTCGGGCGCAGCATGCTGTCGACCGACGGCGACGAGCACGCCGATCACCGCCGGCCCTTCGTGGCGCCGTTCCGCCGGCGCAGCGTGGAGGATCGCTTCGGCGTCGTGATCGAGCACCGGGTCGCCCGGCTCCTCGACGAGGGCGCCGCTGGCGGATCGATGGAACTGCGCTCGGCCGTCGCCGGCCCGCTGGCCGCCAGCGTCGTCGCCGACGCGCTGGGACTGGACGGCGAGCGACCAGACGTCGTCGAGCGGCTCCTCGCCTACTACCGGGAGATCGTCGACTCCGTCGCCGGGGTCGCCGCGGGGAGACCGGTCACCACCGCTGGTGAGAGCGCCATGGCCATGCTGCGCTCGGAGCTGGCCCTGTCGACCCCTGCCGAGTCGGTGCCCGACGCGGCCGTCGTGATGTTCGGTGGCATCGAGACGACGGAGGCGATGATCCTCAACGCCGCCTGGTTCGCACTGGTGACGCCCGGCGCGTGGAAACGGCTGGTCGCCGCACCGGGTCTGGTGCCGGCGGCGGTCGAGGAGTCGCTGCGACTCGAGCCGGCGGCTGCCGTGGTCGACCGGTACGCAACCCGTGACCTCGAGCTGGCCGGCGCGGCGATCAGGAAGGGCGACCTCGTCGTCGTGTCCCTCGCCGGTGCCAACCGGGATCCGGCGGAGTTCGCCGACCCCGATCGGTACGACCTCGACCGCCCGAACCTGCGCCGCCAGCTGGCCTTCGCCGCCGGTTCACACGTGTGCCTGGGCATGGACCTCGCCCGCCTCGAGACGGTGGCCGCGCTGCAGGCGATGGTCGTGCGATGGCCGGGCCTACGGCTGGACGCCGGCTCGCCGGCGCCGTCGGGCTTGGTGTTCCGCAAGCCGGCGCACCTCACCGTGCGGTGGTGAGCACGCCATCTGCCAACATGCGGCCCGATGGACGAGACGACCTTCACCATGACTGCGGCCGACGGCACGAAGGTGACCGTGGATCGCTACACGCCGGCGGGAGCACCGAAGGCGATCGTCCAGATCGCCCACGGCATGGGCGAGCACGCCGCCCGGTATCGCCGGTTGGCCGACGCACTGACGGCACACGGGTACGTGGTGTACGCCAACGATCATCGTGGCCACGGGCGCACGGCCGGCTCGCCGGATCGGTACGGCGACCTCGGCGAGGGTGGCTGGGCCGGCCTCGTCTCCGACATCGGTGAGCTCGGCGCGCTGGCCCGCAAGGAGCATCCCGGCATCCCACTCGTCGTCGTGGGCCACAGCATGGGGTCGTTCGCCCTCCAGCAGTACCTGCTCGACCACAGTGGCGACCTCGATGCGGCCGTGCTGTCCGGGACGTCGGCGATGGATGTCATCGCCGCCGGCATCGACCCCACCAAGGAGGTCGACCTCAGCGCATTCAACGCCCCGTTCGAGCCGGCCCGCACCGAATACGACTGGCTCAGCCGAGATCCGGCGGAGGTCGACGAGTACGTCGCCGACGCCGCCTGCGGGTTCGGCCTCGACCCGCAGGCCACGGCGGGGATGGTCGCCGGCCTGGCGGCGACGGCCGACCCGGATCGGTTGGCCGGCATCGCGCCACGTGTCCCCATCTACCTCGTCTCGGGCGACGACGATCCGCTGGCCGGCGGCGGCGCCCTGATCGATCTCGTCGCCGACCGCTACCGCCAGGCGGGTGTCGCCGACGTGACCGTCGCCAGGTACGCCGGCGCCCGCCACGAGGTCTTCAACGAGACCAACCGCGACGAGATCACCGACGCGCTGATCTCCTGGCTCGACCGCGTCACCGCTCGATAGCCGGCGTCACTCGTTGCCCTGCACCCGGTGCAGGTCGGCACGATCGCGTGTCAGCAGGTCGAGGGTGTCCTCGGTCGACAGGGCGGTGCAGAACTCGCCGTGCAGCGTGGCGATCGAGAGGTCGTGGACGACCTCCGGGTCGTGGTCGACGCCGTCGAGGCCGATGCGGTTGCTCGTCGAGCAGGCGTCGTGACAGAGGTAGGTGTCGAAGCCGATGTTGCCGGCGGTGCGGACGGTCGTCTCGACGCAGAAGTTGGTGAAGAACCCGGCGACGACGAGCCGCTGCACGCCTCGGCGGCGCAGCTGGATCTCGAGGTCGGTGCCGAAGAACCCGCCGTCGACGTGCTTGATGACCGTGATCTCGCCAGGGAGTGGTTCGAGCCCCGGCTTGGGCGCCCCGGACGGCAACGAGAGCTTGAGCGGCGAGGCCGCTTCCCAGGAGTCGTGCAGGGTGAACGCGACCGGGCCGCCGGCGGCGCGCCACTGCTCGAGGAGCTGCTGAAGGTGCTTCTCCGCATCGGGGTTGTTACGCCGCCCGGTCGGTCCACCCCAGTGCGCCAGGTCGTCCACGCCGACCTGAGCGTCGATGACGAGCAGCGCGGTGTCGGCGACGAAGCGAGAGATCATCGGCGAACGGTAAGCGCTGAGGCGGTCCAGTCGCCACCGGCCCTCGCCAGGGCGTTCGTCAGGTGGAACGAAGCGACCAGCATCGCCAGGCCGAGCGGAAGCAGCAGCCAGGACCACGGGGAGCCGGCGACCATGTCCTCCAGCTCCGAGCTCAAGAACCAGTCGCCGAACGGATCGTCGACGGCGCGGGCATGGATCGGTGCGTAGGCGACGGTGATGGGGGTCGCCAGCGCGACGACGGCTGTGGCGAACATGGCCGCGGCGACCGGGAGGCGCAGCAGCAGGTGTCCGAGCTCCCGCCAGCGGTCCCGCTGGGCGCTCATCGAACGGAGCCGAACCCACGGGTTGCCCCGCTGGAGCGTCGCCATCGGGGCGTACGGGATCTCCTGCCCGAGCAGCGCGTTGTTCACGCCACGCTCGATGTTGGCGAAGGCGCGGGTGACGTACCACATCGCGAGCAGCATCGGGACGCCGAGCAGCGCGACGACCACCATGGTGGCGGAGATCGAGAAGCCGGTGACGAGCACCGTGAACCAGATGGTCGCCAACGGGAGCCCGAGCAGCAGGTAGCCGACGTTTCGGTAGGTCTGACCGCTGGCGACGACGCCGAGGAACCGCTGCGGCACGGGTCTCGTCGAGGCCGATCGCGGCCGGGGTGCGGCGTGGGTGGCAAGCGTGGTGTTCATGGCTCCGACCGTAGGGATGGCACCGTGGCGAGTCGTCCGCCGATCACCCGATCGCTGATCCCACGATCGGGTGGTCGCAGTTGCCGCCGGATCGATCACGGTCAGCACTTCGGTGGACTCGCCATCAGCACATCGTCGGATGACTCGGTGCGGCACGCGCGGTACCGTCCGCGTGTGGACCGCTGGTCGAGGCGGTGATGATCATCCGGCGTGGGGCGACCGACCCGCGGCTGCTGGTCGACGTCGTCGTGGCCGTCGTCGTCGCCGTGCTCTCGGTGATCGACGTGGCAGCGACGTCGGCCTCCGGCCGTCCGGGGCTGCGCCCGGCCGACGGGCTGGCGTACGCGCTGGTGATCGTCGGATCGCTGAACTTGTTCTGGCGACGGCGGGCGCCGATCGCCGTGCTGGCGGCCGTGAGCGCGGTGCTCATCGCGATGTACCTGCGCGAGTACGGGGTGTTGCTGTCGGTGCTCGGCCTCCCGGCCCTGTACGCCGTCGCCGCCCACGAGGCGCATCGCCGGTGGGGCTGGTCGGCGATGGTCATCGCCAGCGGCGCGCTGGTGGCGACGGCGAGCGTGAGTGTGCTCGACAAGGACGACGGCTTCGCCGCCCTCACGGCGCTGAGCATGGGCGCCTTCATGACCGCCGCCATCGTGGCCGGCGTCCTCGTCCGCAACCGCCAGCGGATCTTCGTCGACACCGCCCGCCGCGCCGCGGCGGCCGAGGCCGACCGCCTCGCCGAAGCCGAACGCGCCGTCGCCATCGAGCGCCGCCGGATCGCACGTGAGATGCACGACGTGGTGGCGCACTCGATGAGCGTCATCGCCGTCCAAGCCGCCGCCGGACGGGAGATCGTGCACGGCGACCCAGACCGGGCCGCCGAGGTGTTCGTCAGGATCGAGTCGGTCGGACGGGAGGCGCTGGCCGAACTGCGCCGCATGCTGGGCGTCCTCCGCGACACCGGTGACGGCGCTGCGGCGCTGACACCGCAGCCCGGCCTGGCCGACCTGGCAGCGGCGGTCGCCCACCTCTCGGCCAGCGGGGTGGCGACGGACCTGGTCGTCGATGGCCCGCAGCGAGGCCTTGCGCCAGGCATCGAGTTGGCCGCCTACCGGATCGCCCAGGAGGCCTTGACGAACGTGCGCAAGCACGCCGGCCGAGCCGCGTCGGCGACGGTTCGCATCACCTACGGGACCGGCTCCCTGGTCGTCGATGTCACCGACGACGGATGCGGTGACACCAACGGGTGGTCCCGGCTCGGCGCCGGTCAGGGGCTGATCGGAATGCGTGAGCGGGTCGAGATCTACGGTGGCCAGCTCAGCGCTGGGCCGCGACCGAACGGAGGGTTCGCCGTGCGGGCCGTCCTCCCGATCGTGGACGACTCGCGACACGGTTCGGTGAACGGCGGCCGGGAGGCGCAATCATGACCATCAGGGTCGCCATCGTCGACGACCAGGCGCTGATGCGCGATGGCTTCGGCATGATCCTGGACGCTCAGCCGGACATCGATGTCGTCGGTGACGCCGAGAACGGCCGGGCCGGGATCGAGCTCTGCCATCGCAGTCGTCCGGACGTCGTGCTGATGGACATCCGGATGCCGATCCTGGATGGGATCGACGCGACGCGATCGATCGTCTCGAGCGGCGGCGACACCAGGGTGCTCGTGCTGACGACCTTCGATCTCGACGAGTACGTGTACGCCGCCCTGCGCGCCGGGGCCAGCGGCTACCTCCTGAAGGACACACCGGCCACGGAGCTCGTCGCCGCGGTGCGCATCATCGCCAACGGCGACGCGTTGCTGTCGCCCTCCGTGACCAGGCGTCTGATCGAACAGTTCTCCCTTCTGCCCGACCCTGAGGTCGTCATCGAGACCCTCCCCGGTGACCTCACGGAGCGAGAGCGGGAAGCACTCGAGCTCCTCGCCCACGGGCTCAGCAACCGTGAGATCGCCGCCCAGATGTACATCGGCGAGGCAACTGCCAAGACCCACGTCAGTCGTCTCCTGACCAAGCTGGGCGTCCGGGACCGTGTGCAGGCCGTCATCGTGGCCTACGAATCCGGACTGATCCGCCCCGGTGCAGCAGGGCGTTCGGGTTCATCGACGCAGGGTCCAACGTGATGCCGTGCTCCGTCGTTCGTCGCAGGGGCGATCGTCCGAACGGATGACCATCGGCCATCCGGGATCCGACCTTGGCCCGACGACGCCGCGACCTGCCTCGTCGCACGATGGTCACCATGTCCATCACCACGATCCGACCACGTCGTACCGGTTGCGCCACGCGAGCGGCGGGGGTAGCCCTCAGCGCCGCAGTGCTGTTGGCAGGAGCGGCGTGCTCGTCCGATGGCACCGTCGCGCCAGAGCTGACGGCCCCATCGGGCTCGGCGTCGCCGCTCTCCACTGCGGCGCCGCCCAGCACCGGTCGGAACTCCGACGCAGCACCGCCGTCCACTGCGGCGCCGCCCAGCACCGGTCGAGACTCCGGCGCAGCACCGCCGTCAACTGCGGCGCCGCCCAGCAGCGCGAGCCCGTCGACGCTGCCACCGCCGGCCACCTCGCCGGCCGGGTCGCCACAACGGGCCCTGCTGTCGCGCCTCCTCGAGGCCCACCACGCCGCCGGTGAGTTCGTCGGTGGCCGCATCGCGCTGATCGACCGCAGCGGAACCCTCACCGAGGTCGGCGTCGGGACGCAGTCCGTCGACCCGTCGAGTCCACCTGTCGACCCCGACGTGCCATGGAACATCGGGAGCGACACGAAGACGTTCGTCGCCGTGGTCGTGCTCCAGCTCGCGGACGAGGGTTCCCTCGACCTCGACGCCGGGATCGACCGCTTCCTGCCCGACCTCGTCGCCGCCGACCGGATCACGCCGCGCCAGCTGCTCCAGCACACCAGCGGGCTCAACGAGTACAAGGAACAGCCAGCGGTGATGGCCGACGCGAAGCGCGAATGGACCCCGGCCGAGCTGATCGCCGTCGCCGAGTCGGCGGGGCGGGTGCACGAGCCGGGAGGCCCGTTCCACTACTCGAACACGAACTACATCGTCCTGGGCGAGATCATCGAGCAGGTCACCGGCAACTCGTGGGCCGAGGAAGTCCGCACGAGGATCGTCGAGCCGTTGGGTCTCACGAGCACGGAGGTCGTCGTTGCCGCGACGAGCCCCGGGTACGCGCCGGTCGATGGTGGCTTCCAGGACGTGACCACGGCGCAGCACCCGTCGCTCGGTGGAGCGGCAGGCGCGCTGCAGTCGACGGGGCCCGACCTGCTGCGCTTCATCGGCGCATTGGCCGACGGTGAGCTGCTCTCCCCGGGCTCACAGGCGGCGATGCAGACGTTCGTGCCCGGATACGACTACTCGCAGTTCGGGATCACCCACGGCTACGGGCTCGGCCTCGAGCAATACGTCACCGATGCCGTCACCGTGGTCGGGCACCTCGGCACCGGCGTGCAGTCAGCGTTCGTCGGCTACGACGCGATGGGCGGGAACGCCGTGGCGGTGATGATCAACACCAGCAACCCGGAGTCGCAGGGGATGATGGCGATCGAGGCGCTGACTGCGGTCAGCGCAGCCGGTTGACCGACCTGCGCGTCTGACGAGCGGTCAGCGCACGACGACCGGCACTCGCTGGACGTGGTTGTTGGCCATCGCCTGGCGGTTCCAGCGTTGGTCGATCGGTTGCACATGGCCCGCCGCGTCCGTCGCCCGGACGGCGAGCACGCGGCGTCCGGCATGCTCGGCGTGCCACGTCCAACGCCAGCCGCACCAGGCGGAAGGCGCCGCCGGTGTGTCCACGTCGGCGTCGGACCACGTGATCGCGTCGTCGTCGCTGACCTCGACGCGCACGATGGGCCCGTGCCCGGACCATGCCCGGCCCGCCAGCTCGTGCACTCCGCACTCGACGATCCTGGTGCGGGTCTGGAAGTCGGGGAAGCCCGGCGGGATCAACAGGGCGCGCGGCAGGATCCGCGTCACGGGCTCGCCGGGATCATCGGCGTCACTGGTGACGCGATAGGTGACGGCGTTCTGGTAGCCCGCGAACGGCTCGGTCAGGACGGTGATCCGCACGAGCCACTTCACGTGCGCCATGCCGTACCAGCCGGGCGCGACGAGACGGACCGGCGCACCGTGCTGGGGTGGTAGCGGCGCGCCCCCCATCGAGTGGACGACCAGCACGTCCGGATCGAGGGCGTCGGCGATGGTCAGGGCGCGTTGGTAGTCCTGCTCGACCCCGCGCTCCACCCCGTGGTCGGCGCCCGTGAACACGACGTCGACGGCCTCCGGGAGGACGCCGGCATCGTCGAGCAGGGCGGCGAGCGGCGTGCCCGTCCAATCGGCCGTCCCGACCGCCTCATCGAGCCATGGTTGGCTCACCGGACGTGGGTTCAGTCGGGCCCGGCCGTTGCCGGCGCACTCCATCGTCACCCGGCGCGTGACCTGATGACGAGCGAGCAGGGATGGCAGGTCGAGCTCCATCGGCCGGGCCACGGCACCGTCGACCCGGAGGCGGTACGTCTCCGGGTCGACGGTCGGGATGTCGTAGTGCACGAGCAGGTAGTGCAGGCCCGGTGGTGACACGTCGTGGCGCAGCATCTCGAGCGGCAAGCCGTGGTTGCGGGCGGCCAGACGCAGCTCGTCGATCGACACGCCCTCGTCGGCGGCAGCGATGCGCGCCGGCGGGCTCACCGAAGGGTCGATGAGATCGCTCATCGGCACTCCAGGCGGCGTCGCCCGCTCAGCCCCAGCGCGGCGCGCCGTCGGGGTCGAGGCCGAGGCACAGCTTGCCGATCAGCTCCGCCGCGAACAGCCGGTTGCCCGGGTGGAAACGGCCCATGCGGATGTCGCGGAAGAGCTGTTCGAGCCGGTTGGAGCGGAAGGCGCCTGCGCCGCCCGAGAGGTCCATCGCCCGATCGACGACGTCGTAGGCGGCGTTGATGACGACCTGCCGCGTGCCGACCAGGCGCACCGGCCAGTCCTCGTGCTGGGCGCCGGCCTCCCAATCCGCCGCTGTCCGGTCGAGCAGCGCATCGGCGGCGTCGTGGGCCATGCGCATCTTGGCGACGTGGTGTTGCACCTCGGGGTGGTGGGCCATGGAGTTGGTCAGCGCGATCGACGTGCGCGTGGGCATCTTGGCGATGGTGATGTCGAAGGCGCGGCGGGCCGCCCCGTGGTACACGGAGGCGAACCCGATGAGCGCCCAGGCGAAGATGCCGACGTGGAACGGTCCGGCGCCGGCGAAGCCGGTGGGGCACACGACCGGGCACAGCTCGTCCGGGCAGAACGCTTCGTCCAGCACGGTGTCCTGGCTCTGGGTGGCGCGCATCCCGAGCGTGTCCCACGTGTCAACGATCTGCAGCCCGGGCGTGTCCCGGGGCAGGAACCCGTGCACGATGCGGGGGTTGTCGGGGTCCGAGCTGTCCATGGCGTGGAAGCCGCCGTACGTCCAGACCGGGGTGAGGCTGCCGAAGATCTTGTGGCCGCTGAGCTTCCAGCCCCCGTCGACCCGCTCTGCCGTGGTGGTCGACAGCAGCAAGGGCATGTCGTTGCCCGGCTCACCGTGGATGGCGGCGAAAATCTCGCCCTCGGCGGCCTTCTCGAGGATGAAGCGGCACGAGTCGTCGCCCATCTTCAACAGGTCGGCGGCCAACCCGGTCCAATAGACGTGCATGTTCACGGCCAGCGCGGTGGCCGGCGCGACGTAGGCCAGACGGCGGGCCAGCTTCGTGTAGCCGAGCAACCCCAGCCCGGAACCGCCGTACTCGGCCGGCAGCGCGCAGGAGAGGTACCCGGACTCGCGGAGCTCGGCAAAGTCCTCGTCGAAGAACCGGTTCTCTCGGTCGTAGATCGGTGCTCGCTCGTCGAAGCGAGCCAACATCTCGTCGGTCAACAAGGTGTCGACGGACGACGACGGTGCGATGGGGTCGGTGGTGCTCATTGGATTGCCCTTTCGTCGGACGGCGCGCCGGGACGCGGACGAGGCAGGGCGCGTGAAGCCGTCGATGCCCCGAGTGGCCGAGTGACCCCTCGATGACCGCCAACGACGTTCATCCGATGCCCGCTTCGTGTTCGCTCCACCGCCTGTCCCTCACAGCCGGGTTGCGCTCCGTGCGATCACCGTACGCCTGCGGTGGGCCGGAGTCACGGAAAATCGCCCGAACGAAATGGACAACGAACGCGAACGCGCGTCCGTCGCGCAGGCTCGAGCCGATGTTCCCCCGGCCGCTGGCGACGCCGCGTCAACCGGCGACGACGCTGGGCGCTGCCGACATGAACAGCTCGTCGAGCGCTGGATTGTCGATCTCCGCGGCGAGCGAGCGGGCGACGTCGAGTGCGCCGGGTTCTCCACGACGAGCTCGGTAGACCATTGCCCGCAGCAGGAGCTCGCGGATTCCCCGGCGCGCGGCGATCGCCTCCAGCTCGTCGATCCATGGCCCGGCGGCTCCCGGTCGATGTTCGACGGCGACGGCGCAGAGAGCGTCGAGCCCGTACGCCTCGATCCAGAGGTACGTGTCGGGCAGACGGCGGCACAGCTTCGGGGCATCGACGAGCATCTCGAGCGCGCGTGGCACGTCGCCGCGCGCCGCGGCGACGAGACCGAGCCCCCTCAGAGCGATGCTCTCCCAGCACGGATCGCCGACCTGGCATCCGAGGGCGAACGCGTGCTCGAAGCGTGCTTCCGCCGAAGCGACGTCACCGAGGATGAGGTCGACCTCGGCGCGAAACGACTCCGGCCACGGCACGAACGCAGTCATGCCGCGCGCCTCGACCTCCTCGAGGGCCTCGTCGAGGAGTCGGATCGCGTCCTCGATCTCTCCCCGCAAGAGGTGAAAGCGGCCGAGCAGGGTGAGCGCCTGACCCAACGGCTGGCCGGAGGCCAGTCGCCTCGATCGCGCGAGCGCTGAGCGCAACAGCTCGCCGGCCGGCGCGTAGTCGCCGACGTCGTGCCGGCAGGCGCCCCGGATCAGCTCGACCCAGGCGAGCTCGTCGTCGTCTCCGGCGGCGAACTCGGTGGTGTTGGTCAGCGACTCCTCCGCTCGTTCGTAGTGCGCGCGGAGGAATTGCACCCAGCTGATCTCGCGCCATCCCCTCGCCGCGACGTCGAACTGTCCGACCTGCTCCGCGAGCGTCGTTCCTTCGTGCAGTGCGGCGGCGCCCTCCTCGTCGGTGCCTCGGGCAGCGTGGACGAGGGCGCCACCGAGCGCGACCAGCGCCTTCGAGAGGAGCTCGCGGTCGTCGACGGTTCGACCGGCGGCGACGGCGCCACGCAGACGGTGCAGACCGGCTTCGACCGCGCCGGCGGCGAGGGCCGCCTCGCCGGCCTCGACCTGCGCCCGCACCGCCGCTCGCCCCGAGACGCGAGCGGCAACCGCCACCTCGGAGGTGGCAGCCGCGGTGCGAAGCGCAGCGGTCGGCTCGATGCCCAGCTCCCGTCTGAAGAGCTCGGTGCATGCCTCGACATGACGAGCTGCGCCCTGCGTGTCGCCGGCGACACGCAGGCAGCGGACGAGCAGGACGTGAGCGTTCTCCTCGTAGGGGTTGAGCCCGACGAGTTCCGCGGCGTGATGCGCCGCGCCGGCCGCCTCTCCTCGCGCCAGCAGCGCCAGCGCGGCCTGATGCAGCACGGCGCTTGTCGTCCCCGCCAGGTGACGGCGTTCGCTCTCGAGCCACATCTCGAAGCCGGGGCTGGAGCGAAAGATCAGCCCGTCCAGCAACCCGTGGCCGAGACCTGGAAGCGCGATCGCCTCGGTCCACGATCCCGTGACGAGGACGTCGACGTCGACGAAGGTTCCGGGCGACAACGTCACCCGCAGTGGATCGCCGCCGAGTGCGGCCTCGTCGCCCAGCTGGCGACGCAGGGCCGAGAGGGTCCAGCGGAGCGCCCCCAGCGGGTCGTCGGCCTCGGGAAAGAGCAGGCTCGCCACCCGTTCGCGGGATGGGGGAACCCGGCTGCGAAGGAGGTAGGCGAGCAGACCCCACGTCTTGTTGCCGCGCGGGTCCGCCATCGGAGTTCCGGCCAGTTCCATCCTCGGCTGGCCCAGCAGGTGGATGCTCAGTCCCGTGTCGAGCCTCCGGTCGTCACACGCGCCGTCACACGCTCAACTGTGACCGTCCTGCTGTTCGCGTGCAAAGCACGCTGAGAAGGGAGCGGGAAATGCGCAGATGGACCACGCTGGCGTTCGCGGTCGCGGTCGTGAGCCTCACGTCGGCGGCGGTGGCCGAGGCGACGCACCTCGCGGCCTGGGCGCCGGCCCAGAAGGCCGACGAGATCGCGGGGAACTCCTCGGAGCTGAACACGCCTGCTCTCGAAGGCTGCCCGATCCAGTCGCCGGACGGGCTCAGCCTGTACCTGGCATCGAACCGGCCGGGCGGACACGGGGCGCTCGACATCTGGGTGGCTCGCCGGGCGAGCACGGACTCGCCCTTCGGCGCCCCCGAGAACCTCGGAGAACCGATCAACTCCGCGGCGGACGACTTCTGCCCCACTCCCGTTCGCGGCAGCGGCCTCTTCTTCGTGAGCCGCAGGACGACGGCCGAGAGCTGCGGCTTGGGCGATGTCTACTTCTCGCGCCTCAACCCGGCCCGTGGCTGGGAGATGCCCAGCCACCTCGCCTGTGGTCCCGACGGGCCCAACAGCGCGCTCGACGAGCAGGGCCCCTCCTACGTGGAGGTCGACGGGCGGACGCTCCTCTACTTCTCGCGCAGCTCCGCGAGCGTCCCCGGCGACATCTACGTGAGCGAGCAGCTGGCGAACCAGAGCTTCGGACCGGCGTCGCCGGTGACGGAGCTGAACACCGCGGCGAACGACATCCAGCCGAACGTGCGCAAGGACGGGCTCGAGGTCGTCTTCTCCTCGAACCACGCCTACCCGGACGCACTCGGTGGCCAGGACGTGTATGTCTCGACACGCGTGAGCGGCGACGATCCATGGTCCGCGCCGGTCAACCTCGGCACCGCCGTCAACACCGCCGCTGGCGAGACGCGGCCCTCCCTCTCCTGGGACGCGCAAACGCTCCTGTTCGGGCGGGCGCCCGGGCCAGAAGGGATGTCCGACATCTACGTCACCACCCGCGACAAGCTGCCCGGAGCGGATGGGTGAACGCCACCTGAGCGGCGTCGTGCAGCGGAGGGAGCCGCGTGACGCGGTGAGCGATGAGGGCGCAGCCTGCGCCGATCGCTCACCGCGACGCGGCGGCTGACGGCCCGCGGCGTTGGTCACCGACCGGCGCTCGAGCGTTACGCGGCGTCGAGCTGCGGCATGATCTCCTCCTTCAGCCGCTTGAGGTCGTCCAGCGTCTTCGCCACCGGCACGTCTTGGAACGGGGGCCAGAGGAGCGGCATGGTCAGCCCGGCTTCCTGATAGCGCTTGAGGTTGTCGGTGATCTGCGCGGCGGTGCCCACCATGAGGTTGCTGCCCTTGCCCTGCGGCGTCTGGTCGGTCGCTTCGTCGGTGATGACGAACCAGATCATGCTGCAGATCTCGAGATCGTCGACCGAGCGGGAGCTCCCCAGCTCCTGCAGCTCGTGCTGGATGGCGCCCCGCCACTGTTGCAGCTCGTCCGGCGTGTCCTGGATCCCGATCCAGCCCGACAGGCCGTACTTGGCGATGCGGTTCGCCGAGCGCTTCGGGTCCCTGAGGCCGCTGAAGAAGATCGGCGGATGCGGCTTCTGCACGGGCTTCGCTCCGAACCCGCACCGGTCGAAGTCGGCGAACTCGCCGTGGTACTCGAAGAGGTCCTCCGTCCAGATGCCCTGCATGATCTCGATCGTCTCGCGCACGTGCTGGTGCCGCTTGGGGAAGATGTGTGAGGCGCTCGCCGCGGCGAACTCCTCGGGCATCCAGCCGGACCCGACGCCGACGTTGACCCTGCCGTTCGAGAGGTGGTCCACGGTGGCGATCTCCGCGGCGAGGACGCCGGGCGCCCGGTACGGGGTGTCGGTGATGCTCATGCCGATCCGCACCTTCGTCGTCTTGGCCGCCAGCCAGGGGATCAGCGGCCAGCCCTGCAGCCACTCACCGCGGGACGGCACCGGGAGGGCCTTCGGGAACTCGGTCATCATCCCGAACGAGTGCTGCAGCTCGACGCGATCGGAGGCTTCCGGGACGACGATCCGATCGAGCGTCCAGACGGAGTCGAAGTCGAGGTCCTCGGCGAGGCTCGTGAGGTCTTCCAGCTCCTTGACGGTCACCTTGTCGCGGAAGTTGGGCAAGTACAGGGCGAGCTTCATGTGCGACGTTCTAGCGCGACCCGCCGCCCTCGATTTCCGCCCGCAGCCGGTCGCGCAACTCCCGTTTGACGACCTTGCCGTAGTTGTTGGTCGGCAGGGCGTCGACGAACACGTAGTCCTTGGGCCGCTTGTACCGGGCGATGTGGTCGAGGCACGTGCGGTCGAGAGCGTCGACCGTCGGCGGGGCGGTGGCATCGGCGGCCACGACGAAGGCGACCACCGACTCGCCCCACTCGCTGTCAGGTCGGCCGACCACGGCGGCAGCCCGGATGCCGGAGTGGCGGAGCAGGGCCTCCTCGACCTCCCGGGGATAGATGTTCATCCCCCCGCTGATGATCAGGTCCTTGGACCGGTCGCGCAGCGTGAGGTACCCGTCGGCGTCGAAGCTGCCGACGTCGCCGGTGTGCAGCCAGCCCCCGCGCACGGCCTCGGCCGTGGCCTCGGGCTGCTTCCAGTAGCCGGCCATCACCACGTCGCCCCGGACCACCACCTCACCGACCTCGCCGGCGGGGAGGTCGCGGTCGGCGTCGTCGACGACGCGGACCTCGACGTCGGTGCGGGCGACGCCGACGCTCTGCAGGCGGTCCCGCCAGCGGGGATGGTCCCGGTCGGCGTGGTCGGCTTTGGACAGGACGGTGATCGTCATCGGGGTCTCGCCCTGCCCGTAGATCTGAGCCAGGCGAGGGCCGAACACGGCGAGGGCGTCGTCCAGGTCGGCCAGGTACATCGGTGCGCCGCCGTAGATGATCGACTTCAAGTGGGAGAGGTCGGCGGCGGCGACCGCCGGGTCGCCCGACAGGCGCTTGACCATGGTCGGTGCGGCGAAGAACGACATCCCCGGCCAGCGCCCCAGGAGGGCGGCGATCTCGTCACCGTCGACACCGCCGGACTGCGGGATGACGCTCACCGCTCCGCGGGCCACGTGGGGCAGGCCGTAGAGCCCGGAACCGTGCGACAGCGGCGCGGCGTGGAGGACGCAGTCCTGCGGCATCACCGGGTCGATGTCGGCGAAGTAGCTGAGCGACGCCATGAGCAGGTTGCGGTGCGTGAGCGTGGCGCCCTTGGGTCGTCCGGTGGTGCCGCTCGTGTAGAAGAGCCACGCGGGGTCCTCCGGCTGCCGGTCGACGAGTGACGTCGGCGATGAGGCGGTGAGCCGGTCCCACCGCTCACCGGGCGCCACCACCGCCGCTTGCAGCGAGGCGACGGCGCCGACGAGTGCCTCGACGTCGTCGGCGTGGTCGGCGTCGGTCACCACGACGGCCGACCCGCTGTCGTCGAGGATGAAGGCGATCTCGTCGCGATGGAGGCGAGCGTTGACCGGCACGGCGACGAGACCGGCGTGCCAGATGGCGAACAGTGCCTCGAGGTACTCGGGCCGGTTGCGCATCACGATGGCCACCCGGTCACCGGGTGACAGGCCGAACTGATCGACCAGGCCGGCGGCCGCAGCGGCCGTGCGGCCGGCGAGCTGACGCCATCCGGCGTGCACGCGCTCGCCCTCTGCGACGGCCGGGCCGTCGGGCCACAGGCGGCCGTTGCGCTCCACCCACACCGCCGGGTTCATCGCGGCGAACGTAGCCTGCCGCGATGAGGCTCGCCCCGGACGAGGCGCGGGCGCGGCTGGCAGCGCACGACCACGGAATCCTGTGCACCGTGCACGCCGAACGGGGCGTCGACGCCGTACCCGTCGCGTACGTCGTGGACGACGACGGCTACGTGGGCGTGCCCGTCGACCTGGTCAAGCCGAAGGCGTCGTCGCGGCTGCAGCGGGAGCGGAACCTGGAGGCGGATCCGCGAGCGACGCTGCTGGTCGAGCAGTGGCACCGCGACGACTGGTCGCAGCTGTGGTGGGTCCGGGTCGAGCTGCGGGCGCAGGGCGACGACGCTCCCGCCGGGCGGCCAGCGGCGCTGGCCGACCAGTTGGCCGGGCGCTACCCGCAGTACCGGGACCAGCCCTTCGCCCGGGTCCTCGTGCTGCGCATCGTCGGCGTGTCGGGCTGGTCCGCCGCCGACAGCTGACCGGCACGACGGCCGATGCCCGGATCTGGGCGCCAATCGTGACGGCAGTCGTCGGGATCGGCGCCCAGATCGGCTCGCCCGCCCGCTGACCGGTCCCGTGACCCCGGGGGCGTGTCGAGTACCTTGCTCCCCGTTGACCTGCCTCGGGTGGGTCCGGCCGCCTGGAGGCAAGCGTGCGGAACTGGCGGGCGATGACTTGGGTGCTGATCGGCTGGTGCGCCCTCATGGTCATCTGGATCGTCGTCGCCGTGAACTCTTCCGATTGCGAGAACGAGGAATTCCAGGACCTTTGCGAAGCCGGCACCGGTCTGGGCGTCGGGTTCATCCTCTTCCTCGGCTTCGCAGGGTTCGCCGTGTTGACGATCGCCTGGTTCGCCACGCGTCCCCGTGAGGTTCGGATCGTCAACCCCGGTCCGCCGGCGGGCCAGTTCCCTGCGCCGGCGAACCGGCCCCCGCCGCCCCCGGCCGCATCACAGCCCGCAGGGTGGTACCCCGATCCCGCCGGGCGTTTCCAGTACCGGTGGTTCGACGGCGTGTGGACGGACCGGGTCGCCAACGGCGGTGACGGCCAGACCTCCGTCGACCCCCTGCAGCCCGGCTGAGTGCGGCCGGATCACCGTCCGACGGAACAGCCGAACCTGGTGGCCCGGGCCACCAGGGCCCGCCGTTCGGCTGGGTTCTGCGTGAGCTCGATCGCTCGGCGGTAGGCATCCGCGGCACCGTCGAGGTCGCCGACTCGGGCGAGGAGCTCGGCGCGGGTGGCGTGCAGCGGCTGGTAGCGGTCGAGCCGGTCGTCGCCCTCGAGGGTGGCAAGGAGCGCCAGCCCGACATGCGGGCCGTCGGCGAGCGCGAGGGCGGCAGCCCGGTTGAGGGTGATGACCGGGGAGGGCGTGAGCCGATCGAGCTCGCCGTAGAGGGCGGCGATCTGCGGCCAATCGGTGGCGTCCCATGAAGGGGCCTCGGCGTGGAGCGCGGCGACGGCGGCCTGCACCTGGAACGGCCCGGCGGCGTTGCTGCTCAGCGCGTGGTCGAGCACGGCGATGCCCTCGGCGATGGCGTCACGGTCCCAACGGGTGCGGTCCTGGTGTTCGAGGCTGATCGGCGTGCCGTCGGTGTCGGTGCGGGCGGGCTGGCGGGCGTCGGTGAGCAGGAGGAGGGCGAGCAGGCCGTGGGCCTCGGGGGCGTGCGGGACCAGCTCAAGGACCAGGCGGGCGAGCCGGATCGCCTCCTCGCACAGATCGGCCCGCATGAGCTCGTCGCCGGTCGTGGCGACGTGGCCTTCGGTGTAGACGAGGTGCAGCACGTGCAGCACACCGCCGAGCCGCTCGGGGAGCTCGGCGTCGGCGGGCACGCGGTAGGGGATGCCAGCGGCCTTCACCTTGCGCTTGGCCCGCACGAGCCGTTGGTACATGGTCGTCTCGGTGGTGAGGAACGCCCGCGCGATCTCCGACACCTCGAGTCCACCAACGGCGCGAAGGGTGAGCGCCACTCGGGCCTCGAGGGCGAGGGCGGGGTGGCAGCACGTGAAGAGCAGGCGGAGCCGGTCGTCGGTGACGCCGCTGCGGTCGTGGCCGTGGTCGTCGGCCATGTGCGTGTCGTTGTCGTCTCGCACGAGTGCTTCGAGGTGCTCGAGGGCGGCCTGGTTCGCGGTGCGGGTGCGGCCGCGGCGGAGGGCGTCGATCGCCCGCCGCCGGGCGACGGTGGTCAGCCAACCGCCGGGCTTCGCGGGGACACCGGTCGTCGGCCAATCGGTGGCGGCGGCGGCGAAGGCGTCCGCAACTGCTTCCTCGGCGAGGTTGATGTCGCCGCCCACCTGGCCGACGAGCGTCGCGAGGAGCGAGGTCCACTCCTCGCGGTAGGCGCGCTCGATGGCCAGATGAGCAGCGGTGCCGCCCCCGCGGTCCGGCAATGCCCTCAGGCGTCCTGCTCGTGGCTGGACAGGGGTCGGACTTCGACGGAGCCGTAGGTCGCGTTCGGCATCCGCTTGGCCCAGCCGAGGGCGGCGTCGAGGTCGGCGACGTCGATGATGATGTAGCTGAAGAACGACTCCTTGGTCTCGGCGAACGGACCATCCGTCACGAGCGCCTCGTCGTCGCGGATGCGGACGGTCGTCGCAGTCGCTTCGGTGTCGAGGCCGTGTGCGGCGACCATCGCGCCGGATCCACCGAGCTCACCCATGAGCTCGCCCCACCTCGCCATCTCGGCGTCGAACTCGGGGGTGCCCTCGGCCGGGCCGGCGTCGGGAGCATGGCGGAGCAGCAGCATGTACTTCATTTCGGGGGCCTCCTCAGGCGCTTGGCGTACGACATCGTCGCCGTACGCCATGACGTCGTCCTGTCCCGCCCGATTCGACAGCCCGGACGAAGTTTTTTCGGGCCATCACCTCAGCATCGCGTGAGTGGGCGCGGAACCGTGCGCACCGCTCATGACGCAACCTGCAGGTCGACCAGATCGAGCGCGTCGTGCGCGTGGGGTGGTGGCGTGTCGGTCATCCCGATCGACCGCAAGACGGCGTGCACTGCCGGCTCGACCCGGTCTCGATGGAATCGCTCGTGCTCTTCGATGCTCTCCCACACCTCGATGTGACGTAGCCCCGAGCTGGTCTTCACCACCAGGTGAACAAGGAGCCCCGCTGGATGTTCGTCCCCGATCTCGGACTTCACCCGCTGGTACAGCGCCTCGTTTCCTGGCACCTCGAACTCCAATGCGTACGGCATGATCCCTCCTCGAAACACTTTCGGGTAGAATGTCATCTACCCGATAGAGGAGCATCTACCGAATGAGTGGAGATGTCAAGCCCCGCCGCCCCTACCACTCCACCAGCCGTCAAGAACAGGCCCGCCGCACGCGCCGGGCCATCATCGACGCCGCCCACCACCTGTTCCTCACGGACGGCTTCGCCGCCACCACGATGCCCGCCGTTGCCGCCGCCTCCGGCGTCGCCGTGCAGACCGTATACAAGGTGTTCGCCAACAAACCCCGCCTTGCCAAAGCGGTCTTCGACATTGCGATCGCCGGCGATGACGACGAGGTGCCGATGCTCGAACGCGAGGCCCTGTCCAAAGTCCGCGACGAGCCCGACCCGCGCATCATGTTCCGCCTCTACGGCGACTTCCTCGCCACGGTCGCCCCCCGCCACGTCCCGGTCCAACTCGTCATCCGCGACGCAGCCACCGCCGACCCCGACGCCCGCGCCGTGTGGGCCGACCTCCAAGCCGAGCGACTCGCCGGGATGACCATCTTCGCCACCGCCCTCCACGACCGCGGCCATCTTCGCCACGACGTCACCGTCGAAGAGGCCCGCGACACCTTGTGGACCTACAACTCCGCCGAGCTCTACCAACTCCTCGTCGTCGAACGCAGCTGGACCCCGCACCACTATGGCCAGTGGGTCGCTGCCGCGCTCACCGCCGCCCTCCTCTGATACCGCTCTTTCGAGGCGGCGCAGCAAGTGCCTCAGCCGCCACCTCAAGACTCGAACTGGACTACCGCTCAAGGGCGGCAGTGCGCCCACCTGCTGGAACACTTCGAGCAAGTTGAGCTCGTCCCAGTGTTCGACGAACATGCCGTGCTGTACGCGCCAGATGTCGATCGAGCGCATTTCCACCGCGTTACCACTGGCGGGAATTCCCATCAGCTCGCCGGTATGGGTGCCTCGGTAGACGAAACGGCCCACGACGCGGTCGCCGGAGATCACCAGGTCCTCCATGCTGGCACTGAGATCGGGCATCGCACCGAAGAACGCTGTCCAGAACTCTCGGTTGGCCGCACGACCGTCGGCGACGAAGGGGTTGTGGTTGCGGTACTGCTCGGCCACGAACCGGTCGACGAGATCAGGCTCATGCGTATTCAACATCTTGAGATATGACTCGGCGAGTTGCTGTCCGTGTGTGTCCATGTCATCACCTTCCGATGTCTGTGCGACTGACGTCGCGGCAACCCGTCAACGAGTTGATGTGTCACCCTACATCACGTGAGTTGATATGTCAACTCGATGCTGTAGGCTCCCACGGCGTGAATCGCGCGCAACAACCGTTCAGCGATCGCGAGCAGACCGCCTGGCGGGCGTTCTACGAGTTGCAGGAGGTTCTGCGAGGCCGAATCGAGCAGCACCTCCAGGCTGACAGTGGCCTGTCGCACGCCGATTACACGGTGCTCGCCGTCCTGTCCGAGGCGGACAGTCACCGACTCCGTGCGATTGAGCTTGGGCAGCGGCTCGGGTGGGAGAAGAGCCGACTGCACCATCAATTGACGCGTATGTGCAAACGCGACCTTGTCCGCCGATCCAGTGGCGAAGGCCGAGCCGTCAACGTCACGATCACGTCGGCGGGCCTGTCCGCGCTCGAAACCGCCGTACCGTTGCACCGCCAACATGTCCGACGTCTGGTACTTGACAGGATGAGCCCAGAGCAGCTCGATGAGCTCGGAGCGATCTCGCGCGCGCTCCTCGACGGACTCCAGCGATCAGGAGAGGCTTAGCGCGTCCGTGATCTTGCCGTCGACCGACGCTCAGGGCCGGCGTTCGCTGGGCTGGACGACAAGTTGATCTCATCTCGGTGGTCTTCCCTTGATGCGCGCCGCGCGTTCAGCGGACCGTACTCAGACGACTGCCGGCGCCACTTCTCATCGGCGCCGCGATCGCACCTACGCAACACCGTCGTGGTGCGAACCAGACCGCAGACCGAGCGCGCGACCGATTCGACGGTCCGTACTCGGAAAGTGCGAACCGATCCGCGTCCCACAATGCGCGCGGGCAGAGCCCGTGTGAGTCGCACCAAACGGCGGTTGATTGTCCCGTCGTCACCGTCGTTCTGTTTACGCGGTTGGGCACCTCGCTCGGCACGGATCGCCGAGTAGGGGCGCGACGGACTCGACGCGACGCAGCCTCGCTCAGGGCGACGACGCAGCGCCGGGTCGACCCCGCGACCTGTTCCTCCGGGTTCCTGATAGGCCCGCAGTCGTGGCGTCGAGCATGGCGTGAGCTGACCAACGCATGAGGGCGGCGGCATCCTCGCGGGAGAGGCCGGCGACATCGGTCAGCCATGACAACGCTTCGATCCCGGTCGCGCTGCGGATGGCGATGGCGAGTCGACGCACCTCCGAGCGTGGCAGCTGTGGCTGCAGTGGTGCGAGGGCTTCTTCGAGCCACGTGATGACGCGTCCTTGCCGGAGTGGCAACTGCGATCGCTCCTCGGGATCGGCTTCGAGTGAGAGTCGAAGCATGGTGCGCTGTTGCGACTCGTTGTCGAGGATGATCCGCGTGTATGCCGCAACGACGATGCCGAGCCTCGCGGCGACATCGTCCGGCGCGTCATCGGGCAGCAGCGATTCGACCGCGGTCTCCGGATGGGCAGCACCCAGGAGGGCTCGTTGGCTCGGGAAGTACCGGTAGGCGGTCGTCCTGGAAATGGCCGCCGCCTCAGCAACCTCTTCGACCGTCGGCGTCCGTCCCTCAGCGACGATCGAACGCGCCGCGGCCACCGAGCGCGTCGCGGGTCCGGCGCTTCTGATTCGTTCGCCCATTGAGCTCGTAGGCCGTTGACACAGCGCAAATGGTACCGTACATTCGTCATGGGACAGATGTCCCATGAACTGACAGGTGGTGCTGGAATGCAGAAGCTGGTCCCGATCGTGCGCAACGCCGGCGAAGGAGACAAGCAGCTGTTCGCGGGCGGCGGGCTCCACCTCTGGAAGCTGCTCGCCGAGGACACCGGCGGCGCCTTCTTCCTGTTCGAGGACACCATGGTGAAGGACAAGACGACACCGCTGCATCTTCATCCCGAAGCCCACGAGATGACCTACGTCGTCGACGGCGAGATCGAAGTGCAGGCCGACGGCCAGCGCAGCCGGGTTCGCACCGGAGGTATGTCCTTCGTGCCCAAAGGCGTTGCGCACGCCTTCATCGTCGTCTCCGCCGAGGCGCGCCTCATCGGCATCCAGTCCCCGGGAACCCCCGGGCAAGCCTTCTATCGGGGCGCCAGCGCCCCGGCCACGGACGACACCGCGGACCTGGTCGACCTCGCCCGCCTCCAAGCGTCAGCGACGGCGAACCCGCGTGGTATCACCATCCTCGGCCCGCCGCCCTTCTCGCCGACGGCCGCGCGATAGCAGCCCGCCGAACAAGACGGGAGGTCGCGCGCCGTCGCCAGACAGACAACCTGAAGTCCCGGACCGCGAACTCGAGGTGAGCCACATCGACCGATGTTCGCGGCTTGCGGCTGGGAGTCCGCCGCCGATCCGGGCGATCATCGCGATGTCGATGCTGGTGCTGCTGGGCGTGGCTGCCGCTGCCGTGGTGTACATGCGCGTGCGCGACAGCGAGCGGCGCACGAGCATCGAGCGGGCGCGCCAAGACGAGCGCTTGGACCTGGCCCGAGAGTTGCACGACATCGTCGGCCATCACGTCACCGGGATCGTGGTGCTCGCGCAAGCCAGCCGATTCACGAACGGCACGAACTTGGAGTCGTCGGCCGACAGAACCTTCGCCGACATCGAAGCGGCCGGACTCGAGACGCTCACATCCGTCCGACGGTTGATCGGGTTGCTGCGCACCGACCCGTCAACTTCGGCGGGCCGACGCCTGACGGATGTCGAACAGATCGTCGAGGGCCTCCGCACGAGCCACCCGAGCACCGATCTCGTCATCGACGACGGCCTGCGGCTCAACTGGGTTATGCCCGATCTCGCGAACACGGTGCAGCGCCTCGTGCAGGAAGCAGCGACCAACGTGCGCCGCCACGGCGACCCGAGCGCACCGGTCCGCTTCACGTTCCGCTCCACCGGCACGTCGTTCGAGCTCCACGTCGAGAACCGGAGCCTCGACACCACCACCGGAGTCGGCTACGGCCTCGTCGGCATGCGCGAGCGCGTCGATGCGCTGGGCGGCCACCTTCGACGCCGGCCCCGTTGGCGGCGACGGGTGGATGATGCATGCGGTGCTGCCGCTGTAGGGACCTCCGGAATGACCACCGACACCGCCTCGCCACCAATCACCGTCCTGCTCGCAGACGATCAGGCCATGGTCCGCGCCGGGTTCCGCATGATCATCGAGAGCCAGCCCGACATGACCGTGGTCGGCGAAACCGACAACGGTCGGACCGCAGTCGATCTGGCCCAGCGGATCCGACCCGACGTCTGCCTGCTCGACATCCGCATGCCCGTCCTCGACGGGCTTGCCGCGACCCGTCTGCTGGCCGACCCGGACGTGCAACACCCACTCCGCGTCGTGATCGCGACGACCTTCGACTCCGACGAGCACCTCGAGATCGCGCTACGCAACGGAGCAGTCGGCTTCATCCTCAAGGACAGCGGTCCCCAGCTGCTCCTCGAGGCACTGCGAGCAGCGGCCGTCGGTGATGCGCTGATCTCACCGTCGATCACCGTGCGCTACCTCGACCGATTCGTGCGACCAGCAGCGTCTCCCAATGCGGCGGAGCACCCCTTGTCGGAGCGAGAGCTCGACGTTGCCCGCGCCGTTGCGCGCGGACTCGGCAACCAGGAGATCGCGACCGAGCTGTACATCTCGCTGTCCACCGTCAAGACGCACCTGACGAGCATCCAAACCAAGTTGCAGCTGCGCAACCGAGTCGAGCTCGCGATCTGGGTCATCGAGCACGATCCCCACAGAACGAAGTGAGAGCGGCGCACCTCCCGCCTCCAGGACCCTCCTTTCACGCCCTCCCGCGCGTGCTCGCGTTTTGATCCCTGGATCACTTGCAATAGTTGTCTTCAGTCCAGTATCATCGATGCAATGAAGGATCGAGCGTTGGCGGAGAGGATCCGGGCGTTCAACCGCCTGTACACCCAGGCGATCGGGTCGCTCGATGATCGTCACGAAGGCCTCGACGTCAGCCTGGCGCAATCGCGGATGTTGTTCACGATCGGGTCACTGACCGAGCCGCAGGTGAACCAGATCGCCGACATGCTCGGATTGGATCTGGCCTACACCAGTCGGGTGCTCGGAACGCTCGAGGACGCCAGGCTGATCCGGCGAACGATCTCGACGGACGATCGTCGACAACGTGTCGTGGCGCTGACTGCCAAGGGTCGGCGGCTGTTGGACGAGATCGAACGCCGGTCGAACGTACGAGTCCTCACCCTCGTGCAGCACCTCGACTCCGAGGGCCTCGATCAACTCCTCGACGCCATGGACACCATTGGCATCCTCCTCACCCGAAAGGACAACCGTGCCCAGCCAGATTCATCACTTTCCCGCTGAGATCGAAGCGCTTCCCAACTTCGACGGGCCCTTCGACGCCCACCGACTTCAGGCAGTCGGGTGCGAGGTGCTGTTCGCCACGTACCCCGCCGGGACCACGATCGAACCACACACCCATCCGACCAACAACCTTGGCGTCATCACCAAAGGGCAGCTCATCCTCACGATGGAAGACCAGGTCACCATGTACGGCGCAGGCGAGTGGTATCACGTGCCGACCGGCATCGAACACGCAGCGCGGTTCGACATCGACAGCGCCGAGATCGAGTTCTGGTTCACCCAATGAGACGCCGCCACGTCAGCGGCTCCCTGACGGTCGGGGCATGACCGAGATCTTCGCCACCCGGATCCAGATGGGCGAGTCCCCTCGATGGCACGAGGGCCGGTTCTGGATGTGCGACTGGCTGGCCGGCGAGGTGCTGGCGTTCGATGCGAACGGCGACCGCGAGGTCGTCACTCGCGTCGAGGGGCTGCCGTTCTCCATCGACTGGCTCACCGACGGTCAACTCGTGGTCTCCACATCGAACGGAGTGGTCACGGGCACGGACCTGACCCCCTACGGCGCCACCGGGCAACCGTTCAACGAGATCGTCGTCGACAACGCCGACCGGGTCTGGGTGAACATGCCGGGCTCGCGACCCGGGGAGGAGTCCAAGCCCGGCTTGGTCGCGGTCGTGCTGCCCGACGGAAGCAGCCGCCGTGTCGCCGACGACGTGTGGTTCCCGAACGGGATGGCCATTCTGGACGACGACACGCTCGTGCTGGCCGAGTCACACGCCGATCGGCTGACCGCGTGGACCATCACCGAGTCCGGCGAATTGATCGACCGTCGTGTCTGGGCCGACCTCGAACCCGGGTCGGCTCCCGACGGAATCTGCACGGATAACGACGGGGCGATCTGGTACGCCAGCGTCCCCCAACAACGATGCACGCGAGTCGCGCCAGGCGGCGAGGTGCTGGCAACCATCGAGGCCGACCGCGGCTGCTTCGCCTGCATGCTCGGCGGTGACAGCGGCAACACGCTGTACATCGTGGCGAACCACTACGACGGCGCCAGTCGCGCATCCGAAGGCATCGTGCTCACACACGCAGTCGACGTCGCCCGCGCCGGACGACCCTGACCGACCTGTCCCTGAACGATGCTCGTCGGGCTGTCAGACGCTCCCGTGTCAAGCCGCAATGTGAGTGGGGTGGTCGCGATGTCGGTTCCCGTCGTTGAAGCCGAGAGCGTCTGGTGTGTCGGCTCTCTGGAAGAGGGGTGCTGCGGGGGGTCGGGATGATGTTGACGCGTACGTTCTTGGCTTGGGATCTGGCTGGCTCGACGAGGGCTTGGGAGAATGAGCCGAGCGTGGCGCGGGCTTCGGTGTCGGCGTGGGTGACGTCGGCTCGGTCCGTGGCGCGGGCGCACGGTGGATCGGTGTTCAAGTTGGTCGGTGACGGCGGCTGGGTGGCGTTCGAGTCGGCGAGCGGTGCCGTGGAGGCGGCTCGTGCGCTGATGTTGGAGAGGTCTGAGGGAGCGCTGCCGGCCCGTGTCGCGATGTACTCCGGAGAGGCGGAGCAGCAGGCGGATGGGGATTGGCTGGGCGTGCCGTTGAATCGGTGTGCGCGCCTGCTGTCGCTCGGGCATCCAGGCCAGGTGCTCGTGGCGGGGAGCACGGCGCTGCTGGTGGGAGTTGATCGGCGGGTGCTGCGCGAGTTGGGGCTGTACCACCTGCGCGACGTCGATGAGCCGATCGTGGTGTACCAGCTGGTGAGCGAGGGTCTGGCCGCCGAGTTCCCGCCGTTGCGCAGCGATGTGCAGCACGTCTCGCTGCCGGTGCCGCGGGACCGTCTTGTTGGGCGAGCCAACGAGCTCGAGCACGTGGGAAGCCTGCTTCGGGACCACCGGCTGTTGACGCTGACGGGTGTCGGCGGTACCGGAAGGACACGTCTCGCGATCGAGTCAGCACGGAGGGTTGCTGACAACTTCGAACTGACCGCGTTCGTCGACCTGAGCGCACTGACCCAAGCCGGACAGATCATTCCCGCGGTACTCGACGCGGCCGGCGCGATGATGGGCGGCGACCAAACCGCTGCGGCGGACGTCTTGGCCGTTGTGTTCGGGCTCCGGCGGGTCCTCCTGGTGGTCGACAACGCGGAGCACCTGTTGGATGGCGTCGGCGACCTGTGCGACACCGTCCTCGATCGCTGCCCCCATGTGCGCCTGTTGGTCATGAGTCGCGAGCCGCTGGGCGTCACCGGTGAGCAGGTGTGGCGCGTGCCATCGCTCGAGACTCGAGGCGCCGCCGTCGAACTGTTCTGGGAACATGCTGGCGCTGATGTCGCCGAGAGCGTCGCCATCGAGGTGTGCGAGCGTCTCGATGGCATCCCGCTGGCGATCGAACTTGCCGGTGCCCGGGCCCGGTCGCTCGGGGCCGAAGAGGTGTTGGCCAACCTCACCGCCTTCTTCCTGGCCGAGACAGCGGGATCCGAGTCGGCCGCCTCACGAGCCTGCATCGAGACCGCCCGGGCGCTCACAGCCGCTCTCCCGGAGATCGCCGCGAGGAGCGGCCTGCAGGTCGACGTGTCCTTTCGATGCGGACTTCAGTGGGGAGCCACTCCGTACGTCGGTCGGATCACGACCGCCGGACGAACCGAGGTGACCGCCCTCGGCGACGAAGTGAACGAAGCCGCCCGAATCGAAGCGTGCGCGACCGGTGGTCGCACGATCGCCTCGAAGGTGCTCATCGAGCGCCTCGACCCAGTCGATGCAACGATCGTGGGCATCGGCCCCGACCGCGCCACCTACACAACTCTGGCCGACCTCGCCACGGCGACCGACAAACTACGCCGCGACGCGCCATCCATCGCTTTCTGCGACGTCTAGTAATCCGAGCCGTCCCGCCCGGCGGTTGGTGGCACCCCGATCTGGCGTCGACCGCGGAGAAGCAGTGCGATCCGGACGCACCCGACGATCGGGACCTCAGAACAACGAGGCGTCGCCGAGTAGCTTGATCTCCACAGACTGCTTGGACGTGAACACGTCACCAAACGCTGCCAGGAGCGCATGGCGCCGCGGGTCGTCCATGTACGAGTTGAGCGCATCCCGGTCGGGGAACCAGATCACGTGCACCTCGTAGGGCAGCGACGGATCCTGACCGGGCAACGCCCGGTCACGCACCAACACGCGGGCACCGTGGTCGTCAGCAGCGGCAACACTGCGTCTTCGTAGGCGGACGCGCGCGCAGCGGTGGACGAGTCGGCGCATCCAACGAACGCGAGCGTGATGGGCACGCACTGAGAGTGTCACACCGAACGACCCCAGTTCGACGATGTATCGAGCGCTCGCACTCCCGGCCGGAACGTCCCACACGCCTTTCACGCCCGTCCCGAGCCGAGTCACAGGTCTCGCACGCCCTTTCACGCCCTCGGTCAAATTCGCATGCGCTGAGCTGCTGCTTTGCTGGGGTCACGGATCACGTCATGAGTCGCCGCGTTCGTCGTACCTCCGCCCGCGTCGATCGCCTCACCCGCGGTGCGGCTCAACCCGACCGCGGACACGGATCGCCGGCTGCGAGCGAGAACGACGCTCGGTCGCCGTCGTTCTGTGCGCTCCGGTATCCGGCGTGATGTGACGCGGCTCGTTGATCGTCCCGCGGAGCACGTATGGGCTCATCAGGATCTCGTGAACGGCCGGGTGGTCGTCCACCGAGGCGGGGCGGATCGTCAGCATCGTGCATGTGATTCTGCAAGCCGGGTCAACCTCCTCATCCGGGACCGACAGTGCTGCACCGATAGCGGCTCACAGGGTGTGAGGCGACCGAAGCGCGGCGTGTGAACGCATTGGATCACCGAGGCAAGGCTCCACGCAGGAACAGCCGAACACCGGCGCTCACGGCGTCGACACGTGGCCGCCGCTGTCTCGGCAACGACGGGTTGAACGGACTGATGAGGGCGGCGAACTGGAGCGCTGCGAGCTCAGGATCAGGTATGGCTATTAGGCCAACCTTCCTGTAGCGGCGCAGGTGGCCCGCTAGCGCGCGCACCACGCGACGCGGTCCTGCCTCTTGCCATGCCTCGACGGCCGCTTCGGCGATGTGGGGCAATTCGGCGTTGACGTGGCGGACGAGAGCGAAGTGTTGCTCATGGTCGGGCACGGGCGCGATCCATGCTCGGGCGAACGCGGTGAGCGCGTCTTCGAGCGCCTCCGCATCGGCCGGGACTCTTCCGAGCTGCTCGTCCATTACCGCGATCTGCGCCCCAGCGACGATGGTGGAACTGGCCACCATCACCGCGTGGAACAACGCCGCCTTGTCGTCGAAGTGGTTGTAGATCGTCCTGGTCGATGCCGACGCCGCGGCGGCGATGTCGTCGATGCTGGCTCGCGAGTAGCCATCTCGGGCGAACACCAGGAGGGCGCCAGCAAGCACCGAGTCTCGTTTGTTGGGTCGTCCAGGAAGCCCGGCTGTGTTTGCTGCAACCACTCCTCCACCTTTTCTGCAACGCACGTTGCAGATACTACAACGATCGTTGTAAGATTGCGATCACACCTGAACACTAGGAGGATCGACATGCTCGATGTCGCTGTCGTTGTCGGATCGACCCGACCGGGCCGCCGAGGCCGTGTGGTCGCTGACTGGGTCCTGGATGGCCTCGCGCAACACCCCGCCGCCCAACCGGCCGGTCCACTGTCGCTTCACCTGGTCGACCTTGCCGACTTCGACCTTCCACTCCTCGATGAGCCGCTCCCGGCCATGTTCGGCCAGTACCAGGGCGAGCGGACCCGCGCCTGGGCGGACGTCGTCGACGGGCTCGACGCCTTCGTCTTCGTCACGCCCGAGTACAACCACTCGCTGCCCGCCGCGCTGAAGAACGCAATCGATCTCCTCTGGGCTGAATGGAACGACAAGGCGGCCGGCTTTGTCAGCTACGGGGTCCATGGCGGCACCCGCGCCGTCGAGCACCTCCGCCAGGTGCTTGCCGAGGTCAAGGTCGCCGGGGTCCGCAGCCAAGTCTCGCTGTCGATGTTCGACGACTTCGCCATCACGGACCCCGCCGAAGCGGGCGGGTTCACTCCTCGTGCCCACCAGTCCGTGAGCCTCGCCGAAATGCTCGACGAGCTCGTCGCGTGGGCCGGCGCGCTGCAAGCGCTGCGGGAGGGCGCGGCCGCTCCGGTGACAGCATGAGCGGGACGAGCCTGGCAGGCAGGTCGCGCTCGTAACCGGCGAAGCACGCCGGATCGGCTCGGTCTCGTCCAAGCGACTGACGCAGCACGGAGCCGCAGCCGCGCTCGCCGACCGTCCAGGCGCCGGCCACGCCGAACTCGCCGCACATCTCGCTCACGCCGGCCATGATGTCATCGCCGTCGAAGTCGCTCTCCGAGATGAAGCCGAGGTGGAGCAGGCGATCGCAGCCACCGTCGAGCGCTTCGGAGGGCTCGCCATCATCGAAACAACGCGGTCGCCTCCCAGCCTGACGATGGGGCCGACGCGAACGGCGGCGGCCCGACGATCGTTGTCGCCCCTGTCTCGACGGCGACCTCACGGAGGCGGTCAAAGTCCACAGGCCCGGTCCCCGACGCCCTCGCCGGCTGACTCGCGTTCCGGTAGAACGCCTGTCCCGATCCGGGCGGATGACACAGACGGACTGGAGTGACCGATGTTGACCGGTGTGAAACGCCCTCGGCAACCGTCGGAGGGGAACTGGTCGGCCAGCATTGAGTGGCGCACGATGAGCACACGCGACACGCTCCGGTCCTCGCCACCGTCAGTCATTCGCCAAAGGACCTGCAGCTGACTCAAGTGCTTGGCACAAATCATCCTGTCGTGACGTCACAGACGATGTCACGAGTCCGGGGCAGAGGGTCCCTTACGGGCAGTTGGTTCGACCTGGTCGACTCGCCGAGCACGAGTCGCTACCGCCCCGTCGAGGCCGACCCCCCGGGCGGCTGATGGGTACTGCGCGCTCAACGGCCCGCGCCGTTGCCGCGTCCGCGATCGCCAGCGATCACCCATCGCCATGCTGCCGGGACATGGCGAGTGCGGGTGTCCAGCCCGCCGGAGCGGAGAAATCGTCGTCGCTTTGCAAGGCTGTTCACGCGGTTGGTGGGCCATGGGCGTGAACTGAAGCCACACCCAGGGCCTGGAGCGTTGGTCAGCCGATGGCGGCTGCGGCGTTCTCGATGACGTCGGTGACTTGCTTCGGGTGCGACATCATCACCACGTGTGACGATCGGATCTCGATCACTGTTGCGCCGGCTCGTTCGGCCATGAAGCGCTGTGTCGCCGGCGGGATGGTGCGGTCCTCGGAAGCCACCACGTACCACGACGGAGTGCTTTCCCAGGCGGCTGGACCGGACGGCTGGAACAGGGTTCCGACATCGGCCGGTCGCTGGCTGGCAGCCATCACGTCGGTGACATGATCGGGGGAGGTCGGCGGCGAAGATTTCACGGAACGCAGTCGGGTTGATGTATCCGTCGGCGCCGGTGGCGTGGGGGCGGACGACGAGGTTGTGCCGGGTCGGCGAGTCCGCTGCCGGGGTTCATTCCGGTCAGCGCCTCGACGGTGTCGCCGGGTGCGGGCGCGAAGGCGGCGACGTAGACGAGTGCTTTGACGTCAGGGTCGCCAGCGGCAGCGTTGGTCATGACGAAGCCTCCGTAGGAGTGGCCGACCAGGACGACGGGACCATCGATGGCGTCGAGGATGCTCTTGAGGTAGGCGGCGTCGGAGTCGACCGAGCGCAGCGGGTTGGCGGTCGCGATGACCGTGTAGTCGTCTCGTTGCAAGCGGCGCGTGACGTCGTTCCATCCGGAGGCGTCGGCGAAGGCGCCGTGGACGAGCACGATCGTCGGGCGGGGTTCGTTCGAGTCGTCGGCGGATGCTGCTGCGCCGGCGGTCGAGAGCGCGGCCGCGCTGATCGCCGCCGCGCCGAGCACGGCGGCCACCTTGCGCCAACCGGGAAGGCGCTTTGTTAGGTTGATTGTCATGGGGATTGCTCCTGTCATGACTTGATGAAGTCGAGCAGGTCGTTGCCGAGTTGCTCTTTGTGGGTGTCGGTGATGCCGTGGGGTGCGCCCGGGTAGACCTTCAGTTCGGAGCCCGGGAGGAGTGCGGCCGACGCGTGGCCGCCGACCGTGAAGGGCACGACCTGGTCTTCGTCGCCGTGGATGACGAGGGTCGGGACGTCGAACTGGGCGAGGTCATCACGGAAGTCCGTCTCGGAGAAGGCGGCGATGCATTCGTAGGCGTTGCGGTGACCTGACTGCAGGCCTTGCAGCCAGAAGGCGTCGCGTGTGCCTTGCGGGACGGCGGCACCGGGCCGGTTGTTGCCGAAGAAGGGTCCGTCGGCGAGGTCCCGGTACAGCTGTGAGCGGTCTGCTAGTGAGCCGGTCCGGATCTCGTCGAACAGCTCGATTGGAACCCCGTTGGGGTTGTCTGGGCGTTGCACCATGAGCGGTGGCACGGCGCTGACGAGCGCCGCTCGGGCGACGCGGCTGGTTCCGTGGCGGCCGATGTAGCGCGCTACCTCGCCACCTCCGGTGGAGAACCCGACGAGCGTGGCATCACGGAGGTCGAGCGTTTCGATGACGGCGGCGAGATCGTCGGCGTAGGTGTCCATGTCGTTGCCGTGCCACGTTTGTGTGGAGCGGCCGTGGCCGCGGCGGTCATGGGCGACGCAGCGGTAGCCGCGTGAGGCGAGGAACAGCATCTGGTAATCCCAGCTGTCGGCATTCAGTGGCCATCCATGGCTGAACACGACAGGTGGGCCGGTGCCCCAGTCCTTGTAGTAGATCTGGGCACCATCGGGTCGATTGACGAACGTCATGATCGGCGTGCTCCTTCGGACGGCGTGTGTGTCGCTTTCCATCGTCTGCACTGTGCGTCCAGTTCGAATCCCGCAGAACGCGTAGCCGCCTCGACGACGCGTGCCTGCGTGTCGTGCGCCGTGTCCGTCGGTTGGTCGGGCGGATCGCGGCGCGGCTCAGGCCGCGTCGGGATCGAGGCGTTGCCTGTCGAATCGGGCGAGGGGGTGACCCTTGGCGTCGGGTGGACCAGCGGAGAACCGTCGCTGATCCGGCCAGGACCCTGGATCAGGAGAGCAAGACCGAGCCCAGTTGGCGCCGCGAGGTGATCCCGAGCTTTCTGAATACTTTGCGGAGGTGGTAGTCGACGGTGCTTGCGCTCAAGAAGAGCTTGGCGGCGATCTCTTGGTTCGTCGCTCCTGACGCGGCGAGATGCGCGATCTGCGACTCTTGCGGTGTCAGCTCGTCGGCGGTGTCGTAGCCGCGTCGGCGGGCTCGCTCGCCGGTTGCCGCCAGCTCTCGTTCGGCGCGTGTGACGAACGCGTTGAGCACCCATCACGGAGAAGATCAGGTGGGCCGCCCGCAGGTCTCGCGCGCCTCGGTGCGGCGCTTCTGGCGCCGCAACCACTCGCCGAAGACGAGCCGGGCTCGGGCATGCTGGATCGTGGCTGTGTCGTTCAGCCAGGCGATCGCTTCGCGGTAGTGGTCCTCCGCGCTTGCATCGTCGGCAACGAGTGCTCGCGCTCGAGCGAGGAGGCTTCGAGCGAGCGCGGTGTCGCGTTTTTCTGTGCGGGTCGCGTACTCGGCGATGGCCTGGTACGCAAGATCTTTGGCGCCCGATCGAGTTGCGGCCTCGATCAGATTGGGGAAGTCGGCGGTCGCGAAGAACGGATTGTTGTGGTAGCTGACGCTGGCGCTCGAGAGCGCTGCTGCGTAGTGGCCGAGTCCGAGCTCGAGCACGACCATCGCTTGGTCGACGAAGACGAGCATCCAGCCGTGGCGGCGCTGCTGGGCGGCGGCTGCGACCGCGGCCGCCTCGGCGGCGTGTGGCGGCCTCGTCGCCATTCCAAGCCAAGGTGAGCAGCCGACCGATGTCTCTCGGCCTGCCGAGGAGGTCGCTGAGCTCGTCACGTTCGACGAGGTGGGCCCGTGCCGCAGTGAGTTCTCCGGTTCCGAGCTCGTTCAGGGCGCGGAAGGTGAGGGCAAGCGTGAGGGGGACGATCGCTCCGTGAGCGCGAGCGGTCGTCTCGAGCCGGGACACGATGCGCCGCAGTGCCTCATCATCACCGAGCGTTCCAGCCGCCCAGCAGCCCATCCCGAGCCATCGCAGCATCGCCTCGTCGTCGCGATGATCGTCCTCCAGTGCGACGAGCGCCTCCGACAACCGTTGCTGTCCGGTCGCCTGGTCGCTCTGAACAATTGCGACGTATCCGTCCAGGAGCAGATCGCCGATGGTTGGAGTGATGCCGGACGGAAGCGGCAACTCACTGGCTGCGGATGCGACGTCCGACATGCGCTCGCCAGGGAGGCTGAGGACGCCAGGTATGCGGGCAGCGGCGAGGGCGTCGAGCAGCGTGTCTCGCGCCGCGCGAATGTCGAACGGTGCATACGTCTTTGCTGCGTCCAGCAGGAGCCCGACCGTGCCGTTGACCTCGCCGATCGTGTAGCGGATGTTGCCTTCAAGGCGGTTGCCTCTCGCCCGCTGGTGGGGATCCGTGATGTCGTCGGCGAACTCATCGAGAACTCGACGGGAACGAACCCGAAACCCGGCGATCAGATGCCGTTCGGCAGCGGCCAGGGCGCGCTCGGCGCGGGTCGCTCGGTCCGGTGTCAATTCGGCGGAGCGAGTGAAGAACGTGGCCGATGCGGCGCAACCACCCCGAAGCAGGGCTCGTTCGGCAGCTTCATGCAGTTCTGCGGCGACAGGTTCATCGGTGTCGGCGGTCGCCGCCCCGAGGTGCCACGCTCGCCGGTCAGGATCGCCGAGGGCGCCGCTGGTCTCGGCGAGGACCTGGTGGGCGCGGCGGCGATCGATGATGGACGCCCCGCTGTAGACCGCCGATCGCACGAGCGGGTGGCGGAAGCGAAGCCCTTCGCTGCGAACGATCACGGCGGCTGCCTCGGCCGCGTCAGCCGCGTCCGGGAGAAGACCCAGCGCGGACGCGGCCGATTCGATCAGCGATCGTTCGCCCGAAGGTTCAGTTGCCGCGATGAGCAGCATCGCCTGCGTGTCGGCAGGCAGTCCCTCCACCTGGCGCAGGAAGTGCGCCTCGAGGCGCCCGCTGAGGGGAAGCGGTCCCGACCACAACTCGTCGGACAGCAGCTGATGTTCACTCAGAGCCTTGCCGATCTCGAGCAGTGCCATCGGTGAGCCCATGGACTCGGCAACCACGCGCTGGGCGACCGTGACGTCGAGCGGCCCGTCCACGACCAGTTGGATGAGTTCATGTGCCTCGTCGTCGACGAGGCCCTCGATCAACCGTGTGGGTATGCCTTCCAGCGGCGTGGAATCGTCCTGACCGCGTGACGCGAACAGCAGTGCGATGCGCTCGGCGTGCAAACGTCGTGCCACGAAGCCCAGCACGGCCAACGACTCGTCATCGAGGCAGTGCGCATCGTCAACGACGCACAGCAACGGTCGTGCCAAGGCCGCCTCTGCCAACAGCGACAACGTCCCCAAACCGACGAGGAACCGGTTCGGCGGCTCTCCGTGCCTGCGACCGAACGCAGATTCCAACGCTGAACGCTGGGGAGCGGGAAGCCGGGAAACGCCATTCAGGAACGGGAACAAGAGCCGGTGCACGCCGGCGAAGGCCAGATCCTGCTCGGACTCGAAGCCGTCGATCCTCACCACTTCGAAATCAGCGGCAGTTGTCACGGCGAAGTCGAGCAGCGAGGTCTTGCCGATGCCCGCATCGCCGTGGAGCACCAACGCGCCGCTGTTGCCTTGACGAGCGGCGCCGAGCAGACTGCCCAACTCGGCTCGCTCCACCCGGCGACCGAGCATCTCCCCCATGCGAAGGATGCTAGAGCAGCAGCCAGCAGGTCAGGAGAGGCCACGAACGCGCGGAAGGGGCACGTGACTACGCGTTGCGCCTGATTCGAGCGTGGCCCAGACGTGTCGAGAATGCGGTCTGAGTCAGACACCCTGTCGTCGATCGGAGGCTTTGAGATGAGCGACCAGCAGAACCCGGACACCATCGTTCTAATCCACGGATTCTGGGTCACGCCCCGCTCCTGGGAGCACTGGAAGTCCCGCTACGAAGCCAAGGGCTTCACGGTCCACACACCCGCCTACCCTGGCTTCGACGTCGAGGTGGAGGCGCTGCGAGCGGATCCGACACCGATCGCCGACCTCACAATCGAGGCGATCATCACCCACCTCGAAGCGTTTCTCGACACGCTCGACACCAAGCCGATTCTGATGGGTCACTCGGCCGGTGGGGCGTTCATGCAGGTCGTGATGGACCACGGCTACGGCTGCGCCGGCGTCGGACTCAACTCGGCGCCCACCGAAGGCGTTCGGGTCACGCCGTGGACGCAGCTGCACTCGGTGTTCCCGGTGCTCAAGAACCCGCTCAACCACAGCCGGGCAGTCGGGTTCGACGCCGAGCAATGGAAGTACGCCTTCACCAACACCTACACCGACGAGGAATCTTTGGCGTTCTACGAGCGCTATCACATCCCTGCGTCGGGACGCGTCCTGTTCGACTCGGTGCTCGCCAATTTCAAGCCGGGCCACCAGGACGCCTGGGTCGACTTCAAGAATCCCAACCGCGCACCGTTGCTGTTCCTGTCGGGCTCCGAGGACCACATCATGCCGCCCGCTGTGCAGGCCTCGAACGCCAAGCACTACAAGGCCAAGGGCACGATCACCGAGCACGACACCTACGACGGTCGCCCGCACCTGATGGTCGCCGGCGCCGGCTGGGAAGAGATCGCCGATCGCGCCCTCGAGTGGGCGCTGGCGAATGCGGCCTGGACGCCCGCTTTGACATCCGACGGCGTCTTGACCGATGTCGACCATCACCTTCACCCACATCGGCGGACCGACCACGCTGATCGAGGTCGAAGGCTGGCGGATCCTGACCGATCCGACGTTCGACGCCCCCGGCCGGACCTACAAGTTCGGCTGGGGGACCTCGTCGCGCAAGACCACCGGCCCGGCGATCCCGGCCGCCGAGATCGGCGCCGATCGACGCCGTGCTGCTCACTCACGAGCATCACGCCGACAACCTCGACGACGCCGGGCGCGGCCTGCTGCCGGGCGCCGCGTCAGTCCTCACCACGGCGTCGGGCGCACGCCGGCTCGGCCCCAACGCTCACGGTATGGCCGACTGGGCCACCGACGCGGCTCGAGGCGTCCGGCAAGCCGACGATCACCGTCACGGCAACACCTTGTCGCCACGGCCCGCGGGGCAGCCACCCGATCGTCGGTGACGTGATCGGGTTCTCACTCACATGGCAAGGCCAACAGCACGGAGCGGTGTGGATCTCGGGAGACACCGTGCTCTACGACGGCGTGCGCCACCGTCGCGGAACGCGTCGATGTTGGTACCGCAATCGTGCACCTCGGCAGCGTCAACTTCCCGATCACCGGCCCCGTCAAGTACACGATGACCGCGAAGGACGCCATCGAGCTGTGCCAACTGCTCCGCCCTCACACGGCGGTCCCAGTGCACTACGAAGGGTGGAGCCACTTCAAACAGGGACGCCAACCCATCGAGCGCGAACTCGCGGGCGCTCCCTCGGACGTGAACCGTCGCTGGGTATGGGCACCCATCGGCAGCTCCATCCGCATCGACGCGTGATGCGGGCCCTGGAGCTCGATGGCACATCCGCCCGGAGACTTTCGAATCGTTCGCGTGATCGTGATGGCAGTCGACGACGCGTTCCCGACGCTCAGCCCTGCGGAACTCGCCACCATGGAGTCGTTCGGCGAGCGCACGACGATGGACGTCGGAGATGTGTTGTACCACTCCCGCGACTCGTCGTACTCGTTCTTCGCGATCGTCTCGGGCTCGGTGGCGATCATCAACGACACCGACGGAATCGACGAGGTTGACACCGAGCACGGCCCGGGGCGGTTCTTGGGTGAGCTCAACCTGCTCACAGGCCAGCGTGTCTACCTGACAGCCAGGGTGTCGGCGGCCGGCGAGGTGATCACGGTTCCGGTGCCTGAGTTGCGACGGTTGATCGCTACCGTTCCGGATCTGAGCGACACGATCCTGACGGCGGTTCGCCGCTCGACGTGCGATCCTGATGGAAGCTTCGGCGAGCGTGATCCGGCTGATCGGCTCGCGGTTCTCGTCAGAGACCCTTGCGCGACGAACCCGTCACCCGAGATCACCTCCGTAAAGAACCCGGATAATTCGCTCGACTACGTAACCGCTACAGCTAACCACCACGGTCTGAATGAGACGTGAACTGGAGATGGCGTCCCGGCGAACGATGGTCCGTCCCACCCAAGCAACGAAGTCGTTGCGCGCGGAACGCGCACGCGGGGCCCGTAACCACCACTGCGGCTCGACCGGCTGAAGCCAGCAGTCGAACAGACCCCGTCTCCTCGTCCGCTGCGCGGGACGCACCACGACCGAAGGTGATGCCGTTATCGGACAGGATCCTGCATGGCGCTCCAGTCCGAGGGGATCGCCGCCCCGCGCATGCGCATGAACTCGAAGCGCGACTCGTCCATCCGGTTTCGAAGTCGTTGGATGATCCGTCGATGGGGATCGGCGCCGGCGAAGGCGTCCAGGCTCTCCTTGTCGGTCCAGACCGAGTATGTCCAGAACGTCCTACGGGCGAGCTGGGCGTTGAGCGCGTACGCGACGAGCCCCTCGGTGCGGGCAAGCTGGCGGCGGATGCGCAGGGTGTCGACGAGGAAGCCGGGGATGAACCAGTGTGTCGTCAGCGGCAGGCGGGAGGCCATGACGATGTAGACGCGGTCCGGGTCGATGGCGTGGCGATGATGCCAGGGCAGTGCAGGCATCGCAAACCTCCGTTCCGAAGTAGTCGGGCATTTGATGTATGTCGCAGAAGGGCAAGCGGCGTACGGGTCGTTTTCCCGCGCCGCTCGCAGCGCGCGGCCCCACCACAACAGTTGGTCGACCATCTCCTTGCCGGCGGCCTCGGCCCGGTGGCATCCATCGGCGAGTCGTCGTCGCCGAACGGTGCGGTGAAGAGGTTTGAAGCTGACGGTGTGGCGCACCGTCGCGGTGTGCAGCTCGGCGAACACTTGGCGCGGCCGCTCGACGGCCCGGCGCCACCGGCGATGCTGCCGTAGGAGACGAATGCGACCGGCTTTGGCCTGAACGATCGACCTGAAGTGGAGCGCACATGCGGACTCAAGACACGGTCGCATGTCCCGTGACCGCCGTGGTGACAGTGACGTCGTGATCCCATGGCAGGACAGTTCCGAATTGCACGAGTTCGCCGTAGTACGCGGGATCGAAGTGATCGGAGAGGGCGAGTTCGACGGGCCAGGTCGCGGCAGCTCGCGGCGTTTGAGCGCTGGTCATGTCTGGGAACCACGGTCGTGACGCCTCGGTGTCGATCAGCCCCGGGCACAGGGCGATCAGCAGGGTGCCGTGTCGCAAGTCTTCGCTTCGGCGGGTTCGACCTAATGCCCGGACCGCTGCGACTTGAGCGACCTTGGAGGGAATGTTCAGCCACGAGCCGAAGCCTTCCCGAACGGCTCGGCCCGCCTTGACGGAACGGCGCCATTCATCGACAAGCCGATCGACGGCGTCCAGGTCAGCCGCGGCTGCCTGGGCAAACCGGGGGCGCACCGAAGCTGGCAGCTTGTCGAGGGTGCCGAGCGCGCTCGCCACGACGATGAGTCGGCCCCCGTCTCGAAGTCGGGGTGCGAACTCGCGAAGCATCATGGTCGTCGCTGTGTTGTTGGTGTCGGCAACGACGTCGACCGCGTCCGCCGGATTGTCGTCGGGACTCATCCGTGCAGCGGCGTTCGAAAACACGATGTCGATCTCACCGAGGTCAGCGGCAAGGTTTCGGATGGCGTGCGGATCACGCACATCGAGCACGCGTGGCTCGATCACGGCTCCGTCGGGGATCTGTGCGCTCAGTTCACGAGCGGCAATGCCCACGCGACTGGGGTCGCGGCCCGTGAGGAGCACACGATCGGCGGGCGTCATTTGTGCAGCCAGACCGGCGACGAGCGCACGACCCAAGTTCTGGTTGGCGCCAGTCACAAGGGCGATGCGCGAATGCGACACGAGTCTCTCGATCTTGGTTGTTGGCGCCTCGTTCGGTCGTCGTCGAGGATCGACGGAATCTTGGGTCGTCATGGCACCAGGATCCAGCGCCCGCGGGAGCCGGACTCTGACGGACCGCGCTGGTACACGGTGGCTGCCTCGACCAGTGGCGCGCGACCCGCGATACGGATGAGAACGGTGCCAGCAGCGGCGAGCGGCAGCAGTGCCCCCAGACCCTCGCCGTCGGGAAGCACCTGGACTGTCTTGATGGTGATTCCGCGTTCGGATGCCTGTGGTTGTTTGGGCTTGAAACCGACGTAGCGCCCGCCGTCCCGCACCACCGCCACTGCCGGTCCGTGCAGTGCGGCAGCGTCGAGCACAGCGTCGTAGGTCCCGCTCAATTCGGTGACGACCGCCGCGCCCTCGACCAGGTTCTCGGTGCCCGGCTTGACGAGTGCGGTGACGTGCCAGCCCTCGCGGGTTGCCAGCTCGATCAGCCACCCGCCGACTGCGCCGGCCGCACCGGTCACGAGCAGGGTTCCTTGTTCGTGTCCGAGTAGGTCGAGTGCCTGGCGCGCCGTCAGCGCGCTCAGCGGGACCGCCGCGGCAACGTCGAGGCCGAGCCCGTCCGGTACGACTCCGAGCGCGCTGGCTCCGATCACGAGCTCTTCGGTGTGGGCACGAACCGGGGCGGCGATGTCGACGTGCAGTCCGGCCACTCGATCGCCAACGGTGAACCCGATCACGTCCGGGGCGACCTCGGTGACGGTGCCGCTGAAGTCGAACCCCAGCCCGACCTGCTCGGGCAGGCCGAGGGCTTCGCGGTGGGCGGGGACGAACGCGTCGAAGTACGTGAACGCGGCGGCCGCCACGGCGACTCGTACGTCGCCTGCGGCGAGCTTCTGAGGGTTGGCGAGTTCGATGACCTCCGGTTGATCCGATCCGCGGCGGGCAATGAGCGTCTTCATCTTTGTTCTCCTGGATGCGAGTGTTGACGTACACCAGTATCGGAGAGTTACTCTCTTCTGGGAAGAGGGCACTTTGAAGTCGGCAGCGCACCCGGAGGTAACCCATGACGACCAAACTCGCCGAGCATCCGTTCGACGCGTTCGATGCGCACTGCCCCAGTCGCCGGTTGCTGGACACGATCGGTGACAAGTGGGCGAGTCTCGTCATCGTCGCGCTGGGTGTGAACGGGTCATTGCGCTACAGCGAGCTGGCCAACCGGATTGCCGGTGTCAGTCAGAAGATGCTCACCCAGACGCTGCGCAACCTCGAGCGCGATGGTCTGCTCACCCGCACGGTCACCCCGTCGGTTCCTGTGCGCACCGACTATGAGCTCACGGCGCTCGGTGAGTCCCTGCTCGAAACGCTCTGCCACCTCAAAGAGTGGGCCGAGGAGCACATGCCCGAAGTGGACGACGCGCGGGCCCTATACGACGAGCGCAACCGCAAGTGACCACACGGGTCCGACGAAGCCGGAATCCTGTCGCGACGAACCTTGGAGCTGACGGCATCCGACCGCGGGCCTACTGGCCGGCTCGTTCGTGGGCGTCGGTCATCAACCGGAGGTGGTCGTCGGTGAGCTCGTCGTGGGCGCCAAAGCTGGCGTGGTGGATGACCATGCTGTTCCACGCACGGGCGTGTTGACGCCGTTGACGACGGCGTCCTTGATCGGCCAACCCAGAAGGCGACTGTGCCAGTACGCCAGCACCCACCGACGGCTCGAACCGAACCCCCACGAGCGTGCTGCCGGGCGCGAGCACGTCGACGATCGGCCCGACCTGTGGTCCGCTGACGTTCACCGGTCCACCCAGCAGGCACGTCACGTGCAGCCACCATGAGGTACCGACCGCTGGACGTAGGGGACGGCCGCAGTGCAACCTCCTGGACGCAGACCGCAACAACGTGCGAACCGAGCGCCGGAAGCGCGCGTCGTTCTACGAACCGCTGACCGTCCGGGGCCAGCGCGACCGGATTCACGGCCCCAACTTCTCGCGCACCCGGCCAGCGGTGCAGCCCACACCGGCTCGAGAGTGAGCGGCCCGACACAGAAACGTCCGTCGAGGCGCTCGGCGAGCTCTTCGAGTACGCCAATGCCAGAGACAACTCAGTCCGGTGGCCGAGGCCGTGCCCGAGTTCTCCCCGGCGGGTGTTAGCTCGAACAACAGACTCGACACGTCAGCGAAATGGCGGGACCATGTGTGCGCAGCGCACCGTGATGCGGCGAGACGTCGTCGCCGACGAGATCGCTGCCGTGCTGACCGCGACGGATCTGATCGACGAGATCGAGGCCATCGCCGCGACGTGAGTGTCGACAACTGGTCGGCCGATCGCTGTCCGGTCAGCGCAGGGTTGCGTTCGAGGCTCGATTCTCACCCGCCCTCTCCACGCCGTCGCCGGGTGTTCACGGGCGCTGACCTGGTTGTACGTCAATGGACGGGGGTGGAGTGCTCTCCTGCATCGACCGCCGCGAAACCCCTGGTCAGCATGCGTGACGTGCCCGCAAGGGGGAATTCGACGCCCTCGTGACGCTGGCAAAAGCCCTGGTAGTTGGGCATTTTTTGCCCGGTGGAGCTGGGGGGAATCGAACCCGCTGCGGTTGTGTGTCGTCGTGATGCCTTGTCCGCTCCGGTCGTGGTAGAGACCCGATTCGATCTCGGCCCGGCATGGTTTCATGCCGGCAGATCCGGCTCGGTTGTGAGCAGTTCGTGAGCGAATTGTGAGCGGGTCGGCGACCGGCGAGCCGTCAACTCGACCGCGCCAGGGATGACGGGACCGCGCCAAGCTTCGAGATGACGCACTCTGCGGCGTCCGGGTGGCCGTGCTCGGCGAGCAGGGCGAGACCAACCGGTGGATGCAGCGCTCCCCGGGACGCCAGCCTGAACGCCTCCAAGAGCGGCGGGCGGCCGTCGCGCCGGATGCGCAGCCACGTCAACACGTCGCCGTCGACGTCGAGCTGTCGGCGGGTCCAGCGGTCGAACCTCTCGACGGCGGCGCATTCTTCATCGTGACGGATCGAGTGCGCGCACTCGCAGGCCGTTGTTCGTCAGCCTCCACCACGGCTCGGAGGTCGGAGCCCGATGGGAGGAGCGAGGGGGTCTTGCGGCGAAGCCGGATCTGGCGGTTTCGCCCTGCGGGATGTGGGCACGAGGCGGCGCCGCAACGCCGTCCTGGCGGCGAAAATGGACGCTCCTACGAGCGCCGCGGTGGCGAGTCGGCGAATCATCCTCGAACAACCTCACAGACGGGACCGTCGAGATCAAGCGGTCGCCGGCGCAGCGATTCCGTCAGGGCCGCAACAAGCCGCCTTCCGTTCGGCCTCCGTCGGCGACGTGCTCGGTCCACTGCCGACCGTCGCTGCGCCGCCCAGGCCGAGGGCCACCCGGGCCATGGCTCTGGGCACCCGGGCGGACCAAGTGACCCGCCACGACCGAGCCAGAACAGCAGCCCGGCCGGGCGGCGATCACGCCGACGTCGGCACGTCCAGCAGCTGCAGCGGCTGTGCCAGGGCAGGGCACCCATCGACCGGTGGGACGGCCGTTCGTCCCACAGAGTGGAGCACCAGTTCGAGCGTGGAACCGATCCGGTCGACACCCCGCAGCTCGCGATGATATCAGCCCACCTCACGGAGGCAAGTTGCACTGTTACAAGATGCGGTGGGAGCTGAGCCCGCAGGCTGGCCGGCTGGCCGCCGGTTCAACGCCTCCCGGGCGGGGGGGTTCACGGCGAACAACCATGAACTCTTTTGCGCTGCAGGCACGCCTCGATTCGGCGTGGGCTGGCCGGCCCAGATGCCGAGGGTCCGTTCCCCCCGGTCGAAGCCGTAACTCTCTTGACATAGGTCGGAGAGGTCAGCAGTTTGGAAGAACCCGGAATTGGAAGCGGCCGGAATTGGCTCCTAACCACTGGTCGACCGCCGTGACGGTGTCGGACTGGTTGCCGCCACCGTCGTGCATCAGGATGATTGATCCGTCACGTGCCTGATCGAGCTGCCGCTTGATCGATGAGACCGTGGCCGAGTCGACCCAGTCCGCTGTGTCAATCGACCACAGCACGGTGCTCATCCCAAACTCGGAGATGATCGAACGGACCCTCGCGGAGATACTGCCACCGGGTGGACGTACGCAGTCGGATCCGTGCCCGGTGGCTGCGCTGATGGCGTTGTCGGTGCGCAGGATCTGGTCGCGGACGGCACCGTCGGAGAGTCCGGTGAGGTCGGGATGGCTCCAGGTGTGATTGCCGATCTCGTGCCCTCGCTGTCGGATCGCCGCCGCCGTCGACTGCCGGCCGCCAATATTGCTGCCGAGGACGAAGAACGTGGCCTTTGCCCCGTGTCGATCGAGCACGTCAAGAACCGCGTGGGTGTAGCCGGAGGGTCCGTCATCGAAGGTGAGGTAAACGACGCCACCGGCCCCCGCAGGTGGTGCACATTCGTGCGGTCCACAGTGGTTCATGAACAGCACCACAGCCGACAGGGCAAGCGTCTTACTTGCGCGCTTGGCCGGTCTTGGCCGCCTCCGATACCACCCTCGCAGCAGGTTCCTCATCAGCGCGCTTCCTCCTGGGTGAATCGTTAGCGTCACATCGTGCCGAACCTGGCGCGGCCATGCCAGGCCCGTCCCAAGGTGTCATGACATCGCAACGTCGGGCTCCGCGAGATGTGGCGAGTGCTCTCTCCGAGCTGGGACGTGCGTGGCAACCTCCTCGGTGTGGGCGCTAGATTTTTGCGGTGCTGGTCCGCGCACTTGGCTTCACTGCTGCCGTCGCAACTGCGTTGGTGCCGTCTTGTGAACCCGCCTGCGAGCCTCCGGCGCCGCGGCCTACAGAAGAGGTCGTCGCCCTGGCCGTCTATGGTCTCGGCAGCACTTGGGCGCGCGTCATCGACGCCGATCTTGTCGAGGTTCGCTACGGGCTCGGGTCATTGCGTGAGGCGGTCAGCGAGGGGGATCACGTGCGGCTGACGGGCACCCAAGGGACGGCGGAGGTGTCGACTGCGGACCTCGATGCGGCCTACTCATTGCCATCATCGTCCTTCGAGGTCCACGGCGTTCCCCGCGCACGCTCAATGGATTCCGGTTTTGCGTTCATCGGCAATTCCCTCGGAGTGAGCATTACTGAGAGTGAAACTGCCGAGCTGCCCGCCGTGCTCGACGGGGTGTTCACCACCGTTCGCTACGACGCAGTCGGCGCTCGCTGCACGGCGGACCCCGGTTGCAGGAGCACCGGTCTCGCCGCCGCACAGGCCATAACCTCTGACACCGAAATGGCAGTCATCGAGCTCGGCATCAACGACGCTTCGGGTTCGTTCCCGACCAAGATCGACCAGATGATGCAGGTTCTCGTCGACAAGGGCGTCGACACCGTGCTATGGCTCACCAGCTCAACACGCAGCAGTTACGCGACTTGGGCCGGCGCGAACAACAATGACCTGATATCTGCGGCACAAGGAAGGTGGAGCGGCAGGTTGTTCATCGTCGACTGGAACGCTTACAGCTCCGGTAGCGACAGAATTTCATGGTTCCAGAGCGACCGAATCCATCTCACCGGGACCGGACAGGCGGAGATGGCACTCCTCATCCGCGATCACGTAATCCAGTCCCTCCAGCCGGCTTAACCGAGCCCGCCACTAGTGGTCAGCCGCTTGACCCTTGGGTTCTCTTGTAGCTCCAAGCCACGAGCGGTCGCCCAGAAGGCCCGCTCGACGGCTGGGTAGTTGAGCCAAGGCGGGCGGCTGGCGGGCCCCAGGTCGCCGTTGACGACGCTGCCGAGCAGTAATCCACTGGTACTCGAGACCGAGTCAACTTGGTCGAGCCGAAAGCTACTTGTGCCCTGCTGGCCCATCAAACGACCGCGGTAGAGGATCCTTTGGGTGGTCAGGACGAGCGCGTCGATGGTGTCCTTGCCGGAGGCGTTCTTGGACTGTCCGAACACAAGGGCAGTTGGACCCTCACCGGCTCGGAGCATGTCGTCGATCTCTGCGAGCGACTTGAGTTGTGATCGATTCGGTCTTGTGTTGCTCTGCTGAATCAGCCGCTGCCAGTGCTCGGTCACCACAATCCCGAGGCTAGGACACCGGCGCGCCGGCTTAGGACTCGACTCCCGCCGGTTCCGGCGATATGTGCGCGGCGGCTACTGAGTGTCGTTGAGCACGGCTCGCGCCCTTTCAGCCAGCACCTCCGCCTCGTAGATGATCCGCTGCGCCGCCTTCGCTCGGATGTCGCCGTCATCGATGTAGGCAAGTCGGTCGACGGGGTCGGCGGTTGGTGGTGGCCAGACCAGCGCGTGGCGTCGCAGCGCGTGGTAGATGGTCCTAGTGCCGGTCCGCAGTTCCTTCGCAACTGCGTAGACGCTGGCGCCGTCGGCCATCCGTTGGAGTAGCCATCGCCGGTCAGCGAGCTGGGCGTAGCGGGGCCCCGGCGATTTCCGTTTCAGCGGCACGTCACGTCCCTGGGCGTGGCCGCTGAGCCTTCACCGCTCCGGGGAGCGTCCTCGTCCCGACAAGCTTTCGTCCGTCATTCCGCCGTCGCCTCGTCGGCCTGAGGGGGCGGTTTGGACCGGCGATGCTGTTCATGTTTCACGGCGTGCCGGGCGACTTGCGTTGACCCGACACGCCGTATCACGCATGCCCCAGGCCCCCGGGGCTGGCGTGTCGACAGCTTTGCCCACCATCACTCTGAGACAGTCGCGACGCACTCCGCTTCCAAGCACCGCGGAGGGTCCGCGATCTCATAACCACGGATGGTTATGGTCGCGCCCCGATCTGCCGTGGCGACGGTGGACGAAATATTCGTGTCGTCATCTCTTGTGGTGGCGTGCCGAGGAGAGGTGGACGAATGTCCGGTACACGCAAGTCCAAGGGTTTCCTGGTCGGTTTCGGTGCCGTGCTGGCAGGAGTGCTCACCACCGCAGTAGTCGACGGCAAGGCGTTGGCCGGCGCAGGCATGGGCGCCCCGAGCGACGATCGTGCCACCTATATCCCCGGCAACGTCCAGCCAGGCGATTGTCAAGGTGTTGGGACGGTGATCGACGAGGAGCTGATCAGCTTCACGTTGGGCGAGTTCAACGGCGAGGCGAACGGGGAGGTCACCATCACTGCGGTCGACTCATCGTTCACAGTCGTAGCCATCTATGTGAAGGGCGGCCCGGACACGAACCGGTACGTGCCGGGCCAGCTGGGGTTGCCGGCGAGCCCCCCGTGGGAGGATCTCCGACCGCCGCTCAACGAAGGTGGCCAGAACCCGTCCATCAGCCACTGGTTCGTCTGCGGCACACAGTCAGGGACCACCACGACCACGTCCGCCCAGACAACCACGACAGCGTCAGGCGAGACAACTACGACGGGCAACGTTCCGACCACCGCAGGGCAGACAACGACTTCGCTGCCGGCGACCGGCAGCAGCACGGGGAGTGTGAGTGCCATTGCAGTGCTCGCGCTAGTGGGCGGGGCAGTGGCGCTCGTCATTGCCCGCCGCCGGACTGCGTGATCTGGCGGATGTCGTCCTCGACGGCGCTCATACCTGAGCGTCGTCAGTTCACCTCGTCGACCCTTGCGACATCCCGAATCTCCCTCGCCCGCGCCGCCAACGCCTCGGCCTCGTCGATGATGCGCTGAGCCGCCCTCGCACGGATCTCGCTGTCATCGATATACGCGAGCCGCTCGACGGGGTCGGCGGTGGGTGGCGGCCAGGTCAGCCCGTGGCGTCGCAGCGCGTGGTAGATGGTTCGGGTGCCGGTGCGTAGTTCCTTCGCGACGGCGTAGACGCTGGCGCCGTCGGCCATCCGCTGGAGGAGCCACCGCCGGTCGGCAAGCTGGGTATAGCGCGGTGCAGGCGATTTCCGTGTCAGTGGCACATCGCGTGCGACGCCGTACGCAGCGATCCGGCGCCTCACCCACGTCTCGCCGATCTGGTGGCGTTCGGCGATGGTCGACACTGGCATGCCGGCCCGGTAGTCGGCGAGCACCGTCTCGAGTCGACGCCGGCTGCCCTGCGCTCAGATGGCAGCGGGATGCCGGCACTGCGGAGGCGGTTCCTGACGGTGCGCTCAGTGACGTTCAACTCGGCGGCGATCATCCGAACAGAGGCGCCGGACTCGATGCGCTGCAGCAAGTCAGCGGTGTCGTCGGCGTGCGGCACGGCTCAGACCGTACGGCGCCTGGGTGAACCGCTCAGGAGAGCGAGCACAGACCTCAGGCGTGCCCCCGCTCCGAGTTCGCCCGCTGACAGAGAACGGTGCCGAGCGGCGGTTCTGTGCTCGTCGCCGATGGTCGGCCTCACGACCGGTGCCGGAACCCGCGGAAGGATGTGCCGTTCCAGGGCGGAGTGTCCTGGTAGCACCCCTCGACCCGCTCGTCCAGCAGCGCGATCGTGGACGCATGGATGGCCGCTTGGCATCATTGGCGTGACAATTGGGGTGAGCCGTGGCTGACGATGACGACCGGTACATCCTCGGCTACAGGCAGGCCGAGCAGGAGCGTCTCCGGCGGCAGGGCGATCAACTCCGGGCCGACTCCGCACGGTTGTTCGACGAGGTTGGGATTGCTGAGGGCGCACGAGTTCTTGAGCTGGGTTGCGGACCTCGTGGTTGCTTGGAACTACTCTCAGAGCGCGTCGGCCCGTCGGGGCGGGTCGTCGGCGTGGAGATCAGCACGGATGCCGTATCCATGGCCCGGGAGTTGCTCGCTGCGAGGAAGTTGGACAACGTCGAAGTCATCTGTGCGGACGCCCGGGCAACCGGTCTCCCGCGTTCCAGTTTTGATGTGGTCAGCTCCCGTCTGGTGCTCGTCAATGTCCCGTCGCCCGAGGAGATTGTCTCCGAAGCAGTCGCGCTGGCGCGGCCTGGCGGCACGGTTGCATTTCACGAAGTTGACTGGGCGGCGCTCATCTGTGAGCCGCGCTCGGAGGACTGGGATGTCCTGATCGACCTCTTCCTCGCCGTGGCCGTGAAGAACGGCAGCAGCTACTACGTCGGGCGTCGCCTGCCCCGGATGCTCGATGAGGCAAGGCTGACCGAGGTCCGTGTGCATCCGATCATGCATTTTCATCCGATCGGCGATCCTCGACGAACTCTGATGCTCGACTTTGCCGACAACCTCCAGGCGCGCATCGCCGCGCTCGACCTCATTGGTCACGACGACTTCACCGCCTTGCGCGAGCGTCTCGCAAACCATCTCGAAGATCCGGCGACGGCCGTCTTCCAAGGACCGTACGTGCAAGCGTGGGGACGCAAACTCGCGTAAACGTTCTCCACGACGACACGAGCAAGGCCATCCGCCCTGCGAATTCGGTAGATCAGTTCCATGGCTGAACGGGCGACTCTCTCCCGGTGCGTGCAAACCTCTGCCCGGGTCCCACAGCGACAGATCTGTGCGGTTCGCGGCGGAGTCAGCGCAGTCGTCGCAGGGCTAACCGAGCCGCACCGAATGCCCGATCTGAGCGGTAGCAATGCCGTACCGGTAGTGCTGGTGTTCGCATCCGGCCGCGACCCCGACGCCGGCGCAACGGAACCACACAGAGTCTCTCTTGCCGATAGCGAACGTCAGTTCGTACAGTGCGAAGGGTGACGCGGGAAGAGCTGGACGGCATCCGGCGCTCCCTCGCCATCGGCAACGGACCCCCACCGTCACAGATCGAACTCGTCGTAGACCTCTGCGACCGGCTCCTCGTCGAACGGGAACGCATCGAGGCCATCCTGGCGCAGCTCGGACCGGCGTGGACAGACGCACGTGCGGCACTCAACGAGCTTCACGCCGTCCTCCACGGTCGCGGCTAGCACCGACCGGGAGATCCGGACCGCTATTAGCCATCGACGTCGGGGCAGTCCTCGACGTACTCTGATTAGGAACCGAAAGGCAGTTCGCCATGGGCTGGATCGTTGTCGGCCTCATCGCTCTCGTAGTGGTCGCCGTCCTCGTCGTGAGCGGTGTGAGACGCCAGCGAGCGTTTCGAGCTCAACTCGGCTCGCAGCCGCACGGCTCCTGGAAGGTCGCACACGACGCCACGAATGCCGCACACGAAGCTCTAGCGAAAGGTGAGGGCAGTACCAGACGCTGAAGCGAGATGACGAGGCGGCTACCGCGTACGCACGGCCGATCAGGCGTCGCGCCCGACAGGCAGCAAGGCGATGGACGGGCCGCCGGGAAGCCAGCACCAGACCCCCGTCTGGCGGTGCGGACGTTGTTGGCCGGGCGTTTGCAGGAGGGAATGAGCGATGGCGTGGCTAATCGTGGTGGTGGCCCTGGCCGTGTTGGTGGTGGCATTGTGGGCAATACGCAAGCTCGGACATTCCGATGAGGATGGGCGCAATGTGCCGCCGGGATCGGGATGGGGCGCATGGTGAGGGCTGGCATCTGAGCGATGGCCTGACTGACGGCGTGCCGCCGACGGCCACGACGGCGCCGAGCGCACGTCACGTGCCGCGCCCCGGGCTCGGTAATCCGGCGCGCGACCGGCTCGTCGTCGAGCGGGAACGCATCGAGGCGATCCTGCGGCATCTCGGACCGGCGTGGACCGACGCCCGGGCGGCACTCAACGAACTCCACGCAGTCCTCCGGAGCTCCGGCTAGTACCGATCGATCAGATCGGCGCTGTGCCAGCCCGGTCCACCCTGCTACGGGGTGCCGAGTCGGCGCCTCAACCGGCCAACACGCCCGCGGCATCCGGATTGTCTATGACGTACATCCAAACGCCATCGCTTTGGCGGCGAGCCACCTCAGCGCTCGTCGCCGACATCTCGTCCCCCCCACTACGGATGTCCAACGGTTGCTCATCATTGCGATGTCGCCCTGCTCGATCACGTACTGCGTGACCACCCTGGTCTCTCCGGCCGTCTCCAACATCTCAGTCCATGCGGCACGGATCGCCTCCGTCCCTTGCACCGGTCCTGCAGGTCCAAACAGCCACGCATCGTCTTCGTAAAGCGCTACGAGTGCCTCTACGTCACGATCGTTGACCGCTCTTTCGACAGCTTGGTGAAGCTCGCCCGGTGCCATGCCCGCGCATGCTAGGCGGCCGCGAGAACCCGATCCGGAAGCCGCTCCGGATGCCCGATCAGGACGTCCTGAGCGACCGGAACCGGCGGCATCCTGTCCGTCGTGTTGTCGTTCACACCGCCGATGCTCGCCTCGAGCGGCCGTCCGACCGACGCGCTCGACGACTGGGTGGTGCAACCGAAGGCCGACGGCTGGCGCGTCCAAGTCGCTGTCCGCGGTGGCGGCTGCACGAGTCTGGACGCGGACCGGTCGAGACATCACAGCGAAGGTGCCCGGGGTGGCAGCGATCGCCGAGCTTGGTGTGGAGTGCGTCCTCGATGGTGAACTTGTCACCGGGGCCGGGTTGCCGACCGACTTCTACCCGCTGGCTGGAATGCTGTCAGCGCGTCGACGAAGTCAGCGGCTCACATTCGTGGCGTTCGATGTGCTGCGGCTGAACGGCCGCAGCCTGCTCGACTACGACCTGACGAGCCGGCGTGAGGTACTCGACTGCCTGGTGCGGCTCGCCGACGGCGCGTTGACCGCCGTCAAGGTCTTCCCGGGGGTCGGAACTCGACGACGTCTTAACCGGCTGCGAGCAACTCAACATGGAGGGTGTCGTCGTGAAACGCCGCACTTCGCTGTACCGGCCGGGCCGTCGCACGGCCGATTGGCGCAAGGTGAAATGCGCGGCCTGGCGTACCGATCACGCCGAGCGACGCATCAGAACGTAGCAGCCGACCGGCCTCACGGCGGTTACGGCATGGGCGGCATCGGCGGAGGACAGGTTCGGATGAACTTGTTCCACTCCCCAAGGTTCGTACCCTCGGGGATGACACCAAACTCGACCAGCATGTCCCGCCGCTCAACCGGTGTTAAGCCGTGGCCGTCATGCACCTTGCTGTGGCTCGCACCGTGACTCACTCGCTGGCCGTGACAGTTCGGTTCGCTCTCATCTCCCACCGGATGGGCCAACGCCGCCCCGCTACCCGCCAAGACCGCCGATCCAAAGACGGCTGCTGTCACCATAATCCGCCGTGCATCCATGAATAGGTCCCGCTTTCTCTTCCGTCCGCAGAAGTCCACGACCATACTCGACGAAGGAATCGGACCGAAATCCGCCACCCGACGGGTTGGTGCGGTATCCGACGGCGCCTTCACAGCCGTCCACGTGTTCCCTGGGTCCGAGCTCGATGATGTGCTGGCCGGCTGCGAGCAGCTCAGCATGGAGGGCGTCGTGGTGAAGCGCCTCGCCTCGCTGTGCCGGCCGGGGCGGCGCACAGCCGAGTGGCGCAAGGTGAAATGCTCCGGGTGGCGTGCCGATCACGCCGAACGCCGCATCAAGAAGTAACGAGCTCCTCAGAGATCAGCCGGGGCCGGTCGGGCCGATCCCGGCCGTGGCTGTCCCGCCGCTGGATCTTGCCGTCACGACCCTTCACAACGAGCTCGGCACCCTCCCGCTTGGCCTGACGGCGGGCGACAGCCTCAGCCTCGGCCTGCGTGTCGTGCAGCGAGGCCGCCCGTTTGGTGCCGTTCTTCTGTCGCGCCCACCTGCCGCCCGGTCGAGGTTCTACGACGTCCTCGTGCTTGCGGCAGCCCTAGACGTCGCTCCGCCGCTCCTCTTCATTCCATTGGGATCGAGAGCGGAGACTCAGTTCGCCAATTTGCGAGTTCACCCGCACCTACTCCTCGACTGGGTGTGTGGCGACCAGCCACTTGCGACGCTGCCAGAAAACCTCTCTCGTCGCGTCGAGGAGTGGCACGAAAACACGGACGTCATCCGGCTTTTTCGCCAGTTGCGGCGGCTACAGGACGCCGCCAGCACAGAAGATGCACGGCTCCGTGGACTGCTTCAGGAAGGCGCGGACCATGAGTTGGTTGAACGACTGCGGACGGTGTTCGACGAGCGGCTGAGCAATCTCGACGAGCACCTCGAAGCCATGCGGGACGCCGGGATCGAGTCGGTGCCCGAGATGCCATCGGCGTGGCAGGTGCGGATGGCGGAGCTGAAGCTGGAGGGTGAGGGACGATGAGAGGCAGCATCCGAAAGCGGGACGGTCGCTGGCTGTACGTCGTCGATCGCGGCGTCGACCACGCCACCGGGCGGCGTCGCCAGCTGTACAAGCGCGGATTTCCCACGCGTCGGGAGGCCGAGACGGCGCTCGCTGAAGCGATCACCGACCTTCAGCGAGGCGAGTTCGTGCGGCCAGCCCGCGGCACCCTGGGGGAATACCTCGCCGGGTGGCTGGAGGCGCGACGCAGCGACCTTCGCCCGACGACGCACTACGGCTACACCAAGGTCGTCATGAAGCGGATCATCCCGAGCCTCGGCCACGTCATGCTGTCGGCGCTCGACGCAGCGACGCTCGAGGCGTGGTACACCCGACTGACGGTCAGCGGCGGCGGCCGCGGTAAACCGCTCAGCGCCAAGACCGTGGCCAATACGGCCGGCGTACTGTCGGTGGCCCTCGCCGACGCTGTGCGGCTCAAGCTTCTCAAGCACAACCCCACAGCGGACGCGCGCCTCCCACGTCGCGACCGGCGGGAGATGGCGGCGTGGACGGAGTCGGAGGCTGCGGCCTTCCTAGCCACCGTCGGCGACGAACGGCTCCATCCGCTTTGGCGTGTCGTGCTCGCCACCGGGCTCCGCCGTGGAGAGCCCTGCGGACTGCGCTGGAAGGACGTCGACCTTGTAGCTGACGCGTTGGAGGTGGCGGAGACACGAGTTGTTGCCGCGGATGTGGTGACGGGATCGCCGAAGACGAAGGCGGGCGCCCGGATCGTGGCGCTCGACGCCGGAACCGTCGCGGCCCTCTCGGCGTGGCGTAAGAAGGTGACGGAGGAACGGCTGGCGGCAGGCCCGGCCTGGTCCGATCACGGGCTCGTGTTCGTGGACGAGCTCGGCGTGCCACCGCATCCGGAAACGATGACCCGCTGGTGGAATGAAGCCGTCGCGCGAGCCGGTGTCCGGCGCATCCGACTGCACGATGCCCGGCATTCGGCGGCAACGATGGCGTTGCGGGCTGGCGTGCCGCTGAAGGTGGTGACACAGCGCCTCGGCCACGCTGATGTGGCTGTGACCATGCGTGTGTACCAGCACGTCACAGCGCAGGACGACCGTGCTGCGGCTGAGGCATTGGGCCGAGCACTAGGGGACTAGATCGCCGTGGCCCGCCGACTGTGCGGCTGCGCTACAACTCAGTCATCGCGAGTGCCTTGCCGGAACTCGCGGTCCACTCGCTCGTACTGATTGGCGGGGTCGGTGCGACCACGGAACTCAGGCGTCCGGTCCTGGATGCGCTCGCGAGGCGGCGGCCACTCCGACGGAGGCTCCCCGTCGCTTCCGGCTTGCTCGGCTGCGATCGCGGCCTGACAAATCGGGCACTGGGTTGGGCACCGATGGGGCTCGGGGTCTGGGTCTGGAATGACCTCCGCGTGTACGCCGGGATGGCCACATCGTCCACACGACACCACTGGCTCTCTCCTTCGGTGAGCGACTCGTGGGCACCCCGGTCGCGTTACACGCATACGCTGGGGTTCTCTCGTGGAGCTGGGGGGAATCGAACCCCCGTCCATCAGCCGGACATCGGACCTGCTACGACCATCCCCGACATTGGGACTGACGCTGTCCCACCGGCGGGTCGGTTGGCCACGTCACCGTTCGGGTCGGTGGCCCACGCACGGTCTTTCCCGCACGTCAGCCGTCTTTCCGGCTGTCAGTGGTCTTTCCCACCGCCATCGCCTGCTTCTGTTGCCGGGCTGCAGGTGACCGGCCCCGTGCGGCATTGCTGCTCACGATGACTCTCCACTCACCTAGTGATCAGGCGGCGAGAGCGAACTGCTCATCGGCAATTCTTGTTGGTGCCCCGTTTTACGAGTCTGAGCAACTCGGGTCGCATGCCCGACCCCCGTTACTGACGTCGAAACCAGTCAGCCCCGTTGGTACGTGCTCGACCGACGATAGCGGGCGCCCGGGCTGGTGCGTTCGGTAGGTTTCCCCGATGGCCGCGCCCGTGGTGATCGACGACGACGAGCTCGTCGAGCTGGCGCTGGCCGCCGACCTCGATGCACCGGTGCCCGACGACGCCGTGCCGTGGACCGGCGCCGATCCCGCCGCCGGGCTGCTGCCGTCGTGGTACATGCCGCCGACGGTCACCGTGCGCGGCCGGCGTCGCCGCGTCGTGGTGGGGGTCCTGGTGGCGTCGTTCCTCGCCGTCAACGCAGCCGGGCTGTGCGTGACGTACGGGTTCCCCGAGATCGCGTGGTGACCTGATGGCCAAGCAGGTCTGGGAGAAGAAGAACCCGAAGCAGACGAGCAAGCAGCTCTCGCCGAGCCAGAAGAGCGACGCCATGCAGCAGGCCAAGCAGCACGGCCGCTCGACGCCCAGCCTGGTTGACAACATCAACGCCAGCAAGGGCCGCACCGGCGGCAAGCAGTCCGGCAAGAAGAAGTCCGGCAGCAAGAAGTAGCCCGGGTCGACGTGGTAGCGCCTCGCCGTGGAGCGGTCGACGCCGACCGGCGCTAGGAAGGCGCTCCATGACGATGGGGCGCAGCGGCGACGGGTTCGTGCGGGGGAGCGACGGCCATGTCCGCTGGGGGTTGTTCGGCGCTGCCGGCGTGGTGTTCGTCGTCGCCGACGCCGACGGCGAGCCGCACGTCCTGCTGCAGCTGCGGTCGGCCTTCTCCCACGAGGGTGGGACGTGGTCGTGCCCGGGCGGTGCACTGGACGCCGGAGAGTCCCCGCTCGACGGGGCGCTGCGGGAGGCCACTGAAGAGGTCGGTGCGCCGCCGGAACCCCGCCGCCTGCTCGGCGAGCACCGCTTCGCACCGGCGCTGGAGTGGAGCTACACGACCGTCGTCGTCGAGGTGCCCGAACGGTTCGGACGACCCATGAACTTCGAGACCGAGGCCGTGGAATGGGTGCCCGTCGACGTCGTGGCGACCCGCCCACTGCACGCCGGGTTCGCCGCCGCCTGGCCCTCGCTCCGGCCGATCATCCGACGCGCTGGCAGGGTCGACGGGCGCTGAGGTGTCCCCGTCGCCCTTCTGGGCGCGGACGTTCTCGCTTTCGAAAGCGTCCGCGCCCAGATGGCGTCTTGAGAACGTCCGCGCCCAGATCAGCGTTGGCCGAGGGCCCACAGGGCCTCGTTCAGCTCCTCGGCCGCCAGCCAGGGGAAGGCCCGCCGCAGGGCGGTGAGGTCGTCGAGCGGCGCCAGTTCGTCGAGCTGCGCACTTGGTCAGCGGCGTGCCGTAGACGTCCGCGACGTGGGCCAGCTGGTCGCGTCGCCGGTTGGCGAGTCCGGGCTCGTGCTGCATCTGAAACGTTACAGTCATGGTCGTGACGGTAGCTGAAACGTTTCAGTACGGCAACGCCAACCGCTACCGTGGCGGCGTGGCCGTCGTCACGTTGAAGACCATCGCCGACCGCCTCAACGTGTCGGTGACGTCGGTGTCGAACGCGTTCAACCGGCCCGACCAGCTGAGCCCGGTGCTGCGCGATCGCATCCTCGCCACGGCCGCCGAGCTCGGCTACGCCGGCCCCGACCCCCGGGCCATGGCGCTGCGCGGGAACCGGGTCGGCGCCATCGCGCTGGTGGGCAAGGCGTTGCCGGCGGCCTTCACCGATCCCGCTTCCCTCCTGATGCTCGGCGGCATCGCCGAGGCCTGCGACGAAGCTGGCGTGGCCCTCGTCCTGATCCCGTTCTCGGATCACGGCGGCGGCCCCGACGACATCCTGCGGTCGGTGGTCGTCGACGGCTTCGTCGCCCATTGCGATGCGCTGGACCCTGCTCGGCGCGGGATCATCGCCGATCGCGGGCTTCCGCTGGTCGTGCTCGACGGACAATCCGTCGGTGACGAGCCGTCCGTGGTGATCGACGACGAGGGCGGTGCGCGCGCCGCCGCCCGGCACCTGCTCGAGCTCGGCCACGTGCGACTCGCTGTCGTGCGGTTCGCGCCGCTGGCCGCCGGGCTGGCCAACCTGGTCGAGGAACAGCGGATGGCGGGCTACCGGGCCGCCGTCGCCGAGACCGGCCTCGACCCCGACGGTCTGGCTGTGGTCGAGGGCGCGGCCTACGACCGCGGCGCGACGGCTGCCGCTGTCGGCGCGCTGCTCGACCGGCCGGACCGCCCGACCGGGGTGTTGGCGATGAGCGACGAGATGGCCGTGGCCACCATCGAAGCGGCACGGCAGCGCCAACTGCGGGTGCCCGAAGACCTGTCCGTCGTCGGCTTCGACGACACCGTCGTCGCCGCCGCCAGCCGCCCACCGCTCACGACGGTGCACCAGCCGCACGCCGCCAAGGCCGCCGCGGCGGTGCGGATCCTGCTCGCCGGCGCCCGCTCCGAGGACTCGTTGCGGCTGCCGGTCGAGCTGGTCGTGCGCGGCTCCAGCGGTCCGCCGCCGGCGTGACGATCGGCCCGCGCGGCGCTAACCGTTGCCGACGACGATCACCGAGATGGCGACGGAGATGACGATCACGGCGACCGGGGCGGCGTAGGTCGCCCAGTTCGGCATCGGGCGGTTGCGTGGCGACAGCACGACCCATCCGGCGATCGCCCCGCCGACGACCCCGCCGAGGTGACCGCCGATCGAGATGCCCGGGATGGTGAACGTGATGAACAGGTTGAGCAGCAGCGTCGTGCCGAGCCCGGTCGTGAACGGATTCAGGCCCCGGTTGAGCATGGCGACGAACGCCGCGCCCATCAGCCCGAACACCGCGCCGGATGCGCCGCCGTGCAGGCTGTCGGGCTGCAGGAGCAGCGCTCCGGCCGACCCGGCGAGCAACGCCCCGAAGTACAGCAGCGCGAACCGCACCCGGCCGATCGCCGGCTCCAAGAGCTGCCCGAGCTGGAACAGCAGCAGCATGTTGAAGGCCAGGTGGATGATCCCGAAATGCAGGAATCCGGACGTGATCAGCCGGTACCACTCGCCGTTCTCGAGGAAGAACGCTGCCAGCCCGAGGTCGACCTGCGGGTTGTCCTCCGTCAGGGCCGCCCGCCCCGTCAGGGTGTCCGGGGTGGCGATGGCCACGTAGACGAACACGGCCACGTTGATCGCGATCAGCGTGTACGTGACGAGGGTCGGCTGGCGGGCGCTCCAGTACCTCGCTCGGGTGCGCACGTCCGGGCGGGCCGCCTTGGCGCACTCGACGCAGTGGCTCCCGACGGATGCCTGGACCAGGCACTCGCCGCACGCCGGTCGGCCGCAGCGCGTGCAGCGGCGCCCGGCCTCGCGGTCGGGGTGGCGGAAGCAGGTGGCGGCACCGGCCGATTGCGGACCGGGAGGTCGCGGCGGCTGAGGGGGCTGCGGGAGCGCCATGGCGCGCATCAGGTTAGAGCGCCCGGGTGAGAGGTGGGTGAGTCCGATTCGCTCGCTCGCTCGCTCGGCCCGTCGCTCGGACGGCTGGCCCGGACGCTCGCTCACGGTTGCCGATTCGTTCGCTCGCTCTTTCGGCCCGTCGCTCGGACGGCTGGCCCGGACGCTCGCTCACGTACTGTCGACCGCATGGCATGGGACTTCAAGACCGACCCCGACTTCCAGGAGAAGCTCGACTGGATGGAGGGCTTCGTGCGGGACGAGATCATCCCGCTCGAGACCCTCGGCGAAGAGTGGCGGACGGCGGACGGCCGGCGCGCCTTCCAGCGCATCACCGACCCGCTGAAGGACGAGGTCAAGCGCCAGGGTCTCTGGGCCGCCCACCTGCCGCCGGACATGGGTGGCCTCGGCTTCGGGCAGGTCAAGCTGGGCCTGATGCACGAGATCCTCGGGCAGTGCATCTACGCCCCGAGCGTCTTCGGCAACCAGGCGCCGGACTCCGGCAACGCCGAGCTGATCGCCGTGGGCGGCACGCAGGACCAGAAGGATCGGTGGATGCAGCCCCTGCTCGAAGGAAAGCTGCGCTCGTGCTTCTCGATGACCGAGCCGACGGCCGGCGCCGACCCCACGCTCCTGTCGACCACCGCCGTGCGTGACGGCGACGAGTGGGTGATCAACGGGCACAAGTGGTTCTCCTCGAACGCCTCGATCGCCGATTTCCTGATCGTGATGGCCCGCACGGGTGATGCCGAGACCCACGCCTACCAGTCGTTCTCGATGTTCATCGTCCCGACGGACACGCCGGGCGTGAACATCCTGCGCGACGTGCCGACGATGGGGGAGCCCGACCACCGCACCGGTGAGCCCGGCGGGCACGCCGAGATCCTGTACGAGGACGTGCGCATCCCGTTCGACCAGATCGTCGGGGGCGAGGCCGGCATCGGCCAGGGGTTCGCGCTGGCCCAGAAGCGGCTCGGGCCGGGCCGCATCCACCACGCCATGCGATGGCTCGGGCAGTCCAAGCGTGCGTTCGACCTGCTGTGCGAGCGGGCGCTGACCCGCTACACGCACGGGTCGATCCTCGCCGACAAGCAGATGATCCAGGACTGGATCGCCGAGAGCTACGCCGAGCGCCAGGCCGCCCGCCTGCTCACGCTGCATGCGGCGTGGACGATGGACGAGCTGCACGCCGCCGGCAAGCACTACAGCGACGCCCGGGTCGAAATCGGCGTGATCAAGTTCTGGGGCGCCAAGGTGCTCTACAACGTGATCGACCGAGCGATCCAGATCCACGGAAGCCTCGGCTACACGACCGACCTGCCGCTCGAGGGCATGTACCGAGCGGCCCGCGCCGCCCGGATCTACGACGGTCCCGACGAGGTGCACAAGGTCACCGTCGCCCGGCAGGTGCTCAAGCGCTACCGGGCCAGCGACCCGTCGATCGAGCACGTGCCGACGCGGCGTGCCGCCGCCCTGGAGAAGTTCGCCGAGCAGCTCGACGGCCTCGCCCTCAGCCGCTGACCGCACCTGACGGTGCGGCGAAGCGCCGCACCGTGTCGGACCAGGCCGACCTGACCAGCCATGCTCGCTGCGCCACGGGCCGAAGCGTCGGGACGCGACAACGATCCCGGCCCGGCTCAGCCGGCGCGGGTGTAGCTGGCCGTCAGGTCGGCGTAGCCCAGGGCGGTCGAGTTGGCGAACGTCGCCAGGTCGTCGCCGGTGAAGGCGTCCGGCAGCTCGTTCTGCTGGCCGAGGGCGTACAGGGCGAACCGGTACGTGTGGGTCTCGCCCGCCGCTGGTGGGCAGGGGCCGTCCCAGCCGACGGCGCCGAAGTCGTTGACGCCCTCGAACGCGCCGGTGATGGTGGCGCCCTCGCCGACCTCGCCCGCCGTTGGCGCAATGCCGGCGACGGCCCAGTGGACGAAGCCTCCGGCGTCGTCGTCGGTCACCAGCAGCGCCAGCTCGATCGTGCCGGTCGGTGGCGCGGTCCAGGTGAGCACGGGCGAGGCGCCGATCCCGTCGCAGGTGAAGCGGGTGTCGATCACGCCACCGGGAAAGCTGGGCGCCTGCAGACCGAACGTGCCGGGCAGGGTCGTCGACGTGCCGATCGCCGCCGAGGTGGGGATGGTCGACACCGACGCCCCGGCCTGACCGACGGCCTCGAGGGGGAGGCTCGGCAGCACCGGCGTGGTGGTCGTGGTGGTTGGTACGCCGGCGCGTTCGGAGGCCGTCGGCTGGCGCAGCTCACGGCCATCGCCCGAGTCACATGCGCCCAGCACGACCACGACGGCGAGCAGAGCGGCGGCAGACCGGGGGCGCACGGGCGGGGAGCGTACGGGAGCCCGCGGCGCGTTCCGTGGCGCGCTCGAGGTGGAAACCCGCCCCGGATCCTCGCCGCAACCGGATCGCCCGTAGCCTGGCCCGGGTGCATTCGCCCGCCGATCGCCTTGCCATCGTCAGCGTCCACGCCCACCCGGACGACGAGGCGTCGAAGGGCGCGCCGACGGTCGCCCGCTACCACGCCGAAGGGGCCTACACCGTGCTCGTGTGCTGCACGGGCGGCGAGGAGGGCGACCTGCAGAATCCGTCGCTGCGCCAACCCGGCCAGCCCTTCCACGGGCTGACGCCGGAGCAGGAGAAGGAGAAGGTCGCCGAGCTGCGTCCGGCGGAACTGGCCGCATCGGCCGAGGCGATCGGATTCGACGAGGTCGTGATGCTCGGCTACCGCGACTCCGGCATGGCCGACTCGCCGCCCAACGAGCACCCCGAGTCCTTCCACCAGGCGGACCTGGATGAGGCGGTGGGCCGGCTCGTCGCCGTGCTCCGGCGGGTGCAACCGCAGGTCGTGCTGACCTACGGCGACGATCAGCGTGGCTACCCGCACCCGGACCACCTGCGTGTGCACGACATCTCCGTGCTCGCCTTCGAACGGGCCGGTGACCCGGACTGGTACCCCGAGCTCGGCGCGCCGTTCCAGCCGTCGAAGCTGTACTACTCGACGTGGTCGAGGCGGCGATTGGTCGCCACACACGAGGCGCTGCTGGCCCGGGACGGCAAGTCGCCCTTCGAGGAGTCGTGGTTCGATCGGCCGGACAACGACGGGCGGATCACGACGCGCATCGATGTCGGTGACTACCAGCACGCCCGGTCGGCGGCCCTGCGGGCCCACGCCACCCAGGTCGACCCGAACGAGGGGTGGTGGTTCGCCCTGGCCGACGACGAGCTGCGCGAGGTCTATCCGTGGGAGGACTGGATCCTCGCTCGTTCGTTGGCCGGTCCGATCCCGACCAGCGACGGCGAGGCGGACCTGTTCGAGGGCGTGCGCACGTCCGTCGACACCCAGGCGTGAGCAGCGTGAGCGAGCGTCCGGGGCGGTGGCACCCGCTGCGGCTCGAGTGTGCGAGCGAACGGGCAGGGCGGTGAGCGTCCAGTACCGGATCATCGTCGGCAAGAAGGACGAGCGGGTCGAGGGTCCGGACGACGCCGACGTCGTCATCAGTGTTCCGCTCATCGCGGTGCAGGACGCCGGCTTCGATCCGGCCGTCGCGTTCATGCAGGGCCGGTTGAAGTCGGCGGGATCGACGGGCGAGTTGTTCCGACTGCTGCGCAGCGGCGAGGCGGCGAACGCGCTCAGCGCGCTCGCATCGCGTCCCTGAGCTCGGCGTAGCCGATCAGCACAGCGCCGGCCTCGGCGATCAGGCGCGGCAGCTCCGGGTCGTCGACCACGAGCGCCAGGTCGTCCACCCAGCCTGCCGCCGCCGCCGGCGCCAGCTCGCGCACCTCTGGCGTGTCGATCGCCGGCTGGACATGGATCTCCGTCACACCGGGAGCGAGCTGGCGGATCGCCGAGTGCACGCGGTCGCGGCTGCCGGCCCGCCAGTCGTGGTCGAAGTGGTCCGGGAACACCACGCCCTCCTCGGCCGCCAGCTTGCGGAACGGGAAGCCGGCCTGCTCGGCGGTGATCGACGACGGGAGACGGATCGGGAGGGCGAATTCGACGGCCATGTCGAGATACACGTCGAAGAACTCGGGTCGCAGCGTGATCGCGCTGAGGTGCGGCGCCAGGTGGGTCACGTCGATGCCCCAGGCCAGCGCCCGCTCGATCTGGGCGCGCACCTCCCGGCGCACCTCCTCGGGGTCGGCGTGCTCCCAGAGGTCGTCGATGGAGCGGGGGAAGCCACCGTCACCGTCGAGCAGCGACGGGGAGTGGGTGATCGGACCCCACCGGTAGCTGGGGTGCTCGGCGTTCAGCGTGACATGCACGCCGATGTCGTCACCGGGCTCGTAGGCGGCCGCGGCGTGACGCGCCCATGGGGCCGGAACCATCAGCGACGCACATGTGGCCGCCCCCTCGCGCATCGCCCGGCGGACCCCGACGTTGGCGGCGTGGCAGAGCCCGAGGTCGTCGCACGAGATGATCACCAGGCGCGTGCTCGGGTCGTGGCCGAGTCGTTCGGCGAGGGACAGCCCGGTGTCCGCAGCGGGGTCGGCCACGACGAGACGCTATCCGTCGCACCCGCCCCACAGGCCGAGCCCTTCGGCCTCGGCGGCCGTGGCCGCGGCGACGAGGCGCGTCGCGTAGGCACCGTTCGGGGCGATGATCAGCGGGCGGGCGTAGCCCTGGCGGACGATCGCCTCGTTGACCAGCGAGCCACCCGTGACCTCGCCGGCGTCGAGGACGAAGACGTAGGCCAGCAGGCGGCCGTAGTCGTCACGCCCGACCACGTCCCGCTCGAGACGGACGCGGGACCCGTCGGTCAGCAGGTCCGCGGTGAAGGCGCTGGACTCGCGGCCGAAGCACTCGGGCGGCGCGCCGTCGGCGAGGAACACCTCGGGCGTGTCGATCCCGAGCAGTCGGACGCGCTCCTCGTGCCCGGCGATCTCGATGTCGACGGTGTCCCCGTCGATGACGTGGACCACCCTCCCCACGTCGGCCGGGGTGGCGGGCGCCCGGTCGCAGGCAGTGGTGGTGAGGAGCCCGCCGGCTAGTGCGATCGCCGTGACCACCCGCATCGACCGCCAGTGAAGCGGATGCCGGCGCGGCGACCATGGCGGCGGTCGGAGCGGACCCGAACCGGCCGGTGCCGACGGCCAGATCCGTGCCTAGATGCGTTCGATGATCGTCCCGGTGCCGAGGCCGCCACCGCAGCACATCGACACGAGGGCGTACCGACCCTCGACCCGCTCCAGCTCGTTGAGCGCCTTGGTCATGAGGAACGCGCCGGTGGCGCCCAGCGGGTGGCCGAGGGCGATGGCGCCGCCGTTGGGGTTGGTCTTGGCCAGGTCGGCGCCCGTCTCCCGGGCCCACGCCAGCACCACCGACGCGAACGCCTCGTTGATCTCGAACACGTCGATGTCGTCGATCGACAGCCCCGTCCGCTTGAGCAGGTGCTCGGTGGCGTCGATCGGTCCGGTCAGCATCAGGACCGGGTCGACCCCGACGAGGCACGTGTCGACGATGCGGGCCCGGGCCCGCAGGCCGAGCTCCTCGGCCCGGCCCGCCGTCGCCAGCAGCACGGCGGCGGCCCCGTCGGAGATCTGCGAGGAGTTCCCGGCGGTGTGCACCCCGTCCTCGCGGGCCACGGGCTTGAGCGTGGCCAGCTTCTCGAGCGACGTCTCGCGCAGGCCCTCGTCGCGATCGACCGTGTGGGTCGAGCCGGTCGGGGCGCCCTCCTCGTCGACGTCCGGCGCCTCGACGGCGATCCACTGGCCGTCGTAGCGACCCTCCGCCCACGCAGTGGCCGCCCGCTGCTGGGACGCCAGCCCGAAGGCGTCGGTGTCCTCGCGGGTGATCGACCACTTCTCGGCGATCCGCTCGGCGCCCTCGAACTGGGAGGTCATCTCGTAGCGGCCGAAGTACGTCTTCGGGATCGGGATGCCCAGGCCGAGCTTCTTCGAGGAGTTGATGCCGATCGGGATCCGGCTCATCACCTCCACACCGCAGGCCAGCGCGACGTCGACGACGCCGGCCCCGACCAGCGACGAGGCAAGGTTCGTCGCCTGCTGGCTGGAGCCGCACTGCGTGTCGATGGTCGTCGCCGCCGTGGACATCGGCAGGCCCGCGGCGAGCCAGGCGGTGCGCGTGACGTTGAAGCTCTGCTCGCCGACCTGGCTGACGCACCCGCCGACGACCTGACCGACGTCGCTCGGGTCGATGCCCGTGCGCTCGACGATCCCCGCCTGGGCGATGCCGAGCAGCTCGGCCGGGTGGACGCTGGACAGGCCGCCGTTGCGGCGACCGATCGGGGTCCGCACCGCATCGATGATCACGACGTCTTCGGAAGGCATGGCTCGGAGCCTACGGATCGGAACGAGCCGCGGCCCAGGCCGCTGCCCGGCCCGCCCAGCGGTTCTCCTGAGGATCTGGGGTCATGTTTGACCCCTGAAAACGCTTGAGAACCGGTCTGTCGGGTCAGGTGGGGTGGTGGCGGGAGGCGGACCAGGCGCGGTAGCCGCCGACGAGGTCGGTGGCGTCGGCGAGTCCGAGGTCGATGAGCGTGGCCGCGGCCAGGCTCGAGGCGTAGCCCTCGTTGCACACGAGGATCACCCGGCGGGCGGCGGCGGCCTCGGGCAGGCTCGCCGGGCTCGTCGGGTCGAGGCGCCACTCCAGCACGATGCGGTCGACCACGGCGGCACCCGGCAGCTCGCCCTCGTCGCGTCGGTTGACCTCGGGACGGATGTCGACGACGAGGGCCCCGGCCGCCACCTCGGCGTCGAGATCGTCGACCTCGACCCGGCGCAGGCGCTGGCGGGCGACCTCGAGCAGCTGGTCGATGTGTGGCGTCGTCACACCGCGAGCCTGCCAGGCCGGGCCGGGCCGGAGCCGATCGGGCCCGGTCTGCTACGAACCTGGCGTGACCCCCGACGGCACGACCGAGGCCCGCTACGTCCACGTCATCGGGGCCACGGTCTGGCTGGCCGACGAACCGGCGGACGCCTCGTGGACACTGCATGCGGTCGGCGTGCTGAACGGCGCGGCGTGGCACGCCGTCGACGTCCCCGCCGACGCCGATCCCAGCGACGGTGCCGCGATCGATCTCTACGCCTTCCACGGTCGGGCCGGGGAAGGCGAATGGCTGGCCGCCGGACGGGCCGTGCAGCTCGTCGAGTGGGGTCGCACCCATCGCTTCTGCGGGCGCTGCGCCACGCCGACGGAGCCGGCGACCGGTCACCGGGCGCTGGGGTGCCCGTCGTGCGGGCTGATGGCGTTCCCCCGCCTCGCCCCAGCCATGATCACGCTCGTCACCCGTGGTGACGACGGCCCCGAGCAGGAGGCGCTGCTGGCGCGCGGCGTGCAGTGGCGCATCCCGATGTACTCGTGCCTGGCCGGATTCGTCGAGCCCGGCGAGTCGCTCGAGGGCGCCGTCGTGCGCGAGGTGCGCGAGGAGGTGGGGCTGACCGTCGGCGACGTGCGGTACCGGGGCAGCCAACCCTGGCCGTTCCCGCACAGCCTGATGATCGGCTTCCGCGCCCGCTACGAGTCGGGCGAGCTGGAGCTCGACGCCACCGAGATCGCCGACGCCGCGTGGTACCGGCGAGACACGCTGCCGCAGATCCCGCCCGGCATCTCGATCGCCCGCACGTTGATCGACGAATGGGTCTCCGAAGGCTGAATCGATGGCCTCGCTCACTCGACGACTCGCTCGCGCGGCTCGGTCGGGCACGGCCGACCTGACCAAGCGTGCTCGTTGCGGTGCGGACGCTCGGGGGACTACTTCGCTCGAGTCTGACCGCGGCGCGGCGCCAGCTTCTCGGTGAACCAGTCCAGGATGATCTCGCCGCGCATCCGGCGGTGCACCGGCGAACCGGACCGTGACAGCTCATGGCTCTCGGCCGGGAACCGGTAGAACGTCACGTCCTTGCCGAGCAGGCGGAGGGCCACGAACAACTCCTCGGCCTGACCGATGGGGCACCGCAGGTCCTGCTCCGAGTGGATCAGCAGCATCGGCACGTCGATGTCACGTACATGGCGGACCGGCGAGATGCGGGCGTACTCGTCAGGATCGTCGAGGTAAGTCGGGCCGTGCTCGACACGGAAGACCGTGCCGATGTCGCTGCTCCACTCCTCGGAGATCATGTTGTTCACGGCCCGCTCGCTGCAGATGGCGGCGAACCGGTCGCCGTGGAGACCGGCCAGCAGTGTCGCCATGTAGCCGCCGTAGCTCCCCCCGAGCATCCCGACCCGCTTCGGGTCGCAGAACCGGTAGCGGGCCAGCGCGGCGTCGAGCACGGCCAACACATCGTCCACGTCGACCGAACCCCACCCCGTGCCCGGGGCGACGGGGTGCTTGGGGCCCAGGATCGACTGGCCCCACGCGGTGTCGCGGCCGCTGCCGCCGCGCGGGTTGCACATCAGCACGACGAACCCGGCCGCCGCCTGCATCTGGGCCTCGTCGAAGAACGTCTCGCCGTACTGGGTGAAGGGACCTCCGTGCACGTTGACCAGCACCGGGTACTTGCGGCGTGACTCGAAGCCCGCCGGCCGCATGATCCACGCGTCGATCTCGTCGGTGCCGTCGGTCGTCGGAACGGCGAACCGCTCCCACCCGAGAAAGCTCTCGGTCACGTCCGTCACGGGACCCTCGAGCGTGACGATCTCCGCTGGGTGGGCGACGGTCGAGCGAGCCATCACGATGCGACCCCCGGCGGCGTCGAAGCCATGGATGGTCATCGGCCCGCTGGTCAGCGCCTCGGGAGCGGCGGACCCGTCGGCGGCCAGCCGATACAGGTGGGTCGCGCCGCGATCCTCGGCGGTGGCCAGCAGCGTGTCGTCGTCCAGCCACAGGGGCGCCCGGCTCCCGGCCGTCGTCTCGAACGTGCGGTCCAGCCCGCTCGAGATCCAGCGGTGTTCGCCCCCGTCGAGGGAGATCACGCCGGTGCGCATGTTCTGGGGGTAGGTCGTCGGGTCGTCGGCACCCAGGAAGGCCACGCAGGTGCCGTCGGGCGACACGGCCGGGAGGTGGTACACGCCGGTCTGCTTGGTGAGGGCGCGGATCGTCCCGTCCAGCGGCACGACGTACAGGTCCTCGCACAGATCGCGGTCCCAGGTGTCGTGGCGGGCGGCGGCCGTGACCACGCCCGAGGAGTCGGCCAGCCAAGCGACCCCGCCGTGCTGGAACGGGCCGGGGGTCAGGTCCCGCGGCTTGCCGGTGCCGTCGCTGGCAACCACGAAGATGTGGTTGGGGCGGTCGAACACCCACCCCTCGTTGTCCAGCCGGCTGAAGAACCGATCGATCTTGCGTGGCGACTGCCAACGCTCGTCCTCGGCCTCGTAACGCGCGTCGCGAGCCCGGCTGGTGAACGCCAGCCAGCGCCCATCGGGCGACCACTGCAGGTCGGACGCGCCGTCGGGCATGGTGGCGACCGTGCGCACCTCGCCGGGACCGTCGACGGGGAGCACGTGGATCGTCGTCTCGTGGTCCTTCTCGCCGCGGCTCGAGGCGAAGGCCAGCCACCGACCGTCGGGTGACCACTGCGGGTCCCGGTCGCGAGGGCCGGCCGTGATCGGCGCCGGATCGCCGCGTCCGGCGAGCCAGATGCGCGCCGTGGTGGTGTTGCGCTCCAGGTCGATCGTTGCGACGACGAAGGCGATGCGCTCTCCGTCCGGGCTGACCGCCGGCGATCCGGCGGTGGATCGTCCGTCGAGCAGGCGGGTGGCGACTCCGCGGTGGGGCGAGATCGGCTCCGGTTCGTGATCAGTCACGACAGCGAGGGTAGTCATGCGCTCGCGCGCCGTCGCCGGGCCGCGAAGCGAGCCATCAACCGAGGATGCGGGCCTGCAGCTTGCGCATTCCGGCCAACCAGCGGTCCGGGTCGTCGGCCTTGCGGCGCATGTAGTCCTGGACCTCGGGGTGCGGGAGGATCAGGAACCGCTCCTCGGCGATGGCGTCGGCGACGACGTCGGCCACCTGCTCCGGTTCGAGCACCACGCCGGCGGAGCGAACGACCTGGGTGCCGCCCCCGCCGAGCGCCGGGTCGTCGCCGGCGCGGAGCATCTCGGTGTTCACGCCCTGCGGACACAGGCAGCTCACCCGCAGGCCGCGCGCTCCGTAGGTCACAGCCAGCCACTCGGCGAAGGCGACCGCCGCCCGCTTGGTGAGCGTGTACGGCGCCGAACCGATCTGCAGCAGCACTCCGGCGGCCGACGCCGTCGAGCAGAAGTACCCCTCGCCGCGGGCCAGCCAGCCGCCGATGAGGTGCTTGGCCGCCCAGCGGTGGGCGTTCACGTTGACGTCAAAGGCCTGCTGCCAGGACTCCTCGGGCGTGTCGAGGTCGGTGCCGCCGCCGATGCCGGCGTTGGCGAAGAACAGGTCGACCGGGCCGAACGCCTCCTCAGCGCGGGCAATCAGGTCGACGTTGCCCTGCTCGGTCGAGATGTCGACCGTGACGCCGATCGCCTGAGGCAGCTCGGCGACGACTGCAGCGACGTCACCCACGTCGGCGACGACGACGCGAGCTCCGCCGGCAGCGAACCGCCTGGCCAGCGCGGCGCCGATGCCGCGGGCCGCTCCGGTGACGACGACGTTGCGATCAGCGAGGTCCATCGCGCCGACCATACGGCCGGGAGGCCGTTGCCGTATTCCCGTCGCCGTCGTGACATCGGCCGCACCATTCGCCGCCCGCGCACCCGGCGCGCCAGCTACCGTGTTCGAGGATGACGGACGAGCTGACGAGGGACGTGCACGATGCCACCCACGACGCCGTGATCGCGGACGCGCTCACAGTGATCGATGAGGCGCTCGGTCGCATGATGGCCCGCGAGCTCGTGTCGTCCGGCGAGGTCGCCGACGTCCTGCTCGACGTGCGCACGCTGCTCACGTCCGCGTCGCACGAACCCGTCTGACGCTCCGCCGCCCCACCAGCGCGTCCCGTCAGGGCGCGCGCTGCGGGGGGCCGGGCGGGCGCCCCCCTCCGCCACCGGGAGGCGCACCGGCGCCGCCGACCCCGCCCGTCGATGTCGCCGTCGGGTCGACCGGGACGGTGAGCTCGACGGTGTACCCGCTGGTCACGTCGCCGTCGACGGAACCGAGCTGGGCGGCACCGGCATCGTCGCCGAACACGTTGTCGCTCTGCAGCGTCAGCTGCGCCATGTTCTCCACGCTCTGCTCGTACCCGGCCGTGGTGTAGACCTCGTCGCAGGCGTCCTGGGGGAGCGCCACCTGGGACGTGGCGATGCGGGTGCCGCCGCCGGTCGCCGCAGCGAGGTTCTCGTAGACCTCGAAATGCAGGTGCGGCCAGCGTCCGGAGTAGGCGGCCGGGAAGATGCTGTCGAACGTGACCCGCCCGCTGGCGTCGGCCTCCTGCACACCGCGGAGGTAGTTCTCTCCTTCGACGTCCTCCGAGTACAGGGAGTACCGACCCTCGCGGTCGCAGTGCCAGAGGTAGACGGCAGCGCCACCCAGCGTGGCGCAGTTGCCCGTGGTGTCGAGCAGGATCAGGTTGATCGTCAGGGGGATCCCCTCGGCGACCGTCGATGAAGATCCGAAGCTGGATCGGATGTCCTGGCGCACCACACCGCTCTCGGTGAGGACGTTGGGCCCGTTGGATCCGTCGCCGGGGTAGGGGCCAGCGGTCTCCTCCGGGATCGGGGCGCACTGCGTGGTCCCGTCGGCCTCCGCCGTCGTCGCTGCGCTGCTGTCGACGGTCGTCGTCCCGCCCGTGCTCGGCGTGGAGGTCGACCCCGACGTGCCGGGCGCCGCGCTCGTCGAGCTCGACGAGGACGTGTCGCCCCCGCAGCTCGCCAGGACAGCGGCACCGGCCACGCCGAACAGCTGGAGCACCCGGCGCCGATCGAGCAGCCGGGGGAGGTCGTGGGCCAGTCCGAGGTCGTGGTCGTCGTCGTGGTCGCGGTTCACGAGGGGCATCACACCATCGGTGGCCATGGTCGACCTGGGAAGGACCTGTGAGCTTGCCGAGGGCGATGGGCTCAGGCGCGGATCAGGTCCTTGAACGAGCGCTCGATCAGCTTGGCCAGCAGTGCCGGCTCGGTCACTGCGGCTGCATCGACGTTCATCCCCATGTCCAGGCTGCCGAGGTATGACAGCAGCGTCAGGTTGAACGCCACGCCGGCCAGGGGCCCGATCGGGTAGTTGTGCAGCAGCTGGGCGCCGCAGATGTACATCGGCACGGGCGCACCGCGCACGTTGGAGGTGGCGAAGTCGACCGTCTGCGCCTGCTGGCGGGCCAGCCGGGTGACGAGCGTGGTCGGCAGCGCCGCGGCCACGGCGGCCAAGGTCTCCAGCGATGCGCCTCCATCGCCGCCACCGCGGGCGGCGTCGGAGAGCTGCTGGATCAAGAGGAACCGCTCGGCGATCGGCATCTCGCCGGCCGGGACGAGCATGCGGGCGAGCGAGAAGGCGTTGGCGCCGGACGACTCGGTGCGCGTGCTGACCGCCATCGAAGCGCGCAGCACGTCGACCGGTTCGCCCAGCTCGCGGTGGTAGCGCGACGCAGCCTCCGTCGCCGCGGTGAGGAACGCGGTGTTGAGGGTCCCGCCGAGACGCTTGGCCGCGTCCTTGGTCTCGCGGAACGGCGCGGTGGCGACCTCGAGGTGTCGCTTCAGGCTGCGCCGGGTCCACAGCGGCGAATGCGCCTGCTCGGTGTCCGAGAGCTGGGTGGCCACGGCGCGCACGGCTTCGATGGCGGCCGTTCCGGCCGACGGGATGGAGACTGGGTCGGCGAGCAGGTCGCGCACCTGCTTGACGACACCGATCGGCAACCGGAGCCCGCCGACGATCAGGTCGCGCACGGCTTCCGCGCCCGACGGCGACGGTGGCCCACCGACCGGGCCGTCGTCGCTGCGGTCGACGGCCTCGGGGCCGGCGGCATCGCGCTCGAAGTCGAGGTACTGCAGGGACATCTGCACGCCGCCGACACCGTCGGTGATGGTGTGGTGCATCTTCTGCACGAGCGCCGCCTTGCCGCCCCGCAGCCCCTCGACGACGATGAACTGCCACAGCGGTCGGGTCCGGTCGAACGGGTCGACGACGGCCAGCGTCGCCAGGTCGAGCAGCTGGCGCAGGTTCCCCGGCTTGGCCAGGGCGATCCGCCGCACGTGGTAGTCGATCTCGAAATCCGGGTCGTCGACCCACAGCGGCGCCGAGAGGTTCGCCGGGGTCGGCTGCACGCGCCACCCAAGCCGTGGCACGGCGGCGATCGCTCGTTCCATCCGCGCTCGCAGCCGGTCGAAATCCGGCGGGCGATCGAGCACCGTGACGTTCCCGAACGTGGACGACAGGTGCGGGTCCTTCTCGAGGCGCCACATCAGCCCCTCGGCGTCGCTCATCCTCCGTTCGTCGGTATCGGCCACCGGCCGAGCATCTCACACGGCGTGTATCAGCGGTGCCCCGACCGGCTCACGACGACATGAGCGAACTGCTGACACGGGTCGCCCGCCTGGACGATGTGTCCGGCGAGCTGGCGTGGCGGCGCGCACAGCGGGACGCACGCGGCCGACTCCTCGGACGTCACCGGGTTCGCCGGCGGCTGCGCCCGATGGCGGTCCCCCGGCCGTTCGACGACCCGCCCGCCGTCGCCTGAGCGTCGCCCGCTCAGCGCGGGATCGACGTGTGCTTGAACTCGTTCAGCAGCGGCCAGCTCACCTGGTCGAGCACCCGCTCGACCGTCGACACGGCCAGCTCGGCGTCGCCACCGGCCACGTCGAGCAGGCGCACGAACACGGCACGATCGTCGACGACGAAGGTCGGGACGCCCCACACGTTGTGCGATTCGACGAACCCGGTGTGCTCCTTCTCGATCGTCGACAACGCTGAACCGGTGTCGACGGTGGCCCACGCCGCGTCGACGTCGACGCCGGTCGACGCCAGCGCTGCCGTCAGTGCGTCGCGCTGGCGCAGGTCACCGGCGGCAACGTGGCGATGCTCGAAGATGGCCTGGTGGACGTCGAGGAAGTGGTCAGGCTGCGTGTCCCGCACGGCGATGGCCAGCTGGAGCGCCAGGAGGCCCGAATCGATCTCCGGCTGCTCCCACACCGGCGTCCCGCCCTCCTCGACGTGGGCCTGGCCGAGGGAGAACGGCAGGAACGTGACCTCCCAGTCCGCTCCCGCCCGCAGGCCGGTGATCACGTGATCGTGGGCGATCCGGGCGTACGGGCAGCGGTAGTCGAAGGTGATGGAGAAGATTCGGGTCACAGGATCCTCAACGCCCCGGGTGGTCAGCGGATTCCCAGGGCGCGCAGGACGCGCACCGCAGCGAGGCCGAGCACCCCGCCGACGGCCATCCCAGCGACGACGTCGGACGGGTGGTGGATCCGCACGTAGGCCCGGCTCGTGGCCACCGTGACGGCGATGCCCCACCAGAGCGGTGCCGACCGCCGACCGTCCCACGCCGTGAGGACCGTGGCCGTGAAGGCGGCGGCGCTGGCGTGGCCCGAGGGGAACGCCGACGTCGACGGCTTCCGGACGGGGTAGCGGGGGTCGCCGTGCACGGTGGGGCGAGGGCGGCGGAAGATCCGCTTGAGCCCCTGGTTGACGAGCAGGCTCTCCACCCCGAGCGCGGCGGCGAGCGCCGGCACCTGGTCGGCGCGGCGCTCGCTCGTCAGCCCGCGAGCGGTGTTCGTGAGGTGCCAGACGAGGCTGAAGTCGCCCAGGCGCGACGCCGACACGAACACGACGTCGGCCGCCCGGTGGCCGCGCAGTCGTTCGAGCGCGCTGTCGATCCGCCGGTCGAAGGCGGCGATCGTCGGACCGAGTGACCGGCGCCCCGGCGCCGCCGACGGCGACGGGATCGGTGGTGCGTCGCTGTCGGCCCCTCCGACCAGGTCCGTCGTCACGCGCCGGCTGCGCCGACGAGCAACGCGTCGCGCGTGTGGGGCGCCTCTGCGTCGGCACGTTCGGGGTCGCCACCGAAGCTGGGGCACCACGTCTGATAACCGCACGATTGGCACCGGGCGCTGGGTCGGGGCCGGAAGTCGCCGGTGGCGCAGGCCCGCTCCACGGCCTGCCACACCGCGTGCGTCCGGGTGGTGATGAACCGCACCGACTGCGCGGACGGCACGGCCTCGATCGTCTCGCCGCTGCTGAGGTACATCAGCCGGATCACGGCCGGGCGGCGACCGAGGACCTGCTCGCACAGGAACGAGTAGAAGTGCACGCCGGCCAGGCTCTTCTGCTCCCAGTTCAGCGAAGGAGCGCGACCGGTCTTGTAGTCCGTCACGACCAGCTCGCCGTCGCGCAGCTCGAGGCGGTCGATGATGCCGCGCAAGGAGAGCGACCCGACAGCTGCGCTGAGGCGCAGCTCCAGACCGATCGGCTGCACCGCCCGCGGGTCCTCCATCGTGAGGTACCGGTCGACCAGCACCCGGCACTCGTCGTCGAACGTGGCCGTCGCCTCGCCGTCGAGCTCGAGCGCGATGTAGTCGGGGTCGCTGCGGAACTCCTGGCGGGCGACGTCGAGGCTCTGGTGGAAGCGGTCGGCGGTGCGCTCCGCCGGCGGGGCCGAGAACGCCAGCTCCAGCGCCCGGTGGACGAGCGAGCCACGCGTGGCATGGATGGAGGGCGCGTCGGCGAGGCGCTGGATGCTGGAGAACCGGAAGGCCAGCGGACACGAGGTGAACGACTCGACCCTGCTGGGGGACAGACCGGTCGGCACCTCGAACATGCCGCCATCGTACGACGGGGGTGTCACCGCGTCGGGGAGTCCCCTCGCCGACCGGACGAGGACGGTCAGGACTGGGCGGCCACGAGGGCGGCGACCCGTGCCGGGTCGGTGAACGGGCCGAAGTGGTCCAGCTCGGGTACCTCGAGGTACCGGCCGTGCGGCAGCTGCTCAGCGGCCGCCGCAGCGCCGCGAGACGGTTGGTCCGCCTCGATCCGGCCGGAGATCACGACGGTCGGGGTCTCGACGGTGGGCAGCCGCTCCCACAACCCGTTCGTCGTGCTCTGCTCGAAGGTTTGCGCCTCGTGCTCGGGCGAGCATTTCAAGCGGACGCCGTCGCCGTTGGCGGCGAACCCGTACCGCACGTACGCGTCGAGGGCTGCCGGGTCGAACGCGCCCAGGGGCGGCTTCGACGCGTAGTTGGCGATCGCCGCCTCGACCGACGGGAACGTGGCTCGGCGGCGGCGGGCGCCGGCGATCAGCGGACTGGGTCCGCCCGCCCGGTCGGGGTCGGGCGCGAACACGATCGGCTCGTAGAGGACCAGCCGCTCGAACAGCTCGGGTCGGCGGCCCGCCGCCAGCAGCAGCGCGGCGCCGCCCATCGAGTGGCCGAATCCGATCAGTCGTCGACCCGACGCCGCTGCGGCCAGGTCGTCGCCGACGGCCAGCGCGTCGTCGCCATAGCCGTTCCAATCGACCGACCAGTCCGGCGGCAACGGCGTGTCCCCGTGGCCGCGCATGTCGAGTCCGACGACGTGGTATCGGTCGGCCAGGTGAGCGGCCATCGGAAGGTAGGCGCGCCCGTGGAAGCCCGTGGCGTGAGCGACCAGCAGCGTCGGCTGGCCGGCCGCGTCCGCGCCGCTCAGTTCGTGGACGGCGACGGAAACGCCGTCGGATGATGCGACGCGCACCAGCGGCAATCAGTCGTCCCGTCGGCGCCGACGCCACCACGTCGACACCAGGCGGTCGAGCACGATGCCGATCACGATGGCGATGGCGATCGCCACCCACACCGACATCTGGCGCTCCCAGAACAACAGCTGGACCGGGGCTTGCTCGGTGTTCTGGATGACGAACACGAGGGCCAGGGCCACCACGACGGCCAGTGCGATGAGCGCCGGTGAGATGCCGCTGCGTGTCGTGCGGAAGCCTCGACCGTCGTCGTCCCGACGTTGCTCGTACACGCCGCCAGCTTGGCAGAGTCACACCGCGCGGCCCGAGACCTCGCGCCGCGCCGCCGTCGATAGCGTCGCCGGCCATGGCTGACCTCGGGTTCGACGGCAAGGTGGCGATCATCACAGGGGCAGGCGGCGGGCTCGGCCGCCAGCACGCGCTGGCCCTCGCCGGACGGGGTGCACTCGTCGTCGTCAACGACCTCGGCGGCGCCGTCGACGGGTCGGGCAGCGACGCCGGCGCCGCCCAGCTCGTCGTCGACGAGATCAAGACCGCCGGTGGCGATGCCGTCGCCGACACGAGCTCCGTGGCGACGCCCGAGGGTGGGGAGGCGATCGTCCAGACCGCCCTCGACGCCTTCGGGCGGGTCGACATCGTGATCAACAACGCCGGCATCCTGCGCGACAAGACGTTCCACAACATGACCGCCGACCTGCTCGAGCCGGTGCTGGCCGTCCACCTCCGCGGTGCGTTCAACGTGACCAAGCCGGCGTGGGTGCACATGCGCGAGCAACGCTCCGGGCGGGTCATCTCGACATCGTCGGCCGCCGGCATCTTCGGCAACTTCGGCCAGACCAACTACGGCGCGGCCAAGATGGGCCTCGTCGGCCTGACCCGGGTGCTGGCCGTCGAGGGCGCCCGGTACGGCATCCAGGCCAACGCGATCGCCCCGCTCGCTCACACCCGGATGACCGAGGACATCCTCGGGAGCATGGCCGAGCAGCTCGACCCCGCATTGGTCACGCCGCTCGTCGTCTACCTCGCCCACGAGTCGTGCGACGCGTCGGGCCGGGTCTTCTCCGTCGGCGGCGGGCGCGTCGCCGAGGTCTTCATCGGTGAGACCGTCGGGTACACGGATCGCGACCTCACCCCAGAGACCATCGCCGAGCACTGGTCGACGATCACCGACCGCGCCGGCTACAGCGTCCCGATGAACCTCGGCGAGGAGACCGCCCTCTTCCTCGGCGCGTTCACCTAGCTGTCGTCGATCGCCTCGCTCGCTTCGAAGACTTCGCTCACTCGGCGTGGGCCCGGCCAGGCCGGCCTGGGCTGTCACGCTCGCTGCGTGACGAACGCTCGGGAACCGCTGGTTCCGTGAGCCGGTCGACGATGGCCTCGATCGCCACACCGAGCAGGGTCCAGTCGGTGCCGACACGTTCGCCGAGGTCGGCCCGGTCGAAGTGCGGGTGCTCGATGCCGGTCGAGCCCTGGATCGAGAAGCCTTCCGCCATGGCGGCCAGGACGAGCGCCAGGTGGTCGACGGTGTACGGCGGGCGCATCCGGCGGTGGAACACGCGCAACAGCACCTCGTAGAGCTGCACGAAGTTGCTCAACCCGTCGCGGACCCGCTCGGCCGAGATGGCACACAGCTCGGGGTCCCACAGCGTCGACGCCCGCACGACGAGGGTCGTGAAGTACAGCGCCGAGCCGGGCAGGCTGTGCACGTTGGCGGCTGCGCCGGCCCGGATCATCTCCCGGAACGGGGCACCGGCGTCGACGAGGTGGCGGATGCCGGCGACGGTCTCGGCGACGGCGATCTCGTCGCGCTTGTGCAGGAGCTCGACGACCACGTCGCGCTGGAACTCGTGCTGGTTGTCCCAGAAGCGGTAGGCGGCGCCGGTGGTGTACCCGGCGCGGCGAGCCGCGGACGACATCTTGATGTGGTCGACGCCCGGGGTCACGCCCGTCTCGAGCAGCAGGTCGACGCCGGCGTCCAGCAGCGCCTGGCGGCTCGTCGAGTGCTCGCTCCCCACGACGCCCACCATGTCCGGTGGCGGCGACGTGCGTGCAACGGAGGGCACCGGCGCGGTGAAAAGTCAAGCGCAGATGTTCCGGCTCGCGATCCCGGAGCCGTGCTGGAGCGGGAGGACGGCGTGCGCGCACCATCACCGTGACGGGCGACACACCACGTGAGGAGGAACCGATGAAGTTGAAGCAAAAGCTGGCCGCAGTCACCCTCGCCGCTGGGATCGGCGTCGGGGGCGGAGCGATCGCCTCGTGGACGCCGGCGATGGCAGCCGAAGCGACGCCGGCCGTTGCCGCAGTGACCGCCGCTCGGCACGGTGATGCCTGCACCAACGCGCCCGACTCGGGGCCGACGTGGAACTTCCACGAGGCCTGTCACTGGCACGACAGCTGCTACGCCAACAAGCCGTACGGGAACAGCCAGTGGGGTCGCCTGCAGTGCGACGCCAGGTTCTGGGATCGGATGATCGGATCCTGCAACAGCCGGTACGCCTGGTACAACCCGCTGCGGTACACGTGCCACGAGGTCGCCGGCATCTACTTCCGGGTCGTGGTCGCCGCCGGCTGGTGGTACTGGTGACCGATCCTGGTCTCGGGAGCTGACGTGATCTGGGTGCCGATCCCGACGACAGCCGTCAGGATCGGCGCCCAGATCGGATCCGTACGTTCACTGCGTGGCGATGGCCAGGGCCGTCGAGCGCGCGGTAGTCGAGCTTGCCGTTGGCTGCTCGGCCGACCGTCTCGATCGGCAGCACGCGCTTGGGCGCCTTGTAACCGGCGAGGTGCTGCTTGACGTGGGCGATCAGCAGCGGCTCGTCGATCGTCGAGCCGGCGTGGGGCTCGACGAGGGCCGTGATGGCCTCGCCGAAGCGTTCGTCGGGCACCCCGACGACGGCAGCGTCGGCGACCGCGGGGTGCAGCTTGAGCACCTCCTCGACCTCCTCCGGGTACACCTTCTCGCCGCCGGTGTTGATGCACTGGCTGCCTCGGCCGAGCAGGCGGACGGTGCCGTCGGCGTCGACCGTGGCGAAGTCACCCGGGATCGAGTACCGCTGGCCGTCGATGACCTGGAACGTGGCCGCCGACTTCTCCGGGTCCTTGTAGTACCCGATCGGCGTGTAGCCGCGCATCGCCACCAGCCCGCGCTCGCCGGAACCCGGCACCACGTCCCGACCGTCCTCGGTCACCACCCGCGTCGTGGGCCCGAGCCGGAACGACGCCGTCGCCGCTGAGCCGTCGGACGTGACGGTGCTCGACGCCATCGAGATCGCCTCGCTGGACCCGAGCGAGTCGACCATGATCAGCCGGTCGTTGTGGCGCAGCAGACCGGCCTTGGACTCCGCCGACCAGATCACGCCGCTCGACACGATGACCCGGAGGGACGACACGTCCCAGCGGTCCGGCTGGGCGTCGAGGGCCCGCAGGATCGGCTTGGCGAAGGCGTCGCCGACGATCGACATCGAGTTGATGCGCTCGTGCTCGACGGTGTCGAGCAGCTCGACGGGGTCGAAGCGCCGGCCCTCCATCGTGACGACGCTGCCGCCGATCATCAGGTTGGACAAGGCGTTGAACAGCCCCGTGCCGTGCATCAGCGGGGCGGCAGGAAGGTTGCGCGGTCCGGGCTTGACGACCCGATCGGCAGCGGCGTCGAGGTCCTGCTCCGGCGGCAGGCGCTTCTTGTTGGCTGCGTCGAGCGCACCGAAGAGGTCCTCCTGGCGCCACATCACCCCCTTCGGCATGCCGGTCGTTCCGCCGGTGTAGAGCAGCAGCAGGTGGTCGCCGGAACGTCCCCACGGCCCGGCCACCCGGTGCGCCGGAGCGGCGGCGGCCGCGGTCTCGTAGTCGACGGCCCAGTCCGGCGTCGGGCCGCTGCCGTCGTCGACGAACAGCCAGGTGCGGATGCGCGGCAGGCGGGCCCGCACCTCGTCGACGCGGTCGACGAACGTGCCGTGGAAGACCACGGCCACCACGTCGGCGTTGTCCCAGAGGTAGGTCAGCTCGTCGGCGGTGTAGCGGTAGTTCGTGTTGACGGTGGCCAACCCGGCCTTGAACGCGCCGAAGGTCGTTTCGAGGTACGGCGGCGAGTTGTACAGGTACTGGGCCACCTTGTCCTGCTCGGCGACGCCCGCCGCGAGCAACGTGGCGGCGATGCCGTCGGCCCGCCGGTCGAGCTCGGCCCACGTCGTCGTGCGGCCGGCATGGCGTTGGGCCATGGCGTCCGGCTGCCGGTCGGCCACCGCCTCGAACACGTCGGCGAAGTTCCAGCCTTGTTGACGGCTCGCTCCGCTCGCTGCCTCGCTGGCGCTCGGCCTGACCCGTCATGCGCGCGGTCGGGGGCCGAAGCGGTCACGTCCGCGGCCGGATGGCTCGCTCCGCTCGCTTGCCTCGCTGGCGCTCGGCCTGACCCGTCATCGCGCTGCGGTCGGGGGCCGAAGCGTCTGTCCGCGGCCGGATGGCTCGCTCCGCTCAAGTCGGGGGCCGAAGGGGTCACGCCGCGAAGGTAATGGCGGCGGGGTGCAGGACGTAGCGTCGCGAGCATGGACTTCGAGCTGCCGGGGCGCGACGACGCCCGGCGCCTGGCGGTGCGCGAGTGGTTGGCCGAGCACCCGGATCCGAGTGGCGACGAGCTGGCCCGGGCGGGCTACGTCGTCCCCCACTGGCCGCGTCCCTGGGGCATCGACGCCGACCCGATCCACCAGGTGCTGATCGACGACGAGCTGACCGCGGCCGGCGTGCGCCGGCCGGTCAACCCGATCGGGATCGGGTGGGCCGGTCCGACGATCGTGTACGCCGGCACGAAGGAACAGAAGGACCGCTACCTGTGGCCGATCCTGTCGGGGGTCGAGTTCTGGTGCCAGCTGTTCTCCGAGCCGGGAAGTGGCAGCGACCTCGCCAACCTCGGTACCCGCGCCGTGCGCGACGGCGAGGAGTTCGTCGTCAACGGCCAGAAGATCTGGACCAGCGGGGCGCAGTACGCGAAGTACGGCATCCTCATCGCCCGCACCGATCCGGAGTTGCCCAAGCACAAGGGCATCTCGTACTTCGTCTGCCCGATGGACGCACCGGGCATCGAGATCCGTCCGATCACGGAGATGACCGGCGGGCACACCTTCAACGAGGTGTTCTTCACCGACGTGCGCCTGCCGGCGGCGAACCTCGTCGGCGACCTCAACGACGGGTGGCGGCTGGCCAAGGTGACGCTCGGCAACGAGCGCATCTCGCTGTCGACCGGTGGCGTGCTGTGGGGGAGCGGGCCGACGGCACTGGACCTGGTCGAGGCGGTGAAGGCCGCAGGACCCCTCACCGATCCGACACTGCGCCAGCGCCTGGCCCAGGTGTACGTCGAGCACACGGTGCTGGAGCTGATCCGCATGCGCACGCTGACGGCCCGGCTGAAGGGCGAACAGCCGGGCCCGGAGGCGAGCATTCGCAAGCTGCTCGGCGACGAGCACGGTCAGCACGTGATGGAGCTGGCTCGCGATCTCATCGGTCCGGCGGCGATGCTGACGGGCGGTGACGGCACGTCACCCGCCAGCGGCGCGAAGTTCGACGAATCGTCGTTCACGCCCGGCACGGAGAGCCGCAACCTCAGCCCCGACCGTCCGCCGCGCACGCTCGACCACCCGGGCTGGTACGACGGCTACCTGTTCTCGCAAGCCTTGACGATCGGCGGCGGGACCGGCCAGGTGCAGCGCAACATCGTCGCCGAGCGAGTGCTCGGCCTGCCCCACGACGTCGACGTGCAGCAGGGCCTCAGCTGGTCGGAGGCGCAACGTGCTCGGACCTGACGAGGCGCGTTTGTTCGTCGACGGTCGCCCGGCGGCGGCCTGGTGAACGAACGCAGTGACGGCGGATTGGTGGCGGCGGCCGAGGCGGTGGCGCCGCTCGTCATGAAGCTGGCGGACGTCGCCGAGCAGGACCGGCGACTGCCGCCGGAGACGGTGGAAGCGCTGGTCGCCGCCGACCTGATGCGGATGGGTCTGCCCGAGGCCTACGGGGGCCCCGAGGCTGCTCCGCTGACGATGCTGACGGCGATCGAGGTGCTGGCGCGTGCCGACGGTGCTGCCGGCTGGTGTTCGATGATCGCCTCCAGCACATCGACCCAGGCGTACTTCCTCGAGCCCCCGGCGGCGGAGGAGATCTTCGGCGAACCGGACACGGTGACCGGCGGCGCGTTCGCCCCGACCGGCACCGGCGTGGTCGATGGCGATCGGATCACCGTGACGGGTCGCTGGCAGTGGGGAAGCGGGACGCAGCACTGCCAGTGGATCCTCGGCGGCACCGTCTGCGATGACGGCGCGTTCCGGCTGTGCTGGTTCCCGGCCGAGGAGGTGACGTTCCACGACACCTGGCACAGCTCGGGGCTGCGCGGGTCGGGGTCGTTGGACTACTCGGTCGACGGTGTGGTCGTGCCGATGCACCGCACGGTGCGCCCGCTGCAGACCCCGGCCGTGCTGCGCCGCCCGTTGGCCGCGTTCCCCAACTTCACGCTGCTGTCGTCGTGCGTGGCTGCCGTCAGCCTGGGCATCGGGCGGCGGGCGATCGACGAGCTGCTGGCGGTGGCCGAGGGCAAGCGCCCGCTGTTCTCGTCGAGGACGCTGGCCGAGAGCGCGTTCACGCAGATCGAGCTGGCCAGGGCCGAGGCCGACCTGCGGGCGGCGCGGGCGTTCCTGCACGACGAGGTCGGCCGGACGTGGGACCTGGTGGTCAGCGGCGGGCGGGCCGACATCTCGGCTCGGCTCGGCGTGCGGATGGCCGCCACCAACGCCGCCGCGAGGGCCGCCGAGGTCGCCGACCGGATGTACACGCTGGCCGGCGGTTCGAGCGTGTACCAGTCGAACGTGCTCCAGCGCTGCCTGCGCGACGCCCACGTCCCGACCCAGCACCTGCAGGTGGCCCCGAAGCTGCAGGAGACGTTCGGCCGCCTCCTCCTCGGCCAGGAGACCGACACCAACCTCCTCTGACCACCCAACCCCATCCGAGGGTTTCGTGCCTCCGAGGGTTTCCGGAGGGGCCTTCCCGCAGCTGACCCTCGGATGCAGCAAACCCTCGGATGGGTCTAGGTGGGGGCGAGGGCGGCGAGGGTGGCGGCACCGGTCGGGAGGTCGAGCGGAGGGACGACCAGACCGATCTCCGTGACGCCGGCGGCGGCGTACTCAGCGATGCGGCCACGGATCGTGGCTTCGTCGCCGACGAGGGCGACGGCGTCCAGCACGTCGATCGGGATGCGGGCGGCCAGCTCCCTGGGGTGTGGTCGGGTGCGGGCGAACGCCACCAGCTCACCGAAGCCGGCTTCCTCGAACATCTCGGCGTAGCCGGGTGCGGCGAGGTAGCCGACGTACCCGAACGCCAGCCACCGCCGCTCGTCGGGCGTGGGGTCGACAGCGGCGGCCAGCCACACCGCGGTGTTCGGGTGGTGGGCGGCCAGTCGGCCGGCGGCCTCGACGGTGACCATGTTGAGCACCATGCGATCGGCGGCGGCGGCGATCTCCACGGCGCGCTGTCCGAAGGCGGCGACGGTCAGCGTCGTCCCGGGAGGTGCCTGGCGCAGCCGGAAGCCGTCGACCCGCTCGCCGGCGAGCAGCGCCCGCAGTTCCCGGGTCGACGCGGCGAGCCGATCGGCGGCGCCGTCTCGGGTCCGTCCGTGCCATCGGGCGACGGCGTCGCTCGACGTGCCGAGCGCGACGTGGGTCGTGCGGCCGGTCGCCGCAACGGTCGTGGCGGCGAGGGCGATCTGGGCCGGCGACCGCACGGTGACGGCCAGCGGTCCGAGGCACGGCTGGATCTGGTCGGTGCGGGCGACGATCGCAGCCGCCATCGCCGGTGCATCGAGCTTGGCCATCTCGCCGATCCACACCTCGGGGAAGCCGAGGCGATCGGCCTCGCTCGCGACGTCCAGGTCGGCCTGGATCGGCCGGTCGAGCCACTCGGCGAGGACGACCGTCAGCCGCACCGCAGTGACCGTAACGGCGACCACTACGGTCGCCGCGTGATGGAGACCATCGGACTCGAGCGCCACGGCGCCGTCCTGGTGGCGACGATCGACCACCCGGACTCATCGGTCAACGCCGTGGACGGTCGCCTGCACCACGACCTCGGCGAGCTGTTCCGCACGTTGAAGACGGAGCGATCGGCGCGCGCCGCGGTGCTCGTCGGCACGGGGCGGGCGTTCTCGGCCGGCGGCGACATGGAGTGGTTCCCGTCGCTGCGCTCGATCGAGACGTCGCACGCGCTCCGGCGCGAGGCCAAGCAACTCATCTGGGACCTGCTCGACGTGGAGGTGCCGATCGTCTGCGGGCTCAACGGCTCGGCCGCCGGTTTGGCCGCCTCGGTCGCCCTGCTCTGCGACGTCGTCGTGATGTCCGACCGAGCGGTGATCGTCGACCCGCACGTCAAGGTGGGCCTCGTCGCCGGTGACGGCGGTGCGGCCGTCTGGCCGCTGCTCCTCGGCCCGCTGGCGGCCAAACGGCACCTGCTGCTGGGGGAGCCGCTCACGGCCTCGGACGCGCACCGGCTCGGGGTCGCCGCCGAGGTCTGCCCGAGCGAGGACGTGCCGGACCGGGCGATGGCCTGGGCCGAGCGGCTGGCCGCCGGCGCGCCGATCGCCGTGCAGGGCACGAAGCAGGCCATCAACGCCCAGCTCAAGCAGGCGCTGCTGACCAGCTTCGACCTGTCGACGGCATTGGAGATCCCGTGCATCCTGTCTGCCGACCACGTCGAGGCGGTCGACGCATTCGTCGCCGGCCGCGAACCGATCTTCGAGGGGCGATGACGTGAACGAGACGATCGAGTCGATCATGACCACGCGGGCGATCCGCCGGTTCACGACCGAGCCGGTGACCGACGAGGAGCTGCGCCAGTGCCTGCAGGCGGCGCAGCAGGCCCCCAGCGGTGGCAACATCCAGCCGCAGCAGTATCTGGTGGTCACGGAGGCGGCCCGTCGGGAGGGCGTGGCCCGGTGGTACCGCACGGCGTTCGACCGCTACGAGGCGTCGCTGCCCGAGCCGACCGAGTTCCGTGACGAGGCCCAGGCGGCGTCCTGGCGGCGGAGCCGGGACGCCAGCCGCCACCTCGCCGACCACCTCGCCGACGCGCCGGCTCTGGTGCTGTTCCTCCAGCCGCTCATCCCGTGGACGCCGCGCGACGAGCAGGGCGAGATGGACATCGGGCGGCTCGACGCCAGCGTCTACCCGGCGGTCCAGAACTTCTGCGTCGCCGCCCGGTCGCTCGGGCTCGGCACGGCGCTGACCACGGTGATCCGCATCCACACGGCCGAGGTGCTGGCCGAGCTGGGCGTGCCCGACGGCCGGTTCGAGATCGCTGCGCTGGTGCCCGTTGGTCGGCCGGCTGGACGCTTCGGCGTCGCCCCCCGCAAGCCGGCCGACGCGGTCACGCACTGGGACACGTGGGGCGACCGCCGCTACCGCTGAGATCCGGAGTCCCCGAGCGTTCGTTCCGCAGTGAGCGCGGCGCGTGCGGCCGGCCTTGCCCGGCCCAGGCCGAGGAGCGGAGTCTTCGGAGCGACCGAGGCCATCAGCTCGGCTCAGACGCGCGTGCGCGCCGACCAGCCTCGCTCACCGAGCATCGCCTTCACGCCGGCCGGGCCGTCGGCGCGCCGATTGGCCGGGCTGAGCGCCCGCTGGGCGTCGACGTCGCCGCCGAAGGCGCGGACGGCCAGCTCGGGCTCGGCGTTGGCGACAGCGAGGATGGCGCCGGTCACCCCGAGCGGCCCGGCCGCCGACAGCAGCCATGCCGAGCCGACATAGAGGTGGCCGGCGAACTCGGCGAGGGTGCGCAGCATCCGCTGCGGGTCGCCCGAGGAGTCCTTGACGCCGACGACCCCGACCTCGGCCAGCCGGGGGAGCGCGTCCACGGGGATCCCCGGTGCCGACATCGCCGGGAAGTGGTACCCGAGCACCGGGACGTCGCCGGCGGCCGTGACGACCTGCCCGAAGTAGCCCTCGAGGTCGGATGACCTCGGCGGCGACAGGGCCAGGACGCCGTCCGCTCCCGCGCCGACCGCCTCCTCGGTGTGGCGGACGGCCTGACGTGCCGACGGCGCCCCCGTCCCCGTGATGACGGGCACCGCCGCCGGGACGGCCGCACGCACCGCTGCCGTCAGCGCCGCCCGCTCGCCCCGATCGAGCGTCGCCGCCTCACCGGTCGAGCCGGCGATGACCACGGCGGTGACGCCATGGCCGACGAGATCGACCGCCAGCGCCGCCGTCGAGGCGGTGTCCACCTCGCCAGCGTCGTCGAACACGGTGACGAGGGCGACCCCGACCCCACGGAACAGCGGTGCGGACACGGCGGCGACGCTACGGGCTTCGCCACGCCGCGCGTGACGCCAACGGCGCAGGATGGCGTACTGGCCGGCGATCAAGGAGGCCGTCACGACCAGCATGATCACCGTGGCCGCAGCGGCGTAGCCGAAGCGCAGGTACTGGAAGCCGTTGCGATAGATGAACACCGGCAGGAAGGTGGTGGCGTACGGCGGCGGACCGCCATCGGTGATCACGAGAGCCGGCACGAAGCTCGTCTGGAACGAGTAGATCGTGTCGCGGAGCACCAGCAGCACTAGCGTCGGCCCCATCAACGGGAGCGTGACGCGACGCAACGTCGCCCACCGGCCGGCACCTTCCAGTGCTGCCAACGCGTACAGCTCGTCGGGGATGTCACGCCGGACGGCCAGCGCGATGAGGAAGCCCTCGCCGACCGTGAAGGCGCTGATCATGATCAGCCCGAGCCGAGCCGCCCACGGGTCCGAGAGCCAGGCGGGTCCGTCGATGCCGACAGCCGCCAGCGTCAGGTTGAGCGGACCGTACAGCGGGTTGAGGATCCACAGCCACGCCAGCGCGAACGCGACATCGGGCACCACCGTCGGGACGTAGGCGGCCGTGCGGTACGCACCCGAACGGCGGAAGGAGCGATGCAGCAGCAGGGCCAGCCCGAAGGCGGCAGCGACGCGAGCGGGACTGTCGCCGGCGACGTAGATCAGGGAGTTGCGCACGGAGGCCAGGACCAGCGGTGGTCGTCGACGAGCTCGTGGTGGTGGCCGAGTTCGCGGAAGACGGCTGCTGTGACGAGGTCGGCTGTCGAACAACGCCAGCGCGATGGTCCAGGCGGCCGGTCCAACGACGAGCACGGCCACCCCGACGAGGAACGGCGGCAGCCTGATCCAGGACTCGAGCGAGGACCCGGGTCCGATGTGCTCCCTCAAGGAGCCGTACCGCACTCGCCGCCCGCTGGGCTCGTGGAACAGGTACAAGCGGTCGGCGGGCGCCTCGACGGCCACCGTGTCGCCGGCGCGGACCGCCACGTCCACACCGAACCTGGCGATCAGCCGATGGGCCCCGGCGAGGAGGTGAGCGATGACCGAGTCACCCGTCCCCTCGACGAGGTCGACGTCGGGCGGCGACGCCGCCGTCGGCCAGGCGCAGGTGGTCGGGACGGATCCCGCCCGACAGGTCGCCGGCGGGCGCCAATCGCGCCGGGAGGTCGAACGGACCGACACGCAGCACGTCACCCGACCGGAGGACGGGCAGGACGTTCATCCGAGGTGCTCCGACGAACGTCGCGACGAAGCGGTTGGCGGGCCGTCGGTACACGTCGTCGGGCGAACCCGTCTGCTCCAGCCGACCCTCGTGGACGACCGCCACCCGGTCGCTGATCGACAGCGCCTCGAGCTGATCGTGCGTGACGTGCACCATGGTCGTCCCGATGGCGTCGTGGAGGCGCCGCAGCTCGACGCGCAGGTCGGCGCGCAGCGGTGGATCGAGGTTGGACAGCGGCTCATCGAGCAGGAGCAGCGCCGGCTGGCGGACCAGCGCCCGGGCCAGCGCGACGCGCTGGCGCTCGCCCCCGGACAGCTGGTGCGGGCGACGCCCGAGCAGCGCGGCACAGCCGACGAGCTCGGCGATCGCGGCGACACGCCGGCGAGCGTCGCGCTTGGCGACCTTGCGCACGGCGAGGCCGAAGCCGATGTTCTCGGCCACGTCCAGGTGCGGGAACAGCGCGTAGTTCTGGAAGACCATCGAGACGTCGCGCTGCGCCGCCGGCCGACCGGTGACGTCGACCCCGTCGATCAGGATCCGACCCGTGGTGACCCGCTCGAGTCCGGCCGCCAGGCGCAGGGCCGTCGACTTGCCCGAACCCGACGGCCCGAGCACGCAGACGGCCTCGCCGTCGCCGACGTCCAGATCGACGGCCGTGAGCGCGGCGACGGACCCGTAGCGCTTCCCGACCTCGACCAGCGTCAAGCCGGCCACGACGGCCTCGTCGACGGCAGCGGGGTCATTCGGCCCGGGCGAACAGGTCGCGGGTCGCCGCGTCGAGCTCGGCGGCGACCTCAGCCGCCGGCGTTCCGGCCTCGCGCGCCGCTTTGAGGATCTCGTTGCGACGGCCTCGATCTCCTGGCCATTCGAGCTCGTCGGAATTGGCGGATCGCCGGGAGCGTGTCGAGGAAGACCGTTCGACGACGCCGGCGGCTGCGCCGGGTCGAGGAACGAGTCCGACTCGGCGACGGAGCGCAACGAGGGCACGGTGCGGCCCGTCTGGGCGATCACCGGTGCTCCCTGCGGACCGAGCGCGTACTCGACGAACGCGAACGCCGCATCGTGGTGATCGGCGTCGCGGGTCATGCAGTACGCGTCGGAATGCAGGATCCCGGCGGGTTGCTCGAGCACCGGCAACGGGGCGACGTCCCACTCGAATCCGTCGATCAGGCGGAACTGCGGCGTGACGCGCCGCGAGTTCAAGTACATGGCCAGGCGCCCGTTGGCGAAGCGGGCCTCGTCGTCTTCGGACGCCGACTCCTCGAGGCTCGGGATGACCCCATCGGCGCGCAGGGCGAGGAAGCGATCGAGCGCGTCGAGGGCCTCGGGGGTGTCGAGGGTCAGGCGGGTGGGCCGCTTCGGGTCGTCGACGATGCTCGCCCCCGTTGGACCACACGAACGGGGCGAGGCGGATGATCGAGGCCTCGATGCCCAGCCCGTGCTGTTCGCCGCGGCCGGGCTTCGAGGGCGTCGACCTGTCGTCCCACGTAGCTGGCGGCGGCTCCGGGATGCCGGCGGCGGCGAAGAGGTCACGGTTGAAGTAGACGACCAACGACGAGACGTTCTGCGGCAGGCACGTCAGATCGTCGCCGGGGTAGCGGAACGCGTCGAGGGCCAAGTCGTACAGCTGGTCCTCGACGAGGACGTCCGAGCCGTCGAGCCGCTGCTGCATCGGCTCGAGCACGCCGTGGGCGGCGAACTGCCCGAAGAAGCGGTAGTTGATCAGGAACAGGTCGGGAGGTTCGCCGGAGGCGATCGATGTCGTCACCCTGGTGATGAGCGCCTCGCGATCCGGCACCTCGATGAGCTCCACGTCGATGTCGTCCTGGCTCGCCTCGAACGAGTCGGCCAGCGTCCGGTAGGCGGCCAGCTCCTCGGCCTCCCCAAACACGACGAGGGACACGGTCGTCGGGCCCGACCGCGCCACCGCTGACACGCGGTGGCCAGCGAGGACGGCGCGGGCAGGAGCGCGCTTCATCGCAGCCGCATCCGCATGAACCGGTGCTGGACGAGCAGGAATGCGCCGATCACCGGCGCCATGGTGATGACCGCGCCGGCGAGGAGCAGCGGCTGGTTGCTCGGATCGAGGTTGGCCAACGTGCTCAGTCCCAACGGCACCGTGAACAGGTCGGGATCGGAGAGGTAGACGAGCGGCTCGATGTATGCCCCCCAGGCGTCGACGAAGCGTGGACACGGCAACGGCCAGCGTGATCGGTACGACCAGCGGCATCGCCACCCTCCAGTAGACCCGCAGCTCGCTCATGCCCTCGAGGCGGGCGGCGTCGAAGATCTCGGGCGGGATGCGACGGAAGGCCCACAGGTAGAAGAGCACGTGGAACGGCGACTCGCCGAGCAGCGCCGGGGCCATCGGCGGCAGGAGGGTGTCGGTGATCCCGAGCGAGCTGGAAGAGGCCGAACCCATCGTCATCGGCGCGCTGTTCCGATCGAGACTCCGCGCCCAGATGGCGCCGGCCGGGCCGCACCCCGCCGCAGACGCACGCCGACCGGGACGAGAGTCGGCGTCACCCTGCGGCCGTTTCCTGATGTGACGCGTGGCACTAACGTCCGGCGGATGGCGATCAACACCGTTGCCGACATCCTGCGCACCCACGCCGCCGAGCGGCCCGACGACGTCGCCCTCGTGCTGGAGGAGCGCACCGTCACCTGGGCCCAGCTGTACGAGCGGGCCAGCCGCGTCGCCGCCGGGCTCGCCGCCGCTGGCGTCGGTGACCAGGACCGGGTGGCGTTCCTCGACAAGAACGGCATCGAGCACTTCGAGGTGTTCTACGGCGCGGCGCTGGCCAATGCGGTGTGCGTCGACGTCAACTGGCGCCTCGCCCCGCCGGAGGTCGAGTACATCGTCAACGACGCCGAAGCCAAGGTGCTCGTGGTCGGGCCGGACTTCGTGCCCGTCCTCGATGCCATCGCCGACCGCCTGAGCCTCGCCTCGACGATCCTGGTCATCGGCGATCACGCCAAGCACCAGGACTACGACGAGTGGGTCGCCTCCCACGAGGCGGTCGATCCGCACACGCCGAGCGGTCCGGACGACGTCGCCTTCCAGCTCTACTCGAGCGGCACGACCGGGCGCCCCAAGGGGGTGATGCTGTCCAACAACAACTTCTTCGCCCTGCTGCCGCTGGCCCGGGAGATGTGGGAGTTCGAGCCGGACAGCGTGAGCCTCGTGGCGATGCCGCTGTTCCACATCGGTGGCGGCGGGTGGGCCACGGCCGGCATGTACGTCGGTATGAAGAGCGTGATCCTGCGCGAGCTCGATCCGTCGGCGCTGATCCGGCTGATCCCCGAGCACGGCATCACGCACGCCTTCGTCGTGCCGGCCGTGCTGCAGTTCCTGCTCATCGTCCCCGGCGCCGACCAGGCCGACTACTCGTCACTTCGCGTTGTCGTCTACGGAGCGTCCCCGATCAGCGAGGAGGTGCTGGCCAAGAGCGTCGCCATGCTCGGGTGCAAGTTCTGGCAGGCCTACGGGCTGACTGAGACCACTGGTGCGATCGTCAACCTGTCGCCGGAGGACCACGACCCGACCGGTCCGAAGCGGCACCTGCTGCGGTCCTGCGGTCGGGCGGGCCCCGGCGTCGAGCTGCGCATCGTCGAGCCCGAGAGCGGCGCGGACGTGGCGACCGGCGACGTCGGTGAGATCTGGGTGCGTGGGCCGCAGGTGATGAAGGGCTACTGGCACAACGACGAGGCGACCGCTGAGTCGATCGACCCGGACGGCTGGTTCCGGTCCGGCGACCTCGGCTACCTCGACGCCGACGGCTACCTCTACATCCACGACCGGGTGAAGGACATGATCGTGTCCGGCGGCGAGAACGTGTACCCGGCCGAGGTCGAGAACGTGCTGATGGCCCATCCCGGTGTCGCCGACGTCGCCGTGATCGGCGTGCCGCACGACAAGTGGGGTGAGACCGCCAAGGCGGTCGTGGTCCCCGTCGCCGGTGCCGAGCCGTCGGCGGAGGAGATCATCGCCTACAGCCAGGAGCGACTGGCCAAGTTCAAGTGCCCGACCAGCGTCGACTTCGTCGAGGCCCTCCCGCGCAACCCCAGCGGCAAGGTGTTGAAGAAGGACCTGCGCGAGCCGTACTGGGCCGGCCGCGAACGCCGCGTGTCGTAGCGTCGGAACGGCATCGGCCAGAGGGAGCCCCGGTGTGAGCGAGCGTCCGGGGTGAAGCCGCACGCCAACGGCGGAGCCAGGCGAGCAAACGATCGTCGATGTGCGAGCGTCCGGGGTGAAGCCGCACGCCAACGGCGGAGCCAGGCGAGCAAACGATCGTCGATGAGCGAGAGAGCAAGCGATCTCACGACGATCAGCGACGCCGAGCTGGACGCCCTGCTCGGTGCGCCGATCGGCGACGCCCTGGTCAAGCGCCGGCTGAGCGTCGCCCAGGCGTTGCGCGTCGTCGAACGCCAGCCGCGCCAGGTCCCGGTCGGTCGGATCGACCCGCAGCCCGGATCGACCCGCACCTTCTTCGACCCCAGCACCGCCGACGCTGCGCCGCGGATCCAGCTCGAGCGCGTGCTGGACGAGCACGGCAACGAGACGTTCCTGCTGCGCAAGCGGATCGGCTACGTCGACCCAGAGCTGGGCGTGTTCCTGGTCCCGGTCGACCTGGAAACCTTCCACTGCGACCTGACGTCGACGCCCCAGCTGTTCACGTGGCTGGTGCCGCAGACCGGCAAGCACCTCCCGGCGGCGCTCGTCCACGACGCCATGATCCTCGGCAAGGACGAGCCGCCGACGTACTTCGGCCCGACCGTCGACCGGGTGACTGCCGACCGCATCTTCCGCGACGGGATGGGCGAGCTGGGCACGAGCATCATCCGGCGATGGCTGGTGTGGACGGCCGTCGCCGTCGCCTCGGCGTGGTCGCAGCCGAACTTCGTGCGCCGCTGGTGGTGGCGCCTGGTGATCGCCGTCACGGCGTTGGCCATCGTGGTCCTCGGAGGACTGGCGACCGTCGACTTCTTCGATTGCCGCGACGCACTGCCCTGGATGTGGAAGGACCGGACGTGGGGGCTCGAGCTGATGTACGGCGGGCTGTTCGCCGTCGCCGTGCCGGTCGTGCTGGCCACGCTGCTGTGGTGGGGCCGGTGGCGGGCGGGCGTCATCTTCGGGATCGGCCTGGCCTTCCTGCTCCACGTGACCCTGGCCATCGTCGTCCTCCTCAGCCTGTACACGTTGGCCGAGAACGTCGTGAAGCCGCGCAGCTTCAAGCAGGTCCTGCTCGCCCTGGCGGGACTGGCCGGTGCCGGGGTCGGCCCCGTCTACTTCCTGTGGTGGGCCTGCCATTCCTGAAGGCGGCTCCGCCGCTCGTCGGCCTGGCGGCCTCCCTGACCATCCATACTCGCTGCGGCACGAACGCTCGGGAGCCGCGCCGGTGAAGCGCGTTGTTGGCGTGAGGACGCTGAAAACGCTTGAGAACGGTCGGGCGTGACACGCTGGCCGGCGTGGACCACGCGATACCGCCCGAACTGGTCGCCTACCTGGCCGAGCTCGACGAGTTCATCGAGCAGGAGATCAAGCCGCTCGAGCAGCAGGACGACAACATCCGCTTCTTCGACCATCGGAGGGAGGACGCCCGCACGGACTGGGATCGTGGTGGGCTCCCCAACGAGGAGTGGGAGTCGCTGCTTCGTGAGGCACGCTCACGTGCCGATGCCGCCGGCCACTACCGCTACCCGTTCCCCAAGGCCTACGGCGGCAAGGACGGCACCAACCTCGGCATGGCCGTGATCCGTGAGCACCTCGCCACCAAGGGGCTCGGGCTGCACAACGACTTGCAGAACGAGCACTCGATCGTCGGCAACAACGTCGGGCTGCTGCTCATGCTGGAGCACGGCACCGACGCGCAGAAGGCCGAATGGGTCGACGACCTCGCCGAGGGCCGGCGCGGCTTCGCCTTCGGGATCACCGAGCCCCAGCACGGCTCGGACGCCACGCACATGGAGACCCGGGCCGTGCGCGATGGCGACGACTGGGTGATCAACGGCGAGAAGACGTGGAACACGGGGATCCACAAGGCCCAGTACGACCTCATCTTCGCCCGCACCAGCGGCGAGGCCGGCGACGGCCGTGGCATCACGGCGTTCCTCACCCCGACCGACAGCCCTGGGTTCAAGGTCGAGGAGTACTTGTGGACGTTCAACATGCCGACCGACCACGCCCACATCTCGCTGACCGACGTGCGCGTCCCCGACTCGGCGATCTTCGGTGGTGAGGGTCGGGGCCTCGGCGTGGTGCAGCACTTCTTCAACGAGAACCGCATCCGCCAGGCTGCCAGCAGCCTCGGCGCGGCGCAGTTCTGCATCGACGAGGCAGTGGCCTACGCCAAGGAGCGCAAGCCGTTCGGCAAGCCCCTCGCCACCAACCAGGCGATCCAGTTCCCGCTGGTCGAGCTGCAGACCCAGTGCGAGATGCTGCGGGCGCTGATCCACAAGACGGCGTGGCTGATGGATACGCAGGGCGCGTTCTCGGTCTCCGACAAGGTGTCGATGTGCAACTACTGGTCCAACCGGCTGTGTTGCGAGGCCGCCGATCGAGCGATGCAGGTGCACGGCGGGCTCGGGTACTCGCGGCACAAGCCGTTCGAGCACATCTACCGCCACCACCGCAGGTACCGGATCACCGAGGGCGCCGAGGAGATCCAGATGCGTCGCGTCGCCGGTTACATGTTCGGCTTCATGTCGCAGCAAGCCCCGAAGGGCGTGGACTCGGTCACCGGCCAGGACCGGGCGACGGCGGCGGCCGACTAGCTCGGTGAGCGAGCGTCCCGGGCAAAGCCCCGAGCTAACGGTGAAGCCAAGCGAGCGAACGATCGTGTGATGCAGTTCGAACCCGATGCGCCGACACTCCTGGCCGCTGTCGCCCGGCTGCTCGACGAGCAGGTGCTGGGCGCCGTCCCGGCCGAGCTGCAGCACCCAGTGCGCGTCGCCGCCCACCTGGCGACGCTCGTCGAGCGCGAGCTGCGCCTTGGTCCCGATGCCGACCGGCGCGAGCGTGAGCTGCTGACCGGGCTGGTCGGCGGCGAGGTCGACGATCCGGGTGCGGTGCTCGCCGAGCGCCTGCGCCGAGACGGCGACGAGGAGCTCGAGCGGGCGGCGTGGCCGGTGCTCGTCGAGATCGCCCGCCTCGACCTCGCCGTGGCAAAGCCGGGACATGACCGCTGGGACGGGCACTAGGCACGCCGCGGCGCACGCCGAGCTACGGAAGGACGTGGTCCACGAGGCGTTCGGCGAAGGCCTGATCGAGCGTGGCGCCGGTCAGCAACCGGCGATAGAAGAACGGCCCGAGCACGAGGTCGACGAGCAGGTCGACGTCGGAGTCGGTCGCCAGCTCGCCCCGCTCCACGCCGCGGGTGAGGATCGTCCGCACCGAGCTCTGGCGGAGCCGCACGTAGTCCTCGAGCGACCGGCGCAGTTGATCGTCGTAGCAGCTGGCCTCGATGAGGTGAGGCAGCACGTCAGAGGTCCGTCCTCCGCCGAAGCGCTCGACGAGCTCGCCGACGTAGGCCCGCAGGTCGGAGCGGACCGCCCCGGTGTCCGGTGCCGGGACCGGCGTGACGACGGTGCGCATCGCGTCCAGCATCAACGCCTCCTTCGACGGCCAGCGGCGATAGATCGTCGCCTTGCCGACGCCGGCGCGTTGGGCCAGCAGGTCCATCGAGAAGCGGGCCACGCCAGCCTCGCCGAGCAGGTCGACGGTCGCCGTGAGGATGGTCTCGTCGGCTTGGACTCGGCGTGGCCGACCGCGTCGGGGGGAGCTGACCGGCGGCACCGCTGCCCGGTCGTCACCGACGGTCACCGGCATCAGTCGCCCGCCACCGGGGCCGTCGCGGCGAACGCAGCACCCTGCGGACGGCGATCGCCGACGGCCAGCTCCTGCGTCCCTCGGGCCGGGAGGAACCGCCACGCCACGAACGCCGCACCGAGGACGACGACGGTGCTGAGCCGTAGTCCCGTGCTGAGGGCGTCGACGAAGCCTTCCTTCACGGCCGTGGCGAACGCCGGGCCCGTGGAGCCGAGCTGGCCACTCAGGTCGAGCGCACCGCCGAGCGATTCACGGGCCCGTTCGAGCTCGTCGCCGGTCAGTCCGAAGCGACCGGCCACATCGTCGACGTGCTGCAGGTACACGCTGGCGACGACGCTGCCGATGACGGCGACGCCGAGCGCACCTCCGACCTGCCGGGTCGTGTCGTTGACCGCCGAACCCACCCCGGCCTTCGATCGCGGGAGCGATCCCATCACCGACTCGGTGGCGGGCGCCATGGTCATCCCCATCCCGGCTGCCATCAGGCAGAACAGGCTGATCACCACGAGGTACGGCGAGGTGGCGTGGATGAACGACAGGGCGAACAGCGCCGTGGACATGACGAGCAGGCCTCCGGTCACGACGCGCTTGGTGCCGAGCCGCTCGACGACGCGCGCCGACATCGGCGCGACGACCATCATCGTGATGGCGTACGGGATCATCCGCACGCCTGCTCCGAGGGCGCTGTAGCCGTGCACGAACTGCCAGTACTGCGTCATCAGGAACATCGAGCCGAACATCGCGAAGAACGTCAGCGTGATGGCGCTGTTGGCCGCGGTGAACCGCGGGTTCCGGAAGAAGTGCATGTCCAGCATCGGATGGCTGGTGTGCAGCTCCCAGGCGATGAAGGCGGTCAGGGCGCCGATCCCGACGGCGAAGCCGATCAGGACGGTGCGGTCGGTCCACCCCTTGTCGGGGCCCTCGATGATGCCGAACAGCAGCGAGGCCAGCCCGACGATCGACAGGACGGCGCCCAGCGGATCGAGGCGCGCCCGCCCGGGATCTCGTGACGTGGGGACCAGGAAGGCGCCGGCGACGAGGGCGATGGCGCCGAGCGGCAGGTTGACCCAGAACACGGATTGCCACGAGAAGTGCTCCAGCAACAGCCCGCCGGTCACGGGCCCGAGGGCGACGGCCAACCCGGAGAAGCCAGCCCACACCGCGATGGCCCGACCGCGCTCACGGGGATCGCGGAACACGTTGGTCAGGATCGACAGCGTGGAGGGCATGATCAGCGCCCCACCGATGCCCATGAACGCCCGGCTCCCGATGAGGTGGGCGGTCGTCGACGACAACGCCGCCGATGCCGAGCCGACGGCGAACAGGACGATCCCGAGCTGCAGGGCGCCCTTGCGACCGAAGCGGTCCGAGAGGCTGCCGGTCGTCAGCAGCAGGCCGGCGAAGACGAGCACGTACGCATCGATGATCCACTGGATCTCGCTGTTGGAGGCGCCGAGGTCGCGCACCAGCGACGGGATCGCCACGTTGAGGATGGTGTTGTCCATCACGATGATCAGCAGCGACAGGCACAGCACGGCGAGCACGAGCCATCGTCGGGCGTGGACGTGGTCGTCGAGGTCGACTTCTTCGGGAGGGTTGAGCAGGTTGGTCATCGGGCCGCCAGGGGGGAGATACGAAACGGAACGGATCCGTATCGTAATGGTCGGCAGCCTCGTTGCCACGCGAAGCGGGCCGGCTTGGCGTCGTCAACGTCGGCGCCCGATCATGGCCGGGTGGGAAACGTGACCGTCGACGTCGCTGCCGGGCTGGCGACCTACCTCACAGAGGCGTGGGGATCGCCGGTCGAGGTGTCGGACCTCTCGACGACGACCGCCGGCGCCCGCCGTCACAACGTGTTGTTCGATGCTCGGGCGGGCGACGGCGAGCGGCGCCGATTGGTGGCGACCATCGTGCCGACCGGCGAGACGCTGCTCAACGAGGTCGATGCCGAAGCGGGTGTCCGCCTGCTCGCGGAGTCGGCCGGCGTGCTCGTGCCCCACGTCCACCTCTCGCGCACCGACGGGGAGCTGGTCGGTGGGCCGTTCATGGTCTCGGACTTCGTGGCCGGCGAGACCGTCCCCCGCCGGGTGCTGCGCCTCGTGGCGGAGACCGGCAACGGTGACCTCGTGGCGGAGCAGCTGGGGGAGTCCCTCGCTCGCCTCCACGCCATCGACCCGGCCACCGTCACGGTGCCGCTGCGCGAGCTCGACGCCGAGGACCCGTGCGGCGCGGCGCTGGTCGCGCTCGTCGAGGCGGTCGACCTGCTGCCCCAGCGGCGGCCGGCCCTCGAGCTCGGCCTGCGGTGGCTGGAGCGGCGGCGACCCGACGCGCCCGAACGCGTCTCGGTCCTGCACACCGACGTGCGCAACGGGAACATCATCGTCGGCGAGGACGGACTGCGCGCCGTCCTCGACTGGGAGGGGGCGCTGGCCGCCGGCGACCCGATGCAGGACCTGGCCTGGCCGTCACTGCGGATGTGGCGCTTCCGCAACGACGAGCGGGAGATCGGGGGCTTCGCCGACCGGGCGCCGTACGTCGCCGGCTACGAGCGGGCCGGCGGCACCTACGACGAGGATCGCTACCAGTGGTGGAAGGTCTTCGAGACGGCGCGCTGGGCCGTCGGCCTCGCCGGCCAGACGATGGGCTGGCTGGAGGGCCGCGTCCCGAGCATCGTGTTCGCCGCCAGCGGCCGGCGCGTCCCCGAGTTGGAGTGGGACCTGCTGATGCTCATCCGCCCGTGACGAGTCGCCGATGACGAGTCCTGCCGGGACGTGGCCGACGACCCTCCCCGAGCGGTTCGGACCGCCCGAGCGGTCGTTCCGTCGAGGGCTGATCGGCATCACCGTCGCCGCCGCACTGTGGCGCCTCGGCTACCTGTTGTTCGTCAAGCTCGACGACGCCGTCATGCTCAACGACTCGCTGTACTACAGCATCCAGGCCGGCCGGAACAGCGAGGGCGATTGGTTCCGGGACGGTCTGACCGACCTCCCGGGGGCCGAGCACGGTCCACTGACGTCGCTCTACCTGACGCCGTGGAGCCTGCTGCCGGGCGACCTCGTGCGCTGGCAGCGGCTCGGCACCACGCTGCTCGGCATCGCCCTCGTGGCGGTCATCGGGTTGGTCGGCAAGCGCCTGGCCGGCCCTGCAGTGGGCCTGCTCGCCGCCGCCATCGCCGCCGTCTACCCGAACCTCTGGATCAACGACTCGGTGATCATGTCCGAGTCGTTGGCCTGCCTCCTGACCGGCTTCGCACTGCTGCTGGCGCTGCGCTTCGACGGGCAGCCACGCCTCGGGGTCGCCGCCGCCCTCGGGGCGGTGGTCGGCCTGGCCGCGCTGGCGCGCAGCGAGCTGGCCCTGCTCGCCCTCGGGTTCGCCGGGCTGGCCTGGTGGCGATCAGCCGGCCACCCCCGACGAGCGCTGATGCCCGTCAACATCGTCGCCGGCGCGCTGCTCGTGATCGCCCCGTGGACGCTGTACAACGTCAGCCGGTTCGAGGAGCCGGTGCTGTTCACGACGAACGACGGCACCACGCTGCTCGGCGCCAACTGCGACTCCACGTACTACGGCGACATCGGCGGGTGGGACCTGCGCTGCCTCGGTGACCTGCCGCCGGTCGGCACGGTGGACGCCTCGGTGTCGTCGCTGGACCGCCGGGATCAAGCCGTCGACTACATCACCGACCACCTCGGGCGCCTGCCCGTCGTGGTCGCCGCCCGGGTCGGGCGGCTGCTCGACGTGTACGGCCTGGAATCGCTCGTCGCGATGGACGTGGGGGAGGAGAAGGCCGAGTGGGCGGTGTGGGCCGGGATCGTCTGCTGGTGGTTGGTGGCCGCCGCCGCCGTCGTCGGCTGGCGGGCGTTGGGCCGGTGGGGTGATGGCGCGGCCGAACGCTCTCGGGCGAGGTGGTGGCTGGCCGTCCCCGTGCTGACCGTGCTGATCACGACGATCCTCTTCTATGGCGCTCACCGCATCCGGGCCCCGGCCGAACCGGCGATCGTCGTGCTCGCCGCAGCCGGCGTCGTCGCCGTCGCCGAGCGCCGGTCGATCCGACGGGCCGCGGAGGTTTCGCCGGTCGCTCGATGAGCGCGGCGTGGCACACTCCCGTTGTGCTCGACGCCGTGCTCGACCCAGTGCTCGACGCCAAGGTCGCCGCCCTGGAGGCCGAGCTGCGGCAGCTCGACCGGGTGGTGGTCGCCTTCAGCGGCGGGGCCGACTCGGCGTTCCTCGCCGCCGTCGCCCAGCGGACGCTCGGCGAACGACGGGCGCACGCCGTCACGGCCGTCTCGCCGTCGTTGGCCGGCGACGAGCGCGAGGACTGCCGCCGGCTGGCCGCACGAGTGGGGGTTGCGCTGGACGGCCGTCGACACGGACGAGATGGCCAGGGCCGCCTATCGCGTCAACGATCTCGACCGCTGCTACCACTGCAAGGCCGAGCTGATGGACGTGCTCGCGCCGATCGCCGACGCCGAGACGGCACGGATCGTGCTCGGCGTGAACGTCGACGACCTCGGTGACCACCGGCCGGGGCAGCGCGCCGCCGCCGAGGGTGGGGCGGCGTTCCCGCTGGTGGCCGCGGGGTTCACCAAGGCCGACGTGCGCGCGGCGTCGCGCCGGCTCGGCCTGCGCACCTGGGACAAGCCGGCGGCGGCCTGCCTGGCCAGCCGCATCCCCTACGGCACCGAGGTGACCGTGCCGCTGCTGTCCAAGGTCGAGCGGGCCGAGGCCGCGCTGCGCGCCCTCGGCGTCGCCCAGGTGCGCGTCCGCCACTACGGCGACACGGCGCGCATCGAGGTCGAGCTGGCCGAACTCCCGCGCGTGGTCGAGGCAAGGGCATCCGTCGTCGATGCCGTCCGCGCCGTCGGCTACCGGTACGTGACCCTCGATCTCGAAGGCTTCCGTTCCGGGAATCTGAACCGTGCTTGATGGCTCGCTCCGCTCGCCGGGCCGGGCAAGGCCGGCCTGACGTCGATCGCACACTGCGGACGGGGGCCGAAGCGCTTGCACGGGATACGGTCGCCGGCCATGAAGCTGGCGATGATGATCAACTACTCGGGCGACTTCCACGCCGACGTGACGCGCGTCCAGGAGCTGGAGAAGGCCGGCCTCGACCTCGTCTGGGTCCCCGAGGCGTACTCGTACGACGCCATCAGCCAGGTCGGGTACCTCGCCGCCAAGACCGAGCGGCTGGAGATCGGCACCGGGATCATCAACGTGTTCTCGCGCACGGCGACCGCCATCGGGCAGACCGCCGCCGGGTGCGACTACGTCAGCGACGGGCGCTTCGTGCTCGGCCTCGGCGCGTCGGGGCCGCAGGTCATCGAGGGGTTCCACGGCGTCCCCTACGAGCACCCGATGCCACGGATCCGCGAGTACATCGACGTGTGCCGGATGCTGTGGCGGCGCGAGCCGGTCGTGTACGACGGCCAGACGGTGCAGGTGCCGCTGCCCGCCGGACAGGGCACCGGCCTCGGCAAGCCGCTCAAGTTGATCAACCACCCGAAGCGGGCCGACATCCCGGTGTTCTGGGCCAGCCTGATGGGCAAGAGCGTCGCCGCCACGGCCCGTCACGCCGACGGGTGGTTGCCGATCTTCTTCGACCCCGACAAGTTCCAGCAGGTCTGGGGTGACGACCTCCGTGCCGGCATGGCCGAACGCGATCCGTCGCTCGGCGAACTGCAGATCTCCGCCGGCGGCATGGTGGCGATCGGCGACGAGTACGCCGGCGACGGTGCCGATCGGGTCCTCGACATGGCCCGGCCCAGCTCGGCGTTGTACATCGGCGGCATGGGGCGCGAGACAAGAACTTCTACAACTCGATCGCCAAGAAGTACGGCTACGTGGACGAGGCGACCGAGATCCAGGACCTCTACCTGTCAGGGCGCAAGGAGGAGGCGGCGGCCGCCGTCCCCCGGGAGCTGCTGGCCAGCACGAACCTGGTCGGCCCCGAGTCCCACGTCGCCGAGCGGATCGCCGCATACCGCCAGGCCGGCGTCACGCACCTGTCGATCACGCCCGTCGGCCCCGACCCGGTCAAGACCGTCGAGATCCTGCGCGGCCTCCTCGACTGACCCCGACCCATCGGAGGGTTTGCGCGCATCCGAGGGTTTCGTGAGGGGCTTCCCCGCAGCTGACCCTCGGATGCAGGAAACCCTCGGATGGGTCAGACCATGCCGCGCAGCCACCAGAGGCTGAGCGCCCAGGCGGCGGCGAGGAGGACGAGGGCGATTGCCGCCCAGCGCCACGTCAGCTCGGTGACCACCTCGATCTGCTCGCCCAAGGTGTCGCCGAGCGAATCCTGGATGCGCCCGTAGGCATCCTCCAGCTCGGCGCTGGTCGCCGCCTCGTAGGCGGCGCCGCCCGTCGTCTCGGCGACGTCCTCCAGCGGCGCCGGCTGCACCGGCACGGGGATCATGTCGCCGGTCTCGGGATCCTCGATCGTGCCGTCGGCCGTGCCAAAGGCAATCGTGAACACCGGGACGCCGGCCTCGGCGGCCACCTGTCCACCTTCCTCGGTGGTCCGGCCGACCGTGGTCTCGCCATCGCTGAGCAGCACCATCGCACCAGGCGCCAGGTCCTCCTCGCCGTCGGCGGGCTCGACCTCCGAGTCCTCGGCCAGACGGGTCAGCAGTGCGGCCCCGCTGGCCAGGGCGTCACCGATGGCCGTCGACTCGGCGAGCTGCAGCCCGTCGATGCCTCGATCGATGGCCTCGCGATCCAGCGTCGGCGACACCTCGACGCCGACCGCCCCACTGAACGAGATCAGCCCGACCTCGACGTCGGGTTCGACCCGGTCGACGAAGTCGTGGGCCGCCTGCTTGGCCGACTCCAGCCGATCCGGCTCGACGTCGGTGGCCATCATCGACAGCGACACGTCGAACAGCAGCAGGATGCGGCCTTCGCTCTCCGTGCGCTCGACGGACGTCGTGATCGGCCGGGCGATGGCAACCACGCCGGCAGCCAGGCCGGCCAGCTGGAGGACGGCGACGACGTGGCGCCGCCACCCCGGTCGGGCCGGCGCCACCCGGTCGAGCAGGTCGACCTGGGTGAAGCGGACCGTCGCCCGGCGCCGCCAGCGCAGCACGACGACGTAGCCGACGGCCAGCGCGACGACCGCCAGCAGCCACCACAGCCGGCCACCGTTGAGGAAGGTCGCGGCGATCATCGTCTGAGCACCTGGGCGTTCACGGCCTGCACCCGCCGACGACGAACGTGGTTGACCAGGGCGCCGATCCAGTCGCTGTCCGTGGCCAGCTCGACGAGGTCGGCTCCCGACCGGCGGATGCCCCAGTTGCGCTGCTCGACGAGCTCGGCCGCCGCCGCGGCGTAGCGGCGCTGCACGTCGGCGGTGACCCGGACCTCACGGCGCTGGCCGGTCGACGGGTCGACCACCTCGATCATGCCGACGGGCGGCACGTCGAGCTCGCGCGGGTCGTGGATGGTGATCGCCAGCAGGTCGTGACGCAGCCCGAGCCGGGCCAGCGGATCGACCCAGGCATCGCCGGCGAAGTCGGAGATCACAGCGGCAAAGCCACGGCGCCGGCAGACAACGGCGACTCGGTCGATGGCTGCGGCGAGGTCGGCCCGGCCGGCACCCTCGCACGGCGGTGACGTGGCGATGGCGCTGAGCACGGCCCGCACCTGATCGCGTCCGAACCTCGGTGGCACGACCTTCAGGTGGGGTCCAGCGACCAGCACGGCACCGAGGCGGTTCTGGTTGCGGGCGGTGAGGAAGCCGACACCGGCGGCTGCGGCCAGCGCCACCTGCGCTTTGTCGGCGGTCGTCGTCCCGAAGCGCATCGCCGCCGACGTGTCGACGACCAGCCAGGCCTCGAGGTCGCGGTCGGCGATCTGCTCGCGCACGTGGGTCTCCATGGTGCGCGCCGTGACGTTCCAGTCGATCCGCCGGACGTCGTCGCCCGGCTGGTACACCCGCGCCTCGCCCGGCTCGCTGCCGTGGCCCGGCGTGAGACCCTGGTGGTTGCCGTGAAGCGCGCCGTCGAGGCGGCGGTTGATCGTCAGCTCGAGCGAGCGGACGAGCTCGTGGACGTGCTCGGTCGGTGGTCCCGCCGGCCACTCGACCGGCCCGTCGAGGGCGCTCATCGTTGTCCCGCGCGGTGAAGGCCGGTCATCGACGCTTCGGCACCCGATCGCAGTGAGGGGGCGTTCAGGCCGGCCGTGGCCGGCCCAGCGAGCGAAGCGAGCCATCGATTAGCCCAGCGCGTCGTTCGGCTTGGGCGACACCCACGTGGCGGGGACCGATTCGAGGATCCGGTTGACGATGTGGTCCGGCGTGACGTCGCGCGCCAGCGCGTCGTAGGTCAGCAGCAGGCGGTGGCGCAACACCTCAGGGGCGACGTCGAACACGTCCTGCGGCGTGGCGTACGTGCGGCCGCGGATCAGCGACAGGGCACGGGCCCCGCGCACCAGGTTGATGCTCGCCCGTGGGCTGGCTCCCAGTCCGATCGACGAGTCGAGCTCGCTGAGCCCGAACCACGCCGGGTTGCGCGTGGCCTGCACGAGGTCGACGGCGTACTGGGCGACGCTGCGGTCGACGAACACTGCGTCCGACTTGCGCTGCAGCGCGATCAGCTCGTCGAGGTCGACGACCTGCCCGGCGTGCGGCGGGTTGACGGCCATCCGGTCGATGATCGTCAGCTCTTCGGCGGCGGTCGGGTGGTCGAGGACGATCTTCATCATGAAGCGGTCGCGCTGCGCATCCGGCAGCTGGTACACGCCTTCGCTCTCGATCGGGTTCTGCGTGGCGACGACGAAGAACGGCGCCGGCACGGGATGGGTGATCCCGCCGATGGTCACCTGGTGCTCCTGCATCACCTCGAGCAGGGCCGACTGGACCTTGGCCGGAGCCCGGTTGATCTCGTCGGTGAGCAGGAAGTTGACGAACACCGGGCCGAGCTCGACGTCGAAGCGCTCGCTGCTGCCGCGGTAGATGCGCGTACCGACGATGTCCGACGGCAGCAGGTCCGGGGTGAACTGGATGCGGGCGAACGTGCCGCCGACGACGTTGGCCAGGGTCTCGGCGGCCAGCGTCTTGGCCAGGCCCGGGACGGACTCCAGCAGGCAGTGGCCCCGGGCGAGCAGCCCGACGAGCATCCGCTCGAGCAACCGGGTCTGTCCGACGATCACCTTGCGGAGCTCGAAGAAGATCCGCTCCACTTGCTCGGCCGTGCGGGCGTCGTCCATCGGGCTGTTCGGGCGGGCGTATTGGGCCGTATCGACGGAGGGTGGCATGGTCACAGACTCCCGTGATCGCTGGGTCGGCGAGGCTGAGACGGTACCAACGCGTCCCTCGGTTCCCGGTGAGAGCTCGGTGTGGGTTCGCTGGCAGTTGACAGGTGCCGTGCGAGCGCGGCGAGGGCGCCAGCGCTTCGGCTATCGGCCGATTTGCGTCACCGTTTCGCCACGGGTGGCGGCATCGGTGACACAAACGCCGCTTTCGCTACGGTGCGCCTGCATGTACCCGGGGAAGTACGCCGCGGAGCATCCCGACCAGCCGGCCCTGGTGATGGCCGCCTCCGGTGAGGCGTTGACGTTCGCCGAGTTCGAAGCCAACTCCAACCGCTTGGCCCATCTCTTCCGAGCCGCCGGATTGCGCCGCGGCGACCACGTGGCGATGTTCCTCGAGAACCACTTGCGCTACTTCGAGACGATGGCCGCCGCCGAACGCACGGGCCTCTACTACACGTGCATCAACTCGTACCTGACGCCTGACGAGGTCGCCTACGTCGTCGACAACTGCGATGCCAGAGTGTTCATCACGTCGATGGCCAAGGTCGACGTCGCCGAGGCGGCAGTGGCGAAGACGCCGAAGGTCGAGGTGTTCCTCTGCATCGACGCCGACCGGGAGATCGGTCCGTTCCGGCCATATGACGCAGCCACCGCCGAGTACCCGCCGACGCCGGTCGACGACGAGCAACTCGGCGCGGCGATGCTGTACTCGTCCGGTACGACGGGCCGTCCGAAGGGGATCCTGCGCCCGCTTCCCGAGGTCCACCCGGCCGAGCCGCTCCCGGTGATGCAGTTCGTGATGAACATGTTCTCGATGCGCCCGGGCATGCGCTACCTGTCGCCGGCGCCCATCTACCACTCGGCACCCCAGGCGTCGGTGTCGACCGCCCTGCGTCTCGGCGCCACGTCGGTGATCATGGAGCGCTTCGATCCGGAGGAGTTCCTCGCCGCCGTCGAGCAGCACCGGATCACCCACAGCCAGCTCGTCCCGACGATGTTCAGCCGGATGCTCAAGCTGCCCGACGACGCCCGCACCCGGTACGACACGTCGTCGCTGGAGACGATCATCCACGCCGCGGCGCCGTGTCCCGTGCCGGTCAAGGAAGCGATGATCGAGTGGCTGGGTCCGGTGCTGATCGAGTACTACGGCGCCACCGAGGCCAACGGGTTCACGCTCTGCGACAGCGCGGAGTGGCTGGCCCATCGAGGCACGGTCGGCAAGCCGATCCTCGGGAAGCTGCTGATCCTGGACGACGACGGCAACGAGCTGCCGACGGGTCAGACGGGCACGGTGTGGTTCGAGGGCGCGACGAACTTCACCTACTACCAGGACGACGACAAGACGGCCGAGAGCCGTGACGAGTCCGGGCAACGCTCGACGGTCGGCGACGTCGGCTTCGTCGACGAGGACGGCTTCCTGTTCCTCACCGACCGCAAGACCTACATGATCATCTCCGGTGGCGTGAACATCTATCCGCAGGAGGCCGAGAACCTGCTCGTCACCCACCCGAAGGTGATGGACGCAGCCGTGATCGGCGTGCCCAACGTCGACCTCGGCGAGGAGGTCAAGGCCGTCGTGCAGGTGATGCCGGACGTCGACGCCGGCCCCGAACTGGAGCGCGAGCTGCTGGCCTTCTGCCGCCAGCACCTCGCCCATTTCAAGTGCCCGCGCTCGGTCGACTTCGAGGCCGAGCTGCCCCGCTTGCCGACCGGCAAGCTGTACAAGCGCCTGCTGCGCGACCGCTACTGGGGCGACACCACGTCGAGGATCGTCTGACGGGCGCCGACGCATCGGAGGGTTTCGCCGCACCGGAGGTCGTCGGGCGCCCCGTCCGGGACGGAAACCCTCGGGTGCCGTGAAACCCTCGGACGGGCAGGGGTGGGTGCGGCGGGTGGGGCCGGGGTTGGCGTTCGTCGCCGTGGCGGTCGTCCTCGCCTTCCTGTTCGGAGAGGTCGTCGACGTCTCGCCGCTGGTGGGCGGCGTCGTGCTCGGCGTGATCGTCGCCAACGTCGGGCTGACCCGCCCCATCCTCACGCCGGGGATCACGTTCGCCACCAAGCGCCTGCTGCGCGCCGGCGTCGTCGTCCTCGGGCTGCGCCTGTCGTTCGACCAGGTGCGCGACCTCGGTGTGGTGGGCGCTCTGGCTGTCGTCGCCGTCGTGGTGGCCAGCTTCTTCGGGATCCAGCTGCTGGCCCGACTGATGGGCGTCAGCCCCGGGCTCGGGCTGCTGGTGGCGACGGGGTACTCGATCTGCGGCGCCTCGGCGGTCGCCGCGATGGAGCCACTCGCCGACGCCGACGAGGAGGAGGTGGCCTACGCCATCGGGCTGGTGACGCTGTGCGGCAGCCTGTCGATCATCGTGCTGCCGGCGGTCGGGCACGCCATCGGGCTGTCGGCCGAGCAGTTCGGCGGCTGGGCCGGCGCCGGCGTGCACGACGTGGGCCAGGTCACGGCGACGGCGTCGGCGTACGCCGAGGAATCCCTCGCGCCCGCCCTGCTGGTCAAGCTGACACGGGTCATCCTGCTCGCCCCGCTGGTGGCCGGCGTCGGGCTGTGGCGACGCCGCCAACACGCCGCCACCGGTGGCACTGGCCGCAAGACACCGCTCGTGCCCCTGTTCGTCGTCGGGTTCCTGGCCGCCATCGGCCTGCGGGCGACGGGCTGGCTGTCCGACGACGCACTGGCCCGGGCGAAGGACCTCGAGCAAGCGTTGCTGACCGCCGGCATGTTCGGCCTCGGCTGCGGCGTGGCCTTCGGTCGACTGCGGCGTCTCGGCGGACGGCCGCTCGCCCTCGGCATGGCGTCGTGGGTGATGATCGCCTTCGTGGCCCTCGCCGCGTCCGCCGTCGTATCGTGAGTCGGTGTGAGCGAGCGTCCGGGCCGACCCCACACCGACCAGCCCGGCGGTGCGAGCGAACGGAGAGCGGTGTGAGCGAGCGTCCGGGCCGACCCCACACCGGCCAGCCCGGCGGTGCGAGCGAACGGAGAGGGGTGTGAGCGAGCAGCCCGACGATCACGTCGACGAGCGGGCCGACGACGACCGAGCCCGCGTCCTGGCGGCCAACCAGCTCGCCCGTGACCGCAGCATGATCGAGCACGGTCGGCGCATCGGGGGCGCCGCCGGCGCCGCGCTGGCCGGAGCGATGATCGCCGTCCGGGACATCTACGAGGGTGAGAAGCGCGACAGCGGCCAGGTCGTGGTGGACGCCCCGAGCGAGCCGCACGACGTCGACCGTGACGGCGTCGAGCTGACCGCCGAGGAGATCGGCGGCGCCGATGCCGTCGCCATGCCCGCTCAGCCTCGCCGTCCGCCGCTCGCTCGAACGAACACACGGCGGCGCAGCCGTTCGAGGTGAGCGGTGAGGGGCCAGAGGCCCCTCACCCCTCACCTCACAGGATCTGCGACAGGAAGGTCTTGGTGCGGTCTTCGCGCGGGTCGGTGAAGAAGTGCTCGGGCGTGCCGACCTCGACGATCTGACCGTCGGCCATGAACACGACGCGGTCGGCGACCTCCCGGGCGAACCCCATCTCGTGGGTGACCACGATCATCGTCATGCCCTCCTGGGCGAGGTCCTTCATGGTGTCCAGGACCTCGTTGATCATCTCCGGATCGAGGGCCGACGTCGGCTCGTCGAACAGCATGACCTTCGGTCGCATCGCCAACGCCCTGGCGATCGCCACCCGCTGCTGCTGGCCGCCCGACAGCTGGCCCGGGTACTTCTTGGCCTGCTCGGGGATGCGCACCTGCTCGAGCAGCTGCATGCCCAGGGCCTGAGCCTCCTTCTTGGGCAATCGGCGGACCTGGCGCGGGGCCAACGTCACGTTGTCGAGCACCGTCAGGTGGGGGAACAGGTTGAACTGCTGGAACACCATCCCGGTCTCCTTGCGGATCTCCTGGATGTTGCGCAGGTCGCGTGTCAACTCGACGCCGTCGATGACGATGCGGCCCTCGTCGTGCTCCTCGAGTCGGTTGATGCAGCGGATCATCGTCGACTTGCCCGATCCCGACGGGCCGATCACGACGATCACCTCCTGCTTGCCGACGCGCACGTCGATCTCACTGAGCGCCGTGAACGAGCCGAAGCGCTTGGTCACGCCGTCCAGCTCGATCATCACCTCGCGGTCCTCGCCCACCTGCGTGGCGTCGGCGAACACCTCCGTGACGCCGGTGGCATCGGTGGCATCGGTGGCATCGCTCATCGCAGCCCCACTCCAAGTCGTCGTTCCAACCGTTGGCTCTCGCGGCTCATGGTGATGCAGCCGATCCAGAACAGCAGCATCACAAACGCCAACACCTCCGCGGTCAGGCCCTGGCCCTGGAACGCCGGTTGCCCGGTGACCGCCTCGGAGACGTTCAGTGCGTCGAGCAGACCCATCGCCGCGGCGGCCAGCGTGGTGTCCTTGAACAGGCTGATGAACTGCCCGACGAGCGCCGGGATCACGTTGCGCAGCGCCTGGGGCAGCACGATCAGCGCGGTCAGCCGGATCGGTGACAACCCGAGGGCCTGTGCCGCCTCCGTCTGGCCCTTGGGCAGCGACTGCAGGCCGCCGCGCACGATCTCGGCGACGTAGGCCGCGGTGAACAGCGTGATGGCGACGATCGCCCGCACCACGGTGCTCGGTGAGGCATCGGGGCTGGGCAGGAACAGCGGTACGACGAAGAAGGCCAGCAGCAGCAACACGTACAGCGGGACCCCGCGGAACAGCTCGATGTAGGTGATGCTCAGCCAGCGGATCAGCGGCAGCTTCGATCGCCGCCCGAGGGCGAGCAGCAGCCCGAGTGGGAAGCACAGGGTGATGCCGGCGACGGCCAGGAAGATGTTGAGCATCAGGCCGCTCCACTCCTGGATCTCGAGCCCCTGGCGCAGGAACAGCACGATGCCGGTGAACCCGACGATCGCCACGAGCACGAGGAACGGCCCCGAACGCGCCGGCAGCGCCGGGCCGATCAACCGACCGACGACGGCGGCGACGACGACCGCCAGCACGGTCAACCACGGCCCGGCGGTCCGGGTCATCGTCATGATCAGCCCGACCCCGGCGATCAGCGGCCACAACCGCCACAGCGTCGCCAGCACGGCGCGCCACCACGGCCGATCGATCGAGGCCGGATCGACCGTGCCGGTCAGGACCCGCCGGCGGGCGACGAAGCCGGCGACGATCCCGCCGAAGAGCGCGATCAGGGAGAGCGCCACGACGATCCGCCACAGCTCGTCGACCGGGTACCGGCCGACCATGAACAGGCGGAGGTTGACCTGCACGATCTCCCACCGGCCGGTGACGAAGACGTAGTTGAGGGCGCGGAACAGCAGGTACAGCACCACCAGCCCGGCGATCACGGTGACGATCCCGTCGCCGACCGACCGGAACAGGTTGCGCCGCACCCAATCGGCGGGCCCGGCCGCCGGTGGACGTTCCGGTTCCGGCGGCGGTACCGCCATCGTCTCGGTCACGACGGTGTCGGTCACGTCGCCGCCTTCGCCGTGCGGCCTGCGTGGCCGGGGAACGCCATGAACGTGTCGGTCACGTCGCCGCCTTCGCCGTGCGGCCTGCGTGGCCGGGGAACGCCATGAACGTGTCGGTCACGTCGCCGCCTTCGCCGTGCGGCCTGCGTGGCCGGGGAACGCCATGAACGCGTTGGTCACGACGTCATCGCTCCACGATCGCCAGATGGCGGTTGAACAGGTTGACGATCAGGGAGATGATCAGGGAGATGACGAGGTAGATCAGCAGCAGCAGGAAGTAGGAGGGCACGGCGGGGGCCCTCGTCGCCACGGCCAGCTGGGTGACCTTGGTCAGCTCGGCGAAGCTGATCACTGCGGCGAGCGACGAGTTCTTCGTCAGGTTGAGGTACTGGTTGCCCGTCGGCGGAACGCCGATGCGCATGGCCTGGGGGAGCACGACGTACCACAGCCGCTGGAAGCCGGACAGCGCCAGGGCGTCGGCGGCTTCACCTTGGCCGCGCGGGACCGCCTGGATCGACGCCCGCACGATCTCAGCGATGTGGCTCGACGTGTAGGCGACCAGGGCGATCAGCGCGGCGAAGTACGACGGCGTCATCGTGATGCCTCCCGTCACCCGCCGGCCGTCGAGCTCCGGCGCCGTGGCGCCCAACCCGAGCACGATCCATGCCAGCACGGCGACGGCGAGACCGATTGGGATCGCCCACAGGGCCGTGCGTGCCGGCCGTCCCGATCGGTCGGCGACGCTTCGGCGCCAGCGAGCGACGAGCCACATGACGATCAGCGCCAGCGCGATGACCACGACGGCCTTCCAGTTCGAGCCCTCGAACCAGAAGATGCTGGAGCCGCGCACGTTGAGCACGGCGATCGGTCCGAGTTCCCACGAATCGTTCGGCGGCGGGAAGGCGTTCTGCACGATGGCGATGAACGCCAGTACGACGAGGGCCAGGAGCGGAACGTTGCGGATGATCTCGACGTACGCCCGCGTCGCCGTGCGGATGACGAAGTTCTGTGACAGGCGGCCGATCCCGATCAGCGTCCCGAACACCGTCGCCAGCACGATCCCGGTGATCGACAGGCGCAGCGTGTTGAGCAGGCCCTCGACGAGGGCGTCCTGCACCGATTGGGTCTGGCGGAACGAGCTGGACGGGATCGGGAAGCCGGCGGGCTGATCGAGGAAGCCGAACCCGGTGGTCAGGCTCCGGGCCTCGGCGTTGCGCGTGTAGTTGCCGACCAGGTACCAGACGACGGCGACGACCACGGCGACCACGACGATCTGGAACGTCCACGCCAGGACGCGGACGTCCCGCCAGATCGGTGGCCGACTCGTGGCCGGCGCTGTCGTGCGGGGCAAGGACTGATCAGCGGTACGGCGGGGCGTACTGCAGGCCGCCCTCGGACCACAGTGCGTTCAGGCCGCGGTCCTCGATGCCGATCGCCGGCAGGTTGGCCTCGAAGATCTCGCCGTAGTTGCCGACCTGGCTCACGACCTGCAGGGCGAAGTCGGTGGGCAGGCCGAGCCCTGGGTCGAGCGGCTCGCCCTCGACGACGCCGCCGAGGAACTGCTTCTTGGCGGCGTCCTCACCGGCGGCGTCGGCCTCGGCCGTGTCCGACGTGATGCCGAGCTCCTCGGCCTCGATCGTGGCGAAGATCGCCCACTCGACGGCCTGCGCCCACGCCGTGTCGCCGTCGATGACGGCCGGCGTCAAGGGCTCCTTGGAGAACACGTCCTCGAAGATGGTCAGCGCCTCGGGCCCGCCCTGGTCGGCGGGGTAGTTGGCCCGCCGAGACGCCAGCTGGCTGCCGTCGCTGGACCACCCGTCGCACTGGCCGGCGATGAACGCCTCCTGGACGAGGTCGATGTCGTCGTACGACTGCACGTCGACGGTCAGGCCGCGACGGGCGAACTCGGTGGCGACGTTGCCCTCGGTGGTCGTGCCGGCGGCGACGCACACCACGGCGCCTTCCATGTCGTCGATGCTGGCGTAGCCGCTGTCGGCAGCGACCATCATCTGCTGGCCGTCGTAGAACGTCGGATGGAGGAAGTTGGCGCCGTCACCGCCGTCGCGACTGGCCGTCCACGTGGTGTTGCGGACCAGCACGTCGATCTCGCCGGCCTGCAGGGCCGGGAAGCGGGCGTCCGTGGCAACCGGGACGAACGTGACCTTGGTTGCGTCGCCGAGCACGGCGGCGGCGATCACGCGGCAGAAGTCGGCGTCGAACCCGACGTACTCGCCGGCGTCGTCGACGACGGCGAAACCGGCCAAGTCGTCGCGCACGCCACAGCGGACGGTGTCGTTGGCCTTCACCGTGTCCAGCAGGGAATCTCCGGTCTGCACCTCCTCGGCCGAGCCCGGCGTGCTCCCACCGCCGGCACCGGTGCCCTCGGTCGCTTCCGTCGTGTCGGCGGCCGAGTCCTGGGTGGCGATCGAGTCACCTCCGGCGTCGATCGGTGCCGCACTGCCCGGAAGCGTCTCCTCGCCGGCGTCACCGCCGCCGTCGGAGTCCGAGCATGCCGCAGCGACCAACGTGATGGCCGCCAACGGCACCAGAGACCGGATGAATGAACGTCGCATGAACCCTCCCCATCTGTGCCCGCTGCGCGACCTTAGCCCGGGCAGTCGCCGGGTGCCGGAAGGCCGGCCGATCGGGGCGCCGTGAGGACGGCGCGCAGCTCAGTGGCGGTGACGGCGTACGCCTCGTCGGCGGCGTCGAGCACCACGATGCCGAGCAGCCGGCCGTCGCCATCGAGCAGCGGTGCGCCGCTGGCGCCGGCGTCCACGCCGGGAGCGAACTGGTGGACGTCGCGCCGATGCCGCTCGCCGTCCGTGACGTCGTTGACGACCAGCGGGCCGGTCGACGTGATCTGCACGGGCAGCTCGGAGCCGACGAGGGCCACGACGGCCGGCCGGTTGCCGGCGGCCGTCGTCAGCTCCACCGTGCCGCGCGCCTGCGGCGCGGCCAGCACGGCGAGGTCGGTCCTGGCGTCGAGGGCGAGCAGCCGTGCCGGCGCTCCGTCGACGGTCAGCCGGCGCAGCTGCTCGTCGACGGTGTGGGCGGCAGTGGCGACGAGCCCGTCACCGACGACGACGCCGACGCCGGTGGCGTGGTTGGGCGTCGTGCACGGCTGGGCGGCGACGGCCACGACGACCGGGTCCGGCGGCTGCTCCGTTGCCGCGCACCCGGCGCCGAGCAGGAGCGCCGTCGCGCCGAGGCGTCGGCTGGCGCTCAGACCGACGAGCCGGAGCTGGCCGCACCGGCTCGCGAGAGCGCCCGCTCGGCCTCCTCGACCATCCGGACGACGAGCTCGCCGGCGGGCACGAGCTCGTCGATGCCACCGACGCCCTGACCGGCGGGCATGAACTCCTTGCCGACCTCGACCTCCGTGCCGTCAGGAGCGCCGAGGTGGTTGACACCGGCGCGGCTGGAGGCGAAGGCCTGGGCGGGGAACGGCTGCAGCTCCTCCGGGTGCTCGTCGAAGTGCTGCGTCCAGTCGTTGCGCACGACCCGGCAGGTCTTACCGGTGTAGGCGCGGCTGATGACGGTGCCGTCCTCGGCCAGCCCGAGGAGGGTCTCCTTGTAGCCGTTGACGGCCTGCGCCTCGGGGGTGGCGATGAACCGCGTGCCGATCCAGACGCCGTCCGCGCCGAGCGTCAGCGATGCGGCGAGGCCGCGGCCGTCGTAGAGCCCGCCGGCGGCGACGACCGGTACCTGGTCGCCGACTGCATCGACCACCTGCGGCACCAGCGCCATCGTGGCGATCTGACCGGTGTGGCCGCCGGCCTCGGTGCCCTGGGCGACGACGAAGTCGCACCCGCTGGCCACGGCGCCGACGGCGTGGCGCACCTTGCCGCACATCGACCCGACGAGGACGTTGGCGTCGTGCAGCGCGTCGATGACCTCCCGCGGCACCCCCAGCCCGGCGACGAAGATGCGCGCTCCGCCGGCAATCACGTCGGCGATTCCCTGCTCCACCTGCCCGGGCATCGCTGTGAGCAGGTCGACGCCGAACGGTTTGGACGTCAGACGGCGCACCTCGGCCATCTCCTTGGGGAGCTCCTCGGTCGACATCGTGGATGCGCCGAGCGTGCCGATGCCACCGGCCTCGCTCACCGCCGCCACCAGGCGGTGGTAGGACACGCCGCCCATCCCGGCCAGCATCACCGGGTACTCGATGTCGAGCAGCTCCGTCAGTCGAGTGCGCATGCCGTCGCACCGTAGGGGAGCCGTGTTCGGAACTCGAACCCGACGAGCGGTAGCGTTCCGAGGCTCAGCGATGAGCGTGTCACGCAAGTCCGTCCTCCCAGCCGCCGTGGCGGTGGCCCTCGTCGCCGTCGGCGTCTGGCTCGACGACCCGAGCGGATCGTCCGCCCCCGCGCTGATCACATCGACTGATGTCGCGCGTGCAGCGAGCGGAGCCCCGTCGTCGGTGCCGTCACCGACCCTCCCGCCGGCGACCACCGCACCGACGACGACCACACCGCCGACGACGACCGCACCGCCGACCGCCACGTCGTGCGAGTCGGTCGTGCACATCGGTGACTCGACCTCGATCGGTCTGATGAGCGAGGCCTTCCTCGACGATCCGGCGCTGCGCATCGACGCCCAATACCGCCGGGTCGGTGTCGGTGATGTGCGTCTGGAGATCTCCGGGGCCCGCTCGGTCATCGAGCGGTACAAGGCGCCCAACGGTGACGATGTGGCCTCGGCGTTGAAGGCGAACGGTTACGAGGGTTGTTGGGTGCTCGCTCTCGGGGTGACGGACGCGGCGAACGTGGCGGCCGGGGCGCCAGTGCTGCATCCGGAGCGGATCGATCGGATGATGGCGGTGATCGGCGATGACCCGGTGCTGTGGTTGACGGTCAAGACGATCGCCACGGAGGGCGCGTGGTCGGGCCCGAACATGCCGGCGTGGAACGAGGCGCTCCTCGCCGCGCAGGCGCGCTATCCGAACATCGCCGTGTACGACTGGGCCGGGATCGTGAACGACGAGTGGTTCGATCCCGATGGCATCCACTACACACCGGCTGGCAACGCCGAGCGGGCCCGCCTGATCGCCGACGCCCTCGTCACGGCGTACCCGGCCTGACCGATCACCGTGTCGCGGTCCAGGCGCCGGCGCGGCCGAGCAGGTGGCGGTGCCAACGACGTGGCGTGAGCAGCACGGCGCGGGGCTCGTCCTCGAACATCCAGCGGGCGAAGCTGCGCCGCGCCCGGCCCCCGGCGTGGTCGAGGATGGCGATCGCCGCCCGTCCGCCGCGGCGGTGGCTGAGCACACGACCGAGGGCGGCGGACATCCGGTGATCGGCGACGAGCTCGTCGCGCACGGCACGCTCGTACCGATGCTGGGCCGGCACTGGTGACAGCGCGCCGGCGGCGAGCACGGCGTCGGCGGCCAGCCGGCCGGTCAGCAGGGCCTGGCCGATGCCCTCGCCGGTCATGACGTCCGAGGCGGCTGCGGCGTCGCCGGCCAGCAGCACACGCCCGGTCCCGAGGCTGACCTGATCGACCCGGGCCGGGATCGGCCAGGCCAGGTGACGACCGTCGAGCACGGCGTGGGGACCCAGTGCGGCGCGGATGTGGGGGCGGTCGAGGAGGCCGGACCATTGCTCCTTCATCGCCCGCCCTTGCGCCGGGCCGTCACCGTCGCGCAGCACGCCGAACCCGACGTTGGCCCGACCACCCGGCAGCGGGAACGACCACGCGTACCCCGGCAGCAGATCGGCGTCGAACCACACGTGGAGGTGCTCGGCCGCTGCGCCGTCGACATCGCGGGCGTACGCCCTGAACGCGTGCCACTCGCCCAGGTACCCGGCGACCCCCAACCCGGCGGCCTTGCGCACCGGGCTCCACATGCCGTCGGCGCCGATGACGTAGCGGGCGTCGATCCGCGCGCTCCCGCCGAGACCGACGACCACCCGGTCGACTCGCTGGTCCAGCCGGCCGTCGAAGCCGCAGCCCTCGACCACGTCGGCGCCGGCCTTGGCGGCCAGGTCGACGAGCGACGCGTCGAGCTGCAGCCGCGGCACCACGGCGGCGAACGTGCCGGCGGAGCGCGGCAGCGGGACGACGACCTCGCGCCCGGATGGTGAGCGGAGCACGGCGCCGTCGACCACCTGCCAGTCGTCGACCATCGACGGGTCGAAGCCGAGACCTTCCAACTCGCGCAGGGCCAGCGTGGTCAGGCCGTCACCGCAGCATTTGTCGCGCGGGAACCCGGCCTTGTCGATCAGTGTGACGTCGCGACCGGCTCGGGCGAGCGTGATCGCCGCCGCAGCACCGGCCGGTCCGGCACCGACGACGAGCACGTCGGTCACCGTCCGCACGTCGATTGAGGCTACGGGCGGTGATGCGTTCGATGGCCTCGCTCGCTCCGAAGACTCCGCTCCTCCCCGCTCGTACAAGTCGCCGGACTGCCGCCAGCTCGCTGCGCTCGCCAAATCGGCACGGCCGACCTGCCATTGCGTGCTCGCTGCGGCACGAACGCTCGGGGACTCGTAGTGTCGAGCGGCCGTATCGCCACGATCGCAGAGGAGCTGCCACACATGTCGAAGTTGGTCGAGGGCCGCGTGGCCATCGTGACGGGCGCCGGCCGAGGGATCGGTCGCGAGCACGCGCTGAGCCTGGCCCGCCACGGCGCCAAGGTCGTCGTCAACGACCTCGGTGGCGACATGCACGGTGGCGGTGCCGACGTCAGCCCGGCGCAGCAGGTCGTCGACGAGATCGTCGCCGCCGGCGGAGAGGCCGTCGTCAACGGCGACAACGTGGCCGACTGGGAGGGCGCCCAGCGCCTGATCCGGACCGCGCTCGACTCGTTCGGCGACCTCCACGTGCTGGTCAACAACGCCGGCATCCTGCGCGACCGGGTGCTCGCCAACATGACCGAGGAGGAGTGGGACGCCGTCGTCAACGTCCACCTCAAGGGCACGTTCGCGCCGTCGCGCTGGGCCGTCGCCCACTGGCGGGAGCAGGCCAAGGCCGGCCAGCCGGTGAGCGGCCGGATCATCAACACCACGTCGGTGTCGGGCATCTACGGCAACCCGGGCCAGAGCAACTACGGCGCGGCGAAGATGGGCATCGCCGCCTTCACCAACATCGTCGCCCTCGAGGTCGCCCGCTACGGGGTCACCGTCAACGCCGTGGCGCCCGTGGCCCTGACCCGGATGACCGAGGGGCTGGGGAACGCGCCGGAGACGGACGAGGAGCGTGAAGCGCGAGCCCCGCACTGGATCGCGCCGATCGTCACGTGGTTGGCGTCCGACGAGGCGGCGGGCGTCACCGGTCGGGTCTTCGAGGCGTCCGGGCAGTTCCTCGCCGTGGCCGAGGGTTGGGTGCGCGGCCCTTCCGTCGACCCCATCGACGATCCGACCAAGCTCGGCGCCGTCGTGCCGGAGCTCCTCGCCACAGCACGCGTCAACAGCGGCATGGATGGCCGCCCCGGGTCCTGGCCACAACCGAAGCACTAGCGCCGTCCAGCCGGCCGCCGATGCCCCGCCGGGGAGGTGGGGGCCCGTAATGTCCGCGCCGGACGACCACGACGGAGGAACACGATGCCCCTCAACCCGGACGCCGTCGGAGCGCAGAGCGAGCCGGCCGAGTTCAGCTGGACGAGCAAGGACGCGCTGCTGTACGCGGTGAGCATCGGCGCCGGCGCCGACGAGCTGGCGTTCACCACCGAGAACACCAACGGCGTCGAGCAGCAGGTCTTCCCGACGTTCCCCGTCGTCATGGGCTACGGCGCCGGCGGCCGCTCCGTGATGGCGAGCATCGGCACGTTCAACCCGGCGCTGCTGGTGCACGGCCAGCAGGCGGTGACGCTGCACCGGCCGATCCCCGTCCACGGCACGGCGACGATCACGTCGAAGCTGACCGACATGTTCGACAAGGGCAAGGCGGCGGTCGTCGTCACCGAGTCGACCGTCACCACGGACGGCGAGCCGCTGTACACCACCCGTTCGTCGGCGTTCATCCGCGGCGAAGGCGGCTGGGGTGGTGAGCGAGGTCCGTCGGGCCCGCAGAACGTGCCGCCCGAGCGAGCGCCCGACCACGAGGTCACCTACGACACGTCGCCGGACCAGGCGTTCGTCTACCGGCTCAACGGTGACCGCAACCCGCTGCACACCGACCCGTCGTTCGCCGCTGCCGGTGGCTTCGACCGCCCGATCCTGCACGGCTTGTGCAGCTACGGCTTCACCGGTCGCGGCCTGCTGCACGCGCTGTGCGGGTCCGATCCCGCCCGCTTCCACCACATCGAGGGCCGGTTCGCCGCACCGGTCCTGCCCGGAGAGTCGCTGACGATCCGGGCGTGGGACACGAGCGACGGCGAGGCGGTGTTCACGACCTCGGTCGGCGACCGCGTGGTCATCGACCAGGGCCTCCTCAAGCACTCCTGATTCGGTGATCTTCACCCGTCGCGAGTTCCTCCAGCGCACTGCGGCGGCGACGGCGCTGCTCGGTGCGGGTGGCCTGCTCGGCGCTTGCTCCGACGACGGTCCGCCGGCACCCGGCGCGGCGCCGGCGGAGGCCGACCCAGAGTTGGCGCGCATCGTGCGGGTCGCCGTGCACCCGTCGGTCGGCATCGCCCGCGTCGGCAACAGCCCGGACAGCTTCTTCTTCGGTCCCGAGCTGCCAGGCGCCCTGCCCGTCGCGCCGGACGGGTTCAAGGACGGCAACGGCGCCATCGCCCGCCAGGCCGCCCGGTTCCGCGTCTACGGCTACGACGAGGCGGGCGCAGTGGTGCGCGAGCTGACGGCCGCCGACGGGGCGGCCATCGCCTGGACGGTCAGCGTGGCGAACAAGAAGGCCGCCTGGTACGACTTCAACACGGCGATGGACATCCCACTCGCCACTCCGGTCGGTCGCCGCAACCATGCCGTCACGGGCACCGACCGCGATCGCCTGGTGGTCGCCTCGGGTGAGCGGACGATCAGCGGAGCCGGCGCGGCCCCGGTTCCGCTCGACGCCGGCCGCTTCCTCGACGAGGTGGTCCCGCTCGGCGAGCTGGTCACCGACGAGGCGGGCCGGCTCGTGTACCTGCCCGCCGACGGGCGCGGCTACTCGCCCGGGCAGGCCCCGCTGACGACGTTCTCGGACAACGACGGCTGGGCCGACGACACGTGCGACGGTCCGGTGCTGGCGACCGTGACGATCGACGGGCGCACGCTCGTCGCCGAGCCCGGATGGGTGGTCGTCACCCCGCCCAACTACGGACCGGGACTCGTCGCCGGGCTGGTCACCGGCTACGACTCGGCCCGCCTCGGCTGGGAGACGATCGACCCGGCGGCGCTGACCGCCGCCGACGTCAGCTTCCGCGACGACGTCCTGCCGATCTTCCGGCGGATCGTCGACATGCAGTGGGTCAACGCCGGGTTCCTCGGGTCGAACGGCTGGGGTAGCGACGCCGACTACCTCGATCCGGCGTTGCTCGATCGGCTGGCCGACGCGTCGGCGGCCGGAGCCGAACTGCGCCAGCAGACGTTCGAGCTGTTCCGCAACCCCGACTACGCCACCCAGCAGCCCGACGCCGTCCCGCAGATCTACGGCGACGGCGTGGACTTCCCGACCAAGTCGGCGTACCAGTGGCTCACGGTGACGGCCATCCAGTACGCCCACCTGACGGCGTGGGCCGCCGGCACGTTCACCGACGACCGGGCCGAAGCCCCGCCGGCCGATCTGGCCGCCCTGCCGCCGGCCGAGCAGGTGATCGCCCTCGATCGGGTCGGCCTGGACTCGTGCCTCGGCGGCGCCTACCACCCGGGCATCGAGGTGCCGTGGACGCTGCGCGTACCGTCGATGTGGGTCGCCCCGGGACGGCTGAAGGTGCGCTCGACGACGGTCGAGAACCCGGACTACGGCGACCAGCTGACGCCCGAGCGGACCTTGGCCGCCGACGGGCCACTGGCCGGGAGCGGTCCCGGCGACCTGTCGCGCTGGCAGGGAACGCCGTGGCAGAGCGACGCGGCGAGCTGCCGATCGGGCTACGACCGCAACATCTCGCCGGTGCTCCCCACGTTCTGGCCGGCGCGCATCCCCAACCACGTCCTGCGCGAGGAGGACTACCTGATCGTCGTCGACACGAGCGCGCCGATGGCCGACCGGCAGGCGGCGTTCGACCGGCGGTTCGACTGGGAGCGCTTCGTCACCGCGGCGCAGACCCAACAGACGCTGCAGAACATGGTCGAGCGCTGGGGCGACCTCGGGCTCGTCACCGAGCAGCCGGGACCGACCGATGGCGCCTTCCCGGCGGTGATGAAGGTCGAGACCCACGTCGGGTTCACCAGCGAGCCGACGGTCAGCTGGAACGCGGCGGGTCGGGAGTCGGACCCGCAGGTGTGGGACGGCGCCCCCGTCACGACGCCGTCGTGATCGGTGGCGGCCCGGCCGGATCGGCCGCCGCCGCCACGCTCGCCCGGGCCGGCCGGTCGGTGCTGCTCGTCGTCGTCGACAGCGGTCGCCAACGCCCGTTCGGCATCGGCGAGGGCGCGCCGCCTGGCTTGGAACGCGCCGTCGACGAGGTGTTCGGCGCCGGCACCTTCCTTCCTGGTGATCACCTGCCGAGCTACGCCAACCGGGCGGCGTGGGGATCCGATCGGTTGACGAGCACGGACTTCGCCCTCAACCCGTTCGGGCCGGGATGGCACCTCGACCGCGTGGCCTTCGACCGACGGCTGCTGGCGACGGCCGAGGCCGCCGGGGCGACCGTCAGGACGCGGCCGGTCGAGGCGTCGGTCGTCATCGATGCGTCAGGTCGAGCCGCTGTCCACGCCCGGCGCCACGGCGGTCGGCTCCTCGTCGACGACCGGCTGACGGCTGTGGTCGCCGTCCACGGGCGCGGCGACGACGACCGGGACAGCACGACCACCGTCGAAGCAGTCGAGTCGGGCTGGTGGTACACAGCGGCCATCCCCGCCGGCCGCCGGGTGGTGGCGTTCCTCACCGACGGCGACCTGCTGCGCCCGGAGCACCGCTCGCACGAGGGGTTCGCCCGGCACGTCGCGACGACCGCCCACGTCGGCCCACTCGTCGCCGGGCATCCGGACCACGTCGCGGTCGTGGCCGCCGGCTCCGCCCACCTCGAACGTCCGGTCGGCGCCGGCTGGATCGCCGTCGGCGACGCCGCCGCCAGCTTCGACCCGCTGTCGTCGCAGGGGCTCCTCACCGCCGTGCTGATGGGTCGGGCCGCGGCGGAGGCCGCCATCGACCCGGCAGGCGTGGCCGATTTCGAGACCCGCTACCGCGCCATCGTCGACGAGCACCGAGCGCAGCAGCGCGCCACGTACGCCCTCGAACAACGCTGGCCCGACGCCCCCTTCTGGCGCCGCCGCCACCGCTGACCCATCCGAGGGTTTCGTGCATCCGAGGGTTTGCCGCGGGGCGTCCCCGCACGTAACCCTCCGATGCAGCAAACCCTCGGATGGATCAGGGGGTGACGGTGGCGACGAGGTCGGGGAGGGGGACGTCGCGGCGCTCGCCCGCGCGGCGGTCGCGCAGCTCGACGACGCCATCCACGACCCCGCGGCCGACGACGACGATCGTCGGGATGCCGATCAGCTCGGCGTCCTTGAACTTGACGCCCGGCGAGACGGAGTCGCGGTCGTCGAGCAGGACTCGCACCCCGGCCGCCTCCAGCTCGCCGGCCAGCGACTCGGCGACCGGCCACTGCTCGCCGCCGGGCTTCCCGGCGATCACGACGTGGACGTCGGCCGGCGCCACCTCGCGCGGCCAGCACAATCCGAGCTCGTCGTAGGTCGTCTCGGCGATCGCCGCCACCGCACGCGACACACCGATCCCGTAGGAACCCATGGTGACCGTGACCGGCTTGCCGTCGGGGCCGAGCACGGTCAGCCCGAGCGCCTCCGTGAACCGGCGGCCGAGCTGGAAGATGTGGCCGATCTCGATGCCGCGGGCGATCTCCACCGGCTCGCCGCAGGCCGGGCAGGCGTCGCCGGCACGCACGTCGGCGACGTCGAGGACGCCGTCCGGCACGAAGTCCCGACCGGCGGTGACGTCGGCGGCGTGGCGCCCGGGCGCGTTGGCGCCCGTCACCCATCTCGTGCCGGTGACGATGCGCGGGTCGACGACGAAGCGGATCCCGGACGGCGACGTCGAGCCGAGCGCGGTCGGGCCGATGTAGCCCTTGACCAGCTCGGGGCGGGCGGCGAAGTCGGCGTCCGTGAACGGTTCGATCTCCGCCGGCAGGACCTGCGCCTCCAGCCGCTTGACGTCGACGTCCCGGTCCCCGGGCACGCCGATCGCCAATGGCTCACGGGTGCCGTCGGGCTGGCGCAACCACACGACGACGTTCTTCAACGTGTCGCTCGCCGCCCATTCGCGGTCCGGCCGCCGCAGGTCGTCCCGCTCGTTGAGCTCGTCGACGAGCGTGGCGATCGTCGGGGTGTCGGGGGTGTCGAGCACCACCGCCGCCGGCGCGTCGTCGATCGGCTGGTCGGGCGGCACCGGCACGCGCACCGCCTCGACGTTGGCGGCGTAGTCGCAGGACGTGCAGCGCACGAAGGCGTCCTCGCCGGCCGCCGTCGGTACCAGGAACTCCTCACTGGCCGATCCCCCCATCGCCCCCGACATCGCCGAGACGATGACCGTCGGCAGCCCCAACCGCTCGAAGGTGGCGATGTATGCGTCGCGATGGCGCTGGTACGACTTGGCGAAGCCGGCGTCGTCGAGGTCGAAGCTGTAGGAGTCCTTCATCACGAACTCGCGCACCCGCAGCAGCCCCGCTCGCGGTCGGGCCTCGTCCCGGTACTTCGTCTGGATCTGGTAGATGACCAGGGGCAGGTCCTTGTAGGACGAGTACAGGTCCTTGACGAGGAGCGTGAACATCTCCTCGTGCGTCGGCGCCAGCAGGAAGTCGTTGCCTCGGCGGTCCTGCAGCCGGAAGATGCCGTCGCCGTAGTCGGTCCACCGCCCACTCACCTCGTACGGCTCCTTCGGGAGCAGCGCGGGGAAGTGGACCTCCTGGAACCCGGCGCGATCCATCTCCTCGCGCACGATGCGCTCGACGTTGCGGTAGACGATCCAACCGAGCGGCAGCCACGTGAACCCGCCTGGCGCGGCCCGCCGGATGTACCCCGCCCGGACCAGCAGACGATGGCTGGCCACCTCGGCATCGGCCGGGTCGTCACGCAGCGTGCGCACGAACAGCGAGGACATCCGCAGCATCAGGGGCATGGTACGGCCCGGTATGCTGCATGGCCGTTCTGTTGGTTCGAGCAGTCGCCGGGTGGCGACATGACCGAGAGGCGTGGGCTCCCAGCCCACGCCTCGTTTCGTGAGAGGAGACAGGTGTGGACGTGGAGACCGGGGTCGACAGCCCGGTCATCGCCCGCGTCCGCGACCTCGTCGCACCGATCGCCGCCGACCTCGGACTCGATCTGTACGACGTCGAGCGGCGCGGCGGCACGCTGCGCGTCACGCTCGACAGCAAGCCCGGCAGCCCCGGCGGGGTGACGCTCGACGACCTGGCCCTCGCCACCCGCCTGGTGTCCCGTGAGCTCGACCACGCCGACCCGGTGCCCGGTCGTTACACGCTGGAGGTCACCAGCCCCGGCGTCGAGCGCGCGCTGCGCACTCCGTCCCACTTCCGCCGCGAGATCGGCAAGGTCGTGGCCATCCGCTTGGCCGACGTCGGCCACGACGACCGGCGCGTCACCGGCACGCTGGTCGCCGCTGACGACGACACGGCGACGATCCGGGTCGACGGGCCAGACGGCCCGACGGACCGCAGCATCCGCCTCGATCAGATCGACCGGGCGAAGACCGTGTTCGAGTGGCCGGTCGCCAAGCCGCCGGCGCGACGGGGCGGCGCACCGAAGCAGGGCGGGCAGCCGACGAAGGCGCAGAAGGCGAAGACGGAGAAGAAGGAGCGTCCGTGAGCAATCTCGACATGACGGAAGCGATCCGCATGCTCGCCCAGGAGAAGGGCCTGTCGGAGGACTCGCTGCTGCACGTGCTCGTCGATGCGCTCGCCTCGGCCTACAAGCGTCGCCCCGGCGCCGCCGACGAGGTCGTCGTCGAGGTCGATCCGCAGACGATGGAGTTCACGTTCATCGCCTATGACCTCGACGAGGACGGCAACTGGATCAACGAGCGCGACGACACGCCGCGTCGTGACGAGCTGGGCCGCATCGCTGCCCAGACGTTCCGCCAGGTGATGAGCCAGCGGATCCGCGAGGTCGAGCGCGACCGCAAGTTCGAGGAGTACGCCAACCGCGAGGGCGACATCGTCACCGGCATCATCCAGCAGACCGACACCCGCTACACGCTCCTCGACCTTGGTCGCGTCGAGGCGCTGCTGCCCCAGGCCGAGCAGGTGCCCTTCGAGCGCCCGCAGCCCGGCGATCGGTGCAAGGCCTACATCGTCGAGGTGCGGCGCACGGCCAAGGGTCCGCAGATCGTCGTGAGCCGCACTCACCCCGGGCTGATCAAGCGGCTGTTCGAGCTGGAGGTGCCCGAGATCGCCGACGGCATCGTGGAGATCAAGGCCTGCGCACGCGAACCAGGCCACCGAACGAAGATCGCGGTGTGGTCGAACGACCACAACGTCGATCCCGTCGGTGCCTGCGTCGGCGCCCGTGGTGGGCGCGTGCGGATGGTCGTCAACGAGCTGCGCGGCGAGAAGATCGACATCGTCCCCTTCAGCGAGGACTTCCAGGACTTCGTGGCCAAGGCGCTGTCACCAGCGAAGGTGTCGCAGGTCATCGTCAGCGACGACGGCACGCAGTCCGACGTCATCGTGCCCGATCACCAGCTCAGCCTGGCCATCGGCCGGGAGGGCCAGAACGCCCGCCTGGCCGCTCGGCTGACCGGCGTGCGCATCGACATCCGCTCCGAGACCCAGCTGGCCGAGGGCATCCCGGCCCGCCGGGACGAGCTGGAGGAGGGCGTCGAGTACGCCGAGGGCCAGTGGGTCACGAACGCCGCGACGGGCGAGATGGAGTGGCACGCCGCCGACGGCACCGTCATCAGCGAGTCCGAGTGGACCGCCCAGGCCGCGGCGGCCCAACAGCAGCAGGAGGCAGAGGTCGTGAGCACCGACGAGCAGCCCAGCGCGCAGGACGAAGCGGCGGACGAGCAGCCCGCCGTCGAGACGCCGGGTGACAGCGACGCCCCGGACGAGCCCGAGCTCGTCGACCCCGACGGGATCGGTGGGCCGGCCGAGCTCAAGGGCGACGATCTGCCGCCGGGGAGTGCATGAACGAGCCAGTACGCACCTGCGTCGGGTGCCGTCGCCGTCGGCCGCAGGCCGAGCTGGTGCGGTGTGCCGTCACGCCGGCCGGGCGGGCCGTGGTGGATCGTCGCGCCCCCGGTCGGGGAGCGTGGCTGTGCCCGCCGCCAGGTGACTGCTTCGACCTGGCGGTGCGCCGCAAGGCGTTCGAACGGGCGTGGCGCCGTCCCACGTCCGAGATGTCCTCGCTGCACAGGCAGTGGGTTGACGGCGAGAAAGGTTGAATGAAGGGCTGTGGCGAAGAACCTACGAGTGCACGAGCTGGCCAAAGAGCTCGGGATGACGAACCAAGAGGTCGTGGACCTCTGTGGTCGGCTCGGCGTGCCCGTGAAGAGCCACTCGTCGTCGCTCAACGAGGCCTACTCCGACATGGTCCGTCGGCGCGCCGTGCGCGACGGCCTGACCCGCGACGAGCAGCCTGAGGAGCCGAAGCCGGAGAAGAAGCCGGCCAAGAAGGCGGCGGCGAAGAAGAAGACGGCGGCGCCGGACGAGGCCGTTGAGGTGGAGGCCCCGGCCGAGCCCGACGCGCCGGTCGAGCCCGAGCTGCCGGTCGTCGCCGCTCCCGACGAGCCCGCCCCGGCGGTCGAGTCGCCAGCGGACACCCCGCCGACGGACACCCCGCCGACGGTCACCACGCCGGCCGCGGTCGAGGAACCGACCGTGGTCGAGGAACCGACCGTGGTCGAGGAGCCGGCCGTGGCGGCCGCGCCGGCTGTCGAGGAGCCGGCACCCGAGCCGGCGCCGGCACCCGAGCCAGCACCCGTCGCCCGTCCCGCCGAGCCGGCGCCCGAGCGGGCGCGCCCGGCCGAGCGCCCGGCAGCCACCGTCGCCCCGCGACCGGCGCCCGCCCGTCCGGCCGAAGCGCCAGCGCGCCAGCCGGCCGCAGCGACCACGCGGGTCGCCGATCGCTCCGTGATCTCGTCGGGGCGTCCCGTCCCCGGTGAGCACCGTCCGCTGGACGTGCCTGCCGCGCGCACCGACGTGGCGACGCGCCCGGCGGCTCGTGTCGGCGCCCCCGTCCCCGCCGGCGCCCCCGTGCCGGCCGGTGCCCCGGTGCCCGCCGGTGCCCCGGCTCGCCCGATGTCGCCGACCGGCCGGCCCATCCCGCCGCCCCCCGGTCGACCGCTGTCGCCGTCCGGCCGGCCCATCCCGCCGCCTCCGGGCAGCGCTCGCCCGGCCGCCCGCACCAGTGGCGGACCCGGTGCTCGCCCCGGAGGTGGTCCCGGCCTGCGCTCGGGAGGTCCCGGCGGCCCGCGCCCGGGTGGCGCCCGACCTGGTGGCTACACCGGCGCGCCCGGCGGCCCCCGGCCCGGTGGCGGTCCCGGACGACCCGGCGGAGGCCCCGGAGGCCCGCCAGGTGGCGGGGCCCGTCCGTCTGGTGGGCGACGGCCACCGCGACGTGGTCGCAGCCGGCGTCGTCGTCGCGACCGCGAGGAGCTGCAGCCGCAGTTCACCAACTACACGCGCAGCGATGCCCCGGTCCCCGAGGGCACCGTCGTCATCGAGCGCGGGGTGTCGGCCCAGGAGTTCGGCCCGAAGCTGAACCGCACGTCGGCCGACGTCATCCGGTTCCTGCTCAACAACGGCGAGATGATCACCGCCACGATGGACCTCTCGGACGAACAGATGGAGCTGTTCGCCCTCGAGATCGGCGCCGACATCATGCTCGTCGAGCCGGGCCAGCAGGAGGAGATCGGCCTGCAGGCGCTGTTCGACGACAGCGACGACGACGAGGACCAGGAGCCGCGGCCGCCGGTCATCACGATCATGGGCCACGTCGACCACGGCAAGACGACGGTGCTGGACAGGATCCGCCACGCCAACGTCGTCGCCGGCGAGGCCGGTGGGATCACTCAGCACATCGGTGCCTACCAGGTCGAGCAGAACGGCGGGAGGATCACGTTCCTCGACACGCCGGGCCACGCCGCGTTCACGCAGATGCGCGCCCGCGGCGCCGACGCCACCGACATCGTCGTGCTCGTTGTCGCCGCCGACGACGGCGTGATGCCCCAGACGGTCGAGGCCATCAACCACGCCAAGGTGGCCGAGGTGCCGATCATCGTGGCCGTCAACAAGATCGACAAGGACAACGCCGATCCGCAGCGCGTGCTCAGCCAGCTGGCCGAGCACGAGCTGGTCCCCGAGTCGTGGGGCGGCGACACGATCGTCGTCGAGATGTCGGCCACCCAGGACCTGGGCATCGACGACCTGCTCGATCAGCTGCTCGTCGTGGCCGAGCTGGAGGAGCTGACGGCCAACCCGTCGGGTCGGGCCAAGGGCGTCGTGCTCGAGGCCAAGCTCGATGTCGGTCGCGGCCCGGTGGCCACGGTCCTCGTCGACAAGGGCGAGCTCAAGGTCGGCGATCCGATCGTGGCCGGCGCGGCCTGGGGTCGTGTGCGGGCGATGATCAACGACAAGGGCGAGCAGGTGAAGAGCGCCGGCCCGTCCACGCCGGTGCAGGTCCTCGGCCTGGCCGCGGTGCCCGAGGCCGGTGACGAGTTCCGCGCCGCCCCGGACGAGAAGACGGCGCGCGTCGTCGGCGAGGCCCGCGATTACCGCCTGCGCATGCGCCACCAGCGCGGCGACGCCAGGGTCAAGACCGGCACCAAGCTCGAGGACATCTTCGCCCAGATCCAGTCGGGCGAGACCGCCACGCTGAACTTGGTGCTCAAGGCCGACGTCCACGGCTCCCTGGAAGCGGTCACGGAGAGCCTGCGCAAGCTGGACCGTCCGGAGGTCGAACTGACGTTCGTTCACCGGGCCGTCGGCGGGATCACCGAGAACGACATCTCGCTGGCTGCCACGACCAACGCCACGATCATCGGCTTCAACGTGCGCCCCGACCGCAAGGCGCGGGAGCTGGCCGACGCCGAGGACGTCGAGATCCGGACCTACGAGATCATCTACAAGCTGCTCGAGGACATCGAGCAGGCGATGGTCGGCATGCTGGCGCCGGAGTACGAGGAGGTCGTCACCGGCGAGGCCGAGGTGCGGGAGATCTTCCGCGTGCCGAGGATCGGCGCCATCGCCGGCTGCTACGTGCGGTCCGGAACGATCACGCGCGGCTCGAAGGTCCGCTTCCTGCGCGACGGCACGATCATCTGGAAGGGCGAGATCTCGTCGCTGAGGCGGTTCAAGGAGGACGCTCGCGAGGTACGCGAGGGCTTCGAGTGCGGGATCGGCCTGTCCGACTTCCAGGACCTCAAGCCTGGCGATCTGATCGAGACGTTCGACGAGCAGGAGATCGCCAGGACCTGATCCGGGTGACTCCAGCCGTTGAGCGCTGAAGCGCCCGGCCAGGTCCTCGCGATCGACCGTCATGGCGGATCGCCCGCACCTCATCACAACCGTCAGGAGCCAGCGATGGCTGAACAACCACCGATCGACGTCGAGTTCTTCCTCGATCCGGTGTGCCCCTGGTGCTGGATCACCTCGCGCTGGGTGACCAACGTGCAGGCCGAACGGGACTACGAGGTGGCGTGGCGGTTCATCTCGCTCGAGCTCTTGAACAAGGAGAAGGAGCGCACCCCGCAGCACCAGGCCACCCACCAAGGTGGGTTGCGGGCTCTGCGCGTCGCCGATCAGCTGCGCATCGATCACGGCAACGACGCCGTCGCCGCGTTCTACACCGTGCTGGGGAACAAAATTCACGTCGCCCGCCGGCGGGACGAGCTGCTCGACGACACGCTGCTCGTCGAGACGCTGGACGAGCTGGGCCACGATGCGGCGTTGATCGAACACGCCCACGACGAGGGCCACGACACGCACCTGCAGTCCGAGACCGACCTCGCGCTCTCGCGCACCGGACCCGACGTTGGTACCCCGATCCTGACGTTCGCGCCGGGTCAGGGCGACCGCGAGGGCAGCTTCTTCGGGCCGGTGATCTCCAAGGCGCCGGTCGGGGCCGATGCCGTCCGCCTGTGGGAGGCCGTCGAGACCCTCGCCACCTCCGGCGTGGCCGAGCTCAAGCGCAGCCTCCGCGCCCGCCCCGAGTTCGAGTAGCGCCTCATCCCATCCGATGGTCTCGTGCGCCCCGTCCGGGACGGAAACCCTCGGATGATCCGAAACCCTCGGATGCCTGGGTCGGTAGCGTGCGGCGCATGGCTGGACGGCGTGGATCGAGTGGGCATCGCTATCCCCGCAGTGCTCGGGTCAGCGAGACGCTGCGCGAGGTGATCGCCGAGGAGTTGGTGCGCATCGACGACGAGCGGCTGGCGTTCGTCACCATCACCAAGGTCGATGTCGACAACGAGCTGAACCGAGCGATCGTGTACTTCGACTCGCTCGCCGACGAGGACGCCGACAGCACCATCATCGAGGTGCTCGACGAGCACCGCCGGAGGATGCAGGCGTCGATCAACCGCCAGATCAAGGCCAAGAAGACGCCGATCCTGCAGTTCCGTCCCGACGACGTCATCCGCGCCGCGGAGCGCATCGACGACATCCTGCGCGCCGACCGGCCCGCCGACCGCTGACCGGGCGATGGCTCGGCGGCGCCCGCCGACGGTCCACGGCCTGGCGATCGTCGACAAGCCCGCCGGGGTGACGAGTCACGATGTCGTGGGCATGCTGCGGCGGCGGCTGGGGGAGCGACGGATCGGCCACGCCGGCACGCTCGACCCGAGCGCCACGGGCGTGCTCGTCGTCGGGGTCGGCTCGGTCACCCGCCTGATGCGCTTCGTCGGGGACGGCACCAAGCAGTACACCGGCGAGGTCGTGCTCGGCGTGGAGACCGACACGCTCGACGCCGACGGTGCGGTCACGGCGACGCATGACATGTCGGCGGTGACCGTCGGCGATGCCCAGGCAGTCGTCGCCGCCCACCTGACGGGTCGCATCGAGCAGGTGCCGCCGATGGTCTCGGCGCTCAAGGTCGACGGACGGCGGCTGCACGAACTGGCCCGCGAGGGCGTCGAGGTGGACCGGGCGGCCCGGCCGGTGACCATCGACCGGTTCGCCGTCGAGGCGACGGACGAACCGGGGGTGTTGGCGATCGACGTCGAATGCTCGGGCGGCACGTACGTCCGCACGCTCGCCGCCGACCTCGGACGGATGCTCGGCGGTGGCGCCCACCTCCGCCACCTGCGACGCACCGCCGTCGGCCCGTTCACGATCGCCGAGGCCCGGCCGCCCGACGAGTGCGAACTCCTTGCGCCGATCGAGGCGCTGCGCGGGATGGCTCGCGTCGACGTCGACGCGATGACCGCCGAGCTCGTCGGCAACGGCCGGGTGCTCGACGCCCCCGCCGGGGACGGGCCGTGGGCGTTCGTCGGTCCGGACGCCGAGCTGCTCGCCGTGTACGAGCGCCTCGCCGGCGGTCGTGCCAAGCCCACGGTCGTCATCGGCCGTCCGGGGTAGCGTCGCCGGCCGTGGACGTCATCACCGAGCTGGACTCGCCACCTTGGCCGGGCCAGCGGTCCGTCGTCACGATCGGTGCCTACGACGGCGTGCACCTCGGCCACCAGGCGGTCATCGCCGACGTCAAGCGGCTGGCCGAACGCGACGGAGCCCGCTCGGTCGTGCTGACGTTCGACCGCCACCCAGCCACGATCGTGCGCCCCGAGTCGGCCCCGCAGCTGCTGACCTCGGCCGAACAACGTCTGGAGCTGCTGGCGGCGACCGGGCTCGACGCGACCGTGGTCCTGCGGTTCGACGAGGCCCAGTCGAAGGAGTCGCCGGAGGAGTTCATCGAGCGGGTGCTCGTCGGTGCGCTCGGTGTCAAGGTCGTCGTCGTCGGCGAGGACTTCCACTTCGGCAGCCACCGCGAGGGCAACGTCCGGCTGCTCGAGGAGTTCGGCGAGCGCAACGACTTCGTCGTCGACCCGGTCGGTCTGGTGGACCGCGCCGACGGGATCGAGGAGCCGATCAGCAGCACGGCGATCCGCCGGGCACTGGCCGGTGGCGACGTCGAGCGCGCAGCGGCCATGCTCGGGCGGCCCCACGAGGTGCGCGGCAAGGTCGTGCTCGGTGATCAGCGGGGGCGGCTGCTCGGGTTCCCCACCGCCAACGTCGAGGTGCCCAACGCCGTCTGCCTACCCGCCGATGGCGTCTATGCCGGCTGGTACGAGCGGGTCGACGGCGAGGTCCACCCGTGCGCCATCAACCTCGGGCGCCGTCCGACGTTCTACGAGCACGCCGACCACTCGCTGCTCGAGGCCCACCTGATCGACTTCGACGGCGACCTCTACGGCGAGCAGGCGCACGTGCGCTTCGATCACTTCCTGCGCAGCGAGCGCAAGTTCGACGGCATCGAGGCGCTGAAGACTCAGCTCAGCCACGACGTCGAGCACGCCCGCGAGCTGCTCGGCACCTGACCGCGTTTACGTCCGGATCTTGGTCGCACGTGCGACCAGAATCCGGACGTAAACGGGTCAGGATGGCCAGATGACGCGGCCGTTGTCGTCGTAGACGGCGGCGATCAGCTCCTCGTCGTAGCGGGCGGTGATGTCGGGCACCTCGCCGCCGAACAGCCCGACGTCGGCGTAGGCCGTGACCTCGGCCTCCAGCAGTGCCGGGTCGGGCACGCCGTAGCCGGTGCCGGTCGGCGTGGCGGCGGCGATCGACGCGGCGTCCGTCGTCCAGCGGAACGTCTCGCCCTCGGGGGAGAGGAAGTTCGGGTTACCACCCTCATCGACACGCCGCATCGCCGTCGCCGCGGCGATCTCGGGGTCGTCGATCGCCTCGGCCAGCCCGCGCATCGCCGCCCGCACGAAGTCCTGCGCGGCGGTCGGGTGGTCGTCGACGAACTGCTGCGACGTGTACAGCACGCCGAACGATCCCGGAACGTCGTAGTCCGCGGGGTCGAACAGCTCGAAGCCCAAGCCGGCTCGCTCCAACTGGCCCGGCTCGTTGCTGGCGTACCCGGGGAAGCCGACGATCCCGTCGAGCTCGTAGTGAACCTTGGGGTCGAAGCCGTCGAGCAGCACCGTTTCGTAGTCCTCGCCCTCGAACAGCCCGGCGGTGGCGAGCATCGCGGCGACGCTGGTCGGGATCCGCCCCTTGACGCCGATCGTCTGGCCGGCCAGTTCCTCCAGCGTGGTGACGGTGCCGGGCTTGACGATCAGGCGATCGATCGCACTGCGACCTTCGACGGCGACGGCGACCAGCTCGGCCTCGTTGGCCGCGGAGTAGTCGACGATCTCGCTGAAGGAGCCGCCCGAGGCGAACTGCGCCTCGCCGTCGGCGATCAACGGGTAGTTGGTCGTCGAGAATCCCGATCGCAGTTCGACGTCGAGGCAGAGTTCGTCGAAGTAGCCCTCCGACTCGGCCAGCACGACCTCGATGATCGACGCCGTAGCGGCGAAGTCGAACCCCGAGAGGTACGTGATCGTGCCCGCCTCGCGGTTGGCCTCGCAGCGGGCCGCTGGGAGCGGCTGACCGGCGGTCACGGCGACGTCGCCGCCATCGCCGCCGGCCGCCGTGGTCGACGACGGCGTGCCCGGCGTCGACGATCCGGTCGTCGACGGTGGGGTGGTGGTGGCATCGGCGCCCGCGTCGTCGTCTCCACTGCAGGCGGAGACGGCGACGACGGCGGACAAAAGCAGGGGAACGGCGCGCTGGCGCATCTCGACTCCTCGTTCGGTGAACGGTTCGGTGAATTGCCAGCGCACGTCGACCGGGCCGGTTGCAAGAGATCCGACCTCGCCCGTTGGTTCCGTGCGCCGCCGAGCGTATCGAGTCGACGCCCTCGACCCGCTGTCAGCGTCCTGGTGCCCAGCGGGTGCGCTGGGAAGCGTGCCACGGCACGAGCAGACGCTCGAGCAGCGTGACGGCGGCCAGGCCGATGACCCCGAGCAGGACGGTCGCCAAGACCGTGGCCCACAGCACCGGGCCGTTGGACGCGTTGGCAGCGGCCCGGCCGAGCGCACCGAGCCCGGCGTTGGCCAGGTTGCCCCCCTCGCCGTAGTACGCGGCAGCCAGCGCCAGGGCGAAGACGTAGCGCGCGGTGGCGAGGATGAACGGCAGCGCCGACGGCAGCCGGAGCCGCCACAACACCTCCAGCCGGCTGGCGTCGACCGACGCCAGCAGCTCGCGTGCCGCGGGGTCGGCGGACCGCAACCCCGTCACCGTGGCGAACACGAACACCGGCATCGTCACGAGGGCAACGAGGAAAACCACCGGAGGATCACCGCGCCCGAGCCACAGCACGATGGAGGAGAAGTAGGCCACCCACGGGGCGACGAGGATCAGTACGAGGACTGGCTGGGCGGCCTGCTCGAGGAACCTCGACGCAGCGAGGGTGGAACCGACGACCAGCGCCACGGCGAGAGCGATGACGATCCCCAGCACGGCATGGCGGCCCGTCGTCCAGGCCGCCTCCCCGTAGCGCCCAGGGTGCTCGACCAGCTCGGCGACGATGCGCGACGGCGGCAGCAGCACGAACGAGCGGACGTCGAGGAGGCGCACGATGCCCTCCCAGAGCAGCCCGAACACGACGATCCCGCACGTCGCGGCAAGCACGATGCGCCGTGAGCTCACGATCGGTTCACTGCAGGAGGCGGGCGGCGCCGAGCAGCGTGCGCAACCGGGTCTCGATGGCGAAGAAGGCCGGGTCGTCTTCCAGCTCGGGCCGACGGGGATGGGGGAGGTCGATCGCCTCGACGCCGATGATCCGTCCCGGTCGCGACGACAGCACGGCCACCCGGTCGGAGATGAACACGGACTCGGCGATCGAGTGGGTGACGAAGACGACCGTCGTGGCCAGCGGCTCGCACAACCGCGCCAGCAGGTGGCGCATGTCGGCACGCGAGATCTCGTCCAGCGCGGCGAACGGCTCGTCCATCAGCAGCAGCGGCGCGCCGAGCGCGATGGCGCGGACCAGGGCGACGCGCTGCTGCATCCCGCCCGACAGCTCGTGCGGTGCGGCACCGGCGAACTCGGCCAGGCCGACCTCCTCGAGCAGCTCGTCCGGCGACGGACCCTGCCGCACGGTCGTGGCCCGGCGGTTCACGTCGAGCAGGAGGCGGGCGTTCTCGGCGACCGTCCGCCACGGCAGCAGGGCTGGCGACTGGGGCACGAACCCGATCTGCTTGGCCGCCCGGGCGGCGCGCGGGGCCGCTCCGGCCACGTTGACCGTCCCGGCCGTGGGCTCGACGAGCCCGCCGATGATCCGCAGCAGCGTGGTCTTCCCGCTGCCCGACGGTCCGAGCACGGTGACGACCTCGCCGGGCGCGACGCGCAGGTCGATCGGCGCCAACGCCTCGACGCCCCCGAACCGCTTGCTGACGCCCACGAGCTCGACCGCGGACGTCACGACGCCCGAGCGTACCGACGCGCCGTTCGGCGGCTCCCGCCCGCTCAGCCCCTCGCCGGCCGACGCGTTGGTGCGAGCGAGGTCGGTCGGGCGATCGCCGCTGCACAAACGCGGGTCGGCGGTCGCGTTTGTGCGCTGAAGGTCGGTCGGGCGATCACCGCTGCACAAACGCGGGATCGGGGGCGGTGGTTCGGGAGGTGCGGGCCTCTAACCTTGCCGGGTCCGTCGCAGCTCCGGCTTCGGCGTGATGCTGGGCGCCGACCGGCGCCGAGCGAGTCCCCGATCGACCAACACGATTGGAACGGAGACCCATGTCCAAGCAGGACACCATCAGCGACCACCGCACGCACGACTCCGACACGGGGTCGCCCGAGGTGCAGATCGCGCTGCTCAGCCAGCGCATCAGCCACCTCACCGACCACCTGCGCACGCACCCCAAGGACCACCACAGCCGGCGCGGCCTGCTGATGCTGGTCGGGCGCCGCCGCCGGATGCTCGACTACGTGCGTTCGATCGACGTCGCCCGCTACCGGGCGATCGTCGCCAGGCTGGGTCTTCGGCGCTAGCCTGATCCAAACCGAGCGGCCGAGGTTCGGTTGCCGGTCGCCCGTTCCGTGGCGCTGATCGCAGATCGCGCCAGCGGGATCGCCGACTGGGAACCGGAACGGCCGCTCCTCACGACCCGCCGTCCGGCGGGCGAAAGGAGGCCTTCGTGGCCGATCCCATCCGCGTCAGCGGCCCCATCTCCGCGACCGAGCGCACGCTCACGTTCGAGACGGGCCGTCTGGCCCCACAGAGCCAGGGCGCCGTCGTGGCGTCCATCGGCGGCACGACCGTGCTGACCACGGCCAACGCCGCCAACGACGTCCGTCCGGGCGTCGACTTCTTCCCCCTCACCGTCGACGTCGAGGAGCGGGCGTACGCCGCCGGCAAGATCCCCGGCTCGTTCTTCCGCCGTGAAGGTCGGCCGACCGAGGATGCCATCCTCACCTGTCGCCTCACCGACCGCCCGCTGCGCCCGTCCTTCCCGAAGGGCTTCCGCAACGAGACCCAGGTCGTCACGACCGTCCTGGGCGCCGACCAGGAGAACCCCCACGACGTGCTGTCGATCAACGCGGCGTCAGCGGCGCTGATGATCAGCGGCATCCCGTTCGACGGGCCGATCGGTTCCGTGCGCATCGCCTACTCGACCGAGGGCGAGTGGCTGCCGCACCCCACCTACCAGGAGAGCGACGCCAGCGTCTTCGAGCTCGTCGTCGCCGGCCGTCAGAACGGCGACGGTGACGTGGCCATCATGATGGTCGAGGCCGGTGGCACCGAGAAGAGCTTCGAGTACTACGCCGCCGGCGCCCGCAAGGTCGACGAGGCCGTGCTGGCCGAGGGCCTCGAGGCCTCGAAGCAGTGGATCAAGGAGTCCATCGGCCTCCAGCGCCAGCTCGTGGCCAGCGTCATCGCCACGCATGGGCCGATCACCGAGCTCGAGTTCTCGGCCGTCCACGACTACGGGGACGACGTGTTCGCCGCCGTCGAGCGTGTCGTCAGCGACGACCTGTCCAAGGCCGTCACCATCGCCGGCAAGTCCGAGCGCAACGCCGCCACCGACGAGGCCGCTGATCGCGCCGTCGCCGAGCTGGCGGGCACGACCGACGAGCCGGGCCAGTTCTCCGGCCGCGAGCGGGAGATCCGCGAAGCCATCCGGTCGCTGACCAAGCGCCTGGTGCGCACGCGCATCGTCGACGAGGGCCTGCGCATCGATGGCCGCGGGGTCACCGACCTGCGCCCGGTGTCGGCCGAGGTCGGCGTCCTGTCGACGGCGCACGGCTCGGGCCTGTTCCAGCGGGGCGAGACCCAGGTGCTCAACGTGTGCACGCTGGCCATGCCGCGCATGAACCAGCTGCTCGACACGCTGTCGCCGGAGACGACGAAGCGCTACCTGCACCACTACAACATGCCGCCGTGGGCCAACGGCGAGACCGGCCGGGTCGGTTCGCCGAAGCGGCGCGAGATCGGCCACGGCGCCCTCGCCGCCCGCGCCGTGCTCCCCGTCGTGCCCAGCCAGGAGGAGTTCGCCTACACGCTGCGCCTCGTGTCGGAGGTGCTCAGCTCGAACGGGTCGACGTCGATGGCGTCGGTCTGCTCGTCGAGCCTGTCGCTGATGGACGCCGGCGTGCCGATCAAGGCGCCGGTGGCGGGTATCGCCATGGGTCTCGTCTACGCCGACGGCAAGTACACGACGCTGACCGACATCCTCGGCGCCGAGGACGCCTACGGCGACATGGACTTCAAGGTCGCCGGCACCGCCGACGCTGTGACCGCGCTGCAGCTCGACACGAAGATCGACGGCATCCCCGCCGACGTGCTCGCTGCCGCACTCAACCAGGCTCGTGATGCCCGCTTGCAGATCCTCGAGGTGATGAACGCGGCGATCGCCGCGCCACGCAACGAGGTCTCGGCCACGGCCCCCAAGATCACGACGATCATCATCCCGATCGACAAGGTCGGCGAGGTCATCGGCCCCAAGGGCAAGGTCATCAACACGATCCAGTCCGAGACGGGCGCCGACATCAGCGTCGACGACGACGGGGCGCAGGGCATCGTGACCATCGGTGCCGTCGAGGCGTGGCGGATGGAGGAGGCCCGGGCGGCCATCCTGGCCATCGTCGACCCGCCCAAGGCCGAGCTCAACGCCGTGTACAAGGGGCGCGTCGTCAACATCACGAAGTTCGGGGCGTTCGTCAACATCCTCCCGGGCCGTGACGGCCTCGTGCACATCTCCAAGCTCGGTGGCGGTCGGCGGATCAACGCCGTCGAGGACGTGCTGTCGCTCGGCCAGGAGCTCGAGGTGCGCGTCGACGAGATCGACGACAAGGGCAAGGTCAGCCTGACGCCGGTCGGTGACGAGCCGCCCGCCCCCGTCGGCGGTGACGCCGGCGCTGGGAGCAGCGCCGCCGCGCCGGCCGCTGGCAACGGCGAGGTCGTCAACGTCTCGTTCGAGGACAGCTTCGACCAGGAGCTGCGCGACGAGGTCGGCGATCTCGGCCCGGCCAGCGCCCGCACCGGCGGTGACGCTGGCCGCGACCGCGACGCCGGCGCCCGGGGTCGCGACGGCGGCCGCGATCGGGGTCGGCGCCGTCATCGTTGATCGCTGGCGCAGCCCAACCGCGCACTGCAGGCACGGGCCAGACGGTCAATGACTGAGATCATCTCGCGGCTGGACAGCGGGTTGACGATCGCCACCGACCGGGTGCCAGGCGCCCGGTCGGTGGCGATCGGCGCGTGGGTCGCCGTCGGATCGCGCGACGAGCCGGCGGAGCTGTCCGGTGTCAGCCACTTCCTCGAACACCTGCTGTTCAAGGGCACGCCGACGCGATCGGCGGCCGACATCTCGCGGTCCGTCGACCGGGTCGGTGGGGACATCAACGCCTTCACGTCGAAGGAGTACACGGCGTACTACTGCCGGATGCCACGCCGGCACGGCGCGGCCGGGATCGAGCTGCTCGGGGACACGCTGACCCGCTCGCTGCTCAGCGACGATGACGTGGAGAGCGAACGCCAGGTCATCCTGGAGGAGCTGGCGATGGACGACGACTCGCCCGACGACGTGGCGCTGCGCACGCTGACCCGCCGGCTGTTCGGCGACCACGGGCTCGGCCGCGACACGGCGGGGGAGCGGGCGACCGTGCGGGCGATCCGGGCCGCCGATGTGCGGGCCTTCTTCGAGCAGCACTACCGGGCCGGTTCGACGACCATCGCCGTCGCTGGCGACGTCGAGCACGACGAGGTGCGGGTCGCCGTCGAGCAGGCCTTCGCCGAGCTGCCCGTCGGTGATGGCCGCGTCGCCCGCGGCCTCCCCGGCCGCGGCGAGCCCGGGCTGGCCATCGACGACGACTCCGAGCAGGTGCACCTCGCCATCGGCGGGCGGTCGGTGGCCCGAGACGATCCGGACCGCGAGGCGCTGGACGTCGTCAACCACGTCTTCGGCGGTGGCCTGTCGAGTCGCTTGTTCGACGAGATCCGGGAGCGCCGCGGGTTGGCCTACAGCGTGTTCTCCTCGACGTCGGCCTACGCCGACGCCGGCTCCTGGGCGGTCTACGCCGGGTCCATGCCCGAGCACGCCGGGCTCGTCGCTCGCCTGATCGAGAGCGAACGGCAGCGGCTGGTGGAGGGCGGCATCACGGACGACGAGCTGGAGATCGCCATCGGCTACCTCACGGGCGCCTACGAGCTGGGCCTCGAGGACACCGGCGCCCGCATGTCCAGGCTCGGCGGGATGCTCGCCACGCTCGGCTACGTCATCCCGGTCGACGACCAGGTGGCGCGGTGGGAGCAGGTCCGTCACGACGACGTCCGCCGGGTGATCGAGCGTGTCTACGGGTCGGCCGACCCCGTCACCGTGACCGTCGGCCCGCCGTACTGAGCTGCGCTTGACGGCCTCGCTCGCTCCGAGGGCTCGGCTCCTCGGCCTGGGCAACCGACCTCGCGGCGAAACGAACGCTCGGGAACCCCGCCTACAGTCCAGCGGATGACCATTCGGGTGGGCGTCAGCGGCGCGGCGGGTCGGATGGGTGCCACCGTGGCCCAGGCCGTGACGGTCGACCCCGAGCTGGAGCTGGTCGCCCTCGTCGACCCGTCGGCCTCCGGGCAGTCGTTCGACGGGCTCGAGATCGCCGCCGAGCCCCGAGCCTTCGCCGACGCCGGCGCCGAGGTCGTCGTCGACTTCACCGTCGCCGACGCGGCGCGCCGGACGGTGCCGTGGCTGGCGATGCACGGCATCCACGCCGTCGTCGGCACCACCGGGCTGACCGACGACGACCTGGCGGCGTTCGCCGAGGAGTTCGGTGACGGCGGGCCGAACTGCATCGTCGCCGCCAACTTCTCGATCTCGGCCGTGCTGATGATGCAGTTCGCCGAGCGGGCGGCGCCGTACTTCGAGACGGCCGAGATCATCGAGCTGCACCACGACGGCAAGGTCGACGCTCCGTCCGGGACGGCGTTGACGACGGCCGAACGCATGGCGGTGGCGTCCGACGAATGGGCGCCGGACCCGACGCGTAGCGAGGTGGTCACGGGCGCCCGCGGCGGCGTCGGTCCCGGTGGCATCCGCGTGCACTCGGTGCGGATGCGCGGCATGGTCGCCCACCAGGAGGTCATCCTGGGCGCGCTGGGCCAGACCCTGACGATCCGTCAGGACAGCTACGACCGAGCCAGCTACATGCCCGGCGTCATCCTCGCCGTCAAGCACGTCGCCGAGCACGACGGCCTGACGGTCGGACTGGACCGATACCTCAACCGCTGAAGCCGTGGCCGCGACGGCCGGTCAGCGCCGCAAGCGGTCCACGGGTGCGGTGCCCGAGTCGGTCGCGTCGTGGGACCAGTCGGGCTGCTTGGTCGCCTGCGCCTCGTCCAACTCGGCGACACCGCCGGCGAGCCGCGTCAGCGGTGCGATCAGCACGGGCGTCGCCGGCGGCGCCTGATCGGGCGCCGTGTCGAGGTGCCGCGCCAGCGCCTCCGGGAACAGCGCCAGCAGGCTGTTGGCCACACGCTGCTGCTGGTGGGCGAGGAAGCACCGGGCTTCGTCGGTGACCGTCTCGATGCGGGTGGCCAGCTCGTCGACGTCGTGATCGGTGGCGTCGGAGGCGGCGAACCTCCCGAGCAGGTCGGCGATGGCCAGCCCGTCCTGCTTGCACGGCGTGCACTGCCCGCACGACTCGACGGCCAGGAACTGGGCGACGCCATGAGCCACGGCCACGAGATCGTCCGACCCGTCGAAGACGATGAACCCCGACGAACCGAGGCCAGAGCCGGCGGCGTCCATCGCCTCGAACGCCAACGGGGTGTCGAGCGCGCTGGCCGGCAGCAGCGGGTGCGAGACGCCCGACAGCACGGCGGCGACCTCGGCGCCCGACCTCGGCCCGCCACCGATCTCGTCGATCACGGATCGCAGGGCGGTGCCCATCGGCACCTCGCCGACACCGGCATGGCGGGTCGAGCCGGACACGGTGCAGATCGCCGTCCCGGGTGACTCGGCCGTGCCGAGCTCCCGGAACCATGTGGCGCCGTGGGCCAGGATCAGCGGCACGTTGGCCAGCGTCTCGACGTTGTTGGCCAGCGTCGGCGGGGCGTCGGTCGGGTCGTCGTCGGCATCCTCGTCGAAGCCGTGCCGGTACGGCGGGGCGACCCGGGGGAACGGTGGGCGACCCTCGGTGACCTCGAGCAGCGCCGTCTCCTCGCCGAACAGGTACTCGCTGGGCCCGCCGACGAGGTCCAGGTCGACGCCCTGCGCCCACCCGGCCGCACGCACCTCGGCGAACGCCGCCCTCATGCGGGCGATCGGCTCGGCGAACGACTCCTTCACGGCGACGATGACATGGTCGGCACCGACGGCGCCGGCGGCGATCAGGGCGCCCTCGATGATCCGGTACGGGTTGCGCACCATCAAGGTCCGGTCCTTGAAGCTGCCCGGTTCGCCCTCGGCACCGTTGACGACCACCGTGCCGGCGCGTTCGGCGCTCGCCGCGACCGTGCGCCACTTCGTCCCGGTGGGGAACCCGGCACCGCCGCGGCCGCGCAGCCCGGACGCCTCGAGCTCGTCGATCGTCGCCGTCGGCCCGAGGCGCCGGGCGGCGTCCAGCCCGGCGCCGCCACCCGCGGCGACGTAGTCGTCCAGCGAGGCGACCGGGTCGGCGTCGAGCACCCGGGAGACGAGCACGGCGGCGTCAGAGCGCGGCGATGGCGCCGTCGTAGTCGGGCTCCTGGGTGATCTCCGGGACCTGCTGCGTGTAGGTGACGACGCCGTCCGCGTCGACGATCACGACGGCGCGCGACATCAGCCCGGCCATCGGGCCGTCGGCGATGCGCACGCCGTAGGCGTCCCCGAAGTCGCTGCGGAACGTCGACGCCGACGAGACGTTCTCGATGCCCTCGGCGCCGCAGAAGCGGGCCTGGGCGAACGGCAGGTCGGCCGACACGTTGAGCACGGCGACGTCGCCGCGACTGCCGGCCCGTTCGTTGAACGCCCGCACGCTGGCCGCGCACGGACCGGTGTCGACGCTGGGGAAGATGTTCAGCAGGAGGCTCTTGCCGGCGAAGTCGCCGGCGGTGACCTCGCCGAGGTCGCGGCCGGTGAGGGTGAAGGCCGGGGCGGGGGTGCCGACGGCAGGGAGGTCGCCGACGGTGTTCACGGCATTGCCGCGCAGGGTGATCTGGGCCATCGCGGCAGTCTGTCAGCGGGCTCCGCCGCGGCGGAAGTTGCGGACGTTGACCAGCAGCACCAGTGCGACGGAGATGCCGAGCGCCCACCACTGGTAGCGCTGGAGGAAGTCGAGCACGTCGAGCAGCGGCTCCTCGAACGTCTTGGCCAGCCACCACATCAGGGCCAGGCGCCCGGCGATGCCGACGGCGAGGAGGGCGGCCAGGCGGGCCGGCGGCGTCCGGTGCACGCCGGTCAGCACGGCCACGATGTTGCTGCCGGCGAAGAACGGGATCAGCCCGAGCTCCAGCTTGCCGAAGTTGCGCTGGTAGGCGGCCAGCGACCGGGGCGTGACGCCGAGGAACCGCGTGAACCAGGACAGGGCCTGGTCGCGGTAGGCGCGCCCGATCATGTGGCACACGACGAAGGCCAGAGCGATGCGCAGCGTGGCGATGACGACGTAGGTCAGCGGCGAGATGCCGCCGGCTACGACCAGCACCAGGTAGCGCTGGCGCGACGACAGGGCGAGCAACGCCTCCGGGCGGGAGTTCACCCACTGCGCCCACACGCCGCTGGCCACGTTGGTGCAGATGATCAGGGCGACGAAGGCGACCAGCGTGAGCGGCGCCCAGGCCGGCGGGGAATGGGGGTGGACGGCCGCCTCGATGGTCTCGTCGTCCGGCGTCGGCGCAGGAAGCGAGGCAACCGGTTCGTCACCGGAGGGCGGCGCCACAGCCGCCGAAGCTATCCGGGCCGCCCCGGCGATGCGTCCGGCGCCCTCATGGTCAGGCTTCGGGCCGGACGTCCGACCAGAAACCTGACCGTGAGGCATCCCCCGATCCGGGGAGGGGCCGATGCGAAACTCCGGTCGTGCCGACGTCGACCATCGACGACCTCGGGACCGCCGGTCGGGGCGAGGTCAACCGGTTGCGCGCCCTGCACCTGGCGACGACCGCGGCGCTGATCGGGTTGATGGTCCTCGGCGTGTTGGACGGCTTCGGCGTGCTCCCGGTGTACGGCGTGGACACCGGACGGGTCGCCGCCGCCGGGGGCGGCTACGAGCTGGAGGTCCTGTACGGCACGGTGTCCCGCCCCGCCCTGGCGACCCCGCTGCAGATCGAAGTCCGCCGCGCCGGTGGGTTCGACGGCCCGGTCGAGGTGGCCCTGACCCAGCAGTACCTCACGCTGTTCGACGAGAACGGGTTGAGCCCGGCGCCGGCGGGCGAGACATCGTTCGGGCCGTATGTCCTCTGGGAGTTCGACCGCCCGGAGGGCGACACCCTGACCGTCTACTTCGACGCCCGGATCGAGCCGCAACTGCAGCGGGGCCGGACCGGCGAGGTCGCGGTGATCGAGGACGGCGAGCCGGTCGTCGCCGTGCAGTTCGAGACGGAGCTCCGTCCGTGAGCGAACGGGCCCGCTGATGGAGATCATCATCCGGACGTCGGTGATCTTCGCCCTGCTGTTGGCGCTCACGCGCGGCATGAAGCGGCGGACGCTGGCCGACATGGCCCCGTTCGAGCTGCTCCTGCTCGTCGCCCTCGGTGACATCGTGCAGCAGGGGATCACCCAGGAGGACTACTCCATCACCGGGGCGCTGCTGGCCATCTCGACGTTCGCCTTCTGGATCACCGTGCTGTCGTACGTGACGTGGCGATCCAGGCGGATGGCCGGGATCATCGAGGGCGTCCCGCTGGTCATCGTGCAGGACGGCGTGGTGATCGAGCCGACGTTGCGCGCCGAGCGGCTGCCCGTCCACGAGGTGCTCGAAGCGGCTCGTCAGCGGGGGATCGAGGACCTCGACGAGGTCAAGCTCGCCGTGCTCGAGCCGACCGGTCGGATCTCGTTCATCAAGCACTCCGGCGAGGACGACGCCTGACTACTCGCCCTCGGCCTCCTGCACGCAGGTGTCGAAGTCGTCGGCGGCGGCCTGCGCCTCGTCGTCGGGCTGCTCGCCGCTCAGGCTCTGCACGAGGACGCGGGCCACGATCTCGTCGGAGATGTGCTCGTCGGCGCACGCCTCGCTGGCGTCGGTCCGCTCCGTCTGGCTGAGCGTCAGCACGAGGTATCCGTCACCGCAGGCGACCAGCGCCGACTCGACGGCGGCCGGGTCGTCGAAGCTCACGCCGAGCTCGGCGAAGTTGGGGGTGTTGGCGAGCGCCTCGGGCGAGACGCCGGCGGACTGCAGCTGCTCGAGCCCGACGCCGCTGACCGCGGCTTCGGCGATGCAGCGGGCCTCGTCCTCACCGGCACCGGCGTAGCCCGCCATGATGGCGTCGACGTAGGCCCCCTCGTTGTCGGCGGGCTCGCCACCGCCCGTGCCCTCGGTCGTTGCTTCCGTGTCGGTCGTCTCGACGGGGGCGACGGACAGGTCGACCGTCGAGCCGGCGGTCTCGTCGGTGGGCTCGGCGGTGGTCGACGTCGAGTCGCCGTCGCCGTCGCTGTCGCCGCCGCAGGCCGCCAAGGTGGCCAGGGCGAGGGTGGACAGGACGGCGATGCGGCGCATGGCCCATCGGTCTACCCCGGCCACGGCCGAGAACCACCCGGGGAGCTCGCCGGCACCGCGGCACTAACGTCGCCGGCCATGAAGGGCCTGATGCAGGACGTGCCGCTGACGATCACCCACCTGTTCGATCGCGCCGAGCGGTACTTCCCGCACAAGACGGTGACCACGGCCAGCGCCACGGGCAAGCAGCGGATGGGCTACGGGGAGTGGGCCGAGCGGACGCGGCGCCTCGGTGGGATGCTCGACGACCTGGGCATCTCCGACGACGGGCGCGTGGCGACGTTCGGGTGGAACACCGGCCGGCACCTCGAGCTGTACTTCGCCGCGCCCTGCACGGGACGGGTGTTGCACACGTTGAACATCCGCCTGTTCCCCGAGCAGTTGACCTACATCGTCAACCACGCCGACGACGAGGTCATCTTCGTCGACCGTTCGTTGCTCGCGCTGCTCGCTCCGCTGCTGCCGACGTTCGAGCGCCTCCGTCACCTGGTGCTGATGGACGACGGTAAGGGCGACATCCCGGACGATCTGAACGGGCACGAGCTGCAGGACTACGAAGCCCTGCTGGCTGCCGCCTCGCCGGTTGACTTCCGCGTCGACGACGAAGGGCGGGCGGCGAGCATGTGCTACACGAGCGGCACCACGGGCAACCCGAAGGGCGTCGTCTACAGCCACCGCAGCACGTTCCTGCACACGATGGGGGCGATGACCGCCGACTCGCTCGGCGCACGGGAGACCGACCGCATCCTCCCGGTCGTGCCGATGTTCCACGCCAACGCCTGGGGCCTGGCCCACGCTGGCGTGGCCACGGGCGCCGACCTGATCATGCCGGGTCCCGACCTGTCCGGGCCGGCGATCGCCGACCTCGTCGTCGACGAGAAGGTCACCGTCGCGGCCGGTGTCCCGACGATCTGGATGGGCGTGCTGCCGCTGTTGGAAGGTCGCGACACGTCGAGTCTCCGGGCCATCCCCTGTGGCGGTTCGGCGGTGCCCAAGGCGCTGTCCGAGGGGTACCGCCAGATGACCGGGCTGCCGATCCTGCAGGCGTGGGGGATGACCGAGACGTCACCGATCGCGTCGGTGTGCCGGCTCGACGGCGACCAGGAGTTGCTGCCCCAGAACGAGCAGGCCGACCTGCGCACCGGCGTCGGCCGCACCTGCTTCGGGGTCGAGTGCCGGGTCGTCGAGCCGGGCACCACGGATCCGTTGCCGATGGACGGCGAGTCGAGCGGCGAGCTGCAGTGCCGTGGGCCGTGGATCGCCGCCGACTACTACGACGACCCGCGGTCGGGGGAGAGCTTCACCAACGACGGCTGGCTCCAGACCGGCGATGTCGCCACGATGGACGGGCGGGGGCGGATCCGGCTGGTCGACCGGACCAAGGACCTCATCAAGTCCGGCGGTGAGTGGATCTCGTCGGTCGAGCTGGAGAACGAGTTGATGGGCCACCCGGAGATCAAGGAGGCCGCCGTCATCGGCATCCCCGACGAGAAGTGGTCTGAGCGGCCGTTGGCGTGCGTCGTGCTCGAGGACGGTGCGACCCTGACCAAGGAGGGTGTCCTCGACTACCTGGCCCCACGCGTCGCCAAGTGGCAACTGCCGGACGACGTCGAGTTCATCGACGAGGTCCCGAAGACCAGCGTCGGCAAGTTCTCCAAGAAGACCCTGCGCGAGAAGTTCGCCGCTCGGTCGACGATGGGAGGCGAGCGCTGAGCGGTCGCTGACCGCTCAGCCACCGCTGTCGCGGTGGCGGCTTGACAATGAGACGGTTGACGTCTTATTGTCTCACCCGTGCCGAGCCCGACCGATCGCGTCCTCGACGCGACGAAGCGGTGCTGCGAGCAGTGGGGGTTCCAGCGGGTCACGATCGACGACATCGCCGCCGATGCCGGGATCTCGCGAGCGACCCTCTACCGGATGTTCCCCGGCGGCAAGGACGTCCTGTTCGAGGCGCTGCGCGTGCGCGAGCTCGAGGAGTTCTTCGTCGTCCTGCGCGACCGCGTCGACGGCTCGACGTCGATCGAGGACCTGCTCGTGCGGACCGTCGTCGTGGCCACCCAGGAGCTGCGCGCCGACGAGCACCTCGCCGTCATGCTGTCGACCGAGCCCGGCACGATGCTCGGCCAGCTCACGGTCGAAGGGGTGCCCCGGATCATCCGGTTCGCCACCGCCTTCCTCGCCCCGCTGGCCGAGCCGTTCCTCGATCGCCAGCAGGCCCGATCGATCATCGACGTGCTGGCCCGGCTCGTCATCTCGTACTTCCTCGCCCCGAGCGACTCCGTCGACCTCGGCGACGAAGCGTCCGCCCGCCCGTTCCTCACCCCGTTGATCCGCTCGACCCTCCACGAAGGAGCACTTCAGTGACCATCACCCATCGCAGCAACGACGAGATCCTCGGTCGGAGCGAGATCGACGACCTCGAGGCGATCCTCGCTGTCACGAACACCGACGTCGACGAGGTGCTGCACGCCGTCAAGGACAACGCCGACGCCCTCTTCACGTGGGACTACTCGCTGGCCCGCCCGCAGCTGCGCAAGCTGTACGAGAAGGGTAAGACCGGGCAGTGGAACGCCACCACGGACCTGCCCTGGGACACCGAGGTCGACCTCGAGGCCGTCGTGTCGGCCGACCAGCTGGCCGTCGCCGCCGGGCTCGACCCGAACCACTACGACGGCACGGTGCTGGAGAAGTGGGGCGACAAGGAGTGGCTCGAGTTCGGCATCCACAACCGCCGCTGGACGCTGTCGCAGTTCCTCCACGGCGAGCAGGGCGCACTGCTGTGCACGGCCAAGATCACCGAGACCGTCCCGTGGTACGACGCCAAGCTGTACGCCTCGACCCAGGTCGTCGACGAGGCCCGCCACGTCGAGGTCTTCGCCCGCTACCTGGACGAGAAGCTGGGCGGCGGATTCCAGGTCAACGCCCACTTGCGGATGCTGCTCGACGACATCATCAACGACAGCCGCTGGGACATGACGTACCTCGGGATGCAGGTGATGGTCGAGGGGCTCGCACTGGCGGCGTTCGGGTTCATGCACCAGATGACCGAGGAGCCGCTGCTCAAGAAGCTGCTGCGCTACGTGATGGCCGACGAGGCCCGGCACGTCGCCTTCGGCGTGCTGTCGTTGAAGGAGGCCTACGACGGCATGACCGATGCCGAGATGAAGGACCGCCAGGAGTTCGCCTACGAGGCAGCGGTGCGGATGCGCGACCGGTTCATGAGCCAGGAGGTGTGGGAGCGCGTCGGCGTGAACCCGCGCGACGTCCTGCCCGTGGTGCTGCGCGACCCGACCCGCGAGCTGTTCCAGCAGATGCTGTTCTCCAAGATCGTCCCCAACTGCAAGAAGCTCGGCCTGCTCGACCGCAACGAGTCGTGGCTGCGCCGGCGCTTCGAGGAGATGGGCGTCATCCAGTTCGAGGACCTCGAGGACACCGGCGAGGAGTACCTCAAGTTCGAGCTCGGCGCCGACACCCCGTCCCCGACCCCGGCCTGACCCATCCGAGGGTTTGCTGCATGCGAGGGTCAGCCGCGGGGCTTCCCCTCCGCAAACCCTCCGATGGCAGGAAACCCTCGGATGGGGTGGGGTGAGTCGGGACGGGTGGGACCCGGGGCAGTACGGCAAGTTCGCCGCCGAGCGGGCGCAGCCGTTCTGGGACCTCGTCGGGCTGGTCGAGCGGGACCGGCCGATCCGGCGCGGAGTCGACCTCGGATGCGGTTCCGGTGAGCTGACCGCCGCCGCCGCGGAGCGCCTCGGCATCGAGACAATCGTCGGCATCGATTCGTCGCCCAAGATGCTGGCCGGCGCGCCGCCAGGGCTCGACGTGCGGGAAGGTGACCTGGCGACGTGGACCTCGGACGGTGACCACGACCTCGTGCTGGCCAACGCCAGCCTGCAGTGGGTGCCCGACCACCCCGGCGTCATCACCCGCTGGTGGGCTGCGCTTCGAGACGCCGGCCAGCTCGCCGTGCAGGTCCCCGCCAACGCCGACCACCCGTCGCACCGCATCGCCGCCGAGGTCGCCGCCAGCGACCCGTTCCGCTCGGCGATGGGCGGCGCGCCACCCGCCGATCCCGTCGCCCGCAACGTGCTGGCGCCGGAGCAGTACGCGGTCCTGCTCGACCACCTCGGCGCCCGGCGACAGCACGTCCGCCTGCAGGTCTACGGGCACCACCTCGCAGCGTCGAGCGACGTCGTCGAGTGGGTCAAGGGCACGTCGCTGACCCGCTTCGTCGACGTGCTGCCCGACGACCTGCGGGAGCCCTTCGTCGACGAGTACCGCCGACGCCTGCTCGAGGCCATCGGGGACACGGCGCCGTACTTCTACCCGTTCAAGCGGATCCTGATCTGGGGGAGGCGCTGACGTCGCGAACGGCCGTCAGACGCCCTGCTACCTTCCGGCCGGACGCCTGCCGACCGAGGGGAGACGCATGGGTGCGCGCTGGCTGACGGGGTGCCGCTGGGCGGTTCCAGCACTGGCCATTGCGATCGGAGTTGCGGTCCCGGCGGCAACGTCACCGTCGGTGCAGGCAGGGGTCGGCGATCCCGTCGTCGTGACGTTCGAGTACACGGGTGCGGCGCAGACCTGGGTGGTGCCGGACACGGTGACCGTGGCCACGTTCGACGTGTACGGCGCCCAAGGTGGCCTCGGAGATGTGACCACAGCACAGCCTCCCGGGTTGGGTGGACGGGCGACCGCAACGCTGTCGGTCACGCCTGGCAGCACGGTCCACGTGATCGTTGGTGGCAAGGGCGCCGACGGCAACGTCTTCAATGCGTGCTCCAGCGCAGGGGGCTTCAACGGCGGCGGTGATGGCGGAACGCAGAACGTGTTCCAATCCTGCGGTCAGGGGGGTGGTGGGGCGTCGGACGTGCGCATCGGCGGCCTCGGGGTGACCAACCGGGTCCTCGTCGCCGGTGGGGGAGGCGGAGCGTCCGTCAACGGCTTCTGCCCGGACGCTGGAGGCGGCGGGGGGCTCACGGGCGTCTCGGTGCCGAGGGCCGGGGCGTGCACCGGCGGAGGTGCCGGCGGCAACCAGGACGGCACCACCGGAAGCGGCGTGCTCGGGTTCGGCTCGGACGGAGGGCCGTTCGTGTTTCCGAATGCGGCGGGCGGTGGTGGTGGCGGCGGCTACTACGGCGGGGCAGGTGGCGCGACCGGCGGTTATGGGGGTGGCGGCGGCAGTGGATTCGGGCCCTCCGACACCGACTTCGAGACCGCGGTCAGGCAAGGAAACGGCCTCGTCACGATCACCTACGGGACGCTGGCGATCGCGGAGCTCGATCCGCCGAGCGGACCGGCGGGTACGCCGGTCACGATCACCGGGAGCGGGTTCAACCCGACGCCGGGCGCGACGACCGTGCAGTTCGGTCCCTACCAGGCCACCGAGGTCACCTGCGCCAGCAGCACCAGCTGCACTGCGGTCAGCCCACCGAACGCCACCGGTGGGTCCGAGGTGGTGGACGTGACGGTGTCGACGGGTGGCATGACGAGCAACTCGTTGACGTACACCTACCTCGCGATCCCCACGTTGACGGCGATCAGTCCGACCAGCGGGCCCGAGGCCGGTGGCACCCAGATCACGTTCCGCGGCACCAACTTCTCGACCGAGCAGGGCGTGACCGGGTTCATCTTCGGCTCGCTCGACGCCGGTTCCTTCGCCACCTCCGTCAACTGCGCGTCGACGACGGAGTGCACGGGCCTGACCCCGCCGGGGACGGGCGCCGTCCTGGTGTTCGCCAGCACCATCGATGGCACGTCGGAAGGACTGCCGTTCACGTACGTCTCGGGCGAGACGCCGACGCCCCTTCCGAACACCGGCGTCAACGACTCGGTCATGCTGCTGTTGCTGGCCGTTGGCTTCGTGGGTGCGGGTTCGGCGCTGCTCGTCGTGAGCCAGCGTCGCCGCGCTGCGCCATAGCGCCCACCCTCTTGTGGGCCGCCACGTGACCTAGCCTGCCCGCATGGCACGTTTCGGGCGGGTGCTCACCGCCATGGTCACGCCCTTCACGGACGATGGGTCGCTCGACGTCGACGGCTCAGTGGCGCTGGCCCGTTGGCTGGTGGAGCAGGGCAACGAGGGCCTCGTGCTCGCCGGAACGACCGGCGAGGCGCCGACCATGAGCGACGACGAGAAGCTGACGCTGTGGTCGGCTGTCGCCGAGGCGGTCACCGTGCCGGTCGTGGCGGGCTCGACGACCAACGACACGGCCCACTCGGTGCACCTCACCGCCGAAGCGTCCAAGCTCGGCGTCGCCGGAGTCCTCGCCCTGTGCCCGTACTACAACCGTCCGTCCCAGGCCGGGATCGAGGGGCACCTGCGGGCGATCGCCGAGGCGACCGACCTGCCGGTCGTGATCTACGACATCCCGGTCCGCACCGGGCGCAAGATCTCCACCGCCCTGCTCGCCCGGCTGGCCCACGAGGTGCCGAACCTGATCGGGGTCAAGGACGCCGCCGGCAGCCCGGGGGAGACGGCCCGCCTGCTCGCGGTCGCGCCCGCCGACTACGAGGTGTACTGCGGTGACGACGCCTTGACGCTGCCGTTCCTGTCCGTCGGCGCCGTCGGCCTGATCGGCGTCGCCACCCACTGGGCGGCGCCCGAGGTGGTCGCCATGTTCGACGCCTGGGAGGCCGGCGACACGGCCCGCGCCCGTCAGCTCAACGCGCTCCTGTTGGACAGCTGGGACTTCGAGACCGGCGACGAGTCGCCGAATCCCGGCCCGGCGAAAGCGATGCTGCGCCACCTCGGCCGGCCGGCCGGAACGTGCCGCCCGCCGATGGGTGCCGACCCCGAGTGGCTCGACGGACGGGCCGCCGAGGTCATGGCCAACCTGGTCGCCGCCCGTGGACCGACGCGATGAGACATGAGCGGTCAGCGACCGCTCATCGCTCATCGCGCGGCCTGAGGGGGACGGGTGGCTGATCCGGTCCGGCTGGTCTTCCTCGGCGGGTTGGGGGAGATCGGGCGCAACTGCATGGCCATCGAGCAGGGGGTCGGCGACGACCGCCGCATTCTGCTCATCGACTGCGGGCTGATGTTCCCCGGCCCCGACCTGCACGGCATCGACCTCGTGCTGCCGGACTTCACGTACCTGCGGGAGAACGCCGACCGCATCGACGCGCTCGTGGCGACGCACGGCCACGAGGACCACGTCGGCGGCTTGCAGTTCCTGCTGCGCGAGATCAGCTTCCCGATCTACGGCTCGGCCCTCACGCTGGGATTGGCCCGCAACCGCATCGAGGAGGCCGGTCTCCTCGGTCGCACCGAGCTGATCCCGGTCGCCGACGGCGAGCGACGACGGATCGGCACGTTCGACGTCGAGTTCATCCCGGTCACCCACAGCGTCCCGCACTCCAACGCTGTCGCCGTGCACACCCCGCAGGGCGTGATCCTCCACTCCGGCGACTTCAAGCTCGACCTCACCCCCGTCGACGACCGCCGCACCGATCTGGCCCGCATCGGCCAGCTGGCCAAGACCGACGGCATCCGTGTGCTGCTGGCCGACTCGACGAACGCCGAAGAGGCCGGGTACGCGCCGAGCGAGCGCAGCGTGGGGCGGGTCCTGCGCACGATCTTCGCCGAGCACGCCGGCCGGCGGATCATCACCGCCAGCTTCGCCAGCCACCTCCACCGCATCCAGCAGATCGCCGATGCCGCCATCGAGGGCGGCCGCAAGGTGGCGACGCTCGGGCTGAGCATGCGCAAGAACGTGCAGCTCGGCCTGGACCTCGGCATCCTCCACCTCCCGGCCAGCCAGCTCATCGACGTCGAGGACATCGACCGCTACCCGCCGGGCGAGGTGTGCGTGATCTCGACCGGGTCCCAGGGCGAGCCGATGTCGGCGCTGGCGCTGCTGGCGCGCGGCGAGAACAAGTTCGTCAAGCTGGCCGAGCACGACACGGTCATCCTCTCCAGCCACGCCATCCCCGGCAACGAGAGCAACGTCAACCGGGTGATGGACGGCCTGCTCAAGGCCGGCGCCACCGTCATCCACTCGGGCATCCAGGACGTCCACGCCACCGGGCACGCCCAGGCCGACGAGCTGAAGACGTACCTGTCGATCGCCAACCCGGAGTGGTACGTGCCGATCCACGGCGAGTACCGCCACCTGGTTGCCAACGCCGCCCTGGGTGAGGTGATGGGGGTCCCGCGCGACCACGTGTTCGTGTGCGACGACGGCGACGTGCTGGAGGTCACCGACCGGGGCGTCGACGTCGCCGGACGAGTGCCGGCCGGGTACCTGTTCGTCGACGGCATCGTCGGCGACGTCGGGTCGGGCGTGCTCCGCGACCGGCGCGTGCTGGCCAGCGAGGGCGTGGTCGTGGTGGTCGTGACCGTCGACACGCAGACGGGCAAGGTGCTCGTCGGTCCGGAGATCATCACCAGGGGGTGGGTGTACGCCCCCGAGGCGGAGGACCTGCTCGACGAGGCCTGCGACACGGTCGCCGCGGCCGTCGAGCAGTCGTTGGCGGCCGGCGTTCTGGACGTCGAGGCGCTCGAGCGCGACGTGCGGCGGGCCGCCGGCAAGTTCGTCAGTGAGCGGACCCGACGTCGCCCGATGATCGTCCCCGTCGTGATGGAGGCGTGAGCGAGCGTTTGGTCGCGTGAGCCGACGACTCCTGGCGTCCGGGGTGCTGGTGGTCGCGCTCGCGGCGTGCGGCGGCGAAGCGGGCGACGCGGATCCCGTCGTTCCGCTCGTCGACGAGATCGCACCCGCCATGGCCGCCGTCGACGCCGCCTCGGGCGGAGCGCAGCAGTACTTCGAGGTCAACGCCACGCCGCAGCTGGTCAACCTGTTCGTCGCCGCGGACGACGCGACGTCGGCGATCGCCTACATCTACGTCGACGGCGAGCTCGGCCCGCCGGCGCCTCCCGAGCCGGCACAGGGGGCGACGTTCGCCGCTGCCGCCGTGACGTTCGACCCGGCCACGATCCTGGACGGCGACCTGCCCGACGCCGACCTCACCGTGTTCACGGTCATCGGCGGACCGGCCGGTGCCGTTCAATACGGCGTCGTCGCCCGGTCGGCCGAGGGCGGCACCCTCGACATCACGCTGGCCGCCGACGGTTCGGTGCTCGGCGTCGACGCCACCTGACCTGATGGCCTCGCTCTCTCCGAAGACTCCGCTCACTCGGCCGGGCCGGGCAAGGCCGGCCTTGGCTGTCACGCTCACTGCGGCGTGGGCCAAACGGTTCTGAGTCAGCTGAGGTCCACGATCGCGGGTGGCGGAGTCGGTACGGTCCGCGCGTGGCGGTGACGACGGCTCGGCGATTCGCCATCCGCCTCGATTCGATCGACGACCTGTTCTGGCCGTTCGACGCCCGCCCGATCGCCGAGCGCGCCGTCAACGGCGACGTGCGGTGGGCGCTGATCGACGAGTGGGACCGCTCTCGTGCGGCGCGACCGACGTCGCTGACGCTCGTCGTGCCGGCCGCCGAGCGGGCCACCACCGACGAGGCCGCGGTCACCGCGGCGCTCCACGCCTCGCTGCGACGGGCCAGCGGGCCGCTGCGCCGCATCGATCCGCAGACCCGCCAGGAGAAGGTCGCCACCTGGCTCGGAGTGTTCGTGTGGTTCCTCTCGATCGCCATCTCCGTCGTCATCGACCAGTTCGGCGATGACGTCATCGACTCGGCGTTGTCGCAGGGAGTCGTGCTGGTCGGCTGGGTGGCGCTGTGGCCGCCGGCGTCCCGGCTGCTGACCGAGGTGGCCCCGCACGCCTTCAACCGCCGCCGGTTCGCCGAGTTCGCCGACATGGAGATCCGCTTCGAGTGGGTCACTGAGCCGTCCTGACCACCGAGGGCGTGGCGGAGCCGCCGAACACCCCCTTGGTACGGTGAAACCCGTGACGACCTGGGGTCCGTCGAAGCGGCGCACCAAGCGCTCGCCGGCACCGCGCCGGGCCCCGGCGCGCGCGTCGTCGGCCGATCGCACCGACCCGGACGCCCCGCGCACCCGGCGTGAGCAGGCCACGGACGAGCTGCGCACGGGGCTCGACGAGCGCCAGCAGGAGCTGATCGGCATCGGCCTGCTCGTCGGTGGCCTGCTGCTGGCGCTGGCCACGTTCTTCGACCTCGCCGGTCCGCTCGGCCGCGGCCTGCGCTCGCTGCTCGGATGGCTGTTCGGCTTCGGGCTGTACGCCGTCCCGGTGGTGCTGGTCGGCGTCGGCATCGCCCTGATCAAGCGGGGACGCTCGACGAGCCCGTTCCGCCTGGCCATCGGGTGGGCGCTGGTCGGCGTGGCCGCGCTGGGCCTGATGCACGTCATCTGGGGACCGGAGGGGTTCTCCGACCTCGACGAGCTCGACGACGCCGGGGGCGTGATCGGGTCGCTGGCCGGCGAGCCGTTGCAGGCGCTCGTCGCGCCGGTAGGGGCGATCGTGGTGATGCTCGGGATCGTCGTCGGCGGCGTGCTGCTGATCACCCGCACGTCGCTGCGCACGATGGCCGCCCGCACGGGGGCCGGCGTCGGCTCCGTCGCCCGTCCGATCGGACGGGCGGCCCGTCGGGCCCTGCGCGACCTGTCGTCGCTGAGCAGCGACGACGAGGACGACGGCCGGCGCGATCCGACCACGACCGATGTCCTGCCGGCGCTGCCGCCGCCGACCGTCTACGACGCGGCAGAGGACTTCGGCGACGCGCTGCCGCCGCCGTCGGCGTCTCGGCGCAACGGCCGGCGCACCCCAACACCGGGCACCGCAGCGTCGCCCGGTGACGGCCAGCAGCTCGGCCAGTGGACCCTGCCGCCGACGACGCTGCTGCACCGCACGGGCGCCCACACCGTGAACCGAGCCGAGGTCGAGGCGCGCGGCCAGGTGCTCCAGGAGTCGTTGCGGCAGCACGGCGTCGACACCACGTTGGTCGGCATGACCGTCGGCCCGACGGTCACCCGCTTCGAGCTCGAACTCGGCCCCGGCGTCAAGGTCGCCCGGGTCACGAGCCTGCAGCGCGACATCGCCTACGCCATGGCCGCCACCGACGTGCGCATCCTGGCCCCGATCCCCGGGCGATCGGCAATCGGCGTGGAGGTGCCGAACCACGCCCGCCAGCTCGTCGCCCTCGGCGACCTGCTCGTCTCGGCGGAGGCCGCTGCGGCGAGCGGCCCGCTGGAGGTGGCGATCGGCAAGGACATCGCCGGCAAGGCCGTGTTCCTCGACCTGGCCACCACCCCCCACCTGCTGATCGCGGGGGCCACCGGTGCCGGTAAGTCCAGCGCCCTCAACTGCATCATCACCTCGTTGCTGATGCGCACGACCCCGGACCAGGTGCGGCTGATCCTGATCGACCCCAAGCAGGTCGAGATGGGTCAGTACATGCGCCTCCCCCACCTGCTGACCCAGCCGGTCACCAACCCCAAGAAGGCGGCCAACGCCCTGTCCTGGGCGGTCAAGGAGATGGAGCGGCGCTACGACCTGCTCTCGGAAGTCGGCTTCCGCGACGTCGGTGGCTACAACGAGGCGTTCGACCGGGGCCAGCTGACCAGCGACCCGGACCGCCCGGCCGACGCGCAGTACGAGCGGCTGCCGTACATCGTCGTCGTCGTCGACGAGCTCAACGATCTGATGATGGTCGCCGCCCGTGACGTCGAGGAGTCGATCACCCGCATCGCCCAGAAGGCCCGGGCTGTCGGCATCCACCTCATCGTCGCCACGCAGCGACCGAGCGTGAACGTCATCACGGGCGTGATCAAGGCGAACATCCCGGCCCGCATCGCCTTCGCCGTGTCCAGCCTCACCGACTCGCGGGTGATCCTCGATCAGCCCGGTGCCGAGAAGCTGGTCGGCAAGGGCGACATGCTGCTCCTCCCCGGCAACTCGTCGGTCGCCCACCGCGTGCAGGGCTCGTTCGTCAGCGAGGACGAGGTGCGCAAGGTCGTGGCCCACTGGCGGCGCCAGGCGCCGGAGGTCGAGTACGTCAGCGGCGTGGAGGGCGAGGAGGACCTGTTCACGTCGAGCGGCATGTCCTTCAACAGCTCCGGAGCGGCGGACGACGACGACATGGCGATCCTGCGCCAGGCGATGGAGCTGGTGGTGCGCAGCCAGCTCGGCTCGACGTCGATGCTGCAGCGCAAGCTGAAGATCGGCTTCGCCCGCGCCGGCCGCGTGATGGACCTCCTCGAGCAGCGCGGGGTCGTCGGGCCCAGCGAGGGCTCCAAGGCACGGGCCGTGCTGATGACGGTCGAGGAGTTCGAGCTCCTGCAGACCGCCGAAACCCGCGAGTAAGTCCCCGAGCGTTCGTACCGCAACGAGGATGACCGCCCAAGCCGTTCTTGGAATCGGTCCGATGCTGGGGTGATGTGGCACCATCCCGCCAGTGAGCGAGCGAGTCTTCGAGCGAACGAACCATCAAGCACGGTCTTCGGCTCATTGGTGCACCCCACCATCCACTATCGCGTCGCACGTCGACAGGGTGCACCAATGAGCGACCTGACCGAGATCACCAGCGGGCTGCGGTTCCCGGAGGGGCCCGTGGCGATGGCCGACGGCAGCATCGTGCTGGTCGAGATGTTCGGGCCGTGCATCACCCGCGTCCAGCCGGACGGCACGACCGAGACGGTGGCCGAGATCACGGGTGGACCCAACGGGTTGGCGGTCGGACCCGACGGCGCCCTGTTCCTGTGCAACAACGGGGGGTGCTTCACGCCCGTCGAGCTGATGGGCCTGCTCCTGCCCGGCCCGTTCGACCCCGGTCGATACGTCGGCGGCCGCATCCAGCGCGTCGACGCCGACTCGGGCGACGTCACCGACCTCTACACCGAATGCAACGGGCGTCCACTGCGGGCGCCCAACGACCTCGTCATGGACGGCCACGGCGGGTTCTGGTTCACGGACCACGGCATCCGCGACACCCACGGCGCCCGCACCAGCGACCTCACCGGCATCTACTGGGCTCGCTGCGACGGGTCCGAGATCCGCGAGGTGGTGTTTCCCGTGGAGTCCCCGAACGGGATCGGCCTCTCGCCCGACGGCACCACCCTCTACTGGGCCGAGACCCACGCCGGCCGGGTGTTCCAGCGCCAGGTCGTCGAGCCCGGCGTGCTGGCCGACGCCGTTCCGCTGGACCCGTCGGCGGTGCTCCACGGCCTCCCGGGGTACCAGTTGCTCGACTCGCTGGCCGTCGACGCCGAGGGGTGGGTCACGGTGGCGACGCTCCTCAACGGCGGCGTCACTTCGATCTCGCCAGACGGCGCGACGATCGAGTTCCTGGAGACGGGAGACCCGCTGACCACCAACGTCTGCTTCGGCGGCGAGGACGGGCGCACGGCGTACATCACGCTGTCCGGCACCGGCCGGTTGGTGTCGGCGCCCTGGCCCCGCGCCGGCCTGACCCTTGCCCACCAGTGACCTGATGATGCCCTCGCTCGCTCCGACGAGCCGATCGTGAGCTGGCTCGACCCGTACGCCGACGTCGAGTGCTGCTACGTCACGACCACCGGGCGCAGGACGGGGCGGCGCCACGAGATCGAGATCTGGTTCGGGCTGATCGACGACACGATGTACCTCATCTCGGGCAACGGCCCGACCGCCGATTGGTTCCGCAACCTGCAAGCAGACCCCGTGGTCACCGTGCGGCTCGACGACGAGCGCCGCCAGGGCCGGGCGCGGGTGGTCACCGACGCCGACGAACGGCGCCGTGTCGGCGACTCGATGGGAGCCAAATACATCTGGGACGGCGACGCTTCGATCGGGCTGACGTACGCGGCGTGGTGCTACGACGTGCCGGCTGCGGCAATCGAGTTCCCAGACGGCCAGTAGATTCGCCCGACGTGCCCCGCTTCTACGTCGAGACGCTGGGCTGTCCCAAGAACCAGGTCGACTCCGACAAGCTCGTCGGCACGCTCGTCGACGACGGGATGATCGCCACGTCCGAGCCGGGCGCCGCCGACCTGATCGTCGTCAACACGTGCGCCTTCATCGACGCCGCCCGCCGCGAGTCCATCGACACCGTGCTCGCCCTCGGCGAGCAGCGACGGCCCGGCGCCCGACTCGTCGTCACCGGCTGCATGGCCGAGCGCTACGGCGACGAGCTGGCCGCCGCCCTCCCCGAGGTCGACCAGGTCGCCGGGTTCGGGGTCCGCTTCCACGAGCCGGCCCGCCACCGGCCGCTGATCCCGGTGACCACCGCCGACCTGCCGGCGATGGATCTGCTCGAGCTGCCCCGCCCGCCGGCCGAGGCACCATGGGCGTACATCAAGATCGCCGAGGGCTGCGACCGCAAGTGCGGGTTCTGCGCCATCCCGTCGTTCCGCGGCCCGCAGCGCAGCCGGACGATGTCCTCGATCCTCGGCGAAGTCGATGCGCTCGGCGCCCGGGAGATCGTGCTCGTCGCCCAGGATCTCGCTTCGTACGGCAAGGACGTCCCCGGCGAGCTCGGCGCCGGGGCCATCGTGCCGCTCGTGCGCGCCGTGGCCGATCGCGTCGACCGCGTGCGTCTGCTGTACCTCTACCCGAGCGATCTCACCGACGCGCTGATCGACGCCATCTGCGACAGCGGAGTGCCCTACTTCGACCTCTCCCTGCAGCACGTCAGCAAGCCCCTGTTGCGCCGCATGCGGCGGTGGGGTGACGGCGACCGCTTCCTGCGCCGCATCGCCGACATCCGCGCCCGCCAGCCGGAGGCCGCCTTCCGCAGCAACTTCATCGTCGGCTACCCCGGTGAGACCGAGCGCGACCACGACGAGCTGTTGCGGTTCGTCGAGGAGGCGCAGGTCGACTGGTGCGGGTTCTTCGCCTACAGCGCCGAGGTTGGCACGTACGCCGCCGGGCTCGACGGCGCGGTGCCGGCCGGGCTCGTGGCCGACCGGCTGAGCGAGCTCGGCGAGCTGCAGGACGCGATCACCGCGGACCGGCGGGACCAGCTGATCGGCCGCACGCTGGAGGTGCTGGTCGACGCGCCGGGTGTCGGGCGCAGCCATCGGGAGGCCCCCGAGATCGACGGTGTCGTGCACGTCGCCCAGACCGCCGTTGTCGGCGACCTCGTCCAAACGGAGATCGTCGACGCCCTCGGACCGGACCTCATCGGTGCGGGCGCGCTCGCCGGGCCGGCGACGGAGGGTGCCGACTGATGGTCGACCCGAGGACGCTGGCGTCGTGGGCCAACGCCATCACCGCCGGTCGGCTGCTGCTGTCGCCGGTGATGTTCGTGCTCATCCCGGACCACGACCAAGGCGCGTGGGCGGCGTGGGGCCTGTGGTTCGTGCTGTGCCTCAGCGACGCCTTCGACGGTTTCATCGCCCGTCGCCGCGGCCCGACCCGCTCGGGTGCGTTCCTCGACCCGCTGGCCGACAAGGTGCTGGTCCTGGGGGCGATGTTCATGCTCGTCCGCAACGGCATGTTCTGGATCGTGCCGGTGGCGATCATCGCCGTCCGCGAGTTCGTCATCTCCATGTACCGCACGGTCGCAGGCACGAGGGGTGTCAGCATCCCGGCCAGCCGGTCTGCGAAGAACAAGACGCTGGCCCAGCAGCTCGCCGTCGGGTTCGCGCTGTGGCCGCTGACGGCGCAGAACGCCACGTGGCTGTGGACGGGCATGCTCTGGATCGCCGTCGTCCTGGCGTTGGTCAGCGGCTGGGAGTACCTGTGGCGGGCGCACGTCTCCCGGGTCGAAGCCGTCCACGCCATCTGATGCGCTGCGACGTCGTGGCCGTCGGGACCGAGCTGCTGCTCGGTCAGATCAACGACACGAACTCGTCATGGATCGGCGAGCAGCTGGCGGGCAGCGGGATCGACTCGCTGCTGCAGGTCAAGGTGGGCGACAACGTCGGGCGGATCACCGCCGCGCTGCGTGACCGGCTGGCCGACGCCGACGCCGTCATCGTCACCGGCGGCCTCGGTCCGACCCACGACGACCTCACCCGCGACGCCATCGCCGACGTGATGGGTGTCGACCTGCACCTCGACGAGTCCGTGGCCGACGTGATCCGCGACCTCTTCGCCGCCCGGGGCCGGTCGATGCCGGAGAACAACCTGCAACAGGCGATGGTGCCCGACGGGGCCACCGTGATCCCGCAGACCCGAGGCACCGCGCCCGGACTGATCTGCCCCGTGGGCGATCGCGTCGTGTACGCCGTGCCCGGCGTCCCGCACGAGATGCGCGACATGGTGGAGCGGGCGGTGCTGCCCGACCTGCGGCGGCGGGCCGGGGACCAGGGCGTCATCCTCAGCCGGGTGGTGAAGACCTGGGGGGAGAGCGAGAGCGGCCTCAACGAGCGGTTGGACGACGTGATCGAGCGGCTCGAGGCGTCCGGCGACCCGACGCTGGCGTTCCTCGCCCGCGGTTGGCTCGGCCTGCACATCCGCCTGACGACCCGCCAGCCGACTGCGCAGGCGGCCACGGAGCTGCTCGACCACTGGGACGGGGAAGTGCGGTCGGTCGTCGGACCCCTCGTGTTCGGCGTCGACGACGACTCGATGGAGTCCGTCGTGCTCGATGCGCTGCGCGCCAGGGGGTGGTCACTTGGTCTGGCCGAGTCGTTGACCGGCGGGCTGGTCGCCGCCCGCCTGACGGAGATCCCCGGGGCCAGCGACGTGCTGCGCGGGTGCATCGTGTCCTATGCCGGCGACGTGAAGCGCGATCTGCTCGGCGTGGCGCCCGGGCCGGTCGTCAACGAGGAGTCGGCGGCGGCGATGGCTGACGGCGCCCGCCGGCTGCTCGGCGCCGACGTCGGCCTGGCCCTCACCGGTGTGGCCGGACCGACCGAGCAGGACGGCGTCGCGGTCGGCACCGTCTGCTTCGGCGTAGCCCTTCCGGACGGGACCACTACGACGACGCGCCGCCTCGGGACCCAGCGCGAGCAGATCCGCCAGTTCGCCGTGATCACCGCCCTCGACCTCCTCCGCCGCCGCCTCCACCCCCCATCCCCGATGCTGAGCGAGGATCGCCGCCAGATCTGACGGCAATCGCGCCACGGAACGTCGCGCGAGGCGCAAATAGGCTGCACGACCGGCTCCCGTAGCTCAGTCAGGACAGAGCAGCGGCCTTCTAATCCGCAGCGCGCAGGTTCGAATCCTGCCGGGAGCGCCGTAGCCTGGATCGCCCGGTCCCGGCAATCCCTCCTCGCCGGTCGACCCGAGAGGCGTTGTTCTGTGAACTTCAAGAAGGGCGAGACCATCATCTACCCCCAGCACGGGGCGTGCATCGTGATGGGCACGAAGAAGATGGATGCGTTCGGCGAGAAGCGCGAATACCTCATCCTGCAGACGGTGATCAACGAGATGGTGCTGAAGGTGCCCGTCGACAAGGCCGAAGAGGTCGGCGTCCGGCCGCCTGTCTCCGCCGACGAGCTCGAGGACCTCGTGGCCGTGCTGTCGAAGCCCGACCCACGCGTCCCGTCCAACTGGAGCCGGCGGTTCAAGAACCACCAGGAGAAACTGAAGAGCGGGGACGTGTACCAGGTCGCCGAGGTCGTGCGGAACCTCGCCGCCCGCAACCGCGACGCGTCGCTGTCGGCGGCCGAGCGCACCATGTACGAGCGGGCGCGGGTGAACCTCGTCAGCGAGATCTCGCCGGCGCTGAAGGTGTCGGCGGAGGACGCCGAGGCCTACCTCGACGAGGCGCTCGCCAAGGGTGTGCTGCGCGGTCCGAAGGAACCCGCGGCGCGCAAGAAGTAGCCGGTCAGGCGCTCAGCGCCAGAACGCTTCGCTCTCGGCCGGCTTGGCGTCGACCATCCACAGCTCCGAGATCAGGTCGTCGCGCACGACCACGAGGAACCCGGCGAAGTTGTGCAAGGTGCGGCCGTCGCGCTCGGCCCTGATCTCGACCATCGCCAAGGTGCGGTCGGCGTCCACGTCGACCACCTGCGTCAAGCGGGCCGAGCCGCCTGCGGCGCGCAGATCCGGCGCACGGGCGAGGTAGCTGTCGCGACCGCGCACGATGGTGGCGGTGCCGTCGCCTTCGGTGATCGCGGCGAGCAGGTCCGGCGCCAGCAGCGTGCCGGCGGCGTCGAGCCGGCCCTCGTCGTAGCACTCGATGAACTGCCGCACCAGCGCGACGTGCTCGCTCATTGGTGCACCCTCGCGATGTGCGACGCCATCCACCGGTCTGCGGTGCACCAATGAGCCGAAGACCGTGCTTGATGGTTCGTTCGCTCGAAGACTCGCTCGCTCATTGGTGCACCCTCGCGATGTGCGACGCCATCCACCGGTCTGCGGTGCACCAATGAGCCGAAGACCGTGCTTGATGGTTCGTTCGCTCGACGACTCGCTCGCTCACGGCGCCGCCGGACCTGGCACGAGCACCGACACGTCGATCGCCGGCGCCCACTCGTACTGGTGGGGCGGCTGCCCGGCCCAGATCACCCACTGCGCGCCACTGACGCCCTCGTCGAGCGCTCGGCCGACCACGTCAGCGACCTCGGCCGGATCGAGCACACCGACGCCGAGCGTGGCGATGCGCTGGCGCGCCGCCGGCGACAGGATGTTGGTGTCGACGAAACCCGGACAGACGGCGCTGATCGCGACGCCGCGGCCCTCCAATGCGACGGCCATCGAGCGGACGAACCCGACGACGGCGTGCTTGGTCAGGCCGTAGACGGGATCGCCACCGATCGGGACGAGCCCGGCCAGCGACGCGGTGACGACGATGTGACCGGCGCCGTCCTCGAGCATCGCCGGGAGCACGGCCCTCGTCCCGAACACCACCCCGTCGACGTTGATCGACATGATCCGCCGGTAGGCGTCGTCGCTGAGGTGCACCACTGGGAGCTCGCCCGCCGGCACGACCAGGCCGGTGCTGACGCCGGCGTTGAGGACGGCGACGGCGAACGGGCCGTGCCGCTCGACCACGTTCGACCACGCCGCGGCATCGGCCACGTCGAGGAGGGCGAACGTGCCGCCGACCTTCGAGGCCACAGCCGACCCTCCGCCCTCGTCGACGTCGGCGACGACGATCTCGAACCCGCGTCCGGCGAGGTGGCGGGCGGTCGCTGCGCCGATCCCGGATGCGCCGCCAGTGACGATCGCTCGCCGGACGTCGCGCTCGGTCATCGCTTGGCCCTGGGGACGCGGTCGATCGGCACGGCCCGATTTGAGCACAGCTCGCGGCGAGCACCACCGGCCGGTCGCCGGAGGCCTTTGCCCGATGTATACGCGAGTGTTAACAAAGGGTTCGATGTCGGAGCCGACCAGGCTTCCACGTGCGGCTCGCCGAGCCCAGCTGATCGAGTCGGCCGCCGGCACCTTCCTGCGTCGTGGGTTCGATTCGACCTCGATGGACGACGTGGCGCAGGACGCCGGAGTGAGCCGCCTGATCCTCTACCGGATCTTCGACTCCAAGCACGACCTCTACCGCGCCGTCCTGCGTTCGGTGATCGACCACCTCGGTGTCGCCGTCGAGCCCTACGCCGTCGATGCGCTGCGCACCAGGGGAGCGGCTCGAGTGCTGCTTCCCGTGGCCAGGGCGCACCCCGATGCGTTCCGGCTGCTCTGGCGCCGCGCCCTCCACGAGCCCGAGTTCGCCGACCTCGCCGTCGGCGTCCAGGAGATCTTCGTGTTCTACGCCCGCGGCATCGTCGGTCACTACCTCACCGACGACGACGTGCGGCTGGAGTGGGCTGCCCGCACCGCGTCGGCCCACCTCGTCGAAGCGCTCTGCACCTGGCTCGACCTCGGCGACCCGGCGCGCGACGACGAGGCCGCGGAGCTGATGGTCGCCGGGCTGCGCGCCCTGACGACGGCGTGGGCGTCGGAGGCGCCGCCCCCCGTCAGCGCGTGACGGCGGTTGCGACGGCGTCGACGATCCGGTCGATCTGCTCGTCGGTGGTGACCAGGGGTGGGCAGAACGTGATCGTGTCGGGCGGGATGGCCCTGGTCACGACGCCCAATTCGAGCAGCCGGTCGCGCACGGCCGGCGACTGCTGATCGTCGAGGAGGCCCGCCGCCCACACGGCCACCGCCCCGCGCACCGAGGCGACCAGCCCGTCGGCGGCGAGCGCCCGCAGCCCGGTCTCCAAACGGGCGCCCAGGTGGATCGCCCGCTCCAGCAGGCCCTCGGACTCGAGCACGTCGAGGTTGGCCATCGCCGCCGCGCAGGCACCGGCGTGGCCCGAGTAGGTGTAGCCGTGGCGGAGCACATAGGCGGGGTCCGACTCGAGCGCCGCCCGGACCTGCGGTCCGACGACCACGCCGCCCAGCGGCACGTACCCGGACGTCACGGCCTTGGCGAACGTCGTCAGGTCCGGTACCACTCCGAAGTGGTCGGAGCCGAACCATTCGCCGAGGCGGCCGAACGCCGTGATCACCTCGTCGAACACGAGCAGGGCGCCGTGGTGGTCGCACAACCGGCGCAGCTCGAGCAGGTAGCCCTCTGTCGGCGGGTACACCCCACCGGCACCCTGCACCGGCTCGGTGACGACGGCCGCCACCTCGCCGCTGCGCTTCGCCATCAGCCGGGCCAGCGCCTCGTGATCGTCACCGGGTACCTGCACGACCTCCGGGACGAGCGGTCCCCAGCCCTCGCGGTTCGGAGCGATCCCTTGGGCGCTCGTCCCACCCAGGTTGGTGCCGTGATACCCGCGCTCGCGGCTGATGATCAAGGTTCGCTCGGGGTGCCCGGCCAGGCGGTGCGTCAGCCGCGCCAGCTTCATCGCTGTGTCGACCGCCTCGGAGCCCGAGTCGCACAGGAACACCCGTCCGTCCGGGATGGGCGAGAGGGCAACCAGCCGCTCGGCCAGCGCGTCGGCGGCGGGGTTGGTGAACGGATCGAAGCAGGAGTAGGCGGCCAGGGTCCCGAGCTGGGTCCCGACGGCGGCGGCGATCTCCTGCCGGCCGTGGCCGGCGGCGCAGTACCACAGGCTGGCCATGGCATCGACGTACTCCTTGCCGTCTCGGTCCCACAGCAGCGCACCGTCACCACGGACGATGTCAACGAACTGTTGCTTGGTCGGCGGCGCGAACGGGTGGAGGAACGCAGGCAGGTCGCCGGAGGTCACCATGGGACGGGACCGTAGGCCGGTCGCCGCGCCGAGCGGTAGCCTCGCGCCCATGGGTGCCGATGAGACCCGGCTGGAGCTGACCGTCGGCCCCGACGGTGCGCTGTTGCTGGACGGGGAGATCGACACCTACACCGCGCCTGGGCTGGCCGCCCGGCTGGCCGCAGATCCCGACGTTGACGTCGTCGACCTCGCCGGCGTCAGCTTCATCGACTCCTCTGGGCTGCGCGTGCTGGTCCAGATCCACCAGTCCCGGGCGGCGGCCGGTGACACGTTGACCTTGCGGTCACCGTCGGCGTCGGTGCAACGTCTGCTGGAGATCAGCGGCCTGGCGACGCATCTCGACGTTGTTTGACGGCCTCGCTCGCTCCGAAGACTCCGCTCGCTCGGCTGGGCCGGGCACGGCCGGCCTGGGCTGTCATGGTCGCTGCGTCACGAACGCTCGGGAACTTCCTCGACTCACGCCTCACGATCGGTCGCCCATCGGGTCCTGGTCGGTGCCGACCGTCCCGCCGACCGTGACGGCGTAGCCCACGGTCCGGTCGCGCTGCACCCGTTGGACATCGAGCAGCAGTGCCCGCCGATCGCCGTCGGTGAGCGGCGAGTCGCCGGTCAAGCGGCGCGGCCACAGGTTCTGGGCGAGCACCGAGTTGGCCTGGGCCGCGAGCAACACGATCCGCCCGACCAGGTGGAACCAGCTGAGGAGGGCGATGACGACGGCGAACGTGCCGTAGGTGTCCTGGGCCCCGACGATGAACCGGCGGACGACGAAGCTCCCGACCTGTTGCAGGAGCACCAGCGCGACGCTGGCGATCAGTGCGCCGGGCAGCAGCTCCCGGATCGGCCGGCGCTGCGCCGGCAGCAGGATGAACAAAGCCAGCATGAGGCCGACGTTGACGACGAACGTCGCAAGCAGGCCGAGGGCGCCGGCGAACGGCCCCGTGTCGAACAACGTCGCCAGGTTGGAGAGCACGACCGACGCCACGACGCCAAGGGCGACGGCGAGCAGGAACAGGATGACGCGGACGCGCTTCAGCGCGAAGTTCGGCCGCTGGTGCATCGACACATCGGCGACGTCGTCAAGACCCTGTTGCAGCGCACCGGCCGCCCCCATGCCCGCCCACAGGGCGGTGGCCATGCCGACGACCAGCGCGAGGACGCTGCCCTGCAATCCGGTTTCGCTGGCCAGCTGGTCGCCGAGCACGGGCACCTGGCCGAGCGCGCCGTCGACGAGGTCTTGGCGCAGCTCCGGATCGTCGTCGAGCACCAGGCCGAGGATCGTGACGAACACGAGGAGCAAGGGGAAGACGCTGAAGAACGAGTAGTACGAAACCGTGGCCGCGAGACGGGTCCCGTCGTGCTCCCCGAACCGCTTGTGGACGGCGAACGGCACGGCCAGCCAGCGGTGCCGTTGTTGGACCGCGTCGGCGCGAATGGCGAATCGCTGGAGGACGTTCGGTCGCCCGGCGACCGCCGCCTCCGCTGGTGGCGGTGGCGCGGGGGCCGTCTCCGGCACGTCGTTGACGGACGTTCGACCAGCCTCCACGGACGACTTGTACCACGGTCGATGGACGTGAACCCGTTTGCGAACGGTCGAGACCGGGAAAACGGCGTCTATGACGGCGGCGCGTGGCGACCACGGCGTGCACCGGGCTGGCACGCGCGACCACTCGCAACTGGAGCTCGAGGTGCCGGCGCGGGCCAGCTCAGTGGGCAGGGCGCGCCACGCCGTGGCCACGTTCCTCACCGCCAACGCCGTCCCGTCGGTCGTCGTCGATGACCTCGAACTGGTGATCAGCGAGCTGGTCACGAACGCCGTCATTCATCCCGTTGCGACGGAGCAGCCGGTACGGGTCAGCGTCCGGGTGGGGTCGGGCGTGCAGTTGGACGTCGCCCACCACGGGGCGTCGAGCGCGCTGCCGCCCGTCGAGATGTGGCAGCTGGCGCCGCCGACCGAGCGGTCGGGTCGCGGTCTCGGCATCGTCCGCCGGCTGTGCGACGAGGTCCAGGTGAGCCAGGACGGACCGTGGGCCGTCGTGGCGTGCGGTCGTCGCCTTCCCGACGACGGCGGCGCGGCGTGACGGAGTCAGCGGTCCGGCAACCGGAGGTCGGACCCGGAACGGTCACCGTCGCCGTCATCAACGATTACGAGGTCGTCGTGCGCGGGGTAGCTGCCATGCTGGCGCCCTACCAGGACAGGATCCGGGTCGTCGCGCTGGAGACGGAGACGATCCCGTCCACGCCGACAGACGTCGCCCTGTTCGACACGTTCGCCGGCCGCCGGCACACGCTGTCGCGGGCGGCCGGGATGGTGGCGTCCGGGCAGGTCGGCCATGTCGTCCTGTACACGTGGGACGCCGCGCCGGACTTCGTGCGGGCCGCCGCCGAGATCGGCGTCTCCGGTGTGGTGCTCAAGACCAGGTCGGCCGAGGGGTTGGTCGATGCCGTGCTGCGCGTGGCGAGCGGGCAGAAGGTTGGTTTCGACGACGTGGGCGCCGGCGGCGTGCCGACTCGGGCGGTCGAGCTGTCCGATCGCGAGGCCGAAGTGCTGGCGCTGATCGCCAAGGGGCTGACGAACGGTCAGATCGCCGACGAGTTGTACCTCTCGATCGAGACCGTCAAGACCTACGTCAAGCGGCTGTACGCCAAGCTCGACGTGCACAACCGGGCCCAAGCCGCGGTCGCTGCCTCCAACCACCAGCTCGTTCCGCGGGCCGAGCGTTGAGCGCTCTGGTTGGGGTGTTCGGCGCCAGTCGGCAGACTCCACCCGTGCCCGTGCCGATCGAACGTCCATGACCGCCCCGCAGGGGTCGGTGCGCCTGGCGGTGCCGCCTGGGGCCCGCTACCTGTCCGCCGTGCGCGTCGTGGCCGGGGCGATGGCCGCGGACGCCGGCTTCAGCGTCGACGACCTCGACGACCTCCGCCTCGGTGTCGATGAGCTCGTGTCGGCGCTGATCGCCGGTCTCGACGGCACCGACGTCACCGACGTCCGGATCACCCTCGATTACCTCATCGACGGTGCGTCCGTGGTCGTCCGCGGCGGCGTCGAGGGCGCTGAGGCGAACGCCGTCCCCGACCCGTTGACGTCGAAGATCCTCGCCGCCGTCGCCGATCACTACGAGTTGGGGCCGTCGTCCTTCGTCATCACGAAGTCGTCGTCACTGCGTGAACACCTCTGACCGTCCCGCCGACCAGCGCGACGAACGGGGTATCGCCTCGCCGGAGGCCGAGCGGGAGCTGTTCGTAGCGTTCACCCGCACGCGTGACCGCCGGCTGCGCAACGAGCTCGTCGAGCGCCACATGGGGCTCGCCGCCCACGTCGCTCGCCGCTTCGGACGCCGCGGGCCGGCGGCCGAGGACCTGCGCCAGGTCGCCTTCCTCGCCCTCGTGAAGGCGGTCGACCGCTTCGACCCCGACCGCAACGTGGCCTTCTCGACGTTCGCCGGTCGCACGATCGAGGGGGAGATCAAACGGCACTTCCGCGATCACACCTGGTCCGTCCGTGTGCCGCGATCGGCCAAGGAGACCCACCTCCGGCTGCGCCGGGCGACCGATGAGCTGACGCAACGGTTGGGCCGTTCACCGACCGTCCAGCAGCTCGCCGAGCACCTCGACCTCGACGCGCGATGAGGTGATCGAGGGTTTGGTCGCCGGTTCGGCGTACTCGACGTCCAGCCTCGACGCACCCACGGGCGCCGACGGGGACGGGAGCCGACAGATCGGCGACGAGGATGAGCGCTTCGATCGTCTTGCCGACGTGGACATGGTCGAGCAACTGATGCGGCGACTCCCCGAGCGCGAGCGGGAGATCGTGCGGCTGCGGTTCTACGAGGAGCTCAGCCAGAGCGAGATCGCCGATCGGGTCGGGATCTCCCAGATGCACGTCTCCCGCCTCCTGCGCCGCAGCTTCGAACAGATGCGGGCCTGAGACCTGGACGAGGGTCGAGTGTGGGGGATGAGCGCCCCGATGCGGGCGGCCGTCGCGTCAGTTGGCAGCCGGGTCGGACGCCCCGCCGGCCTGCTCATTGCGATCGGCCTCCAGCGGTCGGTTGACACGACCGGCCGGAGACGGCTCGTCAGCGCCGCCGGAACCGCTCTTCCACCACCACAGCACGGCGCCGACGGCGACGGCCAGGAGCAGGAGAGCGAGCGGCTTCTTGGAGCGCTTGGGTGCAGGGTGCAGGCGTTCTCGGGCCACGTCGCCGACGCGATCGGACACGTCGCCGACCTGATCGGTGACCTTGTCCAGCGCGCTGGAGGCGTGGTCGATGGCGGTCGCGGCGATGTCACCGGTGCGGCTGGCGGCCGTTGTGGCGAGATCGCCGATGACGCTGGCGCCGGTCGAGACCGCCTCGCTCACCGTCTCGGTGAGCTCGGCAAGGGCTGAGCGGTTCACGGGATCGACGCCACGCTGGGCGCCATGGCGCCGTTGTCGGCGACGGTGGATCGGGGTGCGGATGCCGACGGTTTGGCGGAGCCGAGCGAGCTGTTCTCCAGCTTGGAGCGCAGTGCATCACGACGCCTGGAACCGGCATCCGGGTCGAACAGCCAGGCCAGCGCGGCCCCGAGGGCCATGGCCACGAGCAGCTTCTTCATGGCGCGGGACGCTACCCCTGTTGTGGGGACTCGTAACCTGCCGCATAGCTTTCCCCCATGCAGCTGGATCGCTTCCCACGCCGCCGGCGGGCCGTCGTCCTCGGCGTCGTGGCCGCCCTCGCACTGGCCGCCTGCGGCGGCGACGACGACGGCGGTGCCGAAGACGCCACGACCACTGCGGCAGGAATCGCCACCAGCGAGGCTTCCGACACGACGGGGGGCGTGACGCCCAGCGGGGCGCCGGACACGTCCGCGGACACGACCTCCGGGGGCTCGGCGCCGGTCGGGGGTGGCGGCGAGGAGGTCGTCGTCGGCGCCGTCCTCGAGCCCACCAACCTGGACCTGGTCACCCAGGCGGGAGCGGCGCTGGATCAGATCCTGCTCGACAACGTCTACGAGACCCTGCTCACGGCGACCGACGACGGGTCGGTCGAGGCGGGCCTGACCGAGCTGCCGGAGGTCTCCGAGGACGGCTTGACCTACACGTTCACGATCCCCGAGGGGGTCAACTTCCACAGCGGTGAGGCGCTGACGGCGGCCGACGTCGTGTGGTCGCTCGACGCCCAGCGGGCCGAGGGTGCCAATCAGGCCGCTCGGCTGGCGTCGATCGTCAGCGTCGAGGCGCCGGACGACCAGACGGTCGTCGTCACGTTGAGCGAACCGGACAGCGGGTTGCTGTACACGTTGACGAGGCGGGCCGGGGCGGTGCTCCAGGCCGACGCCACCGACCTCGAGACGACGGCCAACGGCACCGGCCCGTTCCGCTTCGAGGAGCGCAACCTCGGCTCGTCGATCACCCTGGTGCGCAACGACGACTACCACGGCGACGCGCCGTCCGTCTCCGGTGTCACGTTCCTCTACTTCACCGACCCCAACGCAGCGGTCAACGCGTTCACCACCGGCGATGTCGACATCCTGACCGGGGTGCGAAGTGAGCTCGTCGCTCCGCTCGCGGAGAACCCGGACTACGTCGTCAACGAGGGCTCATCGAACGGAGAGTTCACGCTCGGCTTCAACAACGCCCGAGCACCGTTCACCGACCCGGCCGTGCGCCTGGCCATCCGCCAGGCCATCGACAAGGAGGGGATGCTCGAGCTGTTCAGTGGGTACGGCACCGTCATCGGCGGCCCGGTACCGCCGTCGGACCCGTGGTACGAGGACCTCACCGGCGTGGCGCCGTACGACCCGGCGGCCGCCGAGGCGGCGATCGAGGCCGCTGGCGCAGCCGGGACGCCGCTCACGCTGTTGTACCCGAACATCTACCCGACGTATGCCGCCGAGTACGTCGCCTCCCAGCTGGGCGACGTCGGCCTCGACGTCACGGTCGAGCTGATCGAGTTCCCGGCCTGGCTGGAGCGGGTGTTCACGAACAAGGACTACGACATGACCGTCGTCCTGCACGTCGAGCCGCGCGACATCGGCAACTACGCCAACCCGGACTACTACTGGAACTACGACTCGCCGGAGGTCCAGCAGCTGATCGCCGACGCCAAGGTCGCCCTCGACCCGGCCGAATCCGACGAGCTGCTGCGCCAGGCGGCCCGGCTGATCTCCGAGGAGTCCCCGGTCGATTGGCTCCTGCTGGGCGCCGACCTCACCGTGTCCACCCCGGACGTGACCGGCTACCCGACCAACGACACCGCCTCGCGCTTCGACGCCTCGGCCATCACCCTCCCCACCTGACCCGGCCACCATCCGGTTCTCAAGCGTTTTCAGGGGTCAGATCTGACACCGGATCCTCAGGAGAACCTCTGGAGCGTCGTGGATGACGGTCCGTCGCCATGACGTGGTTCATCGTCCGCCGGCTGGGACTGCTCGTCGTCGCCTGCCTGGTGTCGACGGTGGTCATCTTCCTGCTGCTGCGACTGCTGCCAGGCGACGTGGCCCTGGTGGTCGGGGGGACGGAGGCCACGCCCGAGCAGGTCGCCGCCATCCGCGAGGAGCTCGGGCTCAACCGGTCATTGCTCGCGCAGTACTTGGACTGGCTGGGCGGCGCGCTGACGGGTGACTTCGGCGTCTCGGCGCTGAACGGCGAGACGGTGACGAGCGAGCTGGGGGAGAAGCTGACCGTCACCGGGCCGCTCGTGTTGGCCTCGACGGTGCTGTCGATCCTCGTCGCCGTGCCGGTCGGTGTGGTCGCCGCGTCCCGCCACCGCAAGCCCGACGCCGTCGCCCTCTCGGCGATCAGCCAGCTCGGCATCGCCATCCCGTCGTTCCTCGTCGGTCTCGCGCTGATCATCGCCTTCGCCGTGCGCTGGGAGCTGTTCCCGGCCCAGGGGTTCCCACGCGACGGGTGGGACGACCCGACGGCGGCCGTCCGGGCGCTGGTCCTGCCGACCGTCACGCTGGCGCTGGCCCAGGGCGCAGTGCTGTTCCGCTTCGTCCGCTCGGCGACGCTCGACGTGCTGCACCAGGAGTACATCCGCACGGCCCGAGCGAAGGGCCTGACGCGCCAGGAGGCGCTGTGGCGGCACGGGCTGCGCAACGCCTCCCTGCCGATCATCTCGATCCTGGGGGTGCAGGTGGCCAGCCTGATCGCCGGCATCGTCGTGATCGAGCAGGTCTTCACCCTGCCCGGCGTCGGGCAGATGCTGATCCGCGACGTCGGCTCGCGCGATCTCGAGAAGGTCCAGGGAACCGTCGTGCTGATCGCCGTCGTCGTGCTGGTGATCGGCTTCCTGGTCGACGTGCTGCACCGTCTTGTCGACCCGCGTCTGCGGGTGTCGCCGTGAGGTACGTGACCCGGTCGTGGACCGGCCGCCTCGGGCTGGCGCTCGTCGGGATCATGGTCGTGTCGGCGCTGATCTCGCTGGTCTGGACGCCTCACGACCCGACGAAGGTCGTTCCGTCCGAGAAGTGGATGTCGATGTCGTGGTCGCACCCGTTCGGCACCGACGGCGGCGGCAAGGACCTGCTGTCACAGGTGCTGGTCGGGGCGCGGACCACGCTCCTCGTCACGGTGGTGGCGGCTGGACTGGCCGCCCTCATCGGGCTGGTCCTCGGCATCGCCAGCGCGATCCTGCCGCGCCTCGTCGGAGAGTCCCTGGCCTATCTCATCGACGTCCTCATCGCCCTACCGACGCTGATCCTTGCCCTGGTCTTCGTCGCTGCGCTCGGTGGGTCGGTGTGGACGGTCTCCGTCGCCATCGGCGTCGGTTCGGGTGTCGTCCTGGCGCGCGTCGTCAAGGCCGAGGCGGCGCGCGTGCTGACTCAGGACTACGTCGTCGCCGCCGCGGCCAGCGGCTCGTCGACGTGGCGCACGGTCTGGCGCCACATCATCCCCAACATCGCGTCCACGGTGATCGTCCAGGTCTCCCTGATCGCTGCGCTCGCCGTCCTGGCGGAGGCGGCGTTGAGCTACCTCGGGCTGACGCCGATCTCCACACCGTCGTGGGGCCGGATGCTCTCCGAACTGCAGCTCACGGTGACGGTCCACCCGGCGTCCCTCGTGTTCCCAGGACTGGCCGTGATCGGCGCCACGCTCGGGTTCAACCTGCTCGGCGACGCCCTGCGCGACGCGATCGACCCCCGCCTGCGCGGCCGGGCCGCTGTGACGCCAGAGATCGCCGCCCGGGTCGATCGTGTCGGATCCCCGACCGGGGCCATCGCCGCCGGCACCCGGGTCGGTCGACCGTGACGCTCCTGGAGGTCGACGACCTGACCGTCGCCTTCGCCGGCCGGCCCGTGGTCGACGGCGTCTCGTTCCAGCTCGACACCGGCGAGCGACTGGGGGTGATCGGCGAGTCCGGGTCCGGCAAGACGCTCACCGCCCTCGCCGTCCTCGGCCTCGCCCCCGACGCCGCCACGGTGACCGGGCGCGTACGCCTCGCCGGCGAGGAGTTGTTGGGACGACCGGACCGGCACCTGGCGCGGCTGCGCGGCGACCGCCTGTCCATGGTGTTCCAGGACCCGCGCACCGCGCTCAACCCGGTCATGCGGGTCGGGCGGCAGATCTCCGAGGCCGTTCGGCTGCACCGGGGGCTCGGGCGCCGCGCCGCCGCGGTGGTGGCCCAGGAATGGTGCGCGCGGGTCGGCCTGCCGGAACCGGAGCGGACGGTGCGGGCGTATCCGCATCAGCTCTCCGGCGGCCAGCGCCAGCGCGTCGGGATCGCCATCGCCCTGGCGTGCCGACCGGCGCTGCTGATCGCCGACGAGCCGACGACCGCGCTCGACGTGACGGTCCAGGCCGGCGTCGTCGCCCTGCTGCGGGAGCTCGTCGACGAGGAAGGCACGGCGCTGCTGTTCATCAGCCACGACCTGGCGCTCGTGGCGTCGATCGCCGAGCGGATCCTGGTCATGCGCGACGGGCGCATCGTCGAGCACGCCGACGCGTCGTCGATGGTCGAACGGCCGGCCGACGAGTACACACGCCGGCTACTCGATGCCGCCCGCCGCACCTCCTTGGAGGCGACGTGAGCGGGCGTTCGGACGAGCTGATCCAGCCGCTCCTGCGGGCCGAGGGCATCCATCGCGACTACGCGCTACCGCGCCAGTCGCCGTTCGGGCCCCGAGCCGTGCGCCATGCGCTGGCCGGTGTCGACCTGGAGCTGGAGGAGGGCGGCAGCCTCGGCATCGTCGGGGAGTCGGGTTCGGGGAAGTCGACGCTGGTGCGCATCCTGCTGGGGCTGGATCGGGCCACCGCTGGAACGGTGTGGTTCCGCGGCCGGGTGGTGGAGCCCGGCCGGCCCCGCCAGTTGCGGTGGTTGCGGCGCGCCGCCCAGGTGGTGCTGCAGGACCCGTCGAGCTCGCTGGACCCGCGGATGACGGTCGGCTCGATCGTGCGCGAGCCGCTGGTCTGCCTCGACATCGACGGGGACCACGGCACCCGCGTGGCGGAGGTGCTGGAGACGGTCGGGCTGGATCCGGCGTGGCGGGCTCGCTATCCACATGAGCTGTCGGGCGGGCAGCAGCAGCGGGTCGCCATCGCCAGGGCCATCGCCGCCCGCCCGGCACTGCTCGTCGGCGACGAGCCGGTCAGCGCACTCGACGTGTCCGTGCGCGTGCAGATCCTCGACCTGCTCCGCCACCTGGCCGGCGAGTACGGGTTCGCCCTCGTCCTCGTCTCCCACGACCTCGGCGTGGTGCGCTACCTGTGTGATGACGTCATGGTCCTGCGCGACGGCGTCGTCGTCGAGCAGGGACCCACCGAGGACGTCTTCGTCGACCCGTCGGCCGCGTACACCCGCGCCCTGCTCGACGCCGTCCCCCGCCTCTCGTCCTGAGCGCCCTCGTCCGCGAATTGGTTGGTGGGCAACCAATTCGCTGACCAGGACGGGGTCAGGTGCGGATGGCGGACGGCAGCTGGTCGCGGTACGACGGCATCGTGCCGGCCGAGGTCGCCGCGAGCACGGCGTGCACGATGGCCCTGGCCACGGCGTCGGCGGCGGCGGCGATGATCGACGTGAGCTGGGCGAACCGTGTCATCGCCGGCCGGATGAACGTCGCCGGCGCATCGTCCGGCAGCTCCCGTGCGCACGTGGCGAGTGCGAAGCACACGTCGCCGTCGGTGTAGGTGTGGATCGGGCTGATCGCCCGGGCCATGCCGTCGTGGCCGGCACCAGCCAGTCGGGTGCACTCCGGTTTGGTCAACCGGGCATCCGTCGCCACCACGGCGAGGGTCGTGTTGAGCGTCGGTGGCGTGAAGGTCAGCTGCCGGAACGCCGCCACCTCACCGCGTTGCGGACGGCGCAGCACGGCGAACTCGTCGCCGATCCCGTGACGGGCGCCCCACAGCGTGCCGGTAGCCGGGTCGACCGGGCTGCCGCCGGAGTTGAGGATCACCAGCGCGGCGACGGTGATGCCGGCGGTCGTGACCACGCTGGCCGAGCCGACGCCGCCCTTCAGGGCCGCGGCGTGGGCGCCGGTGCCGGCGCCGACCGTGCCTTGGCGCAGCGCCGTCGTTCGCGCTGCGGCGGCGGCTCGCCGGCCGAACTCGACCGTCGGCCGGTTGGCGAAGACGCCCCCGGCGCCGAGGTCGAAGATCACCGCCGACGGCACGATCGGCACGACGTGATGCGGCAGGTGCCCGATGCGGAACCCGCGTTCGCGCTCCTCGAGCCAGGCCATCACGCCACCGGCGGCGTCGAGGCCGTAGGCGCTGCCGCCCGTGAGGCAGATCCCGTCGACCTCGCTGACCATGTTCAACGGGTGCAGCGGGTCGGTCTCGCGGGTGCCGGGACCACCGCCGCGTACGTCGACGCCACCGATCGTGCCCGGGGGCGGGAGCACGACCGTCGTGCCCGTGAGCCAGCCCCTCCCGGTGCGCTGGTGGTGGCCGACCTTCACGCCGGAGACGTCGGTCAGGTCGTTGTGGGGGCCGATCGTCACGGTGCGGCGTGCAGGAACCGGTGGGCGGCCTCGACGTAGACGTCGGCGTGGCGGAGCAGGTCGTCGACCTCGACGAACTCATCGGCCTGGTGGGCGATCCATTTGCCGCCGGGCCCGTACACGACCGTCGGGATCCCGGTGCGTGACGTGATGATCGTCCCGTCGGTGGACCCGGGCACGCCGCCGAGGCGAGGTTCGGAGCCGCCGACGGCCTCGTGGGCCTCCCACACCGCGCGTACGAGACGATCGTCATCGGCCACCGCGATCGCCGGTCGATCGTCGATCACCGTCATCTCGGTGGCGATCCCGAGCGGCGCGGCGGCCGCAGCGACGAGATCGGCGAGCTCGGGCACCAGCGCGGCGTGGTCGAGCCCGGGGAGCGTGCGCACGTCGACCCACATCGACGCGTTGGCGGGCATCACGTTCATCTGCGCGGCGGTGCCGGCGGCCAGCACCGTCGCCGTGATCCACACCTGCCCGAGGTACGGGTCATCACCGTGGCGTGCCTGCAGCACGAGCTCGTGGTCGGCCAGCGCGGTGATCGCAGCGGCGACACCGCGGTTCGGGTTGCGCCCCTCGAACGGCATGGCGCCGTGGGCCATCTTGCCGTGCAGGTCGATGCGCAGGCGGACCGCTCCCTTGGCGACGTGGCAGATCTCGCCGCCTTCGGGCTCGCAGCAGATCGCCGCATCGACGCCGTCGGTGCGGCCACGGGCGACCATGTCCTTGGCGCCGAGCATCATGCCCTCTTCGTCGACGAGCGCAGCGAGCACCACCCTGCCGGGGAACGGCCCGCGCCGGGACAGGGCATCGGCGGCGAAGAGCATTGCGGCCAGCCCGCCCTTCATGTCAGCGGCCCCGCGCCCCCACACCTTGCCGTCGCGCAGCTCGCCGCCGAAGGGGTCGACGGTCCAGCCGTCACCCTCCGTGACGACGTCCGTGTGCCCTTCGAACATCAACGTCGGGCCGGGCCCTCCGCCTCCCTCGACGACCGCGATGACGTTGGGGCGCCCGGGAGCCACCATGTCGATCTCGGGATCCCAGCCGAACGCCCGCATCTGCTCGGCGACCAGCTCGGCGGCGGGCTGCTCGTCCAGGCCACGCGCCGGGTCGTGCACGCTGGGGATGCGCACGAGCTGCCGGACGAACCGGACCAAGGCGTCGCCGTCGATGCCCTCGATCATGTGCGTCCCTCACGGTTGACGGTCACGCCGAGCCGGACCGATGCACGCACTCGGCCATGAGCGAGAAGACCGTGATGATGATTCGCTCGGTCGAGGACTCCCTCGCTCATGGGCGCGTCAGGTCGGCGGGTCGAAGCGGCCGTCGGCAGCCGTCCAGCCCCCGTCGACGAAGACCGTCGTGCCGGTGACGTAGCTGCTGGCATCCGACGCAAGGTAGACCACCGCGCCGGCCAGCTCCGAGGGCTGGGCCCACCGCCGCAGGATGGTCTTGTCGGCGTAGGCCTGGTACCACTCGGGCCTGGCGATGATCGGCGCCGTGAGCGGCGTCTCCACCACGCCGGGTGCGATGGTGTTGGCCCGGACGCCCCGGGGTCCCAACTCGGCAGCGAGCGTGCGGAACAGCATCACCGTCGCCGCCTTGGTCGCCGCGTACGCACCCTGACCGGGCTCGGTGGTCAGGGAGCGGATCGAGGTGAACCCGATCATCGAGCCCCGCCCGGCTTCGGCCATCAGCCGGCCGAACGTCCGGCACAGCCGGAACGTGCCCTTGAGGTTGAGGTCGACGACGCGATCGAGCTCCTCGTCGCTGTAGTCGGCGATCGGCTTGCGGACGTTGACCGCCGGCGTGGTGACCAGGATGTCCGGCGCGCCGAACTCGCCGGCGACGGCGTCGATCGTGGCCGCATCGAGCAGATCCAGATGCCGCGCCGTGGCCCCGCCGTCGAGCGCCGCGCCGACCTCCTCGGCGGTTGCCAGGTCGACGTCGGCGCAGACGACGCGGGCGCCGAAGTCGCTCAGCCCACGTGCCGCGGCGGCGCCGATGCCCCGCCCGGCACCGACGACGAGCGCGACCCGACCGTCGAGGTCGAACAGCGTTCTGGCCGTCACGGTCGACTCACTGGGATCCGTTCCGACGGCCAGAACGGGTGCTCAGAGCTGGAGGCTCTTGACCTCGAGGAACTCCTCGAAGCCGTGCTGGCCGTACTCGCGACCGATGCCGGACTGCTTGTACCCGCCGAACGGAGCGTTCGGGTTGAACGCCCCGCCATTGACCTCGACCTGACCGGTGCGCAGCCGCCGGGCCACCTTGACGGCCCGCTCCTTGTCGGCCGACCACACGCCGCCGGCGAGGCCGTAGACCACGCCGTTGGCGATCTCGACGGCCTGCTCCTCGTCGTCGTAGGGCAGGATCGACAGCACCGGCCCGAAGATCTCCTCCTGGGCGATGGTCATGTCCGGACGCACGCCCGAGAACACCGTCGGGCGCACGTAGAACCCGGTCTCGAGGCCCTCGGGCGCCCCGGTCCCACCGGCGACCAGCGTGGCACCCTCGTCGATGCCCTTCTGGATGTAGCCCTGCACGCGCTCACGCTGAGCCGCTGACGCCAGCGGTCCGAGGTGCACGCCCTCGGCGAACGGGTCGCCGACCTTGACGCCCTCGACGACCTTGGTGGCGATCTGCTCGGCCTCGTCCAGGCGGTCCCGGGGCACGAGCATGCGGGTCAGGGCCGAGCACGTCTGGCCGGAGTTGAGGAAGGACTTCTGCACGCCGTCGGCGACGGCCTTGGCGAACCCCTCCGTGTCGAGGTCGTCGAGCAGCACGTTGGCCGATTTGCCGCCGAGCTCCAGCGCCACCCGCTTGACGGTCTCGGCGCCGAGCTGGGCGACGCGCTTGCCCGCCCGGGTCGAGCCGGTGAACGTCACCATGTCGACGTCGGGATGGCCGGCCATGGCCTCGCCGACGGTGGGGCCGTCCCCGGACACGAGGTTGAAGACGCCGGCCGGGAGCCCGACCTCGTCGATGATCTCGGCGAGGATGAAGGCGTCGACCGGGGCGATCTCGCTGGGCTTCAGCACCACGGTGCAACCGGCGGCCATGGCGAAGGCGACCTTGGCCGCGATCTGGTGCAGCGGATAGTTCCATGGTGTGATGCAGGCGACGACGCCGATCGGCTCGCGGACGATCAGCGAGTTGCCGACCTCTTCCTCGAACTGGTAGCTCTCGGCCAGCGCGGCTGCCGACTTGAAGCTGTTGATCGGCAGCCCGACCTGGACGAGCTGGGACAGCCACTTGGCCATCCCGGTCTCCTTGGAGATCGTGGTGGCGATCTCGTCGGTGCGGGCGCCGAGAGCGTCGCCGATCCGACTGAGGTACTTGGCTCGCTCCTCGACCGGGGTCGCCGACCAGGACTCGAAGGCGCCCTTGGCGGCGGCGACGGCCCGATCGACGTCGGCGGCGGTGCCGGCGGGGATGCTGGCCATCACCTCCTCGGAGACCGAGTCGATCACGTCGATGGAGTCCTTCGAATCCGAAGGGGTCCACGCGCCGTCGATGTAGAGCTTCTCGAAGGCGGTCACGTCGTTCGTCATGGCGACCGTCCTAGCAGACCGGCCGGCGGTCCTCGTCAGCGAGGGCGCTCAACCGTCCAGCCCCGCCGGGTCAGCTCGGCGACCAGGGCGTCGTCGCTGAGGTGACGCAGCGACGGCGAGGAGTCCGGCGGCGGCGGAGACGGGTCGGCAATCGGCAGCGGCGCCTGGTCGGGCGTGTCGTCGTCACTCGCGAGCCGGTCGATCAGCGCGGACGCCTCGGCCCGGGTGAACTTGCCAGAACCCTGGCGCTGGGTCAGGCCGAGCGGCCGGCGGGCATCCCGGAAGCCGTCGTAGCCCTCCTTGCGCAGCAAGGCCTGCAGGTAGGCGAGCTGCTTGTCCGTCGCCGGGGGGCCGTGGCCGAGGCTCAGCGCACCGCCTCCGGTGAGCGGGCCCACATCAGGCTGGCGTCGAAGCTCAGCGCGTAGTCGGGCACGAACTCGACGACGACCCGGTGCGGCGAGTCGAGGAACTGCTGGAAGACGGTGGCGCCGTGCTCGGAGTCGGGTCGCAGGTGGCGGGCGAACTCGGGGTAGAACCAGTCCTTCGTCGCTCGATCGTCGTGGACCGTGCAGGTGCCCTTGTAGGTGACGGTGCGACCACCCCCGAGGCTCGAGCCGGTGCTGTTGATGCAGACCGAGGCGCGCGGCTGGCGCCTGATGGCGCTGATCCGGGCCCGGCGCTCGGCGGCGGTGAGCCACAGCGTCCCGTCCTTGGGCAGGTACGACATGACGACGCCGAACGGTTCACCGGCCTTGTTCGTCCACATGAACACGCATTCCTTGACCGTGGCGACCAGCTCGGCCTCCCGCTCGGGCGTCAGCGCGCACTGCGTCAGGTCCTCGTAGTCCTGGTGGTCGCTCAGGTCGTTCGTCATGCGTTCAGCGTAGGGAGCGGCGGTGGCGGGGGCCTGATCGTGGACCTACCGTCTGCGGGCATGATCACCGCCGTCCACACCCTCGTCTACGCCGACGACCCCGACCAGGCGCGGGCCTTCTTCCGCGACGTCCTGCAGTGGCCGGACGTCGATGCCGGCGGTGGGTGGTTGATCTTCAAGACCGGCCCGAGCGAGCTCGGCGTGCACCCGACGGACCACGCCGGCGGTCAGCACCACCAGATCTCGATGATGTGCGACGACATCCAGTCGACGGTCGACGACCTGCGCCAGCGCGGCGTCGAGTTCAGCCAGGACGTGCGGGACGACGGCTTCGGTCTGACGGCCATGTTCGTCGTTCCGGGCGGTGGCGAGATGATGCTCTATGAGCCGCGCCATCCATCGGCCTACGACCTGCCCTGACCGTCCAACGCCGCCAGGACGTCCGCCACCGGCACCGATCCGGGCGCCCCGCCGGCGACGGCGAGCCGGCGCACCAGCCGTTGCAGCAGCGCGTTGACGGGGGCGGCCAGGCCGTGAAGTCGGGCCAGCCGCACGATCTCCCCGTTCAGCAGGTCGGTCTCGGGGGCCGTGCCGCGGGCGATGCTCTGCCACGTCGATCCACCGGGCCGCCGCTCGCCCCCCACGGGGTGCAGGGAGAGCAGGTCACCGCGCCGGCGACGGTCCTCTTCTGGTGTCGCGTAGTCGATCGCTGCTGCGCCGAGCACGGCGTGGCCCTCGTCCGTAACCAGCTCACCGAGCGGTCCGGCGCGCGCCGCCGGGCCGCAGACGGCCTCCACCGCGTTGCCGAGGTTGGTCACCAACTTGGCCCAGCGCCAGCGCGGCAGATCATCGATGGCGCGGGATTCGAAACCGGCTCGGCGCAGCGCGGCAGCGACCGCCAGCGTCGTGTCGTCGTGCCCGGCCGGGAAGCGGCCCACGTCGAGGATCCCGGGGATCGGGTGCGAGTGGGCGATGACGACACCTGGTCGCAGATGCACCGTCGGACACATCACCACCACCCCGTGCACGTTGGAGAAGAGTCGCAACGCGTCGAGCTCGTTCGTCACGCCGTTCTGGACGCAGACGACGGGCAGCTCGACGGGCGCCACGTCGGCGAGCTGGGCGAGGACGCCCGGTGTGTCCTGGCTCTTGACGGCGAGCAGCACGACGTGGTCGTCGCCCCACTCGACCTCGTCGGGCCGGCCGACGGCGCGGACACGGGCGACTCGTGATCCACCCGGATCACGCAGCTCCAGCCCGTCGCGCTGGATCGCCGCCAGGTGTGGCCCGCGGGCAACGACCTCGACGTCAAGGCCGGAGTCGGCCAGCCGCACGGCGATGGTGCCGCCGACGGCACCAGGGCCGATGACGACGATGCGCAACGATCGCCGTCCGTCAGCGGCGGTCGAACACGACGACCGGGATCTCTCGCTGCGTGCGGGCGGCGTACTGATCGAAGTTGGGCATCCGGTCGGCCTGCGCCCTGAAGAGCCTGGCTCGCTCGTCGCCCTCGGCCACTCGGGCCCGCACGGCGATCGTCTCGGTGCCGACCTCGACCGTCACGTCCGGGTTGGCGACGAGGTTGTGGAACCACTGCGGGTGCTCGGGTGACCCGCCCTTCGAGGCGATGACGACGAAGGAGTCGCCGTCGTTGGTGTAGACGAGCGGCGCCGTGTACGTCGTCCCGGACTTGGCGCCGACGTGGTTGACGAGGATCATCGGCGCGCCGGCGAACCGTCCGCCGACCTCCCCGCCGCGCTGGCGGAACTCGTCGACGACACCACGGTTGAACTCGTTGAACTCCTGGGCGGTGGGCATGGCCGGCATCGTCGCGCAGCCGTGCTGCCGACGGTGGTGCGGAGTCGTTCACGTCGCGTGATCCGGCGGTGGTCCGGTCGGACGCCGCGACGCGAACGGTGCTCCCCGACGCCGGCCGGGTGCCCGGGGCGGAGCGTCAGCGGACGCACGCGGCCCGCGACGCAGACCTCACCGCCGGGCGCTTCGACGCGACGGCCGCGGACCGGACTGCACGAGCTCGGCGAGGGCGCGCTCGACTTCCTGCGCCAGGATCACGCTGGTCATCTCACGAGCGATCGGCCGCAGCGCGCCGACCGCGACGGCCAGCTCCTCGGGCGTCGCCGCGCCGGCAAACCCGGCGCCGGTGCGTTCGGCGAACAGCTTGACGGTGTCGTCGACCGCCTTCGACAGCCGACGTCGCAAGAGGTCCCGCATCCGGCCCGTCAGCTCGACGTCGACGCCGGCGCGTCCCAGGCGCAAGGCGTGATCGAGCAGTGCCGGACTGGGCACGAGCCAGGTGCCGTCGCGCTGCAGCCGCACGTAACCGGCGTCCTGCAGTTCGCCGACGAGTCCGGGCCGCTCGCCGGCATGCCGGGCGACCATCATCGCCAGCTCCTCACGGGAGACGGCACGCGGCTTGTCGTCGGACCACGGTGCGGTGAGGGTGGCGTCGACACCGAGCCACTCCGAGACCGTGCGGGCGGGATGGTCGTTGGCGACCAGCTCGCGGATCGTGTGCAGCTTCAAACCGCGGTCGCGTAGCTCCCCGATCAGCCGGAGCCGCTCCAGGTGATCGTCCGTGTAGACGGCATCGCGGCCCTTCTTGGTCGGCCGAGGCAGGACGTCCTCGGCCTGGTAGTAGCGGATGGTGCGCTCGCTGACCCCGCTGGCGGCGGCCAGCTCCCCGAGGCGGTACGTCACGGGTTCACCGGTGGGTGACGAGTCGTCAGGGTCCACGGCCATCATTCAACCAGGACAACCACAAACGGTGACAGTGTTCACTGTCAGAATATGTTGACAGCGAACACTGTCATCGTCAAGGTGGTGGCTATGAGCGCCGCTGTTGCCGACCTTCCCCGCACCGCCGCCCGTTCCGAGCAGCTGATCGCCGCGTCGGAGCGGGCCACCCACGACCCGTTCACCGAGGTCGACTGGGATCTGCCGATCGACGACTCGGCGTTCCACCTGCCGCCAGAACTGCTCGCCCTCTACGGCACGCCGCAGTGGGACGCGATGGACCAGGCGCAGCGGATCGAGTACAGCCGCCACGAGGCCGCCGCCGTGCTCGGCGCCGGGATCTGGTTCGAGAACGCACTCATGCAGATCGTGCTGTGCCACCTCCTCGAGATCGACGTGACCGATCCGATGCACCGCTACCTGCTGATCGAGATCGCCGATGAATGCCGGCACTCGGCGATGTTCGGCGAGTACATCCGCCGTGCTGGCACACCGTCGTACGGCCCGGACCGGCCGGTCCTGGTCGACGGCAGCACGTGCGGTCGGGCCCTCGGGTACCTCCTCGTGCTGGCGGTCGAGGAGCAACTCGACCACATCAACCGCCGCACCATGCGCGACACCCGCGTCCACCCGGTGTCGCGCCAGGTCGCCAAGCTCCACGTCCTCGAGGAGGCCCGCCACGTCAGCTTCGCCAAGACGTATCTGGCCGAGCTCTGGCCGACCCTCGACGACGCCGATCGCGAGACCGTGACCACGGCGGCACCCGAGCTGGTCGCCGAGATCGTGGCGTTGACGCTCGACCCCGCCGTGTTCCAGCACCTCGGCATCACCGACGGGGCGACGGCCGCTCGCGCCAACCCTCACCACCGGGCCAACGTCGTCGCCGGGCTGGCCAAGCTCACGTCGTTCCTCGACGAGCTCGGTGTCATCACCGACCCCCGGCGATGGAGCGAGCTCGGACTCGTCGGTGCCTGACCGCTCGACCGTCGACGAGGTCCAGCTCCACGGCCGACGCGTTGCGGTGCGCCAGACGGGCACCGGTCCGGTCGTGCTGCTCGTCCACGGCCTCGCCAGTGACCTGCACACGTGGGACCCCGTTGTCGATGACCTCGCGGCGCACCACACCGTCATCGCTCCCGACCTGCCGGGCCATGGACGATCCGACCCGCCGCACGGTGACTACTCCCTGGGCGCCACCGCCAGCTGGCTGCGCGACCTCCTCGATGTCCTGGGCCAGGACAGTGCGACCATCGTCGGCCACTCGCTCGGTGGGGGCATCGCCATGCAGTTCGCCTACCAGTACCCGTCGCGGTGCGCCCGTCTCGTCCTCGTCGCCAGCGGCGGACTCGGCCGCGACGTCAGCCTGGCCCTGCGCGCCGCCTCGCTGCCCGGCTCCGAGCTCGTGTTGTCGCTCATCGCCCATCGCCACGTCATCGCCGCCGGCGCCAAGATCGCCAAGTGGGCCAGTGCCTGCGGGTTCCCCGGAACCCCCAGCCTCATCCAGACCGCCAGCGGCTACGCCCGGCTCGCCGAACCCGCTGACCGCCGCTCGTTCGTCAACACCGTCCGCACGGTCATCGACCACCGGGGCCAGCGCATCAACGCTCACGATCGGCTCCACCTGCTCGCCGGCACGCCGACCCTCGTCGTGTGGGGCACCGGTGACCGCATCATCCCCGTCCAGCACGCCGACGCGGCGCACCACGCCATCCCAGGCAGCCAGCTCGAGCTCTACAGCGGCGCCGGACACTTCCCGCACGCCACCAACCCCGGCCAGTTCGCGAGGACCCTGGGCCGCTTCATCGAGACGACGTCGCCCCGCGGTCGCCACGGCGGTCGCCGATCGACGAGGATCGGATGATGCGAGCTGTCGTCCCGCTGCCGACGGCAGACCAGATTCGCGATGACATCCAACGCATGGTCGACCTCGGGCCGCGACTCAGCGGCTACCCGGCCCATGACGAGTTCTGCCAGTGGATCGAAGACGAGATGCGGTCCGCCGGCCTCGACATCGCCCCCTACGACGTGTACGACTACGACTGCTACCGGACGGGCCAGTTCGGCCTCGAGATCCTCGACGGCGACGCAGCCGGCACGATCGACGTCGCGACGTCCTACGTCCGATCGATCGGCACCCCACCGGACGGTGTCACGGGTCCCCTCGTCATCGCCTCCGAGTTTCCGACGACCAACGTCCTCGAAGCACTCATCGACCCCAACGCCGCTTCGGCCGCTGTGCGCGAATGGGTCGCCTCGGTGCCCGACGGCACCTACCGCGACGCCATTCTGCTGGTCGAGCTGTCGACACCCGGCCAGCTGAATGCCGGTGTGTTCACCGCCTTGTCCACGTACCTGCAATGGGACGGCCACGGCGCGGACGACTGGTCCGCACTCGACTACTCGCGAGCCTGGATGGGGCCCTGGCTGGACCTCGCCGACCTCGCGCCGCTCGGCGTCAGCGGCGTCGTGATGACCACACGAGCGTCGAAGGACATGCTGCGCGGCAACAACTCGCTGCACATCGCCCGCCCGCAGCCGCTTCCGGCGCTCGTCGTCGACCGCGACACCGGCACATTGTTACGCGACGCCGCCGGGCGCCGCCCGAGGACACGGCTACGACTCGATGTCACGGTGGAGCCGGTGCAGCTCCGTCAGCTGACCGCCATCCTGCCGGGCGAAAGCGACGAGTGCATCGTCATCAACACGCACACCGACGGCCAGAACGCGTTCGAGGAGAACGGCGCCGTCGCCGCCGTCGCCATGGCCCGCCACTTCGCCTCGCTCGCACCGCCGCAGCGGTTGCGACGCACCTTGGTGTTCGCGTTCTATCCCGGCCACATGTCCGGCCGCGTCGGCATCCAGGACCCTCGTGGCTGGATCCTCAAGCACCCCGATCTCATCGAGCACGCCGTCGGTGCGGTCAGCATCGAGCACCTCGGTGCCACCGAGTGGATCGATGATGAGCAGGGCTACCGAGCCACGGGAGAGAACGAGATCTACGGCATCTGGACCACCCAGGGCGAGATGGTCGACCGGGTCGCCCGGCCCGCACTCGTCGACTCGGGGCTGCAACGCCACGCCCTGCTCGAACCACCCGTCCAGATCACGCCCGGCCGCGCCTTCCACTGGCTCGGCGTGCCCCACGTCTCCGGCATCGCCGGGCCCACCTACCTCCTCAACGTCACCGACACCGGTGAGATGGACAAGCTCGACGCCGCGCTCGCCGCCCGCCAGATCGGCTTCTACGCCGACGTCGTACGACGTCTCGACCCGATCGAGCGTTCCATCTTCACGGGCGACGACCCGACGCTCGGTCAGGACGGCGGCGACGAGGAGGAACGCACCTACCGCGACGTCAGTACGACCATCCCCACGGGCTGACTGCCTCGCGCTCTGGTCCAACCGAACACGCCGGAGCTCCGACGCCTGGTCAGGCGATTTGTCGAACGGGTACCGTCGAACGCCTATGCCACGCTCTGTCTGGACCGGCACCATCAGCTTCGGGTTGGTGAACGTTCCCGTGAAGGCGTTCACGGCGGTGCGCGACCACGACGTCCACTTCCACCAGCTGGAGAAGAAGTCGGGCTCGCGGATCCGCAACCGCAAGGTGGCGGAGAAGTCGGGCAAGGAGGTCGACACCGACGACATCCAGATGGGGTTCGAAGTGTCGAAGGGCCGGTACGTCACGTTCGACAAGGAGGAGCTGGCGGAGCTGCGCCCCGAGTCGACGAAGGCGATCGAGGTGACCGACTTCGTCGCCCTCGACGAGATCGACCCGATCTACTACGAGCGCACGTACTGGTTGGCGCCCGATGGAGATCCGGCGAGGAAGGCCTACCAGCTCCTGCTGGCGGCGATGGAGGACCGGGCGCGTGTCGCCATCGGCACGGTCGTGATGCGCAACAAGCAGTACCTCACCGCAGTTCGCCCGTTGGACGGGGCGCTGGCCATGTCGACGATGCGGTTCGCCGACGAGGTCGTGTCCCGGTCGGACGTCGACGACGTCCCGACCCGCCGGGCCAAGCCCGACGCCAGGACGCTGAAGATGGCGACGCAGTTGCTGGACGCGTTGAGTGCCGACTGGGATCCGCGCCGCTACCACGACACCTACACCGAGGAGCTGCGTGGCCGGATCAAGGCCAGGGACGCCGGCAAGGAGATCGTGCAGGAGACCGAGGAGCGCCGGCCCGCGGCCAACGTGGTCGACCTGATGTCTGCGCTGGAGGCCAGCGTCGAGGCGGCGAAAGGCACCAAGCGCACACGGCGGCGCCCGGCGCAGAAGCGGTCTCGCAAGAGCGCCTGAGGTCAGCGTCGAGACAGCGGCGCGGGCGTCAGACGCCCCGCTCGTCGCTCAGCGGTGCTCGATCCAATCCAGGATCGCTGGCCGCAGCCACAGCCTCGGTCGACCGTTGCCGAGGTCGACGACGGGTCGCGGCATGTCGGCGTAGCGGCGCTGGTACAGGCTCACGCTGTTCGGGTGGGCCAGTCCCAGCAGCGTCGCAAGCTCACGCGAGTCGATCAGCTCGTCCGTGTTCACCATCGGCGCCACGGGCGAAGTCTACCGACGGCGTCTCCACCCGTAGACAACTGTCGTCTACGCCCATAGACTCCCAGGATGACGTTGCGGTCGAACGACCCGTGCTGGTGCGGCAGCGGGACCAAGCACAAGCGATGTCACGGTGACCGGCGAGCGCTCGACCGACCACCGGTCCGCCCCGGCGTCGTGTCGGCACCTCGTCCCGTTCCCGACTCGATCGCCCGACCCGATTACGTGGCCACCGGGATGATCGCCACACCGCGAGCTCCGCAGGTCCAAGACGCTGAATCCCTGGTGCGCCTCCGTCGAGCGTGCGCCGCCGCCGCCGAGGTCCTCATCCGCACCGGCGAACAGGTCACGGTCGGCCGGACGACCGAGGAGCTCGACGCGTTCGCCCACGACCTGTACGTCGAGCTGGGCGCCTACCCCAGTGACCTGCACTACCGGGGCTACACGAAGTCGATCTGCACCTCCGTCAACGGGGTCATCTGTCATGGGATCCCCGACGACCGCCCACTCGAAGACGGCGACATCGTCAACATCGACGTGACCGCCTTCGTGGACGGCATGCACGGTGACACCTCGGCGACGTTCCACGTCGGAGAGCCCGTCGATGCGCTCGTCGGCCTCGTCGAGACGACTCGTGAAGCGACCCTGCGCGGCATCGCCGCGATCCGCCCGTTCGAACCGCTGCAACGGATCGCCGAGGCGATCGAACCGTTCGCTCGATCGCGTGGGTACTCGGTCGTCCGCGAGTACGGCGGCCACGGGATCGGAGCGACCTTCCACGCCGACCCCCACGTCAGCCACCACATCGACCCTCACGACGACTTCGTCGTCGTGCCCGGCATGACGTTCACCGTCGAACCCATGCTGACGTCCGGACGGCCGACCTTCCATCAAGCGGCCGACGGCTGGACCGAACACGCCGACGACAACCGACCCTCGGCCCAGTTCGAGCACACCGTGCTCGTCACCGACACCGGCGCAGTGATCCTGACCGTCACCGACGACGGCCAGACCGCCGCTGGAACGCTCGACACCCTGCACGCCGTCCGGTAGCCGCCGTCCGCCGACGAACGGGCGCCGCGGCCCACGGTCGGCGCGTGCACAACTCGGCAGCGGTCGGGAGAAGCGCATCTCGCTGAACCGCAACGCCCCGCTGGTCGTACGGATGGTCGTGGGTCTGGGAGTCCGAGAGCTGGCGGCAGTGGTGGCGACGGTGCTGGCGACCGTCGGCGCGCTGCCGCAGCTGCGCCGGCTGCTGGCGTCCGGCGACGTCGCCGGGCTGTCCATCTCCTCGGCGGCGATCGGCGTCGGCACCGAACTGGCGTGGGCCGGCTACACGGTGCACGAAGGGCTGTGGTTGGCCGTGCCGGAGGCTGCGCTGATGGTCGCCACCAACGGGCTGCTCGCCGTCATGATGCTGCGGGCCGGAGCGCCGGGCCGACGCGCGCTGCGGTCCGGGCTGGCCTGGGTGGCGACGTTGCTCGCCACCTTCGTCATGTGGGGAGCGGCCGGGCTGGCCGTGCTCCTCGCCGTCGCCTACATCGTCCAGGTCGCGCCCGCGATCTGGTGCGTCTTCCGCACCGCGTGCCCGAGTGGTGTGGCCGTTGGGACCTGGGCGATGATCGGGGGAGAGGCCGTGCTGTGGGGTCTGTACGGGTGGTGGTCGAACGATGCTGCCTGTCTGGCCTTCGGTGTCGTCGGCACCGCAGCCGCCGTGGCGATCGTCGGCCGCGTCGTCACGACACGCCGGCGTCTCCCGGCGAGCGGCGTCGGCGAGCGGCGCGAGCGGCGCGGGTACGCCGAGGCGGGTCTGGTGATCGGCGACGCCGTCCGACCGGCGCTGCTCGAGGCATGAGGCGCTGGCTCAGCCGGGGTAGGCGAGCCGGCCCGATTCGACCCGCGCCACGATCAGCTCGACGAGCTCGCTGCTGTCACCCGTGAACTCGTCGATCACGTGGCGGCGGGCGAGCACCGCGCTCGGCGAACTGGCCGTGCATGTGCCTCGTCGCGGCTTCGTCGGTGAACCCGTGACCGATCCGGTTGACGACCCGGTCGACGCAGGTGTCGGCGGTCGGCAGCAGCACGGCGTAGTGGACGCGGTCGAGCCCGGTGGCGGCGACGAACTGCGGCAGGAACCAGGGACCGATCACGCCGTCGTAGACGGTCCAGTAGCCGCCGATCACGAACTGCCCGGTCGCCGCCCCCGCTGACGCTGTCACGATCTCGTTCTGGTGACGGGACTCCACGAGCCACGGTTCGATCCGGCCGCGTCGCAGGAACCCGAAGAACTCGTCACCCTCGATGAGGACGCTCGGGGTGCGGTGCTCGGCCAACGGTGGCGCCACGGTCGACTTGCCGGCCCCCGGCGGACCCGTGACGATCAGCAGCTCACCGACCACCCGTGGATGCTCGCAGGCGGATCTCGATCGGGTCGTCGCCATATGGCGACGCCTGCTGGATCACGGGTCCAGGGTGCAGGCCGGCGTCATCGCGGTACCGCTCGAGCAGTGACCGCTCGGCGTCGAGGTCGCCGAGGTCGGCGGCGACCAGGAGCTCGGCGATCGGGTCCAGCCACGCCGCGTCGTCCTCCGTGACGGTTCGATCGGGTTCGCCGATGCGTCCCCAGCCGTCCCACAGCAGCAGCTCGTCGCCGAATCGATGGGCGACCTCGATGATCACCTCGTCGAACAGGAAGAACGGGCCCCTGAAGCCGGGGACCTCGGGACCCACTCCGTACGTGTCGGCGTCGATCTCCGCGCGTCGGTAGCCAACCCATGCCTGCGCAGCGGTGACGAACCCGGTGCTCCCGAGCGGACATACACCGACGTCCATGGGCGTCGGAAGGGAGGGCCGAGGCGCATCGATCTCGGAGTCGAAGCGCACCCACCGCCCATCCCGCCACATCTCGACGATCACGTGGTCGTGGTGCCAGCCATCGATGAAGTAGCCGGCAAACCCCACGCGTGATCGGGCGGCGATGCCGTGGGATCGCAGGACGCCGACACAGAACAGGGTGTGATCTCGACAGCACCCCTGCACGCGGTTCGTCGCTTCCCGTGGCGCGGTGAGCGGACACGGGTGTCGGCCTTGGTCGGCGGCGAGGATGCTCTCGAGCCAGCGGGCGTTGATCTCATCACGCGTGGCGGTCGGCAGCTCGTGCCCCGAGGCCCGGTAGTGGACGATCACGTTGCGCGCCACCGTCGACAGGGCCGCCGGGTCGGTCGGCAGATCGGTCAGCAAGCGGGCGTACCGTCGCGGGTCCGAATACGGGGTGTGCCGGGCATGGTCGACGACCGATCGCACCTTCCCAGACGCCACGCCGCCCACGCCGCCGAGTATCGCACCCCCGAAGTGGGAGGCTTCCCCGGAGCACCGGCGCGATGGTCGAACGACGTACATCGTCCGTGCCGCTCCGACGAGCTGACGACGGTCGCACGAGCGAATGACGCCGCGCCGTCGGGTCACGACGAGCTCGCGCGCTTGGGCGGACCGGCGATGGCTGCGAAGGGACGAACCCGACGATGGCGGATGCCACTGCGCCGATGCGCTGCTGCAGCGGTGATCCTCGGCGCGGCGAGCATCGCCGGCCCAGCCATCGCGGAGGTGTCGGCCGGCACGGGCGTCATGATCGCAGGGTGCGTGGCAATCAACAGCGGCGAGTTCAACGACTTCTACGGCAGCAAGGGGATCGAACCCTTCGCCTGTCGCTCAGTCGTGACGACCGGTGAACGCGAGGCGTGCACCGAGCCCGACGACGACGAGGCCACCAACCCCGCCAACCGTCGCCAGCCGTTCGGGCCGTCGCGCGAACCACGACCTCACGGTGCCGGCAGCCAGCGCCCACGCGCTGTCGGAGATGAGCGCAACGCCGGCGAACACCAGCCCGAAGACCGCCATCTGCAGCGGGACGGCACTCGCGTCACGATCGACGAACTGCGGAAGCACGGCGGCGACAACTCATCGCGCCGTCCCGTCTAGCGTGGCGGAATGGCCGTCGTCGGCTGGCTGCTCGAAGGGGATCCGGCCATCCGCTGGCAGGTGCTGGACGATCTCACGGACGCCGCGCCCGATCAGGTCGCCGCCGAGCAGGCGCGCGTCGAGCACGAGGGGTGGGGTGCCCGCCTGCTGGCGTTGCAGGGTGCCGACGGCCTGTGGGACGGCGGCGCCTGCTTCCCGGCCGGCTACACCGGCGACGAGCCCGGGCAACCGTGGACGCCGACGATGCACACCCTGCAGACGCTGCAGATCCTCGGGGTCGACCCCTCGTCCGAGGCGGTCTGCGGCGCGATCGCGCTCGTCGCCGAACACGGGCATTGGGAGCACGCCGGTCAGCGCTACTTCGACGGCGAGGTCGAGCCGTGCATCAACGGGCGCACGATCGAGTCCGGGGCCTACTTCGGGGTGGACGTCGATGGGCTCGTCGAGCGGATCCTCGGCGAGCGGATGGCGGACGGCGGGTGGAACTGCGAGGCCGAGAACGGATCGGTGCGCTCGTCGTTCGACACCACGATCGACGTGCTCGACGGCCTGCTGGCGTACGAGGGGGCGACCGGTGGTTCCGCTGCGGTGGGCGCGGCCCGCCGCAGCGGCGAGGAGTACCTGCTCGCGCGCGGCCTCTTCCGGCGCCAGACCACGGGCGAGGTCGCCGATCCCGGGTACCTGGAGTTCGCCTTCCCGTACTACTGGCACCACGACGTGCTGCGCGCCCTCGACTACTTCCGCCGCGCCGGCGGCGACCCGGATCCGCGGCTGGCCGAGGCGGTCGACGTCGTGCGGTCGAAGCGTCAGGCCGACGGCCGGTGGCTGCTCGACCGCGTCCATCCGGGTCGCGTCCACTTCGATCTCGACGACGGCGTCGGCGCGCCGAGCCGGTGGAACACCCTCCGGGCGCTCCGGGTGCTCGACTGGTGGGACCGCGGCGCGGTGGCGGCGAACTGACGCCCGGTGCGGCGTCAGGGCGGGGAGACGAAGATACAGAAGGGGTGGCCGGCCGGGTCGGCGAACACGTAGAGCGGTTCCTCGGGGTCGTCGAAGCGATCGAGCAGGATGCGCGTCGTCGGTCGCATCGGCGGAGTACTCGGCGCGTCCGCCGTGCACTCCGGCTTCGACGAGGTGCACCGGGCGCGCCAGCCAGTTGCTGAGGACGGTGTCGGTCGCTTCGCCCGCCCCGACCAGGACCGTGCCGTCGGAGAGCTCGATGACGGGCCCGCTGCCTGCGACCAGTCTCGCCGCGGCCTCGAGGAGCTGCGGCTCGCGCCGCCCCGTCAGCACGAGTCCGGTGCGCTCGTCACGGACGCCCCATCGCCGATCGCCATCCACGCCGTCGGTCCGGATCTCGACGGCGGGGAGGCGCTCACCCTGCATCGACTTCACCGGGTACCGCCACAGCTGCACGACCACCACATCACTCGACGTCACCAGCCCCCTCCGCTACCGGTCGCGGCCGACGTCGTGCGTCGCCGGATGCCGTCGGTGCGGACCGCAGGACGGGGGTGTTGTGGCGGGGAGCTTCGTCGGCCTGGCCGTCATGGTCACATCCCATCCAGGCAGCGGGATTCGTTGCTCGCAGGCTGCCCAACGAGGCGATCGCGCCGGTGGGATGGTGTGGCTCCCGTTGCGGCACTCGCCGTCGAGCCGAGCAGGGCCGCGGCACCGCTCGGCCGCCGACCGACGAGATACCACACCTCCATCGCGCCCTTGCCCTTGACGGCGATCGTGCCCCTCGGCTCGCAGTGGAACTCGTCTGCGAGCAGTTCGTAGGTGGCCCGAGTGATCTGGATCCGCCCCGTCGTCCCGTGCGATTCCATCCGGCTGGCGGTGTTGACGGCATCTCCCCACAGGTCGTACAGGAAGCGCTTGCGGCCGATCACGCCGGCCACGACCGGACCCGAGTTGATCCCCACGCGCAGTTCCAGCCCCAACTGACCGACGTCGTCGTCGGCGCGCACCGCGTCGACCATGTCGAGCGCCATCAGCGCCAGGGCCTGGGCATGATCGGGCCGCGGTGTCGGCACGCCGGCGGCCGCCATGTAGCAATCGCCGATGGTCTTGATCTTCTCGAGTCCGTACCTGTCGGCAAGGGTGTCGAAGGAGGAGAAGAGGCGGTCGAGGATGCCGACGACCTCGGCCGGCGCGCGGCACTCCGACCACGGCGTGAAGTTGACCACGTCGGCGAAGAGGATCGACGCTTCGCTGAAGTGATCCGCGATCGGCTGCGTCTGCGCCTTCAGCTGCTCGGCGATCGAGCGGGGCAGGATGTTGAGGAGCAGGTTCTCGGACTTGGCCTGCTCGCGTCGCAGCGAGTTGACGGCGGCGCGGCGCTGTTGCGCGAACCGCGCTAACAGCGTGAAGACGATCGTGCCCCCGACGACCACGTTGAGCGCGAGCATCGTGCTCGTGAACCAGGCTGGCGGCGCCGGCGTGATGCCGCCCAGCACCTCCCCGGCGATCCCCGAGCCCAGGAAGACGACGACGTACGCGGCGTACCACTTCACCGCTGCTCGGACGTCGCCGAACACGAGGGCCCCCAGCGGGGCGAGGATGCCCCACAACCCCACACCCCCGGAGTCGAGGAACCCGCCGAGCGGGATCATCGACAGCGTCGGCGCGAACAGGATGTCCAGCAGGTTCACCCGGAGCAGCTGGGCGAAGTTGCCCGTGCGGGAGAAGACGCCGATCGCGGCGAGCAGGACGACGAAGTAGACGATCGGGACGAAGCCGACCGGTGATCCGAACGCAAGGTAGAGGACGCCCCAGAGCAGGGCGATCGGCAGGATCAGCAGGGAGATGAGGACCAGGAGCGCCTTGCTGGAGCGGGTGTCCTCGTCGTCGTGAGGATCGGCGCCGATCGTCGCCACCCGGGCGCGTACGGCATCGGTGACGGTCCTGGTGCGACGCACCGGGTTCACGCCCCGGGACGCTACCCGTGGGGTCGACAGGCCCCGAAGTGTGAGCGACAACGGCGGATGTGTGTCGTCTGAGCTCACCGTTCGCGCCCGATTGGAGCGGGTGACGGGAATCGAACCCGCACCACCAGCTTGGAAGGCTGGGGCTCTACCGTTGAGCTACACCCGCGAGCGGACCGTGACGCTAGCCGTGGTGACAGCCGAGCGCGAGGCGCATCGTGCGGCGCCACGGCTCGCGCCCGTCCGGCGCGGCGGGCGCTGCGGGACGAGTCAGAATGGGTCGGTGCCGAGGCGCGCGAGAGGGAGTGCGGACATGAACCCGTTCATCGTCGGGGTCGATGGGAGCGAGACGGCGCGGCGGGCGGCGATCACGGCCGCCGAGCTCGCGCAGCGTTGCGGTGCGCCACTGCACCTGGTGACCGGCGTGAAGCGGCGTGGCGGACGCGAGGTCAGCGCCGGCTCCGACACGTGGCACGTCGACCCCCTGTCGGAAGCGGAGCAGTTGCTCGCCGGTCTGCGCAGTGAACTGCAGGCCCCGGAGATCACGACCGCGGTGATGGGTGACGAGCCGGCCAAGGCGCTGTGCGAGGAGGCCGCGCGGCTCGACGCCGAGATGATCATCGTCGGCAACCGGCGGGTCCAGGGCGCGGCACGCATCCTCGGCTCCATCGCCACCGACGTGTTGCACATCGCCCCGTGCAACGTGCTCGTGGTCCACACGACCTGACGGCGCAGCGCCGCCGAGGTCAGCTGCCGACGCGCAACGTCGGGAAGGTCGTCGGCAGCCCCTTGGCCGCTACTTGGTAGAGGGTCACGTCCTCCGGCAGCCCGCGCAGCCGGTGGGCCCCGAGGCTGACGAACCGCAGCCCGCTGGCGTCGGTGTCGCGCACGGCTTCGCGGGTGTTGGCGGTGACCACGATCTGCCCGCCGTGGCCGACACCGCACACCCGCGACGTGGTGTTGACGTCCAGCCCGACGTAGTTGGACTTCGTCGACGTCGGGTAGCCGCTGTGGATCCCGATCCGCACTCTCGCCGCCGCCCCGTCCGCGGCGCCGGCCGCCTCTTCAGCCAGCGCCCGCTGGATGCCGACCGCCGCATCCACCGCGGCGCGCGGAACGTCGAAGACGGCGAAGAACTCGTCGGCGCGCGACTCGATCTCGTGGCCGCCGGCGTCGTCGGTCTGCCGCCGCAGCACGCCACACACCTCGTCGAGCAGCGCCTGGTACCCGTCGCCCAGGCGGTGCACCAGCCCCGTCGACCCCTCGATGTCGGTCATCAGCATCGTGACGAACCCGGTCGGCAAGGCCGGACCATCGGCGGCTCGCTTCTGCAGCTCACTGGTGATGAAGCCGACCGGAACGATGCGGAAGCGCTGGGCCGCCCGCAGCAGTCGGGCCCGGGCCCGATCGCGCGCGGTGTCGTCGTCGAACCGCACTTGTCCGAAGCGGGCCAGCGCGTTGCGCACGTGGGGCGCATCATGGATGGGGAGGCGGCGATCCCCTCGTCGATCGACGTAGGCGAAGGCGCGATCAGGCAGTTCGGCGCGCTCCTGCGGGCTCAAGCGGGGCACGGGGTCGACGCTAACAAGGGGGTGTCACAGCGATCCCGGGCACCCATCACACGGCACCAGCAGGTCACGGAGAGTCGGCGGCCGGTTCGTGCGGCGAGGACGACGCCGCACCGGTGGGCAGCGGGACGGGCGAGGCGCACGGGTACGGCGCCGCTGGCGTCAGGCGTTCGGTCAGCAGGTCGTCGGCGCACCGCTCGCCGGCCAGCACCCGGCGATCGCGCAGGGCCGGCCCGATCCACAGCAGGGCGAGGAAGAGGATGCCGAGGGAGGTCCAGGCGATCGTCGCCCGGGCGCCGATCACCTCCATCATCGGCCCCGCCACGCCGTACCCGGCGGCCATGCCGATCATCGTCAGGACGGCCATCGCAGCGAACGCGCGGCCGCGGACGGCTTCGGGCACCGACTCGACGACCAGCACTTCCCCGAGCACCAACTCGGGACCCATCGCCACGCCCCAGATCAGCCAGCCGACCGGCAGCAGCCACGGCTCGAAGGCCACGACGCCGATCACGGACGACACGGCATAGATCGGCGCCGAGATGATCAGGATCACGGTCAGCGGGAGCCGGAACGTGCGGCTCCCGGCCCACGCCAGCCCGGCCGTGGAGCCGACCCCGTAGGCGGCGATCGACAGGCCGTACCACGCGTCGGCGACGCCGAGGTCCTCTTCGAACCACACGATGGCCGCCGCCATCACGATGGCCACGGTGGCCATCACGACCGTCCAGTAGAGGATCAGCCGCCGCACCATCGGCGGGCCGAGGAGCACCCGCACGCCCTCGAGCATGGAGTCGAGGCGCTCCCGCAAGCCCTGGCCGTCGTTGGTCGCTCGGCGGGAGGCCAAGGAGCGGTCGAGCCCCCGGACGGTCGCCAGCATCAGCAGGGCCAGCACGAACGTCGCTGCGTTCAACAGGAGCGCCCGTCGCGGTCCGGTCAGGGTGACGGCGAGCGCACCGACCGCCGGCCCGATGGTGTACGAGATCGCCTGCACGAACCGGCGCAACGCCAGCACCTGTTGGAGATCGCCGTCGGCGTGCTCGGGCACCATCGCGTCGAACGACGGGTTGTCGAGCTGGCCGCCGGCGCGGGCCAGCACGCCGAGCACGATCGCCAGCCACAGCGGTCCTGCGGCGACGGCGGCCACCAGCAGGGCGGCGCGTGCGAGGTACGAGGCGATGAGCACCTTGCGCCGGTCGAAGGCGTCGGCCAGCACGCCGCCGACGACGCCGAGCACGACCCCGGCCAGCAGCTCGGCCATGAACGTCAGCGACGTGGCCAGCGGCGATCCGGTGCGGGCGTACACGTACAGGGGGAGCGCGACGGTGGTGATGCCGTCGCCCAGCTCGGACACGAACTGGGCGGAGACCATCCGCCGGAACTGCGGCCGGCGCAGTGGGCCGAACACGGCGAGCCGCGACGGGCGGGCCACCGTCGAGACGCTCACGATCCGGACGGTACGGCCTCCACCGCACTCGGGGTCAAGCGGTTGGGTGCCGCACGGGGCCATGCTGGTCGGGATGAACCACGGCGTGTCCACCCCGCGCAACGCGGTGGTCGTCCTCCTCGACAGCCTCAACCGGACGATGGTCGGCGCCTACGGCGGCGCAGAGTTCGACACGCCGAACCTCGACCGTGTTGCGGCTCGCTCCGTTCGCTTCGATCGCCATTACGCCGGCTCGCTGCCGTGCATGCCGGCTCGCCACGACCTGCTCACCGGTTCGCTCGACTTCCTGTGGCGCCCCTGGGGCTCGATCGAGGTGTGGGAGGACCCCGTCACGTACGACCTGCGGCGCAACGGCGTGGTGACGATGCTCGTCTCCGACCACCCGCACCTGTTCGAGACAGGCGGCGAGAACTACCACACCGACTTCTCGGCCTGGGACTACGTGCGCGGCCACGAGGACGATCCGTGGCGCACGGCGCCCGACCCGAGCGCCATCGGCGCGCCGACCCTCCCGCCGCAGTTCCCTCGCCACTGGGACGTGTCGCGCACCTGGTTCCGTGAGGAGGAGGACTTCCCCGGTCCGCGGGTGATGTCGGCGGCGGCGCGGTGGCTCGGCGAGCTGGCGCCGGCGGGGGAGCGGTTCCTGCTCGTCGTCGACGAGTTCGACCCGCACGAGCCGTTCGACACGCCCGAACCCTGGGCCGGCCGGTACGACCCGACGTGGTCGGGTCCGCGGATGATCTGGCCGCCGTACACCCGTGACGCCGTCGCCAGCGGGGCCATGACGCAACGCGAGGTGGAGCACCTGCGAGCCAACTACGGCTCGAAGCTGGCGATGATCGACCACTGGCTGGGCAGGGTGCTCGACACGTTCGACGAGCGCGGCTGGTGGGAGGACACGGTGCTCGTGGTCTGCACGGATCACGGCCACTACCTCGGCGAGCACGACGTCGTCGGCAAACCTGGCGTGCCGGTCTACGAGACCATGGGGCACCTGCCGCTCTTCATCGCCTGGCCGGGCGTCTCGCCCGGGCGTTGTGATGCGCTGACGACGACGGTCGACCTGCACGCCACGTTGTGCGAGGTGTTCGACGTGACGCCGGAGCATCGGACGCACGGTCGCTCGCTGGTGCCGCTGGTGACCGGCGCGGCGTCGGCAGTGCGCGAGTGGGCCGTGATGGGCGTGTGGGGCCGGGAGGTCAGCGTCACCGACGGTCATCGCACCTACGCCCGAGCGCCGACCGGCGACAACGCCCCACTGTCGATGTGGTCGAACCGGTGGTCGACCATGCCCGTCCACGCCTTCCCGACGCTGCGCCTCCCTCGGCCCGACGACCGCGCCCGGCTGGACCGGATGCCGGGGTCGACCGTGCCCGTGATCCGACAGCCGTTCGCCGCCGGCGACGACGTGCCGTTCTGGGCGCGCACCCGCTTCGACGGCCACCGCCTCTACGACCTGGACGTCGACCCCGGCGAGCGGGAGGACCGAACGGGCGAGGCGCTCGAAGCGGAGCTGGTCGAGTTGCTGCGCACGGCGCTCACCGAGCTCGAAGCCCCCGACGACCAACGTGTCCGCCTCGGCCTGACGTGATCGTCCCCGGCTCGTCGCGCCGGAGCGCGGTGAGCGGTGAGCGGTGAGGGGCCATGGTGCCCTCACCGCTCACCTCAACGCCGCTGGGTCGGTAGCTTTCGGGAACGATGGATGTTCGGGCGCGACGTGATCTCGACGAGGACGTGCAGACCCGCCTCGCCGGCAGGGAACACCGGTACACGTCCGGGCGCCGGGCGCTCGTCGATGCGCTGGCGCGCGCCGACGGCCCCGTGACCTTGCCCGAGCTGCTGGCCATCGACCCGGCGCTGGCGCTCAGCTCGACGTACCGCAACCTGGCGGTGATGGAGGAGGCGGGTGTCGTCCGCCGGCTCGTGCACGGCGCCGACCACGCCCACTACGAGCTGGCCGAGGAGCTGACCCGCCACCACCACCACCTGATCTGCGAGTCGTGCGGTTCGGTCAGCGACGTGACGTTCGACGAGCGCCTCGAGCGATCCCTCGGGCGGACGTTCCAGCGCGTCGCTGACGAGACCGGGTTCGTGCCCCGCCACCACGCGATCGACCTCTTCGGTCGCTGCCGGGACTGCGCCGCCTAGCGAGCGCCGACCGCACTCAGCGCGGAGCGTGCGGGCCGTGGTGGCCGTGGGCACCGTCGTCGATGGCGACGAACCGGTCGCCGAGATCGAGCAGGCTCGACCCATAGGCGAGGCGCAGGTGGTCCGCCGTCAGCACCGCTCGTGGGCGACCGGCGGCGACGACCTGTCCGGCCAGCAGCACCACCTCGTCGGCGCGCGCCGCCTCGTCGAGGTCGTGGGTGGCGATCAGCACGGTCGATCCGGCGTCGCGCTCGGCGGCGACGACGCTGCGGATGCGGTCCGCCGACGGCAGGTCGAGGCCGGCGACCGGCTCATCGAGCAGCAGCACGGCGGCCTCCTGGGCCAGTCCCTGGGCCACGAACACGCGCTGGCGTTGGCCACCGGACAGCTCGGCCAGCTGACGTCGGGCCAGGTCGGCGACGTCCAGTCGCTCCATCGCCGCACGGATGATCTGGCGATCCGACGGTCGCAGTCGTCGGACCGGACCACGCCGGGCGGCCCGGGCGAGGGCGACGACCTCCTCGACGGTGACCAACAGGTGGGCCGACACGGCCGTCGCCTGCAGCACGTACGCCACCCGGCCGCGAGCCTCGACCGGATCGCCGTCGAGCACGGTCACCCGTCCGGCAGCGGGACGCAGCAGCCCGGCGATGGTGTGCAACAGGGTCGTCTTGCCGGAGCCGTTGGAGCCCACCAGTGCCGTCACCCCGGGGCGCAGCCGCAGGGACGGGACCTGGAGGACCGATCGGCCCTGCCGGACGACGTCGACGCCCTCGAAGGTGATCGTCGGAGCGGCACCCGCCGTCAATGCACGCCGGGGTGCGCTCACCACGAGGGGGACGATACTCTCGACTCGAATGAGAAAGGATCTCACTCTTGGTTGCTTCCTGGTGGTGGCGACCACGGGCGCGCTCGCCGGTTGCGGGGGCACCGAGTCGGCGGAGTCCGCACGGCCGACGATCGTGGTGACGACCAACATCCTCGGGCAGGTCGTGGGCGAGCTGGTCGGCGAGCTGGCGGACGTCGAGGTCGTGATGCCGTTGGGCGCCGACCCGCACGAGTTCGAGCCGTCGGCCCAGCAGGCGGAAGCGATGGAGGACGCCGACCTGCTGGTGATCAACGGCGCCGGGTTCGAGGCGGGCATGGCCGACGTGATCGACGAGGCGGTAGCCACCGGGGCGCCCGTGTTCGACGCCGCCGCCCAGGTCGAGGTCGTCGCCGGCGATCCCCACATCTGGATGGACCCGCAGCGAATGGCCGGCGTCGTCGAAGGCCTGGGGGCGCGACTGGCCGACGTCGAAGGCATCGACGCTGACGCACTCGCCGCTCGGGTCGAGGACACACGAATCGACCTGACCGCGCTCGACGACGAGCTGGCCGCCACGCTGGGCGCCATCCCGCCCGACCAGCGGGTGCTCGTGACCAATCACGAGGTCCTCGGGTACTTCGCCGATCGGTACCGGTTCGACGTGCTCGGCGCGGTGATCCCCTCCACGACCACGGGCGCCCAAGCCTCGGCCGGCGACCTCGAGCAGCTGGCGGCGACCGTCCGCGATGCCGGGGTGGGCACGATCTTCGCCGAGACCACGCAATCGGCCGACCTGGCCGAGGCGTTGGCCGACGAGGTCGGCGAGGAGGTCCAGGTCGTCGAGTTGTTCACGGAGAGCCTCGGTGAGCCCGGCTCGGGTGCCGAGACCTACGTGTCGATGATGCGCGCCAACGCCCAGCTGATCGCCGACGGGCTGTCGTGAACCCGGTCGACTTCTTCGCCGATGCGTTCGCCTCGGATCTCACGCAGCGGGCGCTGCTCGGCGGCCTGCTCGCCGCAGTGACGACGGCGCTGGTCGGCACGTGGGTGGTGGTGCGCGGCCTGGCCTTCCTCGGGGACGCGCTGGCCCACGGCCTGCTGCCGGGCATCGCCCTCGCCGCGGTGTGGGGGTTCGACCTGTCGTTGGGCGCGCTGCTCAGCGCCGCGCTGATGGTCGGCGGGGTCAACCTCGTGAGCCGCACGACCCGTCTGTCGAGCGACACGTCGGTGGGGCTGCTGTTCGTGGCCATGCTGGCGGTCGGGGTGATCATCATCAGTCGCCAGCCGACGTACGCCGGCGATCTCACGTCGTTCCTGTTCGGCGACGTCCTGGGGGTCAGCACCGGCGACCTCGTGCTCTCGGGCGTCGTGCTCGTCGTCACCGCCGTGGCGATGGTCGTCGGCCATCGCTCGTTCCTCGCGCTGGCCATCGATCCGGCGAAGGCGACGACCCTCGGGCTGCGACCCGGGCTGGCCCACGCCGCGCTGCTGGCACTGCTCGCCTTCTCCGTCGTCGCCAGCTTCCGCACCGTCGGGACGCTGCTGGTGTTCGGGCTGCTGGTGGCGCCGCCAGCGACGGCGGTGCTGATCGTCCGCCGGCTGCCGGTGGCGATGGGCGTGGCGGTCTCGCTCGGGTCGCTGGCCGTCGTGCTCGGCCTGGCGATCAGCTACCACGCCGAGACCGCAGCATCGGCCACGGTGGCAGGTGTCGCCATCGCCCAGTTCTTCGTGGTGCTCGCCGTGACCGAAGTCCGAGCTCGACTGCTCAGAGTCCGAGCCGTTCCTCCAGCCACTTCGTGATCGGCCAGGCGCCGTTGGTCGTGTTGGACAGCACGGTGCAGGTCAGGTCGTCGCTCGGTCGGTGGAGCGAGCGCATCGAGGCGCCGGCGTCGTAGCCCTCGATCTCGATGACCCCGCCGGCGGGTCGGAGCCACAGCCCCAACCCGTAGTCGTTCGGCGTCGACTCGTCGTTGCGCCTGGGTCGCCTCGCTTCTTCGACCCAGGCCGGCGACACGATGCGACCAGCGCACAAGGCGGTCCAGAACGTCCGGATGTCGGCGGCCGTGGCGAAGGCGCCACCGTCACCGTTGCCCCGGACCGGCAAATGCAGGACGTTGGACCGCAACCCGTCGGGTTCGAGGTAGGCGACGGCGGCGGTGCCGGGCAGCTCGTCGAGGCGGAGGTAGGCGGTGCGGCGCATGCCCGCGGGCTCGAAGACGTGCTCGTCGACGAGGTCGTGGAACGTCCGGCCCGTCGCCCGCTCGAGCAGCAGGGCGAGGACCATGAACCCGCCGTTGCAGTACGCGAACTGCTCGCCGGGGGTCGCCACCATGGGGTGCCCGGCGAGCATGGGGAGGAACCCATCGGTCGTGGCCAGCCGGTGCACCGGCACGTCGGGGATCCGCTCGTTGACGTCGGTCTGGTCGTCCTCGTCGAGGTAGTCGCCGATGCCGGACCGGTGGGAGAGCAACTGCTCGATCGTCACGGCGTCGTCGATCAACGGAAGGTCGTCGCCCAGCAGGGAGCGGGCGGTCGTCGTGAGGTCGAGCACGCCGAGCTCGCAGAGCCGCACGACCGTGAGGGCGGTGAACGCCTTCGATCCGCTGGCGATGCCAATCTGCGTGTCAACCGTGGTGGCGACGCCGTGGGCCCGGTCGGCGAACCCGAACGCTCCCTCCAGCACCACCTCACCGGCCCGGTCGACACGTACGACGCCCGAGAACCGCTGGTCGGCGACCAGTTCGTCGAAACCGTCCATCGGTCAGGAACGTACGGCATGTCTGAGCGCCCGTGAGCACGGGTACCAGCCCGCCATGAGCGTGCGAGTCTGCGAGAGGGTCCACTCATGAGCGACCCGGTCAAGTTCGGCATGACGCTGTCCAGCGAGGAGCACCCGCCGCGCCGGCTGGTCGAGCTCGCCGTCCTGGCCGAGGAACACGGCTTCGACTTCGTGTCGGCGTCCGACCACTTCCACCCGTGGGTCGATGAGCAGGGCCATTCGCCGTTCGTGTGGTCGGTGCTCGGCGCGATCGCCGCCCGAACGACGTCGTTGGACGTGGCCGTCGGGGTGACGTGCCCGATCATGCGCATCCACCCGGCGGTGCTGGCGCAGGCGACGGCAACCACGGCTCACCTGCTGGAGGGCCGCTTCACCTGGGGTGTCGGGACCGGAGAGGCGCTCAACGAGCACATCCTCGGTGACCGCTGGCCACCAGCCGACCTGCGCATCGACATGTTGGAGGAGGCGGTGGACCTCATCCGCCAGCTCTGGACGGGTGAACAGCTGACCCATCGAGGCACCCACTTCACGGTGGAGAACGCCCAGATCTATGACCCGCCGGAGTCGGCGCCGCCGATCGTCGTGTCGGCGTTCGGCCCGCAGGCGATGGCGCTGGCGGCCCGGATCGGCGATGGGCTGTGGGTCTCCGGCGCCGACGCCGAGACCGTGCGTGACTGGCGGGCCCAGGGTGGATCGGGTCCGGTCTACGCCCAGTTGACGCTGTGCTGGGCCAAGGACCGCGACGAGGCGATCGCCACGGCCCATCGCATCTGGCCGAACACCGGGGTCCCGGGTCAACTCAGCCAGGATCTGCCGACGCCCGCCCACTTCGCGCAGGCCTCGAGCGTGGTGACGAAGGAGCAGATCGCCGAGTCGGTGTCCTGCGGGCCGGATCCCCAGCCCGTCATCGACGCCATCGGCGAGATGGTCGCCGCCGGCATCGACCACGTGTACCTCCACCAGATCGGCCCGGACCAGGAAGGCTTCTGCCGGTTCTGGACCGACGAGGTGGCGCCCGAGGTGGAGCAGCAGTCGCGTGGTGGGTGAGCCCGCCGGCGCCGCTCGTGACTACCTGACGACGTACCTGCGCGACCACCGCGCCGGTGCCGCCGCCGGGGTCTCGCTCGCCCGGCACCTGGCCGAGGCAAACGCCGACACCGAATGGGGCGACGCGCTGGTCGAACTGCACCTCGAGATCGCCGCTGATCGAGACGCCCTGGACGACGTGCTGTCCCGCCTTCGGGTGCGCGCCAACCCGGTCAAGCAGGCGCTCGCACTGATCGCCGCCCGCCTGCGGCGGCTCAAGCTCAACCGCCACCTCTTCAGCTACTCGCCGTCGAGCCGCGTCGTCGAGCTCGAACTGCTGGCCGCCGGCGTCGACACGAAGCGCAACCTCTGGCGAGCGCTGACGACGATCGACGGGCTCGCCGACCACCTCGATGGGGACCGGCTCCAGCGGCTGGTCGAGCGGGCCACGCGGCAGCACGAGGAGATCCTCGAGCTGCACCGGTCGGCGGCGCAGGCCGCCTTCGGCACCGGGTCACACTGACCGGCTGCGCCGAGCGCCGACGGCCCAGCCGAGGCCGGGTCAGGATGGGGGAGTGGTGGGCAGTGTGCGATCGGTCGTGTTGGTCGAGGGGCGCAGCGACCAGATGGCCGTGGAGACCCTCGCCCGGCGGCGCGGTGTCGACCTGGCCGGTGCTGACGTCGCAGTCGTCTCGATCGGCGGTGCCAGCGGGATCGGGCGGGCCCTGGATCACTTCGGGCCGACGGGCCTCGCGCTCCGGCTCGCTGGCCTCTGTGACGTCGGCGAGGAGCCGCTGTTCCGCTACCACCTGCAGCGAGCCGGGTTCGGCGATGAGCTCGATCGTGCGGCGATGGAGCGGGCCGGCTTCTTCGTCTGCGATGCCGACCTCGAGGACGAACTGATCCGCGCCCTCGGAGCGCGTCGCGTCGAGCGGGTCATCGACGAGCAGGGGGAACTGGGTTCGTTCCGGACGATGCAGCGCCAGCCCGCGCAGCGCGGACGCAGCGTCGAGGCTCAGCTCCGACGGTTCATGGGGACCCAAGGAGGCCGCAAGGTCCGCTACGCCACACTGCTCGTCGAGGCGCTCGACCTTGACCACGTGCCGGAGCCACTCGGCGCCGCGCTCGCCCATGTCCTCGCCAGCGCGATCTGACCGGCGCCGCCGAGGCAGACTTCACCCATCGAGACGACACGTGTCGATCAGTGGCTGTGGGCCGTACGGCTGCTCAAGACCCGCTCGCTGGCGGCGGCGGCATGCCGGGGTGGGCACGTCAAGGTCAACGGCCGGACTGCCAAGCCGGCGCACCTCGTGCGCGTCGGCGACCGCATCGAGGCGCACCTCGCCGACCGGGAGCGGGTGCTCGAGGTGGCCCGGGTGATCGACCGACGCGTCAGCGCGCCGATCGCCGCCGACTGCCTCGTCGACCACAGCCCGCCGGCGCCACCGCGCGAGGCGTACGTCCCGCCGCTGTTCCGCCGGGACCCAGGTGCCGGACGCCCGACCAAGAAGGACCGCCGGCAGCTGGACCGCCTGCGAAAGCGCTGAGGGCGCTCAGCGCCGAGCGGTTCGACGGTCCCGATCGTTGATCCCGAGGATGGCGTAGACCACGAGGTTGACGAGCCAGACCACGATCGTGCCGGCGACGGCGGGCCAGAAGCCGTCGATGTGGAAGTCGGGCATCAACCATGCGGTCAGGACCAGCATCAAGAGGTTGACGAAGAACAGCGCCACCCCGAGCGTGATGATGACCACCGGGAGCGCCAGCAGCGTCACGATCGGCTTCACCAAGGCGTTGATGATCCCGAACACTGCGCCGGCGATGATGGCTTGCCACCACTCGTCGATGCGGATGCCGTCGACCCACCAGTCGGCCACCAGCAAGGCGACGGTGTTGGACGCCCAGACCAGGACGATGCGCACGAGCATGCTTCAGCAGGTTCCCTCGGTCGGATGGATCGACTCCAGGCGCACCGTAGTCAACGGGTCGACCGCCAGGCGCGGATGATCGGCCGAGGGCTCGGCTGCTCGTCAGGGCCCGAGCCAGGTCATTCGGGCGCCCGACGGGTGGGCGGTGGCCAGGACGCCGTCGATCGTCCGGCCGCCGACGGTGCCGAGGATCGACAGCAGCGCGAACACGCCGCCGGATCGGTTCTGGCGGATCAGCTCGGGGTCGACGGGAAGCCCCTGGACGCTGCGCCGGGCGTCGGTGCCGAGGGGGATCAACGGGTCGAGCGAGATCCAGGCCGCGTCGCGCCCGTCGAGCTCGATCGTCGCCGCCAGCTGTGCTCGCGCGTCGTCGTCGAAGAAGACCGCGGTGTAGCTGTCGACGACGACGATCAGGGCATCGTCGGGCAGCTCGGCGAGCACATCGGGAAGGGCGGTGGGCCCGTCGCCGCGCACGATCGGTGCGCTGGCCGCCCGTGTCACCGCGATGGCCGCGGCGAGCCGGCGCTCTCCGTCCGGCGTCGGTGGGAGGCAGGCAGCGAGCCAGGCCCGCGACGCTTCGTCGTCGAGATCGATCGGCGCCGCCTCGATGCCGACGCGGGCGACGATCTCGGGCGGGCGACTCGGCACCGGCGGTGATCCCGTGACGGCGCACCCCAGGCGGACACGCGAGTCGGGAGGGCCGAACGAGCCCGCGGCACCCAGGTCGACGTGGTAGCGATCGACGTGCAGACCGAGACCCGACCCCGTGCCGACGTCGACGAGGGCGAGGGGGCGACCAGGGGCAGCGCCCTGGATGACGCCGATGGCCAGGGCGGTCTGCACGCAGCGTCCGACCTCGTTCATCTGGTACCGGTGGCCGAACCAGCGACGCAGCTCGTCGGGGCGATCGGCGACGAACCGCGCCAGCGCCGTGGCGAAGGCGGCGTCGACGGGACGCTGCACCGGGCCGGGGAAGTAGGCCCGCAGCCGGTCGTCGGGATGGTCGGCGAGGACGCGCTGGATGCTGGCGGCGACAAGGAGCGCCGGGATCCGATCCGCTGGGATCTCGCTGGCCAGTTGCAGGATGCCCTCGTCGGCGGCGATGGCGCCGAACAGCGCCGCGGTGAGCGCCCATCCCGGGTCGGCGTCCGGGCCGGACCACCCCTTGGCGACCTCGGCGGCTTGGTCGCGGATGGCGTCGACGGCGGGACGCACGAGCTCGTCGGCCATCGTCGGCGCACGTTAGGCGGCGTGGCCGGGACCCGCCGGCGGGTTCGCCGACATGTGCGCTGATCGTTGACAGTTAGGTGAACCTAACCATATGCTTCGCCGGCATGGTCGCCCTGGTCGTCACCGCCCCGTGAGTCTCACCCTCGATCAGTTGCGGCTGGCCGCCGCCCTGTCGCACGGCGCGCCGGATGGCGACCTCGAGCTGAGCGGCGTCGGCCGTCGCTGGCTGGTCAGCTTCCGCCGACCGCGCGCCACCATCGACCCGTGTGGCTTCCGGCAGCTCGTGCTGGCCACCGCGCGCGGCTGCCGCGTCGGCCTCCTTCCCGTCGAGCACGTCCGCTTCGTCGGTGGGGTGCGGGACATCGGCGGTGGCGTGTACGAGTCGTCCGGTCCCGACGGACCGCAACGCCGGATCGCCACGTTCCTCGGCGCCGGCGCCGTCGAGGGGACGCTGCGCGAGGCGCCGGACGACGGCGGAGCGATCGTCGCCCAGGTCGGTGGCGACCGTGAGCTCGGGGTGTCCGTCGTGACGCTGTCGACCGCACGCCCCGGCGTCGACCTGTTGCTCGACGCGGTGGCGCAGTCGGTCGCCGCGGCGTGCATGGTCGAAGAGCTCATCGCGCCGGTCGCCGTCGAGCACGGCTGACCGCGCCGGTCGGACGCCGCCTCAGCGAGCGGGTCGCGTCGCCGCAGAGATGGTCAGTGCCTTCTCGATGACGTCGTGGGCGACGTCGACGAGCCGGCGGTTGTTGTTCCGGGCATGGGCGCGCAGCAGCACGAAGGCGTCGCCGACCGGGATTTGCTCGCGTTCGGCGAGCATCCCCTTGGCCTGCTCGATCAGTACCCGGCTGTCCAAGGCGCTCTGCAGCTGGTCGTTGACGGCGGCCGTGCCCGCCGCGTGACGATGCTGCAGGATGGCGATGGTGGCGACGTCGGCGAGCGCCTGGGCGACCGTCACGTCGGCGACCGCCAACGACCCGGTCTGGTCGCGGAACAGGTTGAGCACCCCGATGACCTGGCCGCGCAGGCGCATCGGGATGGCATCGGCGGCGAGGAAGCCGGCCTCGACGGCGAACTGGGCGAAGCGCGGCCATCGGCCGTCGAGGCGGGTGAGGTCCTGGTTGACCACTGGCTGCCCCGACCGGTAGCAGTCGAGGCACGGCCCCTCTCGCGACTGCAGTTCGAACAGTTCGACGGTGCGCATCGTTTCGTCCGATGACGTCATGGCCAGAAGCTCCCCGTCCGGGGCGGCGAGCATGATCCCGACGGCGGCAACGTCGAGCACGTCGACGCACCGTTCCGCCAGGGTCGCCAGCAGATCGACGATGTCGAAGTCGTCGACGAGGCTGTCGGCGAGCTCGACCATGGTGTGCACCAGCAATGCTTCTCGGGTCATGACGACTCTTCCTTCGGGGAGCCACTCGGCGCCAGCCGAACGGCCGATGAGGAAAGGCTACGACGTCCGCTCAGCGCGTGGAACTCGCATCGTCGTCGAACCGCAGCCGGTGTTCGATCACGTCGTGGGCGACGTCGACGACGAGGCGTTCGTGGCTGAAGGCGTGGGCGCGGAGGCGCACGAGGGCGTGGTCCACGGGGACGTCGAGCTGTACGGCGATCATGCCGGCCGCCTGGTGGACGGCGAACCGGAAGTTCGTGCCGGACTCGAGATCCGGCCCGATCGCCCCCGAGGAGGCGCCGGACTGCATCTCGATGATCGACCGTCCGACGACGTCGGCCAGGACGAGGGCGTCGGCGTGCTGGTCGGCGGTGAGCGGTCCTGGAGCGTCGCGATAGAGGTTCAACGCGCCGAGGCCGGTCCGCCCGGCGACGACGGGGAACCCGAAGACGGCGCGCGCTCCGGCGGCGACGGCCGGTTCGCTGAACAGCGCCCAGCGATTGACCGCCGGGTCGGCGAGATCCGGCTCGATGACGGGACGGTGCTGGAGGTGGGCATCCATGCACGGCCCCTCACCCAACGTGAACTGCAGCTCCTCGATGAGCGCGCTGACCTCGTTGGTGCTGCACACCGACCCGCGCGCTCCCTCATCGTTGATCAGCATGATGCCGGCGCCCGACAGCTCGGTCACCTCGGCGCAGACGACGCACAGCCGGGACGTCGGCCGTTCGGCGGCACGATCGGAGATGTGCGTGAGGATGCGCAGCAACCGCTCGTCAGCCATGCCGAATCCGGAGATCTGTGCGGCGCCCGCCGTTCGGGCGCTGGGTTGTGGTCATTTCGTTGCCGCCAGTAATCAGGGGCGGGCGCCAAACGAGGACCAGACCTGAACGCGAACCCAGTGGTGGGTACCCATCATGCCGCGGGTTGCCCGCTCCGCCGCATTGAACTGGTCGTCAGCGGTCACATAGGTTGCGATTCGACGCCCGTGTCGGGCCCGTCAACGGGTCGTGGCACGCCTACCGGGAGCAGAGGACCATGGAACGGTTTGACGTCGTCGTGCTGGGGACGGGTGCGGCCGGGTTGACGGCGGCGATCGTCGCCCACGAAGGAGGTGCCTCGGTCGCCGTCTTCGAGAAGGCCGACCAGGTCGGGGGGACGACCGCCTGGTCGGGCGGGCAGGTGTGGATCCCGAACAACCCGCACATGCCGGAGGTCGGCGTCGAGGACAGCCGGGACAAGGCCGTCACGTACATCATGTCCCTGTCCCGCGGGCTCCTCGAGCAGGAGCTCGTGGAGGCCTACGTCGACGCCGGGCCCGACATGGTCGAGCTGATGGAGGCGAAGACGCCGGTCCAGTTCTACGCCGTGCCCGGCATGCCCGACTACCACCCGGAGTTCCCCGGGGGCAGCCCGGGCGGTGGTCGGACGTTGGAGTGCCCGATCTACCCGTTCGACGAGCTCGGCGAGTGGGCCGGCCGCGTGACGCCGTCGCCGTACTTCGCCGATCCGCACATCACGATGAGTGAGACGCCGCTCGGCAAGGCGGTGCCGGAACCGCCGTCGGCCGAGGAGCACGAGCGCCGGCAGGTCCACAACGAGCGCGGTTGCGGCCAGGCGCTGGCCGGGCGGCTGCTCAAGGGCTGCCTCGACCGCGGGATCCTGCCGCGCACGTCGTGCGCCGGCCGCCGGCTGCTGATCCGCGACGGCGCCGTCGTCGGCGTGGTCGTCGACACGCCGGACGGTCCGATCGAAGTCGAGGCGACGAAGGGCGTCGTCCTGGCGAGCGGCGGCTTCGAGTGGAACGAGCAGCTCCGCCGGGCGTTCCTGCGCGGCCCGATGAGCCACCCCGTGTCGATCGAGACCTCGACGGGAGACGGCCTCCTGATGGCGATGCGCGCCGGCGCCATGATCACGAACATGCGCGAGGCGTGGTGGATCCCGGTGGGCGAGGTGCCGGTGGCCGACAACCCGCTGGGGCGGATCCTCGTCAATGGGCAGCGCACCCTGCCGCACTCGATCATGGTCAACCGGCGGGGGCGTCGCTTCACCAACGAGGCGGCGAACTACAACGCCTTCGGGGCGGCGTTCCACGTCGAGGACGTCTCCCGGTTCGAGTACGCCAACCTGCCCTGCTGGTTGGTGTTCGACCAGCAGTACGTCGAGACGTACGGGTTCCGCGTCGCCGCAGGTACAGGTGGCGGCCAGGTACCGGCGTGGGTGCCGCGCGGCGACACCCCCGCCGAGTTGGCGGCTCAGCTGGACATCGACGGCGAGGAGCTGGGGCGCACGTTCGAGCGCTGGAACGAGCAGTGCGCTGAGGGACACGACCCGGACTTCGGCCGGGGCGACAGCGCCTTCGACTGCTGGTGGGGGGACCCGCACCGCAAGGGGCGGCGCGACGCCACCCTGGGACCGCTGTCCCGTCCGCCGTACTACGCGTACGAGATCCACAGCGGGACGTTGGGGACGAAGGGCGGGCCACGTGTTGATCCCGACGCGCGTGTGCTCGACCTCGACGGCGATCCGATTCCCGGTCTCTACGCCGCCGGCAACGTCATGGGGTCACCGTTCGGCATGACCTACGGGGGACCCGGCGGCACCATCGGGCCGGCCATGGTGTTCGGCTACCTCGCCGCCCGCCACGCGGCAGCGAGGTGAACGCCATCAGCACCGGCGTCGCCGCCGGACCTCCGGATCAGGCGGGCACGGTGCCGACCGTGTTCACGGATGTGCTGCGCCGGCTCCAGGCCAACGTGGAGACCGGACTGCCCGACATGGCCGAGACCCCGATGAAGGTCCCGGCTGCGGCCTACTCCGATGCCGATCAGCACCGTCGTGAGATCGAGGAGATCTTCCTCAAGGTCCCGCTGCTCGTGGCGCTGTCCTGCGACGTACGCGACCCGGGTGAGTACCTCGCCTACGACATCGCCGGCCGGCCGATCATCGTCATGCGCGGCAATGACGGGCGCGTGCGCACGCTGCTCAACGTGTGCCGCCACCGCGGAGCGCGCGTGACCGACGAGCACTGCGGGACCGCCCGGCGCCTGACCTGCCCGTACCACGCATGGAGCTACGACCGTGACGGCTCGCTCGTCGGCGTGCCGGGAAAGGACTCCTTCGGCGACATCGACGCCTCCGGGTTGTTCGAGCTGCCCACGGAGGAGCGGTCCGGTGCGGTGTTCGCCTGTCTCGACCGGGAAGCGACCCTCGATCTCGACACGTGGCTCGCCGGCCTCGATGAATCGCTCGCCGCCCTGCGGCTCGATGAGCTGCACCCGTATCGCGTGCCGACGACGCTGGACAGCCCGAACTGGAAGCTCGCCGCCGACGGCTACCTCGACGGGTACCACATCGGCTACCTGCACCGGGACACGATCGGCCGGAAGGCAATCACCAATCGCAACACGTACGACCTGTTCGGCCCTCATGTGCGGATCGGCTTCGCCACCAAGCTGACGGCATCGGCGCCGGCGTCATCCGAGGCGTTGGACGGTGCCGAGTTGCCGGACTACATGAGCCTCGTCCACTACATCTTCCCGAACGTGTCGATCTCCGGCGGCCACGGCGACACGCTGATGCTCAGCAAGCTGTTGCCCGGACCGACGGTCGACCGGTCCACCACCGTGCAGTTCCAGTACTACCGCCAGCCCGTCGTCGGCGAGCAGGTCGCCATCGCCGAGGTCAAGCGCCAGACCTATGAGGCCGTCGTGCGCGACGAGGACTGCGCCACCATCTTCGGCATCAACGACGGCCTCGCCGCGGTCACCGATGGGCACTTCCTGTTCGGTCGCAACGAACCTGGCAACCAGAACCTCCATCGAGCGATCGCCGGCTACGTCCACCCGGCGTGACGTTGCTCGTCGCGGTCAGGTCGACGGAGCGCTTTCGAACTCGGCCAGCAGTTCGATGAGGCCCAGATCGTCGATCGCCGCCACCGATCGCGCCAGCATCTCCGACATCCAACGGTGCCCCCGCTCGTTGGTGGGATCGAGCGTCCCGGCGATCACGACCGCGATGATCCACACGTAGAGGACGCCGCGCCGGTAGTCCTCCCAAGCGTCGTCGGCCGAGTAACCGGTGACGCCGTTGGCGACGAGTTGCCGGTGCCAGATGTCGACCAGCTCCCGCTCGTGGGCGCGTCGCAGATCGATGGGGATGCTCCCGCTCATGAAGTAGCCGATGTCCTGCGCCGCTCGCCCCCGCAGGCACCCCTGCCAGTCGATCGCAACCAGCGGTTCCTGGCCGTCCGTGGCGGCGAAGAACAGGTTGTCCATGCGGAAATCCCCGTGGACGACGGTCAGCGGGGGAGTTGCCATCCACTCGAACAGACGGGGCGCGGCGGCGAGGTAGCGCTCCTTGAGGGTTCGGATGTGGTCGGGGAGCACGGCGCCGAACGTGTCGACCATGACGTCCCAGCCGTGCGCACAGCCCTGTTGCAGGGCGTCCGAGCTGTAGGACGGCCAGACGTCGGGCATGAAGTCGAGCGCCGGGTCGGCGACGTCGTCCCAGAACGACGCGTGGTGCTTGCCGAGCCACTCCATGCCCCAGCGCGACTCCTCGAGGGAGCAGCCCTCGACCTGATCACCGAGCCGGTGCGCCGAGAGGTCTTCGAGCAGCAGCACGAAGTCGTCACCGTCGATGTCGGCGTGGTACACGGTGGGCGTCCACGCCGCGCTGCGCGGAGCGACGTCGCGGTAGAAGCGCACCTCGCGCCCGTACAGGTCGAAGGCCTCTGCCACGGCGCGGTTGGCGTCGTTCGTCGCCGGCATCTTGAGCACGACGACCGCCGGCCCGGAACCCTCGTCGTACGTGAGCTCGAGGCGTTCGAGGCCAGACATCATGCCCAGGCCCTCGCCCAGCCCGGCCCGCCGGATCGAGCCGACGCGGACGTCGAGCCCGTGCGCCCGCAGCGCCGTCGTCAGCCACTCGGGCGTGACCTCGTCGGGGTGTCTCGGCAGCGGCACCGCGGCGATTCGCTCTGACCCGTTGGACATCGGGTCACCATAGGCTCGCCGGGACCGACCGCTCCGAGCCCAGCCGCCGTCCCCGAGGCGTCCGCCGAGGTGGGAAGGAGGCGCAGCTCGGCCCCGGTCAGCGACGTGGCACTCGGGGAGGTCGGTGCCGGGCTCGTCGAACCGCTCTGGCCGTCCGCGTCGTGCCCGGTGCGTTGCGTTCATGCGATCTGGATGATGCGGCAACGGCGACAGTCGTCAATGATCGCCACCGGGACACGCGCTGCCGTAACGTGGCACGGCCCCATGACCACTGACCCGAGGGAGAGATCCGACTGATGGTTGCGTACGACTACCCCCTGCTGAGCGTGTTGATGACGATGCTGTGGTTCTTCCTCTGGGTGGCCTGGATCGTCCTGCTCTTCCGAGTGATCGCAGACATCTTCCGCAGCCACGACATCGGCGGCGGCGGCAAGGCGCTCTGGTCGATCTTCGTCATCGTGCTGCCGTTCCTCGGCGTGTTCGTGTACCTGCTCGCCCGGGGCCACGCCATGAGCGAACGGGATCTGGCGCACGCGGAGGCGAAGGAAGCTGCGTTCCAGGCCTACGTGCGGGACACCGCCGCTTCCGGGTCGGGCGGCGTCGCCGACGAGCTGGCGAAGCTCGCCGAGCTCAAGGATCGTGGCGTCATCACCGATGACGAGTACGCCAGCCAGAAGGCCAAGCTCCTCGTGTGATGCCGTCAAGGCGGTCGCCGGAGCGTTCACCCGGAGCGGGTGATTCGCCGCTCCTCCACGCGTCGGAGCCTCGTGGGATGGAACCGCCGCCACCGGATCACGAGGCGAAGGTCGCCAGAACACAACCGAGCGCAGCGATGAGGTCGGCCGATCGCGCCGATCCGATGCCGTCGTGGCGAGGTGGGTCGACCCGCGACGACATCGATCGCTTCCTCGCCGCCAGCCATGAGCACGCCCCGTCCGACCGAGTGGCCGTGTTCGACAACGACGGCACGCTGTGGTGCGAACGGCCGGCGTATCCGCAGCTGAGCTTCTTCGTTGACGAGCTGAAGAAGATCGCCCGCGAGGACCCGGTGCGAGCCGAGCGGGCCGAGTACGCAGCGCTGTTGCACCATGACGCAGCGAGGATCTCCGAATTGGGCCTCCCGCGAATCGCGATGGCGCTCGCCGAGCTCTTCATCGGCATGTCGCCCGACGAGTTCTCGGAGCGGTGCCGTCGGTTCGTGACGACCGCTGTCAACCCCATGGTCGGGTCGACCTTCGCCGAGTCGGTCTATCAGCCGATGCTCGAGCTCCTCGAGGCGTTGCGCGCCCACGGGTTCACCACGTTCATCGTCACCGGCGGCGGCACGGAGTTCGTCCGGGCGGTGAGCGAGGAGCTCTACGGCGTCCCGCCCGAGCGCGTCGTCGGCACGATGATCGGGTACGAGTACGTGACCCAGGAAGGAACGCCGGCACTCGTGCGCACGGCGGATCTGGTCGGAGTCGCGAACGAGGGGGCGGCGAAGGTGATCAACATCCGCCAGCAGCTCGGCCGACGGCCCGTTTTGGCCGCCGGCAACTCGCTCGGCGATCGCGAGATGATCGACTGGGCGGTCGCCGCAGACGGACCCACGCTGGGGCTGCTGATCGACCACGATGACGCCGAGCGTGAGGACTCGTACGCCAGCGTCGCCGGCTCGTTCGAGTCGTCCGAATCGGTCGTGGACGTGGGACGAAGGTCCGGCTGGACGGTCGTCAGCATGCAGCGTGACTGGAGCCGGGTGTTCCCGCGACGGTGAACCACGCGAATAGCGTGATGACGTGGCGGGCGTGAGGCGGCACGATCGCAAGGAATGACAGGTACATCGCGAGTCGTCCGCTCCGCCGCCGACCGGCCGTCATGGCGCACGGTCCTGTGGCGCGGACTCATCCTCACGGTCTTCACCGCGGCCGGGCTGTGGCTGCTGGCCGGCATCTTGTCGGGGTTCTCGATCGATTCGTACTGGGATGCGGTGTTGGCCGGGTTCGTCGTCGGTGTCGGCAACGCGGTGGTGTGGCCGGCGTTGGCGTTCCTCGTCGTCCCGCTGTCGGTGCTGACGCTCGGGCTGGGAGCGATCCTGCTCAATGCCTTGTTCGTGTTCTTGTTGCTCGACCTGCTGCCGGGGGTCGAGATCGACGGGTTGTGGACGGCGTTGTGGGTGGTCGTCGGCTTGGTGATCGTGACGACCATCGTCGGCGCGCTGTTCGCCATCGACGACACCCCGTGGCTCGACCAACGGATCGCGCGAAGCGCCCGTCGACGGTTGAAGGACGCCATCGTCACCGACGTGCCGGGGGTCGTGTTCGTTCAGCTCGACGGTGTTGCCCATGTGGTGCTCCGACGGGCGCTCCGCTCCGGCGACGTCCCGACCCTGCACCGGTGGATACGTGGCGGCAGCCATGTGTTGGTCGGCTGGGAGACCGGGTGGTCGTCGCAGACCGGTGTCAGCCAGTGCGGCATCCTCCACGGCTCGACCCTCGACATGCCGGCGTTCCGGTGGATCGACAAGGCGACCGGCGAGGTGATCGTGTCGAACCATCCGAAGTGCGCGGCGATGATCGAGAAGCAGCACTCGGACGGCAACGGTCTGCTCGCCCATCACGGATCGAGCTACGGGAACCTGTTCTCGGGTGATGCCGAGCGGGCGGTGCTGACGATGAGCGGCGCCGGTCAGCGCAAAGAGGGCCGGACCGGTGCCGGGTACTTCGGTTACTTCTCGCGGCCGGGCCAGGCGACGAGGACGGCGCTCTCGGCGATCGTCGAGATCGGACGGGAGCGGCTGGCGGCGGGCCGGCAACGGCGGCGGGGTGTCGAGCCGCGCGTCGAGCGGGGGTGGGTGTACGCGCTGTTGCGGACGTTCACGACCGTGGTCACCCGCGACGTGTCGGTCCAGGGCGTCGTCAACGACATGTGCGAGGGGCGGGCCGCGATCTACGTCGATCTGCTCGGCTATGACGAGGTCGCCCACCACTCCGGGCCCGAACGGGACGACGCCTTGGCCGTGTTGCGCGATCTCGACCGTCACGTGGGTCGCATCGAGCGCACCGCGACGTGGACGCCGCGGCCGTACAAGATCGTCGTCTTGTCCGATCACGGCCAGACGCAAGGCGCCACCTTCGAACAGCGCGCCGGCCAGACGCTGGCCGAGTTGGTCGCCGAGCTGTGCGGCGCAGCGGCGTCGGGAGACGGCGATGCCGAGGCAGGGCACACCGAGTCGTCGGCGTGGCTGCGCCACGCCCGCCACCAGGAAGGATCGACTGAGGCGGTTCCATCGGGCGTTCCCGTCGTGCTCGCATCGGGAAGCCTCGGTCTGATCACGATCCCGGGCGAGGACCGTCGCCTCACCCGGGAGGAGATCGACGCCCGCTACCCGCGGTTGATCTCGGGGTTGGCGGCACATCCGGAGATCGGGTTCGTCCTCGTCCGCCAGTCGACCGGTTCATCTGTCGTGCTCGGCAGCCGCGGCAGCGTGGATCTGGCGACCGGCGACGTCGTCGGCGAGGATCCGCTGGCACCATTCGGTCCGCGAGCACGCCAGCAGGTCGCCGAAGTCGACGGCTACTCGACGGTCGCCGACCTGATGGTCAACAGCCGCTACGACCCCGACCTCGAGGACGTCGCTGCCTTCGAGGACCAAGTCAGCTCCCACGGCGGACTCGGCGGACCCCAGACCCACGCCTTCCTGCTCTACCCCGCCGAGCTCACCGCGCCGGGCGAGCCGATCTTCACCTCACCGGCAATGCACAACGTGCTGAAGAGCTGGCTCACCGACATCGGTCACCCCACCGACGTCACCGACGGAGCGGCACCTCAGGGCGACGAGCCGTCGACGGCAGCCGCGCCCCGGTGATCGCTCGCTCGCTGCTCGACGCCGGGGGGAGGGGTGCCGGTGGCCACCTCCCAGCCGATCGCGGCGACGCGGGCGCTCACCACCTTGGCGACGCCGAGACCGACTCCCGCTGCAGCCGCCCACACCACGACGTCGGGCCACGAGAACTCGGCACTGGTGGGGTCGAACACCGCAGCGGGTGCTTTGTCCCTGCGGACCACCCGGAACGCGGCCCGGATGAGCTTCTTCGCGATCAACGCGCCCAAGATGGCGGTGATCGTCGACTGCAGCTTCCAAAGCCTCGTGCGGCCGATCATCTCGGGCACGCGTCCCAGGTTCACATCGAGAACGTAACAGTGGCGGCCGTTGCGGACTGCCGAGGCGCCGATCGGTGGCACCGCGACCTCACGCACGGGCCGATCGTGATTGAGGTCCCGTCATCGAGCCACCTTGGGAATCTCGGCACCACCAGCGATCCGGCTGCTGGCGTTCGGCGGTGCCCGCACGGGTACCGATCGCGCCACGAATGCGGCGCCGGCGCTACCGGCGGCGTCGACCCGAGGTGCGCAACGCCGCGCCTCGCGCCCAGAGCAGCGCCGACCCGCCACCGATGACGAGCACGATCCCCAGCAGTGCCGCCACCACGGCGGTGTCGGTCCCGGAGTTGGCGAGCTCGTCGTCTGGCACCGCCGGTCCGGGCATTTCCTCGCCCGGTTCGGGCGTTTCCTCGCCCAGTTCCGGAAGCTTGTCGCAGATCGTCTGCGCGAACTCGGCCGTGCCGAACGTGTTGCCGATCGTGATGATGATGTTCAAGCCAGCGGACGCATCCTGCGCGGCGGCGGCGAAGACGCTGGCCTGGACGTCGACGGAGTAGGTCTGGCCTGCGGCGTCGGTGATGGTGGTGGATCCGGTGGTGCCCTGCCCGGCGAAGAGGTCGACGGGCGCACCATCGCCGATGCGCAGCCCGATCGCCTGCACAGCGGAGGTGTTGACGACGTCGCCGAACGGACAGGTGGCGTTGGAGCCGACCGACGTTGCGCTCACCACGGTCTCGCCGAGGAGGGTCAGCTCGAGGCCGTCCAGCGTGATGTTCGACTCGACCTCGGTGGCGGTCCGGTCGACGGTGATGGTTCCCCCGGTGGCGACGGCGGAGGAGTTCGGCGCGCCTGCGTCGGAGAGCTGGAAGGTCCCGGGGAAAGTCTGCGATCCGATGCTCGATTGGGCGCCCTGCAGCGGCGTGTCGACGAGCAAACTGATGTCCGGGGTGGTGAAGACCAGGTCGACGCTTGCAGCCCGAGCGAGGGCGCTCCCGATGGGCGTGCCGGCAGACGCCGATTGGGTCAGTGCGAGCAGCGCGGCGAGCGCTCCCGCCGACGCCGACCAACGAACCCGCTGTCGTCGGCGCGTTCGGTTTGTGATGGCATCGTCCACGTGTCGGCCTCCAGTGCGGCTCGGGCGGCGGGATCCTGGCACATCGCTCATTGCCGATCGGCCCGTCGTGATCGCGGGCCGTGCGCCCAGAGGAGCACCGATCCTCCACTGACGACGAGCACGACCCCGAGCAGTGCCGCCACGACGGCGGTGTCGGTGCCCGAGTCGGCCAGCCCGCCGCCTGGATCCATCGGTCCGGGCGCCTCAGGACCTCCACCCGGCTGCTCGCAAATTGCGATCGCCAGCGAGGCGCTCGCCGGCGCCTCGTCGCCGATCGTGACCTCGAGGCGCAGACCACGTGCCTCGCCGGACGAGGCGTCGCTTTCGGCGAAGACGCTGGCGACGAGCTCGACCGGGTAGGTCTGGCCCTGTTCGTCGGTGACGGTGATCGATCCGCTGACGGACTGGCCGGAGGAGACGTCGACGGGCGCAGCATCGCCGAGGCGCACCCCACTCGCTTGCGCTTCGGTGGTCACCGCCGATTCGCCGGCCGGGCAGGTTGCGGCGCCGACGATGCTCGTCACGCTCGCCACGGTCTCGCCGAACAGGGTCAGCTGCAGGCCGTCCACGGAGGAGGTCGCCTCGACCCCGGACGGGGTGCGGGCGACGGCGACCGACGTGCTGGTGGCGACGAGCGAAGAGCTCGACGCGACGTCCTCGAGATCGAGGCTGCCCGGGACGGTCTGGCTCCCGGTGTTCGGGCCGACGGCGAGCGACGTCGTGCTGCCGGCCACGTTGATGGGCGGGTCGGTGTTGAACACCAGCGCGACGCCCGCCGCCTGCGCGGTCGCCGAGCCCCCGGTCGTGCCGGCGGACGCCGACTGGGCGAGTGACAGCACGCCGGCGACGACCGCCGCTGACATCGATCGGCGGAGCCATCGCGGTGGGCGGCTCCGATGCGGGCGGCGATCGACCACGTGCTGACCTTCTGTGCGTCCCGGTCGACGGGATCCTGGCACGTCGGTCACTGCGGATCGGTCCGTCGTGATCGCTGGCCGTGCGCCCAGAGGAGCACCGATCCGCCCCCGGCGAGGAGCACGATCCCGAGCAGTGCCGCGACGACGGCGGTTTCGGTGCCGGAGTTGGCCAGCCCGTCGCCGGGCCCCTCGGGTCCGGGCGCTTCAGTGCCTGACCCGCCTTGCGGCCGCGTGCATCTGGCAATCGCCAATTGGGCGGTCGCCGACTGGTTGTCGATGATGACCGTGAGCCGCAACACGCTCTCGCCGGACGAGCTGGCGCTGTCGACGAAGAGGCTGGCTTCGAGGTCGACGCCGATCGCCTGGCCCGCTTCGTCAGTGATGGTGGTCGCTCCGCGAGCGGTCTGGCCCCCGGACAGGTCGACGGGTGCGGCGTCCCCGAGCGTCAACGCGTTCACCTGCGCTTGGGCGCCGACTGCCGACGCGCCGGCCGGGCAGTTGGCGCTCGTGGTGATCGTCGTTGCGGCGGCAACCATCGTGCCGCTCAGGGTCAGCTGCAAGCCATCGACCGTGGCGGTCGCCTCGACCCCGGCGGCGGTGCGGGCGACGGAAACGGACGTGCTGGTCGCGACGAGTGAGGAGCCGGAGCCGGCGTCCGTCACATCGAGGGTCCCCGGGACGGTCTGCTCACCGGCGGTCGGTCCGACGTTGAGCGGCGTGGTCCGGTCGACCAGCTCGATGCCCACGCCGTCGAAGATCAAGACGACGAGCGCGGGCTGGGCGGTTGCCGAGCCGCCCGTGGGAACGCCGGCGGACGCGGATTGGGCGAGCGGCAGCACGGTGGCGAGCACCCCCACGGGGATCAACCAGCGCCGCCGTCGTTCCGAGCGGGTTCTCTGCGGGCGGCGATGGACCACGTGCTGACCTCCTGAGCGGCTCGGGCGGCGGGATCCTGCCACAGGGGTCAGCGAGGATCGGTCCGTCGGGATCGCCCGCTCCGGGCCCACGCCAGCGCCGATCCTCCACCGGCGAGGAGCACGACCCCGAGCAGTGCCGCCGCCACGGCGGTGTCGGTGCCCGAGTCGGCCAGCCCATCGTCGGGTGTCCATCGGTCCGGGCGTCTCCGGTCCGGGTGTGTCTTGCGGCCGCTCGCACCGAGCGGTCGCCAGGGTGACGGTCCCCAGCTCGACGCCGTCGATCAAGACGGTGAGCCGCAAGCCCGTCGCGTCGGCGAACTCGGTCCCGACCACGTCGCCGATGGCGTCGGCGGTCAGGTCGACGACGGAGGTCGCGCCGCCTTGTCCGTCGATGGTGATCGACCCGCTCGAGGACTGCCCGGCAGACAGGTCGACGGGCGCGGCTCCCGAGACGCCAGGCCGCTCGTCACCGCTCGGCGAGGACCGGCGATTGGCCGGCCGGGCAGTCGGCGTACGCCGACGAGGACGTCGCGCTCGCCACGGTCTGACGAGCAACGTCAGCGTAGACCGTCCACGGGAACACGACCCGAATGAAGATGCGAGTGACGACGATAGACGGATGGTGGCGACGAGCGAGAGCAAACGCGACGACAGAGATGAGGCTACCGGGAACGGTCTGGCTAAACAGAGATCGGGCCGACGAGCGAGAGACTGTGTTCACAAGATTGAGAGAAGACGACGAACTATAACGAAGACGCTAGCCGCCTGCGCGATCGCCGAGATAACCGGTAGAAATGCCGGCGGACGACGACTAGGCGATAGACAGCACGCCGACGACGCACCGCGAACATCGATCAGAGGAGACATCGCGATGACCGAATAAGATGCGAGTGGCGATCGACATGTGCTACTTACAGAAGCGACACGGTCGACGAGACACTGCCACACAAACATTAAAGATCGAACCGTCGTGATCGCGGGCACGTGCGCCCAAAGAAGCACGATCCGCCAACCGCGAATAACAAGAAACCGAGCAGTGCCGCGAAAAAGGTGATAAAGGTGACGGAGTAGGAGAGACCGTCGACGGGAGTCTAGGATACGAGAATCACAAGAAGATTATAAGAAGATCCGAGAGTGTAATGAGGTAGAGTAGAATCTGAGCGATCGCCAATAGAGAAGGTAGATGAACTAGAAGTAGTCGATAGATGAACGTGAGCAGAAAGCACGATCTCGATGGAAGAACTCGGTGCTGATAGAAGAAGAAGGATGGCGACGGAGGTCAGAACGAGGATCGACGATGGCGCCGCTTCGTCAGTAGATGGGATAGACTCCGCTCGAGAGACTGGCCAGACGGACAGGTCGACGGGCGCGGCGTCCCCGAGCGCCAGGCCGCTCGTCTGCGCCTCGGCGAGGACCGCCGATGAGGTGGCCGCCGGGCAGTCGGCGTACGTGAATGATCGAGTTGCGTCGGCACCGTGCCGCTCAGGGTCAGCTGCAAGCCACCGACGTGGCGCTCGCCTCGACCGCGGCGACGGTGCGGGCTGACGGAAGACGGACGTGCTGGTCGGCGACGAGTGAGGAGCGGAGCCGGCGTACGTCACATCGAGGGTCCCCGGAACGGTCTGCTCACCGGCGGTCGGTCCGACCGTTGAGCGGAGTGGTCTCGGTCGACCAAGCTCGATGCGCACGCTCGGTCGAAGATCAAGACGACGATGCGCGGGCTGAGCGGTAGCGGAGCCGCCCGTGGGAACGCCGGCGGACGCAGAGTGGGCGAGCGGCAGCACGGTGGCGAGCACCCCCACGGGGATCAACCAGCGCAGCCGTCGTTCCGAGCGGGTTCGTCTGCGGGCGGCGCATGGACCTCCTCGACGGTGCTGCACCTCCGGAGCGGCTCGGGCGGCGGGATCCTGCCACACGGGGTCAGCGAGGATCGGTGCCGTCGGGATCGCCCGCTCCGGACCCACGCCAGCGCCGATCCTCCACCGGCGAGGAGCACGACCCCGAGCAGTGCCGCCGCCACGGCGGTGTCGGTGCCCGAGTCGGCCAGCCCACCGTCGGGCGTCACCGGTCCGGGTGTCATCGGTCCGGGCGTCACCGGTCCGGGCGTGTCTTGCGGCCGCTCGCACCGAGCGGTCGCCAGGGTGACGGCGCCCAGCTCGACGCCGTCGATCAAGACGGTGAGCCGCAAGCCCGTCGCTGTCGGCGAACTCGGTCCCGACCACGTCGCCGATGGCGTCGGCGGTCAGGTCGACGACGGAGGTCGCACCGCCTTGTCCGTCGATGGTGATCGACCCGCTCGAGGACTCGTCGACCGGTCACGGATGCAGGGTCGACGGGCGCGGCGCGTCCCCGGCCGTCTGGCGAAGATGGCCGCCGTCGACGGCCTCGGCGAGGACGCCGGCGAGAGGTGTGGCCGCCGGGCAGTCGGCGAACGACATGACTCGGGTCGCGCTCGCCACGGTCTGGCCGAGCAGCGTCAGTGTGAACTCCCCGATCGCCGCGCTCGCCCCGACAGCGGTGTCGGTGCGGCTGACGACGATGGACGTTGCGGCGGCGACGAGCGAGGAGTCTCCCGACGACACACCGAGGCTCCCGGGGACGGTCTGGCTGCCGATGCCCGGACCGATCTCGAGCAGCTCGGTCTCGTCGATCAAGCTGATCGCAGGCTCGGTCGAGATCAGCGTGATGTCGGCCGCCTGCACGATCGCGTCGCCGCCGGTGACACCAGCGGACGCCGCCTGGGCAAGCGGAAGGGCGGCGAGCAGCCCCACGGGCACCGACCAACGGAGCCTTCGCGCTGAGCCGGTCGTGCGCGGTCGGCGGTCGATCATGCGCGCCGGACCTCCGCGTCGTTGCGCTTGCCTTCCTCCCCAATCCGATCGGCCTCCGTCTCGTGGCAGCCGTCTCGGATTCCTGATGCACGGACGATGCTGGCTGCTGGCCGAAAACGGTATCAAACCAGCTAGATCGGGTCGGGGAGGGGGGATTCGAACCCCCGACCTCCTGCTCCCAAAGCAGGAGCGCTACCAGGCTGCGCTACTCCCCGGACGGAGCGCGAAGTCTACGGCGTTGATGTGGACTCGACCGAGGTGCCTGACCGGTGCCGTGAGGTGTCGGGCTGTCGGGGATGGGCGTCACAGGCGGGCGGCGCGGCGGGCGGCGCGGGCGAGGCGCTTGGCGGCGCGCCCGATCGGTTCGAGGTGGCGCTGGTCGAGGTCACCGAGCTCGGCGCCGTCGGCGAAGCGCACGCGGTAGCGCTGCCAGTTGAAGCCGTTGGCCAGGATCACCTTGCCCTCGGCGCCCTCGGCCACGCCCGGCAGGTTGACGATGGCCCGCACCTTGTCGCCGACGTGGAGGTCGAGCTGGTCCTCGTGGGGCTTGGCCAGCGAGTGCGGCTTCCAGAACTGCATCGTCGTCATCATTGCTCGTGGTCGACGGATTCGACCAGGACGGGCACCGACGTGACCACCGTGTTCGGGCGGTACAGCAGTCGTGCCTTCAGCGCGAACGCCGACTGGTTGTGCAGCCACTGCGTCTTCCACTGCGTCACGAACTCGGGGATGACGACCGTGATGAGGTCGTCCTGGCTCTCGGTGTCCAACTCGTCGAGGTAGTCGAGCACCGGGCGGGTCAGGTCGCGGTACGGCGAGGCGATGGTGTGCAGTTCGATCGGCATGTCGTTGTCGGCCCACGACTTGGACAGCCGCTCCTGCTCCTCGGCGTCCGTGATCACCGACACGGCGATCAAGCGCTCCGGAGCCAGCGACTTGGCGTACTGCACGGCCTGGATCACGCCCTTGTTCACGGTGCCGACGAGGACCACGACGAGGTGGGTCTTGCGCGACGGCTGGTACGGGTGGTCGACGGCCACGGCGTCGCGCACCTGGGCGTAGTGGCGGTGGACGAGGCGGAACGCCACCACCAGGGCGGGGATGAGCACCGCCGGGATCCACGCCCCCTCGGTGAACTTGGACACCACGACGACGAGCGCGACGGTCCCGGTGGCCAGGCACCCGAAGGCGTTGATCGCCAACGACACCTTCCAACGGCCCTCCCGGTGTCGTCGGTGGTGGATCACCATGCCGGCCTGGCTCAGCGTGAACCCCGTGAAGACGCCGAAGGCGTACAGCGGGATCAGGCCCGAGATGTTGCCCTGGAAGATGGCGATCAGGATCCCGGCCGTGATGGCGAGGAAGATGATCCCGTTGGAGAAGACCAGCTTGTCGCCGCGGTTGGCCAGCTGGCGGGGCAAGTAGCCGTCGCGGGCGATGATCGACGACAGGCCCGGGAAGCCCTGGTAGGCGGTGTTGGCGGCGAGGATGAGGATCGCGAACGTGGCCAGCTGGGTGATCCAGAACAGGACGTTCTTGCCCCCGTAGACGTGCTCGGCCATCAGCGAGATGCCGGTCGGGTCCTCCTCGCCGCGCAGCGGGACGAGCTTGGAGGCGAGCACCGAGATCCCGATGAAGCAGACCCCGAGGATGCCCGCCATCATCGCCAGCGTCTTCGACGCGTTGACGGCCGACGGCTGCTGGAACGCCGGGACCCCGTTCGACACGGCCTCGACGCCGGACAGCGCCACGGCACCCGACGAGAAGGCGCGCAGGAGCATCAGCAACCCGACGGCCTTGGTGCCCTCGGCGAGCTCCTGGGCTTCTTCGGACAGCTCGCTGAGCGGGATCGGGCCGAGGTCCTGGAACCACACGCGGTACATCCCGTACACGATCAACGCGACGAGCATCACGATGTAGAGGTAGGTCGGCGGGGCGAACAGCGAGCCGGATTCACGCAGCCCGCGCAGGTTGGCGACCGTCATCACGAGGATCAGCACGAGGCACAGCGGGACGCGCCATTGGGAGTCGAAGCCGAACGCCGACTGGATGGCCAACACGCCACCGGCGACGGACACCGCGACGGTCAGGATGTAGTCGGTCATCAGCGACGCCCCGGCGACCAGCGACGGCGTGTCGCCGAGGTTCTCCCGCGAGACCACGTAGGCGCCGCCACCGGACGGATAGGCGTGGATCGTCTGGCGGTACGAGAGCACCACGATGACCAGCAGGAAGGCGACGATGATCGAGATGGGCACGAGGTGGTTGAACGCCGCCACGCCGATGCCGGCCTGGGTGACGAGGACGATGAGGATCTCATCGGTCGCGTACGCGGTGGACGAGATCGCGTCGGAGGCGAAGATCGGCAGCGCGACGCGCTTCTTGAGCCGCTGGTGGCCTTCTTCGGACGTGGCGATCGGCTTGCCGATCAAGATCCTCTTGGCCAACGAGACCATACGTCGGGGCAATCTAGGTGTCCCGGTGTTCGTGGCCGCGGCTGCCGCCGAACCTATGCTCCGCGCCGTGCACGTGGTGGTCGTCGGGTGCGGGCGGGTCGGGTCGTCGCTGGCTCACGCCATCCTCGACGCCGGCCACACCGTCGCCGTCGTCGATCGGCGCAGCGAAGCGTTCGCCCGGCTCGGCGCGGACTTCAAGGGACAGACCGTCGAGGGCATCGGGTTCGATCGCGACCGACTGATCGAGGCCGGCATCGAACAGGCGACGGCGCTGGCCTCGGTGACGAACGGCGACAACTCCAACGTGCTGATCGCCCGGGTGGCCCGGGAGACGTTCGGCATCGAGCACGTCGTCGCCCGCATCTACGACCCTCGGCGCGCCGCGATCTACCAGCGACTCGGGCTGACGACCGTTGCGACCGTCGCCTGGACCACCGATCAGGTGCTGCGCCGACTCATGCCGTCCGAGACGCCGCCCGAGTGGACGGACCCGAGCGCCAGCGTGGCGCTCGTCGAGCGCTCGGCGCCGACACTGTGGGCCGGTCAGCCGCTCTCCGATCTCGAGGAGGCGGTCGGGGGTCGGGTCGTCGCCGTCGGCCGGCTCGGCAAGGCGATCGTGCCGACGGCCAGCACCAGCGCCCAGCAGGGTGACCTGCTGTACCTGAGCGTGCCGACGGAGTCATTGGCCGCCGTCGACCGCGCGCTGGCCGCCGGGCCGAGGAGCCGCTGACGTGCATGTGGTGATCGCCGGTGGGGGCAGCGTCGGCCGCTTCATCGCCGAGCAGTTGCACGGCGCCGGCCACGACGTGCTGATCGTCGACAACGACGCCACCGTCGTGAAGCACCACATCCGATCGGACGATCCGCCGGGCGTGCCGTGGCTGGAGGCCGACGCCTGCGAGGTGTCGCAGCTCGACCGAGCGGGCGTGGGCTCGGCCGACATCGTGGCCGCGGTGACCGGCGACGACGAGGACAACCTCGTCATCTCGCTGCTCTCGAAACAGGAGTTCGGCGTGCCGAGGGTGGTCGCCCGGGTCAACAACCCGAAGAACGAGTGGATGTTCAATGACCAGTGGGGGGTCGACGTCAGCGTCTCGACGCCCCATCTGCTGACCGCCCTGGTGGAGGAGGCGGTCAGTGTCGGCTCCTTCATCCGGCTGCTGTCGTTCGAGGGGGGCAAAGCCAAGCTGGCCGAGGTCACGCTGGCCGAGGGCACGCCGGCCGACGGTCGGTCGATCGTCGAGCTCGGGTTCCCCCGTGACGCCACCGTCGTGGCGGTGCTGCGGGCGGAGCGGTTGATCGTGCCTCGTGGCGACACCGTGCTGCGCGTCGGCGACGAGGTGCTCGTGCTCGTGACGGACGAATCGGAAGCGGACGTCCGGGCGATCCTGATCGCCGCGCCGGCGGAGACGACGACTGCCGAACCCGGCGTCCAGAGCTGACGTCCGGCGGGCTCAGGCGACCAGCGTGTACGCCGGGTTGTAGACGACGGTCCGGCCGCGGTCCAGCATCGCCACGCCCTCGAGGATCGTCGCCCGGCCGTGGTGCAGCCCGGGGATCGACCGGCGCCCCGTGAAGATCGCCACGATCGTCCCCGAGCCGTCGTGGATCATCACCTCGAGGTTGGGGACGCCCCGCCGCGGGGTCAGCACGACGCGTGACACCTCACCGGCCACACGCACGGGCACCCGCAGCGTCAGCTCGCCGAGCGGCGTGAGCCCCAGGCCCTTGAAGCGATCCTGCAGCCGGGTCCGCTCGAGGTCGGCCATCGAGGCCCCGAGCCGGGCGCGCATCGAGCGCTTCTCCATGCCGTGTGACAGTAGGTCCGCTTCGTCCCCCGGGATCGGCATGCGCGGCCTCTACCCTGTGGGGTCTGTGAAGAGCTCGGTCGAGCCCCTCGAGGGGAACAAGGTCAAGGTCTCGGTCAACATCGACGAGGCGGAGTTCGACCGCGACATCGACCAGGCGTTCCGCAAGATCGCCCGGGAGGTGCGGTTGCCCGGGTTCCGGGCCGGCAAGGCGCCGCGGCGGGTGCTGGAGGCACGCATCGGCCTGGCGCCGGCACGGGAGCAGGCATTGCGGGACTCGATCCCGACGTACCTGGCCCGTGCGGTGCGCGAGCACGACGTCGACCTGATCGCCACGCCCGAGGTCGAGATCACCGGCGGGGCCGACGACGGCCCGGTCGGCTTCGACGCCACCTGCGAGGTGCGCCCGGAGATCACCGTGCCGGGATACGGCGGCCTGCGCGTCGAGCTGCCGAACCCCGAGCCGACCGACGACGAGGTCGAGGATGCGCTCCAGTCGCAGCTGCGCCGGCACGGTGAGCTGGCCGACGTGGAGCGCCCGGCGGCGACCGGCGACCTGGTCGTGCTCGACCTCTCCGCCACCCGTGACGGCGAGGAGGTCGTCGGGCTGAACACCGAGGACTGGTCCTATGAGATCGGCCAGGGCTGGGTCAGCGACGACTTCGACGAGCAGCTCGTCGGGGCGTCGGCCGGCGACCACCTCACGTTCACGGCGACGCCGAAGCAGACCCCCGAACCTGCCGACTTCGCCGTCGACGTGCAGCGCGTGCAGGAACTGGTGGTGCCCGAGGTGACCGACGAGTGGGTCGCCGAGCACGTCGCCGAGTTCGACACCGAGGCCGAGTGGCGAGCGGCAACCCGCCAGCGGCTCGCCGAGCTGAAGCTCAATCAGGTGCAGAGCGAGCTGGTCGGTCGGGTCACCGCGGCGCTCACCGAGCTGACCGAGATCGAGGCGCCCGAGGCGTTGGTGCAGAGCGATCTGCAGCAGCGAGTGCAGGGCACCGTCGGCCAGCTGCAATCGCAGGGCATCGACCTCGAGCAGTGGCTGTCGGTCACCGGCCAGGACGCAGCGTCGTTCGTCGAAGGGATGAAGGGCGCCTCCGAGCAGGCCGTCAAGGTCGACCTGGCGCTGCGCGCCATCGCCCAGGCCGAGGCGCTGGAGGTCGACGACGGCGACCTGGCACGCGAGTACGACCTGATGGCGATGCGCTCCGGCCAGAAGGCCAACCAGATCCGCAAGGCCTACGAGCGCAACGACATGGTGCCCGAGCTGTCGGCCCGCATCCGCACCTCGAAGGCGCTCGACTGGCTGCTCCACCACGTCGAGCTCGTCGACCCCGACGGCAACGTGCTCGATCGCGACGTCGTGCTCGGTCACACCCACGACGACGACGGCCACGAGCACGACGACGACGACCACGACCACCAGCACGACGACGAAGACGCCGACACCTCCGAGACAGAAGCGGTGCCCACCTGATGAACCCCCAGAACTACCTCGTCCCCAACGTCGTCGAGCAGACGAGCCGCGGGGAACGCGCCTACGACCTGTACAGCCGGCTGCTGAAGGAGAACATCATCTTCCTCCAGACGCCGATCGACGACCAGATCGCCAGCTTGATCTGCGCCCAGCTGATCCACCTCGAGTCGGAGAACCCCGACAAGGACATCAACATCTACATCAACAGCCCGGGTGGGGACATCACGTCGCTGTTCGCCATCTACGACACGATGCAGTTCATCCGCAACGACATCGCCACGATCTGCCTGGGTCAGGCGGCGTCGGCAGCGGCGGTGCTGCTGGCGGCGGGGACCAAGGGCAAGCGGCTGGCCCTGCCGCACTCCCGGATCCTGCTCCACCAGCCGCACGGTCAGGTCGGCTACGGGCAGGTCACCGACCTCGAGATCGCCGCCAGGGAGATCCTCCGGATGCGGGACCTGCTCGACGAGCTGTTGGCCAAGCACACGGGCCAGCCGGTCGAGCGCGTGAACGCCGACACCGATCGCGATTTCGTGATGGAAGCGGACGAGGCCCTCGCGTATGGCATCATCGACGCCGTGATCGAATCCAGGGAGATCGCCGACCGCACCGGCGCGATCCGCTGATCGAGCGACGACAGGGAGACGACCAGACGTGGCGAAGTTCGGCGACACGGGCGAGTTGCTCAAGTGCTCGTTCTGCGGCAAGTCGCAGAAGCAGGTCCGCAAGCTGATCGCCGGCCCCGGCGTCTACATCTGCGACGAGTGCATCGATCTCTGCAACGAGATCATCGAGGAGGAGCTCACCGAGACCACCGAGCTCAGCTTCGACCACCTGCCCAACCCGCGTGAGATCCGGGCCTTCCTCGACGACTACGTGGTCGGGCAGGAAGAGGCGAAGAAGATCCTCTCGGTCGCCGTCTACAACCACTACCGCCGGATCCAGTACCAGCAGTCGATGGGGGTCGGGCGGCGCGACGAGGTCGAGCTGGCGAAGTCGAACATCTTGCTGCTCGGGCCGACGGGCTGCGGCAAGACCCACCTCGCCCAGACGCTGGCCCGGCTGCTCAACGTGCCGTTCGCTGTTGCCGACGCCACCGCCCTGACGGAGGCCGGGTACGTCGGTGAGGACGTCGAGAACATCCTCCTCAAGCTGATCCAGGCCGCCGACTTCGACGTCAAGCGGGCCGAGACCGGGATCATCTACATCGACGAGATCGACAAGATCGCCCGCAAGAGCGAGAACCCGTCGATCACCCGCGACGTCTCCGGCGAGGGCGTGCAGCAGGCGCTGCTGAAGATCCTCGAGGGCACCCAGGCGTCCGTGCCGCCCCAGGGCGGGCGCAAGCACCCGCACCAGGAGTTCATCCAGATCGACACCACGAACGTGCTGTTCATCCTCGGTGGGGCGTTCGCCGGGCTGGAGCAGATCATCGAGAGCCGCATCGGCCACAAGGGCGTCGGCTTCCACGGCACCGTGAAGTCGCGCAGCCAGCGCGATCCCGGGGAGCTGTTCACCCGGGTGTTGCCGGAGGATCTCGTGAAGTACGGGATGATCCCCGAGTTCATCGGGCGGCTCCCAACGATGGGGGCGGTGCGGTCCCTCGACCAGCAGGCGCTGGTGCGCATCCTGACCGAGCCGAAGAACGCCCTCGTCCGCCAGTACCAGAAGGTGTTCGACTTCGAGGACGTCGAGCTGGAGTTCACCGACGACGGGATCGAAGCTGTCGCCGACCAGGCGCTGCTGCGGGGCACTGGCGCCCGCGGGCTGCGGGCGATCCTCGAAGAGGTGCTGCTCAACACGATGTACGACCTGCCGGGTCGGACCGACGTCGGCAAGGTGGTCATCGACACCGAGACGGTGCTGGAGAAGGTCAACCCGACCCTCGTGCCACGCCAGACCGGTCGCCAGACGCGCCCGCGCCGCGCCGCCAGCTGAGCCCGGCGCCGGCCGCCGGTTAGCTTCCGGCGTGATGGACTACGCCGGAGCGCTCGCCTATCTCGACGAGCACGCGTCGTACGAGAAGACCGGCCACCTGACCTCGCCGTCGCTGGACTCGATCCGCCGGCTCGTCGAGGCGATGGGCGAGCCGCAGCGGGCGTACCCGGTGATCCACGTGACGGGGACCAACGGGAAGGGGTCGACGGCGCAGATGCTGACCCGTCTGCTCGTGGCCCAGGGGCTGACCGTCGGCACGTACACCAGCCCCCACCTCGAGCGGATCAACGAGCGCTTGGCCCGCAACGGTGAGCCGATCAGCGACGAGGAGTTCGCCGAGCAGATCGCCGCCGTGGCCGATCTCGAGGGCTTGACCGGCGTCCGGCCGACCTACTTCGAGGCCTGCACGGCGGCGGCGTTCCGCTGGTTCGCCGACATGGCCGTCGACGTGGCCGTCGTCGAGGTCGGGCTGCTCGGCCGCTGGGACGCCACGAACGTGGCCGACGGTCAGGTGGCGGTCATCACCAACATCGGGATGGACCACGAAGACCTCGCCGGCCCCACCCTGGCCGACATCGCCCGGGAGAAGGCGGGGATCATCAAGCCCGGATCGGCGGTGGTCATCGGGGAGACCCGGCCGGACCTCGTCGCGGTGCTGGCCGCCGAGCCGGCAGCGACGCAGCTGCGGCGGGACATCGACTTCGAGGTGACGGGGAACCAGCTGGCGCTCGGCGGACGGGTCGTCGACGTCCGCACGCCGACCACGATCTACCCCGAGGTCTTCGTGCCGCTGTACGGCGCCCACCAAGGCGACAATGCTGCGGTCGCGCTGTGCGCCGCCGAGGCCTTCTTCGCCGCACCGCTCGCGCCGGACGTGGTGGAGGAGGGGTTCGCCGCTGTCGTCATGCCCGGACGGTTCGAGGTGCTCGGCCACCAGCCGCTGGTGATCGTCGACGGTGCCCACAACCCGTCGGGCGCCGACACGTGCGCCGGTGTGTTCTTCGACGACTTCGCGCCCGAGGGCCAACGGATCCTCATCGTCGGCACGCTGCGCGAGCCGCAGGGGATGCTCGAGGCGCTGCGCGCCGACGAGTTCGACGTCGTCGTGGCGTGCACGGCCCCGTCGCCCCGCGGCGTGCCCGGCTCGGAGGTCGCCAAGGCGGCGCTGGCGGTCGGTTGCGACGAGGTCCTGGTCACCGACACCGTGCCCGAGGCGTGCGCCCAGGCGATGTCGATGGCGGGGGGCGACGACGCGATCCTCGCCACCGGGTCGCTCTACGTGGCCGGCGCGGCGCGGCTGGCGCTCATGGCGCTGCACCCGTAGCCGGCGGCGGGCCGGGGGCCGGCGGCGCATCCCGCCGGCCGAGGACGGCGAACCGCTCGGCCAGGTGATCGAGCAGCGCGGGTTCGCCGGCCGGGTCGAGCAGGTCGGCCCACTGCGCCTCGACGGCGGCCCAGATCGCCGGGCCGTCGGGGACGCCCATGAAGTGGGGGTCGGTCGTGGTGGCCTGCGCATACGAGTGCGTCGGGTGGTACTGGCCAGCGGCGGCCACGCCGGCCCGGCCGCGGTGCAGGACGTAGCCCCCGTGGTTGCTCGGGAAGTCGGAGATCGTCAGGCCGGCGGCCACGATGCTGGCCTGCATCGGTGCGGCCGGCGAGCCGTGGTTGACGAGCGGCTCGACGTCGCGGCGCGCCAGCACGTCGCGGCGGACGGCGAAGAACGAGGCCTGGATGTCGGGGTGGGCGCTGCCCGGCGCGGCCCGGGCCTCGCCGGCGAAGGCGGCGTCGTGCTCGACGACCACCGCAGCCAGGTCGAGCAAGGCATCGGCGTTGCGGAACACGACGTCGGGATCACAGAACACGAGGATCCCGGCCCGCTCGTCGGGTGGGTTCGTGCGGTCGGCGGCGTCGATGGCGGCGATGCCGGCGCGCATCCCGGCGGCATGGCTGGGGAAGTGGTGTCGCTCGACGAGGAGCACGCGAGGCACCCGGTCGGCCAGGCGGCGCAGGAACGGCAGCCCGCCGTCGCGCGACCCGTTGTCGACGATCACCACGTGCTGCAGGAACCACAGTGCGGACTGCTCACCGAGCGTGCAGAGCATCAGCTTGAGGTAGCGAGTGGTCGAGAAGTTGACGGTCACGAGGGCCAGTCGCGGGTCGCCGTCGAACGGTGCCACTGCGCCGGGCGCCCCGAGACGGTGCCGGGTCCGGGTCACCACTTGGTCGACCCCTTGCTCGACCCGCCGCCGCACGGCCCCGACGAGGTCAGCCCGTCGGCGCACCATCCCGAGCACCGTACCGATCCGGTGCGGTGGATTCTGGGCGAAGATCTCGCCAGCGTGTGGCGAGATCTCCGCCCAGATCGACACGCCGATCCGCTTTCCACTCCTCACCGCGCCCAGGGTGGGTGTGGACCTCAGCCGCCTCGACCGGTTCGCTCGAGCTCACCACGGCCTGGTGACCCGGGCCGAGTTCCGGCGCGCCGGATTCTCGGACCGATCGTGGTACCGGGCTGCCGACCGAGGCCAGCTCGAGTTGTTGCACCCCGGTGTGGCGCGGATGTTCGGCGCCCGATCGAGCCAGGCCCAGACGGTCTGCGCAGCCGTACTCGCCGCTGGACGCGACGCGATCGCGTCGCACCGCTCGGCGGCGTGGCTCTGGGGCATCGCCTGTCGGCCGGACGATCCGGTCGACCTGTTGATGACGACTCGGGGCCGCCAGCCGATCGTCGCAGGTGCCGCCGTGCATCGCCCACGCGACCTGCTCGACCTCAATCCCGTGTTCCGCCAGGGCATTCCGACGACAAACATCCTCCGCACCTTGTGCGATCTCGGAGCACTCAAGCCCGGGGCCGTGAACATCGCGGTGGGCCACGTCGTGACCACGGGGATGGCTTCGCCGGCGTCACTGTGGCGGGCGATCGCGCGTCACCAGCGCCGCGGTCGACCCGGTGTGCCGGCGCTGCGCGTCGCCCTCAGCGGCTGGGTGCTCGACGGAAAGCCCGTCGACAGCGTGCTTGAACCAGCGATGCAGCAACTCCTGTCCCGTCACCGCTTGCCGCCCGCCGAGTTCCATCCGGTGATCAGCGGCTTCGAGGTCGACTTCAGGATCATCGACAGCCCGATCATTCTGGAATGCGACGGATGGTCGACGCACGGGCTCGACCGCGACCAGTTCGAGCACGATCGTGCGCGCGATGCGGACCTCGGTGCCTGCGGCTTCGTCGTGCTGCGGTTCACCTACTGCGGAATCATCCGACGACCGGCCCGCGAAGCAGACCGCATCCGCCGCAACGTCGCCCGATGGGCGCCGCACCTCATCGCGCGCCCAGGAACGGGGGGCCCGAGGGGCGGCGGGTGGGGGGTCGGTGGCGGCGGTAGGCTTGTCGGTCGTGTCTGATCGGACCTTGGTGCTGTTCAAGCCCGACGCTGTCGAGCGTGGGCTGGTCGGCACCATCCTCGCCCGATTCGAGGCCAAGGGGCTGCGGTTGGTCACGCTGGACCTCCGCATGCTCGACGACGACACCCTCTCCCGCCACTACGCCGAGCACGTCGGCAAGCCCTTCTACTCCGACCTCGTGGCCTTCATGAGCCGCGGGCCGGTGGTCGCCCTCGTCCTCGAGGGCCCGGAGAACACCTGGGAGGTCGTGCGTACCCTGATGGGGAGCACGAACCCCCGCAACGCCGCACCGGGAACGATCCGCGGCGACCTCGGGATCGAGCTCACGGAGAACCTCGTCCACGGCAGCGATTCGCTCGAATCGGCGGCGCGTGAGGTCTCCATCTTCTTCCCGGATCTATAACATTCGACGATCACGAGCAGCCAGGGGCGGCGGTCACTGACGCCCCTCGAAGGAGTGCCGGCATGGCTCGCAACAGAACGCTCAGCCTCGGCCGGGATCTCGCCATCGACCTCGGGACAGCGAACACCCTGATCTACGTGCGGGGTCAGGGCATCGTGCTCGACGAGCCCTCGGTCGTGGCGATCAACATCAACGACGGCCGCCCGGTGGCGGTGGGCCTCGAGGCCAAGCGGATGATGGGCCGGACGCCGAACCACATCAAGGTCATCCGGCCGTTGAAGGACGGCGTCATCGCCGACTTCGAGGTCTGCGAGAAGATGCTGCGCTACTTCATCCAGCGCGTGCACGCCAGTCGCTGGAGCAAGCCGCGCATGGTCATCTGCGTGCCGTCGGGCATCACCGGCGTCGAGCAGCGCGCGGTGCAGGACGCCGCCGAGTACGCCGGGGCGCGCAAGCCGGTGCACATCATCGAGGAGCCGATGGCGGCAGCGATCGGGGCCGACCTCCCGGTCCACGAGCCATCGGGCAACATGATCGTCGACATCGGCGGCGGCACGACGGAGGTGGCCGTCATCTCGCTCGGCGGCATCGTCACTGCGCAGTCGGTGCGCGTGGCCGGCGACGAGCTCGACGACGCCATCATGCAGTACGTCAAGAAGGAGTTCTCCCTCGCCATCGGCGATCGCACCGCCGAGGAGATCAAGATCCAGATGGGCTCGGCGTGGCCGATGGAGGAGGAGCTGACGGCGGACATCCGCGGTCGCGACCTCATCAGCGGCCTGCCACGCACCATCCAGCTCACCACCGAGCACGTGCGCGAAGCCCTTTCCGAGCCCGTGTCGGCCATCGTGGACGTCGTGAAGACCACGCTCGACAAGACCCCACCCGAGCTGGCCGCGGACATCATGGAGGACGGCATCACCGTCACCGGCGGCGGTGCGCTGCTCGGCGGCTTCGACGAGCGGCTCTCGCACGAGACCGGCATGCCGATCCGGTTGGCCGCCGAGCCGCTCTACAGCGTCGTCATCGGCTCCGGCCGCGCCCTCGAGAACATCGACGCGATGCGCGGCCTGATGTCGATGGGCGGCGATGAGTAGCTGATGGCCTCGCTCGCTCCGAAGACACCGCTCGCTCGTCGGGCCGGGCAAGGCCGGCCCGACGTCGATCTTGTACGCTCGGGGACCGAGTTGATGGCCTCGTTCGCTCGAAGACTCGCTCGCTCGGCTGGGTCGGACAAGGCCGACCTGACCATGCACGCTCGCTGCGGCACGAACGCTCGGGAACCGGGCGCGACGAGCGTGCTGCGTCTCGCTGACAGATGCCGATCTACACCCCCGGGCGGCGCCGGGCGATCCTGCTGCTCTTGTTGACGTCGGCCCTGCTGCTGACGCTCGACCTGCGCGGCACGGCGATCCTCGACACCGCTCGCGAGGGCTTCCAGAAGGCGATGGAGCCGTTCGAGGCGGCCGCCGAGGTGGTCACCAACCCGATCCGCAACGCGTGGCGCGGGATCACGGACTACGAGGAGCTGGAGCAGGAGAACCTGGCGCTGCAGGAAGAGCTGGAAGGCCAGCGCGCCGACCAGATCGGCGGGCGGGCGGCGATCCAGGCCTACGAGGAGCTGCTGGCCCTCAACCAGCTGCCGTCGCTCAGCGACTACGCCACCGTGACCGCCGCCGTCGAGGGGGAGAGCCCCGGCAACCTCGACCAGATCATCGAGATCAACAAGGGCCGCAACGACGGCATCGACGTCGGCATGGCCGTGGTCACGTCGGCCGGGCTGGTCGGCAAGGTGACCGAGCCGCTGCTGCCAGATCGGGCCTACGTGATGCTGATGAGCGACCCCCGGTACGTGCTCACCGTGAAGGTCGTCGCACCACCGCCCCCGTCGACCACGGTCCCGGCCAACTCCGGACCGGCCACCGGCACCACCGTCGCCGGGTCCGACAGCAGCGTGCCCTCGTCGACGGGCGGCCCGGTCAACGCCTCGACCTCGACGTCCGAGGAGACCACCACGACCGAGTCCACGACCACGACCAGCACGACGGCCGTCCCGACGACCGGCGAACCGCTGGAACCGGGCGAGACGACGTCGTCGACGACCACGACGACGATCCCGGCCACGACGACCACCAACCCGCAGCGGGACACGGGCCGCCTGTCCGGGCAGGGCCCCGACAACTTCCCGCAGATCGACTTCATCCAGGACGATCCAGGCTTCGGCCGGCCGACGGTCGGCGACATCGTCCTGACTGCGGGTGGCACGACCGGCTTGGCGCCTCCGGACATCCCCGTCGGCCTGATCGAGAACGTGATCGCCCGGTCGACGGCTGATGGGCCGCTGCTCGAGGTGAATCCCTTGGCCGACCTCGACGAGCTGCAGTTCGTCAAGGTCGTGCTGTACAAGCCGAGCTCCGAGGTCGAGGCGCCGATCGACACCCAGGCCGGCGACTGATGCTGATGTCGTTGATCCAGGGACCGCTGCTGCGGCTGGTCTCCGTCGGTCTCGTCCTGCTGGCGCTGCAGCGGACGCTGTTCACCGACCTCACGCCGTTCGGCGTGGTCGTCCAGGTGATGCTGGCCCTCGCGGCGGCGGCCGGCGCGGCCAGCGGTCCGCAGAAGGGCGCGCTGGCCGGCTTCGTGCTGGGGTTGATGTACGACCTCGGGTCGAACACGCCGCTCGGATCCTCCTCGATCACGATGGGTCTCGCCGGGTTCACCGCCGGCTACGTGATGTCGTTGACCGTCGATCCGCAGTGGTGGCTGGCGGCGATCTTCACCGGTCTCGGTGCCGCCGTCGGTGAGGCTGCGGTGCCCGTCGTGCGGGCGTTCATCGGCGAAGAGCAGGCCTTCGGCCCCCGCTACGGGGTCGCCGTCGCCGTCGTCGCCGGCGCGGCGATGGTGCTCAGCCCCTTGTTCGTGCCGCTCGGACGATGGTGCATGCGCATCAAGCGGGTCGAGTGGCGCGCCGTGCCGCAGGAGTCGAGCGCGTGAGCGAGCGAGTCTTCGAGCGAGCGAACCATCAAGCACGGTCTTCGGTTCATTGGTGCACCCCAGCATGCTGGGATCGCTTCGCACATCGACAGGGTGCACCAGTGAACGGACGATCGCCCACCGAGGGAGCAGACTCGCGTCATGGCTGCTGACAAGCGGGCTGCTCGGCTGGGGGTCCTGGCCCTCGTGGCCACCCTGCTGTTCGGGGCCGTCGGGACGCGCCTGTGGTTCCTGCAGACGGTGCAAGCCGACTCGCTGCAGGCCACGGTCGACCAGAGCAAGGTCCGCACGATCCCGCTGATCCCGGAGCGGGGTCGCATCTTCGATGCCACCGGCCGCATCCTCGCCGACAACGACCGCCTCCTGGTGGCCACCGTCGACTGGGAGGTGATGCGCCGCGACACCGACCGCGCCGAGCTGTTCAGCCGACTGTCCGGATGGTTGGAGATGCCGGTCGCCGAGATGGAGGAGCGCTACGACAGCGAGCTGTACAGCCGCTACCGGCCGATGCCGCTGAAGGAGGACGTGCGCGAGGACGTGGCCATCGCCCTCGGCGAACGGGCCGAGGACTTCCCCGGGGTCACGGTGGAGACCGAATGGGAGCGGACCTACCCGTACGCCCCCCTGGCCAGCCACGTGCTCGGCTACATGGGAGCGATCACCGAGGAGGACGCCGACAAGTACGAGGCACTCGGGTACGACATCAGCAAGGGCGGCGAGAACGTCGGTCGCAGCGGCATCGAGCTGAGCATGGAAGAGGTCCTGCACGGGAAGTGGGGTGAGCGCATCGTCGAGGTCGACGCCCGCAACCGCATCGTGCGCGAGATCAGCCGGCGCGAGCCGGTCAACGGCAACGACATCCAGCTGTCCATCAACCTCGACTGGCAGCAGTACGCCGAGCGGGTGCTGCAGACGCAGCTGCAGTACCGCAAGCAGTTCTTCGTCAACAACTTCCTCACCGCGCTCGACGGGACCAAGACCCCGATCGACCCGACCCAACCCGAGCAGGTGCCGTACAAGGCCCCAGCCGGCTCGGTGATCGTGATGAACCAGGAGACCGGCCAGATCGGGGCGATGGCCAGCTTCCCGACCTTCGACAACCGCTGGTTCAACGCCGAGGTGCCCGACGACAAGTTCGATCAGCTGTTCCCCCGGCCGATCCCTGGCGGCGCGCCGGTGGATCCCGACCTGTCGAGCCTGACCAACCGGGCCGTGCAGGGCCAGTACAACATGGGCTCGGCGTTCAAGGTGTTCATCGCCTACGCCGCCCTGGCCACCGGGCTGATCAACTCCGGCACGGAGTACGACGACCAGGGCACCTACACGATCTCTCGGATCGATCCGGCGCAATGCCAGACGAACGGCGGGCCGTTCGACTGCGAGTACCGAAACTCCCTGTGTGGGAACTTGCCCTGCGTCTACGGGTTGGTCAACGTGGCCGAGTCGCTGGCCGTCTCGAGCGACGCGTTCTACTACAAGCTCGGCGAGGACTTCTTCTACGCCGCCGGCACGCAGCTGCAGGACCAGGTCCGTCAATTCGGCTTCGGTGCCGACACCGGAATCGACCTCCCGTTCGAGTTCGACGGTCGGGTGCCGACGAACGAGCTGAAGGCCGATCTGCTGGCACGCGGCGTGCTGAGCGATACCGAGATCCCCACGGTCACGCCCGGCGACCTCCTGCAGATGGCCATCGGGCAGGGCCTGATGGCCGCCTCGCCGATCCAGGTCGCCGTCGGTTACGCGGCCATCGCCAACGGTGGCGACGTGTTGTCGCCCAAGGTCGTGCAGACGATCTACGCCCCCGAGGTACCGGACGGCGAGCCCGGCTACGCCGACGTCGCCGCCGGCACGGTCGTCGACGGGTTCGTGCCGGAAGCCCGCCCGATCCCGATGCCCGGCGAGGTGCGCGACCCCATCGTCGAGGGCACCCGCCGCAACATCCTCGGTCCGGGGCTGAACAACCGGTCCACGACGGCCGAGGAGCTGTTCGAGATCGGCTACCCGGAGGATCTGGGCGCCATCCCGATCGCCGGGAAGACCGGGACCGCCCAGGGGCAGTTCAACTACCCGTGGAACGATTCGTCGGCGTTCGCCGCCTACAGCCTCGATCCCAACCGTCCGTACACGGTGGTGTCCTACCTGGAGAAGGCCGGCTTCGGATCGCTCGGGGCGGCGCCGGTGGTCAAATGCATGTACCTGGCGCTCGGCGGGCAGGTCCCGATGGACCCGGTGTCGATCTCCGACCCCCTCGACGTGACGAGCGAGGTGGCCGCCGAGCCGCTGGCACCGGTGGACATGACGTGCGGGGTCAGCGGGGACACGGATGCTGCCCTCACCCGTCCCGCCGGCGGGGACTGAGCGCTCCGTTGGGCCTCTCGATGCTCCAGCGCAAACCCGATTCGGGGCTCGGCAACATCCGGGCCAGCCCGGCCGCGGCGCGCCGCAACATCGACTGGGTGCTGCTGTCGGCACAGGGCGCGCTGACGGTGATCGGGTGCTTCATCGTCTACTCGGCCACGAGAACACGCACCGCCGACCCCTACCAGTTCGTCACCCGGCAGGTCATCTTCGCCATCGCCGCCGTCCTCGCCCTGGTGATCGTGATGGCCATCGACTACGAGTGGCTCAAACACCAGGCCCGCCGGCTCTACGTGCTGATGCTCGTCGTGCTGGTCGGCCTGGCGGCGATCAATGTTGCCGGCTCCAGCGAGGACGCCGTCCTGGCCATCGAGCTCGGCCCGATCCAGATCCAACCGGCTGAGTTCGCCAAGTTCGCCGTCCTGCTCGCCGTGTGCGCCTACCTCAGCGACGAGCGCGCCGACGCCGTGTCGTATCCGCGGTTCCTCGGATCGTTGATCATCGTCGGGCTCCCGGCCGGCCTGATCGTCCTCCAGCCCGACCTCGGGACGGCGTCCGTCATCGTCGCCATGGCGATGGGGGTCCTCCTCGTCGCCGGCGCCAAGGCGCGCTACATCTTCGTCGTCAGCCTGCTCTCGCTGGCCACGGTCGGGGCGACGCTGATCAGTGGCCTGGTCAACCAGTACCAGCTGGAGCGGGTGCGCGTCTTCTTCGACGAGAACAACCCGGATCTCGCCGACCAGACGTTCCAGGTCACCAACGCCCTGCGCGCCGTCGGCACCGGCGGGCTGTTCGGCAAGGGGTGGTTGCAGGGCCCGCTGACCAACGGCCGGGACATCCCGGTGCTCTGGGCCGACTTCCCGTTCGCCGCGGTCGGCGAGCAGTTCGGCATGTTCGGTTGCGCGCTGCTGCTGACGCTGTTCGTCGTCGTGCTGGTGCGCATCTGGCGGATCGCCCACCTGTCCAAGGACCTGCTCGGCACGTACCTCTGTGCCGGCGTGTTCACGATGCTGCTGTGGCAGGTGTTCCAGAACATCGGGATGACGCTCAAGATCATGCCGGTCACCGGGCTCCCGATGCCCTTCATCTCCTACGGGGGATCCGGCTTGATCACCTGGTTCGCGCTCCTCGGGCTCGTCCAGAGCGTGCACATGCGCCGGATGGCCTGACACCACGGCAGGCGAGAACGCATCTGGTGCCAGCCCTGCGGGGCTAGGCTGTACCACGCCATGACCGCACGCTGGGCGCGGGACCTCCCGCCTCTCGACCAGCAGCAGCGACGGGCGAGTAGGACTCGAACCCCGCAGTGCCAGCCGTCCGAGGACGGCGCACGGGTTCGATCGATCGAGCAGGCGACCCACCAGCACCTCGTGTTGGCGCAGCTGGGGGTCGGCCGAGTGCCCGCTGGGCACACCAGAAGGGACGATGATGGACGACAACGACTCGGGACCGGACACCGGCCCGACGACGGAGGGCGCCGCCCCCGTCGGCGACGTCGCAGACGCCGAGACCGCTGCTGACGGAGCGCCGAGCCGGAAGCGGCGACGAGGGTCGCGCGGCGGCCAAGGACGGCGTAAGTCGGCCGACGCAGCCGACAGCGGCGTCGCCGGGAACGGCGAACGCCCTCCCCGGGTGGACGCCGACGAACCGATGAGCGCAGGCTCGGCGCCGGCCGAGCTGCCGGAGCTGCCCCGAGAGGGGCGGGTCTCGGCGGAAGCGGCCGAGCGGTCACTGGTCCGCAAGCCACAGATCGGAGACACCAGGCCCGCTCCCGCGCACACGCAGGCGGCGAGCGATGCACCGCCGGCGCGCCGCAGCCGCGCAGCAGGCGATCGGTCCGGTCGCCGGGACCGCGGCGAGGGCGCCGGCGGAAAGCGCAAGCGAGCCAGCCGACGGCAGGACCAACCACGAGTCGATGCTGCCGAGGATCCGCTCGACGGCGACGTCCGGCGCGCCGGTCGAGAGCGCAAGGGCAAGCCGGCCGGTCGGTACCTGATGTGCGTCCAGGTCCGCGAGTCGATGGCCCAGGTCGCCGTGCTCGAGGGCCGCAGCCTGATCGAGCACTACGTCAGCCGTCCCTCCGACGACATCAGCCAGATCCACGGGAACATCTACATCGGGCGGGTGCAGAACGTGCTGCCCGGCATGGAAGCGGCGTTCGTCGACATCGCCACCCCGAAGAACGCCGTGCTGTACCGCGGCGACGTGCAGTACGACGCCGAGGACATCGAAGAGCGCGGTGACGGGGCGCGCATCGAGGACATCCTCCGCCCCCGGCAGCTGATCATCTCCCAGGTCACGAAGAACCCGATCGGCGCCAAGGGCGCGCGGCTGACCCAGGAGGTCTCGCTCCCCGGCCGCTTCGTCGTGCTGATCCCCAACTCGAAGACCTACGGCATCTCGAAGCGGCTGCCCGACGACGTCCGCAAGCGGCTCCGGGGCATCCTCGATCGAGTGAAGCCGGCCCAGCACGGGCTGATCGTCCGCACCGCCGCGGAACACGCCACCGAGGACGAGCTGCGCGCCGACATGATGCTGCTGCTCGACGAGTGGGAGCAGATCGCCGCCAAGGCCGCCTCGGCGAAGCAGCCGACGTTGCTGTACCGCGAGCCGGAGCTCGCCGTGCGCGTCATCCGCGAGGAGTTCAACGCCGACTACCGGGGCGTCGTGATCGACGACCGCCGGTTGTACGACGAGCTGCGGGCATACATCGGCGCCTTCAACCCCGAGCTGGCCGACCGCGTGGAGTTCTACGACGCCGAGGCGGAGGGCCTCAGCTTGTTCGAGCAGTACCACGTCCACGAGCAGGTGCACAAAGCCCTCGACCGCAAGGTGTGGCTGCCGTCCGGGGGCTCGCTGATCATCGAGCACACCGAGGCGTTGACCGTCATCGACGTCAACACGGGCAAGAACGTCGGCTCGTCGAGCCTCGAGGAGACCGTCTTCCACAACAACATGGAGGCCGCCGACGAGATCGCCAAGCAGCTGCGCCTGCGCGACATCGGCGGCATCATCGTCATCGACTTCATCGACATGGAGATCCGGGACAACCGGGCCAAGGTGGTCGAGGCGTTCAGGTCGGCGCTGGCGCGGGACAAGACGCGGTCGCAGGTCTTCGACATCTCGGACCTCGGGCTCGTCGAGATGACCCGCAAACGCATCGGCGAGGGGCTGCTCACGGAGTTCTCCGAGATCTGCCCCAACTGCGACGGCCGCGGCGTCGTCGTCGACCACACGCTCTTGGACTGAAGGACGAAGGCCACCGCTAGCATGGCCGGTCGCTATGTACGCCGTGATCAACGCCGGAGGCACCCAGCAGCGGGTCGCCCAGGGCGAGCAGGTCCAGGTCGATCTGCTCGACGCCGAGGAGGGCACGGAGGTCGACCTGACCCCCAAGCTGCTCGTCGACGGTGACACGGTGTTGGCCACCCCTGACGAGCTGTCGGGCGTGACCGTGACCGGGAAGGTCGTCGGCACCGCCAAGGGGCCGAAGATCAACGGGTTCACCTACAAGCGGCGCACCAACCAGCGCCGTCGGTGGGGCCACCGCCAGAAGTACACGCTCGTCGAGATCACCAAGATCGCCAAGTAGGAGCGCCAGATGTCCAAGACGAAGGGTGGCGGCTCCACCCGTAACGGCCGTGACTCCAACGCCCAGCGCCTCGGCGTGAAGGTGTTCGACGGCACCAAGGTGCACGCCGGCGCGATCATCGTTCGCCAGCGCGGCACCAAGTTCCACCCCGGCAAGAACGTCGGCATCGGCGGGGACGACACCCTGTTCTCGCTCGTCGACGGCAGCGTCAAGTTCGGCCAGCGCAAGGGCCGCAAGGTGGTCGACGTGAACTCCGTCGCCGCCGACTGACTTGATGGCCTCGCTCGCTCCGAAGACTCCGCTCCTCGGCCTGGGCCGGGCACGGCCGGCCTGGGCTGTCATGCCCGCTGCGTAGCGAACGCTCGGGGACCTTCTCGAGAGGCTCGATCGGTCCAAAGTCTCTCCGGTCGGCCCGGGCGTGTCGTCGGTCAGGTCACCCCGGCCGGCAGCTTGGCCGGATCCCAACCGAGCAAACCCACCGCCTCGCGGCAGGCGAACCGGTCCGTCATCCCTGCGACGTAGGCCACCGCCGCCCGAACGGCCTGATCGCTCCCGCCGGTGGCTCGCGGCGGGTCCGGCAGGAGCTGGGGGCGATCGGCGTAGTGCTCGACGAGGGCGCGTAGCAGCTCGACGACCGCCGCCGCCTGCTGGCGACTGGCCGGGCGGAGGTACACGTGGTCGTAGTTGAAGCGCCGCATCTCGGCGAGCGCTTCGGCTTCGGGCTCGGTCATGCCCACCCGGCCGTGCTCGGCTGCCGCTCGCACCATGCCGTGGATGAACGAGCCGAGCTGGCGTGACCGGGTGGCGCCGCACCGATCGGCGACCACGGCCGGCAACATCCCGGCGCCGACGATCCCCGCGGCCACGGCGTCTTCGAAGTCGTGGCAGACGTAGGCGATGCGATCGGCCCACGAGACGACCTCGCCCTCGGCCGTGGCCGGCGCGGGCCGGCTCCACGAGTGGTTGCGCACGCCGTCGAGGGTCTCGGCGCAGAGGTTGAGCGGGGCCAAGGTGACGTCGGCGCCCCACTGGGCGTGGTCGTAGCCGCCATCGACGTACGGCGACAGGGCGTCCTCGCTGGCGTGCCCGCCGGGTCCGTGTCCGCAGTCGTGACCGAGGGCGATCGCCTCGGTGAGTGCGACGTTCAGGCCGAGGGCGCGAGCTACCGACGTGGCGACCTGGGCGACCTCCAGGGCGTGGGTCAGTCGCGTGCGCTGGTGGTCGTCGGGGAACACGAAGACCTGCGTCTTGCCGGCCAAGCGACGGAACGCCGCAGCGTGGAGGATCCGGTCGCGGTCGCGTTCGAAGCACGTCCGCCACTCGTCGGGCTCCTCGGGCCGGGCGCGGTCGCCACCACCCACGGCCTGCGTAGCGCTCGGCGACAGCGTCGCTGCCTCGTGATCCTGCCGAGCCCTGCGGTCCAGGCCCGGACGGTCGACGGCGGCGCGCGAATCGGCGTGGGCGACCCGCACCCCGGCGCCCGGCGCGCCGTCCATGGTCGCCGCCCAGCGCTCGGCGCGATCCTGCATCGCTGCGTCGGTCACGAGCGCGAGCCTACGGAAGGGGTGTCATCACCCGTAGCGTTGCTCCGATGTCCCAGTTCGTGGACGAGTGCCAGCTCAACGTGCGCGGCGGTGACGGCGGGGCGGGTTGTGTGGCGTTCCGGCGCGAGGGTCCGGTGGCGATGGGCGGCCCCAACGGAGGTGACGGCGGCCCGGGCGGCGACGTGTGGCTCGTCGCCGACCACAACGTGGCGTCGCTGCTCGCCTACCGAGATCACCCGCACCGGCGGGCGACCGACGGCATCCACGGCAAGGGCAAGGACCAACACGGGCGCAGCGGGTCCGACCTCCAGGTCATGGTGCCCGAGGGCACGATCGTCAAGGACCTGTACACGGGCGAGGTGCTGGCCGAGCTGCTGCACCACGGCGACCGGTGGCTCGCCGCCGCCGGCGGACGGGGAGGCCGCGGCAACGCCCGGTTCCTCACCAACCATCGACGGGCCCCAAAGTTCGCCGAACAGGGCGAGCATGGCGAGGAGCGCTGGCTCAAGCTGGAGCTGCAGTTGATCGCCGACGTGGCCCTCGTCGGGTTCCCCAACGTCGGCAAGAGCACGCTGATCAGCGTCATCTCAGCCGCCCGGCCGAAGATCGCCGACTACCCGTTCACCACGCTCGAGCCGAACCTCGGTGTTGTGCGCGTCGACCACACGACCGACTTCGTGGTCGCCGACATCCCGGGGTTGATCGAGGGCGCCAGCGACGGCCGGGGACTGGGCCACCGCTTCCTGCGGCACATCGAACGGGCCCGGGTGCTGTGCGTCCTCGTCGACCTCGCCGCGCTCGACGGCACCAGCCCGGCCGACCAGGAGGCCGTGCTCCTCGACGAGTTGCGGCGGTACCGCCCGGAGCTGCTCGACCGACCCCGCCTCGTCGTCGGCACGAAGGCCGACATCACGACGACCACCGATCCGGCCGAGCTCGGGTTCACACCCGACGGTGAGACCCGGTTCGTCATCTCCGCCGTGACCGGCGATGGCGTCGGCCCGCTCGTCGGGGCGATGGCCCGGTTGGTGCACGAAGCACGGACCAGCGAGCCGCGGGAGGACGGCATCGTCCTCTTGCGCCCGATGGCGACCGGGGCCGTCGTCGAGCGGGTCGGCGAGCATGAGTTCCGGGTCACGGGCCGCGACGTCGAGCGCGCCGTCGCGCTCAACGACGTGACCAACTACGACGCCGTCGCGTACATCGATCGTCGACTCGACCGCCTCGGCGTCTCGAAGCTGCTGGCGCGCGCCGGAGCGGCCGAAGGCGACGTGGTGTGGATCGGTGACTTCTCGTTCGAGTACCGGGACGACCGGTAGTGGTCCGGCTCGTCGTCAAGGTCGGCACGTCGTCGGTCACCGACGATGCAGGTGCGGTCGACGACGCGGCGATCGCCAAGCTGAGCTCCGAGATCGCCGCGCTGCGCGCCGACGGGCACGAGACGGTCGTCGTGTCGTCGGGCGCGGTGGCCGCCGGCGTTGCTGCCCTCGGCCTGGCGGCCCGCCCGACCGACGTGCGCACGCTGCAGGCCCTCGCCGCCGCCGGGCAGCCCCGGCTGATGCGCAGCTGGGATGCCGCGTTGGCCACCCACGGGCTCGTTCCGGCCCAGGCGCTGCTGGTCCCGCACGACTTCATCGATCGCCGCCAGTACCTCCACGCCCGCCGCACGCTGACCCGGCTGCTGGAACTGGGCACGGTGCCGATCATCAACGAGAACGACGCGATCGCCAGCGACGAGACGCGCTACGGCGACAACGATCGCATCGCCGCGCTGGTCGCGCACAACATCGGTGCCGCGGTGATGGTGCTGTTGACGGACCTCGATGGGCTGTACACCGCCGACCCCCGGGTCGACGAGGACGCCCTGCTGATCGGTCGGGTACCAGCCGACGATCCGCTGCTGGCGATCCGCGCCGGGCGCAGCACCAGCGCACGCGGCAGCGGCGGCATGGCCAGCAAGTTGGAGGCGGCCCGCATGGCGTCGTGGTCGGGGGTGCGCACGGTGATCGCTGACGCGTCCCGGCCGGGAGTGCTGGCCGGCGCCATCGACGACCGGCCCATCGGGACCACGTTCGAGGCGCACCGACGCAAACTGGCTGCCCGCAAGCTGTGGATCGCGTTCGCCAGCCACGTCGCCGGGCGGGTGACCGTCGACGACGGGGCGCGCCGGGCCTTGGTCGAGCGCCAGACCAGCCTGCTGCCGGCGGGCGTCGTCGAGGTGACGGGCCGGTTCGGCGAGGGTGACACGGTCGACGTGACGGGTACCGACGGCATCACCTTCGCCCGGGGCATGGTGTTCGTCGAAGCCGCCGACCTGCGGCGCGTCGTCGGCCGCCACACCAGCGACCTGCCCGCCGGCATGGCCCACGAGGTCATCCACCGCGACGACCTGGTGCTGCTCCCGGGGTAGCGCCAGTCGGTCTAGCGTGGGTGGAGCACGGGGGCATGACCAAAGGTCGGGCAGCGACCACGGTCGGCCCACCGACGAAAGGGGATGCCATGAGGTTCAGCAAGTCACTGGCAGCAGTCGTTGCCGTCGGCGTCGTCGGAGCGCTGGTGCTGCCGGCGACGACGAGTGCCGAGCGCACGCGCTTCACGTTCGTCACCACGCCTGTCCGGGGCTGAAGAAGCTCCCCGGCTCACCGGGCGATCCCGACGGACGGGGCGTCGCCGTGATCCGGGTCAACACCGAACCGAACGAGATCTGCTACCAGCTCGTCGCCAAGCGCATCGAGCCGGCGACCATGGCCCACATCCACGTCGGTGAGGCAGGCGACGCCGGGGCCGGTCGTCAGGGTCCTCAACCCGCCGACCGACGGGACGTCGAAGGGCTGCGTCGTCAACGCCATGCTGGCCGACGCCCTGGTCGAGAACCCGTCGAACTACTACGTGAACGTGCACAACACACCGTTCCCGGGTGGCGCCATCCGCGGCCAGCTCGGCTAGTTGCTGAATCGCCTCGCTCGCTCCGAAGACTCCGCTCCTCGGCGTGGGTCGGGCACGGCCGACCTGTCCGGGCCGCGCTGCGGAACGAACGCTCGGGAGCTGCCTGCTGAATCGCCTCGCTCGCGCCGTCACTCGCCGACGGTGCCGTCGAGGTACTCGCGCAGGATGTCGATGTGCCCGAGGTGCCGGGCCGTCTCCTCCAGCACGTGGAGGTGGGCGAAGCGCAGCGTGAACGGCTGTCGGCCCTGCGCCGCCCGCTCGTCGGGCGCATGACCGGCGGCCGCCTGTCGTGAACGGTCGCATGCCTGGCGGTACAGCTCGATGACGTCGTCGAGCTGGTCGTCGACGGCGCTGTGGAAGTCCCAGTCCCAGTCCTCGTCGAACGGTGCCGACGCCCACGGCTCGGGTTCGGGGTCGCCGGCGAAGCGGTGCGTGTACCAGACGTCCTCGACCAGCGCGAGGTGCTTGACCAGCCCGATGATGGTGGTGCCCGAGCGCACCGGGGACGTGCTGGCCACGACGGGGTCGAGGCCGGAGACCTTGCGCACGACCGCGGCGCGGGACCAGTCGAGCATGGCGGTCAACATCTCGACCTCGCCCGCCGTCTGGGTTCCCTCCGGGTAGTCGACGTCCTCGCCCGTCGCCGGTTCCGGCCGGCCCCGTTCGAGGTCCGACCGCTCGACACACAGCTCGTTGCCCTCGGGGTCGGCCACGACGACCCAGCCGGTGCCGTCCGCCCGGCGATGGTCGGCGATGACGGTTGCACCGAGCGCCAGCACCTCGTCGACGGCGACGTCGCGGCCCGCTGCCGGCACGAGGTCCAGGTGGACGCGGTTCTTCACCGTCTTCGGCTCGGGGACGGCGATGAACAGCAGGCCCGGGTGGCGGGCCTGCGGGTCGACGATCAGCGCTTCGTCGTCACCCGGCTCGTTGGGCTCGCCGGGCTCGTCGACGAAGCCGAGCACGGCCTTCCAGAACTGGGCCAGCGCGTATGGATCGCGGCAGTCGATCGTGATGTGGCGGATGCGTGATGGCACGGGCACCGATCCTGGCCGATCCGGCGTCGTCGGCCGGCCGGGGTTCCGGACGCGTCAGCTCGAGGGCTGGGGCGGCGCGGCGGCCGGTGCGTCCTGCGGGGTGCCAGCGTCGACGGCCTGCGGGGCGGCCGCGCCGGCATCGAGGCCGAGCTCGGCGCGCAGCTGGCTCAGGCGGCTCTGCGCCTCGACGTTGGCCGTCGCCGTCTCGACCTCGAGGATGCGTGACTCGACCGACGTCTCAGCCAGCTCGGAGGTCGCCTTGGCCTTGGCGTAGCGGGCCTGGATCTTCTCCTGCACCTCGGACAAGCTCGGCACGTCGGCGCCCACGCTCTCGTTGAGCTGGGCCATCGCCGAGTTCATCTCTTCCTGCATCTTCGCCTGGTCGAGCTGCGACAGCAGCTTCGACTTCTCGGCCAGCTTCTCCTGCAGGAGCCGGCTGTTCTGCTGCACCGCGGCCTTGGCCTGGTCGGAAGCCTGCGTGGACTCGATGACCATCGTCTTCAGGCCCTCGACGTCGCGCTCGACCTGGATCAGCTGGTTGGCGATGGTCTCGGCGGCCGCCGTGTACTGGGCCGTCTTGGTCGTGTCACCAGCCTTCTCGGCGTCGCTGGCCATGATCAGGGCCTGGCGGGCGTTGGCGTTGAGCTTCTCCAGCTCCGTGAGCTTCTGGTTGAGCCGGATCTCGCTCTGCTTCTGGTTGGCGATCACGTTGGCCGCCTGCTCCTTGAGCCGGCGGTGCTGGCTCTGGGCTTCGGTGAGCGCCTGTTCGAGCTGGATCTTCGGGTCCGCTCGCTCCTCGAACGACCCGCTCAGCTTGGCGGTCAGGTACTTCCACCACTTCCGGAACACCTTGAACATGCCGAGGATCCTAGTGACGCCTTGCGCCAACGGTTCCGTGGCGCGATCGCCGCCAGATGTGGCGGCGATCCTTGCTCAGAATCCGTTCTGTCAGGCGGGGCGACGGGTGAGCTTGGCGCGGATGGTGGCCAGCTCGGGGGCGCGCAGGAGCAGGAGGACGCCGGCGTAGACGGCGATGCCGACGGCCGAGGCGACGACGACCCGCCAGAGCGCCGCCATGCCGACGTCGCTGGCCGGCCCGGTGCTCATCAGCTCGGCGACGACCCAGGCCGCCTCGCCGCCGAGCGCGCCGGCGACGATCATCCGCCAGAAGCTGGCGAAGACCTGCCGGACCGGGTATCCCGGCACCTTGTACGACAGCACCTGGATCGCCCACACCGACGTGATGAGGTAGGCGAGGGCGAACGCCAGCGTCAGCCCCAGCACGCCGTACCGGCCGACCAGGACCAGCGCCAGCACGATGTTGAGGATGTTCTCGACGACGTTGATGACGAACGGCGTGCGCGTGTCCTGGTGGGCGTAGAAGCCGCGCAGGGCGAAGACGTACACCGAGAGGCCGACCAGGCCGAGGGCGAAGCCGGCAAGGGCGTTCGAGGTGTCGAGGGCGTCGGCCGGCTCGTACTGCCCGTGCTGGAGGAAGGCGCCGATGATCGGCCGGCGCAGCACGAAGATCAGGACGCCCGCCGGCAGCGTCAGCAGCGCCGTCATCCGCAGCCCGAGCGACGACTGCGCCAGGAACGCTGGTTTGTCGCGGCGCACGACCGACCGGGCGAGGTCGGGCACGAAGGTGGTGGCGATCGACACGCCGAGCAACCCGTACGGGAAGATGAAGAACGTGAACGCGTCGAAGTAGGCGGCGGCGTCGCCCGAACCGGGGTCGGCCAGGTTGCGCACGATGATCACGGAGACCTGGTTGGCGGCGACGTAGCCGACCGTCCACCCCGACATGATCAGCACCCGGCGGACGACCGGGTGGTGCAGGTTGAACCTCGGCCGCAGGCGGATGCCGGCCCGCTTGATCGCCGGCACCAGGACCGCGGCCATGGCGACGATGCCGAGCGTTGCGCCCAACCCGAGCGTCCAACGCAGCCGGGCGTCGGTCAGCACGTCCTCCAGGCCGAAGTCCTGCTCCCCGGCCCGCGGGATCGACAGCAGCGTGGCGATGATCACGACGTTGGAGACGATGGGGCTCCACGCCGCAGCGAAGAACCGTTTGCGCGACTGGAGGAGCGCGTTGGCGACGCCGGTGGCGCCGTAGAAGAAGATCTGCACGAGGAAGATCCGGGTCAGGGTCGTGCCGACGGCGCGGAACTGGTCCACGTCGACGCCCTCGGCCGGGTCGAGCGTGTACAGCCGGAAGATCAATGGGGCGGCGAAGAAGGCGATGATCGTGATGAAGAGCAGGCCGACCATGGCCAGCGTGACGACGACGTCGGTCGACTCCTCGTCGTCGCGCTCCTTGAAGCCGGTGAACAGCGGCACGAACGTCGCCGACACGACGCCGCCGAGCAGGACCTCGTAGACGATGTTCGGGGTCTCGTTGCCGATGCGATAGGCGTCGGCGAGCGCGGTCTGGCCGATGACGTAGCCGAAGGCGGCCACCCGGGCCAGGCCGGTGACCCGCGACAGGGCCGTGCCGGTCGCCACGACCAGGTTGTTGCGCAGGAGCCCGCCGGAGCCGTCCGACGACGACGTCGCGGTCGCCATCGCCGCCGTCGGGGTCGGGTCGGCGGGGACGCTGGCCGCCGTGGTGGTCACCGGTCGTCGATCACTGGAGCTCTTGGACCGCCTGGCGCAGGCTCTCGAGCTCGAGGACCAGCTCGTCGACGTCGTGGGCGTAGTCGTCGGTGGGGGCCGAGCCGATGCTCACCTCGGTGGCCCGCGCCACCAGCTCGTCGAGCCGGGCCTGGCTCAGCCGCAACCGGTCGGCGGTGGACGCCGACAGCTCCTTCAACCGGTCGGCGGTGGCCAGCTGGCTGTCGACCGAGGCCAGCGCACCGTCCACCTCGGGCGTCCGATCCGGCTGGGCCTCGAGCGAGGAGCGTCGCGACCGCAACCGGGTCGGGTCGAGCCGGCGCACGGCACCGTCGATCTCGTTGCCCCTCCTGGCGACCTGCCATCCCTGCTGGAGGCCGGCGTCGAGACGCTGGGCGATGCTCTCCAGGCGCTCACGCAGCGGACCGGCCGGGGTGCCACGGACGGTCGCCTGCAACTGCTGGCGGGCCCGCTGGGCGTCCTTGACGAAGTGCCGCCACGGCTCGCCGACCGCGAACGGGTCGATCGCCGCCACCTTCGGCGACCGCGGGATCGCCATCGCGACCGCGGCGACGTACACGCCCACGCCGAGGGCCACCGAGGCCACGATCGGCAGCCCGAGGAGCGCCGCGCCGACGCCGGCCGCAGCGCCGAGCAGCAGTCGCCACGAGAGGATGGCGCGGGCGGTCTGCGGCGTGAAGAACCGATCTCGCCACGCCATCGGCCCGAGGGTAGACCGGGCTACCGGCCGTCGCTATCCGCCTGCTGGGGTCGGTTCTGGCGGTTCGAACGGGATGTCCGCAGGGGTCAGCGTGGTGAGCTGCTCGTCGGTCGGGTCGGCGACAGCGGCCAGTCGGTCGGCCTGGCGACCGATCGCCGCTTCGAACACGTTGCGGACGAAGCGGGCGTTGCCGAAGCCTCGGCCGCGCGGCTCGGCGTCGATGACCTCGGCCAGCCGCAGCGCCGCCGATTCGTCGAGGTGGTAGCGCTGGGCGCCGCTCATCCCCTCGAAGATGGCGATCAGCTCCTCGGTCGTGTAGTCGGGGAAGTGGACGGTGCGGGCGAACCTGCTCTGCAGCCCGGGGTTGGCGTCGATCAGCTCGCGCATCTCGGCCGGGTAGCCGGCGGCGATGACGGCGAGGTCGTCGCGATGGTCCTCCATGAACTTGACCAGCGTGTCGATGGCTTCGAGGCCGAAGTCCTGCTCGCCCCCGCGGGCCAGGGCGTAGGCCTCGTCGATGAGCAGCGTGCCGCCGAGGGCGGACTCGAGCACGGCGCGCGTGCGCGCGGCGGTCTGGCCGACGTAGCCGGCGACGAGGTTCGAGCGGTCGGTCTCGACGAGATGGCCCTTGGAGACGATGCCGAGCGTGCGCAGGATCTGGCTGAGCAGCCGGGCGACGGTCGTCTTGCCGGTGCCCGGGTTGCCCGTGAACACGACGTGGTGGCTGGTCTCCAACGTCGGCAGCCCACGCTCGGCGCGCAGCCGCTGGATCCGCAGCAGGCTGGTCAGGCGGCGGATGTCGGCTTTGACCAGCTGCAATCCGACCAGGGCGTCGAGCTCGGCCAGCAGCTCCTCGATCGGGCGGGCCCGTGGGAGCTCCGGCGCGGGCGCGGTCCCCGCTGTTGCCGACGTGGCCGCCGTCCGCGCCGCGCTCGTCGGGGTCACCGTCGCCGGCTGGCCGGGCCGAGGCACGCCGGCGGCATCGAAGGCCGACAGCAGGACGTCGCGGAACCGGTCGATGGCGGCGATCTCGTCGGGGGAGGGCACCAGGTCGACCGCAGCTGCGGCGTGGGCGAGGCGGATCGCCGCGTCGTAGTAGCGGGCGGCCCGCCCCCCGCCGTGGGTGGCGTCGGCCTTGAGCAGAAGGTCGAACAGCGTGCTCGGCCGTTCCAGCCACCGGCGGCGGCCCTCGAGCATCCCGCCTTCGCGAAGGCGCGACGGGGTGACGATCACGGGCGGCTCGAGTCTCGGGCCGATGTCGTCGAGCCACGCCCCCAGCTCGTCGTCGGTCAGCCGATCGTCGCTGTCGATCACGGCGGCCACGACGTCGCCGGCCTCGATGGTCACGTCGGCACGGTGATCACGTCCGGGCGCCAGCTGCTCCAGCTCGGTGGTGACGGCGTCGACGAACTCGTCGACGTACCGAGCCAGCACCCCGCCCACGGCGGCGCAGCGTACGGCTGATCCGGCCCAAGGGTTGGCCGGTCGCACCAGTAACGTGCCCCCGATGTCGACGATCACCCAGGCTCACCGCTTCGAGAGCGTCCCAGCGGTCCGTGACGGCCTGCGCGACGTCGCCTACCTGGCCGACGAGGGGATCGCCGGAGTGGTGTTCCTCGCCGACCGGCTCGGCAAGCCGGTCCTGATCGAGGGGCCGGCGGGGACGGGCAAGACCCAGCTCGCCAAGTCCGTGGCCGAGATGACCGGCGCCCGGCTGATCCGCCTGCAGTGCTACGAGGGCCTCGACGAGTCCAAGGCGCTGTACGAGTGGAACTACAAGAAGCAGCTGCTGCGGATCCAGGCCGACCGCAACGCCGACTCGTGGAACGAGGTCCACGACGACATCTTCTCCGATGAGTTCCTGCTCACCCGGCCGCTGCTGGAGGCGATCCGGGCGCCCGACCCCGTCGTGCTGCTGATCGACGAGGTCGACCGCGTCGAGGTGGAGACCGAGGCGCTGCTGCTCGAGATCCTGTCCGACTACCAGGTGTCGATCCCGGAGCTGGGCACGATCGAGGCCACCCAGATCCCGCTCGTCTTCCTCACGTCGAACAACACCCGCGAGCTGTCCGAGGCCCTCAAGCGGCGCTGCCTCTACCTCCACGTCGACTACCCGACGTTGGCCCGGGAGAAGGAGATCGTGCTGGCCAAGGTCCCCGAGGTGACGGACAACCTGGCTGATCAGATCGCCCGCATCGTGCGCTCGATCCGCCAGCTCGATCTGAAGAAGGCGCCGAGCGTGTCGGAGACCCTCGACTGGGCGCGCACCCTGCTGCTGCTCAACCTGGACTCGATCGACGAGCAGACGGCCAAGGACACGCTGCACATCCTGCTCAAGTACCAGACCGACATCGCCAAGGCGGCGAAGGAGCTCGACGTCGATCCCAAGGCCTCATGAGGCGGGGGTTCGCAGTCCTTGCAGCGGTGCTGTTGGTCCACGCCGGCGCCAGCACCGCGTCCGCTGGCCTCGAGCAAGGGACGAACCTCGACCTCCTCCCGCCATCGATCGGACCTGGCGGGATCGTCGTCGCCGAGTACGTCGGCTGTAACGGGGGCCAGGTGGTCGAGTTCGCGTTGGCCGGCTCCCAGCAGGAGATCTCCTGCGTGGGCTCGGACGGTGACGGAACTCGCGGTGCGTCGCGCGCCGTGTTCGTCGCCCCGAGGACTCCCGGCAGCTACTTCGCCACCGGGCAGATCGTCGGCAACTCGGGCTCGCTGCAGCAGGCAAATCTGACCGTGCTCAGTGCGGGCGCGCTGCCGCCCGACGACCTGGCCGAGACCGGCCCGGCCTCCGGTCCGGCCATCCCGATGGCGGCGACCGCGGTGGCCGTGGGCCTCGGCCTGCTGGGCGCAGCCCGCTTCCGCCGTCGTCCGACGGCCACCTGACGCGCGCACGCTCCTGGTCAGGGTTCCGGTCGGACGTCCGGCCAGCAACCTGACCGAGAGCAGCGGTGGGCGCGGGGGTTACCGTGACGAGGTGACCGACACCGCCCCGGCCCGGCCCTCGAGCGGCATGATGGACCTGCTCAACGGTTTCGTCGTCGAGCTGCGCAACGCGGGACTGCCGGTCAGCCTGACCGAGAACCTCGACGCGATGGAGGCGGTGCAGCACATCCCGCTCGAGGACCGGGAGGCGTTCAAGTACGCCCTCGGCGCCACGCTGATCAAGAACAACGCTCACTGGCGGGCGTTCGAGACCGTCTTCGAGGTGTACTTCAGCCTGCGCGGACCCGAGTACCGCATCGGCGAGGGCGACGAGTCGGCGCTCGAGGAGATGTGGCGCGAGATGCAGGAGCAGATGCGCCAGGGCGACGGGCGCGGTGCGGCGGGCGGGAGCATGGAATCGCTGACCCCGGAGGAGATCGCCCACCTCCTGATGCAGGCGCTGCTCAACGGGGACCAGGCGATGCTGCGGGCGATGGCCCGCCAGGCCGTGCAGCGCTTCGCCGGCATGGAGCCGGGACGCCCGGTCGGCGGGACGTACTACCTGTACCGCACGCTGCGCAACCTCGACCTGGACGGGATGCTGGACAAGCTGATGGACGCCACTCGCGAGCAGGTCGGCGGCGACCTCACCTCGCTCGAGGAGCGGCTGGAGCGGGAGGAGTACGAGGACCGCATCGAGCAGTTCAAGTCCGAGATCGAGGCGGAGATCCGCCGGCGGCTCGTCGCCGACCGCGGCGCCGAGGCGATGGCCAAGACGCTGCGCAAGCCACTGCCGGAAGACGTCGAGTTCATGCACGCCTCACGCGACGAGATGCAGTCGCTGCGCAAGGCGCTGTACCCGCTGACCCGCAAGCTGGCCGCCCGCTTGGCCCGCAAGCGGCGTCACGGCCGCAAGGGCCCGCTCGACTTCCGCAGCACGGTGCGCCACTCGTTGAGCTACGGCGGCGTCCCTGCCGAACCGAAGTTCAAGTACCCGCGCCCGGCGAAGCCCGAGCTGATGGTGGTCGCCGACATCTCCGGTTCGGTCGCCGCGTTCGCCCGCTTCACGTTGATGCTCGTCTACGCCATCCAGAACCAGTTCTCGAAGGTCCGCTCGTTCGTCTTCATCGACGGCATCGACGAGGTGACCGACTACTTCCGGGCCACCGAGGACATCCAGGAGGCGATCCACCGGGTCAACACGGAGGCCGACGTGGTGTGGGTCGACGGCCATTCCGACTACGGGCATGCCTTCGAGGTGTTCTGGGAGAAGTGGGGCAAGGACGTCGGTCCGAAGACGACGGTGCTGCTGCTCGGTGACGCTCGGAACAACTACCACGCCAGCCAGTCGTGGGTGGTGAAGGAGATGCGCCACAAGGCTCGCCACGTGTACTGGCTGAACCCAGAGCCCCGGTCGTACTGGAACACGGGCGACTCGATCGTCGGCGACTACGCCAGCCACGTCGACGGCGTCTACGAGTGCCGCAACCTGCGCCAGCTCGAGGCGTTCGTCGAAAAGTTGACGTAACACCCGTCGTCGACCCCGCACGGGCGGGTGACTACCGTCCCCGTCCATGTTCGAGCGGATGCGCCATGGGTGGGAGCTGACGAAGAAGTCGTGGGGGGTCGTGCGCAGCCATCCCGGCCTGATCCGCCTCCCGATCTGTGGCGGGGTGCTGGCCCTGCTGTCGGCGGTCATCATCGCCGGCCCCGGTGCCTACCTGCTGAGCCGTGACCAGGAGTCGACCGCCGCCACGGTCGGCGGCGTGGCGCTGGTGGCCGTCGGCGCCTACCTCGCCTCGTTCTTCGTCATCTACTTCAACGTCGCCCTCGCCGCGGCCGCTGATCAGGCGCTGCGCGGGCAGCGACCCGACCTGCGCGCCGCCGGGCGGGTCGCCCGCAGTCGCATCGGCGTGATCGCCGCCTGGGCCGCCGTGTCGGCGGTCGTCTCGGCGTTCTTCGCCCTGTTGCGCGACAAGGGAGGCGTGATCGGGAGCATCGGCGCCGGCATCGGGGCGGCGATCTGGGGCCTGATCACGTTCATGGTGATCCCGGTCCTGGCCTTCGAGCGAATCGGCCCGTTCGGCGCCATCAAGCGGTCGGCGACGCTGTTCCGACAGCGTTGGGGCCAGCAGGTCACCGGCAACGTCGTGATCGGCGGCGTGGCGGGCCTCGTCGTGCTGCTCGGCGTGCTGGCGGGCGTCGGTGGCGTCGTCCTGCTGGCGGGCGGAGAGGCCGGCCTGGAGGTGCTCGGCGCCGGCCTGCTGCTGCTCGGGGTGGTGCTCGCCGTCGCCGGTTCGGTGTTCGCCGGCGCCACCCGGGGCGTGTTCGGCACCGCCCTCTACCGCTACATCGCCGACGACCACGCCGTCGGCCCGTTCAGCACCCCCGAGCTGGAGAGCGCCGTCCGAGCCCCTTGACGGGGGTCAGCAGGCCCCGGAGTGTAAAAGCAGTTATCACTGTCTAAAGTGGTCGGCATGTCGAACCGTCGAACTGCCATCGTCACCGGGGGCTCGAGGGGTCTGGGGCACGCCCTGGTCCAGGGGTTGGCCGACCGCGGTTGGAACGTGGTCACCGACGCCCGGGACGAGGCGTCGCTGCGCACCGCGGTCGCCCAGCTCGACCACGTCGTCGGCGTGGCCGGCGACCTGACCGACGCGGCGCATCGCCTCGCCGTCGTCGAGGCGGCCGTCGCCCTCGGTGGCTGCGTCGACCTGGTCGTCAACAACGCCGGCGGGCTCGGGCCGTCGCCGCTCCCCGCGCTGGCCGACGCGCCCCTCACCGCCCTCGCCGACCTCTTCGACGTCAACGTGGTGGCCCCGCTCGGGCTGATCCAGCAGGTGGTGCCGCACCTGTCATCGGGCGCCGCCGTGGTCGGCATCACGTCGGACGCCGCCGTCGAGGCCTACGAGGGATGGGGCGTGTACGGGGCCACGAAGGCGGCGCTGGAGCAGATCGGGCGGGTGCTCGCCGTCGAGCGCCCCGATCTCCGCGTGCTGTCCGTGGACCCCGGCGATCTGCGCACGGCGATGCACCAGGCTGCGTTCCCGGGCGAGGACATCTCCGACCGGCCGACACCGGAGACGGTCGTGCCGGCCTTCGTGGCCTTGATCGACGGTCCCGAACGGGCGGGCCGGCACCGCCTGGCCGAGGCGTCGTGATGGACGCCGTGCTGGACCACTTCGAGCTGCCGCCCGAACTGGAGGCGTCGGCGCCCCCCGAGCTGGTGCTCGGACGGCGCGACGCGGTGCGGATGATGGTCTCGATCGGTGAGCAGCAGCCGCGCCACTCCATCGCCCGCGATCTGTCGTCGTGGCTGCAGGCGGGCGACCTCGTCGTCGTCAACACCTCGGCCACGGTGCCGGCGGCGATCGACGCCAGCACACCCGACGGTCGCGCCGTCGTCGTGCACCTCTCGACCGAACTGCCGACCGGGCTGCACCTCGTGGAGGTGCGCCGGTCGCTGCCGGGGGGAGCGACGGTGCCCGACGGTGCCGACCTCACGGGTGCGGCGCTGAAGTTGGCCGGCGGCGGGCAGGTGCGGCTGCTTGGACGTATGCCCCGCTCGGTGCGGCTGTGGGTGGCGACGCTCGACCTGCCGTCGCCGCTGCTCGACCACCTGGCCCGGTTCGGCCGCCCGATCCGGTACCGATACGTCCCGGAGGTGTGGCCGATCGACGCCTACACCAACTCCTTCGCCATCGAGCCGGGATCGGCCGAGATGCCCTCGGCCGGGCGGGCCCTCACCGCCGAGGTCGTCACCGACCTCGTCGCCCACGGCGTCGTCGTGGCGCCGATCGTGCTGCACACCGGCGTGGCGTCGCTCGAGGCGCACGAGACGCCCTACCCCGAACGGTTCCGCGTGTCCGAGGCGACGGCCCGGCTGATCAACGCCACGCACGCCGCCGGCGGGCTGGTCGTCGCCGTCGGGACGACCGTCGTCCGGGCGCTGGAGACGGCTGTCGACGAGCACGGGACCGTGCACCCGGCCAGCGGGTGGACGGAGCGGATCGTGACGCCCGAGACCGGCGTGCGCGCCATCGACGGTCTCCTGACCGGCTGGCACGAGCCGGAAGCAAGCCACCTGCAGCTGCTCGAGGCGGTCGCCGGTCGAGGTCCGCTGCGCACGGCCTACGCTGCGGCCGTGGCCGCCGGGTACCGCTGGCACGAGTTCGGCGACGTCCACCTGCTGCTGCCCGAGCGATGATCCCCGACCCGACCGTCGGCGAGGTCGCCGCCGTCGCCGTGCCTCCGCCCGTCAGCGCGGCCCAGCGCAGCGTGCTCTACGCCGTGCGCCGGCGCGGCGAGGCGACGGCCGGCGATGTCGCCGCCCAGCTGGACATGACGATCAGCGGCGCCCGCCAGCACTTGACCGGGCTGTCCGACGTCGGGCTGCTGGAGGTGGCCGATGCGCCGCGGGTCGCCGGCCAGCAGGGGCGGACCGAGCGGGTGTACCGGATCGCCCCGCCGGCCGAGGCGCTGTTCCCGCGGGCCTACGGCGAGCTGACCAACCAGCTGCTCAACCACGTGCCGTCGGACGTCGTCACCGTGGCGTTCGAGCGCCGGCGCGACGAGCGGATCGCCGCCGCCCGGATCCGGCTGGCCGGCAAGCGCAGCTTCGCCGCCAAGGTCGACGAGTTGGCACGAGTCCTCGACGAGGACGGCTACATGGCCTCGGTCGAGCGCGCCCCGGACGGGACGGCGCGCATCGTCGAGCGCAACTGCGCCATCTTCGCCGTCGCCCGGGAGCACCCGACGTGTTGCTCGACCGAGTTGGAGTTCCTGCGCGCCGCCCTGCCCGAGGCCGACATCGAACGCGTCACCCACATGATGGCCGGCGCCACCTCGTGCGCCTACGAGGTCCGCCCCCGCTGACCCATCCGAGGGTTTGCTGCATCGGAGGGTGTGTTGCGGGGCTTCCCCTCCGGAAACCCTCGGACGACAGGAAACCCTCGGATGGGTCAGCGGTCAGCCGCCGCGTTGGTAGTTGGGGGCCTCGTTGGTGATCTGGACGTCGTGGGGGTGGCTCTCGGCGCGGCCGGCCGTCGTCACGCGCATGAAGCGGGCCGACGTGCGCAGCGACTCGAGGGTGGCCGCCCCGGCATAGCCCATGCCGCTGCGCAGGCCGCCGACGAGCTGGTACAGCACCTCCCCGAGCGGGCCGGCGTAGGCCACCCGGCCCTCGATCCCTTCCGGCACCAGCTTGCGGCTGGCCGTGCCGACCGCCGATTGGCCGCTGGCGTAGCGGTCGGCGCCGAGGCCCTGCATGGCGCCCATCGAGCCCATGCCGCGATAGCTCTTGTAGCGCCGCCCCTCGAACAGCTCCAGCTCGCCCGGGCTCTCCTCGGTGCCGGCGAGCAGCGAGCCGAGCATCACGCACTCGGCGCCGGCGACGATGGCCTTGACGATGTCACCGGAGTACGTGATGCCACCGTCGGCGATCACAGGAACTCCGCGCTGGCGGGCCCGCCGCGTGGTGTGCCAGATCGCTGACAGCTGTGGCATCCCGGCGCCGCTGATCACCCGGGTCGTGCAGATCGATCCGGCGCCGACCCCGACCTTCACGGCGTCGGCGCCGGCATCGGCCAGCGCATCGACGCCCTCCTCGGTGACCACGTTGCCGGCCATCACGGCGAGCTCGGGCCAGGCACCCTTGATCCGCTCGATGGCCTTGATCACCCCGGCCGAGTGGCCGTGGGCCGTGTCGATGGCCACCACGTCGACGCCCATCGCCACCAGCGCATCGACGCGCTCCTCGAGGTCCTCGCCGACCCCGACAGCAGCTGCGCAGCGCAGCCGGCCGGCCTCGTCGCGCGAGGCGTTGGGGAACTCCTGGCGCTTCTGGATGTCCTTGACCGTGATCAGTCCGGCCAGCCGGCCGGCCTCGTCGACGAGGGGCAGCTTCTCGATGCGGTGCCGTTGGAGGATCGCCTTGGCGTCGTCGAGCGTCGTGCCGACGTCGGCCGTGACCAGCCCGTCGCCGGTCATGAACTCGGCGACCGGCCGGTCGAAGTCATCGCCGGCGCAGAATCGGATGTCGCGGTTGGTGAGGATGCCGACGAGGCGACCGTCGTGGTCGGTGATCGGGACGCCGGAGAACTTGAACCGGTGCATCAGCGCCTCCGCCTCGTGCAGCAGCGCCGTGGGCGACAGCGTGACGGGATCGGTGATCATGCCGCTCTGGCTGCGCTTGACCTTCTGCACCTCGGCCGCCTGATCGGTGACCGTGAGGTTGCGATGGATCACGCCGATCCCGCCCTGGCGGGCCATGGCGATGGCCGTCCGGGACTCCGTGACCTTGTCCATCGCCGCCGAGATCAGCGGCACGGCGAGGGTGATGCCGCGAGCCACGGTGGCAGTGGTGTCGACGGCGTCCGGCAGCGTCTCGGAGTAGCCCGGGACCACGACGACGTCGTCGAACGTCAGCGCTTCGAAGCGATCGAACAGCTCGTCGTTGGGGTTCATGATCGAACAGCCTCCTGGGGGCAGCGGGCGGCGAGGGTGCGCACGAGCAGTTCGTGCTCGGCGGCGTGGATGCGGGCGGTCATCGTCTCGAGGGTGTCGTCCGGACGGATCGGCACCACGGTCGTACCGAGCACGGGTCCGGCGTCGACCTCCTCGGTCGGCACGAGGTGGACCATGACGCCGGTGGTGGTGCGTTCGCCGGCCAGCGCCTCGTGCCACGCCCGTTCGATGGCGTGGGTGCCGGGGAGCTGCCCAGGCAGCGCCGGGTGGAGGTTGAGCACCCGACCGGGGAAGCGGTCGAGGAAGCTCGCCGTCAGGATGCGCATCCACCCGGCCAGCACCACGTCGTCGGGGTCGTGACGGGCGATGGCATCCGCGAGCCGGCCGTCGTAGTCAGTGCGCGCCTCGTGGGGTGCTCGACCGACGTGGAGGGCGGGCACCCCGGCCCGACGAGCTCGTTCGAGCGCGCCGGCATCGGCGTGATCCGAGACCACCACCACGACCTCGGCGGGGAGGCGGCCGTCGGCGCAGGCATCGAGGATCGCCTGCAGGTTGGTACCCGTCCCGGAGGCCAGGACGGCAAGCCGAGCCACCATGACGCGACGCTACGCGTCCCCGCCGCCACCCCCACGGACCCTTGACGAAAAGTCCGAAACCCGCGAGTACGAACAGATCGACGTCACATCTGACATCGATCTGTTCTTACTCGCGGTCGGGGCAGACTGCGGGGCATGGCGGTGTACCTGTGCCACGAGCAGCCCGACCTCTACGAGCACGAGGCGACCGTCGTGGACGCCGCGCCGGGCCGGGTGGTGCTGGACCGGTCCGCCTTCCACCCGGGCGGCGGCGGCCAGGTCAGCGACACCGGGTGGCTCGACCACGCCGGCGGCACGGTCGCCGTCGCCCGCATCGAGACCATCGACGGTGTGCCCTGGCACGTGCTCACCGACGCCACGACCGAGCCCGCCGGCCCCGTGGTCGTGCGCGTCGACGCCGAGCGGCGCAGCCGGGTCGCCCAGCTGCACACCGACTCCCACATCCTCAACGCACTCGTCTACGACCGGTTCCCGGGCACGCTCGTGACCGGCGCCCAGATCAACGACGACGGCACCGGCCGGATGGACTTCGACCTCACCGAGATCGACAACGAGGTGCTGCGCGGCCTCGACGCCGGCGTCAACGAGGTGATCGGCGCCGCCGTCGACGTGCGCGGCGTCTACGTCGATGCCGCCGATGCAGCGATCGTGGCCGGACTGGTCCGCAGCCTGTCCGTCGCCCCGCCGCCGACGCCCGATGGTCAGCTGCGGATCATCGACATCGACGGCATCGACCGCCAGGCCTGTGGGGGCACGCACCTGTCGAACACTGGCCAGTCCCGCCCGTTCCGCATCACCAAGGTCGAGAGCAAGGGCAAGCGCAACCGGCGCATCCGATTCGCCCTGGCGTGAGGCGCCTCACACGAGGTGCACCGCCGGCCGCCGGCCGGGCTCCGACGTCACGAGCCGGCCGATGACCCACGTCGGCTCCGGGATCGCCGCTTGCACCTCGGCGACGGCGTCGCGGGCGCACACCACGACCATCCCGACGCCCATGTTCAACGTCCGGTAACGCTCGACCACCCCGAGACGCGGGGTGAGCTCCTCGACCAGTCGGAACAGCGGTGGGACGGGCCACGACCCGAGCGTGATCTCGGCGTCGACGCCACCGGGCAGCACCCGTGGCACGTTCTCCGGCAGCCCGCCGCCGGTGATGTGGGCCAGCGCCTTGACGCGTCCGCCGGACAGCGCGCCTCGCAGCACCGGCAGGTAGCTGCGGTGCGGTTCGAGCAGCGCGTCGCCGAGCGGTCGATCCATCCCGGCCGGCGTGACCTCCATCGGCGCCCAACGGAACACGTCGCGCAGCAGCGAGTAGCCGTTGGTGTGCGGGCCGCTCGATGCCACGCCGATCAGCACGTCGCCGACCGCGACATCGCCTCGCGGCAGCAGTGCCGCCCGCTCGGCCACGCCGACCATCGTGCCGGCGACGTCGAACGCCCCTGGCGCGTAGACGCCGGGCATCTCCGCCGTCTCGCCGCCGAGCAGCGTGCACCCCGCCGCTTCGCAGGCCTCGGCCATCCCGGTGACGACCGCGGCGACCAGGTCGGCGTCCAGCACGCTGGCCGCCAGGTAGTCGAGGAAGAACAGCGGCGTGGCCGACTGCACGAGCACGTCGCCGACGCAGTGGTTGACGATGTCGTGGCCGACCGATCCGACGCGGCCCAGCCGCGCCGCCAGCTCGACCTTGGTCCCGACACCATCGGTCGACGCCACGAGCACCGGATCCTCCAGGGCGGCGATGGCCTTGGCCGAGAACACCCCGCCGAAGCTCCCGACGCCGCGCACGACCTCGCTGCCGTGCGTGCGCTCGACGGCGGCGCGCATCCGGTCGACGGCCCGGTTGCCCTCGTCGATGTCGACTCCTGCGGCGGCGTACGACGCCAGCGCCGCGCCGGGCGCCCGCCATCCGATGTCCCGGCGTACCTGCATGCCCTCGAACCGGACGCGATCGATGGCGTCGTAGGCGACGGCGCGCGCTGCGGCCAGATCGCCGCCGAGCCCGGTGACGGCGAGGACGCGACCGCCCGTGGCGACGCCGCCGGCGAGGCCGGCGGGGAAGAGCAGTGCGCCGGGCGGCAGCTCGCCGATCGAGACCTCGGCGCCGACGGACGGCGAGGCGGGGTACCCCGGTGCGGCGGCGACCACGGTGCACGCCGCGCCCGGATCGACCTCGATCGCCATCGACGACAGGTCGCCCTCGACGCACGCCGTCGCCAGCGCGACGAGATCCGAGCGCAGCAACGGCAACACGGCCTGCGCCTCGGGATCACCGAACCGGACGTTGTACTCGACGAGGCGCGGCCCGGCGGCGGTCAACATCAGCCCGGCGTAGAGCACGCCGACGTACGGCGTGCCGGCGGCCCGCAGGTGATCGAGCACGGGCTGGACGAACGTGGCGACGAGCAGGTCGACGTCGACGTCCACCGGCGCCGGTGCGTACGCGCCCATCCCGCCCGTGTTGGCGCCCGTGTCGCCGTCGCCAATGCGCTTGTGGTCCTGGGCCAGCGGCAGCGCCCGAGCCGTGGTGCCGTCGCACAACGCCAGGAGCGAGCACTCGGGGCCGGCCATCCGCTCCTCGAGGACGAACGGCGCGCCGGCGGCACGGATCGCTGCCTCCGTCTCGGCATCGTCGAGTGGGACGGTCACGCCTTTGCCGGCGGCCAGCCCGTCGAGCTTGACGACCACGGGGCGGCCGAGGTCCCGCCACCACTGCCGCGCCCCGTCGACGTCGGCGCCCTCGAACCGAGCGAACGCCGGCCCGGGGATGCCGAGCGAGGCGGCGAGCTGGCGGGCCCACCCCTTCGACGACTCCAACCGCGCCAGGTCGGCGGTCGGGCCGAAGCACGCCACGCCCGCCGCGGCGCAGCGGTCGGCGACGCCGGCGACCAGTGCCGACTCGGGCCCGGGGATCACCAGGTCGACGTCGTCGAGGTCGAGCTCGTCCAGCGACGCGACCAGCGTCACCACATGGTCGTGGCGCCGGCAGGCCCAGGCGATCGCCTGCTCCCGCCCGCCGCCGCCGACGACGACGACCCTCATGGGACGATGCCGTCGTTCATGTTGCTGCCTGTTCGCTCGCTCGCTCGGGCGCATGCGAGTGCGGTCGCCCCGGACGCTCGCTCACGTTGCTGCCTGTTCGCTCGCTCGCTCGGGCGCATGCGAGTGCGGTCGCCCCGGACGCTCGCTCACGTTGCTGCCTGTTCGCTCGCTCGCTCGGGCGCATGCGAGTGCGGTCGCCCCGGACGCTCGCTCACGCAAGGACGCCCTCGAAGGACAGCTTGGCCTGGGCGCCGCCGACCTCGATCGGGTAGCGGCCGGTGAAGCAGGCGTTGCAGTACCCGGTCTCGCTGCCGTCGGCTCGCCCGACAGCACGCATCATCCCTTCCAGCGACAGGAACTCCAGGCTGTCGGCGCCGGCCCGGTCCCGGATCTCGGGCACGGTCAGCCGGGCGGCGATCAGGTCGCCGTCGTGGCCCATGTCGACGCCGAAGTGGCACGGGTGGACGATCGGCGGGCAGGTGATGCGCACGTGCACCTCCGCCGCGCCGGCGTCGCGGACCAGCTTGACCAGCGGTCCGGCGGTCGTGCCACGGACCATCGAGTCGTCGATCATCACGACCCGCTGGCCGGCCAGGTTCTCGGACAGCGCGTTGTACTTCAGGGCGACGCCGCGGTCGCGGATCTCCTGGGTCGGCTCGATGAACGTCCGCCCGATGTAGCGGTTCTTGATCAGCCCGTCGTTGTAGGCCACGCCGCTGGCCCGGGCGTACCCGATCGCGGCCGGGATCGAGGAGTCGGGCACCGGGATCACGATGTCGGCATCGACGGGGCACTCGGCGGCCAGCTCGGCGCCGAGGCGCTCGCGCACGTGGTGCACGTTGCGGCCGTCCCACACCGAGTCGGGGCGGGAGAAGTAGACGAACTCGAACGTGCAGCGGGCCTGGGCCGGCGCCGGCGACAGCGCTCGGCGGCGGTGCAGCTCCGCACCCTGCAGCGTGACGATCTCACCCGGCTCGACCTCGCTGATGTCGACACAGCCGAGCGTCGACAGCGCGCAGGTCTCGCTGGCGACGGCGTGCCCGCCGTGCGGCAACCGCCCGACGGAGAGCGGCCGGAAGCCCCAGGGGTCGCGCACCGCGACCACCCGGTCGGCGGCCAACAGGACCAGCGAGAACGCTCCCTTCCACGCTGGCAGGGTGCGCTCCACCCGCTCGTCCCACGTGCGGCCGCCGGCGGCGGCGAGCATCAGCGTCATCACCTCGGAGTCGCTGGTCGCAGTGAGCCCGAACCCCCGCCCGAGCAGCTCGTCGCGCAGCTCGGGGGTGTTGACGATGTTGCCGTTGTGGGCCAGGGCCAGCGGGCCGTGCATCGTCTCCACGAGGAAGGGCTGGATGTTGCGCTCGTTGCTCGACCCGGTCGTCGAGTACCGGGTGTGGCCGATGGCGTGGTAGCCGGCCAGTGGGGCCAGCGCGTCGTTGGTGAAGACGTGCGACACGAGCCCGGGCTGCTTGTGGACCCGGGCCCGGTGGCCATCGCTCACCGCGATGCCGGCCGCCTCCTGTCCGCGGTGCTGCAGGGAGAACAGGCCGAAGAAGGCGAGTTGGGCGACGCCCTCGCCATGGGGCGTCGAGATGCCGAGCACGCCGCACTCGTCTCTGGGGTGATCAGTCATGGCTCAACCTCTCTCAGCGGCCTGCGTAGCCGGGGAACGCAACAAATGTCGTTCATGCTGCGAACTCCTTCAGAACCTCGACCCGGGCGGCGATCCGCTCGCCGACCGGGTAGGTGCCGGGCTCGAAGTCGAGTCCGGTCAGTCGCTCATAGGCGTCGATGTAGCGCGCCGACGTGGCCGCCCACACGTCGGGTGAGAGATCGGGCGCCGGTCCGTCGCCGCGGAAGCCGGCGTCGGCCAGCGCTCGGCGGACGACCTCCTTGTCGAGGCTCTCGGGCTCCGCGCCGGCCGCCACGCGGTCGGCGTAGGTGGCGGCCACCCACCAGCGCGAGGAGTCGGGCGTGTGCAGCTCATCGATCAGCAACAGGTCGCCGTCGGCGGTCACGCCGAACTCGTACTTGGTGTCGGCAAGGATCAGCCCGGCGGCCGAACCAACCTCCTGCCCGCGACGGAACAGCGCCATGGCGGCGGACGACACCGCCTCCCAGCGTGGCCCGTCGACGAGGCCACGCTCGACCACATCGGCCTCCGTCAATGGTTCGTCGTGCACGGTCGAGCCGGTCGGTGGCTTCGTCGTGGGCGTGATCAACGGGCGCCGCAGCGCCGTGTTCTTGGCCAGACCGTCCGGAAGGCGGTGCCCGTAGAGGACGCGCTGACCCGCCGCGTACGGCGCCCACAGGGACGTGGCGGTCACGCCCGTGATGTAGGCGCGGACGACGACCTCGACGGGCAGGGTGGTCGCCGCCCGGGCGACGAGCACGTTGGGGTCGGGAACGGCCACGACGTGGTTGGCGACCACGTCGGCGGTCTGCTCAAACCACCACGCCGACAGCTGGTTGAGCACCTGGCCCTTGTACGGCACGGCAGCGAGCACGCGGTCGAACGCCGAGAGCCGATCCGTCGTGATGATCAGGCGGCGGCGGTCGCCGAGGGCGTACGACGTGCGGACCTTGCCGTCGCGACGATCGGGGAGGCCAAGCTCGATGTCGGTGAACGGTGCGAGGGTCGGGCTACTTGACATGGCGTACGGCGTTCTCGAACAGGCGCAACCCGAGGAAGCGCGAGGTGTCGGGCTCATGGCGGTGGCGAGGGTGCTGGCGGACCACGACGTGGTTCTCCGGGTGCGGCATCAGCCCGAGCACCACACCGGTCGGGTCGCAGACCCCGGCGATGTCGGCCATCGAGCCGTTGGGATTGGTGCCGGCATAGCGCAGCGCGACCTGCCCGGCGGCGACCAGCGCGGCGGGTTCGGGGTGCACGTAGCGCCCCTCGCCGTGGGCGATCGGGCAGTGCACCGGGTCGTCCAACCCGGATGTCCAGATGCAGGTGCTCGCCGGCTCGGCGGTCAGCTCGACCCACCGGCAGTCGAACCGGCCCTGCTCGTTGTGGCCGAGCGCACCCGGCAGCAGCCCGGCCCGGGTCAGCACCTGGAACCCGTTGCAGATGCCGATCACCGGTCGGCCGCTCGCCACGAAGTCGCGCAACCCGTCGCCGAGTCGGCCGCCGTCGCCCAGCGTGAGGTCGAGGGCGAGGACGCGGCCGGCGCCCAGCGCGTCGCCGTAGCTGAAGCCACCGGCGACGACGACGATGCGCGCCTCGTCCAGCCGCCGAGGCTCGGCGATCAGCTCCCCGGCCAGGACCACCGCCGGCTCGGCGCCGGCCAGGTCCAGCGCCAGCAGCGCGTCGCCGTCCCGGTTGGTCCCCGGCCCGGCCACCACGATCGCCGTCGGCCGGCTCACGATGCGCGCCCGACAAACGCGTTCGCGCACTGGTCGACGGTCAGCCGCGCGCCATCGCACAAACGCAGTGTTGGGTCGCTGGTCACGGTGCCGAGGCGGTGAACCGGGCCGACCGTGGCGGTGAACGCGTCGAGATCGTCGGGGCGGACCTCGACGACCAGGCGCCCGGTCGACTCGGAGAACAGCGATGTCGTCACGTCGGGGTCGGGCAGCGACTCGACCTCGATCCCGAGGCGGCCGGCGATGCACAGCTCGGCCAGGGTGACGGCCAACCCGCCCTCGCTGACGTCGTGGCACGAGCGCACGAGCCCGTCGTGGATCGCCCGGTGGAGTCGGCGGTACCGGGCCGGCGCATCTGGGTCGGGCTGCGGCACCACCCCGGGATCGCCCGAGTGCCCTCGCACGAGGTCGAGGTGGCTGCCGGCGAACTCCGCCGCCGTGCGACCGAGCAGCACGACGACGTTCCCCGGTCCGCTGAGCTCGGGAGTGACGGTGCGGCCGACATCGGCCACGTGGGCGACCGCAGTGATGACCAGCGTCGGCGGCACCGCGTGCCGGGCCCCGTCGGCCCCGGTGTACTCGTTGTTCAGCGAGTCCTTGCCCGAGACGAACGGGGCGCCGTGCGCAACGGCGGCGTCGTGGCAACCGTCGACGGCGGCGACCAGCGCGCCGAGCGTCTCGGGCCGGCGGGGGTCGCCCCACGAGAAGTTGTCGAGCAGCGCCACGCGGTCCGGGTCGGCGCCGACGGCCACCACGTTGCGGATCGCCTCGTCGACCACGGCGTGGGCCATCGCTTCGGGGTCGTGGAGGCCGTACCAGGGGTTGACGCCGATGCCGACGGCCAGGCCGTGCCCGTCGCGGGGATCGGCGATCACGACGCCATCCGCCGGCCCATCGCCGCGCACACCGACGAGCGGGCGGACGACGGTGCCACCGCCGATCTCGTGGTCGTAGCGGTGGATGGTCGCCGCCTTGCTGGCGATGTTCGGGTGGGCCAGCAGTCGCAGCAGCGTCGCCGCCGGGTCGTCCACCACGCGCCCGGCCGGCTGCCGCGTTGGCGCCGGCAGCTCGGCGGTCATCGAGCGGCGCGGCCGCCCGTCGTGGAGGAACGCCGTCTCGAGGTCGAGGACGACGTCGCCGTGGTGGCGCACGACGAGCCGCCCGTCGCCGGTGAACGTGCCGAGATCGGCCAGCTCGACGCCGTGGCGGGCGCACCGGGCGGCGAGCTCCGTCAGGTGATCGGGCGGCACGGCGATGACCATCCGCTCCTGCGCCTCGGACAGCCAGATCTCCCACGGCTCGAGCCCCGGGTACTTGAGCGGCACCGTGGCCAATTCGACATCGGCGCCGACGCCTTCGGCCATCTCGCCGACCGCCGAGGACAGCCCGCCGGCGCCACAGTCCGTGATCGCGGTCCACAGGTGGTCGGCGCCCGACAGCACGTCGATCAGGCGCTTCTCCGTCACCGGATCGCCGATCTGCACGCTGGCCCCGGCGACCTGGCCGGTGCTGGCGTCCATCGTCAGGCTGGAGAACGTGGCCCCGCGGATCCCGTCGCGCCCGGTGCGGCCGCCGAGCACCACGACGCGGTCACCCGGGTGTGGTCCGGTCGGCGGCGGGATGTCGGCGGCCAGCCCGATGCAGCCGCAGAACACGAGCGGGTTGGTCGTGAAGCCCGGGTCGTAGAGCACGGCGCCGGCGATCGTCGGGAGTCCGATCTTGTTGCCGTAGTCCGCCACGCCGTCGATCACGCCGTCGCGGATCCGGCGGGGGTGCAGCGCTCCGGCCGGCAGGTCGGCGGCGGGAAGGTCGGCGGGTCCGAAGCACAGGACGTCGGTGACGGCGACCGGGCGATGGGCGGCCCCGAGCACGTCGCGGATGACGCCACCGACCCCGGTGTTGGCGCCGCCGAACGGTTCGACCGCCGAGGGATGGTTGTGCGTTTCGGCCTTGAGGGCGATCGTGACGCCGTCGACGAAGGCGACGATGCCGGCGTTGCCGACGAATGCCGACCGGACGAACGGCGCAGCCACCTGATCGGTGGCGTCGCGCAGCCGGTCGAGGAGCCCGGTGCGCCGTTCGCCCGTCGTCGTCGTGATCTCGGCCCGGAACGTCTTGTGGGCGCAATGCTCGCTCCACGTCTGGGCGAGGGTCTCGAGCTCGACGTCGGTCGGATCGCGGCCGGCGGCGCGGAAGTGGTCCTGGATCACCTGCAGCTCGGCCGGGTCGAGGGCCAGTGCCCGCTCCCGCCCGACCGCCTGTAGCCCGTCGCCGTCGAGGCCCCGCAGCTCGACCACCGTGGCCGTGGAGCGCGGTTCGGATCCCGGGTGCAGATCGGGGTCGGCGAAGCCGGTGCACCACTCCTCGATCACCGGGTTGGCGACGAGACGCCGCAGCAGCAGCTCGGCCGTCGCCGGGTCGGTGCCCGGGGGCAGCTCGACGCGCCGCCCGGTCGCTGCAGCCGTGACGGGCACGCCGAGCTGGTCGGCCGCCTGCACAAACGCCGTGGCTGCGGTGTCGGTCACGCCCGGGTGCAGCGTGATCTCGATGCCGTCGGTGTCGGGCCGGTTCCAGCTGCCCACCTGGAGCAGGGGATCGGCGAGGAGGTCGGCCAGGCAGGTCCGGCCGGCATCGTCGAGGTCGCCGTCGAGGAACACCAGGTCAGCGACCTGCACCGGGCCGCCCAACGTCAGGCCGAGCGTCGACGCGCCGTCCGCGATGGCCGCCGCCCGGGGGTCCGCGCCGATCGTCCGCACCGTGAAACGGTGCCCGGACACCACCGCCCGGACCCTACGCACCCCGGGCCTCCGTGCCGGTGACCTGAACGAAATGTTCAGGAATGGCGCCGTCGGTACCGTGTCGGGATGGCGGATGACGGCGAGCCACGATCGACGCGGGTGCTGCTCGTGCGCCATGGGGAGTCGCGCTCCAGCGTCGACCGGGCGATCGGCGGGCCGCGTTCCTGCGGCGGGCTGTCGGACCTGGGGCGGCGGCAGTGCCAGGCGCTGGCCGACCGCTTGACGACGACGGGCGAGGCCGGCGACGACGTGACCCTCTACGCCAGCCACTACCGGCGGGCGGTCGAGACGGCCGAGCTGCTGGCCCCGGCGCTCGGCGACGTCGAGGTCCAGGTCGACGACCGCTTCGGCGAGCACGACCCGGGCCCGGATTGCGACGGGCTCACGTTCGACGAGTTCGTCGAGCGCCACGGCATGCCGGACTGGGACGCCGATCCGTATGCCGTCACGTTCCCCGGCGGCGAGACCATCGCCGAGCTGCACCACCGCGTCGGCATCGGCCTGCACGACGTGACCAGCCGGCACCCCGGCGGCACGGTCGTCGTCAGCTGCCATGGCGGCGTGGTCAACGCAGCGATGAGGCTGGCGCTGCGCTCCCCGATCGTCGGCGACTTCGAGCTGTACACGACGAACACGTCGATCACCGAGCTGCTCCTCGTCCGGGCCGGCCGGTGGCGGCTGCAGCGGTACAACGATGCCGCCCACCTCGCCGGCCTCCCCATCGCCACCCCCCGCGAGCCCTGACCCATCCGAGGGTTTGCTGCCTCCGAGGGTTTGCAGAGGGGCTTCCCCTCACGTGACCCTCCGATGCAGGAAACCCTCGGATGGGGGAGACTCGATCCGTGCGGTGGGTCGTCGTCGGCGCCGGATCGGCGGGGTCGGTCGTGGCGGCGAGGCTGGCCGAGGTCGGCGAGGACGTCGTCCTGGTCGAAGCCGGGTCCGGGACGGTCGACCCCGCGACGACGGGCGCCAGCTTCTTCGACGCCGCCGCCGTCGCGGGACGGTCGTTCATCGGGCCCTTCCTGCGCGGACGGGGCGTCGGCGGGTCGAGTGCGATCAACGGCATGGTCGCCACCGCCGGTGACGCCGGGCAGTACCGGTCGTGGGGCTGGGACGACACCGACGAGGCGCTGGCCCGAGTGCAGGTCCCGCTGGAGCCGGCCGCCGAGGACGAGCTCGGGCCGATCGATCGAGCCCTGCTCGCCGCCGCCGCCGACGCCACTCGCCCACCACTGACCCGTCGCGATGGCCGCCGCGTGTCGGCGTGGGAGGCCTACGCCGGGGTCCCGGCGCGGGGAGCGGTCGAGCTCCGAGCGGGTGCGCCCGCGAGGACCGTGCGCTTCGACGGCGAGCGGGCGGTCGGCGTTCAGCTGGACGACGGCGCGACGATCCCGGCCGACGCCGTCGTGCTGTGCGCCGGTGCGATCGGCACACCGGTGATCTTGCGCCGGTCCGGCGTCGATGGACCGGACGTCGGCGCCCACCTGCGCAACCACGCCGCCCTCGCCGTGGAGCTCGAGCTGCACCCCGAGGTGCGCTCCGACCCGCACGGCCTGGTCGCCGGGACGCTGCTGCGCCGCGCCGATGTGCAACTGCTGGCCGTCAACCACCTCGGACCGGACCGTCTGGGACGGGCCGGGGTGTTGGTCGTGGTGATGGACGCCGACGGCGAGGGACGGGTCGCCGACGACGGCACGCCGGTGCAGGTGCTCAGCGACGACGACCACCGTCGGCTGGCGGTCGGCGTCGAGCTCGTCCACGGCCTGCTCGAGCACGAGTCGTTCCAGCGGATCGTGGCCGGTTCGACCGTCGGCGAGCCGCCCAGCGGTGTGTACCACCCGACGTCGACGTGTCGGATGGGGACCGTGGTCGACGGGGACGGGGCGGTGTTCGGGCGGCGCGACCTGTTCGTCGCCGACGCTTCGATCTTCCCGGAGCTGCCGACGACGAACACGTACCTGCCGACGTTGATGCTCGCCGAGCGGATGGTCGGCCGCGTGCTGGGCCGGGCCCGGCGTTCGTGGTAGTCATGCCACGTGGTCGCCAACGGCAGCGTGCACGCGGCGGGTGACGGGTGCCTGGCCTACGTCCAGCGCGACGGGTCGTGGGGCTGGAGCAACGCCGGTCTCGTGGTCGGCGACGGTGCGTCGCTGCTCGTCGACACGCTGTTCGACCTCCGCCTGACCGCCGAGATGCTCGAGGCGTTCGAGGGCTCGACACGGTCGGCGCCCATCGCCACCGTCGTCAACACCCACGCCAACGGGGACCACTGCTACGGCAACGAGCTGGTCGCCGACGCCGAGATCGTCGCCACCACGGCCGCCGCGGAGGAAATGAACGACGTCCCGCCGTCGATGCTCGGCGCCCTGAACGACGCGCCCGGCGAGGTCGGTGACCTGTTCCGCAGCTTCTTCGGCGAGTTCCACTTCGACGGCATCGAGCTGACGCCGCCGACCCGCACGTTCGACGGCCGGCTCGGGCTGGAGGTCGGCGGGCGGGAGGTCGAGCTGATCGAGGTCGGGCCGGCGCACACCAAGGGCGACCTGATCGCCGTCGTCCCGGACGCCCGCACCGTGTTCACGGGCGACATCCTGTTCATCGGCGGTCAGCCGATCGTGTGGGCGGGCCCGCTGTCCAACTGGATCGCCGCCTGCGACCTGATGCTGGGGATGGACGTCGAGGTGGTCGTGCCCGGGCACGGTCCGGTGACGGACAAGGCCGGCGTCACGGCCGTGCGCGACTACCTGGCGTACGTCGAGACGGCGGCGAGCGAGCGCCAGCGCGCCGGTGTCGATGCGTGGGACGCGGCACAGGAGATCGCCGCTGCTGCTCGGCGCCGACCACCGCTTCGACTCGTTGGGCGAGGCCGGCCGGATCGCCGTCAACGTGGAGACCGTCTACCGCTCGCACGACCCGGCGCACCGCACCCCCGACGTGGTCGAGCAGTTCCGGAGGATGGCCGCGCTCGAGCGGGTGGGCTGACCGTGACCGGTCCGCAGCTGGACGTCGCCGTGGTCGGCGACGGTCCGGCCGGGCTGGCCCTGGCCGCCGAGTGCCGCCATCGCGGGGCGTCCGTCGTCGTCGTCGGCACCGACCGGCCCTGGACGGCGACGTACGCCACGTGGGTCGACGACGTGGCGGAGCTCCCCCCGTCCTGCTTCGGCGCCGTCGCACCGTCCGTCGTCGTCCACACCACGCACCGCCAGGTCGTCGAGCGCCCGTACGGCGTGCTGGACGGCGACGAGCTGCGCCGTCACCTCGGCGCAGGGCTCGAACGCCGACGAGGTGTGGGCCAGCGTGTCCAGCACTTCGCGTGGGGCAGCCGAGTGCGCCTCGCAGCGGGCGACGACGTCGATGCCCGACTCGTGGTGGACGCCGCCGGTCGCGGAGGCCTGGTGGGCGCCCCGACGTCGCCCGCTGCATGGCAGTCGGCCTACGGCGTCGTGCTCGACGCCCCGCCCAGCCGGTTCGATGCCGACCGGCCGACGTTCATGGACCTGCGGTCCGTCGGTCGCAGCGGCGGGCCGCCGACGTTCTGCTACGTGGTGCCCGTCCACGACGGTTGGCTGGTCGAGGAGACGGTGCTGGCCGCTCCATCCCGTGTCGACGCCGGCTGGCTGGCCGATCGGTTGGCGGCGCGGCTCGGCGCTGACGCCCCGCCCGCAGGCGGGCCGGCGGGCCGGGCGGAGGTCGTCCACATCCCGATGGGCGGCCGCCTGCCGTCGGCGCGCCAGCCGGTCGTCCCCTTCGGCGCCGCCGCCGGCTTCACGAACCCCGTGACGGGGTTCTCCGTGGCGACGGCACTGCGGGCGGCACCGCGGGTGGCGACGGCGATCGCCGACGCGCTGTCGGCCGCCGGCCGACCCGACGTGCGACCGATCCACCGTGCCGTCTGGCCGTCGTCGCTGCGGCGCACCCGTCGCCTGCACGACCACGGGCTGAACGTGCTCGTGCGCCTCCCGGCGAACGAGCTGGCCGAGTTCTTCGCCTGCTTCTTCGACCTTCCCACCGAGATGTGGTCGGCGTACCTGCGCGTCGACTCGCCACCGAGCGCGGTCAGTCGGGCGATGGCGGCGCAGTGGCGACGGCTTCCCTGGCGGGTGCGTCGCCGACTGGCGGCAACGCCGCCCTGGCCGCGCTGGCCCGCCGAGACCGCAGCGAGTGCCTGACGGCGAGCACCCATCCGACCACGACGCCGGCGGAGAAGATGAACCACTGGCCGGCGTAGGACAGGTGGGAGCCCTCGCTCAGCTCGGGCCCGCCGAGCGGCTCGGGGAACGGACCCGTCTCGGCGGGCGTCGACCCGGTCAACTCGACGAAGAAGCCGATGGGCTTGCCCGGGAGCTGGTCGGCCAGCCGGTCGATGTCGAGGCGCTGGGCCTGGGTCAGCTCGCCGGTCGCCGCGTCGCTGACCTGGCCTCGCCGGCGCTGCTCCGATGGGCGCAGGCGACCGACGACCTCGACCGTTCCCGTCGGTGGCGGATCGGCGACCGCGCCGAAGGGGACGAAGCCCCGCTCGACGAGGAGGATCCGCCCGTCGTCGAGCCGCAGTGGCGTCACCACGATGTCCCCGGCCCGGCCGCCCTGGCTGCGGTTGACGACCACGAGCCCTTCGTCGGGCAGGTACTCACCGGCGACGACCACCGGGCGCCACTCGAGCGCGTCGACGTCGGCGTTCGCCGGGACGTCGGCCAGCGGGATCGCCGGTTGGTCGATGCGCGCCTCGACCGTGGCGTTGAAGGCCTGGCGCTCGTCGAGCCGGCGCAGCTGCCAGAACCCGAGGCTGACCATCAGCACGACGGCGCCGATGCAGGCCAGGTGGAACAGCAGCCACCGCGGTCGCAGCAGGAAGCGGTACATGGGTGGATCGGACGGTACCGGTGTCGGGTTACCGTCGCCGGTCGTGGAGCTGCCGGACTTCCACCTCCCGCACGCCGAGAAGATCGAGTGGATGGTGGAGACCGACGGGTTCGCCGTCGAGCCGGTGGCGCCGGATGCGAGCACCGACCCACCACGTCCCGGCTACACGTACACGATCGGGTTCCCGAGCCACGTGCAGTTCCCGGACGTCGTCGTCTTCGGGCTGACCCCGGTGGCGGCCCGTGGCCTGGTCGGTCTGATCGCCGACCTGCGGCGCGGCGGCACCGAGCTCCCCCTCGACGCCGAGCTCGTCGGGCTGCTCGACAACGACCTGCGCTGCCGGTTCGCACCCGTCGACCTGGGGGAGTGGGGTGACCTGTTCGCCACCGCCGCGGCCTGGTACCGCGGTGAACCGTTCGAGGTGGTCCAGCTGATCTACCCGGACCGCGACGGCTGGTTGCCCTACGAGTCCGGGTTCGACACCCGCCTCCGCTTCGCCCAACCCGTCGTCGGCTCCATCGGGCCCTGACGAAGATCCGGTGCGGAGGGCCGTGCTGATCGCGGCACGGAATCTCGTCGCAGTGTCACCCGGGCGCCACTGTTACGATCCGCGGCGCATTTCGAGTGGCCCTCGGGCCCGGCAACCTGGGTGAACGCCCCAAGGTGCCTCCGCCAGCAGGCGGGATGTGGTCGGATGACGTTCCGGCAACCGAGCGTTCGGTCACTCGTCATGCGTGGACGGTCGGAAGGCGCGAGGTGACGGGAGGGCGATGACGAGGAGCACGGGGGCGTGGTTGCCCGGCGACCCCGCCGGCCATCGCCAGTTCTTCACCCTCGGACCCCTGCTGGCCCTCGACGGCGGCCCGGCGCTGGCCGACGTCACCGTCGCCTACGAGACGTGGGGTCGCCTCGACGAACGAGCGGCCAACGCCGTGCTGCTCTGCCACGCCTGGACGGGCGACAGCCACGTCACGGGCCCCGCCGGCCGGGGGCATCCGGCGCCCGGGTGGTGGGAGGGCATGATCGGCCCCGGCCGACCGATCGACACCGATCGGTGGTTCGTCGTGTGCGCCAACGTGCTCGGCGGCTGCCAGGGCTCGACGGGTCCGGCATCACCTCACCCCGCCGACGGGCGGCCGTACGGATCGCGGTTCCCGGTCGTCACGATCCGGGACATGGTGCGGGCGCAGGCCCGGCTGGCCGACGTGCTGGGCGTGGCCACCTGGCACGCCGTCATCGGCGGCTCGATGGGCGGCATGCAGGCGCTGGAGTGGGCGATCATGTACCCGGAGCGGGTGCGTTCGATCGTGCCCATCGCCACCTGCATGCAGGCGACGGCCCAGCAGATCGCGTGGGGCGCCATCGGCCGCCGGGCGATCGCCCTCGACCCGGACTGGTGCGGCGGTGACTACTACGACGCCGAACGCGGTCCGGACGAGGGACTGGCGATCGCCCGCATGGTCGCCCAGGTCACGTTCCGCAGCGACAACGTGTTCACCGACCGGTTCGGGCGGGGCCTGGTCGAGGGCGCCAACGACCGCTTCGGCCTGTGGCAGCAGTTCGAGGTCGAGACCTACCTCGACCACCACGGCGCCAAGCTCGTGCGGCGCTTCGACGCCAACAGCTACCTGGTCATCGGCAAGGCGATGGACCTGCACGACGTGTCGCGCGGCCGGGGCAGCATCGCCGGGGCCATGGCCCGGGTCCGGGCGGCGTGCCTGGCCATCGGCATCTCGTCGGACCTGCTCTACCCGAACTACCAGCAGCGCCAGATCGACGAGGTCTTGCGCTCGGAGGGCGTGACGAGCCGGTACGTCGAGGTCGACTCACCGCACGGGCACGATGCGTTCCTGATCAACCTCGATCAGCTCGCCGACCCCATCGCCGAGTTCCTGGATCGAGTGTCGGAACGCTGACGACGCGCGGGTCGTTGGGGTCGACGTCGGGGCTCAGCTGATCGAGCATCGGGACCACCCTGGATCCGGCCGGCACGCGGATCGCCAGCAGCTCGCCGTCGGGATCGGGCGGTAGCTCGCGCAGGAGGTAGACCTGCCGGCCCCGCGGCGGCTGGGGCGAACGGGCCTGGATGCGCCAGACCCCGGTGGCCGTGCGCACGATCGATCGGCGGGAGACGAGCAGGTCACCGTCGTTGAGGAAGGCGACGCGCACCTCGCGCTTGCGGCCGATGTTGCGGCCGGAGCGGTCGATCGGTTGCGCCGTCGTGAGGAAGCGAGAGCCGTCCTTGGCCACCCAGTGCGGCTCGATGCGCGAGGCGAGCAGGAACAGCCCGCCGCACACGACGACCGCCCCCAGCAACCACAGCAGGTCAGACATGCGCCACCGAGTGTGCCCGGCCAATGGACGCCGCGCCACACTCGCCACGTGCCCGAGGTGCTGGAGGTCGAGTCGACGAGGCGAGCCGGATCGGTGCTCCTCGGTCGACGCTTCACGACCGTCGAGCGGACCGACCCGCTGATCGTCGGCGACGGCGTCGATGCCGCCGTGGTCGGACGGACGGTCACCGCGATCGATCGGCGCGGCAAGCTCCTGCTCCTACTGACGGACGGGCCGCTGGTCGGGATCCACTTCGGCATGACGGGCCGGCTCGTCGTCGACGACGTGGCGGCGATCGACCGGCTCACGTACGGCGCAGCGAGCGACAACCCGATCTGGGATCGCTGGGTCGTCGGGCTCGACGGCGGCGGGCGGCTTCGGCTGCACGACCCGAGACGGCTCGGCCGGGTGCTGCTGGAGCCGGACGTCGATCGGCTGGGTCCGGACGCCATGACGCTGACGAGGCGCCAGCTCGAGCGGGCGTTGCACGGGCGACGGGCGCCGCTCAAGGCGGTGCTGCTCGACCAGACGGCCGTCGCCGGGCTGGGCAACCTGCTCGTCGACGAGGTGCTCTGGTGGGCCGGTCTGGATCCCCATCGCCCAGCGACCTCGTTGACCGCCGACGAGGTGGCCGCACTGCAGCGCACCATCCGGCGCCGGCTGCGGGTGATGGGGCGACGCGGCGGGAGCCACACCGGCACGCTGTCGCCCGCGGTCCGGGGAGCTGGCGGGCGCTGCACGCGCGACGGCGCCGTCCTGCGGCGCGACGTGGTCGGAGGGCGGACGACGATCTGGTGTGGTGACCACCAGCGCTGACCTGCGATGATCAGCGGCCGTGTCGACCGGAACCAGCGCGCAACTGGGCGCCGTCGGTTCGACCGGGACGACGGTGCTGCTGCTGGTCGGCGCACTCGTCGTCCTCGGGGCGGCGATGGTCGTGGTCACGGTTTGGTTGGTCCGCTCCACCCGCGCGGACCACGTGGCGCTCGGGCCGCTGGAGGTGATGGGCGACCGCAGCTTCCGCCGGGCCGACGAGTCGTCGCGCAGCACCCGCCTGACGACGGCGCGCCCGGACGGCGCACCGGATCCGGCGCCGATCGTGCCGCTCGACGAGGTCGAGGACCAGGTGGCCGTCGACGCGCCGGTGCCGGTCGAGGACCCGGTGGCCGTCGACGCGCCGGTGCCGGTCGAGGACGTCGTGCCGGTCGAGTCCGTCGAGTCGGTCGAGGAACCGCGCCCGGCCGACGTCATCGAGCCGCCGCCCGACGCTCCGATCGACGGCATCGACGAGCGGGTGGAGGACGAAGCCCGCTGAGCCCGGGTGGGTACCATCCGGCCATGGCCGAGTTCGATGTCGACGAGATGCTGGGCCGCTTCCGGGAACGCGCCGCGGCGGTCAAGCGGCGACCGCTTCCCCCGGTGGCGGGGGAGGAGCGACAGCAGTTCATCGCCCAGGCGCAGGCCGACTACCAGGACTTCGCCATCATCGCCGACGCTGCTGGCACCATCGAGGACGGGGTCCTGATCCTGCGCGTCGACCTCCGGCCGAAGCCCGACGCCTGATCTGAGCGCCCCGCGGACGGTCCTCGTCCGCTCCGCGCGCGCCGATCCCGCTGCTACCCTCCTTGCCCGACTGCGGACGTGGCTCAGCTGGTAGAGCATCACCTTGCCAAGGTGAGGGTCGCGGGTTCGAATCCCGTCGTCCGCTCCACGTAGATGCCTGATCAGCGGCCCGCTCCGGCGGGTCGCTGGCGCGTCTGGGGTTGGTCAGGAGGAGCCCTGCAGCTCCTCGGCGGCGATGGCGAAGATCGCGTCGGCCTCGCCGATCGCGACGAGGTGACCGGCGCCCTGGACCTCGTGCCACACCGAACCGGGCATGCGGTCCGAGATCTCCTTGTTGATCGGGTACGGGACGAGGTGGTCGTCGGTGCCCTGCCACATGTGCACCGGTCGTTCGATCTTGGTCACATCGAACGCCCACCGGTGGTAGAGCAGCTCGGAGTCGTCGACGAGCGGTTCGGAGCCCTGGGCGAAGCACTCCGCCGACATGTCGGCGAACGGCTCGGCGTACTCCGGGTCGCGCAGGAACCTGGCGTCGTAGTCGTTGACGAGCTTGACCAGCGTCTTGATGTACGACGTTCGGAAGTGCGTGGCGTCGAGGCCGAGGAACTCGTACATGAGGTGGAACTCGAGGCGGTGGTGCAGGGCGAGCTTGCCGCCGACGGTGTCGACCTTGTCCATGAACTTCGCCGCCCACATGTCGCCGAACGTCCCGTAGTTGCCGCCGGCGATGCTGGTGACGTGCCGCAGTCGGGCTGGGTCGAGGTAGGCAGCCGCGGCCAGCGGCCACGGACCGCCCTCCGACCATCCGCTCACGCCGAACTGCTGATACCCCAGCGCGTCAGCGATGGTGACGAGGTCGTTGCACCAGCCCTCGTAGCTGCGATCCTTCTGCGCCGTCGAGCGCCCCATGCCCGGCCGATCCACGCTCACCAGGCGCAACCCGTGGGCGGTCGCGCCGTTGGCCAACAGCCGTCCCTCGAGACGACTGCTCGGGCCGCCGTGGTTGTGGATCACGAGCGGTGACGTCGGATCGCCGAACTCGATGTACGCGAGCTGGCGACCGTCCGCGGTCGTGACGAACTTCGTTGCTCCGGCCGGGGGCACAACAGCCATTGCAGCTCCGATGTTCGTGGACCCGCGCCAGCGCGCGACCCCGATGGCGATGGGGACCGACACCCGACCATATGCGGATCGTCAGGACGGGCCGAAGGACAGCTCCGGGTGCTCCGCACTCGGCCCGTCGAGCGGTCCGCTCGCCGTGCCAGCGAGGTGGCGGTCGAGAAACGCCCGGACGACCTCGACGGTCAGGTGCTGCATCCGCTGCGGGTCGATGGTCGTCGCGGCGAGCATCGTGGTCACGACCGAACCGTCGACGACCGGCAGGTTGGGCACGTCCATGAAGCTGAGGTGCGTGGCACCACCGATGCGCACCGTGTACCCGGGCGTGGCCCGTTCGTGGATCCGTCGCCAGCCGTCGAACATGATCGCCTTCTCGGCCTCGAACCAGCCCGTCGACGGGGCGATCCCCATGCGCACGGCGTCGTCGGGAGGCAGCGCGAACTCGGGGTGGTCGGCCAGGAGTTGCAGCACCGGCCGCTCCACACCGACCTCGCCGACCTCTGTCCACACCGCACCGTCCAGGTTGACGGCCGCCCGGCAGCGCGGATCCTGACGCATCCACTCGACGGCGGCGTTCCCGCCGAACGAGTGCCCGGCGGCACCGAGGCGCCGCAGGTCGAGGCGCCGCTCGAAACGACCCCCAGACTCGGCATCGAGCTGGGCCAGCTGGTCGGCCACGAACGCCACGTCACGGACCTTGTACCGGCACACGTCGGCGCGCCCGGCGAACACCTCGTCGTGCGACCCGGTCTGCGGCCCGAGCGCGCCGCCGATGGCCGCCGGGTTGGCGGGCAGGACTCGACCGTCGGTGAACGGCGTGACGGTGGTCTCGAAGGTGTGGTTGATGCCGGCGACGACATAGCCGCTGCTGGCCAACCCCTCGGCCAGCCCGCTGAGCAAGAGGGGTGGGAAGCCGCTCGGGGACAGGATGAGGACCGGCCACCGCGCCGGCCCGCCGGCCAGCTCGGCGTCGGTCACGGCATGGCTGCGCAGCCCGTCGACGTCGAGGCCGAGGAACTGGGCCACGGGCGTCCAGGCACCTGGGAGGTACTCGGCCGTCGCTCCATCCCCGCTCGGAGCGGCGGGGTACCACATCCAGACCACCACCTCGCGGACGCCCGTCGGGTCGGGCGCGTACGGATCCGTCCGCGCCTCGTCGGACCAGTCGAACGACGTTCGGCCGATCGCGTACGTCCCGGTCGGTGCCGGCACCACGGCGGGACAACGTACCCCGCAGGGGTGACGGCACCGGTCGACGGACGATCCGACGTGCCAGGATCGCCCCATGACCGACGAGCTCGACGACTACGAGGAACTCGGCGACGAGGAAGAGGCGCTGGTCGCCGAGCTCGCCGACGAGGCCGCGCTCAGCGACGCCGACGAGATCCTCGACGTCATGGCCGAGCCCGACGAGACGCCCTTCGACGAGACCCGCATGGAGTACTCCGGTGTGGAGGAGGGCGACGGCGACGTCGATGTCGAGGAGCTCGCAGAGGCGGGGGCACTCCTCGACGACCCGGAGCGTGAGGCGCTCCTCGGTCGGGCGATGGACGACCCGGACGGCAGCGATCCGTGAGGTGATCGCACCGGTCCAGCGGCGTGGATCCGCCCGTCAGATCGCACCGGCGGCGCGCAGGGCAACGATCTCGTCGTCCGTGTAGCCGGCTGCGCTGAGCACCGCATCGGTGTCGGCCCCGAGCGCCGGTGGTGGCCCGCCTGGAGTGGTCGGGGTGTCGGACAGTGCGATCGGTGAGCCGACGATCATCGCCGCGTCGTCGCCCTCGCCGTCCCGCGCGAGGTACCCGTTCACCCACACCTGCGGATCCTCGACGACCGCGGCGTAGTCCCGCACCGGCGCGAAGCGCTGACCGGCAGCGGCCAGCACGGTGCACCACTCATCGGTGGTGCGCGTGACGAAGACCTCGGCCAGCAGTTCGAAGAGTGCCGCCTTCTCGGCCGGACCGAGCAGTGGCGAGGTGAAGCGGGGATCCTCGAGCAGGTCGGGCCGACCGATCGCCTCGTAGAACGCGACGCGCAACTGCGGCTGCACGCCGACGATGGCGATCCACCCGTCGGCGGTCGGCAGGATGCCGTACAGCGCCGGGATCAACGGGTGCCCGCCGTTCGGTCGCCCGGGCAGGATCCCCGAGAGCAGGTACGCCGTGTACTCGCTGGCCTGCCCCCAGATCTGGCTGCCCAACAGGGAGACGTCCACGCGCTGGCCGCGGCCCGTTCGGCCTCGGGCGATCAGCGCAGCGAGCACTCCCGCAGCGAGGTGCTGCGACGCCAGGTGATCGGCGATCGTGGCGGCGATCGGTGTGACCTCGCCACCATCGCGACCGGTGGCGCTGATCAGCCCGCCGGCCGCCTGCCCCGACAGATCGGCACCCTCGCGTTCGGCGTCGGGGCCGACCGCGCCGAACGCCGATCCCGTGGCGTAGACCAGGCCGGGGTTGGTCGCCCGCAAGGCCTCGTCGCCGAGCCCCCAGGCGTCCATCGTGCCCGGCTTGAAGTTGCTGATCACGACGTCGGCGGTGGCGGCCAGACGGTGGAACACGGCCTGCCCGTCGGGCGAGCGGAGATCGATGGTCACGCTGCGCTTGCCGCGGTTGCACGCCGAGAAGTAGGCGCTGCGGGTCTCGCCGGGGGCGGCAGGGAGCCAACGGGCCTGGTCGCCGACGAACGGCAGTTCGACCTTGACCACGTCGGCACCGAACTGGGCCAGCAGCGCCGACGCCTGCGGTCCCTGCACCAGCAGGCCGGCCTCGAGCACGCGCACACCGTCGAGGGCCCCGTTCATGTGTCGGTCCTACTGCGCCAGCCGGTCAGTGGCCGTACCGGTCGAAGTAGTCGCGGGTCTCGGTGGCCAGCACCGCGAGGTAGAAGATGACCGCCGACAGGGCGATGTTGAGCAGTCCGGCGACGAAGTGGGCAGGGTGGATGAACAGCCACCACAGCGACGACCCGAGGTTGAGCAAGACGATCGCTCCGACGACGAACATCGCCGTGCGCGAGCCGTGGGCGTAGCTGGTGGCGACCCAGATCGTGATCAGCCCGATGGCGATGACCCATACACCGGCGACCGTGGCTTCCGTAGAGCTGAAGCTCTCCCGGACCTCGGCGTTGTTGCGGAAGCCGAGCAGCAGCACGCCGCCGAAGATCGTGACGGCGGCCTGCAGGTAGGCCAGCCACTGCACCAGCAGCACCGAGGTCGGCCGCAACTCGGGGCCGGTCGGATCGACGTCGGACACGATGTCTCCCTCGGGGTCATGACGGTCGGAGCGGCACCGTACTGCGGGTCCAAACGACGGCCGGGGATGCCCGGACCTTCGCCGAACGGTGTGGGAAGATTCGCTCCTATGGCGGCGAGCAAGTGCGCTCCTCGCATCATCGATGGCGGAGGCTGACGTGCGGCGGGCGTTGGTTCCCGTGTTGCTGGTGCTGACAGGTGTCCTGGTGCTGGTCGGCGGGCTGGCGGTGTGGATGAAGAGCACCGTCTACGACAGCAGCACGTTCAGCCGGCGGGCGATCTCGGTGCTCGATTCGCAGGCGGTGCGGTCGGAGGCCGCCGACGTGTTCACCGCCGAACTGGTCAAAGCCGGCAACCAGCAGGCGATCAGTTACCGCCCGGCGTTCGAGGCGGCCATCGAGGCGGCCCTCGACACCGACACGTTCCGCAGCATCCTGCGCAACTCCATCCGCACCGTCCATGCCGACGTCCTGCGCGGCGGTTCCGGATCGTCGGGCGTCAACCTGTCGGACTCGATCTCGATCATCGCCGGGACGCTGCAGCTCCCGTCCGACGCCCGCGGGCAGGAGGTCCAGGAGGGCGGCTTCTCGACCGCCTTCGCCGACACCACCCAGCGGCTGGCCGACCTCGGGGTGTGGAGGGCCGAGGGCCTCGTGCGAGCACTGGGGTTCGGGTGCCTGGCCGGGGCGGCGGTGCTGGCGGCGATCGCCATCGTGCTGTCGCGAGACCGACGACGCACGGTGTGGTGGCTCGGCTGGGTGCTGGCGTCCGTCGGGGTGTTCGTCGTCGCCCTGCTCTGGGTCGTGCAGTGGTACGTCGGGAACCTCTACGCCGAGGCCGACCTGGGCGAGGCAGTGTCGGGCGGGCTCAGCGACGTCACCTTGGATCTGCGCACCTTGGCGCTGTGGACCATCGGGTACGGGGTCGTCATCGCCGGGGCCGCGGCGGCGTCCGACCAGCTGTACACGCCGGCGATCGTCGGTCGGCGGATCGGCACGTGGATCGAGCAGCGCCGCCAGACCACGGTCGGCACGTTCCTCATCGGCGCCCTCGGCCTCGTGCTGGGCTTCCTGGTGATCCAGAACCTGGCCGTGATGGCGGTCGTGCTGGCCGCGGTGGCCGGACTCTGGTTGACGTACCTCGGGACGGCCGAGCTGCTGCGCCTGATCAGCCGCGTCGCCCAGGAGGCCGAGACCGGACGAAGCTCCTGGTGGCGGCCCCCGCTGGTGATCGGTGTGGTCCTGCTGCTGCTGGCCGGGCTGACCGGCGCCGTCGTGCTCAGCACCTCGCGCTCGGCGGCCGAGGCGGCGAAGGCCGCGCCGTCGGGGTGCAACGGGTCAGACGATCTGTGCGAGCGACGGCTCGACGAGGTGCTGTTCGCCGGGACCCACAACTCGATGTCGTCGGCGCTGTATGCGGGTTGGCTGTTCGGCGAGCAGATCGGACCGATCAGCGACCAGTTGAACGCCGGCGTCAGGGCCCTGCTCTTCGACACCCACTACGGCGTCCCGTCGCGAGCTCGACTCCCGGGATCGCAGACACCGGTCGTACTGACCGACCGGGCGCGGGAGCTGTCGAACCCCGAGTTCGAGGGAGCGGACCCCGGGGTGGTCGAGCGGGCGAACGCGCTCGCCTCGCGCGCGCCTGCGGCCGCTGACGCCGACAGCACGCTCTACCTCTGCCACAACTATTGCGAGCTCGGCGCGATCTCGTTCGCCAGCGCGCTGGACGACATCAAGAAGTTCGTGGAGACCCATCCCGACGACGTCGTGCTCATCGTCATCCAGGACGCCACCACGCCGGAGGACACGGCCCAGGCCTTCGTCGACGCCGGCCTGGAGGACAAGGTCGCCACCCTGCAGCTCGGCCAGCCGTTGCCGACGCTGCAGGAGCTGATCGATGCCGGCACGACGCTGGTCGTGTTCGCCGAGGACGGCGGGGCGACCAGCGGACCGGCGTGGTACCAACCGGCCTACGAGGGCTGGTTCCAGGAGACGCCGTTCTCGTACGACTCGGTCGAGGCGTTCGATTGCGCGACCAACCGGGGCGGCCGGGTCGGCGAGCTGTTCCTCGTCAACCACTGGGTGACCACGAAGGGGCCGGACCCGGGTGTCGCCCGGCAGGCCAACAGCGACGATGTCGTGCGCCAGCGCCTGGAGCGCTGCGTGCGCGAGCGCGGGGCGATGGTCAACATCATCGCCACCGACTTCGCCCAGGCGGCGAAGGTCGTCGAGCTGGTCGAGGTGCTGAACACCGAGCTGCTTGACCAGGTCCCCGGCGAGGGCGAGGAGCCGGAAGCATCCGCCACGACGACGCCACCGGCTTCGACGGTGACGTCGACGACGGAACCGTCGACGAGCACGACCGTCGACGGCGAGGAGCTGGAGGAGGCGACGGTGATCTCGACGCTCACCGGCGGCGACCCGGGGCGGTTCTGCGCCACCGTCGACGACGCGCTGGCGGCGGTGACGGTCTACGCCGAGGCGGTCCTGAGCGAGCCCGTCGCCGACGTCGGCCGGTCGGATCTGGCCTTCGCCCCGCTGCTGGTCCAGGGGTTGACCCCGTTCCTCGACACCGCGCCGGTCGAGCTGTTCGAGCGCGCCGACCCACTGCGCCAGCGAGCCGCGGCCGCGGCCGCCGTGTTGACGGACCTCGGGCTCGACGAGGCGGCGCAGGCGCGGATGGCCGCCCAGGCGGTGCAGGCGCTGAACGGCGAGACGCCCACCGACGGAGTGACGCTGCAGGCCGCCCTGCTGGCAACCGTCGCCGAGTTCGCCTCGGAGCAGGACATCGAGGCGGCCGTCGAGCAGCTGTCCACGTCCGGCGGCGACCCCGCCTCGCAGCTCGACCTCGGCTACGTCTCACCCGAGGTGGCCCGCAACAGCGGCTACACCTGCGAGTGACGGCTCCCCGCGGACAACTGACCGTTCTCGGTGCAGTTCTCACCAACTGTTGATCAGGAACGCACCGAGAATCGTCGGGGCGTCAGCGGGGGACGATGAACGGGCCGACGACGTTGGTCGTCCGTTCCAGTGACTCGGTCAGCGCGTCCACGCCGACGGATCCGACACCGACCTCGCCGGCCAGCGCGGCGTTGACCGGCAGGATCGCGTAGTCGGATCGGTCCATGTAGGTCGGGATGACCTGTGGCTGGCCGACCTCGAACGTGCCGTCGGGGCGCTCGGCGACATCGACGCGCACCATCATCCCGTCCTGCCCGCGGATGCCGCAGCAGTCGGTCGAGGCGTTCATGGCGCTGAGGTGGTTGCCCATGCCGAACACGACCCAGCGGCCGTTGACCTGCTCGATCGGTTGGATCACGTGGGCATGGTGCCCGAGGATGAGGTCGACGGTGCCGCTGGCCGTGATCGCCTCGGCCGCGTCCCGCTGCTGCGGCAACACCTCGGTCGAGCCCTCCGCCCCCCAGTGGATGGACACGACGACGAAGCGCGCTCCCTCGTCGCGGGCCTGCTGGGCGTCGGCGACGACCCGGTCCGGGTCGAGCAGGTTGGAACGCCACTGCTCACCGTTGGCCGCCTGCCGCCCGTTCCAGCTGAACGTGTACGACAGGTGGGCCACCGGGACGCCGCCGAGGTCGAAGACCTGCGGTTCGGCCTCGTCCGGCGTGCGGGCCATGCCGGCGTGGCCGAGGCCGTTGGCGTCGAACGTGTTCAGCGTGCTGTCGATGCCGGCGGCGCCCTTGTCCATCGAGTGGTTGGAGGCGAGCGAGCAGCGGTCGTACCCGGCGCTGGCGATGCCCACGGCGATCTCGGGCGGGATGCCGTACTCCGGCGGGATCGGGTCGATCTCGTCACCGGGTGGGGCGATCGGCGTCTCCAGGTGGCAGATCGCCAGGTCGGCGGCGGCGATCGTCGGCTCGACCAACCGGAACATCTCGCGGAAGTCGTAGCCGGCGCCGCCGGCGACGACGCTGGCCCGATCGACGACGGGGATGTGCGGCAGGATGTCGCCCGACGCCACCACGCTGAACGAGCCCGGTGGTGACGTCGGCTGCGGGGGAGCGACGGGCGCGGTGGTCGTGCTGTCGGCGCTCGGCGCCGCATCGGCGACGGAGCTCCCCGCCGCGCCTGGCTCCGTTGGCGCCGGCGCATCCGCTGGCTGGCTCGCCGTGGTCGGCGCCTGCGTTGCGGTGCCCGCTCCGATCGCGCCGCCTGCGGCGCCCTCACCGAACGGATCGACGTCGACGGCCGGCGGCACGGCCGTGGTCGAGCTGGCTTGGGAGCCCAACGGCGCCATCTCGCGCGGCGATCCGCCGCACGCCGCGAGCAGTGTTGTGACGCTCGCCAGCGCGACGATCGCGCCGCCCCGGAGTGGCCGCCGCCCGCTCGTCACGGCGGACGATGCTACGGCACCGCGAGCGCGAATCGGGGGACACCATGCACCCACGACGGGGTCGATGGTGGGTACCGTTCGCCGGTGCGCGCCGCCTCCGTGCTGATCATCGTGTGTGCGCTCGCCGCGTGCAGCAGTGCCGGGGATGACGCCTCGGCGCCGACGACCACCGTCGGCGCGGCACCGACGGCCGCCGACGCCTCGACCCCGGTGACGTCCGCCGCCGAAGCCTCGAGCGGAGCGACCACGCCGGCCAGCACGACGACGTCGTCCACCTCGACCACCTCGACGACCTCGACGACCTCGACGACGCTGCCCCCGACGACCACGACCCAGCCACCGGCGCTGGCGTACGGCGCCGACGTCGGCCAGCCGTGGGGCACCGCGGTCGACGGCCTGCTGACCTTCCGGGGCAACCCGAGCCACACCTACTACGGCGCCGGCCCCGTCCCGACGGCGCCCGACGTCGTCTGGCGCTACCCGGGCTCGGCGATGTGCGGCGAGTCGAGCGAGTACGGCGAGACCCGCACCTGGTGCGGCACCGGCTGGGTCGGCCAGCCGGCGGTCTTCGAGCGCGACGGTCGCACCTGGGTGGTCTTCGGCGCCTACGACTACCAGTTCCACTTCGTCGACGGGGCCACGGGCGAGCCGATCATCCCCCCGTTCCCAACCGGCGACCTGGCCAAAGGCACGGTCACCGTCGACCCCGACGGCTTCCCGCTGGTCTACGGCGGATCCCGAGACAACAAGCTGCGCGTCCTGGCCATCGATCGGGGCGAACCCGTCGAGCTGTGGGCGCTCGACTCGATGGACGACGCCCTGCAACCCCGCCTCTGGAACAGCGACTGGGACGCCGCGCCGCTGATCGTCGGCGACTACCTCGTCACCGGCGGCGAGAACAGCCGGTTCCACGTCGTGCGACTGAACCGCAGCTACGGGCCGGACGGGCTCGTCCAGGTCGCGCCGGAGCTCGTGTTCACGGCGCCGGCATGGGACGACGAGCTGCTGGCCAACCTGCCCGACGACCGTGTCTCGGTGGAGAACGCCGTCACGCTGGTCGGTGACACCGCCTACTTCACGTCCTCGGGCGGCCTGGTGCAGGGGTGGGACCTGAGCAGCCTGCGCACCGGGCAGGGCGAGATCACCCGCACGTTCCGGTTCTGGACCGGCGACGACACCGACGCCACGATCGTCGCCGACGAGGAGGGCTTCCTCTACGTCGGGCAGGAGTGGGACCGCCAGAACGATCGCGGGCGCGAGGTCGGCCAGTTGCTCAAGCTCGATCCTCGCCGCCCGGAGAACCCGATCGTGTGGTCGATCCCCGATCAGGTCGGTGACAAGAGCGGCACGTGGTCCACCCCGGCGCTGCACGGTGACACGGTCATCTGGCCGACCTTCAACGGCCCGTTGTACGGGATCGACCGGGCGACGGGGGCGATCCGCTGGACCATCGACCTGCCGTGGTCGGTGATGAGCTCACCCGTGGTCGTCGACGACGTGCTCGTGCAGGCCGACGCCACCGGTGTGGTGCACGCCTGGGATCTTCCGGCCGACGGCGGCCAGCCGACACCACGCTGGACCACCCAGCTGCCGGCGAACATCGAGTCCACCCCGGCCCTGTGGAAGGGCCGCATCTACGTCGGCACCCGCGACGGGTACTTCTACGCGATCGGGGATCGATGACACCGGGCGCTCGCCGGGTCGGCCTGCTCGGTGTCGTGAGCGCGGCGGCGGTCTTCGTCGCCGCCATGGGCTGGTTGTCCCCGCCTGACGAGCGCGTCGGCTCGGCGGAGGTCGCCGATCCCGCCGGCGGCTCCGACGCCACCGGTGTCCCGGCGCCCGTCGAGCCGGCCACGACGTCCCCCGTCGCCACCGGGTCGACGGCTGTCGACCCGACCGACCCGAGCGCTCCAACGGCTCCGACGACATCGAGCACGGCGCCACCAACGACGGTGGCCGCCGTCGGCGAGCGGTCGTTGAGCGTGCTGCTGACCGGCGACATCCTGACCGAGAACCCGGTGCTGGACGCCGGGCAGGAAGCGGGGGCGGCGACCGGGGTCCGCTACGACTTCTCGCCCCTGTTCGCCCCGATCACCCCCCTCGTGCAGTCCTTCGACCTGGCGATCTGCCAGATGGAGCTGCCGATCGGCCGGCCCGACGAGGAGCCGGGCGGCAAGGGGCGGTCGCCCTACGGCGGGAACCTGCTGCTCGCCCCGTACGAGATGGCGGCCTCGATCGACGCCGCCGGGTTCGACCGGTGCACGACGGCGTCCAACCACAGCTACGACCTCGGGGATGACGGGATCGACTCGACCATCGACGCGCTCGAGGAGGCCGGCATCTCCTGGTCGGGCACGGCCCGACGGCCGGAGGAAGCGCCACCTGCCACGTTCGAGTGGCAAGGGATCCGGCTCGCTCACCTCTCGTACACCCGGCGCTCGAACACCGACAGCCCGAGCGACGACTGGCGCCTCAACCTGACCGCTGATGCGGGGCGCGTCGCCGCCGACGTCGCTGCGGTACGCGAGGCCGGCGCCGAGCTGGTCATCGTCAGTGTGCACGTGTTCAAGGAGATGACCGAGGAGCCGATCGCCGAGAACCGCGACTTCGCGGCAGCGCTGACGGCGTCGGCCGACATCGACGCCCTGGTCCACCACGGCCCGCACGTCGTCCAGGGGTTCGAGGTGCTCAACGACACGCCGGTCTGGTGGAGCGTGGGCAACCTGCTGTCCGGGATGGCCCGCCCCGGCCAGACCGGGCGCTACTCCGACCCCCGGTCGCGCGACGGCCTCGGTGCGGTGCTGCGCTTCCAGGAGGACGGCCCGGGCAACTGGCAGCTGGCGCCGTCGTCCGTGATCCTCTGCAACGAGGAGGTCAGCCGGATCATCTACCCCGGGGTCGAGGCGGCGCAGGATCCCGCCCTGGATGCGCAGCTGCGCGAGCAGCTGCAGGGCTGCGTCGACCGCACGCGGATGGCCGTCCCCGACGCGGGGTGATCAGCTGTCGAGCAGCTGGTCGACTGGCGCGTAGTCGTCGGTGAGCACCGGGCTGTCGCCGACCAGCTCGTCGAGCTCGGCGGCCGTGCTGAGCACCACGTCGTTGTCCGCTCGATCGGCGATCTGGACCTGCAGCTCCTCGATCGGGAGCGGCGCCTCGCTGGCGATCACGACGACGTTGCCGCCGACCCCACCGTCGAGGACTGCGGGCGGGCCGAGCACGGCGACGTGCTCGAACACGTCGCGCATCGTCTCCACCTCGGCGCGCAGGAACCCGAGCGGCGGGCCGTCGATGATGTTCTGCGCCAGCACGCCATCGGCTCGCAGCACGCGGGCGATGTCGGTGAGGAACTCTCTCGTCGCCAGGTGGTACGGCACGGCGCGCCCGCCGAAGGCGTCGCCGATGACGAGATCGGCCGAGTCGTCGGCGACGTCGGCGAGCTGGTTGCGGGCGTCGCCGGTGCGGACGCGCAGGCGATCGCTGGTCTCCAGCCCGAGCTCGTCGCGGGCCAGGGCGAGCACGCCAGGGTCGAGCTCGAGCACCAGGCTGTCCGAACCCGGTCGCGTCGCCTCGAGGTAGCGGGGCATGGTGAACCCGCCGCCGCCCAGGTGCACGGCGTCGAGCGGTCGGCCGTCGGGGGCCATGGCGTCGATCACGTCGCCGAGCAGCTGGGTGTACTGGAACTCCAGGTGGGTCGGGTCCTCGAGGTCCACGTAGGCGTGGCGCAGGTCGTCGAGGATGAGCTGGCGGGCCGTCGGGCGATCCGGATCGGCGCGGACGTCGGCGCAGAAGTACGCCGTCTCGACGTCGCACGGGTCGCCGGCCAGGACCGCCGTGCCGCCCGAGATCACGAGCACGGCGATGCCCGCGCTGATCGCCGCCCGGCTGGCGAAGCCGCGCCATGTCCACCACAGCGCCGCCCCGCCGGCGACCAGCAGCGCGCCGAGCACGAGCACCACCGGCGTGGTGGGGAACTCGGCGACGAGGATGAACCCGGTGCCGAACACCCCGAGCAACGACCCGGCGGTGCCGAGGGCCGACAGCTGGCCGACGACCTGGCCGGTCTCGGTCACCGAGTGCAGCTGCAACTTGACGACCATCGGTGTCACGGTGCTGAGCAGGAGCGACGGCACGAAGAACGCGGTCGCCGCGAGGAACAGGATCGTCGGCGCGCTGGCGCCGTCGGCGGCCGGCCCGACGGTGCGGATGATGGGGATCGCCGCCACCGCAGCGGCGCCACCGAGGGCAAGCGCGCCCGGGAGCAGTCGCCGCGGGTCGGTGCGGTCGGCCAGCCGACCGCCGAGCCATGCGCCGACCGAGATGCCGGCGAGGACCACGCCGATGATCCCGGTGAACGTGGCCAGCGACACGCCGACGTACGGCGCCACCAGCCGCCCGGCGAGGATCTCCAGCACGAGTACCGCGCCCGATGCGCAGAAGACGAGCGCACCCGCCAGGCGTCGGTCCATCACCCGGAACCTACCGACCCCCTCTCATCCGAGGGTTTCGTGCCCCCGAGGGCTTCCTGCACCCCATCCGAGCCGCAGACCCTCGGTGCTTCGAAACCCTCGGATGAGAAGGCTCCGCTGTGGCGACGGGTGCTGCGTGCGATGATGCTCGGCGTGTTCGAGACGGCGGTACCCACGTGAGCGAGGCACCGGTGGCCACGCACAGCCCCGAGCCGGCGCCCGGGCCGAGCGAGGCGGCGAGCCCCGTGACCGGCGGCGGCCCCCACGAACCGCAGTCCGTAGTGCGCCGTGTGATCAGCCTGCTCGCCAGGTACTGGGCGACGACGTCGCTCGTCCTCTGCGTGATCGTCTCCGGGATCGTGACCGGCGCGCTGTGGAACGGCGTGCCGGTCGACGGCGAGCTCTTCAACGACGTCGCCTACGGCCTGCCGGCGCTGCAGGACGGCCAGTGGCTGACGCTCCTCGCCGGTCAGTTCTTCTCGCCGCAGATCATCGTCTACATCCCGATCCTCGTCCTGCTGGTCGTCGCCGCCAGCACCTATGAGCGGCGGGTCGGGCACTGGCGAACGCTGCTGGTGGTCCTCGGCGGGCAGGCCCTCGGCGCCCTGATCACGGCCGGGTTCCTCGACGGCTTCGAGGGCACGGGCTGGACGTGGGCCACTCGCCTGGCCCGCGAGCGCGACCTCGGGATCTCCGCCGGCGGGTTCGCCGTCGTCGCCGCGCTCACCGCCGTGATGCAGCCGGTGTGGCGCCGCCGAGTGCGCGTCGGCTTCTCGGCCTTCCTCCTCGTGATGGTGCTCGACTCGGGCCTGCTGTGGGACGTCGAGCACTTCGTGTCCTGGGTCGTCGGCCTGATCGCCGGTCCGCTGCTCGTCACCCGCCGGCTGCATCCGCCGAAGCTCGACTTCGGCCGGCGCACCCAACGGGCGATCGTCGCGCTGGTCATCGCCGTCGCGGCGATCGCCGGGCTGATCGAGGCCGTCTTCCCGGGCAACGGTGGGCCGTTCCACACGCAGGCCAGCCGAGCTGGCCGAGCAGGACTCGAGTGCGACCTTCGCCGGCGCGATCTTCGCCCTGGTGCTGCTGGCGCTGGCCGACGGGCTCCGTCGCGGGCGGCGACTGGCCTGGATCGTCGTGACCGCACTGTTCGCCCTCGCGTTCTTCTCCCTGCTGTCCGTCGAAGCGAGCGCCGAGCGGACGGCCGGCCTGATCACCACGGGCGCCCAGCTCGTGCTGCTGCTCGTCACGTTCCGTGCCTTCACCGCGCAGGTCGGGACGCGCTCGCTGCTGCGCGTCGTCCGGCGGTTGTTCTTCGTCGCCGCCGGCCTGTTCCTCTACACGGCGCTCGGCTTCCTCGTCCTCCAGGACGACTTCGACCCACCGCCCACGGTGGCCGACATGATCAGCGAGTTCCTCAGCCGGCTGATCTTCATCCCGAGCGGCAACATCGAGCCCCAGACACGCGCCGCAACGTGGTTCGTCACGTCGATCGGCGCGGTGTGGATCATCACGATCCTGGTCTCCGCGATCGGCTTGATCTATGCCACGCGCCGGGCCCGGCCGGTCCCGGAGCAGGACGTCCGGCTGCGCACGCTGCTGGCCCAGTACGAGTCGTCGTCGATCGAGTGGATGCTCACCTGGAAGGGCAACACCGTGTGGCTGACCGCCGACGGTCAGACGGCCATCGGCTACCGCATCATCGGCTCGGTCGCGCTGTGCCTGGCCGATCCGGTCGGACCGCTGGACCGGCGGGCGCAGGCCCTGAAGGAGTTCGACGAGTTCTGCTTCGACCGCGGCTGGATCCCGTGCCTGTTCGCCGCCGGGACGGAGACGGCCGAGCTGGCACCGGAACTGCACTGGAAGGTCGTCCAGGTCGCCGAGGACAGCATCATCCCGCTCGAGCACCTCGAGTTCAAGGGCAAGCAGTGGCAGGACATCCGCACGGCGATCAACAAGGCCGGCAAGCAAGACGTGCGCCTCGAGGTCACCAAGTGGGCCGAGGCCAAGCCCGTCGTCACCGATCAGCTGCGGGCGATCAGCGGCGGGTGGGTGGCCGACAAGACGCTGCCCGAGATGGGCTTCACGCTCGGCTCCCTCGCCGAAGCCGACGACCCCGACGTCCGCCTGCACCTCGCCATCGACGCCGACCAGACCGTCGAGGGGTTCACGTCGTGGATGCCGATCGGAGAGCACGGCGAGGTCGTCGGCTGGACGATCGACCTGATGCGCCGACGCGACCACGGGTTCCGTCCGGTGATGGAGTTCATGATCGGGGCGTCCGCCCTGCAGTTCAAGGAGGAGGGCTACCGCTACATCAGCCTGTCGGCCGCACCGCTGGCCAAGGCGCCGGAAACGCTCGCCGTGGACAGCGATCAGGCGGTGCTGCAGCGCCTGCTCGACTTCCTGGGCAACACGCTGGAGCCGTACTACGGCTTCCAGTCACTGTTCTCGTTCAAGCGCAAGTTCCAGCCGGAGCTGCGGCCGATGTACCTCGTGTTCCCGGACTCGACGGCGCTGGCCGAGATCGGCATGGCCGTCGCCCGGGCGTACATGCCGGACGCCACGGCCAAGGACTGGCTCGTCATGTCGGTCGACATGATGCGCCCGCACCGGGCCCCCACTCCCCACGATGACTGACGGCTCCGCCCCGCGCCCACCGAGCACGTTCGAGTTGCAGTCGGCCGTCGTCGCCGCCGCCCGGGCATCGGGACGCCCGGTCCTCGACGCCGGCCGTGGTCAGCCCAACTGGCTGGCCACCGAGCCCCGAGCGGCGTTCTTCACGCTCGGGCAGTTCGCCGTCGGCGAGGCCGAGCAGGTCGGCGACACCCACTGGGGGCGCCTCCCCCCGAGCGACGGGATCGCCGATCGCCTGCGGGCGGCCGTCGGCGACGGGTCGCCCGGCGGCGCGCTGCTCGCCGAGGCGATCGACTACTGCCAGCAGGAGTTCGACCTCGAGCCCGATGCACTGGTCCACGAGCTGGTGCGCGGCGTGCTGGGTGCCGGCTACCCGTCACCGCCACGCGTCCTGGCCCACGTCGAGCGGATCCTGCAGCGTTACCTGCTCACGGTCATCGGCAGCCCGTTCGCACCGGCCGGCACGTACAAGGTCTTCGCCACGGAGGGTGGCGCGGCGGCGATGTCGTACGTGTTCCGGACGTTGCGCGAGAACAAGCTGGTCGCCCCGGGGGACAAGATCGCCATCGCCACGCCGATCTTCACGCCGTACCTGCAGATCCCGGTGCTCGAGGACTTCGGCTTCGACGTCGTCGAGCTGGCGTCCGACCCTCACCACCCCGATCGCTTCGGCGCCGACCCCTTCGAGCAGCTGCGCGACCCGGCGATCAAGGCGTTCGTCATCGTCAACCCCGGCAACCCCGACACGCGGGCGCTGCCGGCGGCGAGGCTGGCCCAGCTGAACCAGCTCGTGTCCGTGGATCGGCCGGACCTGATCATCGTCGCCGACACCGTCTACGCCACGTTCGTCGAGGGGTTCCGCGGCACGATGACCGAGCTGCCGCGCAACGTCATCGTGCTGCACTCGTTCTCCAAGAACTTCGGCGCCACCGGGTCACGGCTCGGGTTCATCGCCGTCCACCACGACAACGTCGTCGACGACCTGCTGCGGGGCCAGGACGAGTCCACCCGCGCCGCCCAGTCCGTCCGCTACGGCTCGATGACGTCCGACGTCGGCACGCTCGCTTTCGTCGACCGGCTGGTGGCGGACAGCCGCGACGTCGCCCTGCACAACATCGCCGGCCTGGCCACACCGGACCAGGTGCAGATGGCGTTGTTCGCGTTGGCGTACCTGTTGCCGCGCGGCCGCGCCTACTTCGACGCGGTCCGGGCGGAGCTGCGCACGCGCATCGAGGCGCTGATGGAACCGCTCGGGGTGCCGATGGTCGGCGGTCGCGACAGCTTCTACTACGCCCTCGTCGACGTGCTCCAGGTCACGGCGGCGCGCCGGGGTGCCGAGGTCGCCGCCCGGGTCGCCGAGGAGGTCGATCCGCAGGAGGTGGCGATGGGGCTCGCCCGCGACCACGGGGTCATCGTGCAGCCCGGCTACCTGTTCGGCTGTGCCGGGTGGGACGCCCGCGTGTCGCTGGCCTCGCTGGACGTGGACGAGCTGCGCCAGGTCGGCGCAGCGATCGTCGCCGTCATCGACGGACTCTGATGGCCTCGGTCGCTCCGAAGACTCCGTCCGCTGCGGGGACCTGCAGAGCTGCCGGGAGCTCGCTTCGCTCGCGAGGCCAGGGCCGGGCAAGGCCGGCCTGACCATCCGCGCTCACTGCGGCACGAACGCTCGGGGACTGCGGTCCCGCACCAGGGCGGCTTCGAACGGTTGGCGGGCCGTTCCGGCGCTCAGGCGCCCTCGGAGGGCAGCCAGCGGTCGACCCCGCTGAGCTGGAGCACCCGCTGCGCCTGCTCGCTCGGTCGGCGCAACCGCAGTCCACCGCTCGGTGCGCGGTGCCGGTGGGCCTCGACGAGCAGTCCGATCACCGAGGAGTCGATGAACGTCACGCCGGCGAGGTCGATCGTGCTGATCGCCGGGTCGGCCAGCCGGGAGCGCAGCGTGGGCACGGCCTCGAGATCGAGCTCGCCCTCGGCCACGACGACACCGTTGTCGCCGTCGCGGACCCCGAACCGTTCCACCGAGCCTCCTTCCGGACGCAGCGTCGCGATCGTCACAGGGCTACCTAACCACCCCTTCAGGTGGCTTGAACACACCCCTAGGGGTGATTTATCGTGGCCCCGTGCCGGGATCCCCACTGCGCCTGGCGCTCGTCGACGACTACGAGGTCGTGCTGGCCGGGCTGGCCAAGATGTTCGATCCGTACCAGGACCGCGTGGAGATCGTGGAGATCGACGCCAACCAGCCCGTCGCCCAGGACGTGGACATCGCCCTCTACGACACGTTCGCTCAGGCCGAGGCCGACCAGGACGACATCGAGGTGCTGGCGGCCAACCCGCGCGCCAGGCGCGTCGCCGTGTACACGTGGAACTTCCAGCCGTCCCTCATCGAGAGCGCCCTGGCCAAGGGCGCCAGCGGTTACCTGTCCAAGACGCTCCCGGCCGCTCAGCTGGTCGCCGCGCTGGAGGCGATCAACGGCGGTGAGGTGGTCGTCAGTCCGACCCCGCCGCGGACGCACGGCGTGTCGCAGGACTGGCCCGGGCGGTCCGAGGGGCTGACCGATCGAGAGTCCGAGATCCTCGCGCTCATCACCCAGGCCCGCAGCAACGCCGACATCGCCCAGTTGACGTGCCTGTCGATCAACTCGATCAAGTCGTACATCCGCAGCCTGTACCGCAAGATCGGCGTCTCGACCCGTCCGCAGGCGGTCCTGTGGGGCTTGGAGCACGGCTTCCGCCCCGACCACCGACGCATCGATGGCTGGCGCAGCTGAACGTGATCAGGCCTGGCGCGGGATGGTGCGCTGGCCGATCACGATGACTGCCGCCGCGCCGACCAGCGACACGAGCACCGTGACCACCGTGTCGAGCCCATCACCGGGGTCGAGGGCCAGCACCTCGCGGGCCTTGGGGATGAGCAGGCACAGCACGAACAGGCCGGCCATCGCCGCCACCAGCGCCACCTTCCACGCCACGAGCGGACGGGCGACCGCCACCAGCACCCCGAGTCCGACGATCAGCAGCGAGATCGTCGCGGTGGTGCGGTCCTGCTCCAGCGTCGAGTCGACGTACTCGCGGCACACCCAGTAGCTGCCGAACGAGCACGCGGTGGCGATCGCACCGGCGGGGATGCTGAACCGCAGGACGCGTTTCACCATCTGCGGTGCCACCAGGTCCTTGTTCGGCGCGAACGCCAGGACGAAGGCAGGGATGCCGATGGTCAGCGCCGTGACGACCGTCAGGTGACGGGGCAGGAACGGGAACGGGAGCCCGACGATGCCGACGGCCACGGCCATCAACGCGCCGTACATCGTCTTCGTCAGGAACAGCTTTGCCACCCGCTCGATGTTGCCGATGACCTTGCGGCCCTCGGCGACCACGCTCGGGAGCACCGAGAACTTGTTCTCCAGCAACACCAGCTGCGCCACCGAGCGCGTCGCCGCCGAGCCGGAGCCCATGGAGATCCCGACGTCGGCGTCCTTCAGGGCGAGGACGTCGTTGACGCCGTCACCCGTCATCGCCACCGTGTGCCCCTGCGCCTGCAGGGCGCCGACCATCTCCCGCTTCTGGTGCGGGGTGACCCGACCGAACACGGAGCCGGTCTCGACGGCGGTGGCGATGGCGGCCGAGTCGTCGCCGAGCCCGCGAGCGTCGACCGGGTGCTCCGCCCGCTCCAGTCCCAGGCGAGCGGCGATCGCGCCGACCGTGCGCGGGTCGTCGCCGGAGATCACCTTGACGGCGACACCTTGGTCGCGGAAGTAGTCGAGCGTCGGCCCGCTGTCCGGTCGCACGGCCTGGGCCAGCACGACGAGGGCGGTCGGGGTGACGACGCCGGGCGCGTCGGCGGCGTCGACGGCCACGGAGCCGTGGCCGAGGAGCAGCACGCGCAACCCCTGCTCGGCGCGCGTCCCGGCCTCGGCGATCGCCGGCGAGCCGGCCGGCAGCAGCATCTCCGGCGCGCCGATCAGCCAGTTGCCGTGGTCGCCGAACGAGATGCCGCTCCACTTGCGGGCCGACGAGAACGCCGCCCGTCCGCTCGGTGGCCAGCCGGGCGACGTTCCGAAGGCGGTGCCGATCGCTTGGATCGACGCGTTCGGCGCCTCGTCCGAAGCGGCCAGCGCGGCGAGCACCGTGCCGATCTGGCCGTCGTCGGCACCGTCGAGCGCGAGGACCTCACCGACCTCCATCCGGTCCTCGGTCAGCGTGCCCGTCTTGTCGGCGCAGACCACGTCGACGCGGGCCAGGCCCTCGACGGCCCCGAGCTCCTGGACCAGGCATCCCTGACGGCCGAGGCGGACGACCCCGACGGCGAAGGCGATGCTGGTCAGCAGCACGAGGCCCTCGGGGATCATGGTGATGATCCCGGCCACCGTGCCGCTGATCGCGTCGTCGAGGTTCTCGCCGTCGCGCAGCTGGCTGAACGCCAGCAGGGCCGAGATGGGGATGATGATCCAGGTCACCAGCTTGAGCACCCGGTCGATGTCGGCGCGGATCTGGCTGTGGACGACCTGGAACCGGCTGGCCTCGGTGACCAGCTGGGCGGCGTACGAGTCGCCGCCGACGGCGGTCACGGCCATCGTGCCGGTCCCGGCGACGACGAAGCTGCCCGACATCACGGGGTCGCCGGGTTGCTTGTCGACCGGGTCCGACTCGCCCGTGAGCAGGGACTCGTCGATCTCCAACGACGTCGCCTCGACCACGACGCCGTCGACGACGGCCTGCGTCCCACTGGCCAGCAGCAGCACGTCGTCGACCACGACCTCGTCGGGCTGCAGCTCGGCCACCGCGCCGTCGCGGCGGGCGCTGATCTTGGGTCGCCCGATCAGCGCCAGGCGTTCGAGCGACCGCTTGGCCCGCAGCTCCTGCACCGTGCCGATCAAGGTGTTGGCGATGGCGACGAGGCCGAACAACGCGTCCTGGATCGGACCGACGAACAGCATCACGACGAACAGCGCGCCGACGATCAGGTTGAACAGCGTGAAGACGTTGGCGGCGATGATCTGCCAGGTGCTGCGACCGGCGCTGGCAGCGAACGTGTTGACACGGCCGTCGGCGACACGCTCGGCGACCTCGGCCGCCGTGAGGCCCAGTGGCGGGCTCGCCGCAGTGCTCTCGACCGCCCCGCCCGCGCTCACCCGCGAGAGCGCGCCCGCTGCAGCTCGCGCAGCTCCTCGTAGCGCACGTTCCAGTCGGGGTCGATGGTCAGCCCCATGCGCTGGGCCTCTTCGAGTGACAGCTCGGCGGGGAACCCCCGCTCGTCGGCCAGGCGGAAGGCCAGGTCGCCGTCGAACACGCCGGTCTCGTCGGCCACCTCGTGGAGGTTCTCGACGCCGCGACGGACCGTCTTGGAGAACTTCTCGGTCTCCTTGGCGATGGTCTCGCGGGCCTGGTCGCCCGTGTCGTTGGCACCGACGTCGGGCCAGCGGACGCCGATGATCTCCGATGCGTTGGCCGTCGACGTGGCCAGGGCCGCAGCCAGGCCCTGGTCCGTGCCCATCAGCAGCTCGGCGTGGCGGACGGCCCGGCGGATCAGCTTGCGCAGGATGTAGCCCTGGCGGGTGGCCGAGGGGAAGATGCCGGCGGCGGCGATGGCCAGGCCGGCGCGCAGGTGGTCGGAGACGATGCGCAGCGAACGGCTGGCGCCCTCGTCGAGGCGGTCGGGCGCCGTGCCGAGCGGGTCGGCGACGGCCTCCTGCAGGCGGACCATCTCGTCGAGCTGCCAGATGGAGTTGTGGCCGTTGAGGAACAGGGCGATCCGCTCGAGGCCCATCCCGGTGTCCACGTTGTGCTGGGTCAGCTCGGTGAGACCGCCGTCGGCGCTGCGGTCGAACGTCATGAAGACGTTGTTCCAGATCTCGACGTACTCGGGGATGTCGGCGAACGGCGGAGGGTCGTCATCGCCGACCCAGACGAACATCTCGGTGTCCGGGCCGCAGGGACCGGTCGGGCCGTTCGACCACCAGTTGTCGTCGGCGCCGAGGGGGTTGATCCGCCCGGTCGGGTCGACGCCGGCGTCGGCGAACACCTGCTGCCAGATCTCGGGCGAGTCCGGGTCGGCCGGCGCCTCGTCGCTGCCGCCGAAGACCGACACGTAGAGCTTGGTCGGGTCGACGCCGTACTCCGTGAGCAGGTCGAACGACTGGGGGATCGACGTCTCCTTGAAGTAGTCGCCGAGGCTCCAGTTGCCGAGCATCTCGAAGACGGTGAGGTGGCTGTTGTCGCCGACCTCGTCGATGTCGGTCGTGCGCACGCAGCGCTGGACGTCGGCGAGGCGGCGGCCGTCGGGGTGCGGCTCACCGAGCAGGTACGGCGTCAGCGGGTGCATGCCGGCCGTGGTGAAGAGCACGTCGTCGGTCGGCGAGCGGACCGAGTGGCCCTCGATGACCACGTGGCCGCGCTCTTCCATGAAGGAGAGGAACTTGCGGGCGATCTCGTCCACCGTCCACGACATCAGGGCCTCCTGGTCGAATGGCCAGGCGCGGTGACCCTGAGCCTGGTGCGATCGTGGTGGAGGGGAGAGGATTTGAACCTCTGTCTCGGCAAGCCGTGCTCTCCCAGCTGAGCTACGCCCCCCTTGGGTCGGCAGAACCTAGATCAGGTCGGCCGCCCCCCGCAAGCCCCACCCCAGGCGAGCGATTGTGCAGCGGTGATCGGCCGGGCGGGCGGCAGCGAACAAACGCGTGGCGGGGCGTGGCATGGTGGGTGACGATGGACGACCCTGCGGGCCCGCTGTTCTTCCGCCAGTACTACCTCGGGTGCCTGTCGCAGGCCTCCTACCTGGTGGGGGACCGGTCGACGGGCCGGGCGGTCGTCGTCGACCCGCGCCGCGACGTCGACGAGTACGTGGAGGACGCGACGAACGAGGGGCTGCGCATCGAGTACGTGGTCGAGACGCACTTCCACGCCGACTTCCTGTCGGGACACCTCGAGCTGGCCCGGCGCACGGGTGCCGAGATCGTGTACGGAGCTGCCGCCGCCGGCCGGGTCGAGTTCCCGATCACGCCGATGGCCGACGGGGCCCGGATCGACCTGGGCGCGGTGTCGCTCGAGGTGCGCTCGACCCCCGGGCACACGCCGGAGTCGATCAGCGTGGTGATCCGTGTCGCCCCGGACGAGGAGCCGTACGGGGTGCTGACCGGCGACACGCTGTTCATCGGCGACGTCGGTCGCCCGGACCTGCTGTCGTCGGATGGTGCGTCGGCCGACGACCTCGCCGCTGACCTCTACCGGTCGTTGCGCACCCAGCTGATGACCCTGCCGAACGCCACCAAGGTCTTCCCGGCCCACGGAGCGGGGTCGGCGTGCGGCAAGAACCTGTCGACCGAGACGGTCAGCACCATCGGGGAGCAGAAGCGCACGAACTACGCCCTGGCCCCGATGTCGGAGGCGTCCTTCGTCGCCGCCGTGCTCGACGGCCAGACCACCGCGCCGGCCTACTTCCCGTTCGCCGCCCGCCAGAACCGGGCCGCCCACGAGGTGCTCGACGAGACGGAGCCGGTGGTCCCGATGTCGGTCGACGAGGTCCTGGCTGCCCGGGCCGATGGCGCGGTCGTGATCGACGCCCGAGATGCGGTGGCCTTCGCCAGCGGTCACCTGCACGGGTCGATCAACGTCGGGCTCGGTGGCCGGTTCGCGGAGTGCGTCGGAGAGGTCGTCCCGGCCGGCTCGTCGATCGTGCTGGTCACCGAGCCGGGCCACGAGCAGGAGGCCAAGGTGCGGCTGGCCCGCATCGGGTTCGACGGCGTGATCGGCGTGCTGGCCGACGTCGACGGGACCCTCGCCGCCCACCCCGAGCTGGCCGAGCAAGCATCACGCCTGACGGCCACCGGGCTGGCCGCCCGCCGGCAGGAGGTCGATGACCTCCAGCTCGTCGACGTCCGCAACCGGGGTGAAGTGGCCGACGGGATGCTCGAGGGGGCCCGCCACATCGCGCTGCCGGCGCTGGTCGGGCGGATCGGCGAGCTGGACCCGCAGCGCCCGACGGTCGTCTACTGCGCCGGCGGCTACCGCTCCAGCGTCGCCGCCTCCACGCTGCGGGCCCACGGCTTCACGGACGTCTCCGACGTCATCGGCGGCTACGCCGCCGCCACCCTGGCCCCCGCCTGACCTGCCCCGAGCACCGCGTTTGTGCAGCGGAGCTCGGCCGGGCGGCCGTCAGCGCACAAACGCGTCACCAGCTGCCGGAGCTGCCGCCGCCGCCACCACCACCGACGCTGCCGCCGGAGAACCCGCCGCCGCCCCCGCCGCCCCCGCTGCTCGACGGTGGCGTGTGGGCGCTGGAGAACGACGGACCCATCGTGTAGACGAGCAGCGGTCCGCTGACGTACTCGGCCGGCGGCACGCTCGACGCCGACAGCGCCCGCTTCCACGCCGATGCCGCCCCGAGCGCGACGGCCCACGCCGAGTACTCGCGCAGCAGGCCCTTGGACCACGCCCACTCGACGTGGCGACCCTCCGAAGCGACCAGGAACCGGCGGAACGATTCGGTGCGCAGCGCCAGCGCCGAGCCGGGGGCACTGCGCGCCGGCCGCAACGTCTGGTAGGCGGCCAGCCCGACCGCCGCCGGGACGACGATCCCGAAGGCGATCGCGGCGATCGGAGAGCCGAGCGCGCCGAGCACCGCACCGAGGACGGACCCGGCGGCGATGCTGATCCACACACCGATCACGACGAGGACCACCCACGTTCGCCCGCCCGACCCCCCGGGCTTGGGCGGATCGTGCTTCCACCACCCCGACGCGGCGATCGCCCGACCCTGCATGGTCCGCACGTTGCGCCAGGCCGTCGCGAACTCCCTGTCGTAGCTGTTCAGGATCACGTCGCCGCGCCCGCTGAACAGCGGATCGAGCACCGCCCGCTCGTCCGCATCCGCCGTGTCGTAGCGAGGACCCTGTCCGAGCACCACGTCGTCTTCCTCGTTGCGCTCGATGGTCAGCACGTCGCGCGCCGCCAGTCCGCTGAACCACGCCCCGACGACGCCCTCGTCGATGCGCTCACCCACCAGCACCGCGCCCTGCCACGGGTGGATTCCCGTTGGTGGGACGAACTCGGTCGTCGCCAGGTCGGAGAGCCGCTCGTCGGCCACGAGGCGGACGGGACGCTCATCGGCCGTCGCCACCGGCGCCACGCCGAGGCTCGGCGGCGGCAGCGCCGCACCGGCACCACGAGCCGCCGAGGGCGTCGGCGTCGGGGTCGGGGTCGGCGTGCCGTAGGCGGCGTCGGCGGCGCCGCCGGCGAACACCTCGTTGCGGCCCCGCCGACGGGACCACAGGTACACCGCACCGCCCGACGCCAGCCCGAGCGGGATCATCGACACGGCCAGCGGCATCCGGCTGTCCTCGGTGATCCGTTCGGGCAACGGCGGGGCGGCCACGCCGATCGGCTCGACCACCTCGACGATGGTCCCGCCGATGGTGATGCCGTCGCCGGCCTCGAGCGGCTCGATCTCGGCGCGGTACGTGCCGTCGGCCACCTCACGGAGATCGCACCCACCGGTCGCCCCGAGCCCGCCAACGTTGCACAGCGGGTCGTCGAGGCGGAACCCGTCGACGACGATCTCGAAGCGCTCGGTCGCCAGCTCCTCGCCCGGCGAGATGACGTCGAGGGCCAGCTGCCCGCTCGTCACCCTCGCCTCGGGCAGTGTGTAGGCGAGCTCGTAGCGGTGCTGGCCGGTGATCGTCACGTCAGGATCGCCGATGCGGATGCGGGTCTCGAACCCGAGCGGTGCCACGTCCACGTCGTCGGGCGCGTCGGACGAGAAGGCCGTCACGTCGACGGGTTCGCCGAAGTCGTTCGGGACGATGCGCTGGTAGCCCCGCCGCTGCGCGTCGCCGAAGTCGATGTCGACGGTCTCGGTGATCCGGACGCCGTCGCTGCCGGCGGGTGTCACGACGACCTGCTTGGACTCGAACCGTTCGTCACGGTCGTCGGCACCGATCACCCCCGTGGCGGCGAGCACAGCGCCGCCGGCGACGGCGGCACCGACCATCGCGTGGCGCCAGACCGACAACCCACCGAGCTCAGCCATACCGGATCTCCTGTGCTTCCTCGGGGATGCGACCGTGCCGGTGCATGGTGCGCGAGATGGCCTGCTCACGCAGCCAGCACGGCAGCTCGACGCGGCCGTCGTGGGTGACGGCGGTCTCGTCGACGGCGATCCCGCTGGCGTGGGCGGCCCGCCGCAGGGCCTCGGCACAGGGGACCAACAGCCGCAGCCGATCGGCCCCGGTCCTCGACAGCCGGGCGGCCAGCGCGGCGTCGTCCTCGTCGGGTCCGGCCACGTCGATCGCCGCGCCGGCGATCTCGGCCGCCGCCCGCAGTGACTCGACGTCCGGCGGTGGCGTCTCGGGGCCCGTCCGCACGAGGACTCGCCCGACCGGGCGGTAGCGCAGCACGTTGGCCTCGCTGCGCAAACCGCTGCGATCGATGGGGATGCCGAACTGCTCGTCCCACCATCGCCGGTACGAGGCGGTGGCGGCGGCGAACGTCGGCGGCGGGGAGCTGCGACGGAAGCGCACGAACCGCAGGATGTCACCCGGCCCGCCGGTCTTGGCGCCACGCCCGATCGCCGAGCGCTTCCAGCCGCCGAACGGCTGGCGCCGGACGATCGCTCCGGTCGTGTGCCGGTTGACGTAGGCATTGCCGACCTGCACCCGGTCCAGCCACGACTCGACCTCTGCGTCGTCGAGGCTGTGCAGTCCGCCGGTCAGCCCGAAGGCGACGCCGTTCTGCAGGGCGAGCGCGTGGTCGAGGTCGTCGGCCCGCATCACGCCGAGCACCGGCCCGAAGCACTCGGTCTGGTGGAACCACGACCCGTCCCGCACGCCGAGGCGCACCCCGGGTGTCCACAGCCGCTCGTCGAGCTGGCGCGGCTCGACGAGCCACGACTCACCGGCGTCCAGTTCGGTCAGGGCACGGGCCAGGGGACCCCGGGGTGGGGCGATGACCGGTCCCATCGCCGTGGCCAGCTCGGTCGCCGGTCCCACGCGCAGCGTGCGCACGGCGTCGGCCAGCCGACCGAGGAACCGGGCGTCGTCGTACAGCGGGGCTTCGACGATCGCCAGGCTGGCCGCCGAGCACTTCTGGCCGGCATGGCCGAAGGCCGACCGAACCAGGTCGTGCAGGGCCTGGTCGACGTCGGCCGTCTGGCTGATCACGAGAGCGTTCTTGCCGCTCGTCTCGGCGACGAGGTGCAGCTGCGGGTCCCAGCCGAGGAACAGCTGGGCGGTGTCGTACGACCCGGTGAGCACGACCCCGTCGACACCGCGGTGCGTGACGAGGTGGCGGCCGACGTCGTCGTCCGGACAGCGCACCAGCTGCACGACGTCCTCGGGGAGACCGGCGGCGTGGACCAGGCGGACCAGCTCGAGCGCCGTGGCCACGGCCTCGGGCGCCGGCTTGAGCAGGACGGCGTTGCCGGCGGCCAGCGCCGCCACCACCCCGTTGGTCGGGATCGCAGTGGGGAAGTTCCACGGGCCGGCGACCAGCACCACGCCGAGCGGATCAGCGGCCACGCCGTCGGCGGCGAGGTCGTCGAGCGTGCGGGTGCACTCGGCGGCCCAGCGGGCGAAGTCGAGGGCCTCGGAGACCTCCGGATCGCCTTCCCGGACGGTCTTGCCCGTCTCGTGCGCCATCACGGAAAGGATCCGCCCGCGCCCCGCGGCCAGCTGCTCGGCGACCCGAGTGAGTGCCTCGCGCCGCTCGGCCGTCGACGTCGCGCTCCAGGTCGCCGCACCGGATCGGGCCCGGGCGACGAGCTCGTCGATGCCGGCGGTCGTCGTGACGAGTGGTGGCAGCTCGGCCGGCCGGTCGTCGCGCAGGTGGGCAGTGATCCAGGCCCGGTTGGCGGCGCGCGTGAAGTCGGTGTCCGGTTCGTTGGCGAACGGCTCGTCGGCGTCGAACGTCCGGTGTTCCGAGCGGCGGTCCTGCTGGCGGCGCGGTTCGGTGGTCACCGTCCGGCGGTCGGCGACCGCGGCCTCGAAGCGCGCCTGCTCGCGCCGCCAGTCCGGCGAGCCGACCTCGATGGTGAACAGTGAGCGGAGGAAGTTCTGCGGTCCGGCGTTCTCGTCGAGCCGTCGCGAGAGGTAGGCGATGCTGGCCGCGAAGTCCTCGGCGGCGACGACCGGCGTGTAGAGCAGGACGCCGCCGGCGTCGTCGAGCACGGCGCTGGCCTGCGGTGGCGCCATGCCCTCGAGCATCTCGATCCCGACGACGTCGTCGAGGTCGCGCTGCTCCCGGGCCAACAGGGCCCACGCCACGTCGAACAGGTTGTGGCTCCCGACGCCGACCACCAGATCGCCGGCCGCGGCGGCGTCGAGGGCCCGGTCGAGCAGCGACTTGTAGCTGGCGTCGACCTCCGCCTTGGTCGGGTAGGGCGCCGGCGTCCAGCCACCGAGCTCGGCGTCGACCTGCTCCATGGCCAGGTTGGCGCCCTTGACGAGGCGCACCTTCGTCCAGCCACCGCCGGCGCGACGTCGTGCTCCGGCCCATCCGACCAGGTCGGCGAGCACGTCGTGGGAGTCGGGGAGGTAGGCCTGCAGGACGATGCCGGCGGGGAGCCCGCGATGGGCCGGCTCGTCGAGGACCCGGCAGAACGCGGCGACGGTCAGCTCGAGGTCGCCGTACTCCTCCATGTCGAGGTTGACGAAGACCGGCGGGTCCTCGCTGGCGGCGACGGAGAACACCGTGCGCAGGCGTTCGGCGATGCGGTCGACCTCGTAGTCGAAGGCCAGCACGTCGAGATCGGCGCACAGTGCCGAGATCTTCACCGACACGTACGAGACGTCCGGACGGCGCATGCGGGCGCACAGCGCGTCGAGGCGTGCCTGGGCCTCGCCGTCGCCGAGGATCGCTTCGCCCAGGAGGTTGACGTTGAGGGTGAAGCCCTGGTCCCGACGCCCGGCCACGTGGCGGGCGAACGCCGGATCCTCGGCGGCGACGATGACGCCGCTCGTCTCGGCGCGGATCCGCCGGCGGACGACGGCGGCGACGGCGCCCGGGGCGAGCCGTGAACCGAAGGCGGCGAGGCGCAGCGCGGCCCGGTCGGCGGGCGGCAGCGCCGATGGCATGCCGGCCTCCACGAGCGCGCGGAGCTGGGCCATCGATCGGGTCGCCGTCGGCGTGCGCAGCACCTCGTCCGTCAAGGCGAACAGCAGCTCCCGGCCGTCGGCGTCGCCGAGCAAGCGGCCCAGCCGGGCGGCCCGGCGCCGCTGACGGAACGTCGTTCGGTCGGTCGCGTCGACCAGAAGCGCGGCCGCTCGCTCGACGGCGGCGGTCACATCGTCGGCCACCACGCCATTGAAGCGGCTGCTACACAGAGCCGGTGCTCTGCGTCGTCGGCGACCTGGTCGAGGACGTGGTCGTCCGGACCATCGGACCGCCGGCGCGCGGGACCGACAACGTGGCGGTGATCGAACGGCGACGGGGCGGCAGCGCGGCGAACGTCGCCGTCGCCGCGGCCACGGCGGGGTGCCGTACGCGCTTCATCGGGCGGGTGGGTGACGATCCACTCGGCGGGCAGCTGATCGACGAGCTCGCCGACGCCGAGGTCGACGCTCGCGTCCAGTGCGGGAGTGGCCGCACCGGCTCGGTCGTCGTGCTGCTCGACGAGGACGGCGAGCGCACGATGTTCCCGGACCGTGCGGCATCGGTCGACCTGGTGGACGTCGACCGGTCATGGCTCGACGGCGTCTCCGTGCTGCACCTGCCGAGCTATTCGCTGTGCGCCGAACCGATCGGAACGACGGCGCGGGCGCTGTGCCACCACGTCCGAGCAGCGTGGGGCCAGGTGACCGTCGATGTGTCCTCGGAGGCCGTGGTGCGCGAGTACGGCCTCGCCGCGTTCGCCGAACTGCTCCGGGAGCTGGCTCCCGACGTCGTGTTCGCCAACGAACCGGAAGCGGCGCTCGTTCGCGACGCCGGGGTGGCGCTGCTGGTCGTCAAGCACGGGCCCGGAGCAGTCGAGCTGGTCCACGCCGACGGCCGCACGGAGCACGTGCCCGTCGAGCCGGTCGAGTCGCCGGGCGACACGACCGGCGCCGGCGACGCGTTCGCTGGCGGCTACCTGGCGGCCATGGCGGGCGGGTCGGCGCCGAGCGCCGCCGCCGCCGCAGGTGCGGTCGCCGCCGCAGCCGTGTTGCGCCACCGGCTCAGGGCCGTGGAATGAGCTCCCGGCCGAGTCGGTTGGTGCTCGCATGGAACTGGACCGTGCACTCGAGTTCGTCCGTGGCCGCCGGCACGGGGTGCTGACCACCCAGAAGCGTGACGGTCGTCCGCAGCTGTCGAACATCGCCTACGACGTCGACGCCGACGGCGTCGTGTCGATCTCGGTGACGGATGGCCGGGCGAAGACGGCCAACCTGCGCCGGGACGGCCGGGCCTCGCTGCACGTCACCAACGACGACTTCTACGCCTACGCGGTCGTGGAGGGCGACGCCGAGCTGACCCCGGTGGCGACCGAGGTGGACGACGCGACGGTCGAGGCGCTCGTCGACCAGTACCGCCGAGTGGCCGGTGAGCACCCGGACTGGGACGACTTCCGGCGGGCGATGGTCGCCGACGGCCGGCTCATCGTCCGGCTCCGCCCCACCCACGCCTACGGCATGCTCCCCGCCTGACCCCACCCATCCGAGGGTTTCCTGCCGTCCGAGGGTCAGCTGCGGGGAGGCCCCTCAGCAAACCCTCCGATGCAGCAAACCCTCGGATGCAGGTCCGCCAGGTCAGGACTCGATGAGCGTGCCGTCAGGAGCGACGACGAACCAGACACCGCCGGATGCCTGGCCGTTGACGTCGCCCGGGGCGGCGTCGCCGGCGTAGAGGTAGAGCGGGAAGTCGCCAGCCTTGAGCTGCTGGCCACCGGCCGGGTGCTCGACGAGCGTGAACACGGAGGCGTCCAGGTCGCCGGCGTCGATCTCACCGTCGACGACGGCGGGCGGCCAGGCATCGGCGCAGTCGTCGATGCAGGTCGGCACGCCCTCGCTGTCGGGCGTGAAGGCGTACAGCGTGCGGCCGTCGGCGTCGACCAGGATCGTGCCCAGGTCGCTCTCGGCCGTGGCGACCGTTGCGCCGCCGCCGCCGCTCGCCGCCGCAGTTGAGTCGCTCCCCGCGGCCGTGGAGTCGGTGCCGGCAGCCGTGGGCGCGGGCCCGTAGAGGCCGCCGTCGTCCATGGTCGTTGCCGTGGCGGCCGTCGTCTCGGTTGCTGCGCCGGCGGCGGTGGTGGCCGAACCGGCGGCGGCGGTCGACGTCGTGCTGGCGTCGTCGTCACCGCACGCGGCGAGGGCCACGAGCGCGGTCACGACGATGCCGGCCCGGCGGAGCGCGGTGCGGCGGACGGTGGTGCGGACGGTGTTCACGAGTACCTCCATGGCGTGGTCATCTCACCTGTCTGTACGTGGTCACGCCGTGCGCGGTTCGCGCCGTGCGAGGATGCGTCGCGGTGCAGGTTGACGACCGTGAGCTGGCCCGCCGGTTCCCGACCGGCGACGAGGAGGTCGTGCGAGCCGTCTACCAGCGCTACGGGCGGGCGGTGCACACCATCGCCCTGTCGGTGCTGCACGACCCGACGGAGGCGGCCGACGTCGTGCAATCGACGTTCCTGAACGCCTGGCGGGCGGCGGCGCGGTTCGAGCCGGGGCGGGAGCTGGGGCCGTGGCTCTACTCCATCGCCCGCCGCCAGGCCATCGATGCCTACCGGCGCAACCGGCGTGTCGAGGTGGCCGACAGCTCGACGCTCGATGTCGTCGACCTCCCGCCGTCGATGGAGCAGCTGTGGGAGGCGTGGGAGGTCGGGCTGGCCGTCGACGAGCTGCCGGGGGACGAGCGGGAGGTGGTGCGGATGAGCTGGTTCGACGGCCTCAGCCACCCGGAGATCGCCGAGCGGCTGGGTATCCCGGTCGGGACGGTCAAGTCGCGCAGCCACCGGGCCCACCGCCGGCTGGCGGCACTGCTGTCCCATCTCGATCCCGCGAACCAAACGGGCGCCGGCGACGTAGTGGGTGGTGACGGCGGCAGTGGGCACAACAGATGACTGAGCACGACGATCAACGGCGGGACGCGGTGGACGATCCCGAGGAGCCACCGGCGCTGCCGGGCTGGGTAGCCCGCGCCCTGGCCGCCCCGGCGGTGTGGGCCGACGTGCCGGCGGGCTCCGAGGATTCGATCGTGGCCGCCATCGCCACCGCCCGGGAGTCCGGCGCCGCGGACGAAGCGGTCGCCGCACGGGTGGTACCTGCCCGGGGGCGCCGATCGTCGCGTGGGAGCACCTTGGTGCGGCTGGCCGCCGTCGCCGCAGCGGTCATCGTCATCGCTGTGGGCGTCGTGCTGATCACCGGCGACGACGCCGGGGAGGAGGTCGCCCGATCGATCGAAGGCACCGAGCTGGCGCCCACGGCGAGCGCCACCGCAGTCGTCGACGAGCTGGCCGCCGGCGTGGCCATCCGCCTGGACGTCGACGGGCTCGAGGGGGCGCCGCCCGGCAGCTTCTACCAGGGGTGGGTGCGCTCGGACGACGGCGACCTGGTCAGCGTGGGGACGTTCCACCTGCGTGGCGGCGGGGCGATGGTCACGCTGTGGTCGGGCGTCTCGCTCGACGACTACCCGACGCTCACCGTCACGCTGCAGCGCGAGGGAGCGGGGACGGACTCGTCGGGCGAGGTGGTCCTGCGCGGGTCGCTCGTACCGTGACCCGCGGGTGGCCCGGTCGGAGGTAGGCGGAGCGGTCAGGCGGCCAGGTCAGGCGGCGACGACAGCGGGCAGCCCGGCGCCCATCAGGTCGACGAAGTTGTCGTGGTAGAAGGCGTGGCGGGCTGCGTCGCCGACGCCGTCGAGTGAGGACTCGAACCGTTCGATCGGCCGCCGGCCGCCCTCGACGTGCGGGTAGTCGGACGAGAACAGGCACACCTCGGGGCCGGCCTGCTCGATGATCCACCCGACGTCCTCGGTGGGGTAGGGGGTGGCGCGGATCTGCCGGCGGACGTACTCGCTCGGGCGCAGCTGAAGTGCCTGCAACCGCTGCTCGTGCCGGGCGAAGGCGTCGAACGCCGACTCCATCTGGCGCATCCACGACGGGAGCCAGATCGCGCCCTGCTCGATGACACCGATGCGCAGGTCCGGGAAGCGGTCGAGGACGCCGTCGAAGATCATGGTGGCCAGCGTCTGGGCCGGCGGGGCGGGGATGCCCATGTAGTCGACGGAGCGGAAGTTCTCCTCGCCGCCGTGGAAGTCGGGCGGGATGGGCAGCCCGTTGCGGAAGTAGTTGGCGTCGATCAGGTCGCCGGTGCCGCCGACGTGGAAGACGATCGGGATGCCGGCCTCGCTGGCCGCCGCCCACACGGGGTCGAGGCCGATGTGGCTGGGGGAGTGGGTCGGCGGGCAGCCGGAGGCGACGAGCAGCGCGGCGGCGCCGAGCTCGATGGCTTCGGCGGCCAGCGCCCCGGCGCGGTCGAGGTCGGCCAGCGGCACGTAGCACGCCGGCAGCAACCGGTCGTCGATCGAGCAGAACTCGACCATCCCCCGGTTGTGGGCCCGGGCGGCGCCGACGGCCAGCTCGAGGTCGCCGCTGTGCTCCCAGTCGTGGAGCCGGCGGTTGTGGAACGTGTTGAACAGCAGCTGGCTGGCGAAGCCGAGCAGGTCCAGGGCCCGGGGGCGGTCGTCGGCGACGAAGGCGCCCGTGGCGGCGAAGTTCTTGCGGGCCATGATGTCGGCCGCCTCGGTCGCCCGGTAGTCGTCGCTGGCGTGGCGCGTCCGGAGCCGGTCGAAGGCGGCGTCGAGGTCGGCCAGCTGCTCGTTCGGGTCGCCGGTCTGGCGTAGCTCGTTCCCGCTGGAGTACCGCAGCGGCTCGATGCGGTCCCGGATCCCCGGGTCGGCGTGGTCGCGCAACCACCCCGGCGGCTCCATGATGTGGGCGTCGGCGTCGTGGACCACGAGCCCGGTCGAGTTGTACGCCATCCCCGAAGTGTGCCAGCGCCCCGAACTGGGCGCCATCTCCGCCACCCCCCGATCTCGGCGCGATCCTCGCCAGCACCTGACAAGAACTGCACCCAGAACGGATCACACCGGCCCCAGCTACCCCGATAGCGTGCGAGCGCCTCACCGGGCGACGTGGCCGAGTGGTTCAGGCAAGGGCCTGCAAAGCCCTCTACCCGGGTTCGATTCCCGGCGTCGCCTCGAGTTTCGGTTCAAGGGACGCGTCTACGGCGCCGAGCGCTTACCTCGCCGGCACCACCGTGAGTTCACAGGCTCCCTTCATCGGCGACGACGAATGGGCGCTGGCGCGGTGGCCATCATCGACGACGCCACGGCGCTGGCGAAGCGGGCAGGGAACGTCGGGATGGTCGCTGACCCGGGCAGATGCGGGCCCGTGGCGCTAACGCCCGTCTGCCGCCTGTCGCTCCCAGGGCGGCACGAGACCGCGCTTGTGATACTCCTCAGATTGCAACAGCCGCTTGTAGAGCTTGCCCGTCGGATGGCGGGGGAGTTCCTCGCGGAAGTCGATCGAGCGGGGGCACTTGAGGTCGGCCAGCTGGTCTCGGCAGAACCGGATCAGCTCGGCGGCCAGGGCCGTCGCCTCGGCGTCGTCGGCGGGCATCGTGACCGGCTGCACGACGGCCTTGACCTCTTCGCCGAAGTCCTCGTTGGGGACGCCGAACACGGCCACGTCGACGACAGCGGGATGCGTCACGAGGACGTTCTCGGCCTCCTGCGGGTAGATGTTCACGCCGCCCGAGATGATCATGTACGCCTTGCGGTCGGTCAGGTACAGGAACCCGTCGGCATCGACGTAGCCGACGTCGCCGAGCGTGCTCCAGCCCTTCGGGTGGCGTGATGATCGCGTCTTGTCGGGGTCGTTGTGGTATTCGAAGGCGGCGCCGCCCTCGAAGTAGATCGTGCCGCTCTCGCCCTGCGGCAGCTCCTCGCCGTCGTCGCCGACGACATGCAGCGTGCAGCTGATCGGGAACCCGACGGTGCCGGGGTGGGCCAACCACTGCTCACTGTTGCAATACACGAAGCCGTTGCCCTCCGTGCCGGCGTAGTACTCGTGGATCACCGGTCCGAACCACTCGATCATCTGCTGCTTCACGGGCACCGGGCACGGCGCCGCGGCGTGGATGACGCACTCCAGCGAAGACACGTCATAGCGCTGGCGGACCTCGGCAGGCAGCTTGAGCAGGCGCACGAACATGGTCGGAACGACCTGGCTGTGGGTCACCCGGTGCTCATCGACGAGGCGCAGGTACTCCTCCGGGTCGAAGTGCTCCATCACCACGACGGTCGCCCCGAGGCCGATCGACGCCATGCAGAAGCGCAATGGAGCGGCGTGGTACAGCGGGGCCGGCGACAGGTACACACTGTCCGCCGACATCCCGAACAGCAGCTGCAGCAGCCCGAGCACGGCGCCGCCGGTCGTCTCCAGCGGCTCGGCGACGAACTCCCGGGCGACGCCCTTGGGGAGGCCGGTGGTGCCCGAGGAGTACAGCATGTCGGTGCCGGCGATGCGATCGGGCTGGGGCGTCGAGGGCTGGGCGGCGACGGCGTCCTCGTAGCTGTCGTACCCGTCGATCACGCCGTCGAGCATCAACCAGGTCTCGACACCTGGCGCGGTCGAGCGCACCTCGGCCGCCTGGTCGGCCTTGTACTTCGACGTGATGAAGACCTTCGCCCCGCAGTCGCCGAGGATGTACGTCAGCTCCCCGCTCGTGAGGCGCGACGACGCCGCCGTGTACACCGCCCCGGCGTAGTGGCAACCGAAGGCGACCTCGAGGTACCGGGGATGGTTCTCCATGCAGAACGCCACGTGGTCACCGGGTTGCACGCCGGCGGCCCGCAGCAGGTGTGACAGGCGGTTGGCGGCGGCGTCGAGCTCGGCGAATGTCTGCACGGCGCCGGACCCGGCCATGACGACGGCCGGCTTGTCGGGGTGGGAGGCGACGTAGGCACCGGGGAACATGGCCGCAAGGTACCCGCCAGTACGTTTGCGGCGCGATGGACGAGCGAGTGCGAGCCCGCCTCGACCGCTTCGGCGAGCTCGTGGACCGCGACCCGTCGCTGGTCCCGCTCGATCAGGCGGCACTGGCCATGGCCGGCGTCCTGTCCGGCGCGACTGACGACGGGCGAGCGCTGGCCGCACTCGACGAGCTCGCCGCCGGGGTGCCCGGGCGGAGCTTCGATGCGCTGCGTCGCCACCTCTACGACGACGTCGGCTTCACCGGCGACGCCCGCGACTACGACGACCCGGCCAACTCGTTCCTCGACGTCGTGCTGCGCCGCCGGCGCGGGCTCCCGATCCTGCTGGCCACGGTGATGATCGAGGTCGGCCGCCGGGCCGGCGTCGGCGTGCTGGGGATCGGGATGCCGATGCACTTCCTGGTCGGCGACCCGCGGGATCCGGAAGCCCTGGTCGACCCGTTCACCGGCGGCGCGCTCGACCGAGCCGGTGCACGCGCTCGGTTCACCGCGCTCTCCGGCGGGCGCCTGGCTTGGGACGAGCACCATCTCGACCCGGTGCCGGCCGGCAGTGTCGTCGTGCGCATGTTGTCCAACCTGCAATCCAGCTACGCCCGGCGCAACGATCCGGGCCGCCGGGCGATGGTGGCGATGATGAGGTGGCGGGTGCCCGAGCTGGCCGCCGAGGTGGCCGCCGCACCACGCGTGCTCGCTCCGTTCAACTGACCAGCCCCGCGGGTACGGTTGCGCGGGATGATCCGCAATTGCGTTCCCCGGCCAGGCAGGCCGCACTTCGCCGGACGCGAGGAGCTGACGGATGACCGTGACCAGTGACCCCGCCGTCTCGACCGACGAGCAGCGTGTCGACGCCCTCGTCGACGAGCTCCTGGAGCAGTACCCGCCCAAGGAGACGGACGCCAAGGAGTTCCTCGGGCAGCAGTTCGATCGCGGGTTGGCGTGGATCCACTTCCCCGAGGGTCACGGCGGGCTCGGTCTGTCCCCGAAGCTGCAGAAGACGATCAACGAGCGCGTGCTCGCCGCCGGCGCCCCGAACCCGGCCTACCGCAACCCGATCGGCTACGGGATGTGCGGTCCGACCGTCGTGGTTTGGGGGAGCGAGGAGCAGAAGCAGCGCTACCTCCGTCCGTTGTTCACGGGCGAGGAGATCTGGTGTCAGCTCTTCTCCGAGCCGGGTTCCGGGTCGGACTTCGCCGGGCTGTCCTCGCGTGGTGTCAAGGACGGCGAGGAGTGGGTCGTCAACGGCCAGAAGGTGTGGACCACGCTGGCCCACCTGTCCAAGTGGGGCCTGCTCGTGGTGCGCACGGCGCCGGAAGCCGTCAAGCACGCCGGGCTCACGGCGTTCGTCGTCGACATGCAGGACCCGACCGTCGAGATCAAGCCGTTGCGCCAGATCACCGGCGAGGCCGAGTTCAACGAGGTGTTCTTCACCGACACGCGCATCGCCGACGCCGAGCGGCTGGGCGAGCCGGGTGACGGCTGGCGGGTGTCGCTGACGACGCTGATGAACGAGCGGGTCTCGATCGGTGGGTCGATCCCGCCGAAGGGCTCGGGCACGATCGCCTCGCTCGTCAAGACGTGGGAGAGCCTGCCGGACGCCCGCAAGGACCCGGCGACGCGCGACGAGGTGATGAAGCTGTGGACGCGGGCGGAGGTCCTGCGGCTGACGAACATCCGGGCCAACCAGATGCGCAAGATGGGCGATCCGGGACCCGAGGGCTCGATCGGCAAGATGGCCTCGGCCGACCTGAACAAGGACATCTACGACAAGGTGATCGACCTGCTCGGCGCCGAGGGCCTGCTCTACGGCAGCTACGCGATGGTCCGCCCGGAGACGGCCATGGGCTTCGAGACGATGCAGAAGGCCTTCCTTCGCAGTCGGGCAAACTCGATCGAGGGCGGCACGACCGAGGTGATGAAGAACATCCTCGGCGAGCGCGTGCTCGGCCTGCCCGGCGACGTCCGCGTCGACCGGGAGATCCCCTGGAGCCAGGTCCCGCGCAACTGACGCAGGGTCTGCATCCTCGGATGGTTCAGGCCGAGAGGGCCTCGAGGACGGCGCTGGCGCTCAACGTGCGGTCGTCCATGCGCCGGCGGTCGGCCAGTGCCCCGCCCAGCGTGACCGTCGCCGCCGACTCGATGGCCTGCTGCAGCTCACGCACGTTGCGCGGCGGCGGGAAGTACTCGTCCTCTTCGGTCACCTGGACGATGTCCACGCCCTCGCTCGGCGCCAGGCGGGCGATGACTTCCTCGACCACCTCGTTCGGTGCCGACGCACCGGCCGTGACACCCACCACCGCGGCCGTGGCGAGCAGCTCGGCGGGCAGCTCGTCGGCCGTGTTGACCCGCACCACCTGGGCGCACCCCGACTCCCGAGCGAGCTGCTCGAGCGCGCGGGTGTTCGACGAGTTGGCCGAGCCGATGACGACGACGGCGTCGCAGCGCGCGGCGAGTTCCATCAGCGCCGACTGCCGGTTCGTCGTGGCGAAGCACAGGTCGCTGCGCCCCGGTGTCCAGACGTCCGGGAACCGCTGGCGGACGGCGACGGCGACATCACCCCAGTCGCGGTGCGACAGCGTGGTCTGAGCCAGCAGCGCCACCGGCACGTCGAAGGCCGGGAGAGCGTCGACCTCCTCGACGGACTCCACCCTGCTGATTGCGTCCGGGGCCACGGCCATCGTGCCGACAGCCTCCTCGTGGCCCTCGTGGCCGACGTACACGATCCGGTACCCCTTGCCCGAGCGCACCCGCACCTCGTGGTGGACCTTGGTGACCAGCGGGCACACCGAGTCGACGACGTAGCTGCCCCGGGCCCTGGCCGCCTGGACCACCTCGGGCGCCGACCCGTGGGCGGAGAGCATGATCGGGCGTCCCTCCGGCACGTCGGCGATGTCGTTGACGAACACCACGCCCTGCCGTTCGAACCGCTCGACGATCAGCTTGTTGTGGACGATCTCGTGGTAGCAGTAGACGGGCGGTTCGAAGCTGCGGACCATCCACGCCAGCGCTTTGATGGCCATCTCGACACCGGCGCAGAACCCCCGTGGCTCGGCCAGGAGCACCCGTTCGACGGCCATCGCGCCGTCACGCTACCGGCGCCCGTCCGGCGCCGGCCGGGGTGCCGGGCCGACGCCATAGCCTGGATCGGCCATGTCCGTGAGCACACCTCGAGTCGATGTCGTGACGGCCGGTTCGCCGGCCGATCGCGCTGGCCTGCGTGCCGGTGACTCGATCCTGCGCGTCGACGGTCGCGTGCCCCGCGACGTCATCGAGTGGCGCCTGTGGACCGACGAGGCCGACCCGACGCTGGAGATCGACCGCGGCGGGATGGAGCTGGAGCTCGTCGTCGCCAAGCGGGCTGGCGACCTGGTCGGCGCCGAGGTGTCCAGCGCCCTGTTCGACCGCGTCCGCACGTGCGACAACCACTGCTCCTTCTGCTTCATCCATCAGCTGCCGAAGGGCATGCGGCGCAGCCTCTACCTGAAGGACGACGACTACCGGCTGAGCTTCCTGTACGGGAACTTCACGACGCTGACCCGGTTCACCGAGGCGGACCTGGAGCGGGTGGTCACCGAGGGCCTGTCGCCGCTGCACGTCAGCATCCACACGACCGACCGGGCGCTGCGGGCGCAGATGCTGCGCAACCCCCGCGGCGCCACCAGCCTGCGGTGGCTGCGCGCCCTGCTCGATCACGGCATCGAGGTGCGCGGGCAGATCGTCGTCTGCCCCGGCGTCAACGACGGATCCCGGCTCGACGACACGCTTGCCGGCGTGCTCGACGAGTACCCGGAGCTGACCACCCTGGCCGTCGTGCCGCTCGGCATCTCCCGCTTCAACACCGAGCCCGACCTGCGCCCGCACACCACGGCCGAGGCGACACACGTCGTCGACACGGTCGAGGACTGGCAGGACGTCTTCGGGTCGACGCTCGGACGCCGCCTCGTGCACGCCGCCGACGAGTACTACCTACTCGCTGGCCGTCCGTTCCCCGATGCCGGGCGCTACGAGGGGTTCGAGATGCACGAGGACGGCATCGGCATGGCCCGCACGTTCGCCCTCGAGTTCGCCGGCGCCACGACCACCGCCACCGGCCCACAGCGCGGGTTCTTCGCCGCCGTCGACGGCGGCGGCTGCTCAGCCGCACCGCCGCAGCTGCCGCCGAACCCGGCCGCCTACACCGGCCTGCGCTCGTCCGTTGCCGTCGCGCCGGTGCGGCTGAGCGCCACACGCGGTGCGCCGGTCGCGGTGCTCACCGGCGAGCTCGGCGCCCTCGTGCTGGGTCCCCTCGTCGCCGCGCTCGATCGGAAGGACGTGCGCGTGGTCGCTGTTCGCAACGAGTTCTTCGGCGGCAACACCGGGGTCACTGGACTCCTCACCGGCGCTGACCTGACGAGGGAGTTGAGCTCGCAGCCGGCCGGCCATCGCTACCTCCTCCCCGACGTGTGTCTGTCGGACGACGGTCGGTTCCTCGACGGCACGTCGGTCGACGATCTGCCCCGCCCGGTCGAGGTCGTGGCCACTGACGGTCAGGCCCTGCGCCGCGCACTGGTCGCGTCGTGACCGCCACGACCCCGGTCCTGCCGCCCACCGTCGTCATCGTCGGCCGGCCGAACGTGGGCAAGAGCACGCTGTTCAACCGGATCCTCGGCGAGCAGGCGGCGATCGTCGAGGACCGCCCCGGCATCACGCGCGACCGCAAGGAGCTGGAGGCCGAGTGGCTCGGCGTGCCGTTCCGGGTGATCGACACGGGCGGCTGGATGCCGACCGGTGACGACCTCGAGGCCAAGGTCAGCCGGCAGGTCGAGGCGGCGGTGCGCGAGTCGGACCTCGTGCTGCTCGTCGTCGACGCGGCGGTCGGCATGACCGACGACGACGAGGCCATCGCCGACTGGCTGCGGCGGGACGAGCACTCGGTCATCGTCGTCGCCAACAAGGCCGACAACGACCGGCGCGAGGACGAGCGGTGGGAGTTCCTGGCCCTCGGGCTCGGCGAGCCCTACCCGATCAGCGCGCTGCACGGTCGCCGAGCCGGGGACCTGCTGGACGAGGTCGTCGGTCGGCTGCCGGCGCCGGCGGTCGAGGTGGACGGAGAGGTCGTCGAGGACGACGGCGCCGAGACGCCGTGGGTCCCGGAGGAGTCGCGCCCGCCGCGTGTCGCCATCCTCGGCCGACCGAACGTCGGCAAGAGCACGCTGTTCAACCGATTGGTCGGAACCGACCGATCGGTGGTGCACGACCTCGCCGGGACCACCCGCGACGCCATCGACACACTCGTCGAGACCGAGGACGGCCCGATCGTCTACATCGACACGGCAGGGATGCGGCGGAGGTCGCGGATCGACGACTCGGCGGAGTACTACTCGCTGGTGCGGGCGCTGCGGGCGATCGACGACGCCGACATCGCGCTGCTCATCGTCGATGCCACCGAGGGCGTGACGGGCCAGGACCAGCGGCTGGCCGAGCGGATCGATGCCGCCGGCTGCCCGATCCTCATCCTGCTCAACAAGTGGGACCTCGTCGACGACCCCGATCGCCGCCAGGACCTGCTCGGTGAGCTGGCCCGCAAGCTGGCGTTCATCGGCGAGGCGCCGGTGCTGCGGGTCTCGGCGCTGACCGGCAAGGGTGTGCACCGCCTGCGGCCGGTGTTGCAGGACGCCATCACCCAGTACCACCGCAAGGTGCCGACGCGCGACGTCAACCGGGTCATCATCGAGGCCCAGCAACGCCACCAGGCGGCGGGCGGGGCGAAGGTGATGTACGCCGTGCAGGGCGCCACCGATCCGCCGACGTTCACGCTGTTCGCCAACCGCGAGCTGCCGCCCACCTACGTGCGCTACCTCGAGCGGTCGATCCGGGACGCGTTCGGGTTCGGATCGACCCCCCTCAAGCTGCGCGTCCGCCGCCGCGACCGTTGACCGACGCCCATGCCCTGGTGTGAGGACTGCTCGAAGTACTGGGCACCGTCGGCGATGACCCCGGAGGGGAACTGCCCGACGTGTGATCGCCCGCTCGACGCACCGGAGTCCGGTGATGGCGACGACCACGACGACGACGGGGCCCCCTGGCACTTCAAGCTGCTGATCGTCGCCGTCGTCATCTACCTCTTGTGGCGGGCGTACCAGTTGATCGCCGGCTGAGGTCGCCGGTCAGGGCGCCCGCCACGAGCCGTTCGGACAGCTCCCAGAGCGCCTCGGCGTGGTCGAGGTCCTGGGCGTACGAGCGCACGCCGCGCTCGAGGGCGCGATCGTCGTTGACCTTCGCGACGCCGCAGTCCTCGAGGTACGCGCCGCCGCGGTGCAGCACGTCGTCGGTGGTTGCCGCCCACACGGTCGTCGCCGCACCTTGGGGGATCGTCTTCCAGTTGAACGTGCGGCCCTCGGCCTCCAGGTTCTTGCGAAGCGCGTCGATCGTCTCCGGGGTCATGTGCCGCCCGAGCTCGGTGTGGATCCCACCAGGGTGGACGGAGAAGGCGTGCACGCCGTCAGTGCCGTGGCGGTGCTCGTAGGCGATGGCGTACAACGCATTAGCCGTCTTCGAGCGGCCGTAGGCGACGAACGGGTCGTACGGCGTGCGCTCGAAGCCGGGATCGTCGAGGTCGACGTCGGCGAACGCGTGGCCCCGTGAGCTGAGCGAGATGAGGCGGGACGGGGCGCCGGCGATCAGCGCTGGGGTGAGGAGCGTTCCGAGGAGGAAGTGGCCCAGGTGGTTGGTGCCGAACTGCAACTCGAACCCGTCGCCGGTGGTTCCCTGCGGGCAGGCCATCAGTCCGGCGTTGTTGATCAGAAGATCGAGGCGATCGTGTTCCTGCAGGTACTGGTCGGCGAAGGAGCGCACCGAGGCCAGCGACGCCAGGTCGAGGGGGCGGACCTCCAGCTCGGCCGTGTCGCCGACGGTGGCCCGGATGCGCCCGGCGGCCGCTTCGCCGCGCTCCGGGTCGCGCACGGCCATCACGACCCGCGCCCCGTGGGCGGCGAGCGCCCGGGTCGTCTCCTCGCCGAGGCCGGTCGACGCCCCGGTCACGACGGCGAGCGTCCCGGAGAGCTCGACGCCCTCGAGCACGTCATCGGTGGTGGAGGAGAACCCGAAGCTGGACACCGGGACATCATCGCATCCGGTTCTCCTGAGGATCTGGTGTCAGATCTGACACCAGATCCTCAGGAGAACCGACGGCTCCCCGCCGCTAGCCTCGGCGCCCACACGGGCTGTGGCGCAGCTTGGTTAGCGCGCTTGACTGGGGGTCAAGAGGTCGGGAGTTCGAATCTCCCCAGCCCGACCACAAAGTACCAGGTCAGAGCCGATGTCGCAAGGCAACGGCTCTTCTGCCTTCGAGGCATGTATGCACGATGTATGAAGGCGTGCGTTACCCTGGCGCCGTGGACGCCGTCGAGGTGGGGGAGCCCGAGGTCCACCGCCAGCGGGGCAAGTGGGTGGTGCGGCAGTCGGGCTACGACCCGGCGACGGGCCGGCGCAAGGTGCGACAGCTCGGGACCTTCATGACGAAGCGGGCGGCGATGGAATGCCGCCGTGCCCTCCTCGACGGCCGGGCGGGAACGGAGTCCGAAACCGTCGGGGAGTTCCTCGAGCACGTGTGGATCCCATCGAAGCGGGGACGGATCGAGCCATCGACGTTCGATCAGTACCGATGGGCGGTCAATCGCCACATCGTCCCCTTGATCGGCAAGGTCCGGCTGCGCGACCTCAGCCCCGAGGTCGTCGACCGGTGGGTGACGATGCTGATCGACGACGGCAAGGACGGTCGCCCTCGCCTCGGCGCAACGTCGGCGCGGCTCGTGCGCAAGGTGCTGTCGATGGCGATGGAGGAAGCCGTGCAGCGAGGTCGACTGGCCCGCAACCCGGTCGTACTGACGCAACCGCCCCGGCGGGATCGGACGCGCCGGCAGCGGGGCTGGACCCTCGACGACGCCCGCCGTTTCCTGGCCGAGGTCGGCGACGACCGACTTGCGCCAGCGTTCCACGTGGCGCTGGTGGCGGGCCTTCGGCGCGGTGAGCTGTTGGCAGTGCGCTGGATCGACGTCGACCTCGATGGGCACACGCTGACGGTCCATCAGCAGCTGGCCGTCGAAGGCGGTCGGCCGGTGCTCAAGCAGCTGAAGACCGAGCAGGCCGATCGCGTCGTCACGTTCGGCCCGTCCACGGCCGCGTTGCTCGTCGAGCATCTTCAGCGGCAGGAGGCCGAGCGCCGGATGCTTCGTGACGCCTGGCAGGAGAGTGGGCTCGTGTTCACGAACCAGCTCGGAGGATGGATCGAGCCCGCCAACTTCAGCCGGACCATGGACCGACTCATCGCCGCCGCCGGCGTGCCTCGCATCACCCCGCAGGGACTTCGCCACACCGCGCAATCCGTTGGCCGGGTGGTCGTCGGCGACGACAAGGTGATGCAGGAGCGCCTCGGTCACGCCGACATCGGCATCACGATGAACACCTACACGCACACGGTGAGCGCGCAGCACCGCGCGGCAGGTGAGCGCCTCGACGCTGTGTTCGCGACGTGAAGTTCGTCGCGCTACGAGGCGAAGAACCGCCCGACGACACGGTCGTCGCCATCCGGGCCGGCGAGCAAGGTCTCGCCGATGAGACCGTGCGCCGTACCGCCGAGCGATCACACAGCGAGTTCGGCTTCTACGGCGTCTCGGTCTTCCTGGCGCTCGACATGGACGTCGTCGAGCTGTGCGCTTCCCCTCGATGCCCTGCGCCGGTACTCCCGGATCCAGGAGTCGATTGCCGGTCAGCTGCGGTCCGCCGGGTTCACGTTGCTGACCACCGACGGCCGGCCCCACTTCGACATCGTGCTCGCCGACCTCGAGGACGAGACGCTCCTACGACTCCGCAGGTGCTTCGACACGCCCAGACCGAACCCAGGGCGGTCGTAGGCTGAGGGCGTGGCCGTGAACGAGGCGCCATCGTGGGACCTCTGGGTGGACTTCCATCGGGTCGACGCCGCAGGGTTGACCCACGCCAACGTCCGGGACGCCGCTGAGGGCGTCGACCTTCAGCAGGGTCAGTTCATCCTCGTCGGCGACGCCGACGCCGACGCAGGAGTCGCCCAGGTCGTCGACGTGAGCACCGACGGCGTCGTCCTGCTGCGCGTCCTGCCCGGACACGCTGATCTGCACCGGCAGCTGCTCCAGCCACGCCCAGCCTGAACCAGCGCGCACGCGCCGCACGACCTCGCGGGAATCTTGTCGGGAACCTTCTCGGGAACCGTGCCGGGAACTGGTCGTCACTGATCCGGGACTTGTCCACAGCCGTCGTCGTTTCGGGCAGTAGTCGCGCCCGTGGTTGAGGGTTGTCCACAGCGGGCGCCGCTTTGGGGCGTACTTCGGGCACCACTCCGGCGGAAAGTCACAGAACTCTTACCTGAACGGCCGCGTTTCGGGAAGCTCTCCGGGAAGCAGTCCTGCGCATCGTCGACTCCATCGACTCATCGAGGAGGCCGTCGTGTCCGAGCTTCACCCCGTCCGCACGACCGTCGACGACAACGACGATCTCTCGTGCCCAACCGGCCGGGTTGACCTGGTCTCGCCGGGCACGGCGGGTCGGACGATTGTTGTGCCGATCGGGCTCGGGGAGCCTCCTTCTGTTCCGGTGATGGCTGTCTCGACGTTGACGACGGAGATCGACGTGCTGAGGGCGTCGCTGCCGGTGCTGCTGACGATCGAAGAGGCGGCCCAGGTGTTGCGCATCGGCCGGTCGCTGGCCTACGACCTGGCGCACCGCTACGAGGCGACCGGCGGGCAGGAAGGGCTGCCGGTGTTGCGCGGTGGGCGCTGATCGAGCGGGTCTTGACGGGGCGGGTTGTGCCGCTCGACGAGTTGCCGGGTCGCTGACCGTGTCGCGCGCTCGCGCAGTTCGTTCGGATCAGGTGGCCGCCGCGTCGTCGATGGCCGAGGTTCGTCGCCTGATCGGCCCGGTGGCGTGGTGCGTCCTCGAGGTGCTCGTCGCCGCTGCTGACCCCGCGTCGCCCGATGGGTGCGCGGTGGGGGCGTCGGTGCGGTCGAGCGCTGCCGAGTTGGGCGTCAGCAAGAACACCGCTGCTCGCGCCGTGGTCGTGCTGCGCCGGGCCGGTCTGCTTCGTACGCAACGCCAACCGCGTGCCAACGGTCGCTTCGGTCCCGGCCAGTACGTGCTGATCACCCCGAACGTGGACCCGGCGACGTCGTCGTCAACCACGACGGCCGAGGGTGACCCGATGCACTCGTCCGTCAGCACGACGGCTCCGCGGCAGCTGTCGCTGCTCCCGAACCACTGAGGCGACCGTGTCCCAGCAACGAACCCTGACCACCACAGTGACCGGATCGAGCAGACAGGTGCACGGCGGCGCAGGGTGGGGTGTGGGTCGATGCTGCGGCTGAGGACGATCAACGCCTCGTCGGCGTCGTCGGCGGCGGCGTACTTCGCCAAGTACCTGGCCGAGGCACCGGGGGAGCAGCCGGGCGTGTGGACCGGTGGGCAGGCCGCCGCGCTCGGTCTGGCGGGCACCGTGACGGTTGCCGATTTGGAGTTGTTGCTTTCGGGCCGTGATCCGGTGTCGGGGGTGCGCTTGGGTCGTGAGTTCGTCGATGTGGTCAAGCGCAACGGTGAGCTGAAGCGGGCGGTGGCCGGCTTCGAGGCGACGTTCTCGGCCCCCAAGGCGTTGTCGGTGTGGTGGGGACTGACCGGCGACGACCGGCTGCTTGACGCTCACGATGTCGCCGTTGGCGCCGTGTTGGAGCACGTCGAGCGTTACGCCGCGACGACGCGGGTGCAGGTGGACGGGCGGATGACGTTCCCGGACTCCGGTGGGTTGGTGATGGCGTCGTTCCGTCAGACCACCTCGCGTCTCGACGATCCGCAGGTCCATACCCATGCGGTGATCTCGTCGAGGTGCAGACGCCCGATGGCCGGTGGTGGGCGCTTGACGGCCAGTACGTGAAGCGGCATCAGCGGATGTTGGGTGGTCTGTATCAGTCGGTGTTGCGCTCCGAGTTGACGGCCCGCTTCGGGGTGGCCTGGGGGCCGGTGGTGAACGGGCAGGCGGAGATCGCCGGCGTCCCCGCCGAGCTGCTGGAGCGGTTCTCCAAGCGTTCGAAGGTGATCGACCGGGCGATGGCGGTGAAGGTGGCCGAGTTCCGCCAGCGGGAGGGTCGGGACCCGTCGGACTACGAGCACTCGGCGCTCGAGCGCGAAGCCTCGGCGGACACGCGCAAGCGCAAGTCGGGTAACGGTGTCGCCGATCTGACGGCACGGTGGCAGGCGGAGGCCGCCGAAGTCGGTTGGGACGCGGACTCGTTGACGGCGGCGATCGAGGACGCCGGCCGCGACGCTGCGTTGCCTATTCCGGATGGCGTGACGGTCGCCGAGGTGGTCGAGGCGGTGTCGGCGATGCGGTCGTCGTGGTGCCGTGCCGACGTTCTGCGCACGTTGTGTGACGAGCTGGCGACCGTGTCGCAGATGCCGGGACACCGCTGGCGGAACATGCTCGAACGATCCGCCGATCAGGTCCTGGCGCGCTGCGTCGATCTCGACCCACCCAACCCGGTCAGGCGCCGGGAATCGGACGGTCGCTCGTTGTGGGTCCAGCCCACGGCTCGCCGGTTCACCTCCGAGGGCGTGCTCGCCGAAGAGGAGTACGTCCTGACCTGGGCGATGGCCGCCCAAGACGCCGAGCCGTCACCGTCGACCACCGTCAACCGCCACGACTTGGACGTGCTGCAGGCCGCCGCTGCCGCCGCCGTCGCCGGTGAAGACCGGCTGGTCTTGGTAGTTGGGCCGGCCGGTGCCGGCAAGACCCGCATGCTCACCCACGCCGCCGTCGACCTGCACGGCGGCTTTCGTGACGTGTTCGGGCTCGCTCCGACGGCGAAGGCGGCCCGCGTCCTCGAACGCGACACCGGCGTCAACGCCGACACCGTCGCCAAGCTCCTCCACGAATGGCAACGCCCCGACCGGCCACCCGACCCGCTGTACCGGCTGCCGGCCGACGCGACGGTGATCGTCGACGAAGCCGGCGCCATCTCCACACCCGCCCTGCATCAGCTGGTCCAGCTCGCCGAACATGAGCGGTGGCGGCTCGTGCTGGTCGGCGATCACCGCCAACTGCAGGCGGTCGGGCGGGGCGGCCTGTTCGCCGAGCTCGGCTTCAACGGCCGGGTCGAGCACCTCGAACACCTCCACCGGTTCCGACACGACTGGGAGGCTGATGCGTCGCTCCAGCTGCGATCCGGTGACCCGGCCGCACTTGACGCCTACGAGGCCCACGACCGCATCGTCGCCGGCGACCTCGAGGACCACCTCGCCCGCATGGCGATCACCTGGATCGGCGCCCACCACCACGGAGACACCGTCGCCCTCGTCGCCTCGACCAACGACCACGTCGACCTGATCAACCGCTGCCTGCAGGTCCTGCGCTGCCGCATCGGCGACCTCGATGAACGCCACGTCACGCAGATCGGCGGTGGCGAGCGGGCCCACGTCGGCGACGTCGTCGCCACCCGCCGCAACGACCGCACCCTCACCACCAGCACCGGTGATCCGGTCCGCAACCGCGAGACCTGGACCGTCACCGCCCTCGGCGCCGACGGCTCGCTCACCGTCACCCGCCAACAGGGACACGGCAACGTCGTCCTACCTGTCGACTACGTCCGCCAACACGTCCGGCTCGGCTACGCCGCCACCGAGCACGGCTGGCAGTCCGACACCGTCACCGCATCCATCGCCCTCGCCAGCGCCGAAACAACACGACGCGGCCTGTACGTCGCCGCCACCCGCGGTCGAGAGCGGAACACGATCTGCGTCGTCACCGCCAGCACCGACGTCACAGAAGCCCGCAACATCCTCGAGGGCGTGCTCGCCGCCGACCGCGACGACATCCCCGCCGTCACCCAACGCCGTACCCTCGCCGCCATCAACCAACCCCGACCACAGCCGGCGCCGACGCCGCGCTGCCACATCCCCGACTGGTTCCACGCCCTACGACACGAGACGACAACCGCCCTGCGTCACGCCGAACACGACGCCGCCGCCGACGTCGAACGACAACGGCAGCACGAAGTGCGGCGTGCCGCGCTTCAGCAGGAGCGGGCCACCGTCGCCGCCGACTACGCGCCCCACGAAGCCCGGCTCGCCGACGCCCGAGCGATGGTCGGCTACGCCAGATCACGGCTTGATACCGCCCACGAAGACCTGCAGGGTGCCGGCCTCGGCCACCGACGCACGGCCCGTCACCTCGTCGACACCACCAAAGAACGACTCGACGCCGCCCAAGCCGACCTGCAACGCGCCGAAGCGACCGCCGAACCCGTCCGTCAACGCCTCGCCAACCTCGACCGACAACTGCACGACCTCGACCCCAACCGAGCGCTCATCCAGATCCTCGACAACTGGGCCCAACAATCCCAACCCCACCACGACCCCGACCAGCTACGCGGGCTCGAGACGGCGCTCAACAGCTGGCAACGCTGGGCCACCGGCCAGCCCATCACCACCGCCGAACTCGACAACACGATCCTCACCCTCGAAGACGCCGGCAGCAGTCCCGGCGCGACCGCCTACCGATTGCTCGGCCACGCCGCCCGATCCTGGGCGGCCGACTACGGCATCGACCTCTCGCCGGCCGTGCGCCACCTCGAGTCCGAGGCACCGCCCCCAGACTTGTCGCTCGGGATCGAGCTGTAGTGCGATCGCGGTGGCTAGCAGCGCTACCGAACGCCCGTTCGACCGATGAGGGGCCGTACGGCGCAGTGTTGGCTGAAGGGTCGTGTGTACATGACTACGGTCGGCAGCTCCCACCCAAATCGCGCCTCGATCCCGTTGCACCTCGTCGTCAATGGGCCATTGGAGGTCGTTCACGAAGCGGCCTCGTACTCGCAGGCGAGGCAACAGAACTGCTCAAGTCAGAAGTGCGCGCACGGACTGGAAGGTGTGGGGCGATCCGCGACCTTCTGGCGAAGGCGCGGCAGCACGGCGCGCCGATCTACGTTTGAAAGGGGTGTGAGGTCGCCGTGAGGCGACTGACGAAGCCTTGCTGGCCGTCGGCGGTCAATGGGTCCCACCGCCCGACGTTCTCGACTCATCGAATCCACCGATCGGTTCGTCAGCGTCTGAGGGTCGAAGAATGCGCCGCTCTTGACCGCCGGATATCGCATCCGCCAGGTGGTGACTTGGATCGCGGCCGCGGACTGACGAACTGGCCCTGCTGTCAGACCGTCGTCGGGCTGTAGAGCAGATGGCCGAACATCATCACGAACGTGCTACGGGCAGCTGACCGTGAATTTGTCCACCCTCAGCTCGCCGTTTGCAAACGTGAAATGGCTCCGCACCTGGAAGCGGACTTGCTCACCGTTCTCATCCCGGCCGACAACATTGAAGATCGACGTGCTGGTTTCCGAGTTCTGCGTGAAGGTGTCGGTAAAGCCGTTGCGGTATCGACCCGACGAGCTCGGCGCGGCCGGATCGAGCGGGTCGGACGCGAACGTGCCCGCCTGGTTTCCGGACACCACGACATGGCCGTCATCGAACGCCGTGACGTGGAACTTGTCGTGAAACTCGATGGTCACCGCCGCCGGCCCGCCTCCACAGGGCCCGGCGAAGAGAATGACGTCGGATCCCTTCACAGTCTCCGTAAAGACATCAACAGGCGGTCCGTCGTGTGCCAGCGCTGCGCCTGGAATCGCCATCGCAGCTGTCGCGACGGTCGCACCGAACAACGTCCGCGTTCTCATGATCAGCTCCCTCCATAGACCCGCTCCGAGAGCGCGTCCGGATGTACCAATATGCCTCAGATCGCACGTAACCGCAAACGAAATGTCACTCGGCCATGTCAGGCGCACCCAGCACGACGTCCACCGTCGCGACGACCTGGGCGCCGAGGCGCTCCAACAGGCGTCCCGCACACGCGGCGGCGATCCGGACCCGCCAGTCTGCGATGGAATCTGGGCGCGCCCAACTCGGCGCTGATCGTCAGCGCTCGTGCTCGATCCGCTGGACCAAGAGTTGCCTGCCCTGGTCAGCGGCACGGCGCACTCGCCCCGGGGTTCTCGTCGGCGGACTTGTCGTCCGAAATTCAGAGCCTTCTTGCCGCTGGCGATCGGCGACCGATCGGCGCGAGCGAGCTGGGCGAGCTGCGGGCTAGCGCACAGAAAAAGGTAAGCCGGTTGAGGGAAACCCTTCAGGTCCACCTCACCTCGATCCTCGAAGGTGAAGCCCTTGCCAATCACAAGGCCGCGCACCGCTTCAGTCACCAGGACCTCCCCGCCGGACGCTGCACCGCACACCCTGGCCGCCAGGTGGACGACGGTGCCGAACAGATCGTCGTCGAGGTCAAGCGGCTCGCCTGCGCTGAGCCCCATCCGAACGGACAGGCGGACGGCGGCGTCCTCGTTGCGCGTGGTCAGCGTCTGCTGCGCCTCTGTGGCCGCGGTCAACGCCAAGCGTCGCCCGACCGAAGTACGCCAACAAGCCGTCGCCCATCGACTTGACGACACGTCCGCCGTGGCGCCGAATCGTGGTGCGCAACAGGCGGTCGTGCTCTTCCCGGAGCGCGTCCGCCTCGGTGTCGCCGAGGCGATCGAGGATGCCGGTCGAGTCGACGAGATCCGTCATCAGCAGCGTCATGATCCCTGCGCCGGGCACGAACTCGTGGAGCGGCGCTCCGATTGCCTCGAGGAACGTCTCAATCGCCGTAGTGATGAGCGAGCGGACGGATGGACCAGGTCGGGCGCGTCGCCTGCTGGGTGGCGTCGCGGTGGTCGGTGTGGCGCTGAGCGTGTCGGCTGGATCCGTCGCCGCGGGCGGTGGTCCGAGCGACACACCCGCGTCGGGGCAGGCGTCGAATCTGGGGGTGTGCTCGCCCTACCTCGGCCAGCTCGGTGTTCGACCGCAGGTGAACGAGCTCGTCCGAGAGTTGGGCCCGTTCCTGCCGGACGGGCCGTACGACTCGGTCGGCGAGCTGTACCGCCAACGGGCCAAGGACAAGCCGACCGGCAGTGCGCCGGAGGAATGCCTGGCTCGCTGAGCCGCATCATCGGCGGCATGCCCAGCGCACCGATCGTCGACGTTCCTCAAGTCATAGGAGAAACCAATGAAGAAGCAGCATCGTCTCGTCGGCATCGCGATCGGTCTCGCGGCTTTTGTCGGCGCATCGGGCACCGCCGCGGCAGCCGATGACAACGTCAACCCGGGCCAGTTCTGTAAGGAGACCAACAACGCCGACGGCTTCCTCGGCTCCCACGGTGGGTGCGCGAGCAGCGTCGCGTCGATCGGGATCGACGCCCTCATGAACGGAGCGTTCCCGTCTCGTGCGGCGGCGATCGCCAACTGCAAGGGGATCGCGGACATGGTTGGCGGCTTCCCGTACTCCTTCTACGGCCGCGTAGACGACGCTCGCTACCTGGCCACGAACCTCAATTCCTGCGTCGGGATCCTCTACGCACTGCACACGGGCGAGCTCGAGCCGGGTCCGGCCTGAGCCCGCAGCGCCGTCCGCTCGTCAGCCGTCCAACAACTGCACCGCCGACGACGCTTGACGTCTGGGCGCGATGCCCGCCGCCAACGAGCTTCTGGGCGCGATCTCTGGCGTGCACCGTCGGAGATCGCGCCGAGCTGCGTCGAATATTGCGCGCGCCGTAATCCGTTCGGCCGAGCCGCGAACCTGCGCTACTTCGGCCCCATTGCGAGCACTCGTAACGCGCGGCGATCTGTACGCGCTCGTCGACGGTCCGCCGCCAGCGGTGGGGCGCCCTGCACCGGGCATCTGCGTTCGTTTCAGATGGCGCTTCTCCGACGGTTGAGGATGCGGATTGCGTTGGAAGCGCAGACTTCTATGACCGCCGGTGCAAGGGCGTCGCGTCCTGACGAGCAGGCCCACGAGTAGTCGACCTCACCGACGGTGAACTACCCTCGGCAGCGGGCGGGCGGCGCAGCGGGCGGCGCCCTGGAAGGGAGACCCTGATGGGGCGCATACGGATCATCGGCGTTGCTGCGGTGCTGACCACGGCGGCCGTAAGCGGGATCGGCGGTGCTGCTTCGGCCAGGCCGTTGGAACGGGGCGACTTTCACGACGAGTTCAGCGAACTCGTGCCGGACTTCTGCGAGAGCCCTGGGCTCACCGTGCAGATCGACGGTGTGGTCGACGGCAAGTTTCTCGTCAACGCCCGTGGACGGGACGACCTCGTCTACTTCATGGAGCATGTGCGCATCTCGGTCATGTACACCAATGTGAACAACGGCAAGTTCGTCACCTCCAACGAGCGGTCCGTGAGCAAGGACCTCAAAGTCATCGACAACGGTGATGGCACGCTGACGATCATCGTGCTCGCGACGGGTACCGCAGCGGTGTTCGGTGCCGACGGCAAGGCGATTGGCCGGAACCCCGGCCAGGTCCGGTTCGAACTTCTGGTTCACCACGCCGGCACACCTTCGGACCCGTCCGACGACGTCTTGATCGAGGACCTCGGCCTCATCAAGGGGTCGACGGGACGCAACGACGACTTCTGCACGGCCGTTGTCCCTGCCCTCACCTGAGGACGCGCCGCCCGGCGGCGCTCGTGAGCGTCAACACTTCGCGAGATCCACCTCAGCGAGCACATACTTGCCGCTCGGCGTGCGGCCGAGCGGGGTGACCGGGGGCCGGAGGCGCGAAATCAGCGTGCATAACGTCGGCCGGGAGGTTGATGGCGGCCGAGCACTTTGGCCCTGCTGCATTGCCCGTATCCGGGCCAAGAACGCGACCCGTGAGTAGCCGAGATCGCCGGCTCGAAGGCGCTTCCGGAGGATGGTGCTGTACCTGGGCACTTCAGCGCACGGACGAACGTCACGGGTCGACGTGTGGCCGTGACAGCCTGCCTGATCGTGAGGGTGTTCATCAGCGCCGATATCGAAGGCGTCGCCGGCATCACCGCCCGCGAGGAGGCGACCAAGGGCCAGCCGGGCTACGAGACGTTCCGGGCTCAGATGGACGCCGAGGTCGCCGCGGCGTCTGAGGGTGCCTTGGCCGCCGGGGCCACCGATGTCGTAGTCAAGGACGCCCACGGCGACGGCCGCAATCTGTCGCCGGGCGCCCTGCCGCCGCCCGTGCGGTTGATCCGCGGCTACAGCGGCCATCCGCTGGCCATGGTCGAGGGCCTCGACGGCACGTTCGACGCGGCGATGTTCGTCGGATACCACAGCGCCGCCGGCAGCGGCGGCAGCCCCCTGTCACACACACTGTCGCGCCGCAAGCTGACCGCCTTGCGGCTCGACGGCGAGCCGGCGTCCGAGTACCGCCTGCACGCATTCGCCGCCGCCGAGCTCGGCGTTCCCGTCGTGCTCGTCACAGGCGACCGGGCGCTGTGCGACGAGGTCGCCCGGTCGTCGCCCGGCACGTGCGCGCAGCTTCATGACCTCGTCGATGACCGACGAGATGCGGGGCGATGCGTTCGGGCCTGAGCAGCCGGCACCCGCCGACGCCGACGCCTACCAGCGCATCGCTGCCTTCGCCGGCCGATCGGTGTGACGAGACCGCCGAGCTCGGTGCAGGTCCGGCGGTAACAGGACGCGCGACGGCGTCGTGGTCTCACGCGCCGATCGGATACCCCCGGGCAGTCCGGGCGGATCATCCCCACGACCCAACGCGCACGAAGCCCAGATTCGTGAACAGCCGCTCCGATGCCGTGTTGCCGTCGGTGATGACTGCGCCGACCTCGCGAGCTCCGGCTTCATGCAACGAGCGAAGCGAACAACCAACTGCCGCCGTGGCGAGGCCCTGACGCTTGCGCCCGGTGAGGGTCGCGACCGGATCGATGTACTGACGTCCGGCGACGTTCACAACGAAGGACACCGCGACCAGCTGCCCGTCCCGCTCCAGCACCACCGAGTGCGGCGCTTCGAGACGCGACAGCCAGTCGTCGACAGCGGCCAGTGCCGCTTCGTGGTCCTCGCCCTCGTCGTCGACGGTGCCGCGGTACGCGTCCAGAATCACAGTTGCGAGTTGCTCCCGGTCGCTGACATCTACGCCACGAACGGCCGATCGGTGCGTTGGCGGCGCGATTGCTGAGGCGACCGGCAACGGCGTGAGCAGATACTCGCTTCGACTGCGCGGCATGAGCCGAACCTCAACGTGCGAGCAGGTCGCCCGGGAACCACCGTGGCAGGGAAGGCAGCTGCGCCGACATGACGAGAGACTACGGCGGCTCGTCGCCACCCTTCCGGCGTTATCCCCGGGCAGCTGAGCGCAGTCGACGTCGGGTTATCCGGACACCGACTGTGTGCATCTCCTCGCTCGGCGAAAGTGCACGCACCGGTTGACGTTCCGTCATCGAGATCGACCACCGAACCATCCTTGCGAGACTGCCGTCTCGGAACCTGGAGCCGGGTCAGGCAAGTCCGACCGGTATCCGGTTGAGGTTCCGGCTGCGGGACGGTCGGCGGCTGGATGGGGTCGAGAGATGTCTCGGGCGGGATGACCGGCTTGCGTCAACAGTTGAGGAAAACGGTCAGTCGCGCGCGTCGGACGTGTCGTCCAGCAGTCGGTCGAGGACGTCGCGCACGAACGTCAGCGCGCCCCGGTCGTCGAGGTTGCGACCCGTCGCCCGCTCGTGGACGATGGCGGGGTCGGCGGCGGTGGGGCCGGTGACGCGCGATTGGAGGCCGGCGAGGTCGAGCGAGTCGGTCGCCTCCAGGAAGCCGAGGATGCGCGCCGCTTCCGGAAGGCGGTCGACCTTGACCATCATCTTGACGAACTCGATGCAGGCGAACTTGCCGACGTACACGTTGTCGGTGTCGAGGACGTCGGCGATGTAGGAGCGGAGCATGTGGAATGCCCCTGACTGGTCACCACGACGGAGGGCGCCCGCAGCGGCCAGGGGGTTCTTCAGCGTCTGCGTGCGGTCGGGAACGTCGACGCCGGCCGCCTGCTCGTAGAACTGGGCGGCCTCGAGGTGCCGGCCCTGCATCGACGCCGAGATGCCGAGATACGTCAATGCCCACTGCAGACCGGTCGGCGGGCCATGGACGCGAAAACGCTCGACGAGCGCGGCGACGAGCGCATCGTGCTCCTCCAACCGCCCGGACATGAGCCAGGTGAGACCCACCGCAACGAGCTCGTTGAGGTCCGCGACGTAGTGCTCGCCGCGCCGGCGCAGCTCGGTCACCGCCCACGCCGCCGCTTCCGCCCGCCCCTCGTAGTCGTCGGTGAGGAACGCTCGGGCGTAGCGGATCATGGGTCGATCTGGCTCCCCGTACCGGCCGACGAGGCGCTCGTAACCGTCCAGGTCCAGGTTCCGCATGTACCGACGGGCGGCCCACGTGAGTCCGAAGGCGATGACGTCCTCGTGGTCGGGCGGCGTGATGGCGAGGATGCGCTCGGCCCAGTCGCCGATCTCGCTCCGGCTGCGCAGGTAGATCTCGGCGGCGACGGGACCGATCAATGCGGTCGCCAGCCGGAGATCGCCGGTGGCGCACGCCCAGTCGACCGCGCCCCGGAGGTTGGGCCACAGTTCGTCGAGGCGGGTGACGCCCTGGGTCTCGTCGTGCCCCTCGAGGAGCCTGCGAATTGCGATCACCTCGTCGAGGCACCACCGCGCGTGGCGCGCCGCTAGTACGTCAGTGTCGCCGTCGTCGGCGAGCTGCTCGGCGGCGAATTGGCGCATGGTCTCGAGCAGCCGGAACCGGCGTCCGAACGGCCCGGATTCGACGACCAGCATCGACCGGTCGGCGAGGTCACCGAGCAGATCGTCGACGTCGACGGGATCGGCGTCCACGGCGATCGCTTCGGCCGCGCCACGATCGAACGGGCCGGCGAAGATCGACAGGATTCGGAACATCGCCTGCTGCGCCGGCGTCAGCAGGTCGAACGACCATTGGATGGTCGCCCGCAGCGTGCGATGCCGCTCGACGCTGGCCCGCCGGCCACCGGTCAGGAGCCGCAGGCGATCGTCCAGCCGCTCGACCAGCTCCACTGGTGAGAGGCTCCTGGTGCGCGCCGCGGCCAGCTCGATCGCTAGCGGGATGCCGTCGAGGCGCCGGCAGATCTCCGCGACCTCGTCGCGGTCGGCATCCGGGTCGAACGCCGCCGAGGCTGCCGCCGCCCGCTCGTTGAACAGCTCGACACCGGGTCCCGCGGGCTCCAGGGGGGCGACGACGACGAGCTGTTCGTCGCGCAGGCCGAGGCCTTCACGCGAGGTGGCGAGCACCCTGACGTCCGGGCAGCCCTCGGCGACGGCCCGGGCCATCGCCGCCGCACCGTCGATGACGTGTTCGCAGTTGTCCAGCACGAGCAGCGCGCGGTGCGACTGCAGGGCCGTGACGATCGATGCGGTCAGCGTGCGACCCACACTCTCCCGGACGTCGAGGACGCTGGCCACGGCCCGCGGCACGTCACTGGAGGAACCGTGCGCCGCCAGCTCCACGAGCCATGCGCCGCCACCCCCTGCGGCGCCGTCGTCGACGTCGGCCCGGTCGGCGGCGGCCAGGGCGAGCCGAGTCTTGCCGATCCCTCCCGGCCCCACCAGCGTGACGATCGGGGACGTGGCCAGTGCCGCGCCGATGAGATCGAGGTCATCGTCGCGGCCGATCAGCCGACCCAGTCGTCGAGGGATGTTCCCTCGACGACTGCCGTCGGTTCGTAGCGGCGGGTGCCTGCCGTCGCCGAGCTGGAGGATCCGCTGCTCCCCGACGACGCCTTCCAGGCGGAACCTCCCGAGGTCACCCAGGTTGGCGCTGTCGAGGAGCGCCGCCGTCACGCCGGAGACGAGCGTCTGGCCACGGTCGCCCGCGGCGGCGAGCCGCGCCGCGATGATCACGGCCGGCCCGAAATAGCCTTTCCCCCGCTCCTCGGTCTCACCGGTATGCAGTCCGATGCGCACCCCGAACTCGAGGTGGCCGGGCCACTGCTGGCCTTCCATCGCGGCCTGCAGCTCGCCGGCCCAGGCGGTCGCGTCGCGGGCCCGGTGGAAGGCCACGCCGAACGAGTCGCCACCAGTGGCGAAGACGTACCCGCCGTGACGATCGGCTGCCGTGGTGACGAGGGCGTCGTGGCGAGCCATCGCCTCGGCCATCTCGCGACCGTGCGCGGCCCACAGCCGCGTGGAGTCCTCGACGTCGCAGAACGCGAACGTCACCGTCCCCGACGGGAGGCCCGGCGTCGTTGCCCTCGATGACCGATCGACGCCGAGCTGCTGGTCCTGGCCCAGGATCAATGCCTCCAGCTCGCGCAGCCGCGGGCCCGGTTCGACGCCCAGATCCTCGACGAGGTGGTGGCGAGCCCGGCGATAGGCGGCGAGGGCATCGGCCTGGCGGCCCACCCGGTACAGCGCCGTCATCAGCAACGCCCACAGCCCCTCGCGGAACGGGTAGGTCGCCGTCAGTTCGGTCAGCGGACCGACAACACTGCGGGCGTCGGCCTCGATGCGCCGCGCCAGGTCGGTCTCCACCGCTCCCAGGTACTGCTCGACCAGCCCGTCGACGGTCGCCGTGAGGCCGTCGGCGTCGAGGCCGGCGAGCGGGGTGCCCGTCCACTCGGCCAGGGCCGCCTCGGTGTCGTCCACTCCCACCGACCGCTGGAACCGCGCGACGTCGACCGACGCCGCCGCCACGTCCAGGCGATAGGCGACACCGGTACGCACGATCGAGTCCGGACCGAGACCCTTGCGCAGGCGCGTGACGTACGATTGGAGCGTCTTGTCCGCGGTGCGCGGCGGCCGATCGCCCCACACCAGCCGCACGATCCGGGCGACCGGCACTGCCGAACCGGGCGACAGGGCGAGCACGGCCAGCACGGCCTGGCACTTCGCTGGGCCGACGTCGACCGGTTCGCCGTCGTCGGTCGCCGCGATGACGCCGCCGAAGAGCCGGATCTGCACTGGGACGATGCTCCCTTCCGTTGCGGTCGTCAGGACGTCGATGTCCCCGAGCGTGCGCTCGGCGCGGTTGCGGTCCGTCCGACCCCCGGTCGTGCCCGGGTTGAGCCCAGTCTCGAACGCCCTCAACCGGAACACAACCGGTCCCCCACCCCGCCCCGACCCGCCACCGGCACCGTCGAACGGGTGACACCTCCGCGATCCAACCCCGCTCCTCGGCGACCAAGCCGCCTGGGCCAGATCGGGGCGTGGTGCTTCGACCACCGCCGCGCCGCCGTCGGCCTCTGGTTCGCCGCCCTGCTCGTGGTGTTCGGCGCCGCCAGCACGATCGGCGCCGCCTACGACGCGTCCACCGACATCCCCAACTCCGAGAGCGCTGACGGCTTCGACGTACTCGAGCAGTACTTCGCCGAGCTCGGCGCGGGAGGGGCGTCGGGAACGATCGTCTTCCGCGCCGACCAGGGCATCGAGGACCCGGCCGTCGTCGCCGGCATGGAGGACCTCTTCGCCACCGTCAACGCCGGGTTCCCCGACGACGACGGCAATCCCCAGCACCCCGGCGCCACGGTCGTCTCCCCATACGCCGAGCAGGGCGCGTCGCAGATCGCCCGCCAGGGTCCGCTGGCCGGGCAACTCGCCTACGCCCAGGTCAACCTCGCCGCCGATGTCGACCTGACCGAGTCGGCGGCCCTGGGCAAGGCGATCGCCGACGACGCACCCGCCATCGAGGGACTCGAGGTGCTCCCCGGCGGCACGGCCCTCGCCGTGTTCGAACCGCCGGCGACGGAGTTCATCGGCCTCGCCTTCGCCGTCGTCGTGCTCATCCTCGCCTTCGGCTCCGTGCTCGCGATGGGCCTGCCCATCGCCGTCGCCCTCGGTGGCGTGGGGGCCGGGATGGGCCTGATCGCCATCCTCAGCAACGTCTTCAACATCCCCGACTTCACCACGTTCCTCGGGGCCATGATCGGCCTCGGCGTTGGCATCGACTACGCCCTGTTCATCGTCACCCGCTACCGGGAAGGGCTCCACGCCGGCCGCTCGCCCCGCGAGGCGACCATCACCGCGATGGACACCGCCGGCCGGGCCGTGATCTTCGCCGGCGTCACCGTCGTCGTGTCGCTCCTCGGGCTGCTGCTGATCGGGATCGGATGGGTCGGTGGGTTGGGCATCGGCGTCGCCGTCACGGTGCTGGTCACGATGATCACCTCGATCACCCTCCTCCCCGCCCTCTTGGGCTTCGCCCGGGAACGGGTCGAGGTCACCCGCTGGCGCGGTCTGGTCGTCGCCGGCTTCGTCGCTGTCGCCCTGCTCGGCATCGGCATCGGCGTGCCGGCCCTCTCAGCGGTCGGGGCCGGCCTCGCCGCCGTCACCCTGCTCGTCAGCTTCGCCGTCCGCCCGCTCCGCCAGGCGGTGCCGCACCGGGTGTCGAAGCCGGTGCGCGAGACCCTCGCCTACCGGTGGAGCCGGACGATCCAGCGCCGCCCGTGGCTGGGGGTCGTCGCCGGCACCGTATTCCTCCTTGCGCTGGCAACGCCGGTCCTCGGCCTTCGCCTGGGGACCTCCGACGAGGGCAACTTCGCCGAGGACACGTACACCCGCCAGGCCTACGACGTCCTCGCCGAGGGCTTCGGACCCGGCTTCAACGGTCCGTTCATGATCACCGTCGTCCCCGGTGCCGGCGACAGCGTCACCGCCGTCGACGCGCTCCAGCAGGCCCTCGCCGAGACCCCAGGCGTCGCCACGGCCACGCCGGCCTTCCCCAACCGTCCGGCCGCCCCTGACGCCTACCTCATCAACCTCGTCCCGACGACCGCTCCCCAAGACGCGGCCACCACCGAGCTCGTCACGACCCTGCGCGACGATGTCATCCCCGCCGCGATCGCCGGCACATCGCTCGACGTCAAGGTCACCGGGACGACCGCCGCCAACTTCGACTTCACCGACTTCCTCGCCCAACGCACGTTCGTCTTCTTCGCCGCCGTGCTGGCGTTGTCGTTCCTGCTCCTGATGATGGTCTTCCGCTCGCTCCTGGTGCCGCTCAAGGCCGTCGTGATGAACGTGCTGTCGATCGCCGCCACCTACGGCGTGCTCGTCGTGATCTTCCAGTGGGGCTGGGGCGCCGACCTCATCGGCATCGACAAGGGTCCGATCGAGGCGATGTTGCCGCTGATGCTGTTCGCCATCGTGTTCGGACTCTCGATGGACTACGAGGTCTTCCTGCTCTCCCGGGTCCGCGAGGAGTACGACAAGACCGGCGACTCCGCCACCGCCGTCGCCGACGGCCTCGCCAAGACGGCTCGGGTCATCACGGCCGCCGCCGCCATCATGGTCGTCGTGTTCGGATCGTTCGTGCTCGAGGACGACCGGACCAGCAAATTGTTCGGCATCGGCCTGGCCCTCGCCGTCCTGCTCGACGCCACCATCGTCCGCATGCTGCTCGTGCCGGCCACGATGGAGCTCCTCGGCGACAAGAACTGGTGGATGCCCAGGTGGCTCGACCGGATCATCCCCCGGCTCAACGTCGACGGCCCGGCGCACGACCCCGCCCCCGCCCCGGTCATCGACGAGGCACCGGTTCTCGAACCGGAGCTGGTCGACGCCTGAGGCCGCCCATCGAGGTGCGACCTGAGCGGGCTCACCGCGGCGCGCTCAGGTCACACTTCGCCCGGGTCGCCGGACCGCGCGCCGTCGGCTCGCCACGGCCTTCGGCGAGGAGCGCCAAGGTCAGGGCTACATCACGTTCCCCGACCTCGTGCAGCCGGCCCGCCGCGCACCCCAGGAGTACTGATCCGCAGGACCAGCCCACCCGGTGCCCGACGCGTCCCCCGCCGACCGGGATCATGCTGCCCAGCAGCAGTCGCGTCGGGACGTCCGTTTACCGGCCGCAGAATGTGACGAGGGCGACCTAGACCACACGTCGCCTGGCGACGAGCAGCGCGAACGCGCCGCCGAGCAGGCACACGATCGCCGCGCCGGCGACATCGGGGCCGCCGGTACCCGTGTTCGGCAGCGTGCTCGCGGGACCGACGGCCGTGGTCGCGGGCCCGCCGGCCGTGGTCGTGGGCCCGCCGGTCGTCGGCGGGGCCGTCGACGTGGTCGGCGACGTCGTGGTCGTCACCGACTCCGACGTCGTCGGGGCGACCGACGTGCTCGTCGATGTGGACGTGCTGGTGGTCGACGGCAACGTGGTCGTCGGCATCGTGGTCGTCGGCATCGTCGACGTGGTCGTCGGCACGGTCGTGCTGGTCGTCGAGGTCGAGATACTCGTCGACGTGGACGTGGTCGTCGGCATGGTCGTGCTCGTCGTCGATGTCGAACTTGTGGTGGTGGTGGTGGCCCCCGGCACGCCCTCGACATTGATCGTCACGGTCCATGGCGGTGCAGTCGTCGAGAAGTTTGTGCTGAGGATGTACGTCAGCGAACAGTTGGACTGTGCCGGGCTGAATGCCTGGGTGAGGTCATCCGTCCCAGTGAGCCCGCAACCGAGGAGGTTATGAGGAAAGAGCGACCCAATGGGGCCAGTGAAGTCGACGCTCGTGACCTGAAGGTCGCTCGGGATGATGACGACAAACGAGTCCTGACCATCGGTTGGGGTCGGCCCGAGGGTCCCCGTGACCATGGTCGCTCCCGCTACCGCCGTCAATGTCGGCGCGGGTCCGGGGAAGAAGTTCGGGAAGTCCGGCGGCTCACCGACGGTGAAGCCGGCCGACGAGCTGGAGGGAAAGGCGAGGACGAGCGCCGAAACGAAGGCCGCCGTCACACCGGTCCGCAGCCGCATTCGCTTCTGCTCCCTTCCGTTGAGCAGCGCTGGCTCGCCGCCCATCCGTCTGAACTGTTCGCCCGGGTGATGTTAGGCGCGAAGCGTGAGTCGATCGGGGGATTCGGGCTCCGCCGGCGCCGCGGCTCGCCAGGGACTCCACGCACCCAGCGCTGACCGCGGTGCTGCACAGACCTCGCGAACCGGTGACAACAGGTTGACCCGCTCCATCAGTTCGGCCTTCGAGATGCCGAACTTCGTGTGGCCGGCGCCGAGCCCGGCGGCAGCGATGATCTGGGTGGCCGAGCAGCCGTCGGTGTCCGCGAGCGTGATGCCCGCCGACGTGCCGTTGCTGTCGGCGAACACGCCGTCGGCGTTGGCGGCGAACCGGTTCTTCTTCAACCCGCCGGTCGGCTGATCCGGCAGCACGGTGCCGGCGCAGGCGTCATCGGCGTCGAGCACGCCGTCGTCGTCAGCGTCAGACGGGGCGGGCGTACAGGACACGGTCCAGGTGCCGTCCCCTGAGCCGACGGTTGTGTACCACCCGAACCAGACGATGCCGTCGGTCGGCACGACGTAGGTCATGGTGAGGGGAACCGGAGAGTGCACCCTCGGAGCGAGCGGCAACGGTCAGTCGAAGTGTTGGAGTGCTTCGGCGGCGCGTCGTTCGACGTTGGTGTATCCGTGGGCTGCGGCGGCGGCGAGCGCCTTGGTCAGAAGGTCTCGGGCCCGGTCGGCGTCGCCTGCGGCGTTGCGTTCGGCGAGCATTTTGCCCCACGAGAGGTTGGTGCGGGCGGCGTAGAACTTGGCGTTTACTCGGTCGTTGAACGCGGCCGCTTGAGCGAAGCAGGCTTCCGCTTCGTCGTGACGGTGAAGGACGGTAGCGAGGCCGCCGAGGGCCTGGCTGACCGGAACACCGGCCGTTACGCCGGTGGTGGACAGCTGATCGGACCATGGCGCCAGCCGGTCGAACAGCGGTCCGGCGTGGTTCGGGACCCGGCATTCGATCGCCACCTCGGCGTAGGCGCTCATCGTGTAGAGCCAAGTGGGGTCGAGTGGCAGATGAAAGTCGGCGGCGGCGAACTCCTCGAGGAGGCGACGTGCGTCGGCGATGCGGCCTGCTTCGACGTGGGCCAGAGCGAGCGTCCCAGCGACCGCTGCGGCGAACTCTGGTCCGTCGGCGGCGATCTGCTCGAGGATTGGGACCATCTCGCCGAGGTTTCCGCGCTCGAAACTGACCATTGCGAGTTGCGCGCCGAAGAACATGGCGGCGTCGGGCTGGCCGCTGGCGGTGCCGATCTGCAGCGCCTCGTTGGCGAACCGGTCGGCCTCTTCGATGTTCCCGGCGAGCTGGGCGCGCAGAGCGCGCATATTGCCGTGCTGCCAGTGCAAGGTCGGCTGATCGAGCTGCTCGGCGACCGACCCAATCATCTCCATGCAGCGGTCCATCTCGGCGATGTCCGCGGCGCGGGCGGCAGCCTGGGCGCGAGACAGCGCGGCCCAGAACAACAGCACTGGGTCACCGACACGTTCGGCTCGTAGCAGGGCGTCGGCCGAGCGGGCCAACGACAGTTCGAGCAGTGGCGGCACGAGGAGGGGAAAGAACACGTCGTTGAGGACGCGCACGATGGTGGCGTCGTCGCCGAAGGATTCGGCGAGAGCGACGGCCTCGTCGGCGAGAGCTTGGCGACGCTCGAGCGGGCTGCCGTAGGTCAGCTCCGCACACAGGGTGGCGAGCACGGGCGCCCGGTCGGGGTCATCCGTGGAGAGCAGATCGAGGGCGATGTCGAGGATCTCGACCTTGTCCGTGTCGATGTTGCCACCGGCAGAGAACATGCCGCGGTTGTTGGCTAAGGCGGCGGTCACGAGCCGTTTGGTGTCGCCGAGGGCGGCGGCCCGGCGAGCGGCGTCGAGCAGGGTGTGGCGGGAGGCGGCGTTTCCGGTCTGGCGCTGCGAGGTGCCCAGCCCGATGGCCAGGTCGATGCCCAGGATCGGATCAGGGATGTCTGACCGGGCGTCGAGGTCGAGGGCCTGGGTGTAGTAGCGAAGGGCATCGGCGGGGGCAAGGGCACCAAGCGCGGTGTCGCCCGCCCGGCGCGAGTAGTCGAGGGCTTTGGCGAGGTCGATGGGTTCGGAGGCGCTGAACCAGTGGCGGGCGAGTTCGCCGACCCGGGCCCCTGGGCGCTGGCCGCACAGGTCCTCCAACGCTTCGGCCACCTGCCGGTGCGCTCGTGCCCGACGGGTGGGACCCAGTTCCTCGTACAAGGTGTGTTGGATGAGGGCGTGGGCGAAGCTGTAGTGGCCAGGGGTGTCGGCAAGTTCCCGCACCAGGGCCGCCGCCGTGGCGGCGTCGAGGATGTCGAGCAGCTCCTCTTCGGGTGCTTCGGCGGCCCGGGACAGTAGATCGAGGTCGAAGTCGCGGCCGATCACCGCGGCCAGCGACAACACCCGCCCGGCGTCGTGTCCCATTCGCCCGACGCGTGCACCGATCACCACCCGGACGCTGGCGGGCAAGGCCATCTGTTCGAGGGTCTCCCGTGCGACCCACCGACCAGTGGAGTCCTGCACGACCGCCCCGGTCTCGGCGAGGTGACGGAGCAGCTCCGTGACGAAGAACGGATTGCCGTCGGTCTCGCGGTACACCTCGTCGGCGAGACGTAGAGCGGCGGCATCGAGGGTGTGCCCGGCGGCGGCCTCCATGAGCGAGATGACGCCGGTGTCATCGAGGCCACCCAACTCGATGCGGGCAATGCCGTGATGGCGGTGCAGTGCGGCGATCGTCTCGGACAGCGGTTGGGTCCTTGACAGTGCGCTGTCGCGGTAGGTGGCGAGCACGAGCAACCGCATCGGTTGGTCGGCGGCAATGACGTGACGAAGCAGCTGCAGGCTGGCGGTGTCGGCCCATTGCAGGTCATCGAGCACCACCACGACCGGTTGGTGCCGCGACGCCATGGCCAGCAGTCCCACCACGGCGGCGAACAGCTGGTAGCGCTCGGTGTCGGCATCGGTCGCCCTCGGCGGCCCGAGTCCGGGCAGCCTGCTGGCCAGCGCCGGGATCAACCGAGCCAGTTCCGCCCCGTTCGAATCCACGTCGGCGACGAGCTGTTCCGCCGGGAGGTGGGTGACGTAGTGGCCGACTGCTTCGCTGAACAACTGGTACGGGGTGGCGAGATCTTCCTCGCAATGACCGAACAACACGTACGCCTCGCCGTCGGACGCCGTCCTGGCCGCTTCAGCAACCAGCGTGGACTTACCGAGACCGGCCTCACCGGAGATGAGGACCACCTCGCGGCCTTCGCCCCCAGCGACCCGCTTGAACGTCTCTGAGATCGCCGCCAGCTCGGCATCCCGGCCGACGACACCGGTCGCAGGGCGGATCTCCAGTCGCCCAGGAAGTGGGATGATCCTCTCGCTGTCGGCCGGGTCGAGCGGTGCCCACAGCACTTCGATCGTTTCCAACGGCGCAGGCAGCCCTTTCAACGTGAGCGGACCGATCGAGCGACACTCGTGATGGCTGCGGCGCCCAGCCGTCAATCGCACGATGTCGGCAGCCAGCACCTGCCCGCTCTCACAACGGGCGCACAGGCGGGCCGCTTCGATGACCGGGTCGCCGAAGAAGTCGTCGTCCTCGTGACTGACCTCCCCGCCGCTCAGCCCGACCCGCAAGCCCACCGAGTGCCCGCGACCCCGGTTGTCACGTTCGATGCCCTGCTGCATCGCCACCGCGCACGACAACGCCGCCGACGGAGCGGTGAACACGACCATCAGCCCGTCACCCGTGTTCTTCACGACGGCGCCGCCCGCCTCGGCGACCGCTTGACGCAAGATCGCAAAATGCCCGCGAAGCAGTTCGTCCGCCGCGTCGGACGAAAGTCTCGAGGCCAACGCGGTCGAACCGACCATGTCGGTGAACAACACCGTCACGCTCTCGGTCGTCACCAACGCCCCGGCTCCGACTGCACGCCGCAACCGTAAGCCGGAAACCGAGTGCGTTCCGGCACGGCTCAGACCGTACGGCGACTGCGTGCACCGCTCCGAAGAGCCAGGAAGGGGCGCGCCTCGACCCTCCGCGCAGGGTTGGGCCAAGCGCACCCCGAGTTGATCCCCTGACAGCGCACGAGTGCGGGGCAGCACCTTTGTGCGCGCACGCGCAGCTAATCGTCGACGACTCGTAGTACTTGCCACGCGTCGGGGACGCCCTTGAGCTCAAAGGCTCCGACTTCCTCGAAGTGGAGCCGTGACCCGGAAACGAGATCGCGAACGGTGCGCGATACGTAGATAGCACCTGCCGGCGCAAGCGAGCTGATCCGTGCAGCAATATGAACAGCGATCCCGGCAACGTCTTTGGACATCACACTGATCTCACCAGTGTGAATACCAGCGCGCACACTCACTTCGATGGAACGCAATGCCGCTCGAAGCGCGATCGCGCACTCAACAGCGCGAGCCGGCCCATCGAACAACGCGAGGACGCCGTCGCCGGTTGACTTCACGATTCGACCGCCGAACCGAGATATCTGGCGTTCAACAATCTGCTCATGGCGATCGAGCAGCGTCGTCCACCCGCGATCGCCGAGTCCGGCCGCCAACTGAGTCGACGCGTCGATGTCGGTGAACAGAACCGTTGCCAGGATACGGTCCGGATCAACGACGGCCGGCTCGCCGGTGACGAACTCTTCGATCGGAGCTACGACCGCCGCCGAGTCTCCGAACTCCGGCGAGTGGTCCACCCCGGTGATCTCGACGTACGTCGCGTTCGGAATGTGCTCGGCAAGGAACCGTCCATGCCCGACCGGCAGATATGCGTCCTCGGCGCGGTGAATCACGAGGGTCGGGACCCGGATGCTGGCCAAGACGCCGCGGACATCGGTGTCCATCAAGATCCGAGCCATAGCGAGCATCGTTCCCGGACTCGCGGTCGCTCGCTGATAGCGGCTCGACCACGACTCCACACCGTCCTGGCCCCGGATCGAGGGATCGACGAACGCCCTATCGACGCCACCTTCGCGGCCCCACCCCCGCTCGATCGAGCCCAAGTACGCCTCCGCCAACCCTTGCGGCAAACCCGCCGGGTAGTCCGGCAAACGCCGCACACATGCCGTTCCGTTGACGAGGATGAGTCCGCGGGTGCGTTCCGGATGCGCGGCCGCGTACAGGATCGCAACGAACGACGCTACGTCCGATGCCGCGATGAAGGCACTGCTCGAACCCGCGGCATCAAGAACGGCGCCGAGGTCCTCAACCCACGCCTCGAGGGGCGGCATCAAAGTGAGCGGCACTGGGTCACTCAGCCCGACCCCGCGCTGATCGAACATCACCACCCGCGCAAATCGAGCGAGCTTGCCGACGAACGCCGGAATCAACGGGTCATCCCACATCATCTCGAGGTGGGAGGCCCAGCTCGACATCCACACGAGATCGGTCGATGAAGAACCGACCACCTGAAACGCGATATGGACATCGCCCGACCGTGCGTACTCCGTCACGGGCACAACGCACAGATTGCCCGATGCGGAGCCATCGCACTGCCCTGTCGGTCGACGTCGGCCCTCTGGCGTGCGACCGCCAGCGCCCGACCCGCATCCCTCTTGCCACCAGCGAACGTTCGTTCGTACAGCAGCGTGATGCGACGAGCTTGGATCTGGTGGCGATGCCGGTTTTGGTGAGTTCTTGGCCCTTGAGCTCCAGCACTCGGCGTTCACGCCCAGAGCGGCGTGCGACGCGTACCGCCGCAACCAGCGATGCACCGACTGACGCGTCACCCGAACCGGCTCTGCACCGTACGCCGCGATGAACGGTGCGGGCGCCCGAGTGTTGGCGCTGATTGCCGGGGCAGTGACCCGCGCAGATCGCGGCCGCTCTGCGACAGGTCTTGGAGCCGGCGATTGGGGGCAGTGCGATCTCGCCACCGACGGTGCGATCAACGTCGTTCCGTCGATGGCACCGTGCCCTGCCCCAATTTGCTGGTACAGGCGCTCCGATCTGCCGTGATGCGCTACCTGACCGTCAGGGCATACCCGAACAGATCCGCGGTCCGGAGCCGGCGGTATGTGTCGCACGTCAGGTGATTCGGCCAACGGCCTTCGTCACGGGACTGCGGTTCGGTCGGCACTGTCGACGATCTGGCGAAGTGCGGCGACATGTCCGTCGAACGCATCGCGCCCGGTGTCGGTGAGCCGCACATGGACCCTGCGCCGTCGATTCTCCGTGGGGCGTTCGATGACGATGTAGCCGGCGTCCTCCAGGGTGGCGAACTGCTTGGACAACGCTGAGTCGGACAGTCCCAGCCGGTCGCGGACGAACGCGAAGTCGACCCAGTCGGCGGCGGCCACCAGGGCGACGATCGACAGCCGCGTGCTCGGGTGGATGAGCTCGTCGAATCGGGGCTCGGTCACCATCGAGCGACGTTGCGCAGCGCTCGCCTGCGCACTGCCGCCATGAGCTCTGGGCCGCCGAGGGCAACCGCGATGGCTGCCATGACACCGGCGATCGTTGCCGGATGGTTTGCCCCGTCAGCATCGATCAGGAACGCAGCCGCGATGGTGAGCGCAACGAGTCCAACCAGGAACGTGATCACCAACGCGCTGACGTGCGTGCCGGCCAGCTCCGCCCGCACGCTCAACGAACCCGATCGCCTCCTGCCCGACAGCACGTTGTGCGCCGCCGCTGCGTGGGCGGCACCAAATATCAGCGTCGCAATCGCGGCCATCCACCCGGGGCCGACGTCGGCGATCAAACCGAGTCCGATCCATCCCGCGGCCAGGCCGAGCCAGTACCAACGTGGCATGTCGATTTCTGCGATCACCTGTCGGCGGCTGTCCTCGACCGTGCTCAGGGCCGAACGGGCATCGCCCGCGCCTATCGAGTTCGTCATCAGAACCGATCCTAACTTTCCGAGTGGGAAAGTACCGTATGGTTTCCTAGTAGGAAAGTCAAGGTCCGCCCGACAAGGCCCCACGCAGGAACGCGCGTGCCGAACAGCGCCACCAGTGCATGTCGAGCACCACAACGGTGTCGGCACGTTCGAGGCGGAGGTCAAGTGTCTCGTGGGAGTTGCCGTCGGCGATCCACGCATCGCCGGCGAGCACGTCACGTTGCTGCTCGCGTCATTCGGTCTGCGACGGCGCAACCCAGCCGGGCTTCCAGAAGGAGAGGTCGAGATGAACGACCGGCAAGCCAGTCCCGGGCGGCGAGCGCGAGCGCGAACGTGCTCGTTCCTGACCCGGCCAATCCAGTGACGACGACACGCCGTCCTGGCGCCCAACAGGGCCTGGCTCATCGTAGTCAGTCTCTCTCGCGCGCCGGTTGGGGGAGGCTGCCGATTCGCCGCTCAGTCCCTGCGTGCTGGGTCAATCAGTCTGCGTCTCGCGAAGGGCAGCGACCAGACGAATCAGTCGGTCGCGCATGTCCTCCGCATCGAGGGTGGGGCTGATCGCTCCGTGGGTTGGGACGACCTGTACGAAGCGGTGCCGAGCGAGCCGTTCGAGCGAGTCGAGCTGCTGGGGCCACGACCACCAGCACACGAACTTCTCCGCCCACAAGTCGTCGACGTATGGATCCCAGGCGAGCGAATCGCCGGTGAACAGCGTCTCGTCGTCCACGAGGTACATCACATGACCTTCGGTGTGACCGGGCGTCGGGATGGCAACGACCCCGCCCCCCAGCTCTACGGGGTCTCGACCCGCGAGGACCCTCGTCGCAAACGGGGCAGCATCGTGGTCGGCCTCATGGATGACCACCTCGGCGCCGAAGACGTTCGCGTACTGCTCCGCGTCACCGACGTCGTCCCGATGCGTGAGCAGGATCGTCCTGATACCTCCCAGCTGCGTGAGGTCTGATCGAACGCTCGGTGTGAAGCGCGGGGCGTCGATCAGCAGACCGCCCGACGAGCGTCGGACGAAGAAGGCGTTTCCGCCCGCGGCCTCCGCCGAGTTCGAGCCAGTTCGCCAGACGCCGGATGTCACCTCGACGGGATGGTGTTTCCGCCACCGCTGGCGGGACTCGGTGCCGATGGAGCGGCTCGGGCAGACCTCGGCCGCCTGTTGAGCGAGCACGACGTCCTCCCGCGACTCGGGCTGGCGAACGAATACGAACTGACGCCCATCGTTCGCAGCTCGAATGAGCCGCGGAGCGATGGAAGTCGATGCCCCACAGCCGATGCAACGGTCATCGATGAACCAGTCGCCATCAGCTCCCTCGGGATGGCGCCGACGAGGAATGGCCACCCGTCCGAAACTATCGCCAGATCGAATCACCGTTTGCCGGTCTCTGCCCTCGAAGTGCCGGTCCGGGCGCTCCCGGGCGATCGCGCCGAGCGTCCTCGAATCACGCGTCCTCGAACGTCCGTCGGCCGGGCCTGGAGGCATCGGATAAGCGCCGTTTCTCCCGGCTCAACGGCGCGTGCCGCGATGTCCGAATCACGCGTCCTCGAACGCGCGGCCGGCCGTCAGGGCTGAGTTCGGTCGTCGAAATGGGCGAGGCGTAGCCCGGGCTATCGGGCCACCCGTGTGCGCCTGCCAACGCCGAGAAGTGTCGGCGTTGGCAAGGTCTCGGCGAGCTCCAGGTTGGTTGTGCCGTTGTCGTCCGGCGGGAGATGTCACTCGGCCAGGAAGCTCATGACCAGCTGGTTGAAGTCGTCTGGGCGCTCCAGCGGCATGACGTGTGATGAGCCGTCGCCGGTGACGATCTCGAATCGGGCTCCGGGGATCCCATCGGCTACCTCGCGGGCGATCCACGGCGGGGTCAGTAGATCTTGCTCACCGACGATGACCAGGGTCGGGGCGGTGATGCCGCCGAGGCGATCGAGGGCGTCGAACTGCAGGTAGGCCCGGGCTTGGCGATCGTAGGCGGCCGGGTCGATCGGGTTCGGATTGCTGGCCAGAAGTGCGATCGTGTCCTGGACCTCCTGC
>CAWJNE010000023.1:0-254651 GCA_963844175.1 uncultured Acidimicrobiia bacterium
CGGCCGATTCGACGAGGCCGACGCGGCATATACGGCAGCGGCCGAGCTGGAACACTCCGCCGGATTCCCACCGCTCGCCGCCCGAACCCGCTACTGGCACGCTCGAGCACTCCTCGAACGCAACGCGGACGGCGACCGAGACAATGCCCGGGCACTGCTCGACGACGTCATCAACGTCACCGAACGCCTCGGCATGTCCCTCCTCGCACGTCAAGCGATCGAGGCACGCGTCTGACACCGACCGCCGAGCTGCACCGGCGCGCCTTGGAGGCTCGTGAGACGCCTGGCGCGGTGGCGGCGGAGTCGTCACGAGCGCGCGCTGGGTAGACAGATGAGATGGAAGCAGCGGGTCCAATCTCGAGTCGGCTGGTCGAGCGGGCGCCGTTCGGACCGATGGAGCCGCTCGACCACGATCGCCTGGTCGCCGAACAGCAGGCGTCCCTCAAGTCCCCCCGCCGCCGGGCTGGCCTCAGTGCTCGGGCCCTCTTCCTGGTGATGGACGTCGTCTACGGCAAGCCTCGGACGCTCGAGAAGTTCCGGGTGCTCGAGTTGGTCGCCCGCGTTCCCTATCAGGCCTGGGAGAACGTGGCCTACGTGGCCGTGACGCACACCGCCCGCCAGCACGGGTTCGCCCGCCGCGTGTTCGATCGCGTCCGCGTCAACCGGTGGGAGCAAGACAACGAGCAGTGGCACTTGCTGATCCTGGAGGAGCTGACCAGCGACACCCCACGGCGCTCATGGGTGAAGAGCCGGGTACTGCCGCAGATCCTCGCGTTCGCCTACTACCAGCTGTCCTGGCTGACCTACGCCATCCGCCCCGCGTGGTCCTATCGCCTCAACGCCGACTTCGAGGACCACGCCGAACACGAATACGCCCTCCTGGTGTCCGAGCACCCCGAATGGGAGGCGATGGCCTACGCGAGCAGCTTCGGTGACGACTTTGGGCGCTACGACAGCCTCGCCGACCTCTTTCGCCAGATCGGCTACGACGAGCGCCTGCACAAGCTCGAGAGCGAGGCCAATATGTCCGCCCCGAGGTTTCGCTGATCCGACCACCGAGGCGGAGCGACTCCCGTTGAGTGCGGCCGGGCCGGCCAACGAGCCACGACGTCAGCAGCTTCGCTTGGGACCGATCAGCGCCTGGATCATGGGGTTGCTCACCTCGCGATCGCCTTGCGCTGCCACCCCGTCTGCGACCTTGACGTCTCTCGAGCTCTGCAAGGGGTTCGCGTCCCTGCTGTGCGCTGCTGCGTGGCACGGTCCGCCCTTCGGCCGGGTTCGTCACGCTTCGCTCTCCAAGGAGAGCCGATCAGACCGACCACGATCCTGAGCGAGTGGTCATCGATCAGGACGGCCGCTCGGAACGGCTCATCGGCCAAGGTCAGGACGAGTCGTCGTTGTGAGGTTCGGTCCTGGTGCTGGCAATCGCGCCGGGGCGATCATCCGTTTGATGTTCCTCGTCGCGGTGGCTCTCGGCGAGACCGTCCTTGAAGTCGCGCTGAGCCCGACCAAGGTTGCGGGCCAGCTTCGGCACTTGGGCACCGCCGAAGATCACCAACACGATGACGAGCACGATGATCCATTCGGGTCCGGAGGGCATGACGTCATCATAGAGATGAACGGCGTTCGCCGATAGGGGCAGCCTCGGTAAGAAATCCCGGGCGACTTGGTCTGGACTTCCGTTTGGATGAGCAGCAGTTGAAGTGCGATCGGCTCCGTGAGCCGCGTGGTAGCCACGGGGGAGCGGTCGTGGGGGCCGGCAGCGGCGGCGGGTGAAATTGCAGACGCCTTTTGTCAGCTTTCGATGCCCCACCGGCCAACTTGCTGGACTCGCCCAGCTGTGCCGATCAGGCAGCTCGGAGTGCATCACGACGACTCCCGAGACGGCGCCCGCCGTCGGTCTTGAGGTCTCCGTCGGTTCGGGGGACCTCGACCTCTGTGTGAACTCGAGGTCGGCCTGACGTCGCCGTTGACACCGCACGCAGGGGAGGCGTACCCTGTTTGAGGGACCCCCTGCGGACACTTGGAGGGCATCAGGGGGCGGGCGATTCGACGCAGACCGTCCTTTGGACGTCTCGAGGTCGTGAACGGGCAACAAGAGGCATCCGTGCCGAACCGCGCTTTCGCGCCCCTGCGGATGGGGCATGTAGAAAGAGAAACGGGAGGGACAGAGATGTCAATGGATGAACGCGGCCCAGCTTCCGAAGCGCCGATGGAAGCCCTGTCAAAGGCAACCGCACCGAGCGATGAACCGAGCGCTCCAGAGGGTGAATCTGAGAGCTTCTGGAGCCGGCGGACGTTCTTTAAGTCCGCCGCCTTGGGTACCGCAGCTGCCGCAATGTACGAGGCGGGGAGCGGTGCGCTGTTCGGTCCGCTGGTCGCCTACGCGGACAACCTGAGCGGTCTCAACTGCACCGCCAACGATGTGCGCATCCCTGGACCAGCACAGATCCTGAACGAACCGTGCGCCTGTTCTGGCTCGTTCAACGCTCAGGTGCAATTCCGGGTGATCAACAACACCGGCACCACGCGCTACTGCGTGACGGCGCACCTGTGCCCGGCGACGCTCCCGAACGGCAGCACCTTCGATCCCGGTGACATCGTCATCGGTGACGTCCCGCCGAAGAGCGACGCGTTGTACACGGTCACGGTCCCGAACTACCCGTGTGGTTCAGGCTTGGTGTGCTTCGGTGCCGCCGGTCCGGAAGCCGATGGCGGCTTCCCCAAGGGCGCGCCGTGTCCGGCCGGGGCGTGCTGCAGCACGGTCTCCTGGGACGTCAACACCGGCTGTCCGTCCAGAGTGCTCTCGTCGAAGTGCCGACATCAGCAGATCTGCATCCAGGGGCGCGGTGGCGCGACGTTGGACTGCGACACCTCGCTCACCGGTGTCCAGTCGAACTGCGCCGTGGCCTGCGGCGGAACGACCACGCTGCGGCTGTGCACGACCGAGGCGGCCTCGTTTGGGCCGTTCACCTTCAGCCTCAGTGACGGCCAGAGCGTGACCGGGACCGGACCCTGCGCCGACTTCACCGTTGGACCGATCACCGACACCGCCACGTTCACCGGCACCGTCACGAGCAACGACGGCTGCGCGAAGTCGGCGTCGGTCACCCTGACAACGACGGCGATCAACGTCGAGCTGGCGGTGAGCGGCGGCGAGCAGTGTGGCGACGGCGACTTGACGTTCACCGGATCGACCGGGCAGACGGGATGCTCGTACGACTTCTCCGTCGACGGAGCGTCAGTCCAGAACTCGATGGCAGCGACGTTCAGCTATTCGGCCAACCCCGACAGCGACTGCCACACGGTGAGCGTGGTGGCGACGTGCGGCGACTGCGTCAGTGCGCCGGACTCCATCACCGTCTCGCAGTGTGTGACCACGACGACGCCCTGCTGACTCGTCACGACGCGATGGTCCCGGAGACGGCTTCGTCTCCGGGACCATTACGTTCGGACGACATGGCTGACATCACGGAGACTCCCCAGCCCCCCCGACGCCGTCGTTGAGGGGATCGATCGACGGCCGGTCCGGCCGTCCTCCACGATGCCATCGCTGAGGAACTTGGCGTGACGGTTGATCTTCCCTGTGCCGATCCGAAGCTCTTGGTGCCCCTCAAACGCTCGGCCGAGTTCCGGGCCCTCCGTGCACAACTGGCTGGCGCGGCGCCCCATCCTGTGCACGACTCGTGGCTCGACGAGGGCTTCCACTTTTTCGTGTTCCTCCTCACCCCTGCTGATTCGGACGACGCTGTGGAGGATGAAGCCGGCTTCGCGGTGTTCGCCATGCATCCGGATTCATCGGAGCCGGTGTCGGCGGTCACCGTGGTACCACAACGGCGTGGAGTGGAGGCCGAGGTCACGAACTTGCGGCCGCCCGGCGGCTCCTACCTCGCGCCTTACCCGCTTGGGCCCGGTCAAGAGGTCGGGAGTTCGAATCTCCCCAGCCCGACGCCGTGACCAGGTCAGAACCGGTCGCACGGCACCGGCCCTTCCGTGCTCGGATCGCCGTGCGACGCAGACGTGGAGCTGGGACGTCACGCTCGGCCTTGGCTCGTCGGCCAGCGCATCCGGTCAGATCACTCGGTGGGCAGATCGAGCCACACCGTTGAGCGCCTCACGTGCCCAGTTCGCCCCTTCGCTCTCGGATCGGCGTCTCGTTCTCCTGCGTGTCCGTCGGGGCTTCGGCTCGGGCCCGCGTCGAGGCGAGATGGTCGAGTTCGGCGAGGTGATGGTCAATGGCCACGCCGGCGAAGTCCCGGTAACCCTGCTGGCCGAGCCGGCTGGCGCGGGCGGGGTCCTGAAGCAGCGACGTGATCGCGGTGGCCCACCCGGCGACGTCGTAGGGGTCGACATGGAGCCCGTTGTGGTCGTGCACCAGTGTGTTGCTGAGCCCGCCGGCGTTCGATGCGATGACGGCGGCGCCGGCCGACATCGCTTCGAGCGCGACAGCGCCAAGTGGCTCTGGCCACTGCGACGGGATCGTGACGATGTCGGATTGGCGAAATTGCTCGTCGATCAGGTCGTAGTCGAGATGGCCGAGGTAGGTGACGCTGAGGCGCGGATTGGCTGACATCGCCGACGACTGCAGGTCTTGACAGTGCGCCCAGTAGCTGTCGGACTCGACGACGCCAGCGACGCGCAGTTCGACATCGGCACCGGACTCGATCCTGCCGCACGCGTCGATCACGACGGCGAGCCCTTTCTCAGCCGTGATCCGACCGGCGTACGTCACGACGGCGGGATCGTCGGGGCGGTGACGCCGGCGACGAGGCGCGGCGCCGAGGTCGCGAATCGGCCGAGTGAGCCGATGGAGACGGCCATCGGCGTGGGGCAGGGCATCGCGGAGCAGCGACTGCATGTAGGCGCTGACGACCACGATGGCGTCGACCTCGGTGAGTGACCTGCTCAACCTCATGCGAGCGTCGACGTCGGCCCCGTCAAGCGTCTCGTCGGGATGCCGGAGCACGCAGTGGCCTTCGCCGATGGCGACGAGGCACTCGTGCCCGAGGCGACGTGGACAGCTCCCGACGTCGCGCCGCCAGCGCAGCTCGCTGAGGCAGGTCAGGTAGTGATCGTGCACATACCAGAGCAGCGCGCCGCGCCCGGGGAGCGCGGCGACGGACGACACGACTGCTGGGTCGAAGACGTTGTGCAGGTAGATGACGTCGGCATCCAACCGGGCGATCACACCGGCGAGCTGCTCGCCGGCGCCCGGGATGGGATGGCGCGAGGCAAGGGCCTCGACGATGTGCACAGATTCGAGACCGTCGGGCAGCGCGCCGGAGACCACGCCGCACACCAGGTGCGACCGGACGCCACAGGAGGCGAGGGCGGAGGTGACGAGGGCGATGTACTCCTCGGTGCCCCCGAAGCTGCCACCCTTCTCGTTGACGTGGACGATCGATCCGAACGTGACGTCGTGGTCGCGCAGCCCGGGCCGACGATCACCCCGGAAGGGCCGGACGTTCACCGAGGCGGTCACCCGAGCAGGCTACGGATCCGACGGTGGCCATCGCCACGCCCGCCAGCGGTCGGACCTGGCCGAGACGTGCCACAGTTCGTCGGCGCAGTCGTCTTGCGCCACACTGGCCGTGGTCGGGCCCACGATCCGCTCGGCGTGCGACGATCTCCGCCGGACCCACGATCCACCAGACGAAGGAGCAGCTGATGGCCGACAAGTCACCTCGCCAGCATCAATCGAAGAAGTCGGGCAAGTCGTTGAAGGAGAAGCGGAGCGAGAAGAAGGCCAAACAGACCACCAAGCGCCCGATCGGGTGATTCGACCGCCCGCTGCGGAGGAGCCACCGTGCGACGTGGGTGGCGAGCGCTGCTCAGCTCCTGGCGAGGGACTCGATCTCGGGCGCCAGGTCATTAGCGGTCGGCATGTCGGCGATCTCGTCGGCGACCCGAGTGGCGGCGTCACGGTGTGACGAGCCGGTGAGCAGCGTGTGGAGTGACCGTCCAAGTTCCTCGACACCTCGACCGTCGGGCCCGAGGACGATGCCGCAGCCGGCGTCGCCGACGGCGACACCGTTCTCCCACTGGTCGGCGAACAGCGGCACGACCAATTGCGGTCGGCCGTGCGACGCGGTGCCGAGCACCGTGCCGGCGCCGCCATGCGACACGACGACGCTGGCCCGCCCGAGCAGATCGCCTTGGGGGATGAAGCGCTCGACGCGCACGTTCGACGGCACGGCTCCGAGCTGGCCAGGGTCGACATGGCGGCCGATGGTGGCGACAGCGTCCACGTCGATGTCGCCCAACACTGCGAACATTCCGCGCCAGGGGAACGTCACGGAAGGACGCTCCGTCCCTGACGTCACGTACACGAACGACCGGTCGGCGCCGAGCGTTGCGGACCAAGCGACCGGCTCCGCGCTCGGCGAGCCACGATCGGGTCGGATCGAACGCACCACCGGCGAGTCTGGACGCTGACCGAACGACACAGGGAACGGGTGAAGGTACAGCTGCCCGTAGAGGTCGGCCCACGTCGGGTCGTCGAGCCCTTCGGCCTGCCACAGCGGTCGCAGGTCGTCGATCACCTCGCCGCGAGCGCGCTCGGGTAACACGCCGCTGAAGGCCACCGTGACGAGGGGGATGTCGCGAGCGGCCGCCATCGGGGCGGCAGCGAGCTCCGCCGACTCGCGCAGCACCACGTCGGGTTGGAAGCTATCGATGATCGGCGTCAGGTCCCGTTGCATCACCGGACCAGCGGCGCTTGCGAAGTTCGCTGCGAAGAGCGGGCCCCGGCGCTGCGCCATCGGGAGCTGCATGATCCCGGGCAACGCCGGCGCGATCGCGTCGCCACGGGCCGAGGTCGTCAGCCCGGCGGCCGACCAGTCGAACCCCATCGCCCCAACCGAATCGCCACCGTCGGCTGCGACGGCCCACCGCACATCGTGGCCCCGATCGCGCAGAACCCGGGCCACCGGGGCCAGAGCGTGGACGTGCCCGGCGCCGCCCGTGCTCGTGCACAGCACCCGCAGCGAACGTTGCATCAGCGCCAGCGTGCACCCTCAGCGGTACCTGCACACCATCGACCCACGGCGAGACGGAAGGTCGAGATGGACGCGACATCGAATCCCTCGTCGTTCGACCGGATGCCGCCGGGCGGCCGCGGTGCGCCGCGCCGATCAGCCTTGATCGAAGTCGGGCAGCACGAGGTTGCCGTCGTCGTCGAGGGTGAAGCCGGGGTTGTGGGCGATCTCCCAGGCGTGGCCGTCGGGGTCGGTGAAGTACCCGGCGTATCCGCCGTAGAAGGTCTCGTGAGCGGGTGTGGTGATCGTCGCTCCCGCCCGTTCGGCGAGACCGAGGACCTCGTCCACCTCCTCGGGGGTGCGCACGTTCTGCGCCAACGCGATGCCACCGAACCCGTCGGTGCCGGCATCGGCGATGCCGACGTCGTCGGCGAGGTTGCTGCGGCCCCAGAGCACGACCGCCGAACCACCAGCCTGGATGAACACCGTCGACTCGACCTCCTGGCCGCGCCACCCCAGGGCTTCGTAGAAGGCGCGGGATCGTGCGACGTCGGCGACGCCGAGGGTGATCAAACTGACGCGCTGATCCATCTGGCCGATGGTAGAGCGCGACCGATCGCCCTCAGCCGGACGGCTGGCCGACCCGGTAGTGCAGCAGCAGCGAGCCGCGTGCGGTGCGCTGGTCGGCGACCAGCTCGAGCCTCGTCGTGTCGGTGACGAGCCCGTCGAGCAGCCGAGCGCCACCTCCGGCGAGCGTGGGCGCGATCACCAGTCGCAGCTCGTCGACGAGGCCTGCCGAGAGCAGCGACCGGGCCAGCGAGATGCTGCCGTGCACGCCGACGTCCCCGCCGTCGCCGCGCTTCAGGTCGGTGACGTAGCTGGTCGCCGGAGCGTCGACCCTCGTCGTGTTCGACCAGTCACGTTCCAGCGGGCGCGAGCTGAACACGTGCTTCGGCGTGTTGTTGATGAACGAGGCGAACGGTTCCACCGTCGAGGTCGGCCAGTAGTCCACCCAGTAGTCGAACGTCCCTCGCCCGAGCAGGATGTCGTCCTGCGGGCCGATGACCTCGGCGAGGTGCTCGAAGATCTCGGGACCGTCGTCGAACAACCAGTCGCCTGGTTCCTCGGCCACACCGTCGAGTGACAACAGCTCGTACAACACGACACTGCGGCTCATCGCGATCGAGCGTACGGTCCTTCCGACTGGTCGAGGAACTGCGACTGCGACGACGACGTGGAGGTCCGGTGTGGGCACGTTGATCTACTCGATGATCACGTCGCTCGACGGCTACGTCGAGACGCCGCCGATCGGCAACGGCGTCGTGCACCTGCGCTCCGCCGTCATCGGGAGCAACCCATGACGGATCGGCCCGATCTGGAATCGCTGGCCCGCTCGATCATCGACACCAACCTGTACATGGTGCTGGGCACCGCCGACGAGGGTGGGCAGCCGTGGGTGGCGCCGGTGTATTACGCGCCGATCGACGATCGCCAGTTCGTCTGGGTCTCCCGCCCCGAAGCGAGGCACTCGCAACACCTCGCCGTGCGTGCGGAGGTCGCCATCGTCATCTTCGACTCATCAGCCGAGATCGGCACCGGTTGCGGGGTGTACATGTCGGCCGTCGCCGAGACCCTCACCGGCTCCGCCGCGGAGGTGGCGGTGGAGGCCTACTCTCGCCGCGCACTGGCCCACGGCGGACGGGCTTGGACGACGGCTGACGTCGAGTCGGCCGCGCCGTTCCGCCTCTACTGCGCCACTGCGGAGGCGATCGACGTGCTCGACGAACACGACCGGCGCGTGCCCGTGGACCTGTCCGACCACTGACCACCTCGGGTGCAGAGGGTGCTGACGACCCGCTCGCGAGAGCGGGCGGCCGGAGCCCGTCGGTCGGCTGACTCGCCTTCGCCCTGACCACGGTCTCGTCGGTGAGCGGTGAGGGATGAGCGGTCGGTGACCGCTCATCGCTCATCCCTCGTCGCCTCCGATCAGAGCTCGCCGTGCTCCGAGATCGTCAGATCACGGACCTGCACCATGAGGGCGGTCATCCCCGTGTCGCTGCCCTTGGCGTGCTGCTCGCCGCGCTGGAACACGACCACGTCACCGGGCTGCACGTCGGCGCGGACCCCGTCGTCGCCGGAGGTCCAGCCGGCACCGTCGAGGACGATGAACAGTTGGCCGAAGCCCGCCTCGTGCCGGCCGATCGCCCCGCCGGCCTCGAACCGCACCAGGTAGGCGTGCGCCTCACCGTCGCCGTCGGCGATGCGCACCGCTGCCGCGCCGTTCGACTGGTAGTCGGTGATCGGCGTGCAGCGGGCGACGAGTTCGGACAAGACGTGCATCGGTGCTCGCGTCAGGGCCAGACCTGGGCCCAGGGGTTGACGGGCTGGCGGCCAGTGGCGGACCGCGGCGCCCGCCGCGTGGGCTTGGCGTGCTCGATCAGATCGGCGACGAGCTCGCTACGGCTCACGTTGCAGGCGCCGCGCAGTTGGTCGAGCCGGGCGACCTGCTCCGTCGACAGCTCGATGACGATCGATGTGCTGGTGCTCATCGCCGAGGGCCCACACTCCGATGGTACGGCGGCGTTCGGACCGGTGTGTGACGATCTTCGTGTGGCTCCCCACCCGGTCACGGAGGCCATCGAGCGCGGCCACCTCGACGTCGGTGACGGCCATCGCGTGTACTGGGAGTCGGCCGGCAACCCAGCCGGAAAGCCGGCCGTGATCCTGCACGGCGGACCGGGCGCGCCGATGTCGACCGGGGCGCGGCGGATGTTCGACCCGGCGCAGTACCTCATCGTGCAGTTCGACCAGCGCCAATGCGGGCGCAGCACGCCGAGCGCCGCCGAGCCGGTCGTCGACCTGTCGTCCAACACGACGGCCGACCTGATCGGTGACATCGAGCGGTTGCGCACCCACCTCGGCGTCGAGCGGTGGCTCGTCTGGGGCGGCTCGTGGGGCACGACGCTCGGCCTCGCCTACGCCGAGGCCCATCCCGGCCGGGTGAGCGAGCTCGTCCTGGTCAGCGTGGTCGGCACGTCGCGAGCCGAGGTCGAGTGGGTGACGAGAGCGATGGGCCGGGTGTTCCCGGCCCAGTGGGAGCGCTTCTGCGCCGCCGTGCCGCCGGCCGATCGCGACGGCGACCTGTCGGCGGCGTACGCCCGGCTGCTGCAGGACCCCGATCCGTCCGTCCACGCCCCAGCCGCCGCGGCGTGGTGCGCCTGGGAGGACACCCACGTGGCGACGACCCCCGGTTACGAGCCGGACCCGCGCTTCGAGGATCCGCGCTTCCGGCTCTCGTTCGCCCGGCTGGTGACCCACTACTGGAGCAACGCCGGGTTCCTCGACGACGGCGCCTTGCTCCGCCACACCGATCGCCTGGCCGACATCCCGGTCGTGATGGTCCACGGGCAGCTCGACATCAGCGGACCGCTCGACATCGCCTGGTCGCTCGCCGGCCGCTTGCCACACGCCGAGCTCGTCGTGATCGCCGACGAAGGTCACGGCGGTGCCGGGTCGACGATGGAGGCGATCCTGGCGGCGACCGACCGGTTCGCCCAGCGAGCGTGAGCGATGGCGACGCGCTGCGCTAGAACCGGCGCGTGAGCGGGGATCCCACGATCGAGTCGACCGTCGACGATTCACGGCCGCTCATCGTGGTGATGATCGCTGATCCGGGTGGGCGGGCGGCGATGCTCGAGCAACTGAGTCGTTACGACCGGGACTACCGGGTCGAGGCGATCGATGGCCCTGAGGATGCGCTGGCCCGCCTCGAGGCGCGGCGTGCCGCGGGAGCGCCGGTGGCGATGGTCCTCGCCGACCTCGTGCTGTCGCCGCGCGATGGGGTCGAGGTGCTGCTGGAGGTGCGGCGGATCGCGCCGACCTCGAAACGGGTGCTGTTGCTCGAATGGGGGCTGCACCCCGAGCAGATGGCGGCGGTGGCGCGGGCCGCCTCGCAGGGCCTCATCGACACCGTGCTGGCCAAGCCGACGGGGCCACGGGACGAGGACTTCCACGGGGCGCTCACCGAGGAGCTGGGCGACTGGGCCTGGACCACAGCGCCAGTCGTGTCAGCGGTCAAGGTGGTCGGGTCGGTCGACCACGACCGGGTCAGGATGATCGGCGACGTGCTCGAGCGGCTCGGCGTCCCGGCGACGGTGCACGCTCCGAACTCGACCGCCGGCCGAGCGATTGTCGAGCGGGCCGGCGACGTCAGCGCCTACCCCGTCATCGAGGTGATGGGCGAGGTCGTGCTCGTCGATCCGACGAACCGGCAGCTCGCCACGGCCTTCGGCGCCGTCGTCGACGTGGAGGCCACCGTCTTCGACCTGGCGATCGTCGGCGCCGGACCGGCCGGCCTCGGGGCCGCAGTGACCGGAGCGTCCGAGGGGCTCTCGACGGTGATCTTCGAGGCCGAGGCGTTCGGGGGCCAGGCCGGGACCAGCTCGATGATCCGCAACTACCTCGGGTTCCCGCGCGGCGTGACGGGCCGCCAGTTGGCTCGCCGGGCCGTCACCCAGGCGATCCGCTTCGGCGCGTCGTTCGACCTGGCGCGGGCGGTGGCCGGGCTGATCCCGGGCGAGCCGCACCGCCTGACCCTGGACGATGGCGCGGTCGCCCGGGCGCGGGCCGTGATCTTGGCCTGCGGCGTGACGTATCGGCGCCTCGGCGTCGCCCACCTGGAGGCCCTGGTCGGGGCGGGCGTCTACTACGGCGCGGCGACCAGCCACGCCCGCGACGTGCAGGACGCCGAGGTCGTCGTCGTCGGGGCCGGGAACTCCGGTGGCCAGGCCGCCGTCCACCTCGCCCGCTACGCGGCGCGCGTCACGATCGTCGCCCGGGGCGATGACCTGGCCGAGTCGATGTCGGCGTACCTGATCCGGGAGATCGAGGGCAACGACTGCATCGTGGTTCGCACCGCGACCGACGTCACCGACGGCGGCGGGGACGGGCGACTGGAATGGGTCGAGCTGGCGGATCGGCGAGCGGGCGCCCGGTCACGCGTCGCCGCAGCCGGCCTGTTCGTCCTGATCGGCACGGAGACCCGCACGGGCTGGCTCCCGCCGGAGGTCGAGCGCGACGGGCCCGGCTTCGTGCTCACCGGTGCCGAGCTCGGCGCCTGGCCGCTCGACCGTCCGCCCTACGCGATGGAGACGAGCGTGCCAGGCGTGTTCGCCGTCGGCGACGTGCGGGCCAACGGCGTGAAGCGGGTGGCCGCCGCGGTCGGGGAGGGCTCCGTCAGCGTGCCGATGGTGCACCGGTTCCTGGCCGGGTCGTGACGATCGGCGTGTGGGCGACGACCGATCGAGGCGGGCAGTGGCGATCAGCAGAACCGTTTGGCCCATGCCGCAGTGGGCACGTCAGCTCAGGCCGGCCTGGCCCGGCCCAGGCCGAGGAGCGGAGTCTTCGGAGCGAGCGAGGCCATCGACGTGGCGATCAGCAGAACCGTTTGGCCCATGCCGCAGTGGGCACGTCAGCTCAGGCCGGCCTGGCCCGGCCCAGGCCGAGGAGCGGAGTCTTCGGAGCGAGCGAGGCCATCGACGTGGCGATCAGCAGAACCGTTTGGCCCATGCCGCAGTGGGCACGTCAGCTCAGGCCGGCCTGGCCCGGCCCAGGCCGAGGAGCGGAGTCTTCGGAGCGAGCGAGGCCATCGACGTGGCGATCAGCAGAACCGTTTGGCCCATGCCGCAGTGGGCACGTCAGCTCAGGCCGGCCTGGCCCGGCCCAGGCCGAGGAGCGGAGTCTTCGGAGCGAGCGAGGCCATCGACGTGGCGATCAGCAGAACCGTTTGGCCCATGCCGCAGTGGGCACGTCAGCTCAGGCCGGCCTGGCCCGGCCCAGGCCGAGGAGCGGAGTCTTCGGAGCGAGCGAGGCCATCGACTCAGCAGCCGCCGATCTCGTTGACGATCGGGTACGGGTTGACCGAGGCGCCGCCCTGTGGGTGGACCTCGAGGTGCAGGTGCGGCACACCGGCGTTGCCCGTCTGCCCGACGTAGCCGACCAGCTGACCGGCCTGGACCTGCGTCCCGACGGTGATCCCGGGCGCCAGCCGCAGCAAGTGGGCGTAGAAGAAGTAGGTCCCGTCCGGTTGGGCGATGCGCAAGCCGTTCCCGGCCAGGTTGTACTCGGAGTACACCCTGCTCACGACGCCGCTGACGACGGCGTACAGGTCGTTGCCCTGGGCGGCCATGATGTCGACGCCCTCGTGGGTTCGACCTCCGCTGCGCGCCGCACCGTACGTGTCGCGGTACGTGCACGGGGCCTCGACCGGCTTGGCCTGGAGGTGGATGCCGCTTGGGTTGGTGGGCGTGCACTGTCCGAGCGTCAGGGCGCCGGCCACGCCGAAGGCACCGACGCTGGCGGACAGGCGACGGAAGGCCCGCTGCCGTCTCGACGGTTCCCGGACGAGGGTGTCGGTCGGCGTGGCGTGTGCTGACTTCATCGGATGTCGGGCCTCCGTTCGCAGGTGTCCGCCCGCTCTGGCGACGGCGTTCAGCCGTCGGTTCGTTTGCTCGTCCCTCAGTGAGCGAGCGGTACGTTAGCGGATGTTGCGAACGCGTGACGACTGTGCGACGACGAGACAGACCGGTCGTTCCGGAACCGCGCGGGGTCGTCGGCGCATCCCGGCGACGGTGTGAGTCAGGTGTGACAGTCGCCATTTGCGACGCCAGGAGAGGACCTCTTCATCGTAGGATCATCGGGATGAGTGGGGCCTCGGGGGAGGAGGAGCGACCGGGGGCGGTCGCCGCGCCGACCATGGTCGGCGCCCCTGGTCGGTCGCGCCTCTGGCGCGGACGACAACTGAGTGACGGGACCACCCTCCACTGGTGGAAGCAGATCGTCGCCGTGCTGGTCGTGTACGGCCTGTACGAGCTGGTCCGCAACAAGACGATCGCCGGCCCTGAGATCGCGTTCCAGAACGCGTTGCGCGTCATCGACTGGCAGCAGACGCTCGGCATCAACCACGAGCTGGCCATCCAGGAGTGGTCGCTCGATTGGCTGCCGGTGATCGTCTTCAGCAACTACTTCTACGGGACCGTCTACCTCGGCGCCACCTTCGGGATCATCATCTGGATGTACCGCAAGCGCTCGGACGCCTACCCGCTGTGGCGAAACACGCTGGCGATCATGACCACGCTCGGTCTCGTCGGGTTCGCCTTCTTCCCCTTGATGCCGCCTCGGTTGCTCGACGTGCTCGGCGACGGCCAGGTGTTCGGCTTCGTCGACACGCTCGTCGAGTACCCGACGTTCTGGTCGTTCGACTCCGAGGCGATGCGCACGATGTCGAACCCGTTCGCGGCGATGCCGAGCCTGCACTGCGCCTGGGCCTTCTGGGGAGCCTGCGCCCTCTACCCACGGGTGCGCACGCACTGGGCGCGAGCGTTGACGATCGCCTATCCCGTCCTGACGGTGTACGTCGTCATCGCCACCGGCAACCACTTCTTCCTCGACGCCGTCGGCGGCGCCGTGATCTTCTTCGTCGGGTACGGGGCGGCCCGGGTGATCACCCGCGCCGGGCGGGGGCGGCCACTGTCCGAGCGGGACGACGCAGTCGATGCGCCCGCCAGCGAGGTCGGTCAGCCGTACCGGTCGATCGCCATCCGGTAGGCGGCGACGTTCAGGTCGACCACCCTCGGCCACTCGACGGGGACTGGCGTCTCCCGGTTGTGCTTGGCGATCATCAGCCGCAGCTCCGGGTCGCCGACCAGACGTTCCAACTGGTCGACCATGTCGTGATCGGAGTCGGCGAGCAGTCCCTCCCTGCCATGCTCGACGAACTCGCTGATCCCCGTGCGGCGTTTGGCGACGACGGGCACGCCGGCGCAGCGGGCTTCGAGCGCGGCGATGCCGAACGATTCGAGGTTGGCCGGGGCGACGAAGATGTCGGAGCGGGCGTACCGCTCCCGGATCTCGTCCCGGGTGAGCCGCCCGACGAGCGAGACCACGTCGCCGAGGCGGTGCGTCGCCAAATGGCGCTCGAGCGAACGCCGCTCCGGGCCCTCCCCGACGATGTCGAGGCGCAGGCGGATCGTCGGCGGCACGCGCTTGCGCAGCGCGTTGATCATCCGCAGCAAGTGCAACGGTCGCTTGCGCGGCGCCAGGCGCATGACCGAGACGATGCGCACGTCGTGGGGATCGCGGTCGGCCGGCTCGACGAGCCAGTCGGACCGCGTGATGCCGTTGGGGAGCACCAAGACCTCCCGCCCTCGTCCGGCGATGCGCTCGATCGGCTCGGCGGCGACGGTGCTGACGGCCGAGAACAGCGCATCCCACTGGCTCCAGTGACCGAGACGATCAAGGGCGCCGAAGATCGGGGTCACGTAGCTCCACATGCAGTGTGTGGTGATCACCGTCGGCATCCCCGCCTTCTGCGTGCGGTACGCCGCGGCGTAGGACAGTGGCGAGGCGATCCCGCCGTGGAAGTGGGCGACATCAACGCGCTCGCGCTCCAGCACGTCGGCCGTCATCCGGAAGCTCTTCGGCGTGAACGGGATGTTGAACGGCAGCAGCGGGACGTCGAGCCGGCGGACGCGGATGCCGTCGACCTCGCTCGGCCCGGCCGTCGGCGTGACGACGACGACGTCGTGGCCGGCTGCCGCGAGGCGTTGGGCGAGATCGTGGACCTGCATCTCGATGCCGCCGACCTGGGGGACGTAGCAGTCGCTGACCAGGCCCACGCGCAGCGAGGACTCGGCAGGCATGACCATCGAGCGTAACGGCGGGCCCCCAGTCGCTGACGGGAACCGGCCGGGCGGCCAGACTGGCGCGGTGGTGACGGTCGGTGGCGGAGCGGCGCGGTGACGCGCACGCTGGTCTGCTTCCACGCCCACCCGGATGACGAGGCGATGTTGACGGCGGGCACGATGGCCAAAGCGTCGGCGGGCGGGGATCGTGTCGTCCTGGTCGTCGCCACACGAGGTGAGCGAGGCGACGCCGATCGGGCGCTGGCGGCGGGCGCCCTCGATCTCGGCGCGCTGCGGTCGCGAGAGCTCGATCGCTCGGCGTCCGCGCTCGGCGTGGAGCGCGTCGAGGTCCTCGGCTACGGCGATTCCGGCTCGGACGGCGTGATCGGCGGCCCGGGCACGTTCGTCGACGCGCCCGTCCAGGCGGCGGCGGCGCGACTGGCGGCGATCCTGACCGAGGAGCAGGCCGACGTCCTGACGACGTACGACCCGCACGGTGGGTACGGCCACCCCGACCACGTGCGGGTGCACGAGGTGGGGCGGGCCGCCGCCGAGCTGGCCGGGACGCCGGTCGTGCTGGAGGCGACGATCGACCGGGCGCTGCTGGAGCTGGCGGCGCGGGTCGTGCCGACGCTCGGGCTGGAGCTGCCCGCCGACTTCGCTCCGCCCGACCTGTCAACGGTGTACAGCGGGAGCGACGAGATCACCCACGCGGTCGACGTGCGTGAGCACCTCGAGGCCAAACGGGCGTCGATGCAGGCGCACGTGAGCCAGACGACCTCGGCTGGCACCACCGCCCGATCGCTGGCCGTGTTCCTCGGGCTGCCGGACGAGCTGTTCGCCATGGCGTTCGGCACCGAGTGGTACGTGCAGCGTTCGGCGCCGCCCGGGACGGCGGTGAGCGACGTGTTCGCCGGCGTGGCCCGACGATGACGACACCGCCGCCGGTCGACCCGGAGGACGCACGGACGGAGGGTTTGGCCGCGCTGCGCGTCCCCGGGCACCTCGTCGAGCACGAGCTGGCCGGCAAGTCGCGCCGGCGGCGGATCCTCGAGATCGTCGTGTCGCTGGCCGTGGTCGTGGTGCTCTTCGTGTTCGCCATCCCGTCGATCACCGGCTCCGGCTACGCCGAGATCTTCGACACCATGGCCCAGCTGACGTGGGTCGAGCTGATCGAGCTGACGGCGTTCTGGGTGCTCGTCATGTTGGTGTACAGCAGCGTGCTGACCGCGTCGCTGCCGGGACTCACGCACCCGCAGGCGCTGGTCCTCAACTTCGCCGGCAGTGCGGTGTCCAACGTCGTGCCGTTCGGCGGTGCCGCCGGCGTCGCCGCGACGTACACGATCACCATGTCGTGGGGGCTGCCCGTGCAGCGGGTGACGCTGTCGATCCTGATCACCGGCATCTGGAACGTGTTCATGAAGATGGGCCTGCCCGTCCTCGCCCTCTGCGTGCTCGTGGTGTCGGGACGCAGCACCGCCGGCCTGGTCGTGCCCACGCTGATCGGCCTCGTCGTGCTGGTCAGCGGCGTCGTCGTCTTCGGGCTGATCCTGCGCAGCGAGGGGCTGGCCATGGCGATCGGCCGGCTGGCGCAGCGCGTCGGTGAGCGGCTGATGAAGCTGTTCCGTCGGTCGCGCCCGATCGCGTGGGACCAGACAGTGGTCGAGTTCCGCCGAGGGAGCATCGGGCTGATCCGGGCCCGGTGGCGGCCGCTGACGCTGTGGATGCTGGCCTACAACCTCGGCCAGTACCTACTGCTCCTGATGTGCGTGCGCATGCTGGGAACGACCAACGACGAGCTGGGATGGATCGAGGTCCTCGCCGCGTTCGCCTTCGCCAACCTGCTGACCACGGTGGCGATCACGCCGAGCGGTGTCGGGTTCGTCGAGGCCGGGACGGTCGCCGCGCTGATCGCCTTCGGGGGCAACGACGTCGGGTCGGCCGCCGCCGTGCTGCTGTTCCGCGGCTACACGTACCTGCTGGAGATCCCGGTCGGCGCCGTCGCGTGGGTGGTGTGGGCGACGCGCCACAAGTGGCGCCGGCCCATACCGACGACGCCCGAACCGGTGGTGCCGGCGTAGATCGTCACCGGCGTGGCGCGCCGCCCGTCGCTACCCTCGCTCGACGTGTGCGGCCGCTTCGTCTCGTCCAGCTCGCCGGAGAAGATCGCCGAGTACTTCGGCGCCGCTTTCGACGGCGAGACGCTGGGGGAGAACTTCAACGTCGCACCGACCAACGACATCTACGGGGTCGTCGTCGGGCCCGACGGCGAAGCCCGGCTGGAGGTCTTCCACTGGGGCCTGCTCCCGGTCTGGGCCAAGGATCGCAAGCTCGGGCAGAAGATGATCAACGCGCGGTCGGAGACGATGGCGACGAAACCGGCGTACAAGGGCGTGTTCCGCAAGCACCGCTGCATCATCCCGATGGACGGGTTCTACGAGTGGCAGGCCGGCCAGCCGGGCGGGCCGCTGACGAAGGCCGGTAAGCCGGCGAAGCAGCCGATGTTCATCAGCCGGCTGGACGGCGAGCCGTTGGCGGTGGCCGGGCTCTGGTCGGCGTGGCGCGACCCCGCCGACGCTGGGTCGGACTGGCTGCACACGGCGACGGTCGTCACGACGGCGGCCAACGGGACGATGACGCCGATCCACGACCGGATGCCGGTGATCCTGCCCCAGTCGGCGTGGAGCACGTGGCTCGACCCCGAGAACCAGGACCTCGAGTCGCTGTCCCAGCTGCTCATCCCAGCACCCGACACCCTGCTCCAGGTGCGCGCCGTCAGCACCGACGTCAACAACGTCCGCAACAAGGGCCCCCACCTCATCGACCCCGCCCCCTGAACGGGGGTCAGAGGGCGGCGCGGAGGGACTCGGCGGCGGCGTCGAGGTCGGCGGGGTCGACCGACGCGGCGGCGTTGGCGAACGAGAGCTGGTCCATCGACGTCGTCGGGATGACGTGGATGTGAGCGTGGGGCACCTCGTAGCCGGCGATGATCAGCCCGACGCGCGCACACCCGAACGCCTGCTGCTGCGCCACCCCGATCCGCCGGCTCACCTCGAACAGGTGGGCGACCAGGTCGGCCGGGGCGTCGACCCAGTGGTCGATCTCCTCGATCGGCACGACCAGCGTGTGCCCGTGCGCCAACGGGTTGATCGACAGGAACGCCACGCAGCGCTCGTCGCGCCAGACGAACGTCCCGGGCAGCTCGCCGGCGATGATCCGGCTGAACACGGTGGCCACGGCGGGATCGTATGCCGACCTCCTACGATCCGAGCCGTGAGGCCGCAGCCGGTGGCGGGGGAGACGGATCGCATCCTGACCATCCCCACCGTCATCACGTTCATCAGGTTGCTCTGCCTGCCGCTGTTCCTCTACCTCCTCTTCGGGCTCGACGACCGGGCCGCGGCGGCGTGGCTGCTGGGGGCGCTGGGCGCGACGGACTGGGTCGACGGCTACCTCGCCCGCCGACTCGGTCAGGTCAGCGAGTTCGGCAAGATGTTCGACCCGACCGTCGACCGCCTGCTGTTCATCGTGGCGATCATCGCGATCATCATCGACGACGCCGGCCCGCGCTGGTTCCTCACCATCGTCCTCGCCCGCGAGCTGCTCGTCGGCGCCACCGTCGCCATCGCCACGCTGGCCTTCGGGATGGTCCGCTTCGACGTCACGTTCCTCGGCAAGGCGGCGACGTTGCTGCTGATGTTCGCCATCCCAGGGTTCATGCTCGGCGAGAGCGGCATCGCCGGCGCCCGGTTCTTCGAGGTCGCCTCCTGGATGCTCGCCATCCCTGGGTTGGCGCTCAGCCTCTACACGGCGATCGGCTACGTTCCCAAGATCCGCGCCGGCGTCCAGGCCGGCCGTGCCCGGGCTGCGGCGGCCGGGTGACGCCCGCGGAGCCCACACGCCGCGTTGGATACGGTGAGCACCCATGAACGTCCCCGACCAGCTCAGGTACTCGAGCGATCACGAGTGGGTCGGCCGTGACGGCAACAGCGAGGGCAACAAGGTGCGCGTCGGTATCACCGACTACGCCCAAGACGCCCTCGGTGACGTCGTGTTCGTGCAGGCGCCGACGGTCGGAACGGCGCTGGTGGCGGGGGAGACGTTCGGGGAGATCGAGAGCACCAAGTCGGTCTCGGACGTGTATGCGCCGGTCTCCGGCACCGTCGTCGAGGTGAACGACGCGCTGGCCGACGCGCCGCAATCGCTGAACGACGACCCGTACGGCGACGGGTGGATCTGCACCATGGAGATGAGCGAGCCGGACCAGTACGACGCCCTCCTCGACGCTGCGGCGTACCGACAGCTCATCGAGGGCTGAGGTGGCCTACACGTTCTGCAACAGCTGCGGTCACCGCAACCCGCCGGACAGCAGCTTCTGCTCGAGCTGCGGAGCGCCGCTCGATCTCACGGCGGACACCACCATCACGCTGACCGCCGTCGACCCACTGCAGGACGCACCAGGTCCCGACGACGACGTCGTGGTGCCCATCGGCGACCTCCCGGCCGACGCCGCAGTGCTGATCGTCCGCTCGGGCGCCCAGGCCGGGGATCGCTTCACGCTGAAGGACGGCTCGACCCGCCTCGGACGCCATCCGGACAGCGAGATCATGCTCGACGACATCACGGTCTCGCGTCGTCACGTCACGCTCGAGCACCTCGACGAGGGGTGGGTCGTCACGGACGCCGGCTCGCTCAACGGCACGTACGTCAACCAGGAACGAATCGACCGCGCCGTGCTGCACCACGGCGACGAGCTGCAGGTCGGCAAGTTCCGTCTCGTGCTGTTCGAGCGCGCCGATGGCTGATGCCGGCTCGTCGCACCTGTCGATCGGAGAGGTCCTCGGATTGCTGCTCGAGGAGTTCCCTGACGTCACCATCTCCAAGATCCGGTTCCTCGAGAGCCAGGGCCTGATCGAGCCGGAGCGCACGCCGTCCGGCTACCGCAAGTTCTTCCACGACGACGTCGAGCTGCTGCGCCTGATCCTGCGCGAGCAGCGGGAGAAGTTCCTCCCGCTGCGGGTGATCAAGGACCGCATCGACTCGGGAGAGATCGAGCCGTCCGATCCGACGCCGCCGAGGGGCGCGCCCGAACCGGAGGGTCCGACGCCGACCAGCCTGGCGAAGCACCCGTCGTCCGGGCGCGAGCGGCGGGTCGCTGCGACGACGTCGCCCACGCCCCGGCCGGCGTCAGCACCGTCTACCGGGACCGGGCCCGGCGATGCGCCCACCGCCCGCCCACCCGCTGGCGCAGCGGCACCGTCGTCGCCGGCGCCGTCGGCACCCATCGCACCCCCGGACGAGCCGAGCAGCGACCCCGCGCCGGCGGGCGGCGAAGCCCGGCTCCTCCCGGGCGTCCTCGTCAACGTCGACGAGCTGTGCGCGATGGCCGGCGTGAGCCGCGAGGAACTGGCGCAGCTGCAGGAGTACGGGGTCGTGGCCCGCCGCGGCGGCGCCGGCGACCTCTACGGGGACGATGCGGTCGACATCGCCGCCGCCGCCGGTGGGTTCCTGCGCGCCGGTGTCGACGCTCGCCACCTGCGCTCCTTCCGGACGTCGGCGGAGCGGGAAGCCGGGTTGTACGAACAGCTGATCCTGCCGGCGCTGCGCCAGCGCAACCCGCAGGCTCGGGCGCAGGCGGCCACCCGGCTGCACGAGCTGGACGCCCTCGGCGCCCGGCTGCGGGCAGCGATGATGCGCTCCGCGCTCCGCCGCCACCTGGAAGGGTGACGCTCGGCCGGCCTTGGCAACATGCTCCCGGCGACGTGGGCCGAACGGTCCTCGAGCTTGACCGCCCGCCCGCCCGTCGTCGGTCGACGGCCTCGCGGTACCATCGACGGCGTGGTGCCGCTCGAGCTGGTGGGCGTCCGGGTCGAGATCCCGGCCAACACGCCGATGGTGCTGCTGCGTGAGCAGACGGGGCGCCAGCGGTTGCTGCCGATCTACATCGGGACGCCGGAGGCCACCTCGATCCACTACGCCCTGGAGGGGGTCACCCCGCCCCGCCCGCTGACCCACGACCTGTTCCTGCAGGTCCTGACGGAGCTCGGCGTCACGCTCGAGCAGGTGGTCGTCACCGAGATGCGCGAGCACACCTACTTCGCCGAGCTGCACCTGCGCCGCGCCGGCGACCTCACCGTGATGTCCAGTCGGCCGTCCGACGCCATCGCCCTGGCCGTGCGGTGCTCGGCGCCGCTGTTCGCCTCCGAGGAGCTGCTCGACGAGGTCGGTCAGGAGCCGACGCCGGAGCCCGAGGAGGAGGCCGAGGAGATCATCGACGAGTTCCGCGACTTCATCGAGCACGTGAACCCCGAGGACTTCCAGAAATAGGTCCCGGTCCGGCCGTCACTAGCGTGACCGCCGTGGATCCGCCGAGCGTGCTGGTGCTGCACGGTCCCAACCTCAACCTGCTGGGAACGCGCGAGCCCGAGGTGTACGGCACGGCGACGCTGGACGACCACCTGGCCCGCGCCGAGCGCGCTGCGGCGGCGGCCGGGCTGGAGCTGACGGCCGTGCAGAGCAACCACGAGGGCGAGCTGGTCGACGCCATCCACGCCGCCAGGGGTCGGCATGCAGCGATCCTCATCAACCCGGGTGCGCTGACCCACTACGCCTGGAGCCTGCACGACGCGTTGGCCGCCTTCGACGGTCCGGTGGTCGAGGTCCACCTGTCCAACCCCAACGCCCGCGAACCGTGGCGCCACACGAGCGTCGTCGCTCCGGTCGCCGACGGCACGATCGCCGGGTTCGGCGGCCTCGGCTACGAGCTGGCCATCCGCGCGATCGCCGATCGCCTGGCGGTCGAGGTGGCCGAGTGACCGCCGAGCTCCCGCCCATCGGCTATGCCGGACGACCCGACGCGGTGCGAGCCGCACTCGACGGCGCGACCCTGATCGTGTCGGCGCCCTCCAACCTGCGTTGGCTGACCTCCTTCGGCGGGACGTTGGGCTGGGCCGTCATCGGACCCGACCGGTTCACCATCGTCACCGACACCCGCTACGCCGATCGAGCGGCGGCCGACGCCGCAGCAGCCGGCCTGTCCGCCGAGGTGGTGGCCGGACGGACGCGCGCCGAGGTGCGCGACCACCTCGTCGCATCGACCGCAGGTGCCGCCGGGCCGGTGCGGGCCGAGGCCGGCGACCTCTCGCACGCCGCCTGGCTCGATCTCGCCAGCGACCTCCAGCTCGCTCCCGACGAGAGCACGATCGCCGGCCTGCGGCGCGTCAAGGATCCTGGCGAGCTGGCGCGCATCGCCCGCGCCGCCCAGATCGCCGATGCCGCGCTGACCACCGTGGCGCCGCGGCTGGCCGACGGTCCGACCGAGGCCGACGTGCGCGACGAGCTGGAGCACACGATGCGCCGGCTCGGTGCCGACGGGCCGAGCTACGACACGATCGTCGCCAGCGGCCCCGACCACGCCGCCCGTCCTCACCACCAAACCGCCCGACGCACCATCGGCGAGGGTGACACCGTCGTCATCGACGTCGGCGCGCTGGTCGACGGCTACCACTCCGACATGACCCGATCGTTCGTGGTCGGTGACCCGTCGCCGGAGCAGGGCGAGGTCTACGACCTCGTGCGGGAGGCCCAGCTGGCCGGCCTGGCCGCCGTCGGACCCGACGTGGAGGCGCGTGCCGTCGACGCCGCTTGCCGCGACGTGTTCACCGCTGCCGGTCGCGCCGACTGGTACCTGCACGGCACGGGCCACGGGGTGGGCCTCGACATCCACGAGGATCCGTTCGCGTCGACCATCTCCAGCGATCGCCTGATGGTCGGCGACGTCGTGACCGTCGAACCGGGCCTCTATCGTGGCGGCTTCGGCGGGTTCCGGATCGAGGACCTCGTCACCGTCACCGAGACCGGGTGCCGGATCCTCACCGGACTGCCCAAGGACGCGCCTTGCCTGCCATCACGACCAACGACCTGAAGACCGGGATCACGCTGGAGCTCGACAACGGCCTCTTCCAGGTCGTCGAGTTCCAGCACGTCAAGCCGGGCAAGGGCGGGGCGTTCGTCCGCACCAAGCTGCGCAACGTGCGCAGCGGCAGCGTCCTCGAGCGCACGTTCAACGCCGGCATCCGCGTCGAGCAGGCGATCGTCGACCGCCAGGACATGCAGTTCCTGTACCGGGATGCCGACGACTACGTGTTCATGAACACCTCGACGTACGACCAGCTGATGGTGCCGCGCGCCGCGCTGGGCACCGCTGCCGACTACCTCGTCGAGCAGGCCGTCGTGCAGATCGCCACGTACCAGGGCGAGATCATCGGCGTCGAGCTCCCGGCGTCCGTGGAGCTGGCCGTCACCCAGACCGAGCCTGGCGTGCAGGGTGATCGGGTGTCCGGCGCCCGCAAGCCGGCCGAGCTGCAGACGGGCAAGACCGTGCAGGTGCCGCTGTTCGTCGAGGTCGGCGACCGCATCAAGGTCGACACCCGCAGCGGCGACTACATCACACGAGTCTGATGGCTCGCATCGCTCGCGGGGCGCGGCTAGGCCGGCCTTGATCGTGGACTCACTACGACACGAACACTCGGGAACTCCCTGAGGGGGTGGCTGGCTTGAAGCGGCCGGACCGCCGTTCCGACGCCCGGGAGCGGGCGCTGTACACGCTGTACGAGGCGCACGCCAAGTCGATCTCGCCCGTCGACGTGCTGGAGGTCCAGATCGTCGAGCCTGACGAGCTGACGTCGCTGCTGGTGCGCGGCGTCGAGGCGAACCGCCAGCGGCTCGACGACGCCATCGCCGCCAAGGCGACGGGATGGGCGCTGTCGCGGATGCCCGTCCTCGACCTCAGCGTGCTCCGCCTCGCCGCCTTCGAGCTGGCCGAGCGTCCCGACGTCCCGGTCGCCGTCGTCATCGACGAGGCCGTGGAGCTGGTCAAGCGCTTCTCGACCGACGACAGCGGGCGATTCGTGAACGGCGTGCTCTCCGCCCTGGCTCCCGAGCTCCGGGTCCCCGACGAGGTCTGAGGCAGGATCGCCATCGTTGTCGATGGCGATCCTGCCTCAGCACCAGTCAGGTGGCGCCGGCCGGGACGACGAGGGGCGGCGGATCCGGGCGCTCCGGGATCTTCCACAGCACGAACGACGGGTTCTCCCAGACCTTCTCGAAGCCGAGCTCGGCGGCCTGTTCGTCGCTGAGGGGGGTCTGGATGTAGTCGCTGTCGCGGCTCATCGCGTACCAATCGCCACGCTCGACCATCATCTGGACGTTGTTGCCCTGGATGGCCCGCCGCCGGGTGTACAGGTTCATCGTGCGGGCCTGGAAGAACACGACGACGTCGCGAGCGTCCGTGTACGTCTCGATGGCGGTGAACAGACCCTGGGCGTCCGGCACGTCCGGCCCCCACGACACGACCTCATAGGCGCGGTGGTAGTCGAAGGCGTGCTTCGTGTCGTCGAGCACGCTGAGGAACATCGGCAGGAGCAGCAGCGTCGGCACCACGGCCCGGACCGGCGCCAGCTGTCGACCGCGCGCGACGAGGCCGAGCAGCGCGCCCAACCCGTGCAACGTGAAGTACACGATCAGCGGAACGAGCGTGATGAGGTAGCGGCCCTCCCGGAACGGCTGCGTCAGCACCGCCAGCCCGATGAGCAGCAGGGCGGCGACGAGGTGGGCGTCGCGCTCGGGCCTGCGGATCAGCGAGGCGACGATGCCCACCACGGCGAGCCCGAGCACGAGCGCCATCGCGGCGAACGCCGCCCCGGTGCTGCCGAGCAGCGTGAGGTCGTTCGGCCCAGCGTCCTTCAGCCCGATCAGCTCGGCGAACGGGTCCCGGTAGTACTGCAGGTTGAACCAGACGTGCTGCAGCCCGGACTCGCCGACGTCCTGGCTCGGGTTGAGGATCGGCGCCGGTCGAGCGAGCTGCATGGCGACGGTCCCGCCTGCGAAGGCGGCATACGGCAGGAGCGCGGCCCGCCACGTCGGTCCGGTCGCAACGGCGCTGGTCGGCGCCGCCCGGCGGGCGATGAGCCACGCCACGAGCTGGGCAACGAGGACGGCGCCCAACAGCAGCACGCCCTCGCGACGGATGTTGAACGCGGCGAAGGCGCAGATCGTTGCGGCGAGGGCGCCGTTGCCCGCCAGCACGGTCCCGGCCCGCACCCGACGGTCGAGCACGTACAGCGTGAGGACGACGAGGAACCAGAACGTGAGGTCGCTGAGCACCTGATCGGTGCGCCCGAGGTACCAGAAGTTGAGCCCGAAGAAGGCCGCCACGGCGCCGGCCTCGAGCTTCGAGAGCCGCTGCTCGAGCAGGAGGTAGAGCACGAGCACACCACCCACGAAGCTGAGCGTCGGGATCAGCTTGAGTGCTGCGTAGTCGATCCCACCGGTGGCCACGAGGACGCTGAGCAGCGCCGGGAAGCCCCACGGGTAGGCAGTCGGGGTGAACGATGAGTACGCCGAGTTGTCGATGGCGAAGCGGGTGTCGGCCACGACCGTCGCCGCGGTGCCCTCGCTCAGCCCGCGGGCCTGGTTGATGTACAGCGCGAAGTCGTCACCCCAGCTGTGTCCCGGCTCCTGGATCGAGCGGGCGAGCACGAACAAGGCGGCGCCGACGAGCACGAAGATCAGCACCCGCGAGCCGACGATCCGACCGACGAGCGCCTGCCACGGCATCGGGCGGGCCGTCGATCCCGCTTCGGTGACCACGCGGTCGTCCGCCGCCGCCCCCGACCAGACCATGCGGCGGGCAGCGTACCGGTGCGACCCTCCGGCGCCCGAGCGGCAGGCACGTGGTACCGTGCCGCCGACCGTGAAGCGGGTCCTGTGAGGCCCAGACGGGAGCTGCGTTGGACGGTGAACGACGCCGGGTGCTGAGCCCGGAGGATGTACGGCGGGCGACCACCCGCATGGCCCACGAGATCCTCGAACGCAACCGCGGCCTGGACGGCGTCGTCCTGCTCGGCATCCAGTCCGGGGGTGTGTGGCTGGCCGGCCGGCTGGCCACGGAGATCGCCGGCATCGAGCGACCAGTGCCCGTCGGCAGCATCGACGCGTCGCTGTACCGCGACGACATCGGCCTGCGACCCGTCTCGCCGGCGGCGCGCAGCGAACTGCCCGTCGACCTCGACGGGGCGATCGTGGTGCTCGTCGACGACGTGCTGTTCACCGGCCGCACGGTGCGTGCCGCCCTCGACGCCGTCGCCGAGTACGGCCGCCCGCAGGCCGTCCAGCTCGCCGTGCTCGTCGATCGCGGCCACCGCGAGCTGCCGATCCGGCCGGACTTCGTCGGCAAGAACCTGCCGACCAGCCGGGACGAGGAGGTCAGCGCCACCATCGACGGCGTCGAGCTGATGTCCCGGTCGAGGAGCGCATTGTGAAGCACCTCCGTTCGATCCAGGAGATCGGCACGGACGGGGTGCTGCGCCTGCTCGATCTCACGGCGACCATGGTCGAGGTCAACCAGCGGCCCAACCCCCGGGTGCCGGCATTGCGCGGACGCACGGTGTGCAACCTGTTCTTCGAGGATTCGACGCGCACCCGCCTGTCGTTCGAGACGGCAGCCAAGCGGCTGTCGGCCGACGTGATGACGTTCACCGTCCGCGAGTCCAGTGTCAACAAGGGCGAGAGCCTGCGCGACACCATCGAGACCATCTCGGCCATGGGTGTCGACGCCTTCGTGATCCGCCACGGATCGAGCGGCGTGCCGTGGCAGGTCAGCAGCTGGACCACGGCGAGCATCGTCAACGCCGGAGACGGCTGGCACGGGCACCCCACCCAGGCCTTGCTCGACGCCTACACGGTGCGCGACGCACTCGGCCGCACCGGTGGCCTCGACGGGCTGCGGGTGGCGATCGTCGGCGACATCCGCCACAGCCGTGTCGCCCGCAGCGACGTCGAGGTCTTCCAAGCCCTCGGTGCGGAGGTGACGCTGGTGGCGCCAGCCACGCTGCTGCCTCCCGTCCCGCCGGCACCGGCGACGGCCGACCTGGACCAGGTCATCGACGAGAAGGTGGACGTGCTCTACCTGCTGCGCATGCAGCGCGAGCGGATGCACGAGGCCCTGGTGCCCAGCCTGCGCGAGTACAGCGCCCGGTTCGGGCTCACGGCCGAGCGGGCCCGGCGCCTGCCCGAGCACGCCCTGGTCATGCACCCGGGTCCGATGAACCGAGGCGTCGAGATCCTCGTCGACCCCGCCGAGCTGCCAGGCGCGGTGATCACCCAGCAGGTGACGAACGGGATCGCCGTGCGCATGGCCGTGCTGTTCGAGCTCCTCGGGTCCGGACGCGACGTACCGCAGGAGGGGGAAGCATGACGACCCTCGTGCGCGGTGGTCGCATCCTCGACCAACTGGGGGAGCGGCGCCTCGACGTGCTCGTCGAGAACGGTCGCGTCGCCGCCGTCGGCACCGACTTCGACGAGGCCGACGACTGGACCCTGCTCGACGCCGGTGGGTGCGTCCTCGCCCCGGGGTTCGTGGACCTGCACACCCACCTGCGCGAGCCGGGCCGAGAGGAGGCCGAGACCATCGAGAGCGGCTCCCAGGCCGCCGCCCTCGGCGGCTACACGGCCGTCGTCGCCATGCCGAACACCGAACCGGCCCAGGACGAGCGCGGCGTCGTCGAGTTCGTCCGCCGCCAGGGCGAACGCGCCGGGTGGTGCGAGGTGCTGCCGGCAGGGTGCATCACGATGGGCCGGCGCGGTGAGGCGCTGGCCCCGTTCGCCGAGCTGGTGTCCGCCGGCGTGCGGATCTTCACCGACGACGGCAACGGCGTGCAGGATCCGCTGCTGATGCGCCGGGCGATGGAGTACTCGCTCGGTCTCGACATGGTGCTGGCCCAGCATTGCGAGGTGGCTCGCCTGACGCAGGGCGCCGTGATGCACGAGGGCCGGTGCTGCAGCGAGCTCGGCCTGCCCGGCTGGCCGGCGGTGGCCGAGGAGCTGATGGTTCACCGAGACCTCGAGCTGGCCCGACTGACCGGGGCCCGGATCCACCTGCTGCACCTCTCGACGGGGGGCAGCGTGGACCTGGTCCGGGTGGCCAAGGCCGACGGCATCTCCGTCACCGCGGAGGCGGCGCCGCACCACTTCACCCTCACTGACGAGCACCTCCGGGGCTACGACCCGGTCTTCAAGGTCAACCCGCCGTTGCGCACGGGCGCCGATGTCGAGGCCATCAAGCGTGGCCTCGGCGACGGCACGATCGACGCCATCGCCACCGACCATGCGCCGCACACCAGCGCCGACAAGGAGCAGCCGATCGACCACGCGCCGCCGGGGATGCTGGGCCTGGAGACGGCGCTCGGTGTGGCCCTCGCCGAGCTCGACCTCCCGCTGGTCGACGTGCTCGCGCTGCTGTCGTGGAAGCCGGCCGCCATCGCCGGTGTGGCCGACCGCCACGGGCGGCCCATCGAACCCGGGAGCCCGGCCAACCTCGTGGTCCTCGACCCGGACGAGACATGGTCCGTGCGGCCCGCGGCGCTGGCCAGCCGGAGCCGCAACACGCCGTTTGTCGGTCGCCAGTTGCGCGGGCGGGTCCGCCACACCATCTTCAACGGGGTGCCGGTGGTCGTCGACAGCGAGCTGCACCGATGACCCCGGGAGTCCTCGTCCTGGCCGACGGCTCGTCGTTCGAGGGCGACCTCGTGGGCGCGCCGACGCCGGCCGCCGGGCAGGTCGTGTTCAACACCGCCCTGACCGGCTACCAGGAGATCCTGACCGACCCGAGCTACGCCGGGCAGATCATCACGTTCACCAACCCGCACATCGGCAACTACGGGGTCAACGTCACGGACTTCGAGTCCCGCCGCCTGTTCTGCCGGGGCGTCGTCGTGCGCGAGCTGGCCCGGCGCCCGAGCAACCGCCGATCGCAGGCCGATCTCGACGGGATGCTGCGGCGCTACGGCGTCCCCGGGATCGCCGGCGTCGACACCCGGCGCTTGACGCGGCTGATCCGCGAGACGGGGGCGATCGGAGGAGCGTTCGGGCCCGCCGACGACGCCGAGACGCTCGCCCGCGCCGCAGCCGAGGAACCCGGGACCGACGGCATCGACCTCGTGGCCACGGTGACGACCTCCGAGCCGTACACCGTCGGTCGGGGCGGTGGGCTCCGCATCGTCGCCTACGACTACGGCATCAAACGGACGATCCTGCGCCATCTCAGCCGGTTGGGGGTGGTCGACGTGGTACCGGCCTGGACACCGGCGGCCGATGCGCTGGCCCGAGAGCCCGACGGGATCTTCCTCTCCAACGGTCCCGGCGACCCGGCCGAGGTTGCCGGCGCCACCGGCATCATCGGGGACCTGCTGGGTTCGGGCGTGCCGATCTTCGGCATCTGCCTCGGTCACCAGCTGCTCGGCCGGGCACTCGGCGGCGAGACGGTCGAGCTGCCGTTCGGCCACCACGGCGCCAACCACCCGGTCAAGGACCTCACGACCGGCTCGATCGAGATCACCAGCCAGAACCACAACTTCGCCGTGGCCATCGATTCGCTCGCCGGGATCGCCGACCTGACCCACGTCAACCTCAACGACGGCGTGTGCGAGGGGCTGGCGGTGCGCGACGCCAACGCGTTCGGCGTGCAGCACCACCCGGAGGCCGGGCCCGGGCCGCACGACGCCAGCTACCTGTTCGCCCGCTTCGCCCAACGCCTCATCAGTCACCGCGGCGGTGGGTGGGCGCCGTACGAGGCGCGGATGCCCTTGCCCCCGTCGGAGCCAGCGGGCCTACCCGATCCCGAGCAGGGCGTGGCCTAGTGCCGAGGCGCGACGACCTGCACTCGATCCTGGTCATCGGGTCGGGGCCGATCGTGATCGGTCAAGCGTGCGAGTTCGACTACTCGGGCACGCAGGCCTGCCGCGTGCTGCGCGCCGAGGGGTACCGGGTGGTGCTGGCCAACTCGAACCCGGCGACGATCATGACCGATCCGGACTTCGCCGATCGGACGTACATCGAGCCGCTGACGACGGACGTGCTGGCGCGGATCATCGAGCGCGAGCAGCCCGACGCCGTGCTGCCGACGCTCGGTGGCCAGACCGGCCTGAACGTGGCGATGGCGTTGCACGGGCGGAAGCTGATCGGCGTCCCCGGCACCCCGGAGATGATCGGGGCCAACGCCGAGGCGATCGCCACGGCCGAGGACCGCGAGCAGTTCAAGCAGGCGATGGTCGGCATCGGGCTCGACGTCCCGGCCTCCGGAATCGCCCACACGCTCCACGACGCCCGCGCCGTGGCTGCCGACGTCGGGTTGCCGGTGATCATCCGCCCGGCATACATCCTCGGTGGGCGGGGGACTGGGATCGCCCACACCCCCGAGGAGCTCGACCGGCTTGCCGCTGCCGGCCTCCTGGCCAGTCCGATCGGCGAGATCCTGATCGAGGAGTCGATCGCCGGCTGGAAGGAGTTCGAGCTGGAGGTGATGCGCGACCGGGCGGACAACTGCGTGATCATCTGCTCGATCGAGAACGTCGATCCGATGGGGGTGCACACCGGCGACTCGATCACCGTCGCTCCGGCGCAGACGCTGACCGACGTGGAGTACCAGCGGATGCGCGACGACGCGTTCTCGTGTATCCGGCGCGTCGGCGTGGAGACCGGTGGGTCCAACGTGCAGTTCGCACTGGACCCGCTGTCCGGCCGGCAGGTGATCATCGAGATGAACCCGCGCGTGTCTCGGTCGTCGGCGCTGGCCTCCAAGGCGACGGGGTTCCCGATCGCCAAGATCGCCGCCAAGCTCGCCGTCGGGTACACCCTCGACGAGATCCCCAACGACATCACGCGGGCCACGCCGGCCAGCTTCGAGCCGGTCATCGATTACGTCGTCACGAAGGTCCCGCGCTGGGCGTTCGAGAAGTTGCCGGGCACCACCGGCGTGCTGGGCACGCAGATGCAGTCGGTGGGGGAAGCGATGGCGATCGGCCGCACGTTCCCGGAGAGCCTGCAGAAGGCGCTGCGGTCGCTGGAGCACGGCCGGGCCGGGCTGAACTGCGATCCGGCCGAGGCCGAACTGGCGGCGCTGACGACGGACTCCCTGCTGGCCGCCGTCGCCGTCCCGACGCCCGAGCGGATCTTCCAGGTCGGGGAGCTGCTGCGGCGCGGCGTCGACGTCGAGGTCGTCCACGAGGCGTGCCGGATCGATCCGTGGTTCCTCGACCAGCTGCTCGTGATCATCGAGGAGCGCTCGGTGTTGGAGGGCTTCGACGACCCGCGAGCGCTCGACACCCGGGCCTGGCGCCGGGCCAAGCGCGTGGGGTTCAGCGACGCGCAACTGGCCCACCTCTGGTCGGTCGACGACCGAGCCGTACGGTCCGCTCGTGAGGCGGCCGGCGTCCATCCGACGTACAAGACCGTCGACACGTGCGCCGCCGAGTTCGCCGCCGAGACGCCGTACCACTACTCGACGTGGGAGGACGAGACCGAGGTCCGGCCGTCGGATCGGCCACGCGTCGTCATCCTGGGCTCGGGGCCGAACCGCATCGGCCAGGGCATCGAGTTCGACTACTGCTGCGTGCACGCCAGCTTCGCCCTGCGCGAGGCCGGCTACGAGACGGTGATGGTCAACTGCAACCCCGAGACGGTGTCGACCGACTACGACACGTCCGACCGGTTGTATTTCGAGCCGCTCACGGCCGAGGACGTGCACAACGTGATCGCCGCCGAGACGGCCGCGGCCGGTGGGGTGCCGCCGCGGGTCATCGTCGCCCTCGGCGGGCAGACGCCGCTGAAGCTGGCGGCGCAGATCCCGGTGGAGCTGATCGCCGGGACGGCGCCGGCGTCCATCGACCTGGCGGAGGACCGCGAGAAGTGGAACGTCGTGTGTCGCGAGCTGCACCTGCCCCAGCCCCCCGGCGGCACGGCGATCGACCTGGAAGAGGCGCTGGCGATCGCTCGGCAGGTCGGCTTCCCCGTGCTGGTGCGGCCCAGCTACGTGCTCGGTGGGCGAGCGATGCAGATCGTCCACGACGTCAACCAGCTCGCCGCGGCGATGCAGGAGCTGGCCGGCTTCGGCAGCCTCGGGCGGGAGGGCGGCCTGTCGGCCGAGCGGCCCGTGCTCATCGACCGCTTCCTCGAAGACGCCGTCGAGGTCGACGTCGACGCCGTGCGCGACCACACCGGCGAGGTGCTGATCGGGGGCGTGATGGAGCACGTCGAGGAGGCCGGCGTGCACTCCGGGGACTCGGCATGCGCGATCCCGCCGCAGACGCTGCCGTCGTGGGTCGTCGAGGTGATCGAGGCCTACACCGCAGCGATCGCCGACCGGCTCGACGTGCGCGGGTGCATCAACGTCCAGTACGCAGTGACCGGCACCACCGTGTACGTCATCGAGGCCAACCCCCGGGCCAGCCGCACGGTGCCGTTCGTGGCGAAGGCGACGGGCGTGCCGCTGGCCAAGGTGGCGGCCAGGGTGATGCTGGGGGCGACGCTGGCCGACTTGCGCACCGAAGGGCTGCTCGGCGAGTCCGTGCTGTTGGTCGGCGGCGACACCGTGGCGGTGAAGGAGGCCGTGCTGCCGTTCTCCCGCTTCCCGGAGGTCGACCCGGCGCTCGGCCCGGAGATGCGTTCGACGGGCGAGGTGATGGGCATCGACCGCACCTTCGGCCTGGCGTTCTACAAGGCCGAGCTCGCGGCGGGGACCGTGCTGCCGACGTCGGGCACGGTGTTCCTGTCGCTGGCCGACGTCGACAAGCCCGCAGGGCTGGTGGTCGCCAAGCGGCTGCGCGAGCTCGACCTCGGCGTGGCGGCGACGCAGGGCACGGCCGACTACCTCGCTCGGTTCGGCCAGGACGTCGACGAGGTGGTGGCCAAGGTCAGCGAGGGCGCCGGCAAGACGGCCGTCGACCTGATCGGCACCGGCACGGTCACGTTCGTCGTCAACACGCCCGAGGGCAAGGGTGGTCGGCGCGACGGCGAGCAGATCCGCAAGGCCTGCACGCTGCACCGCGTTGCGTGCGTCACCACCGTCGCCGCGGCGCTGGCCGCGGTCCACGGCCTCGCCGAGCAGCGCCACCGCCCGCTCGAGGTCAAGTCGCTCCAAGAGCATCACGGCCGCCCGTGAGATCCCGTTTACGTCCGGATCTTGGTCGCACGGGCGACCAGAATCCGGACGTAAACGGAATGGCGGGGCCGGTGCAGGTGGGGTCGGTCACGTTGGCCAACCCGGTGATGACGGCGTCGGGCACGGCGGGCTATGGGACGGAGCTGGGCGCCTACTTCGACCTGGCCGAGCTGGGTGCGATCGTGGTCAAGTCGCTGGCGGCGTTCGAGTGGTCGGGCAATCCGGCGCCGCGCCTGCACCCGACGCCGGGCGGCATGCTCAACGCCGTCGGGCTGCAGGGTCCCGGCGTGCCGTACTGGCTCGACCACGTGCTCCCTGACCTCGTGCGCGCCGGCGCCACCGTGGTGGCCTCGATCTGGGGGCGCACGGTGGAGGAGTTCGCCCGGGCTGCCGACCTCCTTGCGGCGGCACCTCCGGAGGTGGTCGCCGTCGAGGTCAACCTGTCGTGCCCGAACCTGGACCACGGCCAAGCGATCTTCGCTCACGACGCCGACGAGTCGGCCGCCGTCGTCGTCGCGACGGCCGGATGCGGCCGGCCGCGCTGGGCCAAGCTCAGCGCCAACACGGACCGCATCGTCGACGTGGCGCGCGCCGTGATCGCATCTGGCGCCGAGGCGGTCACGTGCATCAACACGCTGCTCGGCCTGTCGTTCGACCCGGCGACGGATCGGCCGACCCTCGGCGCCGGGGGCGGCGGGCTGTCCGGACGAGCCATCCACCCCGTCGCCGTGCGCGCCGTGCACGACGTCCACGTCGCGCTGCCCGAGGTGCCGATCGTCGGCGTCGGCGGAGTGGCCAGCGGCTGGGACGGCGCCGAGCTGTTGCTCGCGGGGGCCACGGCGGTGCAGGTCGGCACGGCGACGTTCGCCGATCCACGCGCGGCGCGGACGGTGCTCCGAGAGCTGGAGGCGTGGATGGACCAGCGGGGGACAGCTGTCACCTAGGGCGGCGTCGACATCCCACGGCTCTGGGATCGGCCTTGCTACCCTCGCCGCATGGCTACACCTCCGCAACTGACCCCTGAGCAGCGTGCCGCGGCACTGGCGAAGGCCGCCGAAGCCCGCGCTGCCCGGGCCGAGATCAAGGCGCGGCTCAAGAACAGCTCCCTGTCCCTGTCCGACGCGCTGGCCTCCGACGATTCCAACGTCGGCAAGCTCAAGGTGGTCTCCCTGCTCGAAGCCCTCCCCAAGGTGGGCAAGGTCAAGGCCCGCCAGGTCATGGCCGACATCGGCATCGCCGACAACCGTCGCGTGCAGGGTCTCGGCTCCCAGCAGCGCCAATCCCTCCTCGACGATCCGCGCCTCACCAACGGGTGAATGAACGCCGCCCTGGCGAAACGCAACTGACCATCGTCGTCTCCGGCCCGGGCGGGGTCGGCAAGGGGACCATCGTCGACTCCCTCGTGCGCAGGGATCCGCGCCTCTGGCTCAGCCGCAGCTGGACGACCCGCGTCCGGCGGGCGGGCGAGCCGGCCGAGGCGTACGTCTTCACCGACCGGGCGTCGTTCGAGCGGCACATCGCCGATGGCGGGTTCCTGGAGTGGACCGAGTTCCTCGGCCAGTACTACGGCACGCCGTTGCCGGCACCGCCCGATGCCTTGGACGTGGTCCTGGAGATCGAGGTCGATGGGGCGCGGCAGGTCAAGGACCGCCAGCCGGACGCCCTGCTGATCTTCGTCCTGCCGCCGACACGCGCCGAGCAGGAGCGCCGGCTGCGCCTGCGCGGCGATCCCGAGGACAAGGTCACGGCCCGCCTGCGCAAGGCCGAGGACGAGGAACCGATCGGCCTGAAGCTGGCTGACCACGTCGTCGTCAACGACGACCTCGAGGTCACGATCGCCGAGATGCTGAGGATCATCGACGCCGCCCGCACGAGGGCGAGCAGTGCTGCCCGGCGCGACGACGTGAAAAGCGAGCCCTCCGGTTGATGGGGCGAGCAGTGCTGCCGGCGCGACGACGTGAAAGCAGCCTTCGGACAGTTCCCCCGGATGAGCCACGCGCGCCGATAGCATTTCGCGGCTGTCCGCGCTCGGACGCCCTGACACGGAGCAACGATGGAACGCGCCCACGACACGATGATGAACCCGCCGATCGAGGAGCTCCTCGATCGCGTCGATTCCAAGTTCGGCCTGGTCACGCTGGCTGCCCGCCGGGCCCGCAACATCAACGCCTACTTCAACCAGCTCGGGGAGGGGCTCGGGCACATGGTGCCGCCGCAGGTGTCGTCCGTCGCTCGCAAGCCCCTCAGCATCGGTTTCGAAGAGATCGCCGCCGACAAGATCCGCTGGACCGACGCGCCAGAAGCACCCATCGACGACGAAGCCGTCTCCGACGACGAGCTGGTCGAGGACACGACAGAAGCCTGAGCGCCGGCGTGCTGGCGGGATCGCGCGTCGTGCTCGGGGTCAGCGGGGGCATCGCCGCGTACAAGGCCGTCGAGGTCTGCCGGCGACTCGTCGACGCGGGCGCCCACGTGGTGCCGGTCATGACCCGTGGTGCCGAGCGGTTCCTCGGGCGCGCGACGCTCAGCGCCCTGGCCAGTGAGCCCGTGCAGACGAGCCTGTGGGACGGGCCCGACCCGATCCCGCACACCCGCCTCGGCCAGTCCGCCGACCTCGTGGTGGTGGCACCAGCGACCGCCCGAGTGATCGGGGCGTACGCCGCCGGGCTGTCCACCGACCTCCTCGTCAGCACCCTCCTGGCCACACGCTCGCCGGTCCTGGTCTGCCCGGCCATGCACACGGAGATGTGGGAGCATCCCGCCGTCGTGGAGAACCTGGCCACCCTGCGCCGACGCGGCGTCCACGTCGTCGAGCCCGGCGTCGGCCGGCTGGCCGGTGGCGATCGGGGCGCCGGGCGTCTCGCCGAGCCGACGGACATCGTCGCCGCCGCCGAGCTCCTGCTGCGCGGCGACCTCGCCGATCTGCGTGGCGCCCGCGTCGTCGTCACGGCCGGCGGCACCCGGGAGCCGATCGACGCCGTCCGGGTGATCGCCAACCGCAGCTCCGGCAAGCAGGGCTACGCCGTCGCCGCCGAGGCCGCCGCCCGGGGCGCCGAGGTCGTGCTGATCAGCACCGTGGAACGGGCCGTCCCGCCCGGAGTCGTGGTGCGCAGCGTGGAGACGGCGGCGGAGATGCAGGCCGCCGTCGAGGCCGAGCGCGGCGCCGACGTCATCGTCATGGCCGCTGCCGTCGCCGACTTCCGGCCCCGCAGCGCCGCCGACCACAAGCTGAAGAAGCACGACGGCGTGCCGCAGATCGAGCTGGAGCCGACCCCCGACATCCTCGCCGGGCTCGGCGCCGCCAAGCGCCCGGGTCAGATCCTCGTCGGGTTCGCCGCCGAGACCAACGATCTGGTGGCCAACGCCGAGCTCAAGCTCACGGCCAAGCGGGTCGACCTCGTGGTGGCCAACGACGTCAGCGCACCCGGCGTCGGGTTCGCCTCCGACACCAACGCCGTCGTGCTGCTGCGGCCCGGCCACGAGCCGGTCGCCGTCGAGAAGCAGGACAAGCGCGACATCGCCCGAGCCGTCGTCGACACCATCGTCGACATCCGCACCTCAGCTACCCAGGAGTCACCGTGACTATCACTGCGTTCCCCGGCCACGCAGGCCGTTTCTGGCCGCTCACTCGCTGGCGCTCGCTCGCTCGCACCGTCGAAAGGATTCACCGGTGACTCGCTGGACGTTCACCTCTGAAAGCGTCACCGAAGGCCATCCCGACAAGATGGCCGACCAGATCAGCGACTCGGTGCTCGACGCCATCCTCGCCGAGGACCCGCACGGTCGGGTGGCGTGCGAGACGCTGCTGACCACGGGGCTGTGCGTGGTCGCCGGTGAGATCACGACCGACGCCTACGTCGACATCCCCAAGTTGGCCCGGGAGACGATCCGCTCGATCGGCTACGACAACGCGCTGTACGGGTTCGACGGCACGACGTGTGGCGTGATCGTGTCGATCGACGAGCAGAGCACGAACATCGCCCAGGGCGTGGACGCCAGCGAGGAGGTGCGCGGCGGCACGGCGGGTGAGGACCTGCTCAACTCCCAGGGCGCCGGCGACCAGGGGATGATGTTCGGCTTCGCCTGCGAGGAGACACCAGACCTGATGCCGCTGCCGATCTGGACTGCCCACCGGCTGGCCGAGCGGCTGGCCGAGGTGCGCAAGTCGGGGGCCGTGCCGTACCTCCGACCGGACGGCAAGACCCAGGTGACCTACGAGTACGAGGACGGCAAGCCCGTGGCCCTGCGCACCGTGCTGGTCAGCACGCAGCACCAGGAGGGCGTCGATCGCGACACCGTGATCCGGCCGGACCTGATCGAGCAGGTGATCCGCCCGACGATCCCGGAACAGTTCGCCGATGACGACTACGACGTGTGGATCAACCCGACTGGCACGTTCGTGCTCGGTGGCCCGCACGCCGACTGCGGGCTGACCGGGCGCAAGATCATCGTCGACACCTACGGTGGCATGGGCCGCCACGGCGGTGGGGCGTTCAGCGGCAAGGACCCGAGCAAGGTCGACCGCTCGGCCGCCTACGCCGCCCGGTGGGTGGCCAAGCACGTGGTGGCCAGCGGGGCGGCGTCGCGCTGCGAGGTGCAGGTGGCGTACGCCATCGGCATCGCCCACCCGATGAGCATCCTGGTCGAGACGTTCGGGACGCACACCGTCGAGCCGGCGGTGATCCAGAAGGCGGTGCGCGAGGTCTTCGACCTGCGACCGCTGGCGATCATCCGGGACCTCGACCTGAAGCGTCCGATCTACCGGGAGACGGCGGCCTACGGACACTTCGGTCGGCCCAACTTCCCGTGGGAGCACGTCAGCCGGCTCGACGAGTTCAAGGCAGCTGTCCACGCCTGAGGCGTTGGAGCGGGTCGTTCGGGTCCTCCCGGACGTCACGGGGCTGGACAAGGCGTTCGACTACTCGGTCCCCGAGGGGCTCGAGGTCCGTGTCGGCTCGATCGTGCGCGTTCCGTTGCACGGCCGGCGCGTGCGCGGCTGGGTGGTCGAGCTGGATCCCGTCGGCGGGCCGACGACGGCCCTGCGCCCGATCGCCCAGGTCAGCTCGCGTGGTCCGGCGCCCGAGCTGATCGACCTGGCCCGGTGGGCGTCGGTGCGCTGGGGGGCGACCCGGCTGCGCCCGTTCCTCGTGACGGCCAGCCCACCGACCAACGTCGCCGGGCTGCCACCCCTGCGTCGCACGGCGCGATCGATCGCGCCGGTGCACGAGGGCGCCGCCGAGCTGCTACGGGCCGGCGGCGGCATGCTCCGCCTCCCCCCGAGCGACGACGTCATCCCGGTCGTCGCCGCGGCGTTTGTGCACGGACCGACGCTGGTCGTGGTGCCGTCGAACAAACGCGCTCGGTTGGACGCCATCCGGCTGCGGCGGGCCGGGTTGACGGTGGCGATCGTGCCGGACGAGTGGGCGGCGGCGGCCGGCGGCGTCGACGTCGTGATCGGCGCGCGGGCGGCGGCGTGGGCGCCGTGCCCCGACCTGGCCACGGTGGTGGTCGTCGACGAGCACGACGAGGCGCTGCAAGAGGAGCGCAGCCCGACGTGGCACGCACGCGACGTCGCTGTCGAGCGGGCCCGGCGCAGCGGGGCGCGGGTGGTGCTGGTGTCGCCGTGCCCGACCGTGGTCGGCCTGGCCAGCGTCGACGATCGGCTTCGGCGGCCCGCCATCGACGACGAGCGCGCCGGTTGGCCGTTCGTCGAGGTGGTCGACCGCCGGCGCGACGAGCCGTGGAAGACGTCGCTGGTCACGTCGCAGCTGATCGCCCACCTGCGGACGCCCGACCGGACGGTGGTCTGCGTGCACAACACGCCCGGCCGGGCCCGGATCCTGGCCTGCCGGACGTGCCGGACGCTGGCCCGGTGCGCCCGGTGCGAGGCCGCCGTGGCGCTGGCCGACGACGGAACGCTCGTCTGCCCGCGCTGCACGCTGGTCCGCCCGCCGGTGTGTCAGAGCTGCGGGGGGACCGCGTTCCGCAACCTCCGCCCGGGCATCACGCGACTGCGCGAGGAGCTGGAGGCGGCCGCAGGGCGCCCCGTCGTCGCGGTCCGCGGCGCCGACGCCGACGACCCGCCGGCCGCTGGCGTGTACGTCGGCACGGAGGCCGTGCTGCACCGCCTGCCGCAGGCCGACGTCGTCGCCTTCCTCGACCTCGACACCGAGTTGCTGGCGCCGCGCTACCGCGCCGCCGAGCAGGCGATGGCCTTGATCGTGCGTGGCGCCCGGCTCGCCGGATCCCGGCTCGGCGGTGGGCGGGTGCTCCTGCAGACCTTCCTGCCGGATCACGAGGTGGTCAGGGCTGCGCTGTTGGCCGACCCGGGTCGGCTGGTGGCGCCGGAGACGGCCCGCCGCCAACTGCTGTCCCTGCCGCCGTTCGGCGCGCTGGCCGCCGTCAGCGGATCCGGCGGTCAGGAGTTCGTCGATGCCCTGCGGTCGGTGCCCGGCCTGCGCGTCGGCGGCGGTCCGGGCGACGTGAGCCTCGTGCGGGCGCCGTCATGGGACGAGCTCGGCCACGCGCTCGTCGCCACGCCCCGCCCGAAGGGCAGCCGCCTGCGGATCGAGGTCGACCCCGCCCGCCGCTGACCGCAACCCATCGGAGGGTTTGCTGCATGCGAGGGCTACGTCCGGGGCCTCCCCTCCGCAAACCCTCCGATGCAGGAAACCCTCGGATGGGGTCAGGGGTGGGTGTGGAGGAGGCGGTAGCCGCGGCTCGACGCCAGACGGGCGGTCGGCCAGCCCTGGTCCGGTCAGCCAACGTTGCAGCGAGTCGGCGCCGAGGTGACGGTGCACGACGAGGAGGGCCTGACCGCCGCCGGACAGGCGGGCCAGCCAGGCCGTCAACAGCGCGTGCAACGCCGGTTTGCCGACGCGGATCGGTGGATTGGACCAGATGATGTCGAACCGGACGTCGGGCGAGACCTCCTCCGGCGCGGCGACCCGGACGTTGGCCAGGCCGTTGTCGGCGGCGTTGGCCGCCGTCAGTGCCCGCGCCCGATCGTTCACGTCGATCGCCCAGACGGTCGCCTCCGGGCGTCGCGTGGCCATCGTCAGCGCAATCGGTCCGAACCCGCAACCGAGGTCGAGCATCGTCCCCGTCTGCGGGAGGGCCGGCGCCTCCCGCAACAGCAGCGCGGTGCCGGGGTCGAGCCGACCGTGGCTGAACACGCCACGGTCCGAGCGCAACGTGAGCGCACCGCCGTCCAGCTGCACCTGGCGCGGCGCCGACGCCGCCATCGGCGACTCCTCGAAGTAGTGCGCCATCGCAGTGGGCAGCCTACGGGGGTCCCTGTGTCCGGTCGCCGGGCAGGACGACCGTGCGACGAAGGACCTGCGGTGCCCGACACGAAGGGGCGCACGCTGGAGGAGATCGAGCAGCTGTGGGTGCCGTCCCAGCCGTAACCTGGTGGTCGTGCCCGAATCGATCCGCGTCTTCGGCGACCCGGTCCTCAAGACCAAGGCGGCCGCCGTCGCCGACATCGACGGCAAGGCGGCGCGCCTGGTGGACAAGATGTTCGACGCGCTGTACGGCACCGACAACGGGCTCGCGCTGGCCGCCCCGCAGATCGGCGTGCAGAAGCAGGTCGTGGTGTGGGACTTCGGTGAGCAGCCGGCAGCGGTGTTCAACCCCCAGATCGTCGAGTCCGACGGCGAATGGGTCTACGAGGAGGGCTGCCTCTCGATCCCGGGCCTGTACGTCGAGATCGTTCGCCCGAAGCAGGTGCACGTGCGCGGCCTCGACGTCCACGGCAACGAGGTCGAGTGGGAGGCCGACGAGCTCGAGGCGCGGATGTTCCAACACGAGCTGGACCACCTCGACGGCGTGCTGATGTTCGACCGCATGACCGCCGACCAGCGCAAGGCTGCCCTCGCCGAGTACCAGCGCCTGCAAGAGGACCAGGCCGCCCCGGCCCGGCGGCGCCTGCGGCTGCGCTGACGTGCGACTGGCCTACCTCGGGACGCCCGAGCTGGCCGTGCCGCCGCTGCGCGCGCTGGTCGATGCCGATCACGAGGTGGTGCTCGTCGTCACCAGGCCCGACCGCCGGCGCGGGCGTGGCGGGGCGACGTCGCCCAGCCCCGTCAAGGCGGCCGCCCTCGATCTCGGGTTGGTGGTCAGCCACGACCACCGGGACGTGATCGGCGCGGGTGCCGATCTCGGCGTCGTCGTGGCCTATGGCCGGATCATCCCGACGGACGTCCTGGCCGCCCTGCCGATGGTCAACCTGCACTTCTCCCGGCTGCCCCGCTGGCGTGGCGCGGCGCCGGTCGAGCGGGCGCTCCTCGCTGGTGACACCGAGACGGCCGTCGACGTGATGGCGGTCGAGGAGGGCCTGGACACTGGGCCGATCTACGCCCGCCGCGAGGTGCCCATCGGTGATCGGGCGACGCTGGAGGGGCTGCGGGCCGAGCTCGTGGCCACCGGGACGCAGCTCCTCGTGGACACGCTGGCCGGCCCGCTGCCGGCGCCCGTCCCGCAGTCCGGCGACGTGGTCGTGGCGTCCAAGATCGACCCGGCCGAGCGGCGGCTCGACTGGTCCCGTCCGGCGGTCGAGCTGGACCGAGTCGTCCGGGTGGGCGGAGCGTGGACGACGTGGCACGCTCGCCGCCTGAAGGTCACCGAGGCGGAACCCGTGCCAGCGGGCGGCGCGACGGCGGCACCGGGCACGCTCGTCGCCCGACGGCGGCGAGGTGGCCGCCGGCGAGGGCGGCCTACGGTTGATCACCGTGCAGCCCGAGGGCAAGGCGCCGATGTCGTGGCACGACTTCGCCAACGGTGCCCGGATCGAGCCCGGCGACAGGTTCGGCGTCGAGCCGCGCCAGTAGGTTGCGCCGATGCCCGACGGCGCGCTGCAGGCCAAGGTGTTGACGGTCAGCGACGGGGTCGCCGACGGCACCCGCGACGATGCCAGCGGGCGGGCCCTCGTCGAGCAGCTCACGGGCGCCGGCTTCGAGGTGGTCGATCACCTGGTCACGGCCGATGGCCGGGACAACGTCGCCGCCGCTCTGACCGCCCAGGCCGCCGGCTTCGCCGGGCTGATCGTCACGACCGGCGGCACCGGGTTCGCGCCGCGCGACCAGACCCCCGAGGGCACGCGCCAGGTCATCGAGCGCGAGGCGCCCGGACTCGCCGAGGCGATGCGCCTGATCAGCCCGTTCGGTCGCCTCTCGCGTGGCGTAGCCGGCGTGCGCGGCGAGGTGATCATCTGCAACACGCCCGGTTCGCCGAAGGGCTGCGTCGAGCAGCTCGGCGCCGTGCTCGACGTGCTCCCGCACGCCCTGCGCCTGCTCCACGGAGCAGCCGACCCGCCACTGACGTCAGAACGGCCACGCTCCGTACGCTGCGCGGATGACCCTCGGAGACCGCGAGCGCGCCTTCATCGACGCCAACCCCGGCGCAGCAATGATCACCGTCGGGGACGACGGTGTGCCCAAGGCGGCGAGGGTCGCCGTCGGGCTGATCGACGGCCGGCTGTGGAGCAGCGGCACCCGGGAACGCGTTCGGACGAGGCGCCTGCAACGCGATCCTCGCTGCACGCTGTACGTCCACGAGGCGGGGTTCGGGTTCCTCGTGCTCGAGACGACGGTCACGGTCCTCGACGGTCCGGGCGTGGTGGACGACAGCGTCCGCTTCTTCCGGGCGGTGCAACACCAGCCCGACGGACCGCTGCGCTGGTTCGGTGGCGAGTTGGAGGAGAGCGAGTTCCGCCAGACGATGGTCGACGAGGGCCGGCTGCTGTACGAGTTCGAGCCGCACAAGGTCTACGGCTTGTACTGAGACCCCGGCCACCGGCGGCGCGCTGGCCGGGTCATCAGTTCGTCCGGAGGGTGATGACGGCCCGGTCGATCGACGCGACGTCGGCGGATCCGATCCGGTGGCCCGGCGCCACGGGCAGGCCGACGCGCTGCGGGCGCCGTGCCACCATCGAACAGGCGCTGGAGCAGCGCGGCGACCTCGCCGGGCCCGTTTCGAGGTCGCCGACCATCACCACGGCGCTGCCGTGGAGGTGCACGGTCAACGTTCGCCCACCGGCGAAGTTCTCCCGCCACTTGGCCGGTGTGAACACGACCGGCGTTCCGTCGAGCCGATGCACGCCGACCGGACGCGATAGCGGCGGCCACTTCGGCGGCCGGAGAACTCGAGCACCCGGAACGGCCGCACCAGTCGTCCGAGGCGGTGTGCGCAGCGCGACGCGCAGCACCGGGTTCATCAGCCCCACACCAGGGCGCGTGGCGGTTTGGCGTCGAGCACCGGGTTCACGGGCTCGCTCCCGGCTCGACGAGCCGGCCGAGGGCAGCGTCCACCCCGTTCGCCGAACGGCTTGAGCGAATCGTGCTCGGCGCCCCGCGGCGCTACACCCGTGCGCAGGTCGAGGAACGCACCGGGGTCAGTCGAGAACGAAGCGAGCGGTTGTGGAGGGCGCTGGGGTTCGCCGATGTCGACGACGACCACGTCGTGTTCACCGATGCTGACGTCGAGGCACTCGAGCTGATCGACGGGTTCGTACGCGTCGGGTACATCGACTCGACCATCGAGGCGGCCGAGCGCTGGCCGCCTCGCCTGGCGAAGTCGTCAGCAAGGTCCTCGTTGTCGGTTTCGCCGATGTCGTCGGCTTCACGACGCTGAGCCGAAGCCGAGCTGGCCGAGATCATCGAACGGTTCGAGTTCATCGCCGGCGACATCATCGCCACGGCCGAGGGCCGATTGGTCAAGACGCTCGGCGACGAGGTGCTGTTCGTGGCCGCCGAACCGAGCGCAGCCGCCACGATCGTCCTCGATCTGCTCGACGCCGTCGACGCTGACGGCAGCCTGCCGGACTTGCACATCGGCTTGGCCCGCGGCAGCGTCTTGAGCCGCTTCGGCGACGTGTACGTACCGGTTGTCAACCTCGCCAGCCGGCTCACCTCCGCCGCCAAGCCAGGGACCGTTCTCGTCGACCGGGTATTCGGCAACCGCGTTGGCCAGCGAGCCCGGACTGCGGCTGCGCAGACGGCGGCCGATGGCGATGCGCGGCTACAGCAACGTGGCCGCCTGGCGGCTCACTCGTGCCGCTCCCCGGACGCCAACCCCTCCGTCGGCGTGACGACCAGTTCGGCACGTGACCGTCGGGAGCGTCATCACAAGGCACGCCAAACGACTGCCGCACGCACGGTCCAGGCTCACGAACACCACGCGAGCGGGCGCTGCAAGTTCCCGGTGACTGCTACGTTCCGCCCGATCGAGACCCGGCCTGGTTCCGGCGGCTTGGCATTCGCTCCGCGATTCCGTGTCGAGACCATCGACGGCGAGGCAGTCTTCCTGCTCTCCGAACGCGGCCACGTCGTGCTGCGTGGGGACGCCTACCTCCGCCTGGCGCCACTCCTCGACGGTCGGCGAGACATGACGGCATTGGTAGACGCGCTGGACGGCGTCGTGCCGACGGCCGAGGTCTACTTCGCCGTCAACCGGATGCGGCAGCAGGGATACATCGTCGACGTCGACGTGGCTGGCGACCGCACCGGATGGTGGAACGACCTCGGCCTCGATGCCAGCGAGGCCGAGCGGCGACTCCGCGAGGCGACCATCGCGGTCGTGGGGTTTGGTGAAGCGAGCGTCGAGGCGATCGAGGCGGGGTTGTCGGCGGCGGGCATGGCCGTCGTGGATGAAGTGGGTGAGGCGTCGTTGGTGATGGCGATCACTGACGACTACCTGCGCGGCGGGCTGGCCGAGCTGAACGCGGCGATGTTGGAATCGGGGCAGCCGTGGCTGCTCGCGTGGCCGGGCGGTCGGCAGTTCTGGCTGGGACCGTTGATGTGGCCCGGGCGGTCGGCGTGTTGGGAGTGCCTGGCGCAGCGACTGCGAGGCAATCGCGACGTCGAGCGGTTCGTGGGTCGGCGTCGTGGAACCGCCGAGCCCTTTCCGCCGCCGGCTTCCGTGGTGCCACCCGTGACCACGGATGCGGTCGTGGCGTTGATCGTGTTGGAAGTGCTGAAGTTGGTGGGTCGGGCGGCGGTGACGGCTGACGGTCGCGTGGTGACCTTGGGGTGGTCGACCTTGGAGCGTGCGGACCACGTGGTGGTGCGTCGCCCCCACTGCCCCGCCTGCGGTGACCCGTCAGCTTCCGAAGCGCGACCGGTGCGGCTCGAGTCACAGATCCACGGGCGGTTCGTTGATGGCGGGTACCGGACCCAGTCGCCTCACGAGACCTGGAGCAGCTACCAGCACCACATCAGCCCGGTCACCGGAGCCGTCAGCGGGCTGAGCGAGGTCTCTCCGACACCGGGACTCTTCGTCTACAGCGCGGGACCCAACCTGGCCATGCCAGCGGACACCGTCGGACGGCTGCGCGGCGGACTACGCAGCAGCAGCGGAGGCAAGGGCCGTTCACGGGAGCAGGCTCGATGCAGCGCCTTGTGTGAGGCGCTCGAGCGATACTCGGGGCGCCTGGACGGAACGGAAACGCGGCGTCGAGCAAGCTACGAACAGCTCGGCGACCTGGCGATCCATCCGAACGGCTGCATGCTCTGGAGCGACGCGCAGTACGACCAGGCTGACCGGTGGAACGAGCTCCATCCGGCCCCGCACAACCGGGTCCCGACCCGCTTCGACGAGCACACGCTCGTCGACTGGACCCCGTTGTGGTCACTCACCAGCCAGACCGTCAGGTACCTCCCGACGAGATACTGCTTCTACACGAGCTACGACGAGACGACCGAGCCGTACTACCGCGCGGACTCCAACGGCAACGCCGCCGGCACGACTCGCACGGAGGCGATCCTGCAGGGCTTCCTCGAGCTGGCCGAGCGGGACGCCGCCTCGATGTGGTGGTACCACCGACTCCAGCGGCCGGGGGTCGACCTCGAGAGCATCGACGACGTGTACATCACCGATCTGCGATGTCAATACGACGAGCTGCATCGTGACGTCGCAGTCCTGGACATCACGAACGATCTCGGCATCCCGACCTTCGTGGCGGTGTCCTGGCGCACGCACGACAAGAACGAGCGTGTGGCGCTTGGGTTCGGCGCGCACCTCGACGCTCGCGTCGGCGTCTCGCGAGCGCTCACCGAGCTCAACCAGATCGTCGTGTTCATCACTGGACATGACGACGTGCTCGCAGCAGACGACAGCGAACCCGACGCTCGTGAAGTGGTGGACTGGCTCCGTTCGGCGACGAGGGCCAACCAGCCCTACCTCGTTCCGGCAGACGTGCCGCCACACCGCATCTCGGACTACCCGCGGCAAACGAACGACGACCTCGCCGACGACGTGCGCCACTGCAAGGCTGTCGTCGAGACGAGAGGCCTCGAGCTGCTTGTCCTTGATCAGACACGCCCAGACATCGGGTTGCCCGTCGTCAAGGTCGTCGTGCCCGGCTTGCGCCATTTCTGGGCGCGCTTCGTGCCCGGTCGGCTGTTCGACGTCCCGGTCGAGCTCGGCTGGGTTCCGGCGCGGGTGAGTGAGGACGAACTGAACCCCGTCGCGATGTTCCTGTGACCGCCCCGTCACGCGCCCCGGAGAGCACCCTCGTGCTCCGTCCCGAAGTGACGGTGCAAGCGCCGAACGAGGGCCCGGTAACGGTCGAGGCGGGGTGGGCGCACATCAGGCTCGGACATGTCGGGACCGGGCTCAGGGAAGCGCTCCACATGCTGACCGCGAGAAGGAGCGTCCGAGGCAGCGCTCGCTGCCCACGTCACCGCCCGCGACGGCGCCGCAACGCTCGCGACGCTGTACTACCTGCTGCGCGCATGCAGCAAGCACCGCCTGCTCTGCCACGCCGCATCGATGGCCGGCGGACGCACGGTCACCGCCATCCCGATGACGTCCGCTCCAGTCCGTGAGCCGGTCGACGTCGACCCGACCGTGAAGTTCCGCATGTCCCGATTCGCCTTCGCCCGCAGGGACGCCGGCGCGCTGGTGATCGAGTCGCCGCTCGCGCCCGTGCGTGTGCTGCTGCACGGTCAGCCGGGCGGTGCATTGCTCGCCCGCCTCGCCGACCCAGTCTCCGCCGAGGAGCTGCAGTCGTTGATCGCCAGATCCACGCTCGACGAAGCCCGCGTGGTGCTCGCCGTGCTGATCGCGGCGGAAGTTGTCGGCGCGGTCGACGAGCACGGGGCGGTCGTCGCCGAGGAGGCTCCGGCGTTGCGGACCTGGGAGTTCCATGACCTCCTGGTGCACACGCGGAGTCGGCGGGGTCGCCACGACCTCGACTACGGAGGCTCCTACAGGTTCGTCGACGAGCTCCCTCCACTGCCTGCCCTGAAGCCGCTGACGTCGAGTCGCATCATCCCGTTGCGGGAGCCCACACTCGATCGGTCGGTCGGCGATTCGTTGACGCACGTGCTCGAGCATCGACGATCGACGAGGGAGTTCGCCGGGGCACCGCTCACGGTGGATCAGCTCGGTGAGTTGCTGTACCGGGCGGCCAGAGTTCGAGCCGTGCTGCCCAGCGCAGAGGGGCGGCCGTACGACGTCACTCGACGCCCGTACCCGGGCGGCGGCGCGGCGTACGAGTTGGAGCTGTATCCGCTGGTCCACCGATGCGACGGCTTGGAGCGGGCGCTGTACCACTTTGACCCGAGTGGACACCAACTCGAGCTGATCGCCGATCGCAACGACCTGACCGACGTGCTGCTGGCGGATGCAAAGTGGTCGTCAGGCGCCACGGAACCGCCGCAGGTGCTCGTCATCGTCGCCGCCAGGTTCGGTCGAGTCACGTGGAAGTACGGCGCGATGGCGTATTCCTTGGTGCTGAAGGACGTCGGAGTGCTGGTGCAGACGATGTGCCTCGTCGCCACCTCCATGGGGATCGGCGCCTGCCCGCTGGGTGGAGGTGACGCCGATCTGTTCGCCAGGGCTGCCGGCACGGACTACTACGCCGAGACATCCGTTGGGGAGTTGATGCTCGGTACTGCCAGCTGACTGATGTCCTACACTCCGGCGTGTCCGCAATGGATCGGTCGTGGGGGTGAAGGTGCACGATGAGTCGCCCGTGCAGCAGGGCTTCGTCCAGGCCGGACCCCCGACGTGCTGACGATCCCCGGTGCAGCCAGGCATCTTCCGTCCGGAAGCTCTCGACCGACTGTCGTCGCCCGAGCAGCTCGATCAGCTCATGCGGGTCGCCGACCCGAAGCGATGGATCGCGTTGACGGCGGTCGGTGTCCTCCTCATCGGTGTTCTGATCTGGGGATTCGACGGTCGCGTCGAGTCCACCGTGCAGGCGGACTGTTTGATCATTCCCAAGACCGGCACCTACGACATCGTGACCACCACGGAGGGCACGGTCCGCGAGGTCCTGGTCGAGCGCGGAGACCGAGATCACCGCCGGGCAACCAGTTGCCGTCGTCGAGACTGTCGACGGAACGCGCGAGCAGATCGTCGCGCCGGTCCCCGGCGAGGTGATCGAGCGGCTGGCGACGCTCGGCGATTTCGTGCAAGTCGGGACGCCGATCGTCAACTTCGACCGCGAGGACGACGACCTCGCTGTGTTGATGTACGTGTCGCCGTCCGTGAGCGGTGAGCTGGATCCGAACATGGAGGTGCAGATCTCACCCGACACGGCAGCGCGCGAGCAGTACGGCTTCCTCGAGGGTCACATCGAGGAGGTCGCGCCGTTCCCGTCGACGCGCGCTGGGATGATCGCCCTGCTGAACAACGACGCCCTGGTCGACGACCTGAGCTCCGCGGCGGGAGGCACGCCCGTCGAAGTGTGGGTGACGCCCGAGCCTGCATCGACGCCAACAGGGTTCAGGTGGTCGAACTCGGAGGGTCCCGAGAAGCTGCGCGCCGGGACGTTGTGCACGGCGGAGGTCGAACTGACGGAGCGCCGCCCGCTCGAACTGCTCCAGCCATGACCGAGCGACGGGCGCACCGAGTTCGCACGACAACGGTCCTCCAGATGGAAGCCGTGGAATGCGGAGCCGCGTCTCTCGCCATGGTCCTCGCCTACCACGGACGAGTCGTCCCGCTGACCGAGTTGCGCGAGGCCTGCGGGATCTCGCGCGACGGCAGCAAGGCGAGCAGCATCGTGAAAGCCGCCCGGACCTATGGGATGACCGCCCGCGGCTTCCGTAAGGAGCCGGCCGAGCTGCGGGCGATAGCGCTGCCGTTCATCGTCTTCTGGGAGTTCAACCACTTCGTCGTCGTCGACGGGTTCTCCAAGGGTCGAGTGCACCTCAACGACCCAGCAGTCGGGCCACGGACGGTGACCGACGAGGAGTTCAACCGCTCGTTCACCGGCGTCGTGCTGACGTTCGAGCCCGGTGATGGGTTCGTCCGCGGTGGTCGATTCCCGAGCCTCAGCGGGGCACTGCGCAAACGTCTCGCTGGGTCACGCGTCGCGCTCGTGTACGGAGTGCTCGCCGGGCTGGCGCTGATCATCCCCGGCCTGCTGATCCCGGCGTTCAGCCGCATCTTCGTCGACGACATCCTCGTCAGTGGTCTCGAGACGTGGATCCGACCGTTGATCGCGACGATGCTGCTGACGCTGCTGCTCCTGCTCCTCCTGACCTGGTTGCAGCAGTACATCCTCTTCCGGCTCGGCCAGAAGCTGCAGCTGAGCGCTTCGGGCAGCTTCATCTGGCACGTGCTGCACCTGCCGGTCGCGTTCTTCGATCTGCGCTACGCCGCCGACGTCGCCTCGCGGACGCAATTGAACGAACGGATCGCCCAGCTGCTGTCGGCGCGGGTCGCGGCCAACCTCGTCAACGTCACGATGGTCGCGTTCTACGCCTTCGTCATGATCCAGTACGACGTCGTATTGACCGTCATCGGTGTGGCGATCGCGCTGCTCAACCTGGTCGCCCTGCGCCTCAGCGTGCGGCGACGCACTGACGCCAGCCGGCGCTTCGAGCAAGAGCAGGGCAAGGTGCTGGCCACCTCGTTCAACGGGATCCAGATGATCGAGACCTTGAAGGCAGGGGGCACTGAATCTGACTTCTTCGCCCGGTGGGCCGGGTTCCAGGCCAAGTCGATCCGCGCCGAGCAGGACCTCGCTGTCACGACGGGCTACGTCACCGTCGTGCCGACGCTGCTCAGCGGACTCACGACGGCGGCCATCCTGATCGTCGGTGGCGAGCGTGTCATCGGCGGGACGCTGAGCATCGGGGCGCTCGTCGCCTTCCAGTACCTGATCGCCAGCTTCAGCGCTCCCGTCAACGTGCTGGTCAACCTTGGCGGCGAGCTCCAGGAGATCGATGCCGGCATGGCCCGGCTGGACGACGTGCTCAGCTACCCAGCGGATCCAACGCTGACGGCACAACCTTCCGGAGACGCGTCGAGCGACCGCCTGGCCCGACTCGTCGGAGCCTTCGAGCTGCGCAACATCACGTTCGGCTACACCCGGCTGGACGTGCCGTTGATCGAGGACTTCAATCTGTCCGTGCGCCCCGGCGCCCGAGTGGCGCTGATCGGCGACTCCGGTAGTGGCAAGTCGACGATCGCCCGGCTCCTCTGTGGGCTCTATCAGCCCTGGAGCGGTGATGTGCTCTTCGACGGTCAGCCACGGTCGACTCATCCGCGGGCGGTGATGGTCAACTCATTGGCGCTCGTTGATCAAGACATCGTGATGTTCGAGGGATCCGTCACGGACAACATCACGCTCTGGGACGAGACGGTCCCCAAGTCCGAGGTCGTACGGGCGGCGCGTGATGCGGCGATTCATCACGACATCGCGTCGTGGCCCGGGGGGTACAGCAGCAGCGTCGCCGAAGGCGGAAGCAATTGGAGCGGCGGGCAACGGCAGCGCCTCGAGATCGCACGGGCGCTCGTCGCCGACCCGTCGATCCTCGTACTCGACGAGGCAACCAGCGCGCTCGACCCGACGACGGAGCAGTTCATCGACGATCGCCTGCGACGTCGTGGATGCACCTGCCTCATCGTGGCCCACCGACTGAGCACGATCCGCGACTGCGACGAGATCGTGGTCCTCGAGCGGGGCAGGATCGAGCAGCGCGGAACCCATGATGAGCTGATCGCGCAGGGCGGGCTCTACACCGAACTGATCGCCGCGGCATGAGCGAGCGAGTCTGCGAGCGAGCGAATCATCATCACGGTCGTCTTGCTCACTGGTGCATCGTGAGCTCGGCGCCTGTTCACCCGTCGCACGACTCGACGCTGCACCAGTGAGCGATGACCGGTCCGTCGATGCTCATGCCCCGCTGGTCTCACCAGTGACCCCTGACGGGAGTCACCGCCGGTTGGAGCTGGCCGGCAACCGGACGTTGTTGCTCGACGATCCTGCCGTGGCGTGGGTCGTCGCTGAGGGTGCCGTGTACGTGTTCGCCGTCCAGGTCGACCACGGGTCCGCGGTCGGCGGTCGCGCCTACGTGTGCCAGGTCGCGACGGGCGGCGCACTGTTCGGAATGGCGGTTGGGGACGCTCGCGTCGCGCTCCTCGCTGTCGGTCGGCCCGGGACGATGCTCGAGCGTCTCGAGCACGACGACGAGCGCCTCGTTACCGGCTGGGTCCGCTCCCTGTCGTCGGCCATCGGCCACCCCGCACCGCGTGACGTCGTCGCGCTCCCGGCCGACAGCTCGATCGACACCGTTGACGGCGCCGCTTACCAACCGACCGTCGACCTGATGTGGGTGACCATCACGGCGGGCTCGATGGAGCTGCAGGGCGTCGGCAACGCCGAGGTCGACGCAACTGCAGGCTCGCTCCCGGTCTCGTCGTCGACGTGGCTCCGCTCGGTCGGCCCGGGCGGGCTGGCGCCTGCGAGCGAGGCCGGGTCGCTCGATGCGTTCCATCACGTCGTGCTCGCCGCGCTGGCGAGCGAGCTCGACAGCGCCGGCGAGGCCCGTGCCGCCCGTGTGCGCGCACGGTTGGCCGCCGACGACGCAGACCTCGATGACGGACTGCGCGATCTGCTCAGCTTCTTCGAGGACGGCAAGATCCCGGTCGATCACGCTGGCCGACGCGTCGCCGTCGCTGACCCACTGCTCGCAGCTTGCCGACTCGTGGGTGGCGCCCTCGGCGTGGACGTCGAAGCGCCACCAGGCTGGCAAGCGGGCGGCCATGACCGCTTGGCGTCCATCACCCGCGCCTCGCACCTGCGCCTCCGCCAGGTGACGCTCGACGGGGAATGGTGGCGGTCGAGCGGCGGACCGTTGGTTGCCTTCGACGGAAGCAGCCGCCACCCGGTCGCACTACTCCCAAGGTCGTCCCGATCGTACGAGTTGATAGATCCCACGACCGGCGCCCGGAATCGCGTCGATGCGGACGTCGCGGCGTCCCTCTCGGTGATCGCCTATTCGATGTACCGGCCGTTCCCGCAACGTTCGCTCGGCGTCACCGATCTGCTGCGCTTTGGTGTGCGCGGGGGCAGGGCTGACGTCTGGGTGATCGTCCTCATGGGTGTGCTCGGTGGGCTGCTCGCGCTCGTCGTGCCGATTGCCACGGGGCTGCTGTTCAACCGCTTCATCCCTGCCAGCGACGGCGTCGGAGTGGCGCAGGTTGCCGTGGCGATGGTCGCCAGCGTCGGGGCGATCACGGCGTTCCAGTTGACGCGTTCGATCGCCGTGGCGCGCCTCGGGGCGCGCATGGACCTGTCGCTGGAGGCGGCCGTCTGGGACCGCTTGCTCAACCTGCCCGTGCCGTTCTTTCGTGACTACTCGTCAGGCGATCTCGCGTTGCGGGCGACGAGCATCAGTGCGATGCGCCGTGCCCTCAGCGGGATCGTTACCACCGCCGTGCTCGGCGCGATGTTCTCGATCTTCAGCTACGCGCTGCTGTTCGCATACGACGTCCGTCTGGCGCTGGTGGCGACAATGGTGCTGATCGGTGCGCTGGCAGTCGGCGCGGTGATGGTCGTCGTGCAAGTGCGCGATCGCCGCAAGGCCAACGAGGTACGAGGTCACCAGATCGGCCTCATCTTCCAGTTGCTCAACGGCATCTCGAAGCTCCGCGTGGCGGGGGCCGAGGCGCGGGCGTTCTCGGTGTGGGCACGGCTCGTGGCCGGGGCCTCTGGGCGGCGCGCCGATCTCGCTGCTGTCCAGGTCAACGTCGTGTACGCCGCGTTACCGCTGGTCGCCCTGCTCGTGATCTTCCCGCTGGCGATCAGCGGCACGGACCTGTCGGCGGGGACGTTCCTTGCCTTCAACGCGGCGTTGACGCAGGTCATCACGGCCGTGGTGCTGCTCGGAACATCACTGTCAGCCGTCGCCCAGATCGTCCCGCTGTACGAACGGGTCAAGCCGATCCTCGTCACGCTGCCCGAGGTCGAGGAGGCCCGCGCCGATCCGGGTGAGCTGGCCGGCGACATCGAGTTCAGCGGGGTGACGTTCCGTTATGCCGCCGACGGACCGACCGTGCTGGAGAAGGTCTCGTTCCGCGCCCGCTCCGGAGAGTTTGTCGCGCTCGTGGGTCCGTCGGGCTCGGGGAAGTCGACGATGGTGCGACTCCTGCTCGGCTTCGAGACGCCCGAGAGCGGCAGCATCCACCTCGATGCCCAGGACCTGGCCTCGCTCGACCTACAGGCGGTGCGCCGGCAGATGGGCGTCGTGCTCCAGGCCGGCAAGCTGGCTGCTGGCAGCATCTACCAAAACATCGTCGGCTCGTCGCCGTACTCGCTCGACGAGGCCTGGGAGGCGGCGCGCAGCTCCGGACTCGACGACGACATCCGCCAGATGCCGATGGGCATGCACACGATGGTGATGGAGGGCGGCAGCGGGCTCTCTGGCGGGCAACGACAGCGCTTGCTGATCGCGCGGGCGATCGTCGCAAAGCCGCGGATCCTGTTGTTCGACGAGGCCACCAGCGCGCTCGACAATCGGACTCAATCCGTCGTCACCGAGAGCCTGGCTCGCCTCAGGGCGACTCGCGTCGTCATCGCCCACCGATTGAGTACGGTCATCAGGGCTGACCAGATCCACGTCGTCGAGGCCGGCCGCGTCGTGGAGAACGGCACCTACGAGGAGTTGATGGCACACGAGGGACCGTTCGCCAGATTGGCGGCGCGGCAGCTGGCTTGACATGACGACCGAACTCTTGCCGTCGTCCCGGGTCCAGCTCGCGGACGAGCTCTGGACCGACCTCACACGAGAGCTCCCGGCCTCCAAGCTCGAGCGGATCCGTGGTGGCCTCGACGTGTGGGCCGGTGCGCGTGCGGCCGAGTTGGCGCCCGGGCAGCGCCACATGTTCGACGTCTTCATGCCGGGGCTTTCCGCATCGCCGTGGAGGGACGCTGGCGACTTCTCGTTTGCGACGCTGCTCGAGGAGCACTTCGACGAGTTGCGAGGAGAGCTCGACGCTGCGATCGCAAACGGCCTTCCGATGCAGCCGTTCGGGCGGTCGCCCGACGGCACACCGCTGATGCGCGCCCGCGTGGACCCGGGCTGGAGAGAGATCAAGCTGCACTGGCGGAACCGGCCCGTTGCGGCGAACTGCGCGCTGCTGCCTCGTGCGGCGGCCGTCATGGAAGCAGTCTTCGCCGAGACCAAGGTGCTCTCTCTGTTCTCGTACCTCGCGCTGGAGCCGGGGGCGCGGACTGGCGAGCACACCGATCCCATCAACGCGTTGGTGTCGTGCCATCTTGGCCTCCACGTCCCGCCTGGGTGCGGGCTGTGTGTGGCGGGTGAGACGCGGTCGTGGCGCGAGCGTCGGTGCATCGCGTTCGACAACAGCTATCCCCACGAAGCCTGGAACGATCACGCGACGGAGCGGCGGATCGTTCTGGCCGTGCACGGGCCGCACCCAGATCTCAGCGTGGTGGAACGTGAGGCACTCGCATGGCTGGCGCAGCGACTTCTGCCACCCGACGGTCCATGAGGGCGTGCCCACGACGCACCTGAGCGCCATCGCTGCCACCCGTCGAAGCGCCCTCGCGCTGAAGCACGCCTGAAGCTGTGCCCCGCGGGCAGCCCTTCGTCCCGTTGCCGAAACCGCACGTGTTTCGCGCGGGTACGGTGAAACTGACGCACCCCGGACAACGCTCTTCTGGAGGAATGACATGGCTGACGCACAGAATTGGCAGCAGCAGTGGGGGCAAGTTGTTGCCCAGGCATGGTCCGACGACAGCTACAAGCAACGGCTGCTCGCCGATCCCGCTGCAGTGATGGCGGAGCAAGGTCTCACGCCACCCGCCAGCAAGCAGATTCGCGTGCTCGAGGACACCGATGACACGCTGCACGTCGTCCTTCCGGCCAAGCCGGGCGAGCTCTCCGACGAGGAGCTCGATCAGGCTGCCGGCGGCGGCGCGTACATCGCGTTCTGCGGTTCGGTGCAGTGCCAAGGCTGAACGAACGGGGATGCCAACGGCCGGGTCAGCCGGCGCGGCTCATCTGACTGACGACGGTCTGAGCTCGAGGTTTACGGCCTCCGGGAATCGGAAGCAGCCCGCCGAAGCGGGCCTCGGTCCTGGGGTTCCTTGGAAGCCCGCACGGGATTCGAACCCGTGGCGCGGTGAGGCCGTTCGCCACTACGGCCCGCGCTACGTGGTGGACGACGTGACGTTCCTCCCGCGACCCGTGCAGCGGCCGTCGATCCCGGTGTGGATCGCCGGCTTCCCCGGCAAGCAACAGCCGCTGCGCCGTGCCGCCGCCCACGACGGCTATTTCCCCGTGAACCTCGACAGGGTCGAGCAACTGGCCGAAGCCGTCGAACTCGTGCGGAGCTGCCGGGAGTCCGACGGTGCCCCCTTCGACATCGCCGTCGAGATCCAACCGGGCACCGATCCCGCCCCGTACGCGGCGGCGGGAGCGACCTGGTGCCTCACCGGGTTCGGACCCGGCGCAACGGTGGACCAGGTGCGCGGCGCCCTCGACGACGGCCCGCCAACGGGCGCACCGGTCGTCCAGCGGGGCCGCTGATGGCGACGTTCGTGCTGATTCACGGAGCCGGGTCGGACTCCTGGTACTGGCACCTCGTCACCCCAGAGCTGCACGCCGCAGGTCACGATGTGGTGGCGGTCGATCTCCCGTCAGCCGACGACGCGATCGGACTCGACGACTACGCCGACATCATCGTCGACGCGATCGGGGGCCGCGATGACGTCGTCGTCGTCGGGCAGTCGATGGGCGGCCTCATCGCGCCGCTCGTCGCGGCCCGGGTGCCCGCGACGCGGCTGATCGTGCTCGTCGCCGCGATGATCCCAGCACCGGGCGAGACCGGCTCAGCGTGGTGGGACAACACCGGGGCATCGCTCGCCCGTCGAGAGCAAGCGGAGCAGGACGGACGAGACATCGATGGCGAGTTCGACCCCGTCGACGAGTTCCTCCACGACGTCGACCCCACGCTCGTCGAGGAGTGCTGGGCGCACGTCACCGAGCAATCCGACACCCCGTTCCAGACGCCATGGCCGCTCGACTCGTGGCCCGAGGTGCCGACCCGCTTCGTGCTGCCGAGCTCCGACCGGTTCTTCCCCGCCCCCTTCCAACGCCGGATCGTGCACGAGCGCCTCGGCATCATCCCCGACGAGATCGACACCGGGCACCTCCCCGCACTCGCCCGGCCCCACGACCTCGCCCAACTGCTACTGCGCCACGAGGAAAGGACCAGACCCGACGTCAACCCATGATCGACTGGTGGAGTCTCGTATTCGAGTGTCCGGTGTACCTGTGGACAAGTCGCCGGACAGTGGCCACTCGCGTCGCAGCAGAGGGGTGCGTAGGACATTCCCGATCCCTCCGTCGAAGGCCGAGATCGGGTCGGCGCTCGAACAGGCATGGGACCAGACCAGCGCCGACCTGGTCGCCCTGGGGAGCGGGACGCCGCACATCTTCGCCACCGGCAGCAGCCACTACGTGCAGGTCGAGCAACCCGATCTCGTCGCCGACACCGCACTGGTCGTGATCGAACGAGCGGGTGGCTGACCGGCGCGGCGCGGCATCAGCAGAGGCTGCGCCTTCAGCGACGCTTCAGCGGGTCGCGTAGCGTCAGGAGCATGAACGGTGTGCGAAGATCGACGCTGGCGGTGCTGATGGTGGCGGCGCTGGTGGCGACCGCGGCCTCGTGCGGTGGCGAGAGCTCGTCGCCGGCGGCATCGACGGCGTCGTCGGCGCTGTCGGTGCCGGTCGAGACGATCGGCGATGACGCGGGCGCGGTGCAGGTCGACGGCCACGACCTCCACCTGGATTGCGTCGGCACGGGCCGCCCGACGGTGATCCTGCAGTCCGGGTTCGGCGACAGCGGCGACATCTGGAGCCTCACCGCGACGGACTCGCCGGCGGTCCAGCCCGGGCTCGCATCGTCCAACCGGGTGTGCTCCTACGACCGCCCTGGATCGATGATCACCACGACGATCGCAGCGGACGGAACCGTCAGCAAGGCGGAGGCGCTCGAGCCGGGACGCAGCGGACCCGCTCCGACGACACCTGATCCCGCCGAGGTGGTCGAGGAGCTGCACGACCTGCTCGCCGCCGCCGACGTACCCGGGCCGTACGTGCTCGTCGGGCACTCGCTCGGTGGCGCGCTCCAACTCCTGTACGCACGCACCTACCCGGATGAGGTCAGCGCCCTCGTCATCGTCGACTCCCCATTGCCGCCCTTGCGGGGTCTGGTCGACCCTCAGCAGTGGGAGAAGATCTCGGTCGTGGCGCTCCCGCCGGAGGCGATCCCCGGGTACGCGCTCGAGTCGTACGACCTGGACACGCTGTTCGACGAGATCGAGGCGGCCGGTACGCTGCCGGACATCCCCGTCGTCGTCATCCGGCGAGGCGACGGCGCGGCTTTCAGCGACGACGACACCGTCCCCGAAGGCGGACCGTTCACCCAGGCCGAACTCGATGCGCTCAACAACGCGCAATGGGAGGCCCAAGCGCAATGGGCCGCCGGCGTGCCCGGTGCCGAGGTGATCACCGTCCCCGACACCACCCACTACGTCCAGAACCAGCGACCGGACGCCGTCGTCGACGCGATCCGCCAGGTCGCCGGCGGCACGTGATCTGACGGCTCATGCCGTGGATCGGTCTGCGGCGTCGACGTGTGCTACGGCAGGAGCTCGATGTACCCGTCCGTCCCGTGCACGCGGATCCGCTGCCGATCGCGGATCAGCCGGGTCGCGCCCTCCACTCCGATGACGGCCGGCAAGCCGTACTCCCGGGCGATCACGGCGCCGTGGGTCATCAGGCCACCGACCTCGGTCACGAGGCCCGCACGCACGCTTGCCCCTTGACAAACATTGTTGTCAAGAGGATCATGGCGGAGTGCTCGACGTCGAGGTGATCGAGGATCCGGCGGCCGCCGTGGTGGCCTTGGACCCGGTGCGGGCGCGGCTGCTGGCCGCGCTCGCCGAGCCAGCCTCGGCCGCCGGGCTGGCGGCACGGCTGGGCATCACCCGCCAGAAGGTCAACTACCACCTCCGGGCGCTCGAGCTCCACGGTCTCGTCGAGCTGGCCGAGGAGCGCTACCACGGCGGGATCACGGAACGACTGCTGCAAGCGACGGCGTTGAGCTACGTCGTGTCGCCGGCGGCGGTCGACGAGGGCGGGGCCGACCCGGCGATGACCCAGGACCGGGCATCGGCCCGCTACCTCGTGGCGCTGGCCGGGCGGGTCGTGCGCGAGGTCGGCCAGCTGGCGCGGAGCGCCGAGTCCTCCCGGCGGCGGATCCCGACGATGGCCATCGACACCGAGATCGGGTTCGCCAGTCCCGAGGATCGGGCGGCGTTCGCCGCCGACCTCACCGAGGCCGTGATCCAGCTCGCCGCCCGCTACCACCACGACGACGGCCGCCCGCACCGCCTGGTCGTCGCCGCCCACCCCCGCCCGCGATGAGTTCGCCGTCGCGGCGACGTCCAACCACTGAACCACTGAGGAGCCTTCCATGACCACCCCCGACGTCCCCATCCGCATCGAGTTCAGCGTCGAGGTCGACGGCACGCCCGAGCAGGTGTGGGCAGCGATCGCCACCTCGCACGGCCTCGGCTCGTGGTTCGTCGCCACCGACGTCGAGGAGCGGGTGGGCGGCTCGATGCTCGCCCACATGGGCGAGATGGACATGCCCGCCCGGATCAACGAGTGGGACCCGCCGCGCCGCCTGGTCTACGAGGAGCGCGACTGGGCCGCCCCCCTCGCCGGCGTCGACGGTGCCGAGGTCACCCCGCTCGTCAGTGAGTTCGTCGTCGAGTCGCGCGCCGGCGGCACCTGCGTCGTGCGCGTGGTCTCGAGCGCCTTCGGCACCGGTGCCGACTGGGAGCAGGGGGCGATCGACGGGATGGCCGAGGGCTGGATCCCGTTCTTCGAGCACCTGCGCCTCTACCTGGCCCGGTTCGCCGGTCAGCGGGCGAACACGTTCGAGATCTCGGCCAAGGCGCCCGGTGCCGTGATGGCGCTGCGGGCGGCGTTGGCCCGGCGACTCGGCGTCACCGAGCTCGGGCAGGACGTCCGGTTGGACGGCCGGTCGATGATCGTCGAGCAGATCGACCCGTCGCTGCTGCTCCGCCTCGACTCGCCGATCGGCGGATTCGTCCGGGTTACGGCATGGGGAGCCGACGACGATGCCCTCGTCCAGGCGCTCGGCTACCTGTTCGGCGTCGACGACGCCGCAGTTGAGTCCGAGCGAAAGGTCTGGGCGACCTTCTGCGACGACGTCATCGCCGAGGTCGCCCCGTGACGTTGGCCATCGAGGCCGACGGCTTGGTCAAGTCGTTCGGCGACACGCGCGCCGTCGACGGCATCGACCTGTCCATCCGCGCCGGCACGGTCTACGGCGTGCTGGGACCCAACGGCGCCGGCAAGACGACCACGATCCGCATGCTGGCCACGCTGCTGCGCCCGGACGCCGGCACGGCGCGGGTCCTCGGCCACGACATCGTCACCGATGCCGCCGCAGTGCGCGGGAAGATGAGCCTGACCGGGCAGTTCGCATCGGTCGACGAGGAGCTGACGGGCCGCGAGAACCTCCTGCTCATCGGTCGGTTGCTCGGGCTCGGCAAGGGCCGGGCGGCCGATCGTGCCGCCAGCCTGCTCGACGCCTTCGGCCTGCCGGACGCCGCCGACAAGCTGGTCCGCGACTACTCGGGCGGCATGCGCCGGCGTCTCGACCTGGCCAGCAGCATCGTCGTGACCCCCGAGCTGCTCTTCCTCGACGAGCCGACGACTGGGCTCGATCCGCGCAGTCGCAACCAGGTCTGGGACATCGTGCGCGTCCTCGTGGCCGAGGGCGCCACCGTCCTGCTCACGACGCAGTACCTGGACGAGGCCGACCAGCTGGCCGACCGGCTGGCCATCATCGACCACGGCCGGGTGATCGCCGAAGGCACGCGGGGCGAGCTGAAGGCATCGGTGGGAGCCGGCTCGCTGCACGTGCGCGTCGGCGAGATCGACGAGCGCTCGGCCGCCCAGCGGGTGCTGGCCGAGGCGCTCGGTGCGCCGGTGCAGCTGGACTCGGATCCCGCCGCGCTGTCTGCCGCCGACGTGGACGCCGATCGCGCCGCCGCCGCGCTCGGCGCGCTGTCGCGTGCCGGCATCACCGTCGCCGAGCTGTCGCTCGGCCAGCCCAGCCTCGACGAGGTCTTCCTCGCCCTCACCGGCCACCCGGCCGAGTCCGCGCCGAACGGCCACGACGTCCAGGAGGACGCAGCATGAGCATCGCCGTCGTCGACCCGACCATCACCGAGGAGTCGCTGCGCTCGGCGCTGGCCGATCGCACCCGCCCACCGCGCCCGTCGCCCGTCGCCGCCTCCCTGGCGTTCGGCTGGCGCTCGATGCTCAAGATCAAGCACGTCCCGCTGCAGCTGTTCGACGTGACGGCGTTCCCGATCATGTTCACGCTGCTCTACACGTACCTGTTCGGCGGCGCGCTGGCCGGGTCGCCGCAGGAGTACCTCCAGCAGCTGCTGCCGGCGATCCTCGTCATGAACGTCACCTGGATCACGATGTACACCGGCCAGGCGCTGAAGACCGACATCTCAAAGGGCGTGTTCGACCGGTTCCGCTCGCTGCCGATCTGGCGGCCGGCCGTGCTGGTCGGCATGCTGCTCGCCGACGCCGTGCGGTACACCGTCGCCTCGCTGGTGATGATCACGCTGGGGCTGATCCTCGGGTTCCGGCCCGACGGCGGGCCGCTCGGTGTCGTCGCCGCGGTGGCGCTGCTCCTGGTGTTCGCGTTCAGCCTGTCCTGGGCGTGGACGCTGCTCGCCTTCCGGATGCCGACGCCGGAGTCGGTGATGCAGGTCAGCATGACGGTGCTGTTCCCCCTGACGTTCGCCAGCAACGTGTTCGTCGACCCGGCCACGATGCCGGGGTGGGTGCAGGCCTTCGTCGAGGTCAACCCGATCAGCCACGTCGCCACCGCCGCCCGCAGCCTGATGCACGGCGACCTCGACGGCGGCGCCATCGGGTGGTCGCTCCTCTGGAGCGCGGCGCTGCTGGCCATCTTCGCCCCGCTGACGATCCGTCGGTACAACGACGTCAGCTGAGTCGACGGCCTCGCTCGCTCCGAAGACTCCGCGCCCGTGGCTGGGCCGGTTCCGGCCGGCCTGGGCGGTCACGCTCGCTGCGTGACGAACGCTTTCGGGACCCTCCTCCGGTCCCTCACGGTGTCACGATGACGACGTGGTCGACGACGCCTTGATCGAACAGGCCGCGGATGCGCTGCTGGAGGCCGAACGGGCGCGGGTGCCGATCCCGCCGATCCGGCACCTCATCGGCGACGGGTCCGACGTCGAGGCCGGGTACGCCGTGCAGCGACGCAACACCGACCGGTGGGTGGCCGGCGGGCGGCGTGTGACGGGGCGCAAGATCGGGTTGACGTCGCCGGCCGTGCAGCTCCAGCTCGGTGTCGACCAGCCCGATTTCGGCACGCTCTTCGCCGACAACGAGTACGGCGACGGTTCCGAGCTCCCGGCGACGCGGGTGCTCCAACCGCGGGCCGAGGGTGAGGTGGCGCTGGTCCTCGAGCACGACCTCGACGCCGCTCCGCACGGGTTCGCCGAGATCGTCCGCGCTGTCGCCTTCGCCCTCCCGGCGATCGAGATCGCCGACAGCCGCATCGCCGGGTGGGACATCCGCATCGCCGACACCGTCGCCGACAACGCCAGTGCCGGGCTCTACGTCGTGGGAGGCCGACCGATGCCGCTGGCCGCGGTCGACGTGCGCGCCGTGCCCATGCGGATGTCCGTCAACGGCGCCGAGGTATCGACGGGGAGCGGCGCCGCATGCCTCGGCAACCCGCTGCAGGCCGCTCGGTGGCTGGCCGACGTCTCGTGCGCCAGCGGGACCCCACTGCGCGCCGGCGACGTGCTGATGACCGGCGCGCTCGGTCCGATGTGGGCGATCTCGGCCGGCGACGAGGTGGTCGCCGACTTCGGTCCGCTGGGCACCGTCTCCACGAGACTGATCGACGAGTAAGTCCAGGACCCGGGCGGGTCAGCGGTGGTGGGTGCTGCGGACCGGGGCGCGGTGCGCGGCGGCGGCGAGTTGGGCGGCGACGTCCTCGATCTGGCGGCCGTGTCCGGTGACGAGGCCGACGGTGACCCGCACGTGGTCGGCGTCGGGGCGGACGAGGAACGGCGCGCCGGGGGCGACGCCGATGCCCCGGGCGGCGAGGGCGACGACGGCCGAGCGCTCGTCGGCGACCTCGATCCACACGTTGATGCCATCGGCGCCGCGGCAGCGCACGCCGGCCGCCCCGAGGACGCCGGCGACGAGGTCTCGACGACCGGCGTACTCGCCCCGTGCGTGTTCCATCACCGCCGCCGTCCCGGGGTCGCGCAGCAGCTCCAGCAGCAGCGCCTGGAGCAGGCGGCTCGACCATCCCGGCCCCAGCAACCGCCGGTTGGCCACCGCGGCGACGACGTCGCCGGCACCGCCGATCGCGGCCAGGCGCAGGTCCGGTCCATGGCTCTTGGAGAACGAACGGATGTGCACGGTGCGCTCGGGCAACCACGATCCAAGGCTGACCAGCGCGGCGCCGGAGATGTCGTTGGCGTGGTCGTCCTCCACGACCAACGTGGCGGCCTCGGACAGCAGGCTCGCCAGGACGGCCGCCCGCTCGACGGTCAGTGCACTGCCGGCCGGGTTCTGCGCCCGCGGCTGGAGGAAGATGGCAGCCACCGGTCCCGCGTCGAGCACCGACCGCAGACCGTCGACGTCGAGTCCGACCTCGTCGACGTCGACGCCCAAGATCTCGCACCCGAGCTGCTCGAGCAGATCGAGCAGGGGAGGGAACGACGGATGCTCCACGACGACCCGGTCGCCGAGGTGCAGCACCTCCCGGGCAACTCGATCGAGGGCGTCCATCGCCCCGTCGACCACCGTCATCGACTCCGGGGCGAACGGCCACGATGCCCTCAGCTCCTCCTCGAGGGCCGGCAGCACCGGGTGGTCGAGGTAGCTCGACGTGAGGGACTGCTGGGCGACCCGGGCGAACGCCGGCCCGAGGTCGGGCAGCAGGTCGGGATCCGGCGTGCCCGATGAGAGATCGAGCTGGAAGTGGCCCGGACCCTCCGTGATGCGGCGATAGCGGCGGGGGCCGCCGGGGCCGGTCGGCGGCCGGACGTACGTGCCGTTGCGGCCGCGTGCGTCGATGGCGCCGACGTCGGCCAGGCTGCGCCACGCCTCGCTGACCGTCGTCGGTGAGACGCCGAGCCGGCGAGAGAGCTCGCGCACCGTCGGCAGGCGAGCCCCGACCGGCAGCGCGCCCGACGTGATCAGGCGACCGATGACCCCGGCGATCTGCCGGGCGCTGCGGTCACCGTCGAGGTCGGCGACGATGACGTCGAGCTGGTCGATCACGGGGCGGGGCGCCGCCGTCGAGCTGGGCGAAGGACCGTTTCGAGCTGGTTTCGCATGCGTGAACCGAATGTACGGTCACAATCGTTCTATTGTCCAGGACCTGGGGTGACATTACGATCGCGCCGTCACAGCCGACCGATCCCGGACGATCGAAGGGGGACCCACGTGGCGCGAACCGTGAGAGCGGCCCTGTTGCAGACCGACTGGGCCGGCACGAAGGAAGCGATGACCGACAAGCACGAGGAGGCGGCCCGGGAGGCCGCCGCCGACGGTGCGCAGGTGATGTGCTTCCAGGAGCTGTTCTACGGGCCGTACTTCTGCCAGGTGCAGGAGACGCAGTACTACGACTACACCGAGCCGATCCCCGACGGGCCGACGACCCAGCGGTTCCAGTCCGTGGCCAAGGAGCTGGGCATGGTGCTGGTGCTGCCGATGTACGAGATCGAGCAGGCCGGCCTGTACTACAACACCGCGGCGGTCATCGACGCCGACGGGACGTACCTCGGCAAGTTCCGCAAGCAGCACATCCCGCAGGTCAAGGGCTTCTGGGAGAAGTTCTACTTCCGCCCCGGCAACGGGGGGTACCCGGTGTTCGACACCGCCATCGGCAAGGTCGGCGTGTACATCTGCTACGACCGCCACTTCCCCGAGGGATGGCGGGCGCTCGGCCTGAACGGCGCCGAGATCGTGTTCAACCCGTCAGCGACCCATCGCGGGCTCTCGGAGTACATCTGGCGCATCGAGCAGCCGGCGGCGGCGGTGGCCAACATGTACTACGTCGGCGCCATCAACCGGGTCGGCGTCGAGGTCGACATCGGCGACAACGACTTCTACGGGCAGAGCTACTTCGTCGATCCGGAGGGCAAGTTCGTCGGCGACACCGGCGACGCGTACAAGCCCGAGCTGATCGTGCGCGACCTCGACATGGACAAGATCAAGCTGGTCCGCGATCGGTGGGCCTTCTACCGTGACCGCCGCCCCGACGCCTACGGCGAGCTGGTGGCGGAATGACGACAACGCTCGTCACTGGCGGCACGATCGTCAGCGCCACCGGTCGCCACGAGGCCGACGTGCTGATCGACGGGGAGACGATCGTCGCCGTGCTGGCGCCCGGCCAAGCCGAGGCCATCGGGATCGCCCCGGTGCGCACGATCGACGCGACCGGCAAGTACGTCGTGCCCGGCGGCGTCGACGTGCACACGCACATGGAGCTGCCCTTCGGCGGGACCAACGCCTCGGACACGTTCGAGACCGGCACCACCGCGGCAGCGTGGGGCGGCGTCACCACGATCATCGACTTCGCCGTTCAGCGGGCTGGCGAGCAGGTGCAGGACGGGTTGGCCGAGTGGCACGCCAAGGCCGACGGCAACTGCGCCATCGACTACGGGTTCCACCAGATCATCGGCGGCGTCGACGAGGACTCGTTGAAGGCGATGACCTACCTCGTCGACCACGAGGGCATCACCAGCTTCAAGTTGTTCATGGCCTACCCGGGTGTCTTCTACAGCGACGACGGGCAGATCCTGCGGGCGATGCAGAACGCCGGCGAGTCGGGGGCGGTGATGATGATGCACGCCGAGAACGGCATCGCCATCGACGTGCTGATCGCCCAGGCGCTGGCGCGCGGCGAGACCGATCCCAAGTTCCACTCGTTCACTCGCCCGGCGGCGCTGGAGGGCGAGGCCACGAACCGGGCCATCCAGCTGGCCAAGGTGGCTGGCAACGTGCCCTTGTACGTCGTGCACATGTCGGCGTCCGAGGCGCTCGCCGAGGTTGCCGAGGCCCGCTACCACGGCCAGAACGTGTTCGCCGAGACCTGTCCGCAGTACCTCTACCTCTCGATCGAGGACCACCTGGCCCAGCCCGGCTTCGAGGGCGCCAAGTGGGTGTGCTCGACGCCGCTGCGCTCGAAGCACGAACACCACCACCGCGACCTCTGGAAGGGTCTGCGGATGAACGAGCTGGCCGTCGTGTCGACCGACCACTGCCCGTTCTGCATGAAGGAGCAGAAGGAGCTCGGGTTGGGCGACTTCTCCAAGATCCCCAACGGCATCGGCAGCGTCGAGCACCGCATGGAGCTGCTGTACCAAGGGGTGGTGAACGGGGAGATCAGCCTCGAGCGCTGGGTCGAGACCTGCTGCACCACTCCGGCGCGGATGTTCGGCCTGTACCCGCGCAAGGGAGTGATCGCCCCCGGTGCCGACGCCGACCTCCTCGTGTGGGACCCCAAGGGCCACACGTCGATCGGCGTGGACCACAAGCACCACATGAACATGGACCACTCGGCGTGGGAGGGCTTCGAGATCGACGGCAAGGTCGACACCGTGCTCAGCCGCGGCACGGTGGTCATCGAGGACGACCAGTACGTCGGAACCAAGGGCCACGGGAAGTTCCTGAAGCGCGGCCTGTCGCAGTACGTCGTCTGATGGCCTCGCTGGCGCTCGGGGGAACCATGCACACTCACTGCGGTCGGGGGCCGAAGCGGTCACGAGGAGGAACATGAACAGGATCAGCCACTGGATCGACGGGGCGATCGTCGAAGGGACGTCCGGTCGGTCCGGCAAGGTGTTCAACCCGGCGGCGGGTGAACAGGCGGCGAGCGTCGACTTCGCCAGTGACGCCGAGGTCGACGCCGCAGTCGCCGCGGCCAAGGCGGCGTACCCGGGCTGGCGGGCCACGGCGCTCGGCCGGCGGGCCGAGGTGATGTTCCACCTCCGCGAGCTGATCGACGCCAACCGCAAGGAGATCGCCTCGCTGCTCACGGCCGAGCACGGCAAAGTGCTCGGTGACGCGCTGGGCGAGGTCGCCCGCGGCCTGGAGAACGTCGAGTTCGCCTGCGGCATCCCCAACCTGCTGAAGGGCGGCTACAGCGAGCAGGCGGCGACCGGCGTCGACGTGTACTCGATCCGCCAGCCGCTCGGGGTGGTCGCTGGCATCACACCGTTCAACTTCCCGGCGATGGTGCCGATGTGGATGTTCGCCAATGCCTTGGCCTGCGGCAACACGTTCGTGCTCAAGCCGAGCGAGAAGGACCCATCGGCGTCGCTGCTCATGGCCGAGCTGCTGGCCCAGGCCGGGCTCCCGCCGGGCTGCTTCAACGTCGTGCAGGGCGACAAGGTGGCCGTCGACCGGCTGCTCGACCACCCGGACGTCGAGGCGATCAGCTTCGTCGGATCGACGCCGATCGCCCGCTACATCTACGAGACGGGCACGCGCAACGGGAAGCGGGTGCAGGCGCTGGGCGGGGCGAAGAACCACATGCTCGTCCTGCCCGACGCCGACCTCGACATGGCCGCCGACGCCGCCGTGTCGGCGGGGTACGGGTCGGCGGGGGAGCGCTGCATGGCGATCAGCGTCGTGCTGGCCGTCGAGTCGATCGCCGACGAGCTGGTGGCCAAGATCGCCGATCGCGTGCCGGCGGTGAAAGTCGGTCCGGGGACCGAGCCGGACAACGAGATGGGCCCGCTGATCACCGGTGAGCACCGCGACCGGGTCGCCGGCTACGTCGAGGGCGCAGCAGCCGACGGGGCCACGGTCGTGCTGGACGGGCGCGAGGGTGCACCGGGCGGCGGGTTCTTCCTCAAGCCGTCGCTGCTCGACCACGTGCAGCCGGGCACGCCCGCCTACGACGACGAGATCTTCGGACCGGTGCTGTCGGTCGTCCGCGTCGACTCCTACGACGAGGGCGTCGCGTTGATCAACGACAACCCGTACGGCAACGGAACGGCGCTGTTCACTCGGGACGGTGGCGCCGCCCGCCAGTTCCAGTACGACGTCAACGTCGGGATGGTCGGGCTGAACGTTCCGATCCCCGTGCCGGTCAGCTACTACAGCTTCGGGGGCTGGAAGGCCAGCCTGTTCGGCGACACCCACATGTACGGGCCGGAGGGCATCACGTTCTACACGCGCGGCAAGGTCGTGACGTCCCGTTGGCCGGACCCGCACACGTCCAAGGTCGACCTCGGCTTCCCCCAGAACCGATGATCGAGATCTGTGAGCCGCGCCGGCTCACATCCGTACGCCGCGCTCACACTTGTCGGATCGGGTCGACGCGTCGTGTGAGGTGGTCGACCTGATGGACGTCGGCATCGTCCTGCAGACGACGCCGCCGTCGGCGCGCGTGGTCGACTTGGCCCGGCGGGCCGAGGCGTACGGGTTCTCGCACGTGTGGACGTTCGACAGCCACATCTTGTGGCAGGAGCCGTACGTCATCTACAGCCAGATCCTGGCCGAGACGCGCAAGGTGGTCGTCGGGCCGATGGTCACCAACCCGGCAACGCGGGACTGGACCGTGACGGCCAGCGTCTACGCCACGCTCAACGAGATGTACGGGAACCGCACCGTCTGCGGCATCGGGCGGGGTGACTCGGCCGTGCGGGTGACCAACGGCAAGCCGACCACGATCAACACCCTGCGCGAGTCGATCCACGTCATCCGTGAGCTGGCCAATGGTCGCCCCGTCGACTACCAGGGCTCGACGATCACCTTCCCGTGGGCGGCCCGGTCCGAGCTCGAGGTCTGGGTCGCCGGCTACGGGCCGCGGGCGTTGGCGCTGGCCGGCGAGGTCGGCGACGGGTTCATCCTCCAGCTCGCTGATCCGCAGATCACCGCCTGGACGATCGCCGCGGTGCGCACTGCCGCCGAGCGCGCCGGCCGCGACCCTGACGACGTCACGATCTGCGTCGCCGCGCCGGCCTACGTCGGCGACGACACGCCCTCGTCGAGGGCCCACATGCGCGACCAGTGCCGCTGGTTCGGCGGCATGGTCGGCAACCACGTCGCCGACATCGTCGGGCGCTACGGAGCGTCCTCGGAGGTGCCGGCCGCGCTGACGGCGTACATCGAGGGCCGCAAGGGCTACGACTACAACCAGCACGGTCAGGCCGGCAACACCCACGCCGACTTCGTGCCTGACGAGATCGTCGAGCGCTTCTGCATCCTCGGGCCGGTCGACGAGCAGCTGCACCGGCTCGGCGAGCTGCGCGACCTCGGCGTCGACCAGTTCGCCGTCTACCTCCAGCACGACGCCAAGGACGCGACGCTGCAGGCCTACGGCGAGCAGGTCCTCCCGGCGCTCGCCGACCACGTCGCGGCCAAGGCCTGACGGGTGGAAACCGTCGTCGCCCGCGAGGCGCTGGTCGTGCCGACGGACGCACCTCCCGGCCGGCGTCGCTCCCGTGGCGCCGCCCGCAAGGCCGTGCTGTTCGTCGCCGCCCTCGTGCTCGTGGCGTCGGCGTGGGAGTTGTACAAGCTCGTCGGGCCGAAGGACGGCGGCGAGATCCTCGGGTGGTCGATCCTGCCGCGCTCCAACGACGTCGCCATGCCACACGTCTGGGACATGGCCAGCCGCTTGTTCGACCCGGAGAGCCGCACCTCCGACACCCCGATCTGGCGGGTCGTGCTCGCCGGTGCCTGGTACTCGTTCCGCCTCGCCGTCGTCGGGTTCGCGATCGGCAGCGCGGTGGGCATCGGGCTGGCCACCGTCATGGCCCGCTTCGACGTCGTGCGGCGCGGCTTGCTGCCGTACCTCGTCGTCTCCCAGACCGTGCCGATGATCGCCCTCGCGCCGCTCGTCGTCAGCTGGGGTGGGCGCCTGTCGATCGGGTCCTGGGAGTGGCCGCGCTGGCTGTCGGTGGCGATCCTCGGCGCGTTCCTGGCGTTCTTCCCCGTCGCCGTCGGGACCCTGCGCGGTCTGGAGTCGGCCTCGACGACCTCGCTCGAGCTGATGCGCAGCTTCGCCGCCACCGGTGGGCAGACGATGCGCAAGCTGCGCTTCCCGGCCGCCGTACCGCGGATGATGCCGGCCCTTCGACTGGCCGCGACGGCGGCGGTGATCGGGGTCGTCGTCGCCGAGATCTCGACCGGATTGCGCGGCGGTGTGGGGCGGCTGATCATCGAGTACGCCCGGCAGGCGTCCGGGGACCCGGCCAAGATGTACACCGCGCTGCTCGGCGCCGCACTGCTCGGCCTGACGATGGTCGGTGTCGTGGGGGCGTGCGAGTACGGCGTGAACCTGCGCCGTCCGCCGGTGCCGGAGGTCGGGTGATGGAGCGCACCAACGCGGTCGAGGTGAGCGGCGTGAGCATGGTCTTCAACCGCGGGACAGCGCGCCAGGTCGATGCGCTCGCCGATGTCGACCTCACCGTCGGTCCGGCCGAGTTCGTCAGCCTGATCGGACCGTCGGGGTGCGGGAAGTCGACGCTGCTGCGGCTGATCGCCAACCTCATCGACCCGACCGGCGGGTCCGTGGTGGTCAACGGCAAGCCGGCGCCAACCGCGCGCGTCGACCAGGAGTACGGCATGGCCTTCCAGCAAGCGGGCTTGTTCGACTGGCGCACGGTGGTCAAGAACGTCGAGCTGCCGCTGGAGCTGAAGGGATGGGACAAGCGGGCCCGGCGCGAGCGGGCACTGGAGATGCTCGGCCTGGTCAAGCTGGCCGACTTCGCCGACCACCGGCCCTGGCAGCTGTCTGGCGGCATGCAGCAGCGCGTCGCCATCGCCCGCGCCCTCGCCGCCCACCCGCCGCTGCTGCTGATGGACGAGCCGTTCGGGGCGCTGGACGAGATGACCCGCGAGCACATGCAGGCCGAGCTGCTGCGGATCTGCGCCGAGACCGGCACGAGCGTGGTGTTCGTGACCCACTCGATCCCGGAAGCGGTGTACGTGTCGAACCGGGTGGTCGTGATGTCCCCCCGGCCGGGACGCATCACCCACGTCGTGGATGTCGACCTCGGACCGCGGCGCGACATCGACACCCGTGAGGACGCCCTGTTCTTCAAGAAGATCACCGAGGTGCGCGAGGCGCTGCGCAGCCACGAGCTCGGCCTGGTCGGGCCGGACGACGGCCTCGGCGCCGTGGAGGACCGATGAGCGAGGGAGTCTCGAGGGCGAGGCGCATCGTGCGCGCCGTCGTGCCGCCATTGCTGTTCGGCGTCGCCTTCTTCGCGATCTGGGAGGGGGCCGTGAATCTCTTCGACTGGAGGCCCTACTTCCTGCCCAAGCCGTCGAGCATCTGGTCCGCGTTCACGGCCAACTTCGCGCAGATCTGGAGTGCCGCCGCGGTGTCGGGGATGAACGCCCTCATCGGGCTGCTCGTCGGCACCGCGCTGGGAATCGCCGTCAGCTTCCTGCTGATGCGCTTCCGATTGCTCAACGACATGGTCTCGCCGCTCGCCATCGCCTTGAACGCCATCCCGATCTTCGTGCTCGTCTCGGTGTTCAACAACATGTTCGCCATCACCTCGGAGATCCCGCGCCGCCTGATGGTCACGCTGGTCGTCTACTTCATCGTGCTCGTCAACGTGGCCAAGGGCCTGCGCCAGGTAGAGGCGACGCATCTCGAGCTGCTCCGTTCGTACGCCGCCAGCCCCACCCAGGTGATGGCCAAGGCGCGCATCCCCAACGCCGTGCCGTACCTGTTCACGGCGCTGACGATCGCCGCGCCGGCCGCCGTCATCACGGCCTTCGTCTCGGAGTACTTCGGCGGCACGCAGAACGGCCTGGGGAGCCGCATCACGTCGAACATGACCGCCAACACGGCGGCCGCCTGGGCCTATGTGCTCGGGGCCTGCCTCCTGGGGCTGGCGTTCTACCTGGTCTCCATCAGCTTGGAGATGTTCACCACACAGCAGCGGGGCGGGAGCCCCGGGGGAGGAACCACATGAGGAAGCGTGCATGGGGTGCCGGCGTTGCGGCGCTGGCACTGGTCGTCGCGGCCTGCGGCAGCGACGACGACGAGGGCTCGGGCGCCGACACGACGGCTGCGAGCACCGACACGACGGCCGCGAGCACCGGGACGACGGTGGTGCCACCGCCGCTCGAGCCGTCGACGACGACCGGCAGCGACGGGACGGCGGCTGGCGGCGACTGCGAGAGCGTCGACGACGTGTCGTTGCAACTGCAGTGGTACATCCAAGCCCAGTTCGCCGGCTACATCGCCGCCAAGGACCAGGGCTTCTACGAGGCGCGTTGTCTGAACGTCGAGTTCCTGGAAGGGGCCGCCGACATCGTGCCGCAGCAGGTGCTGGCCGACGGCCAGGCCGATTACGCCATCGCCTGGGTGCCGAAGGCGCTGCAGACGCGCGAGCAGGGCGCCGAGATCACCAACATCGCCCAGATCTTCCAGCGGTCCGGGACCCTGCAGGTCTCGTTCAAGGACGCCGGCATCACGTCGCCGGCCGACCTTGCCGGCAAGAACGTCGGCGCATGGTGCTGTGGCAACGAGTACGAGATCCTCGCCGCCCTCACCGAGGCCGAGCTGGATCCGTCGAGCGATGTCACGTTCGTCCAGCAGCAGTTCGACATGAACGGGCTGCTGGCCGGTGACATCGATGCCGCCGAGGCGATGACCTACAACGAGTACGCCCAGGTCCTGGAGGCCGAGAACCCGGACACGGGCGACCTGTACACGCAGGACGACCTCAACGTCATCTCCTACGAGGAGGAGGGCGTCGGCATGCTGCAGGACGCCATCTGGACCGATTCGACCAAGCTCGCCGACGAGGCGTTCGTCGACATCACGGAGCGCTTCCTCGCCGCCTCGATCGAGGGCTGGGCGTACTGCCGTGACGACCCCGAGGCCTGCGCCGCGCTGGTTGTCGCCGAAGGATCGCAGCTCGGTGCCAGCCACCAGCTGTGGCAGATGAACGAGGTCAACCGGCTCATCTGGCCGGCTGACAACGGCATCGGGTTCATCGACGAGACGGCCTGGGAGCGCACGGTCGAGATCGCCCAGAACACGGTCGGTCTGGAGGGAGCGACGGTCCTGACCGGGCCGCCGTCCGAGGGCGCCTACGACAACGCGTACATCGAGGCCGCCTTCGAGCTGGTCGGCGACCTCGACACGACCGGCGAGGACTTCGAGCCCATCGAGGTCACCCTCGAGCCCGGCGGCGCCTAACCCCCGCCGTTTACGTCCGGATCCTGGTTGCCCGTGCGACCAGGATCCGGACGAGAACGTGTGGCACGGGCCGCCGGGTCCTGGCGGTAGAAGTCGCTCAGCACCCCGTACAGGTCGGGGTGCAGCGAGCGCAGGTCGAGTGGGACGGTGAAGAACGTCTCGGTGGCCACGGCGAAGAACTCGCCGGGGTTCGTGGCGGCGTAGGAGCGCAGCACCGAGCGTCCGGTGCGGACGGCCTCGTACTCCCGCGTGCAGACGTCGATCCAGTGCTGACGCCGGTCGGCGTCGTCGATCAGCGGGGTCCCGTCGACCACGCCGTCACGGGAGTCGAGCTTGTGGGCGAACTCGTGGAGCACCACGTCGCGCCCCATGCGGGGCGTCGCCGCTTCACGGCGGGCCGACGACCACGTCACCATCACGGGACCGTCGCCGTGGTACGACTCGCCGTCGACGGCGCCCGGATCGCCGACGACCACCCCGATCGCCGGCCCGGCCATCGGTGCGGAGCGGGTCATCGCCCCGGCGCGCACGATGATCGTGCCGACCTGCTCGTACGAATCGGGGTCCAGCTCGATGGCCAGCAGTGCGGCGTGGGCGGCGATCACCGTCCGCACCTCGTCGGTCAGCTCGAAGCCGCGGGCCGCCTCCCAGCGCTTCGTGCGCAGCAGGTCGTCGGCCAATTCGCCGAGCCGCGTCCGCTCGTCGTCGTCCAGCAGGCGCCACAGGGCGGATCGGCGATCGAGGATCTCCCGCCAGCCGTCGGGCAACCCGTCGTGCTCCGGCTCCGGTCGCCCGTGGCGGAAGAGCCGGCGCATGCCGGTCGAGTCAACCAGCGGCGTACCGGTCGGCCACCTCGAGGGCCTCGTCGATCGCCGCCAGCCCGGTGCGCATGTCCTCGTCGCTGATCGTCAGCGGGGGGACGACGTGGAGCCGGTTGAAGTGGGTGAACGGCCAGACACCACGCTGCTTGCACGCCGTGGCCAGCTCGCCCATGGGCGCGGCGGCGGCACCGGCGGCGTTGTACGGCACCAGTGGCTGGCGCGTCGACTGATCGCGGACGAGCTCGATGGCCCAGAACACACCGAGGCCGCGCACCTCGCCGATCGACGGGTGGCGCGTGGCCATGTCGGCCAGCGCCGGCCCGACGATGTCGTCACCGAGGTGGCGGGCGTGGTCGATGATGCCCTCCTCCTCGAAGATGTTGATGCTGGCGACGGCCGAGGCGCAGGCGAGCGGGTGCCCGGAGTAGGTGAGCCCGCCCGGGTACGGCCGCTCGGCGAAGGTGTCGGCGATCGCCCGGCTGATGATCACGCCGCCGAGGGGCACGTAGCCCGAGTTGACGCCCTTGGCGAAGCAGATCAGGTCGGGTGTCACCGCCCAGCGGTCGACGGCGAACCACTCGCCGCAGCGGCCGAAGCCGGCCATGACCTCGTCGACGATCATCACGATCCCGTGCTCGTCGCACAGGGCGCGGATGCCCTGCAGGTAGCCGTCGGGGGGCACGAGGATCCCGTTCGTGCCGACGACGGTCTCCAGCACGACGGCGGCGACGTTCGCCGCCCCTTCGACCATGATCACGTCGGCGAGGTGCTGCAGCGCCCGCGTGCACTCCTCGGCGTCGTCGGCGGCGTGGAAGGCCGAGCGATAGGTGTACGGCCCCCAGAACTTCACGACGCCCGGGATGCCGGGCTCGCTGCCCCACCGACGCGGGTCGCCGGTCATGGTGATCGACCCCGCCGTGGAACCGTGGTAGCTGCGGTACGTCGTGAGGATCTTGTGCCGGCCGGTGTGCAGGCGGGCCATCCGGATGGCGTTCTCCGTCGCCTCGGCGCCTCCGTTGGTGAAGAACACCTTGTCGAGGTCACCCGGGGCGCGCTGGGCGATCAGCCGAGCCGCCTCGCTCCGGGCAGGGTTGGCGTGGATCGGGGCGACGGTGCACAACAGGTCGGCCTGCTCTTTGATGGCAGCGACGAGCTTCGGGTGCTGGTGGCCGATGTTGACGTTGACCAGCTGGCTGGAGAAGTCGAGGTAGCTGTTGCCCTGGTCGTCCCAGAACCGGGCGCCTTCGGCGCCGGCGATAACGATGGGCGCCAGGGCCGCTTGCGCCGACCAGGAGTGGAAGACGTGGGCCCGGTCGTCGGTGTAGGCCCGTGAGCGCTCGGTCTGCGTCGCCGTCATGGGGCGAGCGTAATTGCTACCGCCCGGGGCGAACAGTGGCGTGATTGTCACCGCACAATGCGCGCCGGCGCGACGCGTCTACCCTCCCGGGCATGGGTGAGATGGTCAGCTTCGCCAGCAACGGTGGGACGTGCGACGGCTACCTGTCCGACGGCGGTGGCCCGGGCGTGATCGTGATCCAGGAGTGGTGGGGGCTGGTGCCGCACATCATCGACGTGACCGATCGGTTCGGTGATGCCGGGTTCACGGCCCTGGCCCCGGACCTGTATCACGGCAAGACGGCGTCCGAGCCCGACGGGGCCGGGAAGCTGATGATGGCGATGAACATGGCCCAGGCGGCCAAGGACATGTCGGGCGCGGTGGACTATCTCGTCGAGCGGTCGGGCAACGACCGGGTCGGCGTCGTGGGGTTCTGCATGGGGGGTGGGCTGGCGTTGGTGCTGGCCACCCAGCGCCCCGATCACATCAAGGCCGTCGCGCCGTACTACGGGCTGATCCCATGGCCCGACGCCCAACCCGACTGGTCGCAGCTCGACGCCGTGGTCGTCGGCGAGTACGCCGAGCTGGACGACTTCTTCACGCCGGACAAGGCGGCCGAACTCGAGAGCACGCTGCGTGGCCACGGCAACGACGCGACGATGCACGTGCACGAGGGCGCCGATCACGCGTTCTTCAACGACTCCCGCCCGGAGGTGTACGCCGCCGAGCACGCGCTGGAGGCGTGGGAGCGCACGAACGACCTGTTCCGCGAGGTGTTGACGCCGGCGCTCGAGGGCTGAGCGTTCCGCCGACCCGTGGGTCTCGTGCTGACCACGAGGCCCACGGGTCGGGAGGTCAGTCCTGCGGTGCGAGCTGGCCGCGGACGGCGCCGCCGGGGTACTCGGCGTTGTGCACGTTGACGTAGTACTCCTCGGGGTTCTCGAGGATGTCCGCCACGGTCTGACCGCCGACGAACTTGCCCGGCTCTCCCTCGGTGAGGCAATCGGCGGCGTTGCCGTCGCCCGGCGCAGCGAGGTTGACGACCACCGGCCCATTGGTGCCCGCTGCGCCCTCGTGGATGTGGGCCATCGTCGCGGTGTCGATCTTGGACACGGTGAGGACGTAGCACAGGGTCGTCGCATCGCCGTCGACCCCGAACACGTACGCCTCACCGCGCCCGTTCGGATCGCCGACCAGGCCGTTGTTGCCGCTGTCGCTGACCTCGTTGCGCCCGTCGAGCGACGTCTCGAGCAGGACGTTGGTGTGCCCGGCGCCGGCGATGGCCGACCAGGCGAACAGCCCGACGGTGGGGACGGCGACGGCGACGAGACCTCGCTTGGCGAGCTTGTTGAGCATGGTGTTCCTCCGGGTTCGTGGTGCGCGAGCACCGTGAGGGCGAATCCCCCTGCTCCGTTCGACGCCGGCAGGAGCCCGGATTGGTTCGCTCGTCAGCTGGCGGTCAGGCGGCGGGCGATCACCTTGAGGCACAGCGTCTCGTCCGCGCCCTCGAAGATGGACAGCACCCGGGCGTCGACGAAGAGCCGGCTGACGGGATACTCCTCGGCGTAGCCGAAGCCGCCGTGGATCTGCATCGCTTCCCGGGTCACCCACTCGGCGGCCTTGCACACGTAGGCCTTGACCATGCTCGCCTCCATCGCGCCCTGACCCTTGGCCATCAACGTGGCGACGTGGTACGAGAACTGGCGGCCGGCCTGGATCAGCGTCGCCATGCGGCCGAGCTTGGCCCTCGTGAGCTGGTAGTCGACGATGGTGGACCCGAACACGGTGCGGTTGCGGGCGTAGTCGAGGGCTGCCTCGTAGGCCGCCTGCATCACCCCGACGGCGCGTGCGGCGGTCTGCAGCCGGCCGTTCTCGAATCCCTCCATCTGGAAGTAGAAGCCGCGGCCGAGGCCCTCGTCCTCGCCGATCAGGTGATCGGCTGGCACCCACCAGTCCTCGAGCGCGATCTCGTAGCTGTGCATCCCGCGGTACCCGATGGTGTCGATCGGCCGACCCTCGAGCTTGCCGACCTTGCCGGCCGCGCTGTGCTCCTGGGTCAGCTCGAAGCCGTGGCCGTCGGCCCGTGGCTTGGGCACGATGAACAGGCTCAGCCCACGGTGTGTCTTCGAGCGATCCGGATCGGTGCGGGCGAGAAGCATCAGCACGTCGGCGCGCGCACCGAACGTGCACCACGTCTTGACACCGTTGATCACGTAGCCGGCTCGGCCGTCGGCGCCCTCGGCCGCGGTCGCCGTGACCTTCAGCCCGGCCACGTCGCTGCCGTAGTCGGGTTCCGTCACGGCCACGGCCGCCATCACCTCGGCGGTGGCCAGCTTGGGGAGCCAGTGCTGCTTTTGCGCCTCGGTGCCGCCCTTCACGAGGGCCCTGGTCAGGATCTCGGGGCGGGTGATCAGCGACCCGCCGATGCCAAGGCTCGCCCGGCTGAGCTCCTCGGTGGCGACGACCATCGCCAGGTACTCGCCGCTGCCGCCCTCGCTGTACCCGCCGTACTCGGCCGGAACCGACAGACCGAAGGCCCCGATCTCGGCCAGGCCGGCGACGATGTCCTCGGGGACGTCGGCGTTGTGGCGATGGACGTGCTCGGCGTGCGGGGCGATGACGTTGGCGGCGAACGACCGGAAGGTGTCCTGGACCAGCTCCATGTCGGCATCGAGGTGCCGTGGTCCCGGCTGATCGGCCAGTGCGGCGACGAAGTCGGGATCTCGGTACCGCTCGAGGAAGCCGTGGGCCCCCCGCAATTGGTCGGCGTCGGCGCCCCATCGCTGCTCGCGGCCGGCCAGCCGGCCCATCACGTCGTGGACGGTGTCAGCGACGAACGCGCACGTCAGCCGAGCCTCGACATCGCCCTTGGCGCCGTAGTCGAGCAGCGAACGGGCCGTCGCCGCCGCCGAGGCGGCGTGGGCGAGGTCGTAGGCGACGACCTGATCAGCATCGGGGCCGCCGCGTTCGGCGAGTCGGCGGACGGCCGTGCCGATCACGTCATCCACGAGACCGACCACGTCCGCCGCCGCGGACAGATCGGGTGCAGCCGGCGCGTCCACCGTGTCCGTCATGCCCGGGACGCTACCCAGGCCATTGTTCAGCGGAGGAAGTCCCCGAGCGTTCGTGACGCAGCGACTGTGACAGCCCAGGCCGGCCTTGCCCGGCCCAGCCAAGTGAGCGGAGGCTTCGGAGCGAGCGAGGCCATCAACTCAGTGCAGTGCGGCGTTGAGGCCGCCCCAGTTGCCCTGGCGTTGGCGGGCCTCGACGACGCCCGTCTGGCTGTGGCGGATGAACATCATTCCGTTCACGCCGGACAGTTGGCGAGCCTTCACGACCTCACCGTCGGGAAGGCGGACCAGCGTGCCCGCCGTGACGTACAGGCCGGCCTCGACGACGCAGTCGTCGCCCAGGCTGATGCCGATGCCGGCGTTGGCGCCGAGCAGGCAGCGCTCGCCGATCGTGACCTGCTCCGTCCCGCCTCCCGACAGCGTGCCCTGGATCGACGCCCCGCCGCCGATGTCGGAGCCCTCGCCGACAACGACCCCCTGGCTGATCCGGCCCTCGACCATCGACGTCCCGAGCGTCCCTGCGTTGAAGTTGCAGAACCCCTCGTGCATCACGACCGTGCCCTCGGCCAGGTGGGCGCCCAGCCGCACGCGGGTGGCGTCGGCGATGCGAACGCCGCTCGGGATCACGTAGTCGGTCATCGGCGGGAACTTGTCCAGCCCGCGAACGACCAGCGTCCGCCCCTCGCTGCGCACCGCCAAGCGGACGTCGTCGAGGTCACCGGGGGCGACCGGGCCGAGGTCGGTCCACGCCACCGTCTGCAGCTGGCCGAAAATGCCGTCGAGGTTCAGCGTGCGCGGCGCGGCGAGGCGGTGCGACAGCAGGTGCAGCCGGAGGTAGGCGTCCGCGGCCGACGACGGCGCCTCGTCGACGTCGACGGTCACGCGGATCGGCCGCACGGTGACGCCGCGCACGGGGTCGCCACGCTCGCCGCCGGCCAGCGCCGCATCCACCTCCTCGGGGGCCTCTTCGCCGTACTCGCCCCACCCGAGCCAGCGGTACCAGGCGTCGAGTGTCGTTCCATCGGCGGCCTCTGTCGTGAACCCGGCTCCCCAGGCCATGCGCGTCATGATCGGGATTCTGGCCGGAGCGCGGGGAACAGGATCACGTCGCGGATGGTGTCGACCCCGGCCAGCAGCATGACCAGGCGGTCCATGCCGACGCCGAGCCCGCCCGTCGGCGGCATCCCGTACTCCAGCGCCCGCAAGTAGTCCTCGTCGACCGTGCCGCGCTCGACGTCGCCCGCGTCGCGCGCCCGCTCCTCCTCGGCGAACCGCAGGCGCTGCTCGACGGGGTCGTTGAGCTCGCTGTAGCCGTTGGCGATCTCTCGGGCGTCGATGAACAGCTCGAAGCGATCGGTGAGCAGCGGGTCCTGCGGGTCGAGCCGGGCCAACGGGGAGATCTCGACGGGGTGTCCGGTCACGAACACCGGCCCGACGATCCCCGGTTCGACGACCGCGCCGAACAGCTCCTCGACCAGCCGTCCCGGCCCCCAGCCGGCTTCGACGGTGACCCCGTGGTCGGCGGCGAGGCGGCGCAGGTGGTCGACCGGTTGCGCCGGGTGGACCTCCTGGCCGATGGCCGCCCCGACCAGGTCGACCATCCGTTGCCGCGGCCACGGGTCGGCGAGGTCGACGGTCTGGTGGCCGATCTCGACGGTCGTGCGACCGAGGGCGTCGACGGCGGCGGTGCGGATCAGCTCCTCCGTCAGCTCCATCACGTCGGCGGCGTCGGCGAACGCCTCGTACGACTCGAACATCGTGAACTCGGTGTTGTGCCGGGGTGACAGCCCCTCGTTGCGGAACACGCGACCGATCTCGAACACGCGGTCCATGCCGCCGACGATCAGCCGCTTGAGGTGCAGCTCGAGAGCGATGCGCAGGTACATCGGGAGGTCGAGCGTGTTGTGGTGGGTGGCGAACGGGCGGGCGTGGGCGCCGCCGGGCTCGGCGTGCAGGACGGGCGTCTCGACCTCGGTGAACCCGCGGGCCTGCATCGTCGTCCGGAAGCTGGCGATGACGGCGTGGCGCACCTCGAAGACCCGCCGGGCCTCGGCGTTGACGACGAGGTCGACGTACCGCTGGCGGAAGCGGGTGTCGGGGTCGGCCAGTCCGTGCCACTTGTCGGGGAGTGGGCGGATGGCCTTGGCCAGCAGGTCCAAGCGGTCGACCTTGACCGACAGCTCGCCGGCGCGGGTCGCCATGACCAGGCCGTGGGCACCGACCCAATCGCCCAGGTCGAGCGTCTTGACCTCGGCGAACCCCTCGTCACCGATCACGGCGCGCGACACGAACAGCTGGAGATCGACGCCGCGATCGGCGATGGTCAGGAACACGAGCTTGCCGGTGTCACGTTTGAGCAGGATGCGCCCGGCCACCGTGACCTCGTCGGTGGTCTCCGTGCCGGGCTCGACGCTGGTCCAGGCGGCGCGCACCTCGGCGATCGAGTGCGTCCGCTGGAACCGGTACGGGTACGGCTCCCGACCCTGCGCCCGCAGCTCGTCGACGCGGGCCTGCCGTCGGGCCCGCTCCGCGGCGAGCCCGCTGCCGCGCCGCTCGGCGTCCGGGGGGTCCAGCTGGCGGTTCACGGCTCGGGCCACGGTACTGACTGTGCCGCGTAGCCTGGGCGTTCGTGGCGACGCGTTTCCTGATCATCGGCGGGGGACCGGCCGGGAACACCGCGGCCACCTACGCCGCCCGGCTCGGTGCCGAGGTCACCATGGTCGAACGCGACGTCATCGGCGGCGCCGCCCACCTGTGGGACTGCATCCCGTCGAAGACGATGATCGCCACCGGCGGGGCGATGTCGTTCCTCCGCCGCTCGACGGGGATGGGCCTGGAGCAGGCCGTGCCCGAAGTCGACACCGAGCTCCTGTCGGCGCGCATCGAAGGCATCAAGGACCACCTCCGCCAGGGGACGAGCGGGCTGCTGACGAGCCAGGGCGTGCGCCTCGTGCGCGGCGCGGCGCGCTTCGTCGGCCCGTTCGAGGTCGAGGTGACCGGCGTCGACGGCACCGAGCGGATCGCCTTCGACAGCGCCCTGATCGCCGCGGGGTCGCGACCGCGCATCCCGGACTGGTGCCAGCCCGACGGCGACCGCATCCTGACCACGCGTGACTGCTACCCGCCGAAGGTCTTCCCGACCTCGGTGACCATCGTCGGCTCAGGGGTCACCGGCGTCGAGTTCGTCCACATGTTCTCGTCGTTCGGCGCTGAGGTGACCCTCGTCGTGTCGCGCCAGCAGGTGCTGCCCGGCAAGGACCCGGAGGTCGCCGCCGTCCTGGAGGACGACTTCCTGAAGCGAGGGGTGAAGCTGCTCAAGGGCGCACGCGCGACGGCCATCGACCGGGACGATGAGGCCGTCGTCGTGCGCTGCGACGACGGGCGGGTCGTGCGGTCGTCGCACGCCGTGCTGGCCATCGGTTCCGTGCCCAACAGCGACGGGCTCGATCTCGAGGCGGCCGGCGTCGTGGTCGACGCCGGCGGCTACCTGCCGATCGATCACAACTGCGTGACCAACGTGGCACACATCTACGCCGCCGGCGACGTGAGCGGCAAGCTGCCGCTGTCGTCGGTGGCGTCGATGCAGGGCCGCAAGGTCGCCGAGCGGCTGATGGGCCTGCACACCCGCGACCACCGCCACCTCGACTACGACAAGGCGGCCTCGGCGATCTTCACCGAGCCCGAGATCGCCGACGTCGGCTTGGCCGAGGCCGAAGCGTTCGCATCGGGCCGCAAGATCCGCGTCACCAAGGTGCCGTTCTCGGCCAGCGCCAAGGCGTTGATCAACGACGACCCGCGGGGCTTCGTGAAGATCATCTCCGACCCGGCCACCGGCGTCGTGCTCGGTGGCTCGATCGTCGGCCGCCACGCCGCCGAGCTGATCTCCGTCATCGCCCTGGCCGTCACGGCCAACCTGCGGGTCAGCGACATCGTCGAGAGCCTGCTCGTCCACCCGGCGCTGAGCGAGGCGCTTGGCCGAAGCCAGCGAGTAGTCGCTCGTTCGTCAGCCGTAGGCCCGTTCGCCGACCGCGGCTTTCTCGACCACGGACGAGATGCGCTGCTGCCGTGTGGTCGCTCGTGCCGCGCTGATCACCCACCACAGCATCATCTTCCGGGCGCTCGGCGGGAAGGCATCCCAGCGAGCACGTGCGACGGCGTCGGCGTCCAAGGCCGCAGCGAGGTCGGCGGGCTCGAGGAGGTCCTCGACCTGCTCGTAGATCGTCCACCACCCGTTCTGGCGGGCGATCTCGATGGACCGACGGCCGGCGTCGGTCATCAGCCCGGCTTCCTCCATCGCCGTCCGCTCGTTGCCGATTGAGGCGCGTCCACGTGCTCTTGGGCTTGCGCGGCGTCATCAGCTGCAGGGCGCGGTCGTCGTCGAGCGTGTTGACGGTGGAGTCGATCCAGCCGAAGCAGATCGCCTCCTCAACCGCCTCGGGATACGGGCACACGGGCCGCGCGGAGGCCGACCGCCACGAGCACAGCCAGACGCCCCGCGCCGTCGCGTGGTTGGTCGCGAGCCAGGCTCGCCACTGCGCACGATGCTCCGCATGGAAGATCGGCAGATCGAACTTCCACGTCGGCGGGTGGTCGGACGCCGACGGGTTGTCCTCAGCCATCGTCGACAGATCGTACGAAGCGCCGTCGCCGCGCCGCCTGAGGACGGCCGGGCTCGCTGACGCCCGGCCTAGCAGCTGTCCGTGGCCCCGCCACCCGTCGCCAGCGCAGTGCAGTTGGGCGAGCTGGCGGTGGCGGTGTTGCCGTTGCCGGTGCTGGCGGTGGCGGAGCTGCTGTCGCCGCTGGCGGTGGCGGTGTTGTTGTTGCCGAGGTCGGCCAGGGCGGAGCTGTTGTCGCCGCTGGCGGTGGCGGTGTTGCTGTTGCCGGTGACGGCCAGGGCGGAGCTGTTGTCGCCGCTGGCGGTGGCGGTGTTGCCGTCGCCGCCGTTGGCGTTGGCGAAGCTCTCGTCGCCGGAGGCGGTGGCCGTGCTGTTCTCACCGAACCGGGCGACGGCGCTGGCGCTGTCGCCGCTGGCGATGGCGGTCTGGTTGTCGCCTTCGGCGGTGGCACCGCTGCTGTCGCCGCTGGCGGTGGCGGTGTTGCCGTTGCCGAGGGCGGCGCTGGCGACGCTGCCGTCGCCGGTGGCGGTGGCCGTGTTCCCACTCCCGTCGCCGGCGAAGGCGACGCTGTGGTCTGCCCTCGCCCGGGCGCGATTGTGCTGATCACCGTCGGAGACGCCGGCGGTGGCGCTGCTGCTCGTGCCGCGGGCGATGGCCACGTTGCCGCGCCCGGCCACTGACGAGCAGGTGGCAGTGCCCTTCTGCACCCGCACCGTGCCGTTGGTGGACACGCACAGGTCCGGCCCCGCCGAGGCCAGGCCCGGCGTCAGGGCGATGAGCAGGCCCGTGCCGGCGAGTGCGACGCTCGCCCGCAGGAGGTTTCGGTTCATGCTGAGGGCTCCCTCTTCGCGGATGATCACGCGTGGGTGGTCACGCGTCGTGGTGGTGCTGGGTCACTCCCGCCCGGCCGGGTGAACGACGGCGGCTGTTGCCCGTGTGATTGAACACGGTCCGATGATCTGGCGTCAATGATCTGCCCGAGGGACTGGCGCGACGACCAGGGTCGCGTCCACACGCAACGCGCCGACGGCTCGAGATCACCGCGGCATGGTCGACGATCACGTCGCCCGGCGGCGAGTGGTGGCTACTCGATCGTCGCCACGACGTCGCCGCCGCCGACGGTGTCGCCGGGGGCGACCTTGATCTCCTTCACGGTGCCGGCCTTGTCGGCGACGATCTGGTTCTCCATCTTCATCGCCTCGAGCACCACGATGCCCTGACCGACCTCCACCTCCTGGCCGACCTCGACCAGCACCTTGACGATCGTGCCCTGCATCGGGACGGTGACACTGCCGCTCCCGGCGGCCGCCGCGCCGCCGGATGCCCGTTCACGCTTGCGCGCCTTGGGCGCGGCTGCCGAGGTCGCCGGAGCTGCCGCCGCCTCCGGAACCCACATCGAGACGTCGAAGCGCTTGCCGTTGACCTCGACGGTGGTGCGCCGCCGGACCATCGGCTCGGCCTCCTCCTCGTCCGCGGGTGCCGGGTCGGCCGCCACCGGAGACGCCACCGCTGACAGGTCGAGTGTCTCCTCGACCCACTTCGTCGAGTGCGTGACGGCGGCGAAGTCGGCGTGGCGCAGGATCGCCAGATCGGCGGGGATGGTGGTGGCGACGCCCTCGACGCGCATCTCCTCGAGGGCGCGGATCGTGCGGGCGATCGCCGTCGGGCGGTCCTTGCCCCACACGATCAGCTTGCCGATCAGGTTGTCGTAGAACTGGCTGACCTCGTCACCCTCGGCGTAGCCGGCGTCGAAGCGCACCCCGAACCCGTCGGGCGCGTCGAGCCTCGTGATCCGCCCGGGCGAGGGCAGGAACTTCACCGGGTCCTCGGCGTTGATGCGGATCTCGATGCCGTGGCCGCGCTGCAGCGCCCGCACCTCGTCCTGGGTCATCGGCAGGCGCTCGCCGGCGGCGACGCGCAGCTGCCACTCGACCAGGTCGATGCCCGTGATCACCTCGGTGACGGGGTGCTCGACCTGCAGGCGGGTGTTCATCTCGAGGAAGAAGAAGTCGCCGTCCTGGTAGATGAACTCGACCGTGCCGGCGTTGTAGTAGCCGACGGCCTTCGCCGCCTTCACGGCCGCCGCGCCCATGGCGTCCTCGACGCCGTCCGGGAGCCCGGGAGCCGGCGCCTCCTCGATCAGCTTCTGGTGGCGGCGCTGGGCCGAGCAATCGCGCGTCGAGACCCACACCACGTCGCCGTGCTGATCGCCGACGATCTGCACCTCCACGTGGCGCGGCCAGGTGAGGTACCGCTCGACGTAGACCTCGTCGCGACCGAAGAAGTTCTTCGCCTCGCGCTGCGCACCGGCCATCGCGTCGTCGACCTCCGCCGCCGACTGCACGACCTTCATTCCGCGCCCGCCGCCGCCGAAGGCGGCCTTGATGGCGATCGGCCAGCCGTGCTCCTCGCCGAAGGCCCGGATCTCGCCGGCCGACTGGGCGAACTCCGTCGTGCCCGGCACGATCGGCGCTCCGCCGCGCAGTGCCGCCTTGCGGCTCGAGACCTTGTCGCCCATCTCTTCGATGGCCGCCGCCGGCGGTCCGATGAACGCCACGCCGAGGTCCGTGATCGCCCGCGCGAAGTCGGCGTTCTCGCTGAAGAACCCGTAGCCGGGGTGCACGCCGTCGGCGCCGCTGCGCTCGACAGCATCGAGGATCGCCGCCGTGTTCAGGTAGCTCTCGGCTGCCGTCTTGCCGCCCAGTGCATAGGCCTCGTCGGCCAGCCTCACGTGGAGCGCGTCTCGATCCAGCTCGGAGTACACGGCGACGGTGGCGATGCCCAGCTCACGGGCGGCCCGGATCACGCGCACCGCGATCTCTCCGCGGTTGGCGATCAGGATCTTGTCCAGCACGGCTGACAATGTAGGGCGGTGAGCGTCGGCGGACGGCTGCCCGACGGGTGGACCGTCGAACACGTCGCCGAGACGGGGAGCACGAACGCCGACCTGGCGGCGACGGCGGACCGGCGACCGGACCGCTCGGTACTCGTCACGGATCACCAGACGGCCGGGCGGGGACGGCTCGATCGCCGCTGGGACGCCCCGCCCGGCACCAACCTGCTGGCATCGCTGCTGTTCCACGATGTGCCGCCGCAGCCCTCGGAGCTGACCAGACGGGTCGGCCTGGCGGCGATCGCCGCAGCCGCCGACACCGCCGGGGTGCGCGCTTCGCTCAAGTGGCCCAACGACGTGCTCGTCGACGGCGCCAAGCTGGCCGGGATCCTGGCCCAGCGGACCGCCACCGGATCGGTCGTCGTCGGGATCGGGCTCAACGTGGGATGGGCCCCGGACGGCGCCGCCCGGCTCGGCGACGACCTGCAACCGCAGGAGGTGCTCGCCGCGCTGCTGGCGGCGTTCGACGCCCTTCCCGCCGACATCGAGCCCGCCTACCGGGCACACCTGGCGACGCTCGGCCAGCAGGTGCGTGTCCAACGCTCGGCCGACGTCCTCGAGGGGACCGCCATCGACGTCGACTCGGCGGGCCGGCTCGTCGTGGTCGACCAGTGCGCCGTCTCCCATCACATCGACGTCGGTGACGTCGTGCACGTCCGCTGATGGCCTCGCTCGCTCCGAAGACTCCGCTCCCTCGGCCGTGTCTCGCTGGCGCTCGACCTGACCATCCGCCGTCACTGCGGCACGAACGCTCGGGAACCCCCCAACGCACACGGTCGGCAGATCTCGCCGCCTCGGCCGTGTCTCGCTGGCGCTCGACTTGACCATCCGCCGTCACTGCGGCACGAACGCTCGGGAACCCCCCTACGCACACGGTCGGCAGATCTCGCCGCCTCGGCCGTGTCTCGCTGGCGCTCGACTTGACCATCCGCCGTCACTGCGGCACGAACGCTCGGGAACCCCCCAACGCACACGGTCGGCAGATCTCGCCGCCTCGGCCGTGTCTCGCTGGCGCTCGACTTGACCATCCGCCGTCACTGCGGCACGAACGCTCGGGAAGCCCCCAACGCACACGGTCGGCAGATCTCGCTGCCTCGGCCGTGTCTCGCTGGCGCTCGACTTGACCATCCGCCGTCACTGCGGCACGAACGCTCGGGAACCCCCCAACGCACACGGTCGGCAGATCTCGCCGCCTCGGCCGTGTCTCGCTCCGGGAACCCCGACGCAGACGGTCCGACGACTCCGTGCGCGGCGGGTGCCACCACTCGGACGGCGGCGGTCATTAGCGTGGCGAGCCATGCCTGGGAGCCGGTTGCGCCGTCCACCGGCCGCGATCGCGCTGTCGCTCGCCGTCCTCGTCGGTGCCGGCGGGAGCGCCGGTGTCCTGGTCGCCGCCCGCGACCGGGCCGGCGACGTGGAGACGGTCGCCGGGATGGGCGAGGTCCTGCAGGAGCAGGCCAACGACGCTCCGGCCGAGAACTACCTGCTCGTGGGCTCCGACTCGCGGGAGAACGTCGACCCGGAGGGCGAGAACTCCGAGGTCATCGGCAGCAGCGCCGATGTCGTCGGCAAGCGCAGCGACACGATCATGATCCTGCGTCGCGAGCAGGGTGGTGGCGCTGCGCTGCTCAGCATCCCCCGCGACCTGTGGGTGCCGATCGCCGGCCGTGACGGCGAGGAGAGCCGCATCAACTCGGCCTACAACGACGGGCCGGCGGTGCTCGCCGCGACCATCACGCAGTCCCTGGACATCCCGATCCAGCACTACGTCGAGGTCGACTTCGTCGGGTTCCAGCGCCTCGTCGACGCCATCGGCGGCGTCGAGATCTGCACGCTGTTCGCCGCCCAGGACGAGAACTCCGGCCTGCGGCTCGACCCGGGGTGCACGAACCTCAACGGCGCACTCGCGCTGGCCTTCGCTCGGAGCCGGCACTACCAGGAGTTCTCCGACGGCGAGTGGACGACGGACCAGACCGGCGACATCGGCCGCATGGGTCGCCAGCAGCAGTTCATCCGCCACGCTGCGGACAAGGTCCTGTCAGAGATCGAGTCCGATCCGTTCTCGCTCAACCGCCTGCTCGACGCCGCGACGGACTCGCTGATCATCGACGACACCCTCGATCCGCTGCAGGCTGCGGGCGCGCTGCGCGAGGCCGCAGCCGTCGGGTTGGAGACGTACATGCTGCCCGTCGTGGGCGTCGAGATCGACGACAAGTCGGTGGTCGAGCTGGCGGACGACGCCGATCCCGTCCTCGACTACTTCCGAGGCACCGGTCCGGCACCGACGACCACCACGTCGACCACCGTCCCCGACTGACGGCGCCCGGGACGCTGCCTACACTGCGCGGCCGATGAAGGCCTTGCTGCTCGCCGGCGGAGCCGGCACCCGGCTGCGGCCGATCACGCACACCCGGGCCAAGCAACTGGTCCCGGTGGCCAACACACCGATCCTCTTCTACGGGATCGAGGCGATGGCAGCCGCCGGCATCAAGGAGATCGGCGTCATCGTCGGCGACACCGGTGCCGAGATCCGCTCGGCGCTCGGTGACGGATCGCGCTTCGGCGTGACGTTCACGTTCATCCCCCAGGACGCGCCGCTCGGCCTCGCCCACTGCGTGCTGATCGCCCGCCAGTTCCTGGGCGACGACGACTTCGTGATGTACCTCGGCGACAACCTGCTGGAGCAGGACCTCGGCGCATTCGTCGAGGCCTTCGAGAACGCCCGGACCGCCGGCGACGCTCCGGTGGCGCAGATCCTGCTCAAGCAGGTACCGGACCCGCACCGGTTCGGCATCGCCAGCCTGGACGCAGCCGGCCACGTCGTCGAGCTGATCGAGAAGCCCGACGACCCGCCGTCCGACCTCGCCCTCGTCGGCGTCTACCTGTTCGACTCCACCGTGCACGACGCCGTGCGGGCGATCGAGCCGTCGGCCAGGGGCGAGCTGGAGATCACCGACGCCCTGCAATGGCTGATCGACCAGGGCCACCGCGTGCGCACCGAGCTGCTCACCGGCTGGTGGATCGACACGGGCAAGCTGACGCCGCTGCTGGAGGCCAACCGGCTGTTGCTCGAGCGCATCGAGACGACGATCGACGGCGACGTCGACGAGCGGTCCACGCTCGATGGGAGGGTGGTCGTCGAGGCCGGCGCGCGGATCGTCAACTCCATCGTGCGCGGCCCGGTGGCGATCGGGCGGGGGACCGAGATCGTCGACAGCTTCATCGGCCCGTTCTCGGCCATCGGTGCGGATTGCCAGGTGCGCAACAGCGAGATCGAGCACTCCGTCGTGATGGACCACTCGCAGGTCGTCGACATCCCGCGCCTCGAGGACTCGCTGATCGGGCACTCGGCCGTCGTCGTGCGGTCGCAGCAGCGCCCGCGCGCGCTGCGGCTGATGGTCGGCGACCACTGCCAGATCGACGTCGAGTAGCGGATCGGCGAGTGCGGCTGTTCGTCACCGGCGCCGCCGGGTTCATCGGCTCCAACTACGTCCGCCACGTGCTGGCGACGACCGACGACAGCGTGACCATCTACGACGCCCTGACGTACGCCGGGAACCGGGCCAACGTCGCCGATCTCGTCGATGATCGACGGTGCCGGTTCGTGCACGCCGACATCTGCGACCAGGACGCGGTCGTGACCCACCTGGCCGGGCACGACGCCGTGGTCCACTTCGCCGCCGAGTCGCACGTCGACCGCTCGATCAAGGACCCGTACGCGTTCGTGCGCACGAACTGCCACGGCACCAACGTGCTGTGCGACGTGGCTCGCGAGCTCGGCGTGGAGCGATTCCTGCACGTCTCGACGGACGAGGTGTACGGCACGATCGCCGAGGGCTCGTTCGAGGAGACCGACGTGTTGACGCCGCGCTCGCCGTACTCGGCGGCCAAGGCCGGGTCCGATCTCATCGCGCTGTCGTACTGGACCACGCACGGGCTCCCGGTGCTGGTGACCCGCTCGAGCAACCAGTTCGGGCCGTACCAGTTCCCGGAGAAGGTCATCCCGCTGTTCGTCACCAACCTCCTCGACGGGGCGAAGGTGCCGCTGTACGGGGACGGGTTGAACGTGCGCGACTGGCTGTTCGTGGACGACAACGTGCGGGCCCTCGATCTCGTCCTGCGGGCCGGCCAGCCGGGTGAGATCTACAACGTCGGCGCGCACAACGAGCTTCCCAACGTCGAGCTGACCAACCGGCTGCTGGAGCTGTGCGGTCGCGACGACAGCTTCATCGAGCCCGTCGAGGACCGCCTCGGCCACGACCGGCGGTACTCCATCACGACCGGCAAGATCGAGGCGCTGGGCTGGCGAACGGAGCACGTCCTCGACGACGCGCTGGGGCAGACCGTCGACTGGTACCGCGCCAACCGGGAGTGGTGGGAGCCGCTCAAAGCGCGAGCGAGGTTCTGAGGTGCGGCTGCTCGTCACCGGGGCGGGCGGGCAGCTCGGCCACGACGTCGTCGGCGCGGCGAACGCAGCCGGCGACGACGTCCTGGGCCTCAGCCACGGGCAGCTCGACGTCGCCGATCGCGACGCGGTGCTAGGCGTCCTGACCACCGCCCGCCCGGACGCCGTGATCAACGCGGCGGCGTGGACGGCGGTCGACGACTGCGAAGCTGATCCCGAGCGGGCATTCACGGCCAACGCCCTCGCCGTGCGCTGGATCGCCGAGGGATGCGCCCGCATCGGCGCCCACCTCGTGCACGTGTCGACGGACTACGTCTTCGACGGCACGCTCGACCGCCCGTACCGGGAGTGGGACGAGACGCGGCCCCAGTCGGTGTACGGCGCGTCGAAGCTTGCGGGCGAGCGGGAGGCTGCGGCGCTCGGATCGTCGGCCGCCGTCGTACGCACCTCGTGGGTGTGCGGAGCCAGGGGAGCCAACATGGTCAACCTCGTGCGGCGCCTGGCCGAGGAGCGGGTCGGGCAGCCCGGCAGCCTGGCCTTCGTCGACGACCAGCGTGGGTGCCCGACGTTCACCGCCGACCTGGCGCCGGTCCTGCGGCGGCTGGCGATCGACCGGCGCGGCGGCGTGCACCACGTCACCAATCAAGGTCCCGTCACCTGGTACGAGTTCGTCGTCGAGATCCTGCGCGCCAGCGGTCACGACCCGGCGCTGGTCAGGCCGATCTCGAGCGCCGAGCTGGATCCGCCGCGACCGGCGCCCCGTCCGGCCAACAGCGTCCTCGACAACGCCGTCCTGCGGGCGGCCGGCCTGCCGCTGCTGCGCGACTTCCGCGACGGCCCGCTGGCCGAGCTGGTCGCCGCCCTGTCCTGATGGGGTTCACGCGGGCCGAGCTGGAAGCGTTCCGCGATGCGACGGTGCCGGACCTGGTCGGGCTCGGGTTGCGGCTGCTGTTCGTCGGGATCAACCCGGGGTTGTGGACGGCGGCGACGGGGACCCACTTCGCCCATCCGGGCAACCGGTTCTACCCGGCGCTGCGACGGGCCGGGATCATCGATCGCGACATCGACCGGGGGACGGGGTTCACCGACGACGACCGGCGGTACCTGGTCGACCGGGGAATCGGCATCACCAACCTCGTTGCCCGGGCCACGCCCCGGGCGGCCGAGCTCTCGGCGGACGAGCTGGCCGCCGGCGGGGCGCGGCTGGTGTCGTTCCTCGCCGAGCACCGGCCGCGGGTCGTGGCCGTCGCCGGGGTCACGGCGTACCGCTCGGCCTTCGGCGCACCCCAGGCCCGGCTCGGCCGGCAACCGGTGGACCTGGGCGGCGCCGAGCTGTGGGTCGTGCCCAACCCGAGCGGGCTGAACGCCCACGAGACCATCGATACCCTGGCCGCGGCCTACCGGGAGCCCGCCGTCGCCGCCGGCATCGTCGCCTGATCGGGATCAGGTGGGTGGCGGGGCCTCGGCTTCGGCGCGGTTGGCGAGGTACCAGTCGATCGTCGCCCGCAGGCCCTCGTCGAACGCCGTGCGGGCCCGCCAACCGAGGACCTGCTCGGCCCGTGACGCGTCGACGCGCCGGCGCGGCTGGCCGTCGGGCTTCGTCGGGTCCCAGCGCAGCTCGCCGTCGAAGCCGACCAGCCGGGCGATCGTCTCGACGGTCTCCCGGATCGTGATCTCGCGGTCGCTGCCCAGGTTGATCGGCTCGACCGGGCTGCCCTCGTCGTCCTGGCCCGCCGCCAGCACGATGGCCTCGGCGGCGTCGTCGACGTAGAGGTACTCGCGGCTGGCCCGTCCGGTGCCCCACACGTCGACCTTCGCCTCGCCCGTCTCGAGCGCTTCCACGCACTTCTTGATCAGCGCCGGGATGACGTGCGACACGCCGGGGTGGAACTTGTCGCCCGGCCCGTAGAGGTTCGTCGGGATCAGGTAGGCGAACCGCTGGCCGTACTGGGCCGCGTTGACCTGGGCGTGGACGAGGTGGGCCTTCTTGGCCAGGCCGTACGGCGCGTTGGTCTCCTCGGGGTAGCCGTCCCACAGGCTCTCCTCGCGGAACGGCACGGGCGTCAGCTTCGGGTACGAGCAGACGGTGCCGAGCAGCACGGTGCGCTCGACGCCCGGCGCGTGGCGCGCCGCCTCGATCACGTGCGTCCCCATCAGCAGGTTGGCGAGGTACAGCGGCGCCGGCTCGGCCTGGTTGTACCCGATCCCACCGACGCGGGCGGCGAGGTGGACGACGATCTCCGGGCGCTGGTCGGCGAGCAGCTGCTCGGCGGCTCCGGGCTGGGTCAGGTCGTAGTCGGCCCGGCGAGCGACGAACACGTCGGCGTCCTGGCGGACCAGCCGGTCGACCACGCGACGACCGAGGAACCCGGCGCCGCCGGTGACGACGACGCGTCGATCGGCCAGGGCGCTCGACATGCGGCCGATCGTACGTGAGCGAGCGTCCGGGTCGAGGGCACGCCGCGGCCCGAGTGGGCGAGCGAACAGTCAGCGACGTGGGGCCTTGCCATCATGGGCGGCATGCGCGTCGCCTACACGCTCGAGCAGTGCTGGCACGACGCGCCCGGTGGGACCGCAGTGGCCGCCCTGGAAGTAGCCCGCCGGCTGGCGCCACGCACGGACGTCACCCTGATCGGCGTCGCCGGCCGCCATCGGCGCCCACCGGATGCACCCTGGCGATCACCGGTGCCGGTGGTCCAGGTGCCGCTCCCGCGACCCGTGCTCTACGAGGCGTGGCTCCGGCTGCGCCGCCCGTACGTCGAGCGGGTGACCGGGCCCGTCGATCTGGCCCACGCCACCGGGCTCGTGCCGTGCCCGAGCCGGGCTCCGCTCGTCGTCACGATGCACGACGTGGCATTCCTCCACGACCCCGACCGGTACACGTGGCAGGGCCGGCGCGTGATGACCCGCAGCCTGGCCGTGGCCCGGGACCACGCCCGTCTCGTGCTGACCAGCAGCCAGGCCAGCTACGACGACCTCGTCGCCGCCGGCGTCGAGCCCGAGCGGCTGCGCATCGTGCCGCTCGGGGTGTCGAGCGACCCGGCGGCCGAGATCGAGATCCGCAACGTGCGCCACCGCTACGACCTCCCCGAGCGGTTCGCCCTGTTCGTCGGCACGCTCGAGCCGCGCAAGAACCTGCACCGCTTGGCCACGGCGGCGCCGCGGGCGACCGACCCGATGCCGCTCGTCATCGCCGGGCCCGATGGTTGGGGCGACTCGCCCCGCGGGCTGGACGGTGACGTCCGCTTCCTGGGGTTCGTGCCCGCCGAGGACCTGCCGGCGCTGTACGCCGCGGCCACCGTGTTCGCCTACCCGAGCGAGCGGGAGGGTTTCGGCCTCCCCGTCGCCGAAGCGATGGCGCAGGGAACGCCGGTCGTCACCAGCGTGGGCACGTCGACCGAGGAGGTCGCCGGGGGAGCGGCCGTGCTCGTCGACCCGCTCGACGTGGACGCCATCGCCGCTGGCCTCGATGTCGCCAGAGCCCGGGCACCCGAACTGGCCGCTGCCGGTCGGGCACGAGCCGCCGAGCTGACGTGGGAGGCGACGGCGGCAGCGACGCTCGCCGCCTACCGCCAGGCCATGGACTGAGGGCCGTGAAGTGAGAGTCGGCGTGAACCTGCTCTGGTGCCTGCCCGGAGAGGTCGGGGGCTCCGAGGAGTACCTCGTCCGGCAGTTGACCGGGCTGCACGAGGTGGCGCCGGAGATCCACACCACGCTGGCCGTCTTGCCGGGGTTCGCCGCCGCCCACCCCGAGGTGGCCGCCGGCCACGAGCTCGTCGTCGGCTCGCTCGACGCCCGCCGCCGCAGCCGTCGAGTGCTGGCCGAGGCCACGTGGCTGCCGTCGCGCCTGGCCGACGTCGACGTGGTGCACCACGGTGGTGGGACCGTGCCGCCGCGGTCACCGCGACCGATCGTGCTGACCATCCATGACCTGCAGTACCGCACGTTGCCCGAGTACCTGACGGCGCTCAAACGGCGATACCTGTCGTTGGTGGTGCCTCGCTCGGTGCGCCGGGCGGCCGTCGTCGCCGTGCCCAGCGAGTACGTGCGCTCGACCGTCGTCGAGTCCTTCGACATCGCCGCCGAACGCGTCGTGGTCGTGCCCCACGGTGTCGATCGGCCGTCGACCTGGACCGACGAGGCCACGCTCCGGGCCCGTCACCACCTCGGCGATCGGCGGTTCGTCGTGTACCCGGCCATCACCCACCCGCACAAGAACCACCGGCTGCTGCTCGAGCTGCTGGCTGGTCCGTGGTCCGACCCGGACCTCGTGCTGGTGCTGCTCGGCGGGGCCGGCGCCGCCGACACCGACGTGGCGGCAGCGATCCGTGACACCGGTGTCGCCGCCCGCGTGATCCGGCCCGGGCGGGTCAGCGACGCCGATCGTGACGGCTTCCTCGCCGGCGCCGAGGCCGTGGTGTTTCCGTCCGAGTACGAGGGCTTCGGGGCGCCCGTCCTCGAGGCGATGGTGCTCGGCACCCCGGTGCTGAGCAGCGACCGGGCGGCGCTGCCGGAGGTCGTCGGTGACGCCGGGCTCGTGCGGCCACCGACGGTCGAGGCCTGGGCCGGCGGGCTGGACGAGATCGCCGCTCGCCGCAACGAGCTTTCGGCCGCCGGACTGCGACGAGGGGCGTGGTTCAGCGCCGCCCGGTCGGGGGCCCGCCTGGCCGACGCCTACCGAATGGCGGCCGCCTGACGATGCGCATCGTCGTGCTCGGACCGCACTTCGAGCCGGACACCGCTCCCACCGGACGCGTGCTGACGCGCCTCGTCGAGGAACTGGCGGCTCGCGGCCACGAGCTGCACGTCGTCGCCGCACTTCCGTGGTACCGGGACCACGCTGTCGAGGAGGGTTGGCGCGGTCGCCTCGTGCGCCGTGACCGCACCAGGTGGGGCGTCGTGCGGCGGGTCCATCCGTTTCCCGGCGGGGATCGCCGCCACCTGTTGCGTCGGGCGCTCGGGTTCGTCGGCTTCACCCTCCTCGCCGGCTGGGCGGGGTTGCTCTCGGGCGGGTGGTTCCGTCGGGTCGACGCAGTGATCGCGATGTCGCCTCCGCTGACGCTCGGTCTCACCGGGCGCATCGTGGCGTGGAGCCACCGGGCGCCCCTCATCTTCAACATCCAGGACGTCTTCCCCGACGCCGCCGTCGAGACGGGCGCCATCACCAACCGCCCGCTGATCGCCGTGGCCCGGTGGTTGGAGCGGCTGAGCTACCGGCGTGCCGACGCCGTGACGGTGCTGTCCGCCGACCTCGAGGCCAACGTGGCCGCCAAGTTGCCGGCGGGCGGTCGCGTCGCGGCCGCGGCCAAGCTGCGGACGATCCCCAACTTCGTCGACACCGAACGCATCGTGCCGGCCGACCGGATGACGGCGTATCGCGATGAGCTGGGGATCGGCGCCGAGCCGGTGCTGCTCTACGCCGGCAACATCGGGTACTCGCAGTCCGTCGACCTCCTCGTCGAGGTCGCCCGCCGCCGTCCCGACGTGACGGTGCTGATCAACGGCGGCGGCGCGGCGCGGCTGGAGCTGGAGGCCAGCGCCGCTGGCCTCGAGAACGTGCGCTTCGCCGGCTATGTGCCCGACCACCGGTTGGTCGAGCTGCTGGCGACCGGTGACGTCCACGCCGTGCCGCTGCGACGCGGGCTCGGGTCCGTCAGCGTGCCGTCGAAGACCTACTCGATCCTCGCCGCCGGCCGACCCATCGTCGCCGCCATCGACCCCGGCACGGAGGTGCCGCGCATCCTCGCCGCGGCAGGCGCCGGGCTGGCGGTGGCGCCCGATGACGTCGACGCCTTCGCCGCCGCCGTCGGCCGGCTGGTCGACGAGCCGGTCACCGCCGCCTCGATGGGCGAGCAGGGGCGGCGCTGGGTGCTCGGCGCGGCGTCACCGTCGGTCGTCGCCGAGGCCTACGAGCGACTGATCGCCGAGCTGCGTCGGGGCTGACGGCGGGCCGGCGACACGCGCCGATAGCCTCCGTGCGCCATGGTCTCCTCGTCCTCGACCCGACGCGCCGCTCGCCTGGCGCAGAAGGGCAAGGGCAAGCGCGTCCGCTTCCAGGGCGGGACGTTCTTCCCGCTGATCATCATGATCATCCTGGTGCTCGGGCTCGGCACGATCGTCTACGCCCGCCAGTCGCAGCCGGCGGTCGACTCCACGCCGCCGACGAGCGAGGACCACTGGCACGCCGCCTACGGGTTCAGTCTGTGCGACGAGCCCGAGTTCGTGCAGCTTGCAGGGGCCAAGGAGGAGCGCGACGCCAACGGCTCGTTGGTCAGCTCGGCCTTCTTGCGCACGGGTGTGCACTCCCACGACGACGGCGTCATTCACTGGCACGCCTACACGTCGGCGGCGGTCGGGAAGCGGGCCAAGCTCGGTGTGTTCACCGAGGTCTACGACGTCGAGTTGACCGACGACACCTTGCGCTTCCCGGAGGACCAGGGCGGCAAGGAGTACGTCGAGGGCGAGACGGACTGCAACGGCGAGCCCGGCGAGCTCAAGGTCATCGTCTGGGACAACTACCAGGACACCGGACCCGGCACGACGTACGTGTCGAACTTCGACGACATCCCGTTCGACCGGGACGGTCTGGTCTACGCGATCGCCTTCCAGCCCAAGGACTTCGAGCTCACCATGCCGCCGTGGGCGGCCGATCTGCCAGCCCTCGGATCGGTCGACGATGCGGCGCCCGAACCCGATGGGTCGACGATCCCGCCCGAGGGATCGCTGACGCCGGAGTCCACCGTCGACGGCTCCACGCCGGACGCCACCACCGACGGCGCGACGGACACGACGACCGGTTCGTCCACGTCCACGGCGACCACCACCAGCACCGGCTGACCCGATGCACGCCGTCGTCCTCGTCGGCGGCTTCGGGACCCGGCTCCGTCCGTTGACCGACACGGTCCCGAAGTCGATGCTGCCCGTCGCCCACGTCCCGCTGATCGTGCGCCTGATCCGCCGGCTGGAGGCCGGTGGCGTCGACGGTGTCACGTTGGCGCTCGGCTTCCTGCCCGACCCGTTCGTCGAGGCGTTTCCCGCTGGCCGGTGCGGTGGTGTCGAGCTGGGCTACGCCATCGAGCCCGAGCCGCTGGACACGGCGGGAGCGATCCGGTTCGCCGCCCGCCATGCGGGCATCGACGAAACGTTCGTGGTCGCCAACGGCGACGTGTTGACCGAGCTGGAAGTCGCCGCATTGGTCGCCCACCACGAGACGATGGACGCCGAGGCGACGATGCACCTGATCGCCGTCGACGACCCGTCGTCGTTCGGCGTCGTCGAGCAGGACGACGACGGTCGGATCCTGCGCTTCGTCGAGAAACCGGCGCCCGGCACCGAGCCGAGCAACCTGATCAACGCCGGGACCTACGTGTTCGAACCCAGCGTGCTGGACCGCATCCCGCCGGGCCGCGTGTCGATCGAGCGGGACACGTTCCCGGCGGTGGCCGCCGCCGGGCGCTTCCACGGGTTCGCCACCGCGGACTACTGGCTCGACGCCGGCCGCCCCGACCTGTACCTGCGAGCCAACCTCGACCTGATCAGCGGGGCCCGCAAGGAGGTCGTCGACGGTGTCGCACCGGGCGCCGTCGTGGGCGCCGGGGCCACCGTGACGACCAGCGTCGTCGGACCGGGCGCGCAGGTCGGGCGCGACGCGACCGTCCTGCGCAGCGTGCTCCTGCCCGGCGCCGTGATCGGCGCCGATGCCGCCCTCGAGGACAGCGTCGTCGCCGGGACGATCGGTCCCGGAGCGACGGTCGTTCGCGCGGTGGTCGGCGCCGACGCCAAGATTGCCGACCGTGAGCACGTCCACGACGCCCGAGTCCCCGCCGAGTGAGGCGTCCGAGCAGGACGTGTCGACCGGCGGTGTGCTCGTCATCGGCGGGGCCGGGTTCCTCGGTTCGCACCTCGTCGACCGCCTGATCGCCGAGGGAGAGGTCGTCGACGTGGTCGACGACCTCTCGACCGGGTCGTTGGGCAACCTGAGCGACGCCCGCAGCGCGGTGGCCGCCGGCGTGTCCAGCCAGCTACGGATCCATACCGGCGGGACGGACGCGCTGGCCGACCTCGTCGCGCTCCGCCGGCCGCGGGAGATCTACCACCTCGCCCTGCTGCCACGGTCGGCGGCAGCCACCGAGCTGGGCCAGTCCTTCACCTCGATGCTCGCCGTCCTGGAGGCGGCCCGTCGCAACGGCGTCGGCAAGGTCGTGGTCGCGTTGCCGGCGACGGCGCTGTACGGCCATCCGTCGGCGCGCGAGCTGCCGGTGAAGGAGGGACCGTTCGTTCCCCGCGGCGTTCGCGGCGTGGTGGCCAAGGCGATCGTCGACCTGCTCGCCACGTATCGCGAGGCGCACGGCATCGAGTTCACCGCGCTGGCGTTGACCACGGCGTACGGACCACGCCAGCGTCCAGACGGTGGGGTGGTCGCGGCGATGGTGGCGGCGGCCCGCCGGGGGACGCAACCGGTGCTGACAGGTGACGGGCGGCAGTCGCGGGACCTCGTCTTCGTCGACGACGTCGTCGACGCCCTCGTGCGCTCCGGCCGGCGGGGCAGCGGCCTGGTCGTCAACGTCGGCACCGGCGTGCCCACCGCGCTGCGCGACCTGTGGGCGCTGATCGCGCCCGACGGACCGGAACCCGCCACCGCGCCGGCTCGCCCGGACGAGCTCACTCGCTTCGCCGTCTCGCCCGTGCGGGCCCGCATCCACCTCGCCTGGGCCCCGTGGACCTCCCTCGAGGAGGGCCTCAGCGCCCTTCGTTGATGGTCTCGGATGCGCCTGGGTCGGTCAGGACGTGGCGGCGGCGAGCGTGGCGCGGGCGAGGGCGGTCGAGGTCGGCTCGTCGCGCATGATCGACGGCACGACGACGGGCCGCATGCCGGCCGCAGCGACGGCGTCGGCCAGGTCGGCGTCGACCGGGTCGATGACCAGCGCGGCGGCGATTGGCGCGTACAGCCGGGCGACCCCGACGACCGACGGCTCGTGGCCGAGCTCGGTGAGCATCCGGTCCGCCGGACCCTTCAAGGCCGCTCCGCCGACGATCGGCGACACGGCAACGACCGACTCCCGGCGGCCGACGAGGAGCTCCTCGATGCCGGGCAGGGCGCGGATGGGCCCGATCGACACCAGCGGGTTGGACGGGGCGACGACGACGACCTGGCTGCGGGTCAGTGCATCGAGGACCTGGGCGGTCGGGCGGGCATCACCGGTGCGGATCTCGACGGCGACGACCGGGACGGCGTGGCGCAGGCGCACGAAGTAGTCCTGAAAGGCGACCACCTCGCCGCCGGCCAGCTCGATGCGCGTGGCGACCGTGTCGTCGGACATCGGCAGCAGCCGCACCCCGACACCCCACGCTCGGCGGATCTCGTCGGCCACCTCCGTCGCTGACGCACCCTCGGCCAAGCGCGCCGTGCGGTACAGGTGCGTGGCCAGGTCCCGGTCGCCGAGGTTGAACCACGTGGGCGCGGCGGCCGAACCGGCCGGCCGGACGCTGGCGTATCGGCCCAACCCGTCCATCGCCTGCCAGCTCTCGCCGGCCAATCCCCAGCCGCGCTCGGGGTCGATGGCACCGGCCAGCGTGTACGTGACCGTGTCGACGTCGGGCGAGATGGACAGCCCGTGCAGCACGGTGTCGTCGGCGGTGTTGACGAGGGCCGTGATCGACGACGGCGCCACGACGCGCACGAGCCCGCGCAGGAAGCGGGCCGCTCCGACACCGCCGGCGAGCACGGCGACCGACGGATCGGACAGCTGCTCGCTCATGGTCCCTCCATCACCCGGCGGCGCTCGCGACGGCGGCGGGGCAGTCCTCGCGTCCCGTCGACGATCGCTCGCCACTGGTGGCGCGTCGGGTGCCGGGCGAGTCGGGCGCCGGAGCGCAGCAGGCCACGGGCCACATTGCCCGCCGGCGCGTGGCGGCCGAGGCACCAGAGCCGGTTGCGCTCCTCCCAGTACCGCCGCTGCCCCGGATCGGCGTTGCTCGACGCCCCGGCACGGTGGTGCACGACGGCAGCCGGCTCGTACCGGTAGGTCCAGCCGAGCTCGCGCCCGCGCAATGACAGATCGATGTCTTCGTAGTACAGGAAGTAGTCCTCGTCGAACCCACCGGTCGCCGTGATGAACGGGCTCGCCATGAGGACCGCCGCGCCGGTGAACGCACCGATCGGACCGCGGCGGTCGTGCTGCCCTCGATCGATCTGGCCATGGCCCACGTCGATGCCGGCGCCGTCCGACCGCCAGCGCACGCCGACGCTGTTGATCTGCGGAGGGTGTGAGTCCTGGAACAGGATCTTGGGCTGGACGGCGCCCACACCGCCGGCCGAGTCGAGCTGCCCGGCGAGCGTGGTGAGCCACCCGTTCGTCACCGTGGTGTCGTCGTTGAGGATGGCGACGGCGGACGCTCCGTCGTCGAGGGCGCGGCGCATCCCGAGGTTCATCCCGCCGGCGAAGCCGAGGTTGCGCGATGGTCGGAGCACGACGACCGGGCGGCCGGCGGCCGCCTGGACGGCCGCCGCGTCGACGTGCCCGCCGTTGTCGACGACGACGATCGAGTCGGCGTCGCCCGAGCGGGCCAGCGAGCCCACGCAGGCGGCCAAAACGGCTGGCGGCTGGCTGAACGTCAGCACCACGACGGCCAGCACGGCGCCCGATCGTACGGTCGGCCTCCCGCCTACACTCGCCCCGGTCCGGCCAGGGTCGCTGCGCCGACGATCGTCCATCGACAGAACGGTTCCGCATGCCTCGCGCCTTCATCACCGGCATCACCGGTCAGGACGGACAGCACCTCGCCGAGTTCCTGCACGGCAAGGGTTACGACGTGTACGGGTTGGTCAAGGGGCAGAACAACCCGAAGGCCACTGCCGTCGTCGAGCAGATGCCGTTCGTCGAGCTCGTGCCCGGCGACCTCGCCGACTTGCCGTCGCTCGTCGCTGCCCTCCAGCTGGCGCAGCCGGACGAGGTGTACAACCTCGGTGCGATCTCGTTCGTCGCCCTGTCGTTCTCCCAGGCCGAGCTGACGGCGAACACGACCGGACTCGGGGTGCTGCGCATGCTCGAAGCGATCCGCATGGTCGGTGGCACGCAGTCCAATCCGATCCGCTTCTACCAGGCGTCCAGCTCGGAGATGTTCGGCAAGGTGCGCGAGTCACCGCAGAACGAGCTGACGCCGTTCCACCCCCGTTCGCCGTACGGCTGCGCGAAGGTGTTCGGCCACGACATCACCGTCAACTATCGCGAGTCGTACGGGCTCTACGCCTGCTCGGGCATCCTCTTCAACCATGAGGGTCCGCGACGCGGCATCGAGTTCGTCACCCGAAAGGTGACCAACGCGGCGGCGCGCATCAAGCTCGGGCTGCAGCACGAGCTGGTGCTGGGGACGCTGGACACGAAGCGCGACTGGGGCTACGCCGGCGACTACGTGCGGGCGATGTGGATGATGTTGCAGCAGGACGAGCCCGAGGACTTCGTCGTCGCCACCGGCGAGACGCACACGGTGGAAGAGCTCGTCGAGCGGGCGTTCGCCGAGGTCGAGATCGAGGACTGGCGGCGCTACGTGCGCCAGGACCAGAAGTTCTACCGACCAGCCGAGGTCGACCTGCTGATCGGTGATGCCACCAAGGCTCGCACCAAACTCGGCTGGACCCCGAAGATCGACTTCCCGGCCCTGGTCAAGATGATGGTCGACCACGACCTGGCGAGCGAAGCTGCCAAAGCAGGAATCCGTCCTTGATGGCCTCGCTCGCTCCGAAGACTCCGCTCCTCGGCCTGGGTCGGACAAGGCCGACCTCCGTCGATCGCTCGCTGCGGTGGGGGCCGAAGCGTCAAGAGCCCGTCGATGGCTCGGCCGGCGCTAACTCTCCAGGGGCATGTCGGTGATCGCCTCGAGCACCGATTCCTCGTCCGGACGGGCGCCGACGCGCAGCTGGTGACGCAAGGCGACGGCAAACACGATCACCGCCGCCACCGAGGACAGCAGCAGGCCGATCTCGACCCGGCGGAAGAGGTCATCGCTGGACAGCCACGTGCCGAGGAGGAACACCACCACGCCGGCCCCCCAGCCGAGGGCGACCAGCGCATGGCCCTTGAGGGCGATCACGGCCTGGGCCAGCGCAAGGGCGACCATGTAGAGCGCACTGCCCAGGGCGAGCATGGCCAGCGTGCGTCCGGTCAGCTCGGCGCCGTACACCAGCTCGATCGCCCACGGGCCGAGCACCAGCGCGCCGAGCGTGCCGACCACGCCGACGGCGCCGACGACGATCATCAGGCGGCGCAGCCCGGCGAGGAACTCGTCCAGCTCTCCACGGGCCGCCAACCGGCTGAGCCGGGGCAGCAGCGCGGCTTGCACGGCCTGGAACATGAACAGTGGGATGCGGGCCAGCAGCACCCCGTAGGCGAATTGCGTCACGCGGGCGTCGTCGCTCTCCTCGGCCAGCAGCGTGGTGGCGATCGGGCCGGCGTTGAGCAACGTCGCGGCGAACACCGACCCGAGCAGCAGGTACCCGAGGTTCGGTGTGACCTCGGCCCAGTTCGCGTCCGGTCCCGGCGCCGTCCGGAACCCGTGACGGCTGTACACGTATCCGACGCCGAACAACGGCGCGAGGGCGACGGCAAATCCGTACGGCCCGACGGCCTCGATCCCGATGAGCGCCAGGAGCACGCACAGGACGATGCGCACGACCCCGTCGGTGCCCATCACGATGGCGTAGTTGTGGAACCGGCCGGTGCCCGAGCAGATGCCGCGTGCCAGGTGGGCGGGCGCGTAGGCGGCGAAGGCGCAGATCAGTGCCACGACCATCAGCCAGTTCCCACCGAAGTAGCTGCTGGCGATCAGCGGGCTGACAGCGAGGATGGCGACCAGCACGATGGCGGTCAGCACGACGCTGAGCCGAGCCACCTTCTCGACGACGGGGCGGCCGCCATGGCCGAGGGCCCGGCGGTGGGCGAGTGCCCGCCCGAGCTCTTGCTCGAGCGGTAGGAAGAAGCCGGGCGCGAGGGCGAACGTGGCGAACCAGAGCGAGGAGATCGGCTTGAACGCCTCGGCGCCGCCGACCGCCCAGGTACCGACCTTGAAGAAGGCGTAGGTGGCGACACCGGCGATGAGCAGCGCCGCGGCCACCGGGACGGTCCCCTCAGGAAGGGGGGTGCGGGTGGTCACCGTCCTCGACACGAGTGGCTGACGCTACCCGCAGGAGCCGGCGTCGACGGGGCACCGACGCGCGGGGTGAGCGAACACAGCGATGAGGGGTGAGGGGCCGATGGCCCCTCACCCCTCACCAGGTTCCCGTCGCGGGTTCGCTTCAGCGCGAGACGCGCTCCTTGACGAGCTCGACGAGCTGCTGCTGCAGCGCCTGCAGGCGCTCGACGGTCATGGCGGCGAGGCCGACCCCGATGTAGGCGGCGTCGCGCACGTAGCTGGTCACCTGCTCGGCGGTGGGCAGATCGGGGACCTCGAAGTTCGGGACGTCGAACTTGGGCAGGTCGAACTTCGGCAGCTCGAACTTGGGGAGCTCGAACTTGGGCAGCTGAATGGTCGGGATCGTGGGCACGGGCGCTCCTCGGGGGCTGGTGGGGGTTGGGGCCGCACCGGGTGGTGCGTGCTGCGAGCACTGTACCGCAAGGTGCTAGCAAATGCAAGCACTGCAGATGACGATCTGGTGACGGCAGGCCCGCGAGCAGCGCCAGTAGCCTCGCGCCCCCGTGGAGTCCGCTGCCCCCGACGCGCCGCTCGCGCCGCCCGTCGTGGCGGTGGTCGTCGTGCACGACCCCGGTCCCTGGTTCGACGAGTCGCTGGCTGCGCTGGCCGCCCAGGACTACCCGAACCTCAACACGCTCTTCTTGCTGACCACCGGCGTCAACGCGGCCAGCGACGCCGAGGTGCGGCGGCGGATCTTCGCCCGCCTGCCCGACGCGTTCGTGCGGGAGCTCGGCACCAACCCCGGCTTCGGGGCGGCCGCCAACGAGGTGCTGCGGCTGGTCGAGGGCGACAGCGGCTTCTTCTGCTTCTGCCACGACGACGTGGCGCTCGACCACGACGCGATCCGCATGCTCGTCGAGGAGCTGTACCGATCGAACGCCGGCGTCGTCGGTCCGAAGCTCGTGTCCTGGGAGGACCCCGGGCTGCTGCAGACCGTCGGGCTCGGCCTCGACCGCTTCGGCGAGATCGATTCGATCATCGAGCCGGGGGAGTACGACCAGGAGCAGCACGACCGGGTGCGCGACGTGTTCGTGCTCCCGTCGGCGTGTCTGCTCGTGCGGGCCGATCTGTTCCGCACCCTCGGGGGCTTCGATCCGGCGATCAGCTTCCACGGTGACGACGTCGACCTCTGCTGGCGGGTCCACCTGAGCGGAGCGCGTGTCGTGGTCGCGCCGCAGGCGCGGGCCCGGCATCGGGAGGAGCTCGAGGTGCGCCGGCCGGAGCTGCACCACGACCTGCTGCGCGCCCGCCACCGCGTGCGATCCGTCATGACCCTGACCGGCGGCAGCCGGCTGCCGCTGCGCAGCCTGGAGATGGTCGTGTTGACCGTGGCCGAGCTGGTGGTCGGTGCCTTCACCGGTCGTCTCGGCGAAGCCTGGTCCTCCGTGCGGGCGATGATCGGGCTCGTCCCGCGCCTGCCGGCGGTCCTCTCCCGGCGGGGTGCGATCGCCAAGCTCCGCCAGGTCGGCGACGCCGAGATCCTGCCCCTGCAGGAGCGCGGCAGCGCCCGGCTGACCTCGTTCCGACGATCCCGCGACACGGCCACCTACATCGGCGCCGAGACCAACGTGCGGCGCTGGCGCGAGAGCACGCTCGCCGTCACAGCCACCTGGCTGGTGTTGCTGGCGTGCATCGTCGTGGCCAGCCGGACGCTGATCGACACCGCCGTGCCGGCGATCGGCGAGCTGCTCCCGATGCCGGCCAGCGCCCGCGACCTCGCCGGCGACTACGCATCGGCGTGGAACCCGGGTGGCCTCGGCGGCACGGTCGCCAACCCGACGGGGTGGGCCGTGCTGTCCGTCGCCAGCGTGTTCTGGCTGTTCAAGATGGGCGCCGGGCTGACGATCCTGCTGATCGGGTTGATCGTCCTCGGCGTCTGGGGGATGTGGCGCCTGGCCACCGTCTTCCCGACGAACCGGGCCCGCATCACCGCCCTGCTCGTCTACGCCGCGGTGCCGCTGCTGCCCGGGGTCATCTCCACCGGTCGATTGTCGGCGCTCGTCGGCTACGCCGCCGTCCCGTGGTTCGTCAACCTGCTGCGCACCGCGGCCGGCATCGGGACGGCCGACCCCGCCGCCGCCGCCGTCGACCTGGCCGACGGCGTCATCGCCCTGTCGGTACGCGAACGGATCCGCCGCAGCGCCCTCGTCGCGATCGTCGTCGGGCTGGCCGTCGCCCTGGCACCGGCCGTCGCCGTCGTGCTCGCCCTGATCGTGGTCGTGCTCGGCGTCACCACCCTGCTCGTCGGCGCCGGCTGGCGCACCGCGGCGTGGCTGACCGGGCTCGGTGTGGTCTCGCTGCTCGTCGGCATCGCCCTCAACCTGCCGTGGGCGTCGACATGGTCGTGGGACGACCTGACCGCGTCGCCCCTGGCCGGCCCGATCGGTCGGGGCCTGATCGACACGGCGACGATGGCCGTCGGGCGATCCCAGTTCGAGGTGCTGGCGTTGGCCCTCTACCTCCCCGTCCTCACCGCGCTGGCCCTGTCGAGGGCCTGGCGGTTGACCTGGGCGGCGCGCGCCGCCGGCCTGATCGTCGTGTTCCTGGGATTGGCCGTGCTGCAGGACCGCGATGCTCTCCCGTTCGCCATCCCGGACGCCGGGATCCTGTTGGTCCCCGTCGCCCTGGGGTTGGCCATCTCGGCGGCGGCCGCCGTGGCCTCGTTCAGCGCCGACGTCGCCGGACGCACCTTCGGGTGGCGGCAACCGCTCGGGCTGCTGTCGATGGCTGCCGTCATCGTCGGGCTGATCCCGTCGGTCTTCACGATCCTCGACGGCTCGTGGTACCTGCCGAAGGTGAGCATGCTGGAGCTCGTCGAGGGTGAGCTCCCGGCCGACACCGATGGCGGGGACTACCGGGTGCTGTACCTGGGCGACCCTCGGCTGATCCCGTTCCCGTCGGTCGACCTGGGTGAGGGCGTCGCCATGGCACTGGTCGACGGCGGGACCAGCGATCAGCGCCGTCGGTGGCCGGTCGCCGACCAGCCGGCCGACGAGGAGCTGCAGGCGGTCATCGAATCGATCTCGTCGTCATCCACGCGGCGCGGCGGTCGCCTGCTGGCGCCGTTCGACGTCCGCTTCGTCGTGGTCCCGCTGGTCGACGGCGTCACGTCGACGTCCGCCGATCCATTGCCCGTGCCGACCGGGTTGCTCGAGTCGCTCGGCGGACAGCTCGACATGGTCCGCTCGATCACGACGTCGAACTTCGCCCGGTTCGAGAACCGGGCGTCCATCCCGACCACCGCCAGGCTGGACGACGCCCTGGCCGCGGCGTCGACGGCCGATTCGCCCGACGCCCTCGTGGGGATCCCGACGGGCGGCGCCACGCCGGTCCTGCCGGGGGCGATCGAGCAGCGCCGCGCCGCCGGCGACGTCGAGGCGGGGGTCCTGCACTTCGGGACGCCGCTCGACGGCAACTGGACGATGCGCGTCGGCAGCACCGACGTCGAGGGACGGGTCAGCTTCGGCGTGGCCACGGCCTACGACGTGCCCGGGACCGGTCCCGCCACGCTGGAGTACTCCAGCCCGTCGTCGCGGACGCTGTGGTTGATCGTGCAGGCTGCCCTGTGGGGCGTGGTGCTGGTGGCGGCCAGCCGCCTCACGGTGCCGCTGCGGTTGCGTCTCGGCCGGACCCGCGACGAGACGCTGATCGACCTCGACGCCGAGCCCGGTGCCGCCCTCCCCCCGCCCGCCGGTGGCCGCGTCTTCGACGAGTGGGTCGACGACCTGATCGTCGAGGAGTCCGAGGAGGTCGCCGAGATCGAGCACTTCGGGGGTCCGCGCCCCGAGCCGCTCGTCGTGCGTGACGGTTCGGAGCCCGACGTCGACGCCATCGACGACACCGACGGCGACGGCGCCGGATCGGCCGATCACCTGCCGGAGCGACGCCCGTGATCGTCCGCCGCGTCCCGATGCTCGCCGTCTCGGTGGTCGCCCTCGGTGCGATCGTCGTCACCGGCCGGAGCACGGAAGCACCGGTCGCCGCGCGGTTCGCCACGATCGCCCAACCGTGGATGCCCGCCGCCGCACCGGCCGGTGACCTCACGACGACGTGGTTCTGCCCGGGGGTGCCGGCGACCGGCGCCGATGGCGTGGCCGGAACGATCGTCGTGGCCAACGATCGCGACCAGCCGATGACCGCGCGAGTGACCCTCCTGGCCGGCGTCGACCAGGCGATCGAGCAGGCGATCACGGTGCCGCCGTTCGACCACGCGACGCTCGACGTCTCGTCGGCGATCACCGCGCCGTTCGTCAGCGCCATGGTCGAGATCGACGGTGGCGGGGGGCTCGTCGAGCAGCTCGCCGAGAGCCCCGCCGGCACCTCGGCGGCGTCGTCGATCGCACCGTGCACGACGGAGACCTCGTCCGATTGGTTCGTGGCCGAAGGCTTCACTGCCGGCGGCAGCGTCGAGCAACTGGTGCTGACGAACCCCTACGACGAGGTGGCGATCGTCGACATCGGGTTCGCCACCCGCGCCGGATCGCGACAACCGGCACCGCTGCAGGGACGTCCGATCGCGCCCCGCTCCGTCGAGGTGATCGACCTGGCCGAGATCGCCGCCCAGGACGAGGCGGAGGTGGCCGTCAACGTACGCGCCACGTTCGGCGAGCTGGTCGTCGGCCGGTCGCAGATCTGGCAGGGCGACGGGCGGCTGGGGTTCGCAGCGACCATGGCTGCGCCGGCGCTGCGATCGCAATGGTGGTTCGTCAACGGTGACAAGGGCGAGGGCATCACCGAGCGGTACAGCCTCTACAACCCGACCGACGACGACGTCGAGGTGCAACCCACGTACCTCGGCATCGCCGAGGGCACCGACCTGATCGATCCGATCGTGATCCCGGCCCGGCAGGTGGTGACGTACACGCCCGACGACGTCGCCAGCCTGGTCGAAGGTCGCCATGCCGTCGTCTTCGCCACGACCGACGAGTCGCAATCGATCGCCGTGGAGCAGGTCATCACCCGGACCATCGACGACATCGCCACGACGTCAGTGCTGCTCGGCGGCGTGTCCCGTCCCGAGGACGCCGCGGTGGCCACCACGTGGACGATGGCCATCGGGCCGAGCGAGCCGGTCGAGGACGCACTGGTCGTCTACAACATCGACAACGTCGAGTCGGTCGTCACCGTCCAGGCCGTCGTGCCGGGCTCCGGAGCGACGACGGTCCCGTCGCTCGCCGCCGTGCCGCTCCCGGCCGGTGGCCTGATCTCGATCCCGCTCGTGGATCCGGCGGCCCTCGACCACCAGCTGATCGTGCGCTCGACGTCGCGCGTGTTCGTCGAGCGATCCCTGCCGCGCGAGCCGGGGACCCAGGGCCGAGTGGGTTCGTGGGCGATGCCGGCGCCGGATCGCTCCTCCTGATGGGCGCCCGAGCGGCCGGGCCGTGACGCGGGTCCTCATCGCCGCCGCCATCGTGGTGGCGGCCGTGGCCCTTGCCGTGGCCGTGCGCCGCCGCCGTCCCGATCCGCCCACCCAGGCTGCCGGGGCCGTGCCCCTGCAGGTCGACCGCCACGACTTCCCGCGACCCGATGCGCCGTGGCTCGTCGCCGTGTTCACGTCGGCGACATGCCACACCTGTGCCGACGTCGTCGCCAAGACCGCCGTGCTGGCCAGCGACGAGGTCGTGACCACGGAGGTGGAGTACGGCTCCGACCGTGAGCTGCACCAGCGCTACCGCATCGACGCCGTCCCCACGCTGCTCCTCGTGGACGTGGACGGGGTCGTGCGCGGGACGGCGCTCGGGCCGGTCACGGCACAGGACCTGTGGGCGATGGTCGCCGAGGCCCGCACCGCCGACCCTGGGTAGCCTCCCGCGCCGTGCTCCGTCTCGCCCTGCCCAAGGGCTCGCTCGAACGGGCCACGCTCGAGTTGTTCGAGGCCGCCGACCTGACGGTCGAGCGGGCGTCGACCGTCGAGTACCGGGCGACGATCGCCGATCCGCGCGTCGACGAGGTGCGCATCCTGCGGCCCCAGGAGATCCCCGCCTACGTCGCCGAGGGGTTGTTCGACGTCGGGATCAGCGGGCGGGACTGGGTCGAGGAGACGGCCAGCGACGTCGTCAGCCTCGGCGAGCTGCGGTACTCCAAGGCCACCTCCGAGCCCGTGCGCGTCGTGGTCGCCGTCGCCGCCGACTCGCCGGCGCGGTCGGCGGCCGACCTCCACGACGGCGTGCGGGTCTCGTCCGAGTACCCGGAGCTGACCCGGCGGTTCTTCGCCAACCGCGGGATCGCCGCCGACGTGCGGCTGTCGTACGGGGCCAGCGAGGCCAAGGTGCCCGACATCGCCGATTGCGTCGTCGACATCACCGAGACCGGTCGGGCCCTGCGCGCCGCCGGCCTGCGGGTCATCGACACGATCCTCACGAGCTACACCGAGGTCGTCGCCAACCGGGACAGCTACGCCGACCCTGCCAAGCGCCACGCCATGGGTCAGTTGATGACGCTGCTGAACGGGGCGCTCGAGGCGCGCACCAAGGTGTTGCTGAAGCTGAACGTCTCGGCCGCGCAGTTCGAGGCGGTGCTCGCCGTGCTGCCATCGGCCAAGTCGCCGACCATCTCCGAGCTCGCCGGCGGCGGGTACGCCGTCGAGAGCGTCGTCGAGAAGCGGCAGATCAACCTCGTGATCCCGGCCCTCAAGGACGCCGGCGCCACCGATCTCCTCGAGATCCCGATCGCCAAGATCGTCCACTGAGTCGATGGCCTCGCTCGCTCCGAAGACTCCGCTCGCTCGGCTGGGCCGGGCAAGGCCGGCCTGGGGTGTCACGCTCGCTGCGTCACGAACGCTCGGGGACTGGAGACCGTGAGCCAGCGCGGCGTGGTGGTCGACTTCGACGAGCACGTGGGACTCGGCCACGTCCAGACGGACGCCGGCGACAGCTACCTGTTCCACTGCGTGGAGATCGCCGACGGCACCCGATCGATCGCCGTCGGCGCCGCCGTCGAGTTCGACCTGATGGTCAAGCTCGGCACGAGGCGGCCAACCTGCGCCCGCCGGTGTGAGCGAGCGTCCGGGGCGACCGCACACGCAACAGCCCTGCGAGCGAACAGACGTGAGCGACGACACCCGGGTCACGGCCGTGCTGCTGGCGCTCGGCGACGGCGAGGTCACGACGTACGGCGACGTGGCCGAGGTGGCCGGCTACCCCCGCCGCTCGCGCGCCGTGGGCGCGCTGCTGGCGGCAGCAGGCGACGACGAGCTGCCGTGGTGGCGCGTCGTGCGCAGCGACGGCCGGCTGGCCGCCCCACCGTCGTCGGGCCAGGCCGAGCTGCTGCGCGCCGAGGGCGTCACCGTGACCACCGGCCGAGTCCGCGACGCACCGATCGGGCGGTTCCGTCGCGTCAGCTCGTCGCCGACGCGGCGCGCGACTTGATCTCGACGAAGGCCAGGCGGATGTTGCCCAGCGCATCGCGCATCGTGACCGCCTCGGCGCCCAGACGTTCGCCGAGGCCGTCGACCAGGCAGGCCACGGCGTCGATGGCCAGCGCCGCCGCCCGGAGGTCCGGATCGGGAGCCGACAGGTGGATCGCGGCCAACTCGTACAGGCCCATCACGTGGTTGGTCACGACGACCTCGGCCGGCACCTCGGCGACCCGTCGACGAGCGTCCTCGATGGCCGCCTCGGCCTCGGCCAGCTGGTCGGGTTCGGCGTCCCCGTCGTCCGTCGTGACGTCGGCCGCGGTGTCGTCCGCGGCGGCTTCGGACGAGTCGGCGTCCGGTGGCTCGGGGTCGACGGTCCCGCTCGTCGCCCGCTTCCTCGGTCACCTGCGCTAATCTAACGGTCCGTTCAACAGCGAAGTGGGGGAGACCCCCACCCGGCCACCAAGGTGGTGCGCCCGGGTCCAACGGCTCCGAGTGATGGTCGTCCATCGGTCGGTCGGCTCCGCGGGCTTGCGCGTCGAGCGCCAACCGAGACAGCGAACAGGGAGATTCCACCCATTGCACAGGAGTGAGCAGCCATAGCTACGCCGCAGCGCGAGCAGCGTGAGCAGCACCGCATCAACGACCGCATCCGGGCCCGCGAGGTTCGCCTGATCGGCCCGGACGGCGACCAGCTGGGCATCAAGCCCGTGCCGGACGCGCTCCGTCTGGCCCGAGGCATGGACCTCGACCTCGTCGAGGTGGCTCCGATGGCCAACCCACCGGTCTGCCGGATCATGGACTATGGGAAGTTCCGCTACGAGGAAGCCCAGAAGGCCAAGGAGTCACGACGCAAGTCGATCGCCGTCTCGATCAAGGAGGTCAAGTTCCGACCGAAGATCGGACGGGGCGACTTCGACGTGAAGGTGCGCAAGGTCGACGAGTTCATCCGAGAAGGCCACAAGGTCAAGGTGACCCTGCAGTTCCGGGGTCGTGAGATGGCCCACCCAGAGCTCGGCACCAAGATCCTCGATCAGGTGATCGAGGTGGTCGGCCCGGTCGTGAAGGTCGAGACGCAAGCTCGGCTCGAGGGTCGCAACATGTCGATGGTGCTGGCGCCCGACCGCAAGGCGCTCGACGACGAGGCGAAGGCGATCAGCGAAGCGGCAGCAGGCAACGGTGACTCGGACGAGGCGCCGTCACCTGCGGAGGCGGTCCCGACCGAGGTGGTCTCGACCGAGGCGATCCCGACCGAAGTGGTCACGGCTGAGGTCCTCGCCGCCGAACCGGCGCCCAGCAGCCCCACCTCCAGCGCCTGACCAACTCCTCCTCCCACTCCGACCCCCCGACCGGCTCCTGTTGAAGGACAACGCCATGCCAAAGATGAAGACCTCAAAGACCGCGGCCAAGCGGTTCAAGACCACCGGCTCCGGCCGGCTGCGGCGCGAGCAGTCGATGCGCCAGCACCTGTTCGAGAAGAAGCCGTCGACCCGAACCCGGCGCCTGGCCGCCGACGCCGACGTCGACCCGGCTGACCGCAAGCGGATCAAGCGCCTCCTGGGCGAGCGCTGACCGGACGAGGAGGAGACCGAGATGGCACGCGTGAAGCGTGGTGTGGCCGCCAAGCGGCGGCACAAGAAGGTGCTCGAGCAGGCCAAGGGCTACTACGGCAACAAGAGCCGTTCGTTCCGGGCCGCCAACGAGCAGCTCATGCACAGCGGGCAGTACGCGTTCCGCGACCGCAGGGCGCGCAAGGGCGAGATGCGTCGACTGTGGATCCAGCGGATCAACGCGGCGACCCGTCAGCACGACCTGTCGTACAGCCGGTTCATCGCCGGGCTCGGCGCCGCCGGCATCGAGGTCGACCGCAAGATCCTCGCCGACCTCGCCGTCACCGATCCTGTTGCGTTCGGTGCGCTGGTCGAGGCGGCCAAGCGCAGCGCTGCCGCCAGCTGACCGACGTGCCAGGCGGTGACGCCGCCGGGCTGGGCATCTCCACTCCGCAGGTACAGCGCCTGCGCCGGTTGCTCGGCGATCGCCGCGCCCGGCGCGCTGAGCAGGCGTACGTCGTGGAGGGTCCGACCCTGATCGGCGAGGCGGTGGCGGCGGGCTGGGCGATCGAGGCCCAGTACCGCGCTCCGGGTGTCGACGCCGTTGCGGCGGCGGGACCGGCACACGTGCTGGCGACCGGCGTGGCCGAGCGGATCGCCGACACGCAGAGCACGTCGGGCCTGTTCGCCGTCGTCGCCCAGCGACCGGGCCCGGTCGAGCTGCTGGCCGACGCCGGGTTCGTCCTCGTCGCCCACGGCATCACCGACCCGGGCAACCTCGGCACGATGCTGCGCACCGCCGAGGCCGCCGGGGTCGATGTCGTGGTGGTCACGCCGGGCACCGTCGACCCGCACAACCCGAAGGTCGTCCGCTCGTCGGCGGGGTCGCTGTTCCACGTGCCCGTCGTCGAGGCCGCCCTGACCGACGTGACCGCCGCCGGCCTGCGCGTCGTCGCCTCGTCGTCCCATCGGGGGCGGTCCCACACCTCATTCGACTGGCGCGGTCGCCTCGCCATCGTCGCCGGCAGCGAGGCCCACGGACTGCCCGACGACGTCGCCGTCGACGAGTGGGTGCGCATCGAGCACGCCGGTCGGGCCGAGAGCCTGAACGTGGCAATGGCCGTGGCCGTCCTGTCCTTCGCCGCCGCCGGCGCCCGCCACCCATGAACCCGCCCGGCTCGAGGCAGCACGGGCCACGTACGCTCGACCGACCGCGAGAGGACGCTGCCACTTGATCGATGACATCCGCACCGCCCGCGACGAGGCGCTGGCCGACATCGCTGCCGCCAGTTCGCTGGACGACCTCGCCCGCGTGGACACCGCGACGCTGGGCAAGCGCAGCCCGCTGGCGATCCTCAAGACCAAGCTGGGTGCGGTCGCCAGCATCGACGAGCGACGCGCCGCCGGTCGCGAGTTGAACGAGGCGATGCAGGTCCTGGGCGGGGCGATCGACGCCCGGCGGGCCGAGCTGGCCGAGGCCGCCCGTGCCGTGCGCATCGAGGACGAGCGACTCGACCTCACCGAATTCGTGCGCCCGGCCCGCCGTGGTCGACCGCACATCGTCACCCAGGCGTGGGAGCGCCTCGAGGACGTCTTCATCGGGATGGGGTTCCAGGTCGCCGAGGGGCCCGAGGTGGAGACCGACTGGCACAACTTCGAGGCCCTCAACATGGGCGCTGCGCACCCGGCGCGCAGCGACTTCGACACGCTGTTCGTCGACCACCCGGGCGCCGAGGCCGGCCGGACCATGCTCCGCACCCACACGTCCCCGGTGCAGATCCGGGCGATGCTGGCCGGTGCGCCACCGATCTACATCATCGCCCCGGGCCGGGTGTTCCGACGCGACACGCCCGATGCGACGCACATGCCCGTGTTCCATCAGATCGAGGGGCTCGTCGTCGATCGGGGCATCAGCCTGGCCGACCTGGCCGGGACCATCGAGGCGTTCACCCAGGCCTTCTTCGGCGCCGGCTTCACCTCTCGACTGCGACCGAGCTACTTCCCCTTCACCGAGCCGTCGGGCGAGTTCGACATCCGCACACCGTCGGGCGGCTGGCTGGAGCTCGGCGGCTGCGGCATGGTCCACCCCAACGTCCTGCGCGCCGGTGGGATCGATCCCGAGGAGTGGAGCGGGTTCGCCTTCGGGTTCGGCATCGACCGCATGGCGCGTGAGCGCCACGAGGTCGGCGACCTGCGCGAGATGTTCACCGGCGACGTCCGCTTCGCCGAGCAGTTCTGATGGTGACCCGATGAAGGTCCTCTGGTCATGGCTGCGCGACTACGTCGACACGGGCGACGACCTCGACGCGCTGTGCGACACGCTGGCCATGCTCGGGCTGCCCGTCGAGGCGGTGCTCCGCACGGGCGGCGTGGAGGGCGTCATCACGGCGCGCGTCGTGAAGACCGAGTCCCATCCCGATGCGGCCAAGGTGCAGCGGGTCTGGGTCGATGCCGGCGACGGCATCCCCCGCCACGTGTGGTGCGGCGCCTTCAACTTCGCGCCCGGCGACGTCGTCCCGTTGGCACCGATCGGCACGACACTGCCGGACGGCAGGACGATCGCCAGGCGCGGCATCCTCGGCATCGACTCCGAGGGGATGCTCTGCTCACGCGCGAGCTGGACCTCGGCGACGACCACTCGGGCATCTTCGTGCTGCCGGCCGACTCGCCCGTCGGCGTGCCCTACGGCGAAGCGCTCGGTCAGCGTGACGACGTCGTGCTCGACCTCGACGTCCCGCGCAACCGCCCCGACGCGTGGTGCTACCTCGGCGTCGCCCGCGATCTCGCCGCCAAGCGGCGCGTGGAGCTGCGCATCCCGGCGCCGCCGGCGCCCGTCGTCTCCGGCGAGGCCGGACCGCTGACCACCGTCGAGATCGTCGACGGCGATCGCTGCGGCCGATTCACGTCGACCGTCTTGACCGGAGTCGTCGTCGCTCCGAGCGCGCCGTGGATGGCCGAGCGGTTGCTGGCGGCGGGCATGCGCCCGATCAACAACGTCGTCGACGTCAGCAACTACGTGATGCTCGAGCTCGGACACACCAATCACGCCTACGACCTGGCGACGCTCGGTGGTGCCGGGTTCCGCATCCGCCTCGCTCACCCTGGCGAGACGTTGCGCACCCTCGATGGCATCGTGCGCACGTTCGGGCCCGACGACCTGCTGATCTGCGACGCCGAGGACCGAGCCATCGGCGTGGCGGGCATCATCGGTGGCGAAGACACCGAGATCGGTCACGGGACGACGACGGTGGCGCTGGAGATGGCGTGGTTCGTTCCCGAGCCGCTCGGGCAGACGGCGGCCCGGCTCGGGGTGCGGTCGGAGGCCTCGGCGCGCAACGAACGGGGCGTCGACGTGTGGGGGATCGATCGGGCCATCGCTCGGTTCGTCGAGCTGCTGCGGGAGACCTGCCCCGGTCTCGGCGTCGCCGCCGGTGCCGTCGACGGCCGGTCAGCTGCGCTGCCGCCGGAGCACCGGTCGACCACCGTCCGCCTGTCCGAGGTCAACCGCATCCTCGGGACGCGCTTGGCCGCGGACGATCTGCCGCCGCTGCTCGACCCGATCGGGTTCACCGTCAGCGGCGAGGGCGACGTGCGCACTGTCGCCCTGCCGTCGTGGCGCCCCGACAGCGACAGCGAGATCGACGTCATCGAGGAGGTCGCCCGCCACTACGGCTACGACCGGGTCGGCAAGCGGATGCCGACGTCGACGCTTCACGGCCACCTGTCCGTCGCCCAGCAGCGCCGCCGTCAGGTCCGCCAGGTGCTCCTCGGGTTGGGCATCACCGAGGTCATGCCGAACCCGTTCCTCAGCCGGGAGGTCCTCCGCCAGGCCGGCCTGGACGACGACGCGCTGCGGATCACCAACCCCCTCGTCGCCGACGAATCGGTGCTCCGGACGTCGTTGCGGCCGGGCTTGCTGCGGGCGGTGGCCTTCAACGAGTCGCACCGGCGGACCGGTGTGTCGCTCTTCGAGATCGGCCACGTCTACCCGCCGGGGCCGGGCGAGCTGCCCGACGAGTTCGAAGCCCTCGGCATCGTGCTCGCCGGCCAGGAGGCGCCGGCCGCGGTCGCGGTATGGCGTGAGCTGGCGACGGCGATGGGCATCGGGGCGCGCATCGACCAGGCGCGTCCGCCGGTCGGGCTGCACCCGACCCGCTCGGCGACGCTGCTCGCCGGACGCGACGTCATCGGCGCCGTCGGGGAGGTCGGGCCGGTCGTGCTCGAGGCGTTCGGGATCGAGGAGCGGGTGGCCGTCGTCGAGGTCGACCTCCGTCACGTCATCGACCACGAGCCCCGCCCACCCCGGTGGAAGCCGACCAGCCGGCAGCCGTCGAGCGACCTCGACCTGGCGTTCGCGCTCCCTGACGACGTGCCGGCCGACCGGTTGGAGAAGACCATCCGCCAGGGCGCCGGCAGCCTCCTGGTCGGGCTGGAGCTGTTCGACGTCTATCGGGGCTCAGCGATCGGCACCGGGCGGCGCAGCCTGGCCTACCGCCTCCGCCTCCAGGCGCTCGACCGCAGCCTCAACGACGCCGACGTGGCCGACGTGCGCCAGCGCGTCACCGCCGCCGCAGCCAAGCTCGGTGCCGAGCTGCGAGGCTGATCCGTGGCCATCGACGGTCCGGCACCGGGCCCGGGCGGAGGGCCACCGCGGCGGCGGGTGCCGGGATGGGTCTGGGTCGTCGTCCCGATGGTGCTGTCGGCCCTCGTGTTCGGTGCCCTGACGGTCGCCGTCCGGTCGAGCGGCGACGACGAGGACGACGCGATCTCGGGACCGGCGGGTCAGCTGCCGGCGGTGGTCGCCGCCGCCCAGGACCTGTTGGGGACCGTGCCGCCGGAGGCGCAGCTGCCGACCGAGCTCGGCGCGGCCTACGGCGAGGTCACGCTCGGCTTCAGCGAGCTCGGCGACGAGGGCGACGACCTGGCCTTCGCCGAGCGCTTCGACCGCCTGCCCGACGCCGAGGCTCGCCTGCTCGGCCGCACGCTGGGGGAGATCCAGACCCAGCTGTCACCCACCGAGGTCGACGGCGCCCGCGGCGACGACGATCGTGCGCCCGACGTCCTGTTCGCGCTGCAACTCGCGCGGGCGATGGGCCAGACCCTGGCTCCGGACGGCACGCCGCGCGACCAGGCGCTGGAGATGCTGCCGTTCAGCGTGCAGGACCTGACCGGGTTCGACGAGATCGCCGACACGTTCGCCGCCGGCGACCTCGTCGTGCTCGCCCAGCGGATCGACGCCGCGCTCTCCGACGCCGGCGCTGCCGAGCTCGTCAGCTCGGTCGCCAACGCGGTGAGCCAACGCCTGCCGGGCGACTACAACACGCAGTTCCTCGAGGGCTACGCCGCCGGCAGCGTTGACCGCCGCCGCTCCTCATGGTCCGAGAAGTGGTTGGAGAGCAACCAATTCGCGGACGAGGACGGCCGAGCGCTAATTGGATTCGAGGTCGTCGGGCGCGCTGGCCAGCCACGAGAGGCGGCCCGGTTGGCGCCGCAGCACGCTGCGCCACAGGTCGTCCGGCTCGGGCGTGAAGACGTCCGACGGGTCGGGGTCGAGGACCAGCCAGGCTCCGGCCTCGATCTCGTCCTCCAGTTGTCCCGGCCCCCACCCCGAGTAGCCGCGGAACACGCGCAGGGCGCTGATGTCCGTCTGCACCGAGATCGGGTCGGCGGCCAGGTTGGCCGATGCCAACGTGCCGTTCAACGGGGCCAGGTCCTCCCCGGCCTCGGGCAGCAGCTCGCGCGTACGGGCCAGGGCGATCAGTGCGTCGGGCTCCACCGGACCGCCCGAGAACACCTGCGACGGCTCGGTCTGGAGGTCGATCCAGGCGTCGAGCGGTTCGGCCAGCTGCTCCGGACTCGGCCGGTTGAGCACGAGCCCCAGCGCCCCTTCGTCGTGGTGCTCGAGCACGTAGATCACCGTGCGGTCGAAGTTCGGATCCTCGAGTGGAGGGGTGGCCAGGAGCAGCCGCCCCTTGGTCGGTGGACGCCCCAGGAGCATGCCGCCAGTCTGCCGGACGAGTGCCAGCGGTGATCGTCGTTGCATGGCCATGCGTGTTGATGTATGATCATGCGATGGGAGCACAGGCGGCCATCATCGGAGCATCCGGGTACACCGGCGCCGAGCTCCTCCGTCTGCTCGCCGGCCATCCCGAGCTCCAGCTCACCGTGGCCACCGGCGACACGCAGGCCGGGACGCCGATCGAGGAGCTGTTCCCGTCCCTCGCCGCGACGTACGGCGCCACGGCGTTCCAGGCCTACGAGCCAGGTCTCGTCGATGGGGTGGACGTGGTGTTCCTCGGCCTCCCGCACCAGGCGAGCATGGCGCTGGCCCCGCAGCTCGTCGGCCGGGTCGGATGCGTCGTCGACTTGTCGGCCGCCTACCGGCTGCGTGACGCCTCGCTGTACCCGGACTGGTACGGCTTCGAGCACGACCAGCCCGAGCTGCTGGCAACAGCTGTCTACGGGTTGCCGGAGCGCCACCGCGAGCAACTGCGCACGGCGCGGCTCGTCGCCACCCCCGGCTGTTACGTCACGGCCGCGACGCTGCCGCTGGCGCCGCTGCTCGACGCCGGCCTCATCGAACGCCACGGCATCGTCGTCGACGCCGCCAGCGGGGTGTCCGGCGCCGGCCGTCCCGCAACGGCGGTCAACGCCTTCTGCGCCGCCGACGAGAACTTCACGGCGTACGGGTTGCTCGACCACCGCCACACCCCGGAGATCGAGCAGAACCTCGGCGCCGAGGTCCTCTTCACCCCCCATCTGGCCCCGATGAACCGGGGCATCCTGGCGACGTGCTACGCCCGCCCGACGGCGGGCGTCGCGCCGTCCACGGCCTCCTTGCTGGCCGAGTTGGACCGCGCGTACGCCGACGAGCCGTTCGTCGTCGTCACGCCGTCCAGCCCGTCGACCAAGGCGACGCTCGGCTCCAACACGGCCCACCTCACGGTCAGATACGACGAGCGGACCGGATGGATCATCGCCATCTGCGCGCTGGACAACCTCACGAAGGGTGCTTCGGGCGGCGCCCTGCAGTCGGCCAACGTGGCGCTCGGCCTCGACGAGCGGGCGGGACTGCCGGCGCTCGGTCTGGCGCCGTGACGCAGTCCGGAACCGACCGCGCCGCGGCCACCGACCGCCGGGAGATCGCTCCGACCGTGGCCCACGTCCTCGTCGAGGCGCTGCCGTACATCCGCCGGTTCGCCGGCAAGACGGTGGTCGTCAAGTACGGCGGCAACGCGCTGGCCGGCACGTCCGACCACGACGCCCTGGCGCTGTTCGCCGAGGACGTCGTGCTGATGCGCCTGGTCGGCATCCGGCCGGTCGTCGTGCACGGCGGCGGACCGCAGATCAGCGCGCTGATGGCCCGCCTGGGCAAGACGGCGGAGTTCCGCGACGGGCTCAGGGTCACCGACGCCGACACCGTCGACATCGCCCGCATGGTCCTGCTCGGGCAGGTCAACCCGCAGCTCGTCACGGCCATCAACCTGCACGGCAACTACGCCGTCGGCGTCAGCGGCGAGGATGCCGGGCTGATCCGCGCCTCGCCGCGCGATCCGTCATTGGGGTTCGTCGGCGATGTCGCGGCGATCGATCCCGGCATCCTGCGCGGGCTGCTGGACGACGAGTTCATCCCGGTGGTCGCCACGATCGGGACCGACGAGCGGGGCCAGGCCTACAACATCAACGCCGACGTCGTGGCCGGCGCCATCGCTGAGGCCCTCGGAGCCGAGAAGCTCGTCTACCTGACCGACATCGAGGGGTTGCGGCGCGACGTGGACGACGGCACCACCCTGATCCGCCAGACCACCGCCAGCGAGCTCGAAGCGCTCGTCGGGGACGGCACCATCGCCGGTGGCATGATCCCCAAGGTCCTGGCCTGCGTGCACGCCGTGCGCAACGCCGTCGGCCGGGCCCACATCCTCGACGGCCGCATCGCTCACGTGCTGCTGCTCGAGATCTTCACCGACGCCGGCATCGGCACGATGGTGCTGGCCGATCAGGAAGCAGGTGCCCGCCCATGACGATCGAACTCGAACAGCTCACCGCCGAGGGCGCCTGGCCGATGATGCCGGTGTTCGCGCCGCCGTCGGTGATGTTCGTGCGCGGTCGCGGCACCGAGCTGTGGGACGTCGACGGCCAGCGCTACCTCGACTTCCTGAGCGGCATCGCCGTCACGTCACTCGGCCATGCCAACCCTGCCGTCGCCGACGCCATCTCGACCCAGGCCCACGAGCTCCTGCACGTCAGCAACTTCTTCGCCAACCCGGTGGCCGTCCAGGCGGCGATCGAGGTCGACGCGCTGCTCGCCGAGGCGACGGGTCTCGATGGGCAGGTCTTCTTCACCAACTCCGGCGCCGAGGCCGTGGAGTGCGCGCTCAAGCTGGCCCGCAAGCACGGCGGGCGCGGTCGGCACGTGGTGGTCAGCGCCCTCGGCAGCTTCCACGGCCGGACGTTGGCCGCGCTGGCGGCGACGGGGCAGCCGACCAAGCACGAGCCGTTCCAGCCGATGCCCGACGGGTTCCACCACGTGGCGTGGGGAGACCTCGAGGCCCTGGACCGCGCCGTCGACGCATCCGTCGCCGCGGTCCTGATCGAGGCGGTGCAGGGCGAGGGCGGGGTCAACCCGGCGCCACCCGGCTACCTCGCCGGCATCCGCGAGGTGTGCGACGCCACCGGGGCCTTGCTCATGTTGGACGAGATCCAGACGGGGTTCGGCCGCACGGGACGGTGGTTCGGGTTCGAGCACGACGGCGTGGTGCCCGACGTCGTCACGCTGGCCAAGGCGATGGGCAACGGGATGCCCGTCGGCGCGTGCTGGGCCCGTCGTGACGTCGCCGCCGTGTTCGAGCCCGGGGACCACGGCAGCACGTACAGCGGCACGGCGATCGCCACTGCGGCGGTGCGGGCCGTGATCGCCGAGATGCGCCGCATCGACGCCCCGTCGATGGCCGCCCGCAAAGGGGAATGGCTCACCGCCGCGCTCGTCGCCACCCCCGGCGTGGCCAGCGTGCGGGGGCGGGGGCTGCTGCTCGGTGTCGAGCTCCAGGCCGGCGACGCCGCGGGCGTCTACCGGCGCCTGCTCGAGCGCGGCCTGGTCGTCAACGCGGTGACGCCCACTGCACTCCGCCTGGCGCCGCCGATCACCGTCACGGACGACGAGCTGGCGGAGGCGGTCGCGTTGATCGCCGGCGAGCTGTCCTGAGGGCCCGATGACGCGGCACCTCCTCGAGATCGCCGACCTGTCGGCCGGTGACGTACGCCGGGTGCTCGACCTGGCCAAGCAGCCCGTCGCCGACCTCGGCCGTCCGCTGGACGGGCGCGGCGCAGCGCTGATCTTCGAGAAGCCGTCGACGCGCACCCGCCACTCGACGGAGCTGGCCGTCGTCCAGCTCGGCGGCCACCCGGTGTACACCCGCGGCGACGAGATCGGGATGGACGTGCGCGAGCCCGTTGAGGACGTCGTGCGGATCCTCGAGGGGTACCACGCCGTGATCGCCGCCCGCGTCTTCTCCCACGAGGTCCTGGAGCGCATGGTCGCGGTCTCCACGGTGCCGGTCGTGAACCTGCTGTCCGACCGGGCTCATCCGCTGCAGGCGGTCGCCGACGTGCTGGCGATGGAGGAGGTGTTCGGGTCGCTCGCCGATCGCACCGTGGCGTGGGTCGGGGACTACAACAACGTCGCCCGCTCGCTCGGCGAGATCGGTGCCCTGCTCGGTGCCCACCTCCGCTTCGTCTGCCCCGTCGGCTTCGGCGCCGACGACGCCGAACTCGAACGGCTGGCCCTGCTGGGTGCGGCCAGCATCAGCCACGGTCACCGCCCCGCCGACGCCGTGGAGGGTGCCGACGCGGTGCACGCCGACACCTGGGTCTCGATGGGGCAGGAGGACGACGGCGCGGCGCGCAAGCAGGCGTTCGAGGGGTTCACCGTCGATGGCGTGCTGATGGACCGCGCCGGCCCGCAGGCCGTCTTCATGCACTGCCTCCCGGCCTACCGCGGGGTGGAGGTCACGGCCGACGTGATCGACGGCCCGCGCAGCATCGTGTTCCGCCAGGGCCACTTGCGCCTCGATGCGGCACGCGGCGCCCTCGCGTTCCTGCTCCAGGCCGAAGCGTGAGCCTCAAGCAGCGCCGGCAGCAGGCGATCGCCCGCCTGATCGCCCAACAGGCGGTGACCAACCAGCCGCAGCTCGTCGAGCTGCTGGGCACCGAGGGCATCAGGGCGACGCAAGCGACCGTTTCCCGAGACCTCGACGAGCTGGGAGCGATCAAGATCCGGATGCCCGGGGGACCGAGCGCGTACGCGCTGCCGGAGCTGGAGAGTGATCGTCTCGTGCCGTTCGACCAGCTGCGCCGGGTCTTGGGGGAGTGGGTCGGCGACGTCTCGTGTTCGGCCAACCTCGTCGTGCTCCGCACACCACCGGGCTGCGCTCACGTCGTCGCCTCGGCGCTCGACCGCAGCGGGCTGGACGGGCTGCTCGGCACGGTGGCCGGCGACGACACACTGCTGTGCATCGCGGCGACGAGCGACGGGGGCGAGCTCGCCGATCGCCTGCGGACGCTCGCCGGCCTGGCGGCCGATGATGGCTGAGGGCACCACGCTCTGGCACGGCCGGTTCGCCGGAGGACCCTCCGACGAATTGCTGGCGTACACCGTCAGCCTGCCGTTCGACCGCCGCCTCTGGCCGGACGACGTCGCCGGTTCGCGTGCCCACGTCGGGACGCTGGAGCGGGCCGGACTGCTGTCGCCCGAGGAGCGCGACACCGTGCTCGGCGCCCTGGACACCGTCGAGGCCGAGCTGACCGCCGACACGTTCCAGTTCGCGCCGTCGGACGAGGACATCCACACCGCCGTCGAGCGCCGCGTGACGGAGCTCGCCGGCCCGGCCGGCGCCAAGTTGCACACCGCCCGCAGTCGCAACGACCAAGTCGCCACGGACCTGCGGCTGTGGTGCAAGCGCGAGCTGGTCGCCGTCACCCGCCGGATCGTCGACTTGCAACGGGTGCTGCTGGCCCGGGCGGAGGCCGCCGGCGGTGCCTACCTTCCCGGCTACACCCATCTGCAGCGGGCGCAGCCGGTGCTGCTGGCTCACCACCTGCTGGCCCACGGGTGGGCGCTCGGGCGTGACGTCGATCGGCTCCTGGCCACCGTCACCCGGCTCGACGTCTCGCCGCTCGGTGCCGGAGCGCTGGCCGGCACGTCGTTGCCCATCGACCCGGCGGCGACGGCCGAAGCGCTGGGGTTCGCCGACGTGTTCGCCAACTCGCTCGACGCAGTGGGCGACCGCGACTTCGTCGCCGAGGCCCTGTTCGACCTGGCGCTCGTCGGCATGCACCTCTCGCGCATCGGTGAGGAGTGGGTGCTGTGGACCAGCGACGAGCTCGGCTTCGCCCGCCTCGACGACGCGTACGCCACCGGATCCTCGATGCTGCCGCAGAAGAAGAACCCCGACGTCGCCGAGCTGGCCCGAGGCAAGGCCGGCCGGCTGATCGGGAACCTCACCGGGCTGCTGGCCACGCTGAAGGGACTGCCGCTGGCCTACAACCGCGACCTGCAGGAGGACAAGGAGCCGCTGTTCGACTCGGTCGACCAGGTGGCGCTGGCGCTCGCCGCGCTGACGGGGATGATCGAGACGGCGACGTTCGACACGGCGCGCATGCAGCGCGCCGCCGACGCCGAGGTCACCGCGGCGACCGACCTGGCCGAGTGGCTGGTCGGCAGCGGGACACCGTTCCGGACCGCCCACGCCATCGTCGGCGAGCTGGTCCGCCAACACCTGGACAGCGGCCGTCCGCTGGCCGAGCTGGTCGCCGCCGACGCTCGCCTCGGCCCTGACGCCGCCACGCTGGTGGCGCCGGGTGTCGCCGTCGCCCGGCGAACATCGCCCGGTGCCGCCGGCCCCGTCGCCCTTCCCGCCCAGCTCATCCGCTACCGCGCCCTCCTCGAGTCCCAGGACGCCCGCCTCGCATGACCGCCACGGCGGGCGACGCTGCGGCGCAGTGAAGGACTCGGTCGGGCCACGGCTCGGACGGGAGTTCTTCGCGCGGGGTTCGGTCGAGCTGGCGCCACTGCTGCTGAACAAGGTGTTGGTGGCGGGTCCGTGCGCCGGGCGGATCGTCGAGGTCGAGGCGTACCGGTCCGACGACCCGGCCAGCCACTCGTTCCGGGGGCCGACGGCGCGCAACGCCGTGATGTTCGGTCCCGCCGGCCACCTCTACGTCTACTTCACCTATGGCATGCACTTCTGCGCCAACGTCGTGGCGGCGACCGAGGGCGACGCCCAGGCCGTCTTGCTGCGGGCGGTGCAGCCGCTGCGCGGCGTCGAGCTGATGCGCCGGCGGCGCGGCGGGCGTCCGGAAGCGATCCTCACCGATGGTCCGGCCAAGCTCTGCCAGGCGTTCGGCATCGACCGCCGCCAGGACGGCGTGGACCTCTGCACCGACGACCTGCTCGGGGTCGTCGACGACGGGGTGGCGCCGCCGAGCGCGCCGCGGGTCACACCGCGCATCGGCATCCGCGTGGCCACCGAGCAGCCCTGGCGTTGGCTGGCCTGAACCGGGTTCAGGCCGCGCCGGCGAGCAGGACCCGCCACGTGTCGACGTCGCCGATGCCGTCCACGCCCAGGTCGTTGTCGCGCTGGACGTCGATGACCTGCTGCTGCACCGCCAGCGAGTAGTTGCCGTCGACCTCCGTGTCGAACCCGTTCTCGACGAGCAGCAGCTGGAACGCCCGCACGGCCTCGCCGGTCTGCCCGCGCCGCAGCGGCACCACGAGCTGCTGCCACGTCACGCGGCCGACCAACCCGTCCGGCGGGATGCCGACCGACTCCTCGAACTGCGTCACCGCATCCTCGGTCGCCTCGTTGAAGAAGGCCGTCGGCTCGACGGGGATCTGGCGGTGGGTGAGCAGTCGCTGGATGACCTCGACAAGCGGACCTTCGCTGCCCACCGGAACGCTGGGGAAGGCGGCGTTGGCCGGCAGGGTGGTCGACGTCTCGACCGTGGTCACCGTGATCGCCGTGGTCGCCGTCCCCCCGATGGGGTCGTCGCCGGTGACCAGCACGATCACGCCGACGACGACGGCCACGACGACGGCGACCGCCGCGGCGATGGCCGCGACGAGGCGCCCCGACGGTCGCTTCCGCTCGGTGGTCACGAGCGGGCGCGGTGGCGCGGGTGGCAGCCCGGCCGGTTCTGGCTCGGGCAGCGGCGCGGCGTCGACCTCGAAGCGGAACAGCTCGACGTCGGGATCGGCGAGGAACAGCACGGGCGTCGCCCACTCGGCCAGGTCGACCTCGGCATAGATCGCCTTGCGGGCTTCGCCGATCGCCGAGTCGAGCGGATCCTGACGGCCGATCAGGTTCGTGTACAGCTCCTCGGCGAACAGGATCGCCGCCTCGTCGCTGATCTCGAACTGCATGGCCACGACGGCCGGCACGCCGAGGTGGACGAGCGTCGTCGCCACCCCGGCGTACGGATCCGTCATCGTCGTGCGGGCGCCCTCGCAAGAGTTGAGGACGACGAGGCGCAGCGAACCCTGGTCCCCGAGCAGGTTGGCGAAGAGGGTCTCGTCGACGGACACGGCCGACCCGTTCTCGTCCTCGAGGAAGAGCACGCCGTTGCCCTCGTCCGTGAAGTCGCTGTGCCCGACGTAGTGCACGACGTGGTAGGTCTCGTCGCGCAGGGCGCGGCGCAGTCCGCCCGGCGTCGCCGGCTGCAGCCAGTCGAGCTCGATCCGTCCCATCGCCCGCACCGCTTCGACGGCCTGATCGACGCGCCGCCGTTCGGCGTCGACGTCGAGCGCGGTGAGATCCTTGGGGCTGGCGACGACACCGAGCACGCGCACCGCGCCGGAGATCGTCGGCGGGTCACCCAGGTCGGCGGCTCCGAGCACGCGCACCACCGGGCTGCGGCGCTGGCTGGCGAGGAACCGGGGCGGGCGGTAGAGGAACTCCCACGGCACGCTGAGCAGCGCCGGCACGCCGTCGAGGTCGAGGCTCAGCCGCAGCCCGTGCCCGGCCGCCTCGGCGTGGTGACGGGCGCGGTCGTAGGCCGCACCGATGTCGTCGCACAGCAGGGCCTCGGCGAGCTGGCGGCCGAGCCCCTGGGCGTCGAGCGGTGCCGGGCCGATGCTGCGCAGGTCTCGGCTCGGTCCGGTGCTCGCCCGGCGGGAGGCCCGGCGGCCGGCGCGCGCTGCGGCGACGTCCAGGATGGCCCGTTCGAGCTGGTCAGTGCTGAATGGCAAGGTGAACATCCCGGTCGCCGTGCTGCCGTCGGCAGCTTGCGCCCGCACATCGAAGTGCCCGTCGGACCGTGGCGCGAACGACACCCGGAAGTCGTCGTAGACATACGTCGCCATCCCTCCAGGAGATGATCGACCAGCAGGGGCACCGATACAAGCATCAGTGCGTCCAGTGCATCCAGTAGCCGTGCGGGTGGGTATCGGCCAGGTGCTCGACGGTGCGCCGACCGGACCGCCACCGGACGAGGACGAGCACGGTGCGATCGACGGAATCGGTGGTCGCAGGACCGGGCAGTTCGGGCGTGAGGAAGGGGCTCTCGAGGTAGCTCCAGGACAGGTCCAGCTCAGCCCCGAGGGCGTCCAGCTCGGCGACGTAGGCGCGGCGCTGGCGTGGGGTGAGGTAGTTGAGGACCCAGGTGTTCGTCACGACCGGATGTCCCCGGGCGGCGAGCTGGCGGACGTTGGCGGCGAGGTCGGCCACCGCGTCACCGACGCGCACGTCGGGTGGCGCGGCGCCGGCGATCTCGATGGCCGCTCGCAACCGATCGAACCGATCGGTCTGATCGGGCCAGACGCAGGCTTCGAGCCAGCGCGTCGCGTCGTCGTCGTCCAGGGCGACCGGCGTGGAATCGATCCCGCGGGCGACGGCAACGTGCGGGAGCGCGTCCGGGACCGGCACGTCGCCGCGGGTCCCACACGACAGCAGCACGGTCGAAGGTGGGCCGACGTCGCCGCCCGGCTCGTAGCAGTACTGGTAGCGGTCGAGCAGGAGGTTGAGTCCGGCGCTGGTTCCGACGTCGAGGTGGGCCAGGGCCCCGACCTCTGCGGCGACGATGCCGAAGACTGGCAGCAGCAGGGCGCAACGCCCGATCTCGTTGGTCTGCGTGCGGCGGTTGCTCAGCGCTGCTGCGAGCTCGGCGTCGCGCCGGGTGCACAGCTCACGCAGCGCCGGCATCGGGTCGCCGGGGTCCGGATCGGCGCTCAGGTTGGGGTAGTACCGAGCAAGGGGCTCGTCACGCCCGTCGGCGTCGGCGGCCAGCAGCAGCTCGTGCACGGCAGCGAACAGCAGCACCGGCTGGCGCTGCGTCGGCGGGGCCGCCAGCAGCAGGGCGGCCAGCCCCGGGTCAGCGGCGATTCCGGCCGACATCCGGGCGTACAGCGGGGCTCGGGCGGCGGCGGTGCGGGCGAACTCGCCGAACATGAACGCTGACCTGGCGGCGGTGTCGACGCGGTTACCGGTGACGAGCGACGGGTCCGACACGGTTCGGCACCGTATCGACGCGTGGAGCGGAGCGCTCGGGCTGCCAACATGGCCGCTCGCCATGGACCTGCTCGCCGATCTCGAGGCCCGCGGCCTCATCCAGGAGTCGACCGACCGCGCCGCGCTCGGAGCCCGGCTGGCCGCTCCCGAACCGATCACCCTCTACTACGGGTGCGACCCGTCGGCCGACAGCCTGCACCACGGCAACCTGATCGGGCTGGTGATGTTGCGCCGGTTCCAGGACGCCGGGCATCAGGCAATCGCCCTGGCCGGCGGGGCGACCGGCATGATCGGGGACCCGAGCGGAAGGTCCGAGGAGCGCAACCTGCTCGACGATGCCACGCTCGACCACAACGTGGCGTCGATCAAGGCCCAGATCGCCCGGATCGTCGACCTCGACGGTGGCCGTGGGCGCCTCGTCGACAACCGGGACTGGACACAGCCGATCACGCTGCTCGAATTCCTGCGCGACGTCGGCAAACACGCCACCGTGAACCAGATGGTCGCCCGGGAGAGTGTGCGAGCGCGCATGGCGTCGGAGCAGGGGATCTCCTACACCGAGTTCAGCTACATGCTCCTCCAGGCCAACGACTACCTGTGGCTGTACGACCACCTCGGCTGCGAGTTGCAGGTCGGCGGCAGTGACCAATGGGGCAACATCATCTCCGGGGTCGATCTGATCCGCCGGACCCGGCGCGCCGCGGCGCACGCCCTGTCATGGCCGCTGCTCACGGCAGCCGACGGGACCAAGCTCGGCAAGTCAACCGGGGCCCGGTTGTGGCTCGATCCGGACAAGACCTCCCCGTACCAGTTCCACCAGCACTGGGTGCAGCTCGACGACAGCGAGGTGGAACGACAGTTGCGGGTGTTCTCGCTGCGCCCGCCGGCCGAGATCGACGAGCTCGTCGCAGCACACGCCGCGGCGCCCGAGCGGCGGCTCGCCCAGCGGGCCCTGGCCGACGAGGTCACAGCACTCGTGCACGGCCCGGAGGCGGCGGCCGCCGCGGCCGGCGCCGCCGACGTGCTGTTCGGAGGCGACCCCCTGACGGCGTCGGCCGACAGCCTGCAGGCCCTGGCCGGCGAAGTGCCGACGGTGCGCTCGTCGCCGCCGGACGGTGCCGTCACCCTGCTGGTGTCGACGGGCCTGGCCAGCTCGAACAGCGACGCGCGGCGTCTGCTGCAGCAGGGGAGCGTCCAGGCCAACGGGGTCGTGGTGGGCACCGACGGCTCCCTGGGCGGCATCGAGCTGTTGCACGGCCGGTGGCTGCTCCTGCGGCGCGGCAAACGGGCCTTCGGCCTCGTGGAGTTCTTACCGCACGCAGGTTGACGCTGCAGGTCGGCGCCGTTACGCTTGCTCTTCGCCCTGGACCCGGCTCACGCCGGTCCTTCGGGGCGAGGCACCAACGCCGACCGGGCTCCGGACGGTGCGTGCCGAGCTTCGGCTCCTTGAAAACGGAAGAGAAGACGAACGCCAGTGCGGGCAGCGCACCCGGTCCTAGACCGTTGGTGACGCTGTCTGTCAATTTCCGTGACCGGTTCCCACCGGTCGCGAAACGGACGTCGCCGGCACAGCCGGCGAAGTTCAACAGGCCGGGCTAATCACCCGGTCGACAGGAGCCCGGCACCACCACGAGCGAGATTCACGCTCAGGTGTCGGATGCTCTCAACCTGATCGTTCTGTGCTGGTCGCCCTCGGGCGCACGGCATGGACCGGTTCTTGATGGAGAGTTTGATCCTGGCTCAGGACGAACGCTGGCGGCGTGCTTAACACATGCAAGTCGAACGGGGTCCAGCCAGTCGCAAGACTGGTGAAGACCGAGTGGCGAACGGGTGCGTAACACGTGAGGAACCTGTCCCGATCTCTGGAATAACGAGTGGAAACATTCGCTAATACCGGATGCCGTCGGACCATCGCATGGTGGACTGACGAAAGGGTTACCGGATTGGGAGGGACTCGCGGCCTATCAGCTAGTTGGTGAGGTAACGGCTCACCAAGGCGTCGACGGGTAGCTGGTCTGAGAGGATGATCAGCCACACTGGGACTGAGACACGGCCCAGACTCCTACGGGAGGCAGCAGTGGGGAATCTTGCACAATGGGCGAAAGCCTGATGCAGCAACGCCGCGTGCGGGACGAAGGCCTTAGGGTTGTAAACCGCTTTCAGCAGGGAAGAAGATGACGGTACCTGTAGAAGAAGGTGCGGCCAACTACGTGCCAGCAGCCGCGGTGACACGTAGGCACCAAGCGTTGTCCGGATTTATTGGGCGTAAAGAGCTCGTAGGCGGTTCGGTAAGTCGGGTGTGAAAACTCTGGGCTCAACCCAGAGCCGCCACCCGATACTGCTGTGACTAGAGTGCGGTAGGGGAGCGGGGAACTCCTGGTGTAGCGGTGAAATGCGCAGATATCAGGAAGAACACCAGTGGCGAAGGCGCCGCTCTGGGCCGTGACTGACGCTGAGGAGCGAAAGCGTGGGTAGCAAACAGGATTAGATACCCTGGTAGTCCACGCCGTAAACGTTGGGCACTAGGTGTGGGTCTCAACCAACGAGATCCGCGCCGTCGCTAACGCATTAAGTGCCCCGCCTGGGGAGTACGGCCGCAAGGCTAAAACTCAAAGGAATTGACGGGGGCCCGCACAAGCAGCGGAGCGTGTTGCTTAATTCGATGTTACGCGAAGAACCTTACCTGGGTTTGACATGCAGGGAAAAGCTCTGGAGACAGGGTGTCCGAAAGGGCCTTGCACAGGTGGTGCATGGCTGTCGTCAGCTCGTGTCGTGAGATGTTGGGTTAAGTCCCGCAACGAGCGCAACCCTTATCCTGTGTTGCCAGCGGATAACGCCGGGGACTCGCAGGAGACTGCCGGGGTCAACTCGGAGGAAGGTGGGGACGACGTCAAGTCATCATGCCCCTTATGCCCAGGGCTGCAAACACGCTACAATGGCCGGTACAGAGGGCTGCGATCCCGCGAGGGTGAGCGAATCCCACAAAGCCGGTCTCAGTTCGGATTGGAGTCTGCAACTCGACTCCATGAAGCCGGAGTTGCTAGTAATCCCGGATCAGCACGCCGGGGTGAATACGTTCCCGGGCCTTGTACACACCGCCCGTCACACCACGAAAGTCGGCAACACCCGAAGCCGGTGGCCCAACCCGCAAGGGAGGGAGCCGTCGAAGGTGGGGTCGGTGATTGGGGTGAAGTCGTAACAAGGTAGCCGTACCGGAAGGTGCGGCTGGATCACCTCCTTTCTAAGGAGTCCATTCCACACCGTGGTGGTCGAAGGACCACTCGGTGCTTGGACACCCAGTTGGTGCACTGGTGGGTTCGTCGTCGAGACCATCGAGGTGGAGGACTTGTCCTCCCTCGAAGGCATCGCCGGCGGATCTGTCTTCTCTTCCGTTTTGAAGGAGTCGGAACTGTCCGACTGCTTCGTGCAACCCGCTTCCGTCATCGCGACGGCGGCTGGTGGCGCCGCTACGTCGAGCCGGCCCTCGGGCCGTGAGCTCCGCATGCGCCGACGAGCACCTTGAGAACTGCAGAGCAAGCACGAGCATCTTGTCGTGCGAGGTTCGCCTCGCACGTACGAACAATTTTGTTCTTTCCAAGCTACGAAGAGCCAACGGTGGATGCCTTGGCGCCAAGAACCGATGAAGGACGTGAGTGACTGCGAAAAGCTGCGGGGAGCCGTCTACTAGGCATTGATCCGCAGATGTCCGAATGGGGAAACCCACCACTCGTCATGGAGTGAGTACCCCGGCCTGAACACATAGGGCCGGTGGAGGGAACCACGGGAATTGAAACATCTCAGTACCGTGAGGAAAGGAAAGCAACCGCGACACCCCGAGTAGCGGCGAGCGAAACGGGTAGAGACCAAACCTCAACAGTGCCAAGCCTGGTGGCGTTGCTGTTGGGGGGTTGTGGGATCGAGGAGGCAGGGCACCAGACCTGCCACGGAGTTACCAAGTTGCTGCGTAGGAGAACGGCACAGGAACGGCCGGCCAGAGTGGGTAACAGCCCCGTATCCGAAACGCATGCAGCCTCCGCTTCGACATCCCAAGTATCGCCGGGACCGTGAAGACCGGCGTGAATCTGCGGGGACCACCCCGTAAGTCTAAGTATTCCTTGGCGACCGATAGTGAACCAGTACCGTGAGGGAAAGGTGAAAAGTACCCCGGGAGGGGAGTGAAATAGTACCTGAAACCGTTGGTTTACAAGCAGTCAGAGCGTCGTCACGCCTTCGGGCGTGGCCGCGATGGCGTGCCTTTTGAAGAATGAGCCTGCGAGTTATGGTGTGTGGCGAGGTTAACCCGATGAGGGGCAGCCGCAGCGAAAGCAAGTCTGAATAGGGCGTAGAGTCGCACACTGTAGACCCGAAGCCAAGTGATCTATCCATGGCCAGGCTGAAGCGGAGGTAAGACTCCGTGGAGGGCCGAACCCACGTCGGTTAAAAACGGCGGGGATGAGCTGTGGATAGGGGTGAAAGGCCAATCAAACTTGGCGATAGCTGGTTCTCCTCGAAATGCATCTAGGTGCAGCGTCATGTGTTCAGCATCGGAGGTAGAGCACTGGATGGGTACGGGGGCCTACAAGCTTACCAACCCCAGCCAAACTCCGAATGCCGATGCTCCAGAACATGGCAGTGAGACCACGGGGGATGAGCTTCGTTGGTCGAAAGGGAAACAGCCCAGATCATCAGCTAAGGCCCCTAATTCAGGACTAAGTGGAAAACGATGTGGGATTGCACAGACAGCCAGGAGGTTGGCTTAGAAGCAGCCACCCTTGAAAGAGTGCGTAATAGCTCACTGGTCGAGTGATCCTGCGCGGACAATGTAACGGGGCTCAAGTCCTGAGCCGAAGCTATGGGCTTCTGGTCACCCTCGGGTGACCGGGAGCGGTAGAGGAGCGTCGATGGTGCAGCGAAGCTTCGGCGCGAGCCGGGGTGGAGCGCCATCGAGTGAGAATGCAGGTATGAGTAGCGAGAGAGGGGTGAGAAACCCCTCCGCCGTAAGCCCAAGGGTTCCTGGGGAAGGCTAATCCCCCCAGGGTGAGTCGGGAGCTAAGGCGAGGCCGAGAGGCGTAGTCGATGCACAACTGGTTGATATTCCAGTGACCTCCGTGCCCGCGCCAGGCCCAAGAGTGGCAACGTGGGGGCTGTTCCTTCGGGAACGATCTCACCGAGCTGCTGGCGGGTAGCTGACGGGGGACGCAGGAGGGTAGGTGAACCGGGGCGATGGTTGTCCCCGGGTAAGCGCGTAGGAGGGTCCCGATGAGAGTTGGGACCGTAACTCTGAGACGTGATGCCGAGCCGCACTAGGCGAAGTCACTGATCCCATGCTGCCAAGAAAAGCCCAGCAGTGAGCTGGCACGGAGCCCGTACCCCAAACCGACACAGGTGGGCGGGTAGAGAATACCAAGGCGATCGGGAGAACTATGGTTAAGGAACTCGGCAAATTACCTCCGTAACTTCGGAAGAAGGAGGACCCTCAGTGGTGAAAGCCTTTACGGCTCGAGCTGCCGAGGGTGGCACAGACCAGGGGGTAGCGACTGTTTACCAAAAACACAGCAGCGTGCGAAGCCGCAAGGCGCTGTATACGCTGTGACGCCTGCCCAATGCTGGAAGGTTACGGGGAAGGGTTAGGGAGCAATCCCGAAGCTCTGAACCTAAGCCCCAGTGAATGGCGGCGGTAACTATAACCGTCCTAAGGTAGCGAAATTCCTTGTCAGGTAAGTTCTGACCTGCACGAATGGCGTAACGACTTCCCCACTGTCTCAACCATAGACCCGGCGAAATTGAAGTACGAGTAAAGATGCTCGTTAGCTGCGGAAGGACGGAAAGACCCCGTGGACCTTTACTATAACTTGGTGTTGAGTTTTGACCTGCGTTGTGTAGGATAGGTGGGAGACTTGGAAGCATTGGCGCCAGCTAGTGTGGAGTCATCGTTGAAATACCACCCTGCGTATGTTGGAGCTCTAACCGCGATCCGTGATCCGGATCCGGGACAGCGCCAGGCGGGTAGTTTGACTGGGGCGGTCGCCTCCTAAAATGTAACGGAGGCGCCCAAAGGTTCCCTCAGGCTGGTTGGCAATCAGCCGTCGAGTGCAATGACACAAGGGAGCTTGACTGCGAGACCTACAAGTCAAGCAGGTGCGAAAGCAGGGCATAGTGACCCGGCCATTGCGTGTGGAAGCGTGGTCGCTCAACGGATAAAAGGTACCCCGGGGATAACAGGTTAATCTTCCCCAAGAGTCCATATCGACGGGAAGGTTTGACACCTCGATGTCGGCTCATCGCATCCTGGGGCTGAAGCAGGTCCCAAGGGTTGGGCTGTTCGCCCATTAAAGCGGTACGCGAGCTGGGTTCAGAACGTCGTGAGACAGTTCGGTCCCTATCCTCCGCAGCCGAAGGAGTGTTGAGGAAGGCTGTCCCTAGTACGAGAGGACCGGGACGGACGTAGCTCTGGTGTGTCTGTTGTCCTGCCAAGGGCATGGCAGATTGGCCACCTACGGAAGGGATAACCGCTGAAAGCATCTAAGTGGGAAACCCGTTCCAAGATGAGCACTCCCATGCGGTCAACGCAGTAAGGCCCGTGACAAGACCATCACGTTGATAGGCCGGAGGTGTACGCGTGGCAACACGCTCAGCCGACCGGTACTAATCGGCCGAGGGCTTGGATCGAACAGCTCGTGCTTGCTCTTCAGTCCTCGGGATGCCGTTGGCACCCGTTGACAACTGATTTCGGTGGCCATGGCGACAGGGTCACACCCGTTCCCATCCCGAACACGGAAGTTAAGCCTGTCAGCGCCGATGGTACTTGGGGGTTGACCCCCTGGGAGAGTAGGACGCCGCCGGATTTCGCTCGAAGAGCGCCTCCTCAGGGAGGCGCTCTTCGTCGTTGTCGGGGGACGTGACGCTCCTGGACGCGTCTGGGCGCGTCCGGACCCGGATCCGGAGCGGAGCGAGCCCAGATCGGTGATTGGGACGATGCGCGCCCCGTTGGGACGGGTGCGACCCGGGCGGCGCCGCGCGAGCCGCCCGTAACATGGACCGATGCCCGCTGCCGGTCGTCCCCCGTCGCGCCGGCCCAACGACCGCCGCGCCCGTCCCGCACCCACCGGACGCAACCGGCGACCCGACGGAGCGGCCCCTCGCCGCGACGACCGGCCAGCCAGCGCACGGCGGCGGCGTGACGACGCCGATCAGGGCCGTCGTGCCGGCGATCGCGACGATCGGCCACAGCGTTCCGACCGTGGCGCCCGTGGTGGGCGGCCACCCGGTCGTCGTCCGGCATCCGGCGGTCGCCCTGCGCCCTCCGGTCGCCGCCGCCCCGATCGACCGGAGTTGACGGCGGCGGAACGGCGAGCCGTCGAGGTCAATGCTCGCCGACCCAGCCGGCCACCGGTCGATCCCGACGAGGCACGCGCCGCCGAGCAGGAGCGCATCGAGGCGCGCACGTTGGAGACGTGGATCGACGAGGGCGCGCTGCGCGCCGAGGCGACCGGGGCGGCGGGCCGCGCGGCAGCGACGGGTCGCACCGCTGCGGTGCGTCGGCGCCGGGCCGTCGGGCCGGAAGCGGCGGCGGCCATCACGGCGGCGCTCGACGATCCCAAGCGAGCCGCCGCCCTCACGGAGCGGCTCGGACGGGCGAGTGCGGCGCTCGACCGGGAGCGGTTCGACGAGGCGCGACGCGACGCGACGTCGTTGCTGCCGGCACTGCAGAAGGTCGCCGGCGTGCACGAGGTGATCGGGTTGGCCGCCTATCGCACGGGCCGGTGGCGCCAAGCGGTGACGGAGCTCGAACTGGCCCACTCGCTCGATCCGTCGGTGGAGCTGCTGCCGGTCCTCGCCGATGCCCATCGCGCGCTGCGCCACTGGACGGACGTCGATCGGATCTGGACCGAGGTGCGTGCCGCTTCACCGACGCCGGAGGTGCTGGCCGAGGCGCGCATCGTCGCCGCCGGCGCGCAGATCGACCGCGGCGATCTCGCCGGCGCGTTGCGCACGATGGAGCGCGCCCGCCAGGCGCCACGGGCCGGGCGCGTGCGCGACCACCACCTCCGGCAGTGGTACGTGCTCGGCGACGTGCACGACCGGGCCGGTGACCCGATCGAGGCGACCCGCTGGTTCGAGCTCATCGCCCGTCACGATCCCGAGTTCGTCGACGTCCGGGATCGGCTGCGGGCGCTGGGGCGCTGAGCGAGGACCCGCCGCCGGCCCGTGCCAGGCGGGGCACTGTTCAACCAGCAGGTGCCGATCGGCCACACTGTGGCCGTGCATCGCATGGTGAGCGCGCTGGCATCGGCCACGGGCGAGGGAGATCTGGTGGGCAACTGGTCGTGGACCGTGTGGCTGCTGATCCCGGTCGCCCTGGTGTTGGCCGTCGTCACCGCGCGCACCCTGGGCGGCGACGACGACGGTGAGCCGACGCCGCCGCGGGGTGGAGGCGTCGGTCGATACCTCGAGCGCACGAGTGGGACGGCGGCGACCAGGACCGAGGAGGAGCACTGATGCGACGGGCGATGGCCACGCTGGCCGTGGTGGGCGTGCTGGCCGCCGCAGCGTGCGGGCAGAAGGCCGGGGTTGCCGGTACCGGCAGCGACGACGGAGGCGACGGCGGTGCGGCGACGACGCAGGCGTCGGGCGGCGAGACCACCGCTCCGGCGACGACCGCCGCTGGCGAGACGACCGTGGCCGGCCAGACGACCGTCGCCGGCGAGACCACGGTGCCGGGCGACACCACGGCGTCGAGCGAGTCCGTGCCCGAGACGGGTCCGTTCGAGCCAGGCGAGAACGACACCGCCGGGGTCAGCGACACCGAGATCGTCATCGGCATCCACGCCCCCGTCACCGGCGCCTCGCCGATCCCGCAGCAGAGCTTCGACGTCGGCAAGGACGTCTACTGGAAGTTCCTCGCCGAGAGCGCGCCGGACCAGCTCTTCGGGCGCACCGTCCGCGTCGTGTTCCGTGACGACGAGTTCAACCCGCAGCGGGCCGTCCAGGTCTGCCGGGAGATGGTCGAGCAGGACGGGGCCTTCCTGCTCGTCGGCGGCGGGGGAGCGGACCAGATCACGGCCTGCGCCCAGTACGCCAACGAGAACGGCATCCCCTACCTGTCGGCCGGGGTCAACGAGACCGGCCTCGCCGACCTCGACACCTACTTCTCCACGTCCCTGACCTACGCCCAGCAGGCACCGCTGATCATCGCCCAGCTCCAGGAGCAGGGATTCACCGAAGCGGCGCTGATCGTGTCCAACACCCCGTCCTTCGACGATGCCTACGAGGCGATCAAGGCCGCTGCCGAGGAGGCCGGCATCGGCCTGCTGTACGAGAACCGGATCAACAAGGACGCTTCGCCGACCGAATCGGCCACCGTGGCGCAGCAGCTGAAGAACTCGGGCGCCCAGGCCGTCATCCTCCTCGCCTCGCCGGTCGTCTACGTCCTCGGGCTGGCGCCGGGCGCCGCCAACCAGAGCTACACCCCGGTGTGGATCGGACCGGGCGTCACCAGCGGGCTGAACACGGTGGCGGCGATCGGCTGCCCGGCCGTCGGCACCGGTGAGTTCTACTCGCCGACTCCGGCGCTGGCCGGCGTCGACGAGTACGACCCGGACTACCTCGCCGCCTACGCCCAGTTCGTCGGGCCCGAACCGCCGGCCGACGACGTCGGCTTCCAGCTGTGGTCGCTGAACAAGGCGGTCGCCGTGATGCTCGAGGCGACCGGCGCGGAGCTCGGCCGAGCGGCGTTCATGAACACGTTGGTCACGACGCCAGAGTTCGACAACGGGATCTACGCCCCGCTGCAGTACACCGTCGACGACCACTTCGGCGGCACCGGCGCCTACCTGTTGACGACCGACTGCGAGGCGAAGCAGTACGTGACCGCCGGTCTGTTCGAAGGCGGCTGAGCGGTGGCCGCCGCCCTGACCGCGCACCGCAGCAAGCTCATCGGCGCCGTCGTCGTCATCGCCCTCGGCGCCCTGCTCATCGCCACGGGCGAGGAGAACGCGCTGATCATCGGCCTGACCACGGGGTCGGCCTACGGCATGGTCGCCCTCGGGCTGGTGCTGATCTACAAGTCGAGCGGGGTCTTCAACTTCGCCCAGGGCGAGTTCGGCACCGTCGCCCTGTTCGCGCTGTACCTGCTCGACTTCCACGTCCCGTACTGGGTGGCGCTCCTCGGCGCCCTGGTCGTCGCCGGCGCGATGGGTTTCCTCACGGAGCGGATCATCGTGCGGCCGCTGTTCGACGCCCCCCGCGTGATCCTGCTGGTCGCCACGGCCGGGGTGGCGCTGCTCGCCATCGGCATCGAGATCTGGCTCGCCACGGCCCAGGGCAAGCCGATCGCAAAGGCCTTCGACCGGGTCGACCGCATCGGGATCCTCGGCGTCGACATCTCCGACCAGCGGCTCTGGCTGATCGGCACGCTCGTCGTCCTGGCCATCGTGCTCGGGCTGTTCTTCACCCGCACCAACCTCGGGCTGGCGATCATCGGGGCCAGCCAGGAACCGACGGCCACGGAGCTGGTCGGGATCAGCGTCCGCCGGCTGTCCAGCTTCACGTGGGTGCTGGCTGCCCTGCTCGGTGGTCTCGCCGCGCTCATCGTCGTGCCCGACGGTGGCAGCTTCGGTCCTGCGATCATGACCACCCAGTACCTGATCCCGGCGTTCATCGCCGCCGTGCTCGGCGGGATGACCAGCCTGCCGGGCGCCTTCGTCGGCGGCGTGCTGGTCGGGGTCGTGCAGTCGGTGGCCACCAGCGCACCGATCTTCGAGGACATCCCCGGGACGAAGAGCACGCTCGTGCTGTTCGTCGTGCTGGTCGGCGTGCTCCTCGTCCGGCCCCAGGGCCTGTTCGGGAAGGGGTCCTGATGACGTTGATGGACGAACCCAACACGGCGCCAGCCGCCGCGGCCACGCCGGAGCGCGCCGCGCCACCGGCGTTCCGGCCGTCCGTCGGCGGCTGGGCCTGTCGCGGCGTGCTCTGGCTCGGGGTGGCGTACCTGGTGCTGCTGTTCCCGCTGACACGACCGGCCGGTGACCTCGTCACCTACACGACGGCCGTCTGCTACGGGATCGTCGCCCTCTCGCTGAACGTGCTGCTCGGCTACGTCGGCCAGATCTCACTCGGCCACCAGGCCTTCGTCGGCGTCGGCGCGTTCGTGTCGGCGTACATGGTCACCGCCCAGGGGCAGTCGTTCTGGGTAGGTGTCCTGGCCGCGGCGGCCATCGGCGGCGGTCAGGCCCTCGTCCTCGGCGCGGTGTCGCTGCGCATCCGCGGCCTGTACTTCGCCCTGGTCACGCTGTCCTACGGGCTCGTGGCGGAGCAGAACATCTTCCAGATCCAGGAGCTGACCGGCGGTGGCGCGGGCCAGCCGGCTCCGAAGCCGGAGCTGTTCAACACCGAATGGCGCTACTACTACCTGTGCCTGGCCTTCCTCGCCCTCGTGCTGCTCGTCGACTGGCGAATGATGCGCACCAAGGCCGGACGGTCGCTCCTGGCGCTGCGCGAGAACCCGCGAGTGGCGTCGACGTTCGGCATCAACGTGCGCGTGGCCACCCTGTTCGCCTTCGTGGTGTCGGGTGTGTTCGCCGGTCTCGCCGGGGCGCTGATCGGCCACAACGACACGTTCGTCTCACCGGACGTCTGGAACTTCAACCTGGCCCTGGTGTTCATCATCATGACCGTGGTCGGGGGCTTGCGCAGCCGGGCCGGGCTGGTCATCGGCGGCGCCTTCTTCGCCCTCATGCCGTACCTCATCGAGAAGATCCCGGGGTTCACCGACCTGCTGGCCAAGATCCCCGGCCCGCAGGATCTGACCCCCGAGATCGCGCCGCTGGTCATCGGACCGCTGCTGCTGCTGCTCACACTGATCCAGTTCCCGGGCGGCATCGGCCAGCAGCTGCGGCCGATCACCCGCTGGATGGCCGGGCACCGCTTCGATGTCCACGACCGTGGGCTGAAGGAGGTGCAGATCACCGATGTCCGTGCTTGAGGCATACGACCTCTCGATCCGCTTCGGCGGCGTCCAGGCCAACCGCGAGGTGAGCATGGCGATCGGCGAGTACGAGATCGTCGGCATCATCGGGCCCAACGGCGCCGGCAAGACGACGCTGTTCAACCTGATCACCGGTTTCTACGCGCCGGACACGGGGCGGGTCGTCTACAAGGGGACGGAAGTGACCGGCATGCCGGTCCACGAGCGCGCCGCCCTCGGCCTCGGCCGCACGTTCCAGAACGTCGGGCTGGTCAAGGGTGCGACCGTGCGGGACAACCTGATCACGGCGCAGTACTTGCAGGCCGATTACTCGGCCATCTCAGGAATGCTCGGCAGTCGCACCTCCATCGTCACCGAGCGCCGGCTGCGGTCCAAGGCCGATGCGCTGGCCGACGCACTGGGTCTCGGCGACCTGCTCGACACGCAGGTCGCCGGCCTTCCCTACGGCACGCTGAAGCGGGTGGAGATCGCCACCGTCCTGGCCACGGATCCGGAGGTGCTCCTGCTCGACGAGCCGTCGTCGGGAATGGGCCCGGAGGAAGCGCACCGGCTCGGCGACACCTTGCTCGAGCTGCGCCGCGACTTCGGGCTGTCCATCGCGATGATCGAGCACCACGTCCCGCTCGTGGTGCGGGTCTGCGACTACGTGTACTGCCTCGACTTCGGCGAGCTGCTCGTGCACGGGTCGCCCGAGTACGTCCGCAACGACCGCCGGGTGATCAGCGCCTACCTCGGGGAGGATCCCGATCCGGCCGTGGTCGAGCTCGAGCGGCAGCTCGATTCCCTCGTGGAGTCGGACTGATGGCCCTGCTCGAGGTCGAGGACCTGCGCGTCGGCTACGGCTTCCCGGTCCTGATGGGCATCAGCTTCGAGGTCGAGGAAGGCGAGACGTGCGTGCTGTTCGGGCTGAACGGCGCCGGCAAGACCACGACGGTGGCCACCATCGCCGGCTTGCTGAAGCCCGACGGCGGGTCGATCCGCTTCGCCGGCGACGAGATCGGCGGACGGGGTGCCACCAAGCTGGTCGGTCGCGGCATCTCGCTGGTGCCCGAGGGCCGGCGGGTCTTCCCGGCGCTCAGCGTGTCCAACAACCTGCGGCTCGGTGCGTGGACGCGGCGGCACGACCGGGACCTCATCGAGGAGCGGCGCAACCTCGTCCTCGAGTACTTCCCGCGCCTGTCCGAGCGCGAGGACCAGGCGGCGGGGACGCTGTCCGGTGGCGAGCAGCAGATGTTGGCGATCGGTCGGGCGATCATGTCGAAGCCCAAGCTGCTGTTGATCGACGAGGCGTCGCTCGGACTCAGCCCGGCGCTGGCCAAGGTCGTGTTCGAGGTCGTCAAGCGGATCAACGACGACGGCGTCACCGTGATCATCGTCGAGCAGAACGTCGGAGTGCTGCCGTATGCCGACCGGGCGCTGATCATGGAGAAGGGGACGCTCATCTTCTCGGGCGTCGGAGACGAGATCCAGAGCGCCAACCTGCGCGAGACGTACCTCGGCGGAGACAACTGATGGACAGGAGAACTCGATGAAAGACGGTTGGTCCCGGTTCGGCGGCGTGCTCGGCATCGCCTACTGCGTCGCCGGGTTCTTCCTGATCTTCCTCGGCTGGAACGGCGCGGCGACCTACGACCACGTGCCGGCCCAGCTGCCGTACGTCGTGTCCGGGGGGTTCGGCGGGCTGGGCCTCATCGTGCTCGGCTCCGCGCTGATCGTCGCCCAGAGCCGGCGCAGCGCAGGCGCCGTGGCCGCCGCGCCCGTGGCGGCGGCCGTGGCCGGCTCGCCCACGGCCGGCCAGGTCGCCGCTGGTGGCGCCGAGACGGTCGTCGCCGGCCCGACCAGCTACCACCGTGCCGGGTGCCGGGTCATCGAAGGGCAGGCCGACGTCGTGACGATGACGCTCAGCGCGGCGGCATCGTCGGGTCGAACTCCGTGCCGCGTCTGCACGCCGTCCACCGCTCCCGCCACGACCTGATCCACCGGCGCCATCCGAAGCGCCCGAGTACCGAGCTGAGCCGTCACCGCTTCGGCCCCCGTCCGCAGCGAGCATGCCTGGTCAGGTCGGCCGTGCCCGACCCAGCCGAGCGAGCGGAGTCTTCGGAGCGAGCGAGGCCATTGACTACGTCTCGATCACCAAGCCGATGTCGTCGGCGATGCGGCGGGCCTCGACGCGCCGAGTCGCCGCCTCGTCGGCATCGCCCTCGCGGCCCAGCGCCTCGAGCACTCGGGCCAGATCACGGCGCGCCCGAGCCTCGTGGGGCAGCGTCCCGTGGGCGACGTTCTCGTCGATCGCCTGGCGCAGGTGCCGCTCGGCAGCGGCGAGGTCGCCGGCGCCGAGGGCGGCCAGGCCGATGTACCCGTTGACCGGCCCGACCGAGATCCCGGCCAGACCGCTCACCGCCACCCGCCCTGCGAACGGTTCGAGCGTGGCCTGCAGTACGGCGCAGCGCTCGGCGTCGTCGAGCGCCTCGGCGACCTCGACCAAGGTGCAGGCCTGGGGCAGGAACATCTGGTTGTCGCGCAGGGCCACACCGTCCGGCCCGACGAGCTGGCCGAGCAGGTGCCGAGCGTCCTCCGGTCGATCGGCGTCGATCAACCCGCGCACCAGCGCGACCTGCCACATCCGCAGGCGCGGGTTGGCGTCGACCATGCGCTCGCTCTCCTCCACGGTCCCGGCCAGCCGGCCGAGGTCGAGGGCCAGCCGGTACCAGATCCCGGCGTAGGCGATCTGGGCGTTCACGCCGTGTGATCGCACGCCCCGCTCCAAGGCTTCGTCGGCGATGCGCTGGGCGTCCTCGTACCGGCCCGTCGAGAGCGCCCGGGCGGCGGTCATGAACATCCCGTAGACCTCGAACAGCATGATGTGCAGGTCGGCGGCACGGGTGCGGAACGTCTCCAGCAGCGCGAGGTGCTCGTCGATGCGGCCCAGCTCCATCAGGTCGGTCAACGCGAACAAGCTGGCCGTCAGCTGGAGCTGCGGGTTCGCCGTCTTGGCCGCCTCGCGTACGGCGGCGAACCCGGCCGTGCTGCGCTCGTCGAGCTCGGTGACGCTGGCCAGCGCCAGGCGGCGGGCGAGCTGCGCCGATGCCATCAGCTCCGGATCGTCGTGCTGGTCGGCGATGGCGAGGGCTTCGTCGGCGAGCTGGATGCGACGCGTCGGGTCGGCGCTCGGCACCAGGACCGACGTGAGCATGCTGCGGATCCGCACGCCGTAGCGCAGCTCCTCGGCGGGCAGCGAGGAGATGGCCAGCTCCATCAACGCCACGAGGTCGCGGTCGACGGGTCGTCCGATGTCGAAACCCACCCCGGAGAGCGACATCATCCAGCTCTCGGCGACCCGCGCGATGAGGAACGGCTCGCCGATCTCCTGGGCCAGTTGCGCCGCCACGCGTGCCGCCTCGACGGCCACGGGGCGGTCGCCCAGCGCGCGAGCCACGTCGCACTCGAGCAGCGACAGCTCCAGGCGGTCGCGAGGGTCGATCTGCTCGGTGACCAGCTCCCGGACGCGAGCTGCCCAGGTGGCAGCATCCTCGAAGGCGGCCGACGACACGGAGTGCTGGCCGGCGGCGATCCCGGCCGAGACGCGGCGGCGGCGGTCGATCAGCGCGCCGGCGGCCATCAGGTGGTGAGCCCGTCTCGACGGTGAGACGTTCGGCTCGCTGTCCTGTTCGAGCGCCTCGCCCAAGCGACGGTGGAGGTCGAGGCGCCGGGTCCGGCCCAGCCGTTCGCGGACCGCCTGACCGATCAGCGCGTGCGGCATCCCCAGGCGGCCGGCGCCGTCCTCGACCAGCAGTCCGACCGCCACGGCGTGGTCGGTGGCGTCGAGCAGGCGGTCCCCGTCGAGGCCGCTGGCCGCGACGAGCACCGGGAGCGTCGCCGCCTGGCCGGCGACGGCGGCCAGGTTGAGGACCTGCGTGACGACGGGATCGAGGCGATCGAGCCGCAGGCCGAGCATCGCCCTCACTGACTCCGGGAGGTCGTCGCCGAGCTCCCCCATGGTGTGGTTGATCAGCTCCGTGAGGAAGAACGCGTTGCCGCCGGTGGCGGCGTGCAGCTCGACGGCGTCGGCGGCGTCGCGCCCGTGCAGCGACAGCAGCTCCCCGACCTCGTCGCTGGCGAGACTGCCGACCGTGACGCGCGTGAAGGTGCCCTCGCGGGACAGCGCGGCGGCGACACGATCCAGCTCCGGGGTGGGGTCGTCGGCCGGGGACCGGGCCGTCGCCAGCACCATCGTTCGCGAGGTCAGCTCGTGGCGCAGCACGTGCTCGATCATCTTCAAGGAGGGCCCATCTGCCCACTGGACGTCGTCCAGCACGATCAGCAACGGGTGCTCACGTGACTCGTCGTGGAGGACCTCGGCGACGGCCTCGAACAGCAGGTACCGCTCGACGGTCGGGTCCGGCCGGTCGACGCGCACCCCGGGGACGAGGTGGTCCAGCTCGGGGAGCAGCAGGGCGAGCACACCACGATCGGTGGCCACGCGACGACCGGCTTCGGCGGACACGGTGCGCAGCGCGGTGCGCAGCGCCTCGACCATCGGTTCGAACGGCACGATCGCCTCGGGCGTCGCCCGTCCCCACAGCACGATGGCGCCCTGCCCGTGCGCTTCGGCGGCGAAGCGGGCGGCCAGCCGGGACTTGCCGGCACCGGCCTCGCCGACGAGCAGCGCGAGATGGCGGTCGCCGGCGATCACCTCCGACCAGCGCTCGTGGAGCACCGAGAGCTGGTCGCCGCGCCCGACGAACGCCGTGGCGCTGGCCCGCACGGCCGGGCCGGGGAGTGCCACCGGTGACGCCGCCGGCTCGCCCGTTGGCTCGGCGGATGGCGCCGAGACCGCCGGCACCACGGGAACTTCGGCATCGCGCACAGGTGCCGAGCGCGCCGCCTGCTCCGCCGGCCGGTGGAGCAGCGGGTCGTGGTTGAGGATCGCCGTCTGCAGCGCGACGAGCGCCGGCGAAGGATCGAGGCCCAGCTCGTCGGCGAGGACTGTTCGCGTTCGGCTGAAGGCGCGCAGCGCATCGGCCTGCCGATCGGACCGGTACAGGGCCACCATGAGCTGCCGGGTGAACCCCTCGCGCAGCGGGTGCTCGTCGAGCGCCTGCTCCAGCTCGCCCGCCGCCTCGCCGTGCCGCCCCATCGCCAGCAACACGTCGAAACGGGTCTCCAGCGCTGTCAGCCGTAGCTCTTCCCAGCGCACGGCGGCGGAGCGGGCCCACTCCTCGTCGGCGACGTCGGCCATGACCGGCCCGCGCCACTCGCCGAGCGCGGCGTCGAGGGCGGCGAGCGCGGCGTCGGAGGCTCCGAGCGCGCGCGCCGCGGCGACGCCGTCCTCGAACCGCGTGGCGTCGAGCACGTCGCGGGCGACCGCCAGGACATAACCGGGCCCCTCGCGCCGCAGCGCCTGGGCGTCTCCGAGCGCCCGCCGCAGCAAGGACACGTAGCTCTGCAACGTGTTGACGGCCGTGGCAGGTGGGTCCCCGGCCCAGACGTCGTCGACCAGTCGGTCGACGGTCACGACGTGGCCGAGGACGAGCGCCAGGCGGGCCAGCACGGCCCGCTGTCGTGGCCCACCGAGTGAAACCGGGTCGCCGTCGCGCTCGGCCGTGATCGGCCCCAGCAAGCGGATGTCGAGCAGACGTCCGGGCGGCCGCGCAGGTGCCTGCTCGCCCTCCATCACGGGCGCGAACTCTATGGTCTGGCACCCGTTCCGCCCAGGCGCGGTCGTGGCGTCCAATAACGTCTGGGCGTTGCATGGGCAGCCGACACTTCCGCGCCGGGGTCGTCGCCGTCGTCGGCCGGTCCGACGGGTTGGTGCTGGCGTTCGAGCGGGCCGACGTCGCCGGCAACTGGCAGCTCCCCCAGGGCGGGTTGGAGACGGCCGAGCAACCGGTCGACGCCGCCTGGCGCGAACTCGGAGAGGAGACCGGCCTCGGCCCGGCCGACGTCGAGCTGCGCGGCGAGCACCCGGACTGGCTGCTGTACGAGTGGCCGGCCGACGTGGTCGGCACCGGTGCCCGGCTGGGGCAGGTCCACCGCTGGTTCTTCTTCACCGCCCGCTCGGACGACATCGAGCCGACGCCGGACGGCCGGGAGTTCCAGGACTGGCGATGGGTCGAACCGAGCTGGCTGGCCGACAACGTCGTGCCGTTCCGGCGACGGGCGTACCGCGCCGCCCTGCTGGGTGCCACGATCCCGTGACGGCGGACCTCTTCAGCGAGGCGGCGGAACGGCGGTTGCGCAGCGAGGCGCCACTGGCGGCCCGGCTGCGCCCGCGGACCATCGACGACGTCGTCGGCCAACCGCAGCTGCTCGGTAGCGGTCGGCCACTGCGCCGCCTGGTCGAGCAGGACCGCTTGTCGTCCGTGCTGCTGTGGGGTCCGCCCGGGACCGGCAAGACCACGCTGGCCCTGGCCGTCGCCGGGACGACCTCGCGAGCGTTCGAGCAGCTGTCAGCCGTGTCGGCCGGAGTGCGCGACGTCCGAGAGGTCATCGAACGGGCACGCCAGCGCCTCGGGGAGCACGACCAGGGGACGATCCTGTTCCTCGACGAGATCCACCGCTTCACCAAGGCCCAGCAGGACGCGCTGCTGCCGGCGGTCGAGGACGGGACGCTCGTGCTGATCGGCGCCACGACCGAGAACCCGTTCTTCGAGGTCAACCCGCCGCTGCGCAGCCGGTCGACGCTGTTCCGCCTGGAGCCGCTGGAGCCGGACGACCTGCGCGTGCTGGTCGACCGCGGACTCGATGCGCTCGGCACGACGGCCGACGAGCGAGTCCGTGGCGTTGCTCGTCGAGCGCAGCGGTGGTGACGGACGCCAGGTGCTCACCTCGTTGGAGGTCGCTGCCGCGCTGGCCCATCCGGGACCGATCGAACTGGCCCACGCCGAGGCGGCCCTGAGCACGAGCGCGGTGCGCTATGGCCGTGACGACCACTACGACGTGGTCAGCGCGTTCATCAAGTCGATGCGCGGGTCGGACCCCGATGCGGCGGTCTACTGGCTGGCGCGCATGCTGGAGGCGGGCGAGGATCCGCGGTTCGTCGCCCGCCGGATGGTGATCTTCGCCAGCGAGGACGTCGGAATGGCCGACCCGCAGGCGCTCGTCGTCGCCACGTCGGCGGCGCACGCGCTGGAGCTCGTGGGCTTGCCCGAGGCGCAGCTCAACCTGAGCCAGGCGGCGATCCACCTGGCGACGGCGCCGAAGAGCAACTCAGCGGCCACGGCGATCTGGCAGGCCCGCCAGGACGTCGCCGCGGGGGCGCTGGGCGAGGTCCCCGCGCCCCTGCGCAGCTCCGGGTACCGCGGCGCCGAGTCCCTGGGCCACGGCGTCGGCTACGAGTACCCTCATGCCCACGAGCACGATCAGCTCGGCGGTTGGGTGGCGCAGCAGTACCTGCCGGACGGACTTCGCGATCGGACGTGGTACCACCCGAGCGACCACGGCGAGGAGCGGGCCGTCGGTGAACGGCTGCGGGCCCGCCGCACGATCGAGCCGCAGACGAGTCGGAGCAGTGAGTCGGAACAGTGAGGTTGAGTAGATGACCGGTGGCGAGCTGTTCCTGATCATCGGTGGGGTGCTCTGCGTCCTCGCCTTCGCCGCCCTCGCCATCACGCTGCTGCGCGTGTTCGACGCACTGCGCGACCTGCGGGTGCAGCTGGCCGCCGTCCGTGAGGAGGCGGCGGAGCTGCGCCGCTCGAGCGACGAGGCGCAGCAGGTGATCGCCGAGGCCCAGGTCGACCTGGCCCGGTTCGATCGGGTGCTCGGGTCGGCCGAAGCGATCAGTGGAGCCGTCGGCAAGGGCAGCCGGGTCGCCCGGACCACGCTGTCGGTCCCGATGATCAAGGCCGCCGGGCTGGCCACCGGCACGTCGCGAGCCGTCCGCCGTCTGCGGCGCGGAGCCTGACGTGCGGCGCGTGGTCTGGTTCGCCGGTGGCCTCGTGACCGGTGCGGCCGGCGTCGGGTACGCCCGGCGCAAGGTCGTGTCGACGGCCCGGCGGATGGCCCCGACGAACGTGGCGCGCACGACGGTCGGTTCGGTGCGCCGATCGGGCCAGCGTGTGGCCGACGCCGTCCGGGAGGGTCGGAGCGCCGCCCGCACGCGCGAGCGAGAGCTGCGGGCGGAACGCGACGGGCGGCTCGTGCGCCTTCGCGACCACTTGCACCCCGAGGACGAGGTCCTGGTCGACGGCCAGCCGGTCGAGTCCGGGCGGGTGATCCTGCTCCGTCGTCCCGATCAGTGACGATGGCGCGGCCACGTTCCGCCCCCGAGACGGCGCTGGTGCGCGACCTCCGGGCGGCGATCGCCCCCGAGCGGGTGCGCGATGGTCCAACCGAGTTGGCGCTCTACCGCCACGACGCCTCGAACCTCGAGGGCGCCGCCGCCGCGGTGTGCTTCCCGACGACGACCGCCGAGGTGCAGGCCTGCGTGCAGGTGGCCAACCGGCACGGCGTGCCGTTCGTCCCCCGCGGCTCGGGCACGGGCCTGTCGGGTGGGGCGGTGCCACCGGACGGGGCGATCGTCATCTCGACGACCAAGCTGTCCAGCATCCTGTCGATCGACGCCGCCGCTCGCCGTGCGTGGGTCCAGCCGGGTGTGCTCAACCTCGATCTCAGCCGCGCTGCCTCGGCCGACGGGCTGCACTTCGCTCCGGACCCGAGCAGCCAGCAGACCTGCTCGATCGGCGGCAACGTGGCCAACAACTCGGGCGGGCCGCACTGCCTCGCCGAGGGCGTGACGAACGCGCACGTCCTGGCGCTGGAGGTCGTGCTGCCGGACGGGAGCGTCGCCGTGCTCGGCGGCGAGGACCCCGAACCCGCCGGGTACGACCTCCGTGGCGTGTTCGTCGGCAGCGAGGGGATGTTCGGGATCGCCACCGCGGTGTGCGTCCGCCTCACGCCAGACCCGCTTGCGGTGTGCACGATGCTGATGGACTTCGACACGGTCGAGGACGGGGCGGCGACGGTGAGCGCCGTGATCGCCGGTGGCATCGTCCCGGCGGCGATGGAGATGATGGACCGGCTGTGCCTGGAAGCCGTCGAGGCCTACATCCACGCTGGATTGCCGGTCGACGCCGCGGCGGCGCTGCTGGTGGAGGTCGTCGGGCTGCCGCACGGCGTCGACGCCGACACGAAGCGGATCCGGGAGATCGCCGCCGAGCGCCGTGTCCGCTCGGTGCGGGTGGCCGCCGACGACGCCGAACGGGCGCTGCTGTGGAAGGGGCGCAAGTCGGCGTTCGGCGCGATCGCCAGGATCAAGCCGAACTACTACTTGCACGACACCGTGGTGCCGAGGTCGCGGCTGCCGGAGGTCCTCGCCGCCGTGTACGAGATCACCGCTCGCCACGATCTGCTCGTGCTCAACGTGTTCCACGCCGGTGACGGCAACCTGCATCCGCTGCTCGTCTACGACGGCCGCGAGCCCGGCGTGATGGAGCGGGTGCACGCCGCCGGCGAGGAGATCGTTCGGGTGTCGGTCGAGGCCGGCGGGGTGCTCAGCGGCGAGCACGGCATCGGGCTGGAGAAGCGCGACCTGATGCCGCTGATGTTCTCGGCCGTCGACCTCGCCGCCCAGGCCGCGCTGCGCGACGCGTTCGATCCCCGCGGTCTGGCCAACCCAGGCAAGGTGCTGCCCAGCGCGGCGGGCTGCGGCGACCTGCAGGTCGGCGCAGCGGTCGCTGCCGGCGCGTGGATCTAGCGCTGTTCGCCGACGAGGTCGGCGGCGCCGGCCCGGTCACCATCGCCGGCCTCGGGACGCGCGGCGGCCCGGTGGCCGGGGTGCGCCAAGTCGGCGCGCCGGCAGGGATCGAGCGGATCGAGCCGGCCGAGATGACGGTGACGTGCGGTGCGGGCACGATCGTGGCCGAGCTCGACGACGAGCTCCTGGCTCACGGCCAGTGCGTGGCCATCGCGCCGACCGGCACGGTCGGCGGCGCGCTGGCCGTCGGCCAGAGCGGGTTGCGTCGCCTCGGGTACGGCCCGCTGCGCGACGCCGTGCTGCAGGTGCGCTACGTGTCGGCGGCCGGCGAGGTCGTCAAGGCCGGTGGCCCGACGGTGAAGAACGTCAGCGGGTTCGACCTGTGCCGGCTGCTGGTCGGGTCTCGGGGCACGCTCGGCTTCCTCGGCGATGTCATCCTGCGGACCCGGCCGAGGGCGCGCTTCGAGCAGTGGTTCGCCGGCGCCGTCGATCCGGACCACGTGATGGCCCGCCTGTATCGACCGACGTGCGCGCTGTGGGACGGCGCCACCGTATGGGTGCTGTTGGAGGGAGACCGGCGCGACGTCGCCGATCAGGTCGCCGGGCTGCCGGTCGAAGCTGTCGACGGCCCGCCGGAGCTGCCGACGGGCGGCCGGTGGTCGATCGCGCCCGGGGGGCACCGTCGGCTCAGCGGGCGGTTCGTCGTCGAGCTCGGGATCGGGATCGTGCACCACGAGGACGCGGCGCCGGGACGCGTCGTCGACCCGGTCGTGCGCGACCTGCACCGCCGGATCAAGGACGCCTTCGACCCGACCGGCCGGCTCAACCCAGGCGTCGACGTGCTCGACGCGTGACCCGGGCGATGGACGACCGACCGTTCGTCGACCGCCCGCCCGGTCCCGTGAGTGAAGCGGCGGCGTCGGCAGCACGGGCCGCCCGCGACTGGGGACTACCGGTGCCGGAGCTGCTGCGAGTGGGGATGAACGCGCTGTTCGTCGCCGGCGACGTCGTGCTGCGGGTGGGCCGGCCGACGGCGCCTGCCGGCCGCCGGTGTCGAGCTGGCCGAGGTGCTGCGCTCGGCGGGGGTGCGCGTCCCGGTGGCGGCGCGCCCCGAAGCGCTCGTCGACGGTGACCGGACGGTGACCGCCTGGGAGCGGCTGCGGCCGGTCCCCGGCGAGGCCGACTGGCGGGCGGTCGGCGAGATGGTCGCCCGGGTGCACGCCCTCGCCCCAGCGGAGGTGCCACCGGCCTACCCGCTCCCGCCGTGCGAGTCGTTCCCGTGGTGGCGGTTCGACGAGCTGCTCGCCGAGGTGGGGCCGGCACTCGACGCCGAGGCGCAGGCCGGGATCGAGACCGTGGTCGACCACTACCGAGGTTGGGCCGGCCGGATCGCGTCGAGGGTCGTGTGCCACGGCGACGTCCACCCGGACAACGTCGTGATGACGGCCGACGGGCCGGTGCTGCTCGACTGGGACCTGCTCTGCCTCGGCCCGCCGGCGTGGGACCACTCGATGCTGCTGCGGCTGACCCGGTGGGGGTGGCCGGCCCGGTGGTACGACGAGTTCGCCGCCGGCTACGGGCGGTCCTTCGCCGGGGACCCGACGGCCGAGGCGATCGCCGAGCTGCGCCTCGTCGCCGCCACCCTGATGCGGCTGCGCGCCGGCCTGGCCGACCCGGCGGCGATGCCCGAAGCCCAGCGCCGCCTCGCCTACTGGCGCGCCACCACGACGTCGACCGCCCCGCCCTGGACCCCCACATGAGCGCGTTTGTGCGTTGACGGTCGGCCGACCGACGTCAGATGCGCGAACGCGTGATCAGTTGCGCTCGCCGCGCCGGATGTTGCCTGCTCCATCCCGCTCCGGGCCCGGCGTCGGACTCGCGCTCGCGCCCCCAACCGCGTTTGTTCATTGACCGCCGCTGGGCCGGCGCCCGTTGAACAAACGCGGTTGTCGGGGTGCCGGTACGGTGGCCGGATGGCGGCGCGCTCCTTGGAGCTGGGGCTGGACGAGGCCGAGCTGGCATCGTGCGTGGCCTGCGGGTTGTGCCTGCCGCACTGCCCGACGTTCCGTGTCACGGGCGAGGAAGGGCTGTCACCGCGGGGCCGGATCGACGCCATGCGCGGCGTGCAATGGCGCGACGCACCGATCGACGACGACTTCGTGCGGTTCATGGAGACCTGCGTGCAGTGCAGGGGCTGCGAGCCGGCCTGTCCGAGCGGGGTCCCGTTCGGACACCTGATGGAGGACACCCGCGACGCCCTGGCCCGAGCCGATCGCACGGCGCCGCGCTGGCTGCGGCTCGCCTTCGCCGCCCTCGCCCGCCACCGGCTGCTGCTCGCCGGGTCGACCGTGCTGGCGCTGGCCCAGCGGCTGCGGCTCGTCCCGCGCCGCCTCGGCCTCGGTCGGCTCCCGTGGCGGCGCGGTCGACCCGTCGTCAGCACCGGCGATGACGTGTGGTTGTTCACCGGCTGCGTCATGGACGCATGGATGCGCCCGACGCACCGCAACACGGCCGAGTTGCTCACGGCGGCCGGAGCGACCTACGCCGTGCCCGGGCCTCACGGTTCGTGCTGCGGCGCCCTGCACGCCCACGCCGGCCTGCTCGACGACGCCCGCCGGCTGGCTCGTGGGGTGATCGAGGCGATGCCCGGTACCGCTCCCGTCGTCGTCAACTCGGCCGGGTGCGGCGCGGCGATGAAGGCCTACGGGCACCTCCTCGCCACGACGGAAGCGGTCGCGTTCTCCGAACGCGTCCACGACGTCCACGAGTGGCTGGCCGACCACTTGGCCGACCTCCCGGCCGCCGAGCGGGCCGAGCCCCCCGTCATCGTCCAAGACCCGTGCCATCTCCGCCACGTGCAGCGGGCGCACGAGCCGGTGCGCACCGTGCTGCGCCACGTGACCCAGGTGGTCGAGCTCGATGACGACGGCCTGTGCTGTGGCGCCGGCGGCGCCTACTCGGCGCTCGAGCCGACGCTGGCCGGCGAGATCCGCGATCGCAAGCTGGCCGCCATCCGGCGGGCCTCGCAGCGCAGCGGCGCGACGACCGTCGCCAGCGCCAATCCCGGGTGCGCCATGCACCTCCAGGCGGCCGGGGTCACGGTGCGCCACCCTGTCGACATCGTCGCCGAGGCCGTGCGCCGGTGAGCCGGACCGACGACCTGGCCGACCGGCTCGACGCGATCGGCGCCGAGCTCGACGAGCTGTCGTTCGACCTGCTGCAGCAGGCGGTGGCCGACGGCGCCACGGCTCGGCCGCCGGAGGACAAGGTGTTGGTCCAAGCCCGCCGAGCCGTCGAGAAAGCGGCCCGCCTCCTCCGTCAGCGCGACGACACCTGATCCGGCGTCGGCCCCTCGACGGCCGGGTCGCGGCCGCTGCCGGCACCGGCCATCGGGTCGACGTCTCGGTTCAGGGTGTCGATCAGCTCACGCAATCCGTTGGCCTTGTGCTTGGCGAACGAGAACCGCAGCCGCGGGAGCTCGAGGTGGTCGTCGTGGCGCCGCTCGATGTCCAGTGGCTCGCTGCGCACGAACCGCCCGCGGGCGAGCAGGTGGCGGAACCGCTCGTCCAGCTCGGCGAGCAGCTCGTCGGACGGCGAGTGGCGGAGGCGGACGACCACCTGGTCGCCGACGTATCGGATCGAGTGGTAGTTGGCGTAGAAGCGGTCGATCTCCGCGCACGCCGCCTCCACCGAATCGGTGACGAGGTACAGCCCGGTGTCGGCATCGGACACCAGCCCGCCCTCCACCAGGAGGTCGTGGATCAGCGCGTCGATGCGCTTCCAGAACGGGTTGCCGGGCGGGTCGAGCAGGACGATCGGGACGGGCAGTCCCTTGCCGGTCTGCGTCAGCGTCAGCAGCTCGAACGTCTCGTCCAGCGTGCCGAACCCGCCGGGCAGGCAGACGAAGGCACGGCTCTCCTTGACCAGCATCAGCTTGCGGGTGAAGAAGTACTTCATGCTGACGTACTTCTCGTCACCGGCGATCACCGGGTTGGCGCCCTGCTCGAACGGCAGCCGGATGGCCACGCCGATGCTGCGTTCCCGCCCGGCGCCCTCCATCGCCGCCTGCATGATCCCCGGGCCGGCACCCGTGACGACCATCCAGCCGCGCTGGGCCAGCGCAGCGGCGATCTGCCGGGCCTGGTCGTAGACGGGGTCGTCCTGGCGGGTGCGGGCCGATCCGAAGACCGTCACCTTGGGGACGTCCTCGTACGGCCCGAAGACCTCGAAGGCCTCGCGCATCTCCGTCATCGCCGCAGCGGCGATCTTCAGGTCGAGGGCGTCGGGATGGTCGGCGAGCAGCCCGAGGGACGCCTCGAGCAGTTCGAGCGCGCTGCGGCTGCCGCCGGCATCCAACCGCACCGCCAGCTGGCGGGCGATCTGCTCGATGTCGTCGGGGACGGCCGGAGGCTCGTCGGTGATCGGCTCGACGGGGACGTCAGCCGGCACGTAGCTCCGCCGACTTGGCGTCGAGGGCCCCGAGCAGCTCGTCGAAGCTCTTCTGGAAGCTGGACACGCCCTCCCGCTCGAGCCGGGCGGCGACGTCATCGAGGTCGACGCCGACCTCCGTGAGCTGCTGCCACACCTCTGCGGCCTGCTCGACGTCGCGGTCGACGCGCCGCGCCAGCGTGCCGTGGTCGATGAACGCGTCGATGGTGGCGTCCGGCATGGTGTTCACGGTGTGCGGGCCGATCAGCTCGTCGACGTACAACGTGTCGGGGTAGGCCTTGTTCTTGGTCGAGGTGCTGGCCCAGAGCGGTCGCTGCACGCGGGCGCCGACGCCGGCCAGCCGCTCCCAGCGCGGCCCGGCGAAGACCTCGGTGAACTGCCGGTAGGCCAGCTTGCCCTGGGCGACGGCTGCCTTGCCGCGCAAGCCGAGCGCCTCGGGGCTCCCGATCTCCTCCAGCCGCCGGTCGACCTCGGTGTCGACGCGGGAGATGAAGAAGCTGGCCACGCTGGCGATCTTGCCCACGTCCGTGCCGCCGCCCCCGACGTAGGCCTCGAGGCCCTCGAGGTAGGCGTCCATCACCTCACGATGGCGCTCGAGGCTGAAGATCAACGTCACGTTGATGTTGCGGCCCTCGCTGATCATCGTGCGGATCGGGGCCAGCCCGGCGGCCGTCCCCGGGATCTTCACCATCAGGTTGCGCTTGGCGATCTGCTCGTGCAGCTGGCGGGCGGCCTGCTCGGTGCCGGCCGAGTCGTTGGCCAGCTCGGGCGCCACCTCGACGCTGACGAACCCGTCACCGCCATCACTCGACTCGTAGAGCGGGTCGAACGTGTCGCACGCCGATTCGATGTCGCGAGTGACGAGGGCCCAGTAATCGTCGACGATCGGTCCGTCATCGGCGGCGATCTCCTTGAACTGGTCGTCGTAGTCGGCGGAACCGGAGATCGCCTTCTGGAAGATCGTCGGGTTCGACGTGAGGCCGCGGATCCCGTCGTCACGCAGCCGCGCCAGCTGACCCGAGGTGATGAACCCCCGTGTCAGGTTGTCGAGCCAGGGGCTCTGGCCCTGTTCCTCGAAGAGCCGGATGAGCTTGGAGTCCATGGGAACCTCCCGGGTGGGTCAGCGAGCGGCGAGGGCGCGTGCCCGCGCCAGAACGTGGTCGAGGTTGATGCCCAGCCGCTCGAGCACCTCGGCCCCGGGCGCGCTCACGCCGAAGCGGTCGATGCCGATCATGTCGTCGGCGTAGCGCTCCCAGCCGAACGTGGCGGCGGCCTCGACCGACAGCACCGGCACGCCGGCGGGCAGGAGCTGCTGGCGGTACTCCGGGCCCTGGGCGGCGAAGCGGTCCCAGCTGGGCAGGCTCACGACGCGCGTGGCGACGCCGTCGGCGTTGAGCTGCGTGGCCGCCTCGACGGCCAGCGACACCTCGCTGCCGGTGGCGACGATGATCACGGCGGGGTTGCCGTCGCCGGCACCGTCGACGACGATCCCGGCGCCCCGCTCGACGGCCGAACCGTCCGTGCACACGGTGACGCCCTGGCGGGTGAGCACGATCACCGTCGGGCCGTCGTGGTCGATCGCCGCGCGCCAAGCCGCCGCCGTCTCGTTGCCGTCGGCTGGGCGGATCACCTGGAGCTGCGGAACGGCGCGCAGCGTGGCGAGGTGCTCGACCGGTTGATGCGTCGGGCCGTCTTCGCCGACGCCGACGGAGTCGTGGCTGAAGACGAACACCGCTTTGGCGTGGGAGAGCGCGGCGAGGCGGACGGGCTCGCGCATGTAGTCGAGGAAGACGAAGAACGTGGCACCGATGGGGATGACCCCGCCGTGCTTGGCCATGCCGACGAGCGCCGCACCCATGGCGTGTTCGCGGATCCCGTAGTGGAGCTGGCGCCCGCCGGGCGAGTCCTCGGTCTGGACGCCGGCGTCGTCGGGGAGTTTGACTCCGGTGTTCCCGGTGAGGTCGGCGGCTCCCGAGACGATGCCGGGGAAGTGGTCGAGCACGGCGCCGAGCACCTTGACCATGGCCTGGCGGGTGGCGATGTCCTCGCCCTGCTCGAAGGTCGGCAGTGCGTCCTCCCACCCCTTGAGCCCGGTCTGTGCCCACGCCGCGTCCCATTCGGCGCGCTCGTCCGGGCCGAGCTCGTCGACGGCGTCGGCCCATCGGCCGTAGGCATCGCGGCAGCGCTCCCTGGCCGCGGTCCGGTAGGCGTCGACGATCGCCTCCGGCGACCAGAACGGCTCGTCCGGGATCCCCATGACGGCCTTGGTGCGGGTGACGTCGGCGGCCTTGAACGGGTTGGCGTGGGCCCGGTGATCACCGGTGTAGTCGGGCGACGGGGTGGCGATGTGGGAACGCAGGATCAGCAGGGAGGGGCGGCCTTCGTCGGCCTTGGCCGCCTGCAGCGCAGCCTCGAGGGCGTCGCAGTCGTCGGCGATCGCGCCCAGGTGCTGCACCTCCCAGCCGTAGGCGTTGAACCGCTCGGCCACGTCGTCGGAGTAGGCCAGCGACGTGGGGCCGTCGATCGTGATGCGGTTGTCGTCGTAGACGCAGATCAGGCGGCCGAGGCCGAGGTGACCGGCCAACGAAGCGGCCTCGTGGCTGATGCCCTCCATGAAGCAGCCGTCGCCGGCGATGACGAAGGTGTGGTGGTCAACGAGGTCATCACCGAACTTGTGGCGCAGCACGCGCTCGGCGATGGCCATGCCGACGGCGTCGCCGAAGCCCTGGCCCAGGGGACCGGTCGTGACCTCGACACCGACGGTGTGCCCCGCCTCGGGGTGGCCGGGGGTCTTCGACTCCCAGGATCGGAAGGCCTTCAGGTCGTCGAGGTCGAGGCCGATGCCCGACAGGTAGAGCATCGAGTACTGGAGGATCGAGGCGTGGCCGTTGGACAGCACGAAGCGGTCGCGGTCGGGCCACTCGTGGTGCTCGGCGTCGAGCTTCATGACCCGGCTGAAGAGCACGTGGGCGAGGGGGGCGAGGGCCATCGCCGTGCCCTGGTGACCGCTGTTGGCGCGCAGCGGGGCGTCCATGGCGAACCCACGGATCATGGAGATCGCCGCGGCCTGGACGTCGGCCGGGAGCTCGGTGTGCATCGTCGGCGACCCTACCCAACCCGCCGCACCGCCAGCCGAGGAGTCGCGTTTGTTCACCCACGGTCGCTGGGCCGACCGGCAACGAACAAACGCGGTGTCAGGCGGGCGGGAGCAGGGTGAAGGGGACGACGAGCCACGGGCCGCGATCGATGCGGCAGTGGGCGAAGACCTGCCCGTAGTCGGGGAACTCCAGCTCGCCGCGCACGAGCCGGTAGGTGAACTTGCCCGGCTCGACGGTGAACGGGCTGACGTTGCGGGCCACCAGGTCGTCGTCGGTCGCCTCGACCTCGGGATCGCCCGTCCGCCGGAACATGACCTCGAACACGCCGCTGCCGTCGTCGCCGGGCGGGCAGTAGATCAGCCCGACGAGGTGCGGTGTGATGGTGACCGGAGCCGGGGTGGGCGCGGCCATGGAGAACATGGCACCCGTGAGGTCGATGCGCGTCGACGGGCCCGGCGCTTGGCGCAACTCGAAGTTCTCGACGAACAACGACGCCACGATGTGCATGCGGGGAGGGTACCGATGGGCTGTTTGTCGCACCGGCGCGATCGGGCAGAATCGGGCGTCACCGAATCGACCGACAGAGAAGGACCCGCCGATGGCTTTCGAACTGCCCCCGCTGCCCTACGACATGAACGCCCTGGAGCCGTACCTCTCGGCGGAGACCTTCGAATACCACTACGGCAAGCACCACAAGACCTACGTCGACACCTTGAACACCCTGGTCGAGGGCACGCCGCAGGAGTCGGCGTCGCTGGAGGAGATCATCAAGAGCGCCGAGCCGGGCAAGGTCTTCAACAACGCCGCCCAGGTGTGGAACCACTCGCTGTACTGGACGTCGATGGCGCCGGGCGGCGGGGGAGCGCCGACGGGAGCGGCCGGTGACGCCGTGCAGGAGGCGTTCGGCGGGTTCGACAAGTTCAAGGAGGAGTTCAAGGCCGCGGCGACGGGCCAGTTCGGGTCCGGCTGGGCATGGCTCACCCTCGACGGCGGCAAGCTCGCCATCATGGCGACCGGCAACGCCGACCTCCCGATGAAGCACGACAAGAACGCCGTCCTGACGTGCGATGTCTGGGAGCACGCCTACTACATCGACTACCGCAACAAGCGGCCCGACTACGTCGACGCCTTCCTCGACCACCTCATCAACTGGAAGTTGCTCGACGACGCCCTGGGCTGAGTCGACGGCGTTTGTGCGACGAGCGCCGGCCGGGCGACGGCCGGCGCACAAACGCCGGCACGGGCGGATCAGGCGGCGCGTTGGCGCGGCTTCGGACGGGCGATGCTGGCCACGCCCACTGCCCGCGTCCTGGCCAGTCGCACCCAGGTCAGCACCTTGATCACGTACCAGGCCGGGTCGATCTCGTACCAGCGGTGAGCCAGCTTGGCCGACGTCGGCAGGGCGTGGTGGTTGTTGTGCAGGCCTTCGCCGGCGGTGAGGAAGGCCAGCCACTGCAGGTTGCCCGCAGTGTTGTCGTAGGGCTTGCGACCGAAGTGGTGGGCGATCGCGTTCACCGCGGCTGATCCGCCGAGGTACAGGTTGACGTGCACGAACGCGGCGATCAGTCCGATCTGCCACCCGCACGTGATGACGAGCAGCCCGACGCCGATCGCCAGCCCCAGCAGCGCATGGTCGTAGAACCACCGATCGGCCCACGTCTGGGGGAGGTCCCTGGCGTACTTCGAGAGGGTCTGGGGGTTGCGCGCCTCGCGGCGGTACATCGCCACGTTCATCATCTGCACCTTGATCCACCCGTGCAGCACGGGCGAGTGCGGATCGCCAACGACGTCCGTGAACGCGTGGTGCTTGCGGTGCACGGCAACCCACTGGCGGGGCCGGATGCCAGTCGTGATCCAGGTGACGAACCGGAAGACCTGCACCACCGCTGGGTGCAGCGTCAGCGCTCGGTGCGACAGCGCTCGGTGGAGGTAGATCGTCGTGGCGAGGTTGGCGAGCAACGTGACGCCGAATCCGACGGTCAGCCCGAGCAGAAGCGTGCGGAGCATAGCCGTACGGTATCAACGGCTACCTACTGGTCGGTAGGGCGCGCTCAGTACAGTGTCCGAATGGGCGCGGATCACCCGATCGAGGTACGCGCCGCGGTCACCCCACCGCCGCGCACCACGCGCGAGCTGATCCTCGATGAGGCGGTCATCTGCTTCGCCACGACCGGGTACGAGGGCACGTCGCTGAACGACATCGCCGCCGGCGTCGGGATCCGGCGGCCGAGCCTGCTGCACCACTTTCCCTCCAAAGAGGCGCTCTACGGCGAGGTCTTCGAGCGCCTGCTGTCGGACTGGTTCGGCCGACTCGATGCTGCGGTGGCTGTCGAAGAGCGCGGCTGGCCCAAGGTCGAGCTGGTCCTGCGCGCCGGGTTCGGGTACTTCGTCGACAACCCGGCGTACGTCCGCCTGGTCCGCCGGGAGGCGATCGACGGCGGCGCGCACCTGGGCATCGACCTGGCGGCGGTCCTGAGGCCGATGTTCGATCTCGCCGTCGACTACTTCCGCCGGGAGATGGCGGCCGGGGTCTTCCGCGAGCAGGACGCCGAGCAGCTCCTGCTCACCGGCTACGGCGCCTTGCTGAGCTACTTCTCCGACGGCCCGTTTCTCGAGGGGCTGCTGGACATCGATCCGCTCGACCCCCGTGCGCTCGAGCAACGCCTCGACCACGTGCTGGCCTTCTTCCAGGCCGCACTCGTCCCGTAACCGGCTCCAGTTCGCCGAGCCGACCCCGCGCACCTACCATCGCCGGCCCATGGCGACGCTGCAGCACGGTCAAGACACCATCGGGTACGACGTCGTCGGCGACCCGGCCCCCGGCGGACGGGTCGTGCTGCTCTACCACGGCACCACCCAGGACCGGGCGGCCTGGGACTTCGTCCTGGCCGCACTGCCGGAGGGCCACGACCTGTCGTTCGTCAAGGTCGAGTTCCCCGGCGCCGGCGAATCGTCGATGCCGACCGGGGCGCTGACCGTCGACCAGCTCGTCGACGGCGGGTTGGCCGTGATGGGGCAGCTCGGCATCGATGCCTTCCACGTCGCCGGGTACTCGCTCGGTGCCGTCGCCGCCCTGGCCACGGCGGCGCGGGCGGCGCCCCAGGTCCAGACGGTCACCAGCCTGTGCGGGTGGGCGCTGTCCGACGCCCGGATGATCTTCACGTTCGACCTCTGGAAGCGGCTGATCGTCGCCGACCCGGAGCTCTTCGTGCGCTATGCGGTCGCCGATGGGTTCACGGCGCCGGCGATCGGCGCGCTCGAACCGGCGATGGCCGACGTGATCGGCCTGGGGGTGGCGTCGATCCAGCCCGGCTCGGCCGCCCAGCTGGATCTGGACATGACGCTCGACATCACGGCGTTGCTGGGGCAGATCAGTGCGCCGGCGTTGATCATCGGCGCCGAGGACGACCGCTGGGTCGACGTGTCACATTCCCGGTCGCTGGCCGAGGCCATCCCGGGGGCTCGTCTGGAGGTGCTCCCGGCCGGCCACGTCGTCATCCAGGAGCTACCGGCCGATGTCGCCCGGCTCCTGCACGCCCACGTCACGGCGTGAGCGAGAGCGAACAGGCACCTGCGTCGAGGGCCGACCAGTTCGCCCCGCTCGACGACGAGGCCGCGGAACGCTGGCAGCGCTTCGGGCAGTCCGACCAGGTGTGGTTCCCCCAGTACCTCGGCCTCTCGGTGGAGGAGGTGCGCCTGGACTACTGCCGGATGCGCCTGACGTTCCGGCCGGAGCTGCTGCAGGCCGGCGGGGTGATGCACGGCGGAGCGCTGGCGGCGCTGCTCGATTCGGCCCTGGTGCCGGCGATCGGCGGCCCGCTGGCCGACGGCTCGGAGTTCTCCACGGTCGACCTGCACGTGCAGTACCTACGCCCGGTGCGCAACGAGGACGTCATCGCCGAGGGCTGGGTCGTGCGCCGGGGGAAGCGGATCGTGTTCGGCCAGAGCGAGGCGCGCGGCGCCGACAGCGGTGAGGTGGCCGCCACCGCGGTCCTCACCTACAACGTCCGTCCCTGAGGCGACGCGACCGGCGGGGAACCGGTTGCACCCGGTCCGGCGTCTCATCGCCGTGCGTATCTCATGCGGCTTCACGCGCTCGTCATGTGAACGTCAAGCGAGCGCGCCCACGCTCATGACATCCCTCCAGGACGGACGGCAGCGATGCACCAAGCGAACGACCAGCAGACGACGATCATGACGACGAGCGGGGCGCCGATCGGCCTCGACGTGCTCGCCCGGGTCCGGCGCGCCTTGGCAGCCAGCGCCTGCGAGCTCGAGCGTGCACTGGCCGAGCTGCGGCCCGACGATCGCCGCCGGCAGCGAGCACTCGACCGCTGGTTCGCCGGGTTCGCCGACCAGCTGCGGCGCCACCACGACCTGGTCGACACGATGATCGCCCCCGCGCTGGGCGGGCGCGGCGCCCTCGATCAGCGGGCGCTGGACACGCTGGCCGCCGACCACGCCTGGGTCGACGAGCTGCTCGGCGACCTCGGCGATGCGCTCGGGGTGCTGTCGTTCGGATTCGGGGACGAGCAGACGTGGATCCGCACGTCGATCGACCTGGCCATGGCGCTGAAGCAGGCGCTCGACGGCCAGTTGGCCCGGGAGCAGCGGCTGCTGGCGCCGCTGGTCGAGCGGAACATGACGCCGGCGGAGCAGGACGTCCTGCGCTACGAGTCGATGCGGCGGGTTGCCGGGGGGCCGGTCCGGTTCTCGCTCGGCTGGCTGTACTCCCACGTCGACCCGGAGGAGCGCCAGGAGCTCTCGTCGTACGCGCCGGCCGCCCGCCGTCTGATCTGGCGGTCGCAGCGTGGCGCCTACGCCCGTTCGACCACCGCCGCGCTCGGCTGACCCGTCCAGACTCGCGTTTGTTCGCCGGGCGTCGGTCACCCGACCGTCGGCGCACAAACGCGTGGTGTTGGGGGAGCCGCTGCGGGTCCGGGTGCCGTCACTAGGTTGACGGCCCGATGAGCACGCTGTCAGAGGCCGTTTCCAAGGACTTGCTGGCCGGGTTCGGCGTGCCGTTCGCGCCGGAGATCCTGGCCAGCACGGCCGACGACGCGGTCCGCGCGGCCGACCAGCTCGGCTATCCCGTCGCCGCCAAGCTGAACGGCGAGGCCATCGCCCACAAGACCGAGCGCGGCCTGGTCCGCCTCGGCCTCGCCGACGCCGGCGCCGTCCGCCGGGCCGCGGAGGACCTCCTCGCAGCCGCGACCCCGGACGATGGCCGGGTGACGCTGCTCGTCGCGCCGATGGTCGGCGGTCATCGGGAGCTGATCACGGGGCTGCTGCGCGACCCCCAGTTCGGTCCCACCGTCATGCTCGGCGTCGGCGGTGTGCTGACGGAGGCGCTCGGCGACGTGGTGTTCCGCCCGGCACCCGTCGACGCCCTGACGGCGGCCGAGATGGTCGACGACCTGCGGCACGCAGCGCCTTCTCGGGGCGTCGCGGGGTGAGGCGGCCGTCGATCGGAACCAGCTGGCCGAGGTCCTCGTCGGACTCGGGCGCCTGGCCGTGGAGCGTCCGGACGTCATCAGCGTCGACGTCAACCCGCTGATCGTCGACCCATCAGGGCGGCTCGTCGCCGTCGACGCCCTGGTCGAGATCGGCGCCGAGGGGGACACCGACCGGCCGCCGCGGCGTCCGCCGCCGACGGCGGAGCAGTTCCGGGCGTTGTTCGAGCCGCGCGGGGTCCTCGTCTCGGGTGCGTCGACCCACCCCGGGAAGTTCGGGTTCGTGTCGCTGCACAACGTGCTGGCCAACGGGTACGCCGGCCAGGTCTTCGGCACCAACCTGCAGGGCGAGGAGGTGCTCGGCGTGCGCACGGTCGCCGACGTCTCCGAGCTCCCCGACGGGGAGATCGACCTGGTCGTCGTGTGCACACCGGCATCGGCCAACCCCGACCTGCTGAGGTCCTGCGCGGCCAAGGGCGTGCGGGCGGCCTTCCTGACCTCCGCCGGCTATGGCGAAGCCGGCACCGAGGGCCGCCAGGCGGAGCTCGAGCTGGTCGCCCTCGCCGACGAGCTCGGCATGCTGCTCGCCGGACCGAACGGGCAAGGCGTCGTCAGCACGCCGGTCTCGCTGTGTGCACAGATCGTCGCCCCGTACCCGCCGGCGGGGCGCATCGCGGTGGCCAGCCAGAGCGGCAACTTCGTGTCCAGCTTCCTGAACTGGGCCCGGGCGACCGGGGTCGGGATCAGCCGGGCCGTGTCGGCCGGCAACGCCGCCGCCGTCACGGTGGCCGACTACCTCGAACACTTCGCCGACGATCCGGCGACGGCGGTCGGGCTCGCCTACATCGAGGGCATCACGGACGGTCGAACCCTGCTCGAAGGACTCGGCCAGGCGGCCGGGCGCAAGCCGCTGGTGCTGGTCAAGGGCGGTGCCACCGACAGCGGGGCGCGGGCGGCGGCCAGTCACACCGGCGCCCTGGCCGCCGACGACAAGGTCTTCGACGGTGCCTGCAAGGCCGCCGGGGTCACGCGGGCGACCACGGTCGAGGAGGCGTTCGAGGCTGCGGCGACGTTCGCCACCCAGCCCGCACCGGCCGGGCCGAACGTGGTGGTCCTGACGACCGCTGGCGGGTGGGGCGTGGTCACCGCTGATGCGATCGCTCGCGACGGCGATCTGCGGCTGCTGACCCTGCCACCCGACCTGGAGGCGGCCATCGACGAGCTGCTGCCGCCCCGCTGGAGCCGCAACAACCCGGTCGACTGCGCCGGCGGCGAGACCCGCGACACGATCCCGCAGGTCCTCGGGCTGATCGCCGAGCACCCGGACGTGCACGCGGTGATCTACCTGGGGCTGGGCATCCAGTCGAACCAGGCGCGGATGATGCGCGACGGCCCCTTCTACCCCGGGAGCGGGCTGGAGCGGATCGTCGCCTACCACGAGCGGCAGGACACAAGGTTCGCCGAAGCCGCCGACGAGCTGAGTCGGGCCACCGGCAAGCCGATCCTCACGGCGACGGAGTTGGCCGTCGCCGACCCGACCAACGCCGGACCGGCGACCGTTCGCGCCACCGGTCGCCTGTGCTACCCGAGCGGCAACCGCGCCGTCGTCGCCCTCGGGCACCTCTACCGCGACGCCCGCCACCGTCGCCGCCGCGCCACCCGCCCGTGACCCGAGATCCCGCGTTTGTGCACCCGCCGCCGGCCGGGCGGTCGCCAGCGAACAAACGCGGCCGGGCGCGATGGGGTCCGGCCGTCCTCGTCGTGGTGATCGCGCTGGTCCCGGCCATCGTGCTGGCCGGGATCTGGCGGTGGGCCGCCGGGCGGGCCGACGCCGCTGGTGCCTCGGCCTCGGCGGCCATGGAACCTCCGAGCCCGGCCGCGCCGCCCGCTCCGGCGCTGTCCACCCCGCTGCTCTCGTTCCGACGGGTGCCGGGCGCGATCGCCCGGGACATCAGCCGACCGGCGCTGCGCCAGGCGGTCGAGGAGTTCGGCGCCACGCTGAACGACACCTCGTGCGTCGCGGTGGCGCTGGATGGTGTACCGGTCGCCTCGGTCGGCGGCGACCGCCCGTTGATCCCGGCCAGCAACCAGAAAGTGGCCATCGGCGCCGTTGCGCTCGAGGTGCTCGGACCCGATGCCGTGTACACGACCGAGGTGCGGTCCGGCCCAGTGTCGGACGGCGTCGTCGCCGGCGACCTCTACCTGGTCGGCGGCGGTGACCCGCTGCTCACCAGCAACGGCTTCCCCGTGCAGGACGACCAGTACCCCGTCACGACGCCGACTTCGCTGGACGCTCTGGCCGACGGGGTGGTGGCCGCCGGGGTGCAGCGCATCGATGGCGCGATCATCGGCGACGCCAGCCGCTACGACGACGAGTGGTTCGTCCCGAGCTGGGACGAGGACATCCGCGAGGTCGAAGCCGGTCCCTACGACGCCCTGATGGTCAATGACGCCCGGCGGACCGGGAGCCCGGCCCGGGTGCCCGACCCGGCAATGGGCGCGGCCGAGGAGCTGGCGGCGTTGTTGGCCGACCGCGGCGTCGTCGTGGGAGGTGGCGCGGCGGCCGGTACCGCGCCCCCGGACGCCACGACCATCGCCTCGGTGACCTCGGCGCCGATGACCGCCGTCGTCGCCGAGCTGCTCGGGACCAGTGATGACAACACGGCCGAACTGCTCGTCAAGGAGCTCGGCGCCGTCGCCGGCACCGGCGGGACCCGGGCCGCCGGCCTCGAGGTCGTGCGTCAGACCCTCGAGTCGTGGGGCGTCGCGACGGCCACCCTCGCCCTCGCCGACGGGTCCGGCCTGAGCAGCGACAACCGCCTGACGTGTGATGCGCTGGTCGCCGTCTTGGCCCGCGGCACGCCCGACGGCGCACTGGGCGCAGGGCTCCCCGTGGCCGGCCGGTCGGGAACGCTGTCCGACGTGCTGACCGACTCACCGGTCGCCGGGCGGCTGCAGGGCAAGACGGGCACGCTCGGCAACCCACCGCTCGGTGTCGACCCGCCGGCGGTGAAGGCGCTGGCCGGCTACCTGCCCGTCGACGGCGGCGGGGCGATCGACTTCGCCCTGATCCTCAACAGCGCCGGCGAGGATCTCACCGTCGCCGAGGCCTACCTGCCGATCTGGGAGCGACTCGGCGAGGTGCTGGCCGCCCACCCGGCCGGTCCTCCGGTCGAGCAGCTCGGCCCGCGCTGACCGCGTACCGTGCGACGGTGGCGGTGCTGCGGATGTTCCCCCTCGGCAACGTGCTGTTGCCCGGCGGGCTCCTCCCGCTGCACGTCTTCGAGCCGCGGTACCGGCAGCTGGTGATCGACTGCCTCGCCGACGACGACGGCGAGCCCGAGTTCGGGGTGACGATGATCGAGCGGGGCTGGGAGGTGGGCGGCGGCGACACCCGTGCCGACGTCGGTGTGGTCGCCCGGATGGTGCAGGTCCAGGCCCTCGATGAGCACCGATACGCGCTGGTGGCCGTCGGCACACGACGGTTCCGCGTCAACGCGTGGCTGCCAGACGACCCCTATCCGGTCGCCGACGTCGACGACTGGCCCGACGAGGAGGCTGACGCCGATGGCTTGCGCGAGGGCGTCGAGGCGCTGCGCGACCGGATGCGCGGCGTACTCGAGCTGGCCGTGCGCACCGGCGACCTCGCGGAGATCCCCGAGCTCGAGGTCAGCGACGATCCGCTCCTGGCGTCGTACCACCTCGCCGGGTTGGCGCCGATCGGCCCGGCCGACCGGTATCGCCTGCTCGTGGCCGTCTCTCCAGCGCAGCGGCTCGATGATCTCGGGACCGCGCTCGACGACGTCGAGGCCATGCTGCGGTTCCGCCTGAGCTGACCCGCCCGATCGGTCGGGATCGTCGGCGTGATAGATATGGCGCCCGTGACGACGACCGATCGACCGGATCGCGCCTTGAGGGGAGACCCTCGACCCGACGAGCAGGGATCCGTCGGCGACGTCGTCGATCTCGTCAAGACGTACGCCAAGCAGGAGACGATCGGGCCGCTGCGCGGCGCCGGGAAGTGGCTGGGGCTCGGCGCCGCGGGGGCATTTCTGCTCGGGCTCGGTCTCGTCATCGTGCTGCTCGGGTTGCTGCGCCTCGTCCAGGCCGAGTGGGATCGAGCGGCCACCGGCGCGCTGTCGTGGCTCTCGTACCTGGTCGTGCTCGTGGTCACCCTGGTGCTGCTGATCGTTGTGCTCAAGCGGATCAGCCGCGACAGCCTGAACCGGCCCGAGCAGGACTAGGGAGGGTTCGACCACATGGCAAAGCAAGCGACGGAGGCCCCGCCGAGGAAGATCACCCGCGAGGACCTCGAGCGAGGCTTCCGGGGCTTACAGGGTGAGGTCAAGGAGAAGGTCGACGAGCAGCGCAGCAAGCTCGTCATGGCGGCCACTGTCGGCGGTGTGATCGTGGTGCTGCTGGTGTTCCTGTTCGGTCGGCGTAGCGGCCGGAAGAAGAACACCTACGTCGAGATCCGGCGGGTCTGACGTGGGAGTCCTCGCTCGTCGGTTCCCGGTGCTCTCGCCGGCGCTGTTCATCCGGCGCAAGGCGATCGCTCAGGGGTTCTTCGGCGAAAACCGGATCTGGCGGATCATCGGCGTGCTCATCGTGGCGCGGATGGTGCTGAACAAGGTGATGGGCAAGGGTGCGCAGACGGTCGCCATCGAGCGACTCGAGCCGGGCCAGCGGATCATCCTGACGGGCCTGCGGATCGACGAGTGAAGGTCCTGCTGCGCAACCCGCGGCGGGAGATCGAGATCCACGGCACCCGCACGGTGCAACGGCTGCTCGACCAGTTGAGCCTGAACCGTGAGGCCCACCTCGTCATCCGCAACGGTGAGCTGGTGCCGGGCGACGGCCGGTTGAACGACGAGGACGTGATCGAGGTACGGCCCGTGATCTCCGGTGGGACATGAGCAAGTGCCGCGTCTGCCGCGGACCGGCGATCATCGACCTGCCGCGGCACAACGCCAACTTCTGCGCCGAACACCTGCAGCAGTTGTGCCGGCGGCAGGTCGAGAAGGCCATCGCCGACCACTCGATGCTCGAGCCGGGGGATCGTGTGCTCGTCGCGGTCAGCGGCGGCAAGGACTCGCTGGCCGTGTGGGACCTGCTCGTCGAGCTGGGGTACGAGACGGAGGGCGTGTACATCGGCCTCGGCATCGGCGTGTACAGCGACGACAGCGGGCGGTACGCCTCCGAGTTCGCGTCCGCGAGGGGGCTGCAGCTGCGCACGATCGACCTGCGTCACGAGCACGGCTACGACGTGCCGACGGCGGCGCGGGCGACCCGTCGGGTGCCGTGCTCGGCGTGCGGGATGTCGAAGCGGCACCTCTTCGACGCCGCCGCCCGTGACGGCGGGTTCGATGCCGTCGCCACCGGCCACAACCTCGACGACGAAGCGGCGGTGCTGCTCGGCAACACCCTGCACTGGGATATCGACTACCTGGCCCGGCAGCTGCCGTGCCTGCCGGCGACGGCAGGGTTCCCGCGCAAGGTCAAGCCGCTCGTCCGGCTCACGGAGCGCGAGACGGCAGCGTGGTGCATCACCCGCGGCATCGACTACCAGGTCGAGGAGTGCCCGATGGCGGCGGGCAACCGCCATCTCGGGTACAAGGCGGCGTTGAACGGGCTGGAGGCCGGGTCACCCGGGACGAAGGCGGCGTTCTACCTCGGCTTCCTGGAGCGCATGGCGCCGCTGCTCGTCGGCCGGTCGCGGGCCGCCGCAGAGGGACTGCGGGAGTGCGTGAACTGCGGGGCGCCGACGACCACCGAGGTGTGCGCGTTCTGCCGGCTGGTCGAGGTGGCCGCGGCGCACGAGCCCGTGACGGTGGACATGATCGCTCGCCGTGGCCGCTGATCCCCTGCGGGTCGGGGAGCGCGTCCTGTTGCTCGACACGAAACGTCGGCGCTACCTCGTGCAGCTGACGGAGGCGGGGGAGTTCCACAGCCACGCCGGGTTCGTCCCCCACACCGCGCTGGTCGGCGTGGACGAAGGGACCGTCGTGCGATCGACGCGGGGCGCCGAATACACGGTGCTGCGCCCGACGCTCGAGGACTTCGTGCTGGAGATGCCGCGCGGCGCGCAGGTCATCTACCCGAAGGACCTGGCACCGATCTGCATGCTCGCCGACATCGGCCCGGGGATGCGGGTGTTCGAGTCGGGGGTCGGTTCGGGGGCGCTGTCGATGACGATGTTGCGCGCCGGCGCCGACGTCGTCGGTTACGAGCTACGGGAGGATTTCGCCAACCGGGCCCGGAGCAACGTGCGGAGCTTCCTCGGGGAGGACGCCCTCGGGCGGTACGCCGTCGAGCTGCGCGACAGCTACGACGGCATCGACGCCGCTGCGGCGGCGTTCGATCGGGTGGTGCTCGACCTGCCCGAGCCGTGGCGGGTGGTGCCGCACGCCGAGGGGGTGCTGCGGGCGGGAGGGATCCTCGTCGCCTACACGCCGTCGATCGTGCAGGCGGCCCAGGCCCGTGAGGCCTTGCGGGGCAAGTGGATCGACGCTCGGACGCTCGAGGTCCTGCACCGGACGTGGCATGTCGAGGGGCAGGCGGTGCGGCCGGACCACCGCATGGTCGCCCACACGGGCTTCCTCACGTGCGCCCGGTTCCTCGGCCGTTGACCGCTGCGTTTGTTCAGCGGGTGACGGCCGAGCGACCGCCGCCGCACAAACGCTCGAGGATCGGGTCGTCGGCGGCGAGCGGGTGAGGCCGGATCAGGGCTCGATGTAGATGCACTCCCCGGGGCACTCCTCGGCGGACTCGATCACCGCGTCGAGTTGGCCATCCGGGATGTTGGCCAGGCCCTCGGCACCCTGCGGGTTGCCCTTGGCGGTGGCGTAGATCGTGCTGCCTTCCTTGACGTAGGCCAGGCCGTCGTCGAGCAGCGTGAACACGTCGGGTGCGATCTCCTCGCACAGCCCGTCGCCGGTGCACAGATCCTGATCGATCCAGACCTTCATGGTGATCCTTCGCTCCTTGGGAGTTCGATGCCCACGACTTTACCCGGTCTGCGGCGTGGAAACGTGATGTGTCGCCCGCCTTGCGTTTGTGCGTCGAGCGTCGGCGTGGCGACGCTCGGCGCACAAACGTGGTGCCGGTAAGCCTCCGACCCGACGCAGATGGCCGCGTGTAGCGTCAGGAGCGATCGATCCCGATGGATCCGCAAGGAGGCGGCGTGCCCGACGAGTCACCCGACGCAGCCCAGGTGGAGGCGCTGCTCGAGGAGATCGCCCACCTGCGCGGTCGATTGGCCGACGCGCCCAAACGGGTGCGGGCGTTGGAGGAGCGGCTGCTCGAGACGAAGGGCCAGCTGGCTCAGGCCGTGGCCCAGAACGAGAAGCTCAGCTACACCCTGCGTGAAGCGCGCGAGCACATCGCCACCTTGCGTGACGAGGTCGACAAGCTCACGCAGCCACCCTCGGCCTACGGCGTGGTCGTCGGCAAGAACGAAGACGGCACCGTGGACATCCTCACGAGCGGCCGCAAGATGAAGGTGGCGACCCATCCCGACATCGACCTCGACGCGCTCGATCGAGGGAGCGAAGTCGTCCTCAACGAGAGCTTCAACGTCGTCCTCGCCCGCAATCCGGAGGCCACCGGCGAGGTGGTCACCGTGAAGGAGCTGATGGACGACGGTGTCCGCGCGCTGGTCATCGGCCGTGCCGACGAGGAGCGCGTCTGCGAGCTCGCCGACGCGCTGCGCGGCACGCACCTGCGGGCGGGCGACTCCATGCGCCTGGACCCGCGGTCCAACCTGCTGCTGGAGAAGCTGCCGCGGCCGGAGGTCGAGGACCTGCTGCTCGAAGAGGTGCCGGACATCTCCTACGCCGACATCGGCGGGCTCGACGACCAGATCGAGCAGATCGCCGATGCCGTCGAGTTGCCGTTCCTCCACCAGGACCTGTTCGCCGAGCACCGGCTGCCGGCGCCGAAGGGGATCCTGCTGTACGGCCCGCCGGGCTGCGGCAAGACGCTGATCGCCAAGGCCGTCGCCAACAGCCTGGCCAAGAAGGTGGCGGCGTCGACCGGCGACGAGAAGGGCCGCAGCTACTTCATCAACATCAAGGGCCCGGAGCTGCTCAACAAGTACGTCGGTGAGACCGAGCGGCAGATCCGGCTCGTGTTCCAGCGGGCGCGGGAGAAGAGCGAAGAGGGATGGCCGGTCATCGTGTTCTTCGACGAGATGGACTCGATGTTCCGCACCCGCGGGTCGGGGATCAGCTCGGACATGGAGTCGACGATCGTGCCGCAGCTGCTGGCCGAGATCGACGGCGTCGAGGGACTGCGCAACGTCATCGTGATCGGGGCCACGAACCGGGAGGACCTGATCGATCCAGCCATCCTGCGTCCGGGCCGGCTGGACGTGAAGATCAAGATCGAGCGGCCCAACGGCGCGGCCGCGACGCAGATCTTCGCCCAGTACCTGACGAACGAGATCCCCATCGCCGCCGGCCAAGCCGTGCCCGAGATGATCGACTCGACCGTCGCCGAGATGTACCGAGAGGACGACGCCAACCGGTTCCTCGAGGTCACGTACGCCAACGGCGACAAGGAGATCCTGTACTACAAGGACTTCGCGTCGGGAGCAATGATCGAGAACATCGTGCGGCGGGCGAAGAAGCTGGCGATCAAGCGGGTCATCGGTGGCGGCGCGCGTGGTGTGCAGCTCGACGACCTGCTGGCGTCGATCAAGCAGGAGTACAAGGAGCACGAGGACCTGCCGAACACGACGAACCCCGATGACTGGGCGAAGATCTCCGGCAAGAAGGGCGAGCGCATCGTGTTCATCAGGACCCTCGTCAACGAGGGCCGCGAGGACGACCCGATGGGCGGCCGGGCCATCGAACGAGTGGCGACGGGTCAGTACTTGTAGCCACGTTTGTGCGTTGACCGCCGGCCGGCGGTCGTCGGTCGCACAAACGCGACTGGGCGCAGAGGCCTCAGCGGGGGAGGTCCCACTGGCCCGAGGCCCGGTCGTAGAAGCGAGCCAGCCACCGCTCGATCTCGGCGTCCGACATGACGGCCGTGAAGTGCAGCCCGATCCATCCACGTTCGATCAGGCCGTTGCGCTTGCGGACGTCGTGATCCAGGTCGGATCGGAACCGGTGGCAGCCGAAGCCGTCGCCTTCGAGGTACACCTTGACGTCCGGGTAGGCAAAGTCGAGTCGCACGGAGTAGTCGCCGTCGCGCACGATGTGCTGGTTGACGGGCGAGGGGAAGCGCTTGCGGCGGATGACTCGGAGCAGCCGCGACTCGAGCTCGGACTCGCCGGGGTCCCACGAGTCGAGCCGGGCCGACGTGACGATGCGCAACACGCGCACGGAACGCCCGGGCGCCGGGCGCAGGAGCTCGACCCGCTCGGCCAACTGCCGCATCGTGATCAGTCGGCGCCGCAGGAACTCGTCGATCAGCTTTCCCGTCCCGTCGACGCCGAGCCTGGAGCTCATGTCGATCACGGTGCGCAGCGGCGAGGTGACCGCAAGGCCGGCTCGCTCCCTCACGTCGCCGGCTTCCCACGTGCCGGACCGATGTCCGCGCACGCCCTCGAGTCGTACGTGGCGGAGCAGTGGGGCGGCGACTTCGATGAAGGCGTTGTCGCGCCGCCACCGGCGGTGGACCGACTTCGGCAGCTCGATGCCATACAGCCGCACGGCGCTGGCATGTGACACGACGACTCCAGCGCCGGCGGCGATCGACGCGATCCGCACCGCTTGGCGCCACGAGGGCGGGACACCGGCGATCTGCACGACCCCGCGTCGACACCTGCGGTAGCGACCCTGTGTCCGCCGTCGGCTGATCTGTCCCGTGCTCAACCCGGTCCGCCGGGCGAACCGCACGCTGACCACCCCGTCCTGCCGCTCCGCTACATCCTCCAATGTCCTCACCGTTCGACCCCTCACCGCGTACGCGCACTCGTCACCGGCCGGCGCAGAGCCGGCGAACAATCGGGGGAGTCGGTGGTGGGGACGGTACGACGGGGGTGTCACGGCAACCGGGCGTCGGGTCATCGACCCGTCGGCGTTTGTGCGGCGGCCTGCTGCGCAGCAGCAGCTGCCGCACAAACGCAACATCATGTGGACGGCGCAGGACGGTGCGGCGTGGCTAGGGTCGCCGCATGGCGCTGCCGAAGGTGTGCGGCATCGAGACCGAGTACGGCATCGCCGTACGCGGAGCCGACAACAACCCGGTGTCGGCGTCCTCGCTGCTGATCAACGCCTATGTCGCCGCGACCACCAGCCGCCAGCGCGGCCGCGTCGGATGGGACTTCGACGACGAGCAGCCGACCAACGACGCCAGGGGCTTCTCGGTCGACGATGCCCTCGCTCCCGAGGTCGAGACGACGCTCGTCAACGCCGTCCTCACCAACGGCGCCCGCTACTACGTCGACCACGCCCACCCCGAGATCTCCGTCCCCGAGGTCGCCACGGCCCTCGAAGCTGTGTGCTTCGACCGCGCCGCCGAGGAGATCGTCCGGCGCAGCATGGTCTACGCCAACGCCAAGCTCGCCCAGACCTCGACGGGATCCGTTCCGGCGGAGGTCGTCGTCTACAAGAACAACTCCGACGGCAAGGGCAACAGCTATGGCTGCCACGAGAACTACCTCCTCGCCCGCGAGACCCCGTTCGGCCGCATCGTGGCCCAGATCACCCCGCACTTCGTCACCCGCCAGGTCTTCACCGGCGCCGGCAAAGTCGGCTGCGAACTGCCGGGCACGCCCGCCGATCACGTCCCGTACCAACTCTCCCAGCGGTCCGACTTCTTCGAGGAGGAGGTCGGGCTCGAGACCACCCTGAAGCGCCCGATCGTCAACACGCGCGACGAACCGCACTGCGACGCCCAGAAGTACCGACGCCTGCACGTCATCGTCGGCGACGCCAACATGTCCGAGGTCGCCACCTACCTCAAGGTCGGCACCTCGGCGATCGTCCTGGCGATGATCGAGGACGACGCGCTCGGCGAGGACTGGCTCCTCGGCAACCCGGTCTCAGCGATCCGCCAGGTCAGCCACGACCCGACGCTGACCCGCACGATCATGCTGCGCGACGGCCGCCGCGCCACCGCCCTCGAGGTCCAATGGGGTCTCCTCGAACGGGCCCGCAAGTACGAGCAGTCCCACGGGTTGGCGCCGGTCGGTGAGGACGTCGGCCGGGACGTCCTGCGGCGCTGGGAGCAGGTCCTGGCCGGTCTCGAGAACGATCCCGACACGGTCGCCGACTGGGTCGACTGGGTGGCCAAGCAGCGCCTCGTGGACGGCTATGCGGCACGCCACGATCTGGCTCCGGGCACCTCGCGGCTCAAGGCCATCGATCTCCAGTACCACGACCTGCGGCCGGACCGTGGGCTCTCCACTCGCGCCGGTCTGGCCACCCTGATCGGCGAGGACGAGGTGACCCGAGCGATCACGGAGCCGCCGACGAGCACCCGGGCGTACTTCCGCGGCCGGTGCCTGGCCAAGTACCCCGACGAGATCGTGGCCGCCAACTGGGACTCGATCGTCTTCGACGTCGGACGCGAGCCGTTGCGTCGCGTCCCGATGATGGAGCCATTGCGGGGAACCGCAGACCACGTGGCTAGCTTGATCGACGAGAGCGACAGCGCCGTCGAGCTCCTCGAACGACTCGGTTCGTAGCCGCCCGAGGACACCAGCGAAGGAGGCGCAGCGACATGGCAGAACGGACGCACAAGCAGAAGCAGACCCCCCGCACCACCGAGACGGAAGTGGTCGAGGACGCACCGGCGGTCTCCGAGAGCGGGGAGAAGTTGAAGGCCGAGCTCGACGACCTGCTCGACGAGATCGACGAAGTCCTCGAGACCAACGCCGAGGACTTCGTCAAGTCCTACGTCCAGAAGGGCGGGCAGTAACGCCCCATGGGGATGCCGACCTTCACCCCGGGTGACGACCCGGGGTCCAGCTTCGCCAACCTCTTGCGCCGGATCGGGGCCACGCACGACGGACCGGACGGCGACACTTCGACGCTCGCCGTGCCCCACGCCACGACGTGCGTCGCCGTCAAGTACGCCGACGGCGTCGTCATGGCGGGCGACCGCCGGGCCACCGCCGGCAACCTGATCAGCCACCGCGCCATGGACAAGGTCGTGGAGGCCGATCGCCACAGCGGCGTGGCCATCGCCGGCGCCGCCGGTCCGGCCATGGACATGGTGCGGCTGTTCCAGCTGCAGCTGGAGCACTACGAGAAGGTCGAAGGCACGCCGCTCAGCCTGGAGGGCAAGGCCAACCAGCTGTCGTCGATGATCCGGGCCAACCTGCAGGCGGCGATGATGGGCCTCGCCGTCGTGCCGATCTTCGGCGGGTACGACTTGCGTCGCCACGTCGGTCGGCTGTTCGCCTACGACGTCACGGGCGGCCGCTACGAGGAGCGCGAGTACGTGGCGACGGGCTCGGGGAGCCTGCACGCTGGCACCGTGATCAAGGTTGGCTACCGGCCCGGCATGGATCGGGCGGCGGCGGTCGACCTCGTGTGCAAGGCGCTGTGGGAAGCCGCCGACGCCGACTCGGCCACCGGGGGACCGGACGCGCTGCGCGGCATCTATCCGATCGTGGCAACGATCACTGCTGACGGCTTCGTCGCCGTCCCGGAGGACGAGCTGGCCCAACGGTTCCAGGTCATCGCCGACGACGTCCGCGCCCGGGAGACCCCGTCCCCATGAGCATGCCGTTCATTGCGTTCCCCGGCCACGCAGGCCGTCGCAGACCGCTCACTCGCTGGCGCTCGCTCACTCGCATCGGAGCACGCGACTCATGAGCATGCCGTTCTACGTCGCGCCGGAGCAGGTGATGAAGGACCGGGCGGACTACGCCCGCAAGGGCATCGCCAGGGGCCGGGCGCTGGTCGCCGTCCGGTACGTCGACGGCGTCGCCATCGTCGCCGAGAACAGCTCCGAGACGCTGCGCAAGGTCAGCGAGATCTACGACCGCATCGCCTTCGCCGGCGTGGGCAAGTACAACGAGTTCGACCAGCTGCGCGTCGCCGGCGTCCGGGCGGCCGACCTCAAGGGGTTCCAGTACAGCCGCGACGATGTCGACGCCCGCAGCCTGGCCAACCAGTACGCCCAGATCCTCGGCCAGATCTTCACCCACGAGATGAAGCCGATGGAGGTGGAGATCCTCGTCGCCGAGGTCGGCGTCGTCGCCTCCGACGACCAGATGTTCCACATCCTCTACGACGGCACCGTCTTCGACCACCGCGACTACACGGTGCTGGGCGGCGACGCCGACGCCATCCTCGGGCGCATCGGCGAGTCGTTCAGTGACGGCCTGGATGCCGCGGCCGCGGTGCGGGCCGGCGCGTCCGCCCTCGCCGGCCCCGATCGCACGCTGCCGGCCGACGACCTCGAGGTCGCCCTGCTGAGCCGGGGCAACGGGCGGCGGTGCTTCCGCCGGTTGACGGACGACGACGTCACAGAACTGCTCGGCGACGACGCCGCCGCTGCACCTGATGCCGGCGCCGACGCCGACTCGGACTCCGCCGCCGAGTCGTAACCGTCACGCCGCCAGGACGGACTCCAGCTCCGGGCGGGTGAGGCCCGGGAGCGGCACCGCCGGTGGAAGTGCCATCACCTTGTCCCGCACCGTCGGATCGGCCAGCACGTCCGGCGCCCGTCCCAGCAGGCCGGCGATGCGCATCGCCGCCCGCAGCAGATCCGGGTCCGACGAGGCGTGCGAGCGCAACGCCTGGCCGGCGAGCCACCCGGCGTCGTCCGTCTCGTAGGGCCGACAATCGAGCTGGGCGTGCATCTCGGCCAAGCGGTGGCGGTCGAACGCCAGCGTGTCGCGATACAGCGGCTCGACGGCCTCGAGGGTCGCCGTCCGCAACACCGCCGACACATCGAGCGCCGTGGCGCCGTCGGTCGCCCTCAGCGCGTCACGCACGGCCACGGCGTGGATCAGACCGATCGTCGCCCCGCGGCCGAGCGATGGGTTCGTCGCCGCCCACGCGTCGGCGACGGCGACGACACCGGTGGCCACCGGTCGACCGCCGACCCACAGGTCACGGTGGCTGTCCTCGATGCCCGCCATCACGTCGATGGCGGTGAACGGTTGACCCTCCAACCAGTGGGCCACCAGCGGGTAGCTCTTCACCACCCGGGTCCAGACGTCGGGATCGCGCACCGCCCGCAACGCGCGATCCCGGCCACTGGCGATGATGCCCAGGCCCCAGGTGCCGTGGTCGGCCGGCAGCGCCACGATCGAGATCGAGTCATAGGCCTGCAGCGGTGGCCCGAACGGGGGCGGCACCGAGCCATCGGCCGAGCGGAAGTGGCGCCCGTAGTAGACGAACCCGGCCTCCTCGCGCTCCTCCGCAGGGCGACGGGCCCCGGCCGCCGTCAGCAGGCAGGACAGCTGGGAGTGCCGCCCGCTGGCATCGATGACGAGGTCGCTGCGCAGCAGATCGCCCTTGGACGTCACGACGCCGTTGACGTGCGGAGCGACGAGCCAGGACCGTCGATCGACGGTCAGCCGGTGTACGGCGACGCCGCGGTGCACCTCGATGCCCGGCTCGGCATCGACGATGCGCGCCAGCGATGCCTCGATCATCGGTCGCCGCCCGGTGACGGAGTCGAAGTCCTCGTCACCGGGCCGTTGACCGCCAGAGATCGACGCCGGCAGATCGAGGACTCGATTGATCCGCAGGGCGCCGTCGGCGACCAGCGTGCCGGTCACGTCGGGCAGGTGTCGATCGAGCTCGAGCCGGAACCGGGGGTGGAAGGCGTGCAGCAGTCGGAACTGGCGGACGCCCCGCCGCTCCCAGCCGTCCCATGCCCCATCGGGCGGTGGTGCCGGGGCAGGGTCGCGCTCCAGGAGCTGCACGCAGTGGCCGTCGCGGGCCAGCAGCAGGCTCGTGCAGAGCCCTGCGATGCCGCCGCCGATGATCGTCACGTCCACGAGCGTCCCTCCCACGTCCACGCGTCTCACGACACAGTGCTCGTGGCGCTCGACCGGCGCGTGGAGGGCGCCGGAAGAACTCGTGGAGATCCGCGCCGCCATCGCGGTACGTTCCCTTCGGCCCGATGCGCTACCTGTTCTCTGACCTCGAGGTCGACGTCGATCGGTTCGAGCTGCGCCGCCGCGGCGTCCCGGTGCACGTCGAGCGCCAGGTGTTCGACGTGCTCGCCTACCTGCTGGCCAACCGGTCGCGGGTCGTCCCGAAGCACGAGCTGCTGGACGAGGTCTGGGGCGACCGGTTCGTCAGCGAATCGGCGCTGACCAGCAGGATCAAGGCGGCGCGGCGGGCGGTCGGCGACGACGGGGCGGCGCAGCGGGTGATCCGCACGTCCTTCGGGCGGGGGTACCAGTTCATCGCCGACGACGTGAAGGTGCTCGAGGAGCCGGGCCCCGGTGCGGCGCACGGTGAACCGCCACCGCCGCCGGAGCAGGAGATCCGCTTCTGCCACACCGAGGACGGGACGCGCATCGCGTACGCCCTGGTCGGCGACGGACCGGTGCTGGTCAAGGCGGCGAACTGGATGACCCACCTCGACTTCGAACGGCGCAGCCCGGTGTGGCAGCACTGGATCGACGATCTCAGCCGTGACCGGTCGCTCCTGCGATACGACGAGCGCGGCTGCGGACTGTCGGACTGGGACGTCGACCGGTTCGACTTCGATGTCTGGGTCGACGACCTGGCGGCGGTCGTGGACGCCGCGGGGTGTGACCGGTTCCCGCTGCTCGGCGTGTCCCAGGGGGCTGCCGTGGCGGTCGCGTTCGCCGTCCGCCATCCCGAGCGGGTCAGCAGGCTCGTGCTGTACGGGTCGTACGCGAGGGGGCGGATGGAGCGGGCCGATTCGAACGAGCTGAAGCGTGGCGCGGCGCTCGACATCGAGCTGGCCCGGGTCGGGTGGGGGAGTGACGATCCGTCATTCCGCCAGGTCTTCACGTCCCAGTTCCTGCCGGGTGGGTCGCGTGAGGACTGGGACGAGCTGAACGAGCTGCAACGGCGGACGACGTCGGCGCACAACGCCGTTCGCTTCCTCGAGACGTTCGCCGCCATCGACGTGACCGACGAGGCGACGCGGGTCGCCTGCCCCACGCTGATCATCCACGCCCGGGACGATCACCGGGTGCCGTGGGCGGCGGCCCGGGAGATGGCGACACTCGTCCCGGGAAGCCGCTTCGTGACGTTGCCCGGCGAGAACCACCTGCTCACCGGCACCGAACCGGCGTGGCCACTGTTCCGCGCCGAGCTCGACCGCTTCCTCGCCGCCTGATCCACGCGCGTTTGTGCGCCGGCGGCCGCCCGGCCGGCCGGCAACGCACAAACGCGGTCGGTACGGTGGCGTCGTGGTCGCCGTCGACCTGAACAGCGACCTCGGGGAGTCGTTCGGGGTGTGGCGGTTGGGCGACGACGCGGCGATGCTCGAGCTGGTGACCAGCGCCAACGTGGCGTGCGGGTTCCACGCCGGCGATCCGTCGACCCTGCGGGCCGTGTGTGCGGCTGCGGTCGGCGCTGGCGTGGCCATCGGCGCCCAGGTCTCGTTCCCGGACCTCGTCGGGTTCGGCCGTCGCGCCATGGACATGGCGCCTGCCGAACTGCGCGACGCCGTCCTGTACCAGTTGGGCGCGCTCGACGCATTCGCCCAGGTCGCAGGGGCGGGTGTCCGGTACGTGAAGCCGCACGGGGCGCTGTACCACGTGGCCAGCGCCGATCCGGCCGCGGCGGGTGCGGTCGTCGACGCGGCCGCCGAGTACGACCCGTCCCTGGCGGTGCTCGGTGCTCCGGGCAGCGAGTTGCTCCGTCGCGCCGAGGCGGCCGGGCTGGAAGCCGTGCCCGAGGGGTTCGCCGACCGCGCCTACGCGCCGGACGGATCCCTCGTCCCGAGAGGTCAAACGGGCGCGCTGATCACCGATCCAGCGGCCGCCGCCACCCAAGCGGTGCGCCTGGCCGCCGATCGAGAGGTGACTGCAATCGATGGCTCGGTGATCGCCGTCGAGGCGCGGTCGATCTGCGTCCACGGCGACACCCCCGGCGCGGTCGAGCTGGCGCGGGCCGTGCGCGAGTCGTTGACGACGGCGGGCGTGCGCCTGGGCGCCTTCGTCGAATGAGCCAGCCCGCCCGGCGGCTGTTGCCCTACGGCCCGGACGGCTGGCTGGTGGAGCTCGGCGCCCACGACGTGCTCGGTGTCGCCGCCGCCGCCCGTCGGGGACCCGATGTGGAGGAGGTCGTGCCGGCGGCGACGACGGTGCTCGTGCGGCTGCGCCCCGGACGGGATCGGATGGCGGTGGCCGAATGGCTCTCGGAGCTGGCGCCCGAGGAGGCGGCTCCGTCAGACGGCGGGCAGGACGTCGAGCTGACCGTGGACTACGACGGTGTCGACCTCGACGACGTCGCCGCGGCGACCGGGTTGACGACCGACGAGGTCGTGGAGCTGCATGCGAGGAGCCGGTACACCTGCGCGTTCTGCGGGTTCGCGCCCGGGTTCGGCTATCTGACGGGCCTCGACGAGCGGCTGCACCTGCCGCGCCGGGCAACGCCGCGCACGACCGTGCCCGCCGGAGCCGTCGCCATCGCCGCCGGCTACAGCGCCGTCTACCCGTCGCCGTCGCCGGGCGGCTGGCACCTCATCGGCCGCACCGAGGCCCGCCTGTGGGACCCACGACGAGCTCACCCCGCGTTGCTGCGCCCCGGGACGACGGTGCGCTTCGTCCCACGATGACCGGCGGCGTCGACCTCGTCGTGGTCGAGGCCGGTCTGGCGACGTCGATCCAGGACGGCGGCCGACCCGGGTACGCCGACCTCGGCGTGTCGAGGAGCGGCGCGCTCGACCAGCCGCTGCGTGCCGTGCTCAACCGGCTGGTCGGCAACCACGCTGATGCCGCCGTCCTCGAGACGCTCGGTGGACTGCGGCTGCGGGCCAGCTCCGCCGTGGTCGTGGCGACGTCGGCCGAGCGCATCGCCCTTGCCGTGCCTGCCGGCGGGACGGTCGCGGTGGAGCCGGCGGCGGGCGATCTGTGGGGCTACGTCGCAGTGCGGGGCGGCATCGCCGTCGAACCGGTCCTCGGGTCGCGCAGCCAGGACTCGCGATCGGGGCTGGGGCCGGAACCGGTCGTCGCCGGCTGCCGCCTCCCGGTCGGCGCTCCCGGCCAGTTGCCGATCGCCGTGGAGCTGGCACCGCCGCCGGCGCCGACGTCCGAGGTGCAGATCTGGCCCGGGCCCCGCATCGACCGATTCGACGGCGACATCATGAAGATCCTGACGAGCGCCGAGTGGACGGTGACCAGCGACGTCAGTCGTGTGGGCGCCCGCCTTGACGGACCGCGGCTGCGCCAGCACGATCGGGCCGAGCTGGCGAGCGAGGGACTGCTCCCGGGCGCCATCCAGGTGCCGCCCGACGGCCGGCCGATCGTGATGCTGGCCGACCACCCGACGACCGGCGGGTATCCCGTCGTCGCCGTCGTCGACCCGGCGTCCGTGCCCACGGTCGTCCAGGCCGCGCCCGGTTCACGACTGCGGTTGCGCCTCGTACCGTGACCGCCGGGCCGAGCGCACCTGACGCCGCGTTCGCGCAGTCGACGTCGGCCGATCGGGCGTCCGTGCACAAACGCGTGAGATGAGGGTCGGACTGGGTTCGGCAGGACCTCGAGCGGCGTGCGTTTGTGCGCCGGGCGTCGCTCGGGCGATCACCGACGCACAAACGCGTTGGTGGGCGGGGGAGGGCTGCCGCGGTGCGTTGACACGGCACCGCTAGGTTGACCCAGGTGGAGCGCCGGATCTACGGCCTCGAGAACGAGTACGGCGTCACGTGCACCCTGCGCGGTCAGCGCCGATTGAGCCCCGACGAGGTCGCCCGGTACCTGTTCCGCCGGGTCGTCAGCTGGGGCCGCAGCTCGAACGTCTTCCTCCAGAACGGCGCCCGCCTCTACCTCGACGTCGGCTCGCACCCCGAATACGCCACGCCGGAGTGCGACAGCCTCTACGAGCTCGTCGTCCACGACAAGGCCGGGGAGCGGATCCTCGAGAGCCTCGTCGAGTCGGCCGAGCAGCGCCTGGCCGAGGAATCCATCCGCGGCACCATCTACCTCTTCAAGAACAACACCGACTCGGCCGGCAACAGCTACGGCTGCCACGAGAACTACTGCACCAGCCGCCACGACGACCTCGGCCACTACGCCGAGGTCCTGATCCCGTTCCTGGTGAGCCGCCAGATCTACGCCGGTGCGGGCAAGGTGCTGCACACCGCCCGCGGCGCCACGTACTCCATCGCCCAGCGGGCCGAGCACATCTGGGAGGGCGTCAGCTCCGCCACCACCCGCAGCCGCCCGATCATCAACACCCGCGACGAGCCGCACGCCGACGCCGAGCGCTACCGCCGCCTCCACGTCATCGTCGGCGACTCGAACATGAGCGAGTACACGACGTTCGTCAAGGTCGGCGCCGCCGCCTGCATGCTGCGGATGCTCGAGGACCGCAGCGTCGTGCTGCGGGACATGACGTTGGAGAACCCGATCCGGGCGATCCGCGAGATCAGCCACGATCCGACCTGCCGCCGCGTCGTCCGCCTCGGCAACGGCCGCGAGGTCAGCGCCCTCGACATCCAGCGCGAGTACCTCGATCGGGCGCTGCGCTACGCCGAGACGAAAGGCTTCCCGCCGCTCGAGCAGCGGGCCCTTGAGATGTGGGAGCACTGCGTCTCGACGATCGAGAACGACCCCATGAAGCTCGATCGGGAGATCGACTGGGTCATCAAGTTCAAGCTGCTCGAGGCGTTCCGCGAGCGCCACGGCTTGCCGTTCGGCCACCCCCGGGTGCAGCTGCTCGACCTGCAGTACCACGACGTGTCGCGGACCCGCAGCCCGTTCTTCAAACTCCAGGACCGCGGCATGGTCGAGCGCCTGTGCACCGACGCCGACATCGACGCCGCCACCGACATCCCGCCGCAGACCACCCGGGCCCGTCTGCGTGGCGAGTTCGTGCGGCGGGCCAAGGAGCGCCGGCGCGACTACACCGTCGACTGGGTGCACCTCAAGCTCAACGACCAGGCGCAACGCACCGTGCTCTGCAAGGACCCGTTCAAGAGCCGTGACGAGCGGGTCGAGAAGCTCATCGAGTCCCTTTGAGCGCCGATGATCGACCTCGGTCCGGCGTGCGCGGTGACGACCCGACGCCCGGGCGCGACCCGCTGCTGCCACGGAGCCCCTCCGGCGCCGAGCCGGCTGACCTCGGGGTGCCCGACCTCGGCATCCCTGATGCCGGGTCGCCCGATGCCACCCCGTCGGACGTCACGCCGGAGCACCAGCCGGTGATCCGCCGCAAGCGTCGTCGAGCGTTCGTCGATTGGGCGATCGTCATCGGCGTCGCCCTGCTCGTGGCGTTCCTGGTGCGCACGTTCGTGCTCGCCCACTTCGTCGTCGACGGCACGTCGATGGCCAACACGCTCTACGACGACGACCGCGTCTTCGTCAACAAGCTGTCGTACCGCCTCCACGACCCCAACCGCGGCGACATCGTCGTGCTCCACCAGATCAGCGGGGCGTCCGAACGAGACCTCATCAAGCGGGTCATCGCCCTGCCCGGGGAGACCATCGAGGTGCGCAGCTGCCAGGTCCTGATCGACGGGCGCCTCCTGGAGGAGCCCTACCTCGACCCGGAGGTCGTCCAGCCCGGCAACTGCGGCGGCGACCTGGCCCCCGTCGCCGTGCCTGAAGAGCATGTCTTCGTGATGGGCGACAACCGCGGTGGCTCCCAGGACAGCCGGGCCCTCGGGCCGATCAGCGAGGACGACCTCGTCGGCCGAGCCTTCGTGGTGTTCTGGCCGCGCAACCACTGGCAGTGGCTCTGACCCCAGCGTTTGTGCGGCCACGGCCGCCGGGCCGACGGTCGGCGCACAAACGCGTCATCGGGAGCCGGACTCGGCCCTGAGGGCGTCGGCCATGACGTCGACGTGGTCGCTGAACACGCCGTCGATGCCCATCCGGATCACGTCGCGCAGCAGGTGCTCGAACTGCAGGTCCCAGGCGAAGGCCACGCGATCGAAGCGGTGGAACAGGGTCGTCAGGCCTCCGGACCACTGCGAGTGGTGGAGGTTGACGGCGTCGATCGCCGCATCGGCCAGCACGGCTGCGCGCCGCTCGGGCCCCTCCTTGATCCGCGACAGCTTCGTCGAGTTGACCAGGCGCACCGTCTCGTCGAACGACCGCAGCGCAGCCAGCAGATCGGGGTCGGCGTGACACAACCAGGTGCGTCCCAGCAGGTCGGGGGCGATGTCCCGCAGCACCTCGATCGCCGCCACCGCCGTCTCCGCCGTCCTCAGGTCGAGCGACAGCTCGTATCCCGTGCCGCACGTGGCGACCAGCTCGGCCAGCGACGGGATGTGCTCGGGCAGCTCGTCACGGCGGTAGCCGGACAGCGGGCGGCGACGCCGCCGGTGGCGGACGACACCGTCGTGGTCGAGCACCGGCACGCCGTCGCTCGTCAGCCACACGTCGCTCTCCAGGCCGGTCGCGCCCAGGCGCAGGGCGAGCTGGAACGCCTCCAACGTGTTCTCCGGTGCGTGAGCCCGGGCGCCCCGATGAGCGAAACCGATCGGCCGGTCGAGCAGCGAGGGGAGCCGTTGCTGCACGGCGTCCGATGATGGCAGGACCGTAGACTCCGCCGCGTGTTCAACCTCTCCGGGAGCGAGATCATCGTGATCCTGCTGCTGGCGCTGGTGGTGCTCGGTCCGGAGAAGCTGCCCGATGCGCTGCGCCGGGCCGGTCGCACGTACGCCGAGCTGAAGAAGATGGGCAACAGCTTCCAGGACGAGATGCGCAGCGTGATCGACGAGCCGGTCAAGGAGATGCGCGAGACGGCCGACCTGCTGCGGTCGTCGGCATCGTTCACCGACGCCGACCCCAAGCAGCCCGGCTCCGGCGGGCGATCCACGCCGCAGCTCCCGGCGACCCCGACGACGTCGGCGACCCCGGAGGCGACCTCCGCGACGACCGCAACACCGCCGACGACCGCGGCTCCGGACGTCGCGACGGATGCCGTCGAGCCCGCCGCACCCCCCGAACCGGTGGTCACGGCCGGTGCCGCCGAGCCGGCGGACGACGACGAGGCGGCGATCAACCGGACCCTGAGCGGGCAGAGCGACCCGCCGGCCGGCGCCGCCACTGCGTGAGGCGACAGGTCCGATGAACGCACTGCGGCGGCGTGGGCACGCGGCGCGCCCGACGCTGAAATCGCCCGACGACACGATGACGCTCACCGAGCACCTCGGCGAGCTCCGCGTGCGGATCATCCGCTCGGCCCTCGCCGTGATGGTCGGCGCCATCGTCATCATCGCCTTCTACGACCAGGTGTTGGAGTTCCTCACCAAGCCGTACCTCAACCTCTGCAGCGGTCGCGAGGTGGAGTTCTGCGGCTACGACCCGGCGGTCGGGGAGAACCCGCTGAACATCTTCGATCCGCTGGAGGGCGTCAGCACGCGCCTGCGCGTCGGCACCTACGGCGGGCTGATCGTCGCCATGCCCGTGATCCTGTGGCAGGTCTGGCGCTTCATCGTGCCCGCCCTGCACGCCAAGGAGAAGCGCTACGCCGTTCCGTTCATCCTGTCGTCGATCGCCCTGTTCGCGTTGGGCGGCTTCCTCGCCTACGTCACGCTGGAGCCGGCGCTCGACTTCCTCATCTCGTTCAGCGGCGAGGGCGTTGGGCCAGTGTTCCAGGTCAGCCGGTACATCCGCCTGGTCGGGCTGATGGTCGCCGCGTTCGGCGTCGGCTTCCAGTTCCCGGTGCTCCTCGTGTTCCTGCAGATCGCCGGCGTCATCTCACCCGGTCGGCTGCTGCGCAGCTGGCGCTACGCCCTGTTGATCATCGTCGTTCTCGCCGCCGTGATCACGCCGTCGGGAGATCCGATCTCGCTGGTCGCGCTGGCCGCGCCGATGACGGTGCTGTACTTCCTGTCCATCGCGCTCGGCGCACTGATCGAGCGACGCAAGCGCCGCCGGGTGGTCGCGCCGACCTGACCGCCCACGCTGGGAGACTGCACGGCGTGGACGGTCCGCGCTTCCCGTTCGAGCTCGACCGGTTCCAGCTCGACGCGTTCCAGGCGCTCGACGCCGGTCAGCACGTCGTCGTCGCGGCGCCGACGGGCAGCGGCAAGACGGTGGTCGCCGAGTACGGCATCGATCGCGCCCGCCAGGCCGGTCGGCGGGCCTTCTACACCGCTCCGCTGAAGGCACTCTCCAACCAGAAGTTCCGGGACCTGCGCGAGCACTACGGCACGGTGGGGCTGCTGACCGGCGACAACGCTGTCGACGCCGACGCGCCGATCGTCGTGATGACGACGGAGGTCCTGCGCAACATGCTCTACGCCCGAGCACGTGGACTCGACGAGCTCGGTCTCGTCGTGCTCGACGAGGTCCACTTCCTGCAGGACGCCTACCGCGGGCCCGTGTGGGAGGAGGTGATCATCCACCTCCCACCGGAGATCCAGTTGATCTGCCTGTCGGCGACCGTCAGCAACACCGCCGAGTTGGCGTCATGGATCCAGACGGTGCGCGGTCCGACGACACCGATCGTCGAGCTGCGCCGGCCGGTGCGCCTGCACGACCACTACCTCGTCGACGACCGGACCAACGACCGCATCCACTTGCTGCCGACGTTCGTCGGTGGCCGCGCCAACCCCGACGCCGCCCGGCTCGACGAGTCGGCGGTGCGGCGCGGCGATCGCCGTTCGGTGCGCGGCAGCGGACGGCGGGTGCTGGTCACGCCGTCACGGCTGGAGGTCGTCGACCTGCTGGCCGAGCGCCGGCTGCTGCCAGCGATCGTCTTCGTGTTCAGTCGCAACCAGTGCGACGAGGCGGCGCGCAGCGTGCTGGCCGCCGGGATCCGCCTCACCGACGACGCCGAACGGGTGCGGATCCGGCGCATCGTCGACGCTCGCCTCGACGGGCTGGCCGACGACGATCTCGACGCGCTGGGCGTCGACCAGTTCATGGCCCAGCTGGAGGCGGGGATCGCTGCCCACCACGCGGGGATGGTCCCGGCGTTCAAGGAAGCCGTCGAGGCCTGCTTCACCCAGGGCCTGATCAAGGTGGTGTTCGCCACCGAGACGTTGGCTGTCGGGATCAACATGCCCGCCCGCACGGTGGTCATCGAGAAGCTCACGAAGTTCACCGGGGAGGGTCACCAGCAGCTGACGCCGGGCGAGTACACGCAGCTGACCGGGCGCGCCGGTCGACGCGGGATCGATCCCGAGGGCCACGCCATCGTGCTGTGGAGCCCGTTCGTGCCGTTCGAGCACGTCGCCGTGTTGGCCGCCAGCAAGACGTTCCACCTGCGGTCGGCGTTCCGCCCGACCTACAACATGGCCGCCAACCTCGTCGGCAACTACTCGAGCGACGAGGCCCACCACCTGCTCAACCTGTCCTTCGCCCAGTACCAGGCCGACCGGGACGTGGTTCGCCTCGAAGCCCGGTCGGAGCGGGTCCGCGAACGGCTGGCCGAGACGCGAGCCGAGGCCGAGAGCCCGTTCGGTGACATCTGGGCCTACCGCCAGTCGATCGACGGGCCACGCTCCCGCCGCCACGGCCGCAACGACCTGGTCGAGGTGGCCCTGGCCCGGCTGCGCCCGGGGCAGGTGGTGGCCGCCGCCAAGGGGCGGTATCGCGGCCCGGTCGTCGTCGTCGCCAGCGCCCACCGCAAGGGCGGCATGCGCCTGACGACGGTCACCAAGCGGGCCGACCTGCTGCTGCTCACCGCCGACGACTTCGAGGAATCACCTCGGGCGCGCGGCAATGTGCGCCTGCCGTCGGCGTTCGAACCGAACCGCGCCGACTACCGGCGAGCCGTGGCCCGTGAGCTGAACCGGGCGAAGCTGGACGGCGCGGACGAGCGGGCGCGTCGACTGGATCCTGTCGAGCGGGACCCCGACCTGCGCCAGCGCCTGCGAGCCGCCGGACAAGCGGCCCGCTTCGAGCGCGAGCTGGTCGAGCTCGGCCAACGCGTCGACGGTCACAACCAGTCGCTGGCCGCCGAGTTCGACCGGGTGCTCGACGTGCTCCGCCGGCGCGGCTACGTCGGGCGCGAAGGGGCCGATTGGGCGCTCACCACGGCCGGTGCGATGTTGTCGCGCCTGTTCCACGAGAGCGACCTGCTGGTCGCCGAGTGCATCGGGTCGGGGGTGCTGGACGGGCTCGGCGCACCCGAACTGGCGGGCCTGCTCTCGACGTTCGTGTACGAGCACCGCAGCCCGGAACCCCCCGTGCCGCCGTGGTTCCCATCCACCGACGTCTCCGCCCGCTGGCGCCGGATCGTCGCCATCAGCGATGACCTCGCCGCCGACGAGCGATCCGTCGGTCTCGGCGAACACCGCCCTCCCGATCCCGGCTTCGTCGCTGCCGCCCACGCCTGGGTGGCCGGCGAGGACCTCGCCGAGGTGGTCGCCCAGGAGGAGCTGAGCGGCGGCGACTTCGTGCGGACGATGAAGCAGCTCATCGACCTGGCGCGGCAGGTCGGCCAGGTGGCGCCGGACCCCGGGCTGCGGCGCAGCGCTGGCGAGGTCGTCGAGCGGGCCCGTCGAGGTGTCGTCGCCGACGGGGTGGCCACGGTCGTCGGCGCGTGACGTTGCGCCCGGGCGACAAGTGGGGTGAACCGGTCGATCCACCCGCCGCGCTGATCGAGATCGGATCGGACGCCAACGCCGCCATCCACGCCGGCCTCGACCGGCTCCCGGTGCGGCTGACGGGCGGCGACCTCCTCGCCTCGCTCGGCGGACCGACGCGTGGCCCCCTCGTCAACCGGTACGCCGTCGACCTGCTGCGCGTCCGCACCGAGCGGGCCGACCTGGTCGCGCTGGCCCACGTGGTGGCCCGGGGACGGACGTGGTGGCGGGGCCCGATCGATGCCGTCTTCAACGCCGACCGGCTCGGCCGCTGGGATGCTGCGCCGCGGGCGCATCCGGGCGACGGTCGGTTCGACACCGTCGAGGTCGACGGGTCGATGCCGGCGCGGGCGCGTTGGCAGGCGTGGCGTCGCCTGGGGACCGGCACCCACGTGCCACATCCGATGATCCGGACCGGCCAGCGCGTCGAGATCACGTGGGACCTCGACCGACCGCGGCGGCTCTGGCTCGACGGCGTCGATCGCGGACGGGCCCGATCGGTCGTCGTGACCATCGAGCCGGCCGGCGCCGTCGTGTACACCTAGACCGCATGACGGAGATGGACGCCTGGATCCTGGACGAGTCGCCGGGGAGCTACCGCTGGGGCACGATCGAGCGACCGGAGCCTGGGCCCGACGAGGTGCGCATCAAACCGGTCGCCAGTGCGCTGAACCACATGGATCTCTGGGTGACCCGAGGCATGCCGAAGCCGCCGTTGCCGCACGTGCCCGGCTGCGACGTGGCCGGGGTGGTCGATGCCGTCGGTGACGCCGTCGAAGGGATCGCCGTCGGCGACGAGGTCGTCGTCAACCCGGGGGTCTCGCCGGTGGCCGACATCGTCGCCCTCGGCAACGACAGCCCGATGGGCCCCGGGTTCGCCATCTACGGCGAGCACACGTGGGGCGGGCACGCCGAGTACGCCGTCGCGCCGGCCCGCAACGTCGTGCCGCGGCCGGCGGGGCGGTCGTGGGAGGAGTGCGCGGCCTACCCGCTGGCGTGGCTGACGGCCTACCGCATGCTGCGGCGGGCCCGCCTGCGAGGCGGGCACACGGCGCTCGTCGTCGGGATCGGTTCTGGCGTGTCGTGTGCTGCCTTGGCCATCGCCCGCCACCTCGGCGCCGACGTCGTGGCGACGAGTCGCAGCGCGGCCAAGCGGGAGGCGGCCATGGCGATGGGCGCATCGGCGGTGATCGACTCGGCCGACGAACGCTGGAAGGTGCAGGCGGACGTCGTCGTCGAGAGCGTCGGCGCGGCGACGTGGGAGCGATCGCTGCGGGCGCTCAAGCCCGGTGGCCGGCTGGTCGTCTGCGGCGGGACGTCCGGGGCGACGGTCGAGCTGAACCTGCCGCGGATGTTCTTCAAGCAGTACGAGGTGATCGGGTCGTCGATGGGGAGCTACCAGGAGTTCGCCGAGGTCACGGCGCTCGTGGCGCAGGGCCTCGACGTCCACGTCGACCAGGTGCTGGCCCTGGACGAGTACCCGACGGCGCTGGGCCGCCTCGAGGCCGGTGAACAGCTCGGCAAGATCGTGCTCCGGCATTGAGTTTGGCGTTCTCCTGAGGATCTGGGGTCATCGTTGACCCCTGAAAGCGCTTGAGAACCTGGTCGGGCGGGATCACCCGGGTGGGGGAGCGGGGTCCGTATCATCGCCGGCCGTGGTCGGGTACCTCGCCGAGGAGTTCACCTCGGAGGAGGACGTCGTGCTGCGGCGCTACTTCACCAACCTCGACGGACCGGTCTTCGCCCTGGTCAACCTGCCGGATGTGGTGAAGGGCGCGCTGTTCGCCCGCTACAGCCGCAGCCCGAAGAGCCTCCGGCGGCTGTTCCTCGACGAGTTCGTCGGTGACCTCGACGTCTCGGGCGACCACACGATCGATGCGACCGTGGGTCTGCAGCGCGCCGAAGCCCTGTACGAGAAGGTGTTCGTCGAGTACGGCGACGACTCCATCGCCCAGCTCGGCGGCGTCCACTTGGCCTGCGAGCAGGCGTCCAACGTGCTGACGAAGGTCCTCGAGTGGGGCCGGCTGATGAGCTACCTCGAGCAGAGCACGCGCTACATCGCCTACGACTCGCGACTCAGCGGCCGGTACCGGTACTTCCGGGACCGCGCCGTGCTGGAGAGCCGGCTCGGCACCCGGTACGTCGGCGACATGGACCGGCTGTTCGACGCCTACAGCTTCGCCCTGGCCAGCGTGACCGACCACGTGCGGGCGACGGTCCGGCGCGACCCCAGCGACAGCGACTTCGTGTTCCGCCAGGCGACGCGGGCCAAGGCGCTCGACGCGACGCGCGGGATCCTGCCGGCGTCGACGCTGTCCAACGTCGGCATCTACGGCAGCGGGCAGGCGTTCGAGGCCTTGCTGCTGCGCCTCCAGGCCCACCCGCTGCCCGAGGCCCGCGAGTACGGCGAGCTGATGCTGCACGAGCTGCGCAAGGTCATCCCGAGCTTCCTGCGCCGGGTCGACGTCGCCGAGCGTGGGGTGCGGTGGTCGAACTACCTGGCGACGACCAGGGCCCGCACGGCCGAGCTGGTGGACTCGCTCTTCGAGGCCGAATCCGTCGAGCCGGCGACGCCCGTGACGCTGGTCGACTTCGATCCCGACGCCGAGAACAAGCTGCTGGCGGCGATCTGCTACCCGCACTCCCGACTGCCGGAGCACCAGCTGCTCGACCGGGTGGAGCGACTCGGTGCGGCCGAACGCCTGGCGCTCGTGCGGGCCTACGTCGGCGAACGGGAGAACCGCCGGCACAAGCCCGGCCGGGCGTTCGAGCGCGTCGACTACCGCTTCGACGTGCTGTCGGACTACGGCGCCTTCCGCGACCTCCAACGTCATCGCCTCCTGACGATCGAATGGCAGCGGCTCAGCCCCGACCTCGGCTTCGTCCGCCCCGAGCTGATCGACGAGGCCGGGCAGACGGCCACGTTCGACGAGGCGATGCACCGCTCGGCGCGCCTGCACGACGCGCTCGTCGAGGAGTTCCCGGAACAGGCGGCGTACGCCGTGTCGATGGCGTACCGGATCCGGTACGTCATGCAGTTCAACGCCCGCGAGGCGATCCACCTGCTGGAGCTGCGCTCGGGCGCCCAGGGCCACCCGGCGTACCGGCGTGTCGTCCTCGAGATGCACCGGCTGATCGCCGAACAGGCCGGCCACCGCGCCGTCGCCGAGGCGATGACCCACCTGACGACCGAGGCCCCCGAGCTGGAACGCCTCGCCGCTGAGCGTCGCGCCGAGGCCCGACGCACCCCGTGAACGCGTTTGTGCAGTGACGGCCGACAGGCCGATCACGGCCGCACAAACGCGCCGTTGGGGCCGCCTCGGGAGCGGGGTTGTGACAATGGTCACGATCGCCCCACCGGGGGTGGGGAAGGGTCGGGCCTAGGCTCCGGCCGCGCGACCCCCCGAGAAGGCGAGTGGATGGCTGACGACGAGATGAAGGACGGCCCGGGCGAGGTCGACGAGATCGAGCCGAGTGACGAAGTGGGCGACGACGTCGAGGAGGTCGACGAGGACGCCGAGCCGGATGCCGACGAGCTCGACGAGGACTTCGTCGAGGACGCCGTCGTGGCGGACGACGACGACGTCGTCGCCGAGGTCGAGGACGAGGAGGAGGACGACGACGAGGCGGCCGAGACCACCACGACGCGCACCAAGCGGCGCGGCGAGGAGGAGGAGGACGACGACGAGGAGCTGCTGTCGCCGGACGACGTCGAAGCCGACCTCGATCGCATCCTCAAGGATCGCCTGGTCACCGCCGACGAGGAGGAGGACGAGGACGAGGAGGAGCCGGAGGACCGCACCGAAGGCGGCGACCGCCTGCAGCCCAAGCGGGCCGACGAGCAGCTCTGCCCGAACTGCTTCCTCCTCGTGCGGGCCACCGCGCCGGGCTGCCCGGTCGGCGACGACAGCTGCCCGATCTTCGGCTGATCCGCGATGCCCAGCGATGATCCGATCCGTGACGAGGTCGAACGTCGCCTGCGATCGATGTTCGACCTCGCGCTGGCCGGACCTCGCGCCGCCAAGCGGGCCGTCGACGGGTGCCTGCAGGAGCGGGTGGACAGCGCCCGCCAGCTCGTCGGGACCCCGCTGGCCATCCTGCGCTCGCTGTTCGACCTCGTCGCGGCTCCAGCCGAACCGACGGTGCCCACCGATGTGGTCGAGACCGACGTCGTCGAACCGGAGCCGGTCAGGGCGCGTCCCGATGCCGGTGGCGCGGCCGACGACCTGCCGATCGACGAGTACGAGAGCCTGGCGGCGAGCCAGGTCGTCGCTCGCCTCGAGGGGCTCGCACCCGACGAGCTGCGCCGGGTCCGCCGGTTCGAGGCCGCCCACCGCAGCCGGCGCACCGTGCTCGGCAAGGTCGATCAGCTGCTCGAATGATCGATCCTGACGTTCGGCGCGGCCGCCCGGACGACGTCGAGGCGCTCGGCGACCTCGAGGCGGAGGCCCGGGACGCGTTGATCGACGCCCGCGGCGGCCTGCGCTGGCTCGAGGAGCACCCGCTGATCGGGCCCGAATGGGCGGGGCTGCTGGAGCGCGGTGACGTCTTCGTCGCCGAGATCGACCAGACGGTCCCCGTCGGGTACCTCGTCCTGCACGTCACCGGCGAGGTGGCGACCGTGGACCAGGTCTACGTGACCGTCGGCGCGCGGCAGCTCGGGTTCGGCGACGCGCTGCTCGAGGCGGCGACCGAGCGAGCCCGTCAGCTGGGCGCCCGTCTCCTGGAGGGCCAGGCACTTCCGGGCGACCGCGAGACCAAGAACCTCTACGAGCGGGCTGGGATCACGGCCCGCTTGATCACGGTCTCGCGACGGCTCAGCGACCCTTCCACTGCGGCGGCCGCTTCTCGATGAATGCCGTGAGGCCCTCCTTGAGGTCCTCCGACGACATCACGGCGCCCATCGCCTTGTTCGTCAGCCGCCGCAGCTCGTCCTCGGTTCCCGATGCCGCCGCGCGCACGACGGCGCGGCTCTCCCAGACGGCGAGTGGGGCGGCGGCGGTGATCTGGCTGGCCAGCGCCCTGGCGGCGATCTCGGCCTCACCGGCGCGCACCAGCCGAGAGACCATCCCGAGCTCGTAGGCCCGCTCGGCGGGGATCGGCTCGCCGGTCAGGATCGCCTCCATCGCTGCCGCCTGGCCGATCGCCCACGGCAGCCGGTACAGGCCGCCGGCGCCGGCGACGAGGTTGCGCTTCACCTCGGCCAGCCCGAACGCCGAGCGCGTCGTGGCGACGACCAGGTCGCAGGCCAGGACGATCTCGCAGCCGCCGGCCGTGGCCAGTCCGTCGACGGAGGCGATCACGGGCTTGCGTCGCTCGCGGTAGGTGAACCCGGCGAACCCGCCGCGCTCGGTGTTGAGCGCCGCGCCGTTGCCGGCGTTCAGCTCCTTGAGGTCGGCCCCGGCCGAGAACACCGGACGCTCCTGCCCCTCGGAGTTGGCGCGCAGGATGCCGACCCACACGTCGGGGTCGGCTTCGAGCTGATCGATCGCATCCTCCAACCCCGAGGCCACGGCACCGTTGACGGCGTTGCGGGCCTCCGGTCGGTTCAGCGTGATGAGGGCGATCGGACCATCGGACTCGTAGAGCACGGCATCAGGCATGGCCGGGATCGTAGGAGGCCGGCGGTGCCGACCACGGGGTTGCGGCGAACGTCTAGGTCGCCGGCGACCCGTCCGTGGGCGTCGGCTCGGCGGTCGGCTCTCCGACCACGCTGGCCGGTTCGCTCGGCGCTGCCACCTCGACCGGCTCATCGGCGACGGGCGCCGGCGCGCTGGACGCCTCGACCGGCTCGTCGTCGGCGACCGGCGCCGGCGCAGCGGTCTCGACCGGCTCGTCGGCGACCGCCTCCGGGGGAGCGGTGGTGTCCTCGGTGGGCACGTCGGCGGCGGGCGCAGGCGCCGAGGACTCCGCAGGCGCGGGCTCCCCGGTTCGAGGTGCCGCCGTGGGCGACGCCGGCTGCTGCTTGCGGGCGCCAGCGGGACGCGCCGCCCGCTTCTTGGCGTCCGGTCGGGTCGGTCCGGGCCGCAACGGTTTGGGGACCGGCGCGCCGGCCGGCACCTCGACCTCGAACAGCGCGGCGATCTGGGGGAGCAGCGGGCCGAGCCGGCGCACCGTCGCCGTCAGCTCGTCGCTGCGTTGCTGCGCCGGGGCTGCCGGCGTCACCAGGCTGCGCACCGGCGAGAACGCCGCCGCCTCGAGCACGGCCGACCACCGGTCGGGTCCATCGGTGGGCAGCAACGAGGCCGTCGTCACCTCACCCAGCCGGCGGGCCAGCGCCGGCGGGAACGGCACACCGGCCTTGGGTGGCATCGCCGACAGGCGCAGGGCGCGCACGACACGTCCGACGTCGACCGCCATCTCGACGTCGGTCAACCACAGGCGCAGCTCCTCGTCCTGCTTCGTGGCCAGCGCCGCCTTCAGATCTCTGGCCAGGGCCCGAGTGGACTGCTCGCGGGCCACCGCCGGGTCGTCGGCCGACACGATGACACTGCGCAGGTCGCGCAGGTCGAGGTGCTCGAGCTGGCGTTGAGCCGCCTCGGCGCGGTCCAGCCACTCGGCGACGCGCAGCCTCGGGATCAGCTCCTCGGCCATCTTGACGACGGCCCGTTCGGGCATCTCCGGCTTGCCCTCGGCCTTCAGCCGGGCGTTGTCCTCGCGCAGCCGCTGGCGCACGGCCGCCATGCCCTGCAGCGCCAGCTCGGCCACGGCCCGCTGCTCCTCCGGCAGCGAACCCAGGACCTCGGTCCGGTGCTGCTTGCCGGGGCGCAGGCGCTTCGGCTTCGGGCGCTGGGGCAGCTCAGGCGGCGGCGGCACGTGCGGGCGATGATGCCGTCGATCCCCGTCGGCGGGTGGTCCGTCGCCGCTGCGCCGGCGATCGCCACGGCGGTCGGTGCGGGCGTCGTCGTGGCGGCGCTCGCCGCGGCCTCCACCGTCGTCGCGCCGACGATCCGGTCGATCGCCGCGACCGCGGCGATCCGGCCGGTCACCGCGACCGCCCCGATCTCGATCGCCGCGCTCGCGCCGGGCCCGCTGCTCGATCACGGGCACGAACGGCTCGTCGCTCGGCAGCAGCTCGAGCAGCCCCTCGCGACCGGAGCGGTCCTTGTTCTCGACCACCGACAGGACCCGGATGCCGTCGAGGTCCTGCTCGGTCTCGACGCGCAGTTGGTCACCGACGGAGGCGCCGCCGGGCAGGATCGATCCGTCGAGCGAACCGCGCGGCTCGCGGGCCCCGGCGGCGCGCCAGGTCCAGGAACCGTCGGATGCCGAGCTGGTCAACTCGATCTCGATGCGCGTGGGCACGGCGCGCCACGGTATCCCGCCGTTCGCGTACCGTCTCCGCCGTGCCGATCTACGCCCTCGGGGACCGCGTCCCCGACATCGACCCGACGGCCTACATCCATCCCGACGCCGTCGTCATCGGTTCCGTGCGCATCGGTCCCGAGAGCTCGGTGTGGCCAGGGGCGGTGCTGCGTGGCGACGACGGCTCGATCCTGATCGGGGCACGTACGAGCATCCAGGACGGCACGGTGCTCCACACCACGCCCGAGGCGCCGACGGTGGTCGGCGACGAGTGCGTGATCGGCCACATCGTCCACCTCGAGGGCTGCACCGTCGAGGACCACGCCATGGTCGCCAACGGCGCCATCGTGCTGCACCGAGCGGTCGTCGGCAGCGGCGCGGTCGTCGGCGCCAACGCCGTCGTGCTCTCCGACGTCGACATCCCGCCCGGTGCGCTGGCCGTCGGCGCTCCGGCGACCATCAAGCTCGGCCGGGCCCGACCCGACGAGATCGCCAGCGGCGTCGCCAACTACATCGCACGATCGAAGCGCTACCGCGTCGAGCTCCGCGTCATCCAGTAAGGACCGATCGTGCCCGACCTCCTCGCCCTGTCGTCCAGCATGATCGATCGCGGCGAGCTGACCGAGCCGGCGATGCGCATCACCAACGAGCTCTCCGAGGTCGCCGACGGCGTGGCCCTCGTCGAGTCGTTCTCCAATGTGGTGGCCCTGCAGGGCGGTGACGAGCTGGTCGTGTTCGACACCAGCGGTTCGGCGACCGGCCCGGCCGCTGTCGAGGCGCTGCGTGGGTGGCGCACGGCGCCGATCGACACGATCGTCTACACCCACGGCCACGTCGACCACGTCGGCGGCAGCGGGGCGTTCGTCGAGGACGGGCGCCAGCGTGGCCATCGCGACGCCCGGGTCGTCGGCCACGAGAACGTGCCGGCGCGCTTCGACCGCTACCGGCTGACCAACGACTGGAACGTGCGCATCAACCGGCGCCAGTTCGGCGGGGTGCGCCGGCAGGAGGGCCTCGGCCTCGTGGCCGGCGCCGACTTCCTCCAGCGGGACGTCGCACCGTGCACCGAGACGTTCTCGGATCGCCGCTCGATCGTCCTGGACGGCTTGACCCTCGACCTGCGCCACGCCCGGGGCGAGACGGACGACCACTGCTGGGCGTGGGTCCCGGAGCACCGGGCGTTGGTCACCGGCGACTTCGTCACGTGGGTGTTCCCGAACGCCGGCAACCCGCAGAAGGTGCAGCGCTACCCGGTCGAATGGGCGCAGGCGCTGCGCGACATGGCGGCGATGGACGCCGAGCTGCTGCTGCCGGCACACGCGCTGCCGATCGGCGGAACGGAACGGATCCGGACGGTGCTGCTGACGACGGCCGGGATGCTGGAGCGGCTGGTCGCCGACGTCGTGGACGCCATGAACGCCGGCGCAACCTTGGACCAGATCCTCCACGATGTACGTGTCGAGCCCGAGCTGCTGGCGCTCCCGTACCTGCGGCCCGTGTACGACGAGCCCGAGTTCGTCGTCCGCAACGTGTGGCGCAGCTACGGCGGATGGTGGGACGGCGACCCGGCCCACTTGAAGCCGCCGCCCGGCGCCGACCTCGCCGCAGAGGTCGCCGCGCTCGCCGGGGGCGCGGCGCGGCTGGCCCAACGGGCGGAGGAGGTCGCCGTCGCCGGCGACCTGCGGCTGGCCTGCCAGCTGATCGAGCTGGCCGGGACGGCCGCCCCTGACGACGCCGCCGTCCACGGCGTGCGGGCCGAGGTCTACGAGGCCCGGCGCCGAGCGGAGGGGTCGTTGATGGCCAAGGGTGTGTTCGGCGAGGCGGCGGCCCGTTCTCGAGCGGTCGCCGACGGGCGCCACGGAACCGCCTGATGCTGGCCTTCGTCCTGTCCGTCCCCGCCAACGAGGCCGACCTGGCCAGCGACGCACTCTGGGCGCTCGGCGTGGCGGCGATCGAGGAGCGGTCGCCCGAGGCGCCCACACAGGACCACTTCGTCGAGCTCTGGACGTCGCTCGGCACCGACGTCGGCGCGATCACGTCCGCCGCCGAGGGCTTTCCCGCCCGCTGGCGCTGGCGGACCGTCGACATCGACGCCACCGTCGCCGACAGCTGGCGGGCCCACGCCGTGCCGTCGTGGATCGACCGCGACCTCGTGGTCGTACCGGCCTGGCTGGACCCCGACCTCGCTCCGGACGTCGTGCGCATCGACATCGACCCGGGCGCGGCCTTCGGGCTGGGCGACCACCCGTCGACGGTGCTCACGTTGCGAACGATGCGGCGCGCGATGTGGCCGGGCGCCACCGTGCTCGACGTCGGTTGCGGCAGCGGCGTGCTGTCCGTCGCCGCAGCGCGCTTCGGGTCCCCCTACGTCGAGGCGATCGACCTCTCGATCGCCGCCGTAGAGGCGACCGTCGCCAACGCCGAGCGCAACGGGGTGGCCGGTCTCATTTCTGCCAGCACCCGTCCGCTGGCCGAGATCACCGATCAGTTCGACGTGGTCGTTGCGAACCTGCTCGCACCGGTCGTGATCGACCTGGCCGACGAGCTCGAACGCGTCGTTGGACCGTCTGGCGCCCTCGTCGTCAGTGGACTGCTCGACGGCGCCGACGACCACGTGCGCGCCGCGCTGGCGCCGATGCAGATCGTGGAGACGGCGAGTCGTGAGGGCTGGATCGCCCTCCTCGCTCGCCATCTAGCTGATGGCTCGCTGCGCTCGCTGGGCCGGTCAAGGCCGGCCTGACCAGCGTGGTCGCTGCGGTCGGGGCCGAAGCGGTCACGTCCCGATGGCGCGCTTCGCTCGCGATCAACACGTGCGGAGGAGGGATTCGATGGCGTCGAGGTGGGGGAGCGAGGGCACGGCGCCGTGCTGCGTGGTGGCCAGCGCCCCCGCGGCGCAGGCGAAGCGCACCGCCGTGTCCAGGTCGTCGCCGGCGGCGATCCTGGCGGCGAGGGCGCCGCAGAACGCGTCGCCGGCAGCGGTGGTGTCGATCGGCGTCGACGGCAAAGGGGGAGTGGTGGCGCACGCCGTCGCTGGCCTGCAGCTCGGCGCCCGCCGCACCCATCGTCGTGATGACGGCCCGGGCCCCGGCCGCCAGCAGGGCAGCAGCACCGCCGAGCGCCTCGACCTCGTGCTCGTTGGGGACGACGACGTCGGCGGCGAACGCCGCGTCGAGGGCCGCAGCCGGCACGGGCGCCGGGTTGAGGATCGTCGTCGTGCCGGCGCGGCGAGCCAGGGCCAGGCTGTCGGCGACGGTCGACAGCGGGATCTCGAGCTGCAGGAGCAGCACCGTCGCGCTCGGGAGGTGGTCGACGGCCAGCGCGCCGTTGGCGCCGGCGACCACGACGATCGAGTTCTCGCCCGCCGCGTCGACCGTGATCAGCGCTCGACCGGTCGGACCGGGCTGCCGCGTGGTGGCGCTGGTGTCCACGCCGGCGGCGGCGAGCTCGGCGAGGAGGCGCTGACCGGCCTCGTCGTCGCCCACGGCGCCGACGAACGTCGTGCGGGCACCGGATCGAGCCGCCGCGACGGCCTGGTTCAGCCCCTTGCCCCCGGCGTGCTCGGCGTACGCCGTCCCGAGCACCGTCTCGCCGGGGCGCGGCAGGACGCCGGTGGTGGCGACCAGATCGAGGTTGGCGCTCCCGACGACGCAGACGTCGAACCGGGCGTCAGCCGGCGCGGGCACGCACCCCGATCGGTGCGATCAGCCGGTAGCCGGCGGCGTGACGCTCGTCCTCGCTCTCGCCACCCCAGAAGCCGTACTCGTGGTTGCTGCGGGCGAACTCCTGGCACGGGGTCTGCACGGTGCACGAGGCACAGACGTCGCGGGCCATGCGCCTCACGGCGTTCGCGGGCCTGTGGGCGCTCTGCGGACGTCGGAAAGAACAGGTGCGTGAGGCCTTTGCAGGCCGCTTCGTGCATCCACTCGTCATCAGCGGATGCGAGGTCGAGGAACTCGACGGCGGCCATCCAACTACCCCCTGGCTGGAATCTCGCGGGTCAACGGCGACGTGACGACGATGGTACGCATTAAATGATCGCTCGGTCAATTCTGCGTGGCCGAGCACTGCTGTGGCAGCCGTCACGTCGCAACCGAGGTGATCTCCAGTTGCTCAGCCGCGCTGCGCACGCCATCCGCGAAGGCAGCGATGTCGTCGTCCGTCGTGTCCCACGCCGTCATCCAGCGCACCTGGTGGCGGGCGACGTCCCAGTCCCAGAAGAACGACCAATCGCGCAGGGGAGCGAGCAGCTCGGGGTGGAGGACGGGGAAGAGGCTGTTGACGACGGGGGGAGCGGGGTGGGCGACCCCCGGCAGCCCGTCGGTGGCCCGGTACAGGCGCATCGCCATCTCGTTGGCGTGCTGGGCGAGCTGCAGCCAACGGTCACCCTCGAGCAGGGCGAGGAACTGCGCCGCCAGGAAGCGCAGCTTGGACGGCAGTTGGGTCACCTGCTTGCGCAGGTAGAGCGCACGCCGAGCCAGCTCCGGGCGGAGGTAGACGACGGCCTCGCCGCCGAGGATCCCGTTCTTGGTGCCGCCGAAGGTCAGGACGTCGACGCCGGCGTCGACCGTGAACGCCCGCAGCGCGGCGATGTCGCCACCCAGCGCGGCGGCGGCGTTGGCGATGCGCGCCCCGTCGAGGTGAACGGTCAGGCCGAAGCGGTGGGCCCGATCGCAGAGCGCGGCGACCTCGTCGACGGTGTACACGGTCCCCAGCTCGGTGCTCTGGGTGATCGACACGACGCCGGGCTGCGCGTGGTGGACCTGACCGAGCAGGTGGGCGAGGTCGTCGAGCTGGTCCGGCACCAGCTTGCCGTCGGTCGTCGGGACGTCGATCAGCTTGACGCCGAGGATCCGCTCGGGCGCCCCGGTCTCGTCGGTGGAGATGTGTGCCCAGTCCGAGCACACCACGGCGTCGGCCGGGCCCAGCAGCGAGGCGAGGGCGAGGACGTTGGCGCCGGTGCCGTTGAACGTGAGCAGGGTCGTGACGTCGCCGAGCAGGTCCCGGAAGGCGCTCTCGCATCGTCGCGTCCAGGGGTCGTCGCCATAGGCCAGTGCGTGGCCGTCGTTGGCTCGGACGACGGCGTCGAGCACGGCGGGGTGGGCGCCGGCGGCGTTGTCGCTGGCGAACGAACGGGTCGGGGGAGCAGGAAGCTGCACGGGACCAGTGAACTCGGCTTACTCCCCGGGGAGCGACCGCTACTGTCCTGCGCCGTGCCGGACATGGAGGTGGAGGGGCGGGTCAGAGAGGCGGGCAAGCGGTTGACGACGGCCGAGCGGCGCGTCGCCCAGGTCGTGCTGGAGCGGCCGCAGCTCGTCGGCTTCGGCACCGTGGCCGATCTCGCCGAGGCGGCGGGTGCGGGGGCGGCGACCGTGGTGCGGTTCGCCGCCAAGCTCGGCTTCGACGGGTTCAGCGCGCTGCAGGCATCCGTCCAGCGTGACCTCGCCCACCAGCTGCGCCCGGCGGCCGAGCGGATCCGCGAGCTGGCCGGCGACGCTCCCATCGAGCGCCATCGATCGGCCGAGCTGTCGAACGTTGCGGCCACGCTCGACGCCGTCGAGCCGGCGACGCTGGAGGCCGTCGTCGCCCTGCTCGCCGACGTCGCCCGGACCGTGCTGGTGCTGGCGGGGGACGCCGAGCGCGGCGTCGCCCGGCAGTTCGCCACCGACCTCGGCGCGCTGCGCCCGGGCGTCGAACTGGTCGACGGTTCGGAGGTGGCCGTGCGCCGGCAACTGGCCCTGACGGAGGTGCCGGCGACCGTCGTGGTCGTCGATCTGCGACGGTACGAACGGTGGCTGCTGGAAGCGTTCGAGCAGGCCCGGGGGGCTGGGCACACGATCGTGGCGCTGTCGGATGGCGTGCTGTCGCCGCTGGCGATGGGCGCTGACCATTCGTTCGCCATCGCTGCGGCGTCCGTGTCGCCGTTCGACAGCCACGTGGGGACGCTGGCACTGTTCGACCTCCTGGTGGCCAACGCCGCCGAGCGGCTGCGGGGGATCGCCGCCGACCGCCTGCAGCAGGTCGAAGCGGCGTGGGCGGCGGCGGGATCGCTCACCGATCGCTGACCGGTCGGCGCATCCCTGCCGGCGATCAGACGGAGATGGTCCCCTCGATGCGGGTGACGGTGTCGCCGGCGACCCAGACCGTGCCGTCGGTGACCGAGACGTGCACCGATCCTGATCGACCGAGTCGCTGTCCCTGTGCCGCGATGTAGGGCGACGTCACGTCGCCGCGCCTCGTCATGAGCTCGCCGAGCGAGGCGTTCAGGCTGCCGGTCACGGGATCCTCGACGAGGGCGCCGTCCATGGGGAAGAAGGCGCGCACCTCGACGGCCGCCGGTGCGCCCGCCGGGTGCGCGCCGGCGAGGCCGATGAAGCGCTCGGTGAACCGGGGTCGAACGGCGAGGACGGCGTCGGCGCTGCGCAGGAGCACGGCGATCCAGCCCGGGCCGTTGTCGGCCCACTCCACGGCGACGACGTCGTCGGCAGCCACGCCGAGGGAAGCGAGGACGTCGGCGCGCACCGCATCGTCCACGGGCCCGGAGCGCAGCAGCGGCGGTCCGGCGAAGGCCAGGCGGCCGCCGATGCGGCGGATGGCGACGGGCCCGGCGGGGCACTGCTGGGTCACGGCGTCCGTCTCCCGGCCCGTATGGGCGAGCCAGGCGTGGCAGGTGCCGAGCGTGGGATGGCCGGCGAAGGGGAGCTCGGAGACCGGCGTGAAGATGCGGACGGCATAGTCGGCGTCCGCAGCGGTGGGGGTGACGACGAACGTCGTCTCGGAGAGGTTCGTCCAGCGGGCGACGCGCTGCATCGTCTCGTCGTCGAGCCCGTCGGCATCGAGGACCACGGCAACGGGGTTGCCGCCGTAGGGGACGGCGGAGAACACGTCGACCTGGACGAAGGGCAGGCGCATGGATCGAGTGTGCTCGACGCCGTGCGGCGGGCGCGAAAACGGGTCGGTCTCGGACGGTGAGTTAGAACAGCGCGCGGCCGCCGAACGACCCGAAGATCAGCTGGTCGCGTTCTGCCGCACGAACGAGGTAGCTCCGCACCAGGTCCACCTGCTGCTGGTGCGTGCCGTCGTGGATCCGGTGGATGGCCGATTCGAGCGCGGCGCGCCGGGCGACGTTGCCGGCGTGGAGCGCCCCGATCGTCTGAGGCTCAGGAGCGACCACATCGACCCCGACCCCGGCGTCGGCCAGGTCGTCGAGCACGGCGTCAAGATCGGCGTTGTCCTCGAGGAGCACGGCGTGCTCGTGCTCGACGCGTGCGGCCAGGTGGGCGAGCAGCGCGTCGATGCTGCGCAGCTCGCTGCACGGCCACGCTTGGTCGGCGAGGAGCGGAGCGATGCGGGTGCGCAGCGCGTCGGCGATCGCCGTGATCAGTTGACTGCTACTCGGGTTCATGCCGGCCTCATCGCCTCGAGGTAGGGGCTTCGTTGGTGGGCGAGGAACTCGTTGCCGAGCTCCTCCACGTCGCCGCCCAGGGACTTGGCGAGCCATTGCTCAGTGGTCTTCACGATGCCCATGCCGAGCGCGGGGCGCACGAGACGTTGGTCGCGGCCGTCGAGGAAGCCCGCCAGCCCACCGTTGGTGGTCATCGACGCCTTGAGCCGGATCCACACGGTCGACCACGCGAGGCGGCGACGGTCGATGGCGAAACCTGCTGACCCGCGCGTAGTGGGCGAGGGTGTCGTCGAGGTCGTGGAGGGAGAGGAGGCCCTGCGAGAACGCCCAGTCGAGGGCGGGATCGCCGATCGACGCGAGCTCCCAATCGGAGAGCGCGACGATCCTGCCGTCCTTCCAGATCTCCTCCCCGAGGCCGTTGTTCCCCTTGAGCAGGCTGAGCGCGTCGCCCGACGGCGGAAGCTCTTCCTCCAACCAGTACATGGCCTCGGTGATCATCGGGAAGGGGTCGGTCCGGTACCCGCCCCACAGGTCCCGCCAATGGCGCAACTCGTCGCGCAGGGCGGTGTCGGCGCCGGATGGCGTGAACAGCACCTCGTCGAACCCGTACGCCCGCCAGTCGAGCGTGTGCACCATCGCCAGCTTCTCGGCCATCTCGTAGCAGACCGCACGCCGGACGTCCGTGGCCGCAGCGCCACCCGCCGAGTCCGTCAGACCCTCGACCCGTCCTGAACCGTCCACGAGGCGGCGGACCATGTGGGGGAGACCAGCGCCGAACTCGACGCCCTCCGCGTACCACAGCGGCTCGGCCACCGGGATCGGCGATCGCCACAGGCGCTCGTAGACCTCAAACTCGACGCGCATCGGCACGGGCACGAGAGGTCCTCCGGGATGGTCGACGCGCATCACGAAACCGCCGTGCTGCGCCGTGTCGACGATCCACGTTTCACGGGAATGGCCGGGAAAGCTCCGCTCCAGCGCAGTGACCTGCAGCGGTCCGAGGTGGGTCGACAGGTACGCCTGGAGCTCGGAGACGTCCACGTCAGAACCCCGGCAGCGTTGCTGGCGGCACGGGCGGCCGGGCGATGATCGTCAGATGGCCGTCACCGGTGGCCTGCTGCGCACCGGGACCGTCGACGACCAGTGCGACGTCCGTCTCACGGTGCCAGTGCTGGCGCAGCGAGCCGTCGGGCAGTCGCACGTCCGCCGGCGCGGAGATGTCGTACTCGTCGGCCTCCACCGCCACGCCGCGCGCCACGCCAAGGCCTTCGCCGTCGTCCCACCCGCCGCTGTAGCCGCTGCCGCTGAAATCCCACGGCGGGCGCAGCGGGGTGGCGTCGAAGACCCACGTGCGGCCGTCGTCGGCGGCCAGCTGCAAGCGAGCGTGGGAGAACACCGTGTGACCGTCCACGAACGTGATGTCGTGCAGGATCTCGGTGATGCCAAGCGACGTGGACGGGTCGTCGGTGTCGGGGATCAGGTGCCCGTCGATCGACTCACTCCGGCCGTCCGCGTCGATCTGGGTCTGGAACTGCCCGGCGACGCGACCCGCCCGGAACGCGATCCAGATGAAGAGCGATCCCATCGCGCGGTGCGGTGCCGCACCGGTCGGCTGAGCCGTCGTTGGGTCCTTGCCGCCCATCCCCGGACGCACTCCCCACGAGTGGTCGCGCCACGCAAACCAGTCCGCCACGTCGATCCGCTGCTCGCCGATCCCGACCCATCCCGACCCCATCCCCAACTGGTCGAGCCGGCAGTAGTCCTGCACCGCCCGGCCGGCCAGCCGGCGGAAGTGGGGGAACTCCTCGTGGGCCGGCAACGTCCCGCGCCAGGTGAGATCGCAGTGCAGTGGGGACGGCGCAGACCGCTCGACGATCAGGCGGTGTGCAACCAGCGGCTCGATCACCTCGATCCGGAGCGGGCCGAGCGTCATGTCGAAGTCGGGGCGCAGTGGACGTGACAACCGCAGGTTGTACTGCCGCCCATCGTGGTGAACGCAGAAGAAGCCATCGCACGTGTCGGTGTTCTTGTAGTTGGCGATCCCGTAGATCACCGACAGCGCCGGGTGCTGCACGCCGGCGGCCCAACGGTCGAAGAAGCGGTGATCACTGGTGACGGCGTGGTCGAACGTCGTCGGCGCCTGGTGCATCAACGTCTCGTCGAGCGGTGTCAGCATGCTTGGTTCCCCCCTGTTGCGGGCGATCCGGCGGCGGCGTCGCCCGACGTGCATTATTGATGACGGATTAGATATTATCTAGTCTGGCGCTCGGCGCCGGGTCACGAGGGGAGCGTCAGGATGAGCGAGCACGACACCGCGCCCACGAGGACCGAGCAGGGGTGGGCACACTTCACGCCGCACCTTCCGGAGGTGATCGAGGACCCGTATCCGGCGTTCCGCTGGTTGCGTCATCACGCGCCCGTGTTCCACGTCGTGTCGGAGGACATCTGGGTGCTGTCGCGACATGCGGACATCCAGGCCGCGGCACGTGACTTCGCCACGTTCTCGCAACTCGAGGGGGTCGGGTACTCGCGTAACTACGGCGGCCTCGGTCTCACGTCGCTGGACCCGCCGCACCACACCGAGATGCGCCGTTTGACGGCACCGTTGTTCAGCCCGCGAGCGGTGAAGCAGCATCGCGCCCAGGCCGTGGAGGTACTCGACCGGCTGCTCGACCAGGTGTTCGCAGCGTCGAAGCCGGTGAACGTGGCGGAGGAGGTGGCGAACCCCTACCTGTCCACGATCGTCGGCGATCTGATGGGGCTGCCGGAGCAGGACCGGGGACTGGTCAAGGACGGGGCGACGGCCGGGTCGTTGATGATGGCAGGGGACTTCGACCCGGAAGTCGTGTCGATGGCACAGCGATTCGCGGCGTACTTCGTGGACTTCGTGCGCCAACGCGGCGAGGCGCTCGGCCGTGGCGAGTGCCCTGCCGGGTCGTTCAGCAACACGATCTTCGAGACCTGCCCGACCGGGTACGAGCCGACCTTCGACGAGCGAGTGACGTACGAGACGCTCCTCGCCACGGGGGGCAACGAGACCACCGCCCAGCTGCTCTCCAACCTGGTGATCCTGCTCGCCGAGCAGCCCGAGATCCTCGAGCGGTTGCGGGTGGAGCCGCACCTGCGTCCGTCGGCGGTGGAGGAGGTGCTCCGCTACATCTCGCCGGTCACCGGCTTGTTCCGGCACACCACCCGGGCCGTGCCGATCGCCGGTGCGCACCGGGAGATCCCCACCGGGGCCAAGGTCCTGCTGATGTACGGCTCCGGCAACCACGACGAAGCGCACTACGACCGTGCCGACGAGTTCGTCATCGACCGCTACCCACGCGGCTTCGCTGATGCCGACCACCTCAGCTTCACCATCGGCATCCACGTCTGCCTCGGCGCCCATCTCGCTCGCGAGATGATCGACGTGTTCCTCGAGCGGTTCGCGACGCGGGTCGGGCGGATCACCATCACCGGGCCGGTGCAGCGATCGCACAACGCGCTCGTTCGGGTGATCGACGATCTCCCCGCCCGGCTGGAATCGCGCGCGGACGTGGCGTGAGCGGCACCCCGGTCGAATACTTCGCCAACCTGCTCGGATCGGACGTCGACCCGGTCCCGTGGGCCAGAGCGCGCGAACTGGAGGGCTGGCACGGTCTGGGCGTCACCGATCACATCTGGTCGGGCGCGACCACGTTCACGCACTGGGCCGTCGCGCTCGGTCAGATCGCCGCAGTCACGGAGCACGTGCAGCTGGTCTCGTGCTTCGCCAACAACCTGCTGCGCTCGCCCGTGGAGTTCGTGCAGGCCTCGCTGTCGCTGCAGCGGGCGAGCAACGGCCGCTACGAGGCGGGACTCGGTGCCGGGTGGGCGAGCGCGGAGATCGAAGGGTTGGGGATGGAGTTCCCGGCTGCCGGCGTTCGGGTGGAGCGGTACGCGGAGGCGATCGGGATCGTGCGCCGGCTGTTCCGTGACGGTCGCTGCCAGTTCGAGGGCGAGCACTACCGGATCGACGTGCCGACCATCGGACCCACTGTCGAGGCACCACCACCGATCGTCGTGGCCCTCGGCGGCCCGCGCACCATCCGGGAGATCGGCCCGCTGGGGGACCGGATCGAGCTGACCTTCAACGGCGCGGCCACACGCGGCGGCGCCCTGAATCGGGCCCGCATGACCGAGTTGGGGCGCGAGCACCTCGCCGAGTTGATCGACCTTGCCGCGGCGCTGCCCACGGAGGTCCCGCTCGGCATCTTCCTCACCATCGCCTGCGGCGACGACGACGCCACGCGGTACCTGCGGGAGTCGGGCGGGCTCGGCATCGACGGCCTCGCCGGCGCGCCCGAGGAGGTGGCCGAGACCGTGGTCGGGCTCGTCGGCCCGCGGATCGCCCGGGTGCAGCTGACCCCGGCGACCTCGGCGACGCTGCCGCTGATCGCGCGGCACCTGCCGATCGTGTCGCGGGCGTGAGCGCACCGGTCGCACCCACGCCGCGCCGCGGCCGCCCGCGCGCGAACGGCCGGACGTCGGAGCTCGACCCACGCGAGGAGATCCTCCGGTCGGCCGCCGCGCTGTTCTCCCACCAGGGGATCGGAGCCACGCGGATCACCGACATCGCCGCTGCGGTCGGCGTCACACCGCCATCGATCTACTACTACTTCGCCAACTTGGACGACATCGTCGAGACGCTCCTCGACTACGTCGTGGGGGAGTCGCTGGCGTTCGCGACGTCAGTCAGCGCCCAGCCCGGGGACGCCGCCGAACGACTGTGCCGGCTGGTCGCGCAGCATCTTGAACGCCTGATCCTCGGCCCGTACGACCTGTGGTTCGTCGCCGGGCTCACCGCTCGCGACAGCGCCCGGTTCCCGATGGTGCGCCGCCGCGCCAACGGGTGGCGGTCGGCGGTCGCCGGGCTCGTAGAAGAAGGTGTCGCCGCGGGATCCTTCGCCCGCGTCGAACCGGAGGTCGCAGTCGCGGCGATCTCCGGATTGGTGTACGGCGCACTCGAGCTGCAGCACCGCGGGAGCGACGTCGACCCGGCCCAGATCGCGGCCCTGGCGGTGCGGGCGCTCTCGTAGCTCGCTGGCCCGAAACCGCCGATGATCACGCAGCTCGTCTCGGTCCTTCCTGCCATCACCACTAGAGTTTCGTCATGACGGAATTACCCCGGTGTCGCTGGTGCCGGCGAGTCCTGCCGGCGCGCGGCGGTCGCGGTCGACCGCGGGTGTTCTGCTCCCAGCGCTGCCGTCAATGGGACTGGGTGAGCCGCCAACGGGCCGCCGAGCTGGAGCTCAGCGAGGGCGAGCTGGTCATCGCCAAGGCGGCGCTCGACGAATTGCACGACGATCTGTACGCCCTGTCGTGCGCCATCGAGGACGCCGAGCGAGATCTCGCCGACGCCGGCCCGGATCCGTCGCCGGCCGAGCTGCGCCGGATCCTCGACTGGCTCCTCGAGGCCGCCCGCCCGCTCCCAACCCGTGCAACAGCGTTTGTGCGCTGACGGTCGCCTCGCCGGGCACCGGCGCACAAACGCGCTGGCATCGGCGTTGGTGCGCTGACGATCGGCCTGGCGGTCGTTCGTGCACGAACGCTCGTCGGGCACCGCGCGTATCTCAAGCCGGCGGCGGTGATCACGCGTTTGTGCGTTGACGGTCGGGTCGGCGATCACCGGTGCACAAACGCGGCTCCTCCTGGTGGCTGAGCGCCCATAATCATCGTTATGTCAGCTTGACGGGTTGGCGTCAGGCCGGACTCGACTGCGCAACACCCGGCGCTGAGCAGGGGTTCGCTGGTCAGGGCTGCCGCTCCGTCGATCACCGGTGCGGGCTGGACCGATCGTTGCTGGCGCCAAGCATCGGTTCGGCCGAAGTCATCGTGTCCGGCCCGCTCCGAGGAGGCTCCAACCGATGACCGACCTGATCAAGCGATCGCGGCGCGCGCGCATTCGCCATGCTGGTGCCGCCGTCGCCATGACCGCCGGCCTCACCGCCGGCCTCGCACCCGTCGTGACCGCCGGCCCGTCCAAGGTGCCGGTGCCGCAGGTCGCCACCGTCGGGCTGCGCAGCGGCGCGTACGGCGACGACGTCCGGGCGCTCCAACAGGCGCTCGCCAACGCCGGATCGCCCGAGGCCGGCGGGGTGGCCGGGTTCTTCAGCTCGGCCACGGACTCGGCGCTGCGCAAGTTCCAGCGCGAGCACGGCCTCAGCGCCACCGGTGTCGTCAGCGCCCGCACCGCGGCCGCCCTCGGCATGCCGGTGCGGCCGGCCGCCGGGCCCGACGACATCCTCGGCCCCGGCTCGACGGGTGAGGCGGTTCGCCTGCTCCAACAGCGCCTGATGGACGTCGGCTGGCCGATCCGCACGGGCGCCAGCGGCGTGTACGACGACGAGACCGCCGACGCCGTCCGCGACTTCCAGCGGGCGCAGGGTTACAAGGTCACGGGCATGACCAACCCGGCCACGATGAAGGCCCTCGGCCTGACGGGCGCCACGACCGGAGCGGCCACGGCGCAGGCGACGGCCCCGCCACCGATCCCCTCCGCCGTCGGGATGGGTCGCGGCGCCAGGGGGAACGCCGTCAAGGTCCTCCAGCAGGCGTTGATGTCAGCGGGGATCAACGTGCCCGGCGGCGCTGACGGCATCTTCGGCTCGGCCACGGAGAACGCGCTGAAGGCCTTCCAGCAGTCGCGCGGGCTCGCCACCAGCGGCGTGCTCGACAACCCGACCGCCTACGTGCTCGGCCTCAACGGGCACAGCACCCCGAACAACCCGGCGCCGGCGCCCGCTCCGGCACCCGCTCCGAGCGGTGGCGGCCTGCAGCTCGGCTCGCGCGGGGACGCCGTTCGCGCCCTGCAGCAGAAGATCATCTCCTACGGGTGGTCGCTGAAGGGCGGCGCCGACGGCGTCTTCGGTCCGGCCACGCAGAGCCGCGTCATCCTCTTCCAGAAGTCCAACGGTCTGCCGGCGACCGGGGTCGTCGACGCCGCCACCGCCCGGGCCATGGGGCTCAACGGCTCCTCGGCGCCCGCACCCGCCCCCGCACCGAGCGGTGGAGGCGGTGGCGGCGGCAACACGGCCGACGGCTTCCCGAGCTTCGACGAGCGCGGCGCCCGAGTCGTCGCCCTGCAGCAAGCGCTGATCAACGCCGGGATGACGCTGCGCGGCGGCGCCGACGGCGTGTTCGGCGGGGCGACGTCGACCGCCATCCAGGCGTTCCAGCGCAGTCGCGGCTTGTCGGCGACCGGCAAGGTCGACAGCGCCACGGCCGCCGCCCTCGGGCTGTCGGCTGCACCGGCACCCGCCCCGTCGGCCGGGTCGTCCGGCGGTGTGGCCTTCGAGGCCAAGCCGGTCGGTCGTCCGTGCGACTACCGCGACACGTGGCAGGCGGCCCGCAGCGAGGGCCGGGTCCACATCGGGACCGACATCATCGCTCCAGAAGGAACGCCGCTGTACGCCGTGGCCTCCGGCAAGATCACCAAGATCTACACGCCGGCCACCGATGCTCGGGCGGGCAACGGCATCCGGCTGACGAAGTCGGACGGCACGTACTTCTTCTACGGCCACATGTCGTCGTTGGCTCCGGGGATCGGCATCGGGACCCAGGTCTCCGCAGGCCAGCTGGTCGGTTACGTCGGCAAGACCGGGAACGCCGGTGTCGCCCACCTGCACATCGAGGTGCATCCCGGTGGTGGCGCAGCGATCAACCCGTACCCCCTGGTCCGGGCCATCGGAGCCTGCTGACCACCGCGACGACGCCACTGCGGCCGGCACAGGTCGGCGTCGTGGCCTGCGGGTCGGCGCGTCCGCCGCCGATCCGCAGGCCCCGCGGTCGCCGCGTCAACAACGCATGGGGCCCGTCGTGATGCCGATCCTCGACGTGCAGCTGAACCAGGCGTTGCTGTCCTGGCCGGAGCTGCGTGATCGGGCCGAGGCTGCGGACGCGGCCGGCTACGGCGCCCTGTGGGTCTTCGACCACCTCGCCGGGGACTGCTTCGGCGGCCCGTCGATGCACGAGGCGTTCGCCCTCCTCGGCGCCATGGCGACGGCCACCTCGGCGATCGAGCTGGGCGTGATGGTGGCCAACGTCAACAACCGCTCCCCCGCCACGCTCGCCGTGTCGGCGGCCACCGTGCAGGCCATCGCCGGCCGTCCGTTCCACCTCGGCATCGGCGCCGGCGGTCCCCCCGACAGCAGGTGGTCGGCCGAGATGCGCGCCGTCGGACAGCACGTCGAGCCGACCCTCACCGGCCGCCACCGACTCGTCGAGGAGGCGCTCGACATCATCGACCTCCTGTGGGCCGCCGACCGACCGCCGGAGACGGCGACCTTCCCGCTCCCCCACCCGCGGCCACCGGTCATCATCGGCGTCAACGGTGATCGGCTGGCGGCGATCGGCGGCCGGCGGGCTGATGGCGTGAACGTCGACTGGTCGCACCCTCGCCGCGACGAGCTCTTCGACATCGCCTCGACGGCGGCCCGCGCCGCCGGTCGCCCCGCCGTCACCCGCACCACCTGGCTGCGCTGGGACCCCGCGCTGCTCGACCCCGCCCATCCCGAGCGCGTGGCGATGGTCGATCGGAACGTCGCTCGGGCCGTCCTGGTCGTACCGGCCGACGTGACGGCGAGCGAGCTCGGAAGGCTCAGCGCAGGATCTCGATGAGCAGCACCCAGGCCTGGATCAACCCGCCGGCAACGGCGCCGATCACCGCAGGGACGAGCCAGTACAGCCCGCCGAGCGATCCAGTGATCATGCCGATTCCGGCCAACGTCGTTCCCGCGACGAGGGCCAGGATGGGCACTCCCTGGGCCAGCACCCACGAGGACATGGTGCGCTCCGGCGGCAGGTGGAACGGCAGGTTGCGTGGCACGAGTGCGACGCCGAGCACGACCCCGAAGACGATCAGCTCGACCCCCAGCGCATCGGGTGGCTGACTCGGCACCAGCAGCAGGAGGGCGGTCACGAGCGGGCTGGTCAGCACGACGAGCGCGCAGGCGGCGCGCGTCGGCAGATCCCGCTCGGCGAGGATCTCGCGCACGTTGATCGAGATCGCCACGACCAGCAGACCGGCCAGCGCGGCCGCCGCGCCGGCGGTGGCGATGGCGAAGTCACCCCATTGGGTGGGGTCGTAGTGTGCGCTCATTGGTGCACCATCGGCCCGTGCGACGCGCTCGACCCAGCGATCTCGGCGGGGCACCAATGAGCGAAAGAACCGTGCTGATGGTTCGCTCGCTCGAAGACTCGCTTGCTCACAGCGGTGCATTCTGGCAATCCCGGCACCGTCGCGGTGCGTCCGGTAGCGTGGGTCCGCCGACGAGCCCATCCGGGAGAGCCAGGCAGCTGGCGCCGAAGGAGCAACCAACCCCGGAATCTCTCAGGCCACCGGACCGGGTGGGCGAGGCGACGCTGGAAAGCAGTTCGGCCCAGGCCGGGCTCACCGACGGGGAAAGCTCGGCAACGACGCCGGGTGAAGCTCTCAGGTCCGACGACAGCGCGGGGATCAGACCCTCGACCGTCGGAGGAACCGCATGGCGATCACCCTGGACCAGCTGGCCGATGACTTCGTCGCCCGCCACGTCGGCCCCGACGCCGCCGAACTCGAGCGCCTGCTCGAAGTGATCGGCGCCAAGTCGCTGGACGAGCTGCTCGAGCAGACCGTCCCGGCGTCGATCCGCTCCGAGTGGGACCTCGACCTCCCCGCCGCCCGCGACGAGCGATCGGTCCTCGCCGCCCTCCGCGACTTCGCCGACCGCAACCGGCCGCGCACCAGCCTGATCGGCATGGGGTACGCGGACACCTTCACCCCACCCGTGATCCAACGCAACGTGCTGGAGAACCCGGCCTGGTACACGGCCTACACGCCCTACCAGGCCGAGATCAGCCAAGGGCGGCTCGAGGCGTTGGTCAACTTCCAGACGATGATCGCCGAGCTGACAGGGTTGCCGGTGGCCAACGCGTCCCTCCTCGACGAGGCGACCGCCGCCGCCGAAGCGATGGCGATGGCCCGCCGGCTCAGCACGAACGACTCGAACCGGTTCGTGGTCCACCCCGACACCCACCCGCAGACGATCGGCGTGCTGGCCACGCGCGCCGAACCGGTGGGCATCGACCTCGTCGTCGGCGACCCGACCGACCCCGACATCTCCGCGGCGGGCTGCTTCGGGGCGCTGTTCAGCTTCCCCACCTCGACCGGCGACGTCGTCGACTGGACGGCGGCCATCGACCGGGTCCACGACGTCGGCGGCCTGGCCGTCGTGACCACGGACCTGCTGGCCTGCACCCTTGCCACACCACCGGGTCAGATGGGCGCCGACATCGCCGTCGGCAGCGCCCAGCGCTTCGGGGTGCCGATGGCCTTCGGTGGCCCGCACGCCGCCTTCATCGCCGTTGCGCAGCGAGCCGCCCGGACCCTGCCCGGACGGCTGGTCGGCGCCAGCCGCGACGCCGCCGGTCGCCCTGCGCTGCGCCTCGCGCTGCAGACGCGTGAGCAACACATCCGGCGGGAGCGGGCGACGTCCAACATCTGCACGGCCCAGGTCCTGTTGGCCAACATCGCCGGCTTCTACGGCGTCTGGCACGGTCCCGACGGGCTGGCCCGCATCGCCGAACGGACCCAGCGGCTGGCGTCCATCGCCGCCGCCGGGTGCCGAGCGGCCGGACTGCGCCTGCGTCACGACCGGTGGTTCGACACGATCACCGTCGAGGGGGTCGACGCCGCCGAGGTGCTCGCCGCTGCTCGCCATCGTGGCCTCGACCTGCGCCCCGTCGCCGCCGACGCGGTCGGTCTCACCTTCGACGAGACGTCGAGCCTCGACGTGGTCACCAGGGCCCTCGATGCGCTCGGTGCGTCGCTGCCGGCGTACCCGGACGATGCGCCCGACGGGATCCCAGACACCGCTCGGCGCACCGACGCCTTCATGACCCAGGACGTGTTCCACGACCACCGCACCGAGCACGAACTGCTGCGCTACCTGCGCCGCCTGGCCGATGCCGACCTCGCGCTGGATCGCACGATGATCCCGCTCGGTTCGTGCACCATGAAGCTCAACGCGACGGCCGAGATGATGCCGATCACCTGGCCCTCGTTCGCCGACCTGCACCCCTTTGCACCGGCCGACGAGTCCGTCGGCCTGCGGGCGCTGATCACCGAGCTCGAGGGTTGGCTGACCGAGATCACCGGTTACGACGCCGTCAGCGTGCAGCCCAACGCCGGCAGCCAGGGGGAACTGGCCGGCCTCCTGGCGATCCGCGCCTTCCACCGTGCCAACGGCGCCGAGCAACGCACGGCCTGCCTCATCCCGGCCAGCGCCCACGGCACCAACGCCGCCAGTGCGGTGATGGCCGGCTTCGACGTCCACGTGGTCGAGACGGACGGCGACGGCAACGTCGACCTCGACGACCTCCGCGCCCAGCTCGACGAGGTCGGCGACCGGTTGGCGGCGATGATGATCACCTACCCGTCGACGCATGGCGTCTTCGAGGAAGCGATCGGTGAGATCTGCGCCGCCGTGCACGACGCCGGTGGCCAGGTCTACGTCGACGGCGCCAACCTCAACGCACTCGTCGGCGTCGCCCAGCCCGGACGGTTCGGCGCCGACGTCAGCCACCTCAACCTGCACAAGACGTTCTGCATCCCCCACGGCGGCGGGGGCCCGGGTGTCGGGCCCGTGGCGGTGCGCCAGCACCTCGCGCCGTACCTGCCGAGCCACCCGCTCGGCGCCGACGGCCCCGGTCCGGTCGGGCCCGTCTCGGCCGCTCCGTACGGGTCGGCCGGCATCCTGCCCATCTCGTGGGCCTACCTGGCGCTGATGGGCCCACTCGGCCTGCGGCACGCCACGGCGGTCGCCATCGCCGCTGCCAACTACGTGGCCACCCGGATCGGCGGGCACTTCCCGGTGCTCTACACCGGGGCCGGTGGTCGGGTCGGCCACGAGTGCATCGTCGACTTGCGCGACATCACTCGCTCGACCGGCGTCACGGTCGACGACGTCGCCAAGCGCTTGATGGACTACGGCTTCCACGCCCCGACGATGAGCTTCCCCGTCCCGGGCACGTTGATGATCGAGCCGACCGAGAGCGAGTCGTTAGCGGAGCTCGACCGGTTCTGCGAGGCGATGATCGCCATCCGGGGCGAGATCGACGCCGTGGCCGCCGGGACGTGGCCGTTGTCCGACAGCCCGCTGCGCCTCGCCCCGCACACGGCAGAGGACCTCATCGGGGCGTGGGATCGGCCCTACGACCGAACACTCGGCGCCTACCCGCTGCCGTCCTTGCGGGCGGCCAAGTACTTCCCGCCGGTGTCGCGTGTCGATGCCGCCGGTGGCGACCGCAACCTGGTCTGCTCGTGCGCTCCGATCGAGGAATACCGCAGGTCACTCGGCTCGACAGGTACCGTCCTGACCCATGAGTGACCCTGGTCGCACCGATCCGTTCGGCGACATGATCTCGATCGTGGCCGGCCCGATCGCCGCCGTGATCCGCTCCTTCGACCAGCTGCGCAAGAACGCCGAGGAGCTGCGGCGCGGCCTGGAGAACTTCAACACCACGATGGAGAACCTCAACGAGACCGCTGGGCGCGTCAACCGGCTGCTCAACGACTTCGAGGAACCGATCCGGTCGATGATCCCGCAGATGACCCGCACGGTGAAGCTGGCCGACGATCTCTCGAAGCGGATCTCCGGTCCGATGGATCAGGTCATCCCCGGCCTCACCCGGCTGGCGGACACCCTCAACTCCCCGGTGCTCACGGCGTTCCCTCGCGACCTCGGCCAGTTCATGGAGGTCATCAACGACCTGTCGAGGCGAATGTCGCCACTCGGACAGCTCGCCGAGCAGGCCAGCGGGCTGTTCGGCTTGCGCATCCCCGGCCTGACGCCGCGCCAGGTGACCACACCTCCCGCCCCGCCCCCGGTCGACGAGGACGAGGACGAGGACCCACCGCCGCCTCCGGCCAAGCGAGCGGCGCCCAAGAAGGCGGCAGCGAAGAAGACGCCAGCGAAGAAGAAGGCGGCGGCCAAGAAGAAGGCGACCGCCAAGAAGGCGTCCTCGCGCACCTGAGTCGCCGATCTGGGCGGGTTGCGTTGCGACGCCCGAGACGGATCCCGCCCGGAAACCGATTCCGCCCGGTTGGTGGCGTCAGCGCCGGACGAACGGGGTGGCCACGATCGTGCCGGGGAGGCGGCTGCCACGAACGTCGACCTCCACCTCGGTGCCGGCGGGCAGGCCCGGCGGCACGAAGGCGAGGGCGATGCCGTGGCCGAGCACGGGCGAGAAGTTGCCGCTGGTCGTCACGCCGATGACGTCGCCGTCGAGGAGCACGTCGCACTCGGCGCGGGGTGGTCGCCGCCCCTGCGTCGCCACGCCGACCAGTGTCCGGGCCACCCCGCGCTCCCGCTCCGCCTCGAGCGCGGCGCGGCCACGGAACGTCGGCTTGTCCCAGCCGACGACCCAACCCAGCCCGGCCTGCAGCGGGGTGATCCCCGGCCCCAGCTCGTGGCCGTGCAGCGGGAGCCCGGCCTCGAGGCGCAACGTGTCACGAGCGCCCAGCCCGGCCGGCGTGACGCCCGCATCGACGACTACGTCCCAGAGGGCGGCTGCGGCTGCGGCGGGGACGGCGATCTCCACGCCCGCCTCGCCCGTATAGCCGGTTCCCGCCACCAGCAGCGGCGTCGACCTCCAGTCGATCGACTCGACGCGGAACCTGCGCACGGCGGCGACGCCCGGCACGACCGCCTCCAACCGCTCGATGGCGGCAGGGCCCTGGACGGCCAGCACCGCCCGCTCCCCCGTCGTGTCGACGCCGCCGATCGCCGCCCGCACGCGGTCGGTGTTCGAGGCGTTGGGCATCACGTCGAACGATCCGTCCGGGCGCCACCACACGATCAGGTCGTCCAGCACGGAGGCGTCGGCGTCGTCGAGCAGGTGGGTGTACTGGGCCCGGCCCGGGGCGATCTTGGCCAGGTCGTTGGTCAGCACCGACTGCAGGCGGTCGCCGGCGTCGTGGCCGTCGAGGTGCACCGTGCCGAGGTGGGAGACGTCGAACACGACGGCGTCCCGGCGGCAGGCGAGGTGCTCGGCGATGGTGCCGGTCGGGTACTCGAGCGGCATCTCCCACCCACCGAACGGCACCATGCGGGCGCCGAGGCGGCGGTGGCGCTCGTCGAGGGGAGACCGACGGTCGGCCGGCGCGCTCAAGTGGCCAGCGTCACCGGAGCGTCGTCCAGCTCGCCGAGCGGCAGCAGCTGGGCGTCGATGTCGTCCTTGACGCCGGCCAGCGGCAGCACGTTGAGCACGCCCTGGCCCTTGCGCAGGACGTCGACCAGCTCGTCGCCGTCGCACAGCGCCACCTGGTGGCCGCTGATGACGATGTGGGCGGCGGCGATGTCCGTGCCGACGTGCTGGCGCAGGTAGCTGAACACCTCGCGCACCGATTCGAGCCGGATGCCGGCGTCGAGCAGCGTCTTGATGACCCGCAGCTCCAGCAGGTCGCGGTACGAGTACTTCCGCCTGCTGCCGCTGCCGGCGGCTTCGACGAGCGACGGCCGCAGGAGATCCGTGCGCGCCCAGTAGTCCAGCTGGCGGTACGTGATGCCGACGACCTTCGCCGCCCTGGTGCCGCTGAATCCGGGTTCTGTCACAGGCCCAACTCCTTCGTGTGACACGAACGTAGTTACGTCGATGTGAGGGGACCTCACGCTAGGCCCACCCCGGTCGGCCGTCAAGGTCCGGATCACGCCAGCTCGTCGAGCGCCGCTCGCATGCTGGCCTCGTCGACGCCGGCAACGACCTCGATACCGGCGGGGCCGTCGAGCACAAACGTCGGACCGGCCAGGGCCTTCTTGTCGCGGCCCATCAACTCGACCAGCGTGCCGGGCTCGAGGCCGGCGGGCAGCGACGTCGGCAGCCCGTAGGTCTGGCCGACGACCCGCCGGTGCTCGTCGACGCGCTCGTCGCCGATCCGCCCGAGCCGGCGGGCCAACGTCGCGGCGTAGACCAGGCCGATGCCGACGGCCTCGCCGTGGGTCACGGCGTGATCGGTGGCAGTCTCCAGCGCGTGGGCCAGGGTGTGCCCGTAGTTGAGGAGGGCGCGCCGGTCACCTTCCCGCTCGTCGGCGGCGACGACAGCGGCCTTGATCTCGACGCAGCGGGCGATCCGATCGGTGAGCTCCATCGCCTCGAGGTCGTCACCGGTCAGGAAGTGGTACTTGGCCATCTCGCCGTCACCCGAACGTCGCTCCCGTGGCGGCAGCGAGGCCAGCGAGTCGAGGTCGCAGATCACGCCGGACGGCTGCCAGAACGCGCCGACCAGGTTCTTGCCCTCGGGCAGGTTGACGCCGGTCTTGCCGCCGATGGCGGCGTCGACCATCGCCAGCAGCGTCGTCGCCGCGTAGACGACGGGCACGCCGCGGTGCCACGTGGCGGCGGCGAAACCGGCGACGTCGGTCACCATGCCGCCACCGACGCCGACGACGACGTCGTGGCGGGTCAGGCCGATGCGGGCGAACGAGCGAGCCAGGAGCTCGACGGTGCGCAGATCCTTGTGCGCCTCGCCGACTCCGATCTCGATGCGCTCGACCGGGATCGGCAGCGACAGGTCGAACGGCACGGTGGCCTGCGTCACGACGGCAGCCCGGCGCGCCGTCGGCGGCAGTAGCCCCGGGAGCTCGGCGCCGGCCCCGTGCCCGACGACGACGTCGTAGGCCCGCTCGCCGAGCGGCACGGTGATCCGGCGGAGCTCAGCCACTGGTCGCTCCCGCGAGAAGTCCGAGGACCTGCTCGACGACGTCGGGCGCCGGCACGCCACCGGTCTCGACGGTGGCATCGGCGACCTGGGCGTACCGGTCGGCCCGTTCGGGGAGCAGCCGGCGCAAGGCCGCTTCCGGGTCATCGCCGAGCAGCGGTCGGTGGTCGCCGACGCGCACGCGGCCGGCCAGCACGGACGTGTCCGCCGTCAACCACACGACGAAGGCGCCGGACCGGTCGAGCGCGGTCCGGTTCTCGGGCCGCAACACCACGCCGCCGGCGGCAGCGATGACGAGCGGGTCCGCAGTGGCCAGCGCCTCGACGAGCGCCTCGGTCTCCAGCTGGCGGAAGGTCGATTCGCCGTCGGACTCGAAGATCTCCCGGACCGTACGGCCCGTACGAGCCTCGATCAGCTCGTCGGAGTCGACGAACCGCCGACCGAGTCGGGCGGCGACCGCCGTGCCGATCGTGGTCTTGCCGACGCCCATCATCCCCACCAGGACGAGATGACGGGTCACGGCAGCGAGGCGCGGAAGGCGGCGACGTTGCGCCGCAGCTCGGGCATCGAGTCCCCGCCGAACTTGCGCTGCGCCTCCGCGGCCAGCACCAGGGCGACCATGGTCTCGGCGACGACGCCCATCGCCGGGACGGCGGTGACGTCGGTGCGCTCTTTGAACGACACGGTCGCCTCCTTGGTCGCCGTGTCGACGGTCTCGAGCACCGGCACGTTCAGCGTGGCCAGGGGCTTCATCGCCGCCCGGACGACGAGCAGCTCCCCGGTCGACATCCCGCCCTCGACGCCGCCGGCGAGGCTCGTGTCGCGCCGGTAGGCACCGGCCACCTCGTCCCAGCGGATGGCGTCGTGGGCCTCGCTCCCCCGCCGGCCGGCGACGTCGATCCCCTCCCCCAACTCGACGGCCTTGACGGCTTGGATGCTCATCACGGCCTGGGCCAGCAGCGCGTCGAGCTTTCGATCCCAGTGCACGTGGCTCCCCAGCCCGACGGGCACCCCCTCGGCGAGCACCTCGACGACCCCGCCGAGCGAGTCGCCGTCCCCGGCCGCCGCCTTGACCTCCATCACCATCGCCTCGCTGGCGGCAGGGTCGAAGCAGCGGACGGGCGACTCGTCGATCGCGCCCAGGTCCCGGGCCGTGGGGCGGGCGGCCTCGGAGCGCACGGTGCCCATCTGCACGACGTGCGAGAACACCTCGACACCGAGCTGGCGCAGCAGCAGCTTGGCCAGCGCGCCGGCGGCGACGCGGGCCGCGGTCTCCCGGGCACTGGCCCGCTCCAACACGTCGCGGGCGTCGGTGAACCCGTACTTCTGCATCCCGGCGAGGTCGGCGTGGCCCGGGCGCACCTGGGTCAGCGGCGCCTCGGTCACCCCGGGCGCGGCCGCCATCTCGGCGTGCCACTTGTCGCTGCGCGTCCACTCGGTGTTCTTGATCTCGATGGCCACCGGCGAGCCGAGCGTGCGACCGTGGCGGACGCCGCCGACCAGTGTCAGGTCGTCGACCTCGAAGCGCTGGCGCGGTCCCCGCCCATAGCCGAGGCGCCGCCGGGCCAGCTCACCCTGGACGTCCTCGACGGTGACGTCGAGCCCGGCCGGGAGTCCCTCCACGATCACGACCAGTGCCGGGCCGTGCGACTCCCCCGCCGTCAAGTACCGCAGCACGGGCGGACACGCTAGGTCCCAGCGGAGTGTTTCGTGAGGGGGCTTCCCGCACCAGCCACGCGGAAGCGCTCAGGCGCCCGGGATGGCGCGGCGCCGAAGCTCGGCGTCGGCGGCGGCGCGCAGCACCGCCGGGTCGGGTCGGCGGCCGGTCCACAGTTCCTGCTGCAGCACCGCCTGGTGGACGAGCATCCCCAGCCCGTCGACGGTCCGGCAGCCGGCGGCGTCCGCCGCCCGCAGCAGCGCCGTGCGAACGGGGTGGTACACGAGGTCGACGACGACCTGCTCCGGTCGCAGCAGGGCCGGGTCGATCGGTACCTGATCGGTGCCCATGCCAACGGACGTGGCGTTGACGACAAGCTCGACGTCGACCAGTTCGTCGGCTCGGCCGACGCGCCCCACGGCGGCGAGCGCGGCGGCCCTCGCCGCGGCGTCGGCGGTGCGGTTGACGATCAGGAGCTCGGCGACCCCGGCCCGGCCCAGGGCGTCGACCAGGCTGCGCGCCGCTCCCCCGGCGCCGACGACGCCGACGCGGCACCCGCTGACGTCGACGCCGGCCGCCGCCAGCGACGCGACGAACCCGTCGCCGTCGGTGCTGTGCCCGACCAGCCGCGCTCCCTCCAGCGCGACGGTGTTGACGGCGCCGAGGGCCGTCGCCGCCGGTGCCAACCGGTCGACCGCCGCGGCGACCTCGGCCTTCAGGGGCGTCGTGACCGATAATCCGGCCAGGCCGAAGGTGCGCATCGCATCGACCGCAGCCGCGCCTGATCCGACCGGGACGTCGAAGGCCACGTAGTCCCAGTCCACGCCGGTGGCGGCGAACCCGGCGCGGTGCAGCGCCGGCGACAGGGAGTGGTCGATCGGCGAGCCGACGACGGCGGCGACGCCTACCACCGGCGCTCGCGAGTCTTCAGTCCAGGAGGCCGGCGGCGGCAGCGTTGTACACGTTGATCTGGTGCTGCTCGTAGGTGACGGCGAAGGCGTGGTTGCCCGCTTCGTCGGCGAGCACGTAATAGACGTACTGGCACGTGACGTCGGGCGGGAGGTCGGCGCACAGCGGGTCCCCGACGCTGGGGTTCGGCGCCGGGTTGAGGGCGGCGCGGATCGACTCTCGGCCAGGGTTGGCGATCGGCGTCGGCGGCAGGCCCTCGTAGAGGTAGGTGTTGTACGGCCCGGGCGTCTCCGCTTGCTGATCGAACGAGATGGCGTCCGGGTCGCCGCCGCTGATCTGCGTGCCGTAGCGGACGGCGGCGTCGATCTGCAGTGGCATGCCCATGGCCAGCCGGTTGTAGATCACCCGGGCGATCTTCGGGCGGTCCTCGGCCGTCTTGGCTTCCCGCTCGATCATCGAAGCGATGGTCAAGATCCCGTACGGCGACTGCATCAACCGCTGGCCCTTGGTGACGATGTCCTCCTGGCCGCCGACCCGCTCCATCTGGCTCAGCATGCGGCTGATCACCTGGGCCTCGTTCTCGCCGTTCGACACCTGGTAGGTGTCGGGGAAGAGCAGGCCCTCCAGCGTCGTGACGCCGGGCGGGCGGAACGGCACGACCAGCGCCGGGTCGGTCATCGCCGACCGGAAGCCGTCAGCCGTCATGGGGACGACCTTCTCGTCGATGCGCTCGGCCATCTGGCCGACGGTGAACCCCTCCGGGAACGTGACCTTGTTGTACGTCTCGGCCGGTGGCGTGCGCAGCTGGGCCAGGACGTTGCCCATGTGGTCGCTGGTCGGGATCTCGTAGTAGCCCGGGGTGACCTCCAGGCCGCCGTGGTTGTCGACGTACCACCGGAAGACGCTGGCATCGACGATCAGCTCCCGGGTGGCGAGCCGCTCGCTGATCGTCTCGAGGGTGTCCTCGTCGGTGACGGTGAAGCTGACCGGATCCCCGGTCTCACCGGACGGGTTGGTCTGCTGGACGTACCACCACCCCACCGCGCCGGCGCCGAGGATCAGCACGATGACCAGCACCATCACCGTGTACGCCACCCACTTCGCCGACCTCGTCTGCCACCGCAGCCGCTCGACGGAGCCGGTGGCGTCGACGGCGTCCCACGGATCGGTCTCCCAGTCCAGCGCCTCCAACGAGTCGAGGGAGTCGAGCGCGTCGATCCCGCGCGGGTCGCCGGGATCGCGGTCGGCACCGACGCGCTGGGCGGCGCGTTCCCGGCGCAGCTCTTCGGCGATGGTCATGGGCGGGCCTCGCGGGCCGAGGCGCGAGCGTCCAGCCACGACTGCAGGATCACCGCGGCGGCGACCTTGTCGACCACCTGCCGGCGGGCGCGACCGCGCACCCCGCCGGCGCGCAGGGCGCGCTCGGCGGTCACGGTGGTCAGACGCTCGTCCCAGGTCTCGACCGGCACACCGGCAACGCTAGCCAGCACGTCTGCCTCGTTCCGGGCACCTCTCGCCGCCGGGCCGTCGGCTCCGGACATCGAGCGGGGCAGCCCGACGACGATCAGCTCGGCCTCTTCGTCCCTGGCCAGGGCCGTGATCCGCTCGTGATCCCTGCGCCGTGAGCCCGTCCGCTCCAACACCGTCAGCGGGCTGGCGACGGTCCCCGAGCGGTCGCTCACGGCGACACCGATCCGCCGCGATCCGAGGTCCAGCCCGAGCGCTCTCACGGTGTGGCGCGTGCCGCCGCCACCGCGTCGCCGGCGATGCGCAGGGCGTCGGGGAGGCCTGCCGGATCCTTGCCGCCGGCCATGGCGACGTCGCCCTTGCCGCCCCCGCCCCCGCCCACGGCGCGGGCCGCATCGCGAATCAGGTCGGCGGCCTGGACACCGCCGCCGGGCCGGACGGCACTGATGATGCTGACCCCGCCGGCGTCGGTGACGCCGGCCAGGACGACAAGATCAACACCGGGCTCGGCACGCACCGCCACGGCGAGCTCACGGAGGTCGTTGGGCGCCATGCCGTCGACCCGCTGCACGACGGCACCGTCGATGGCCGTCGGCGGCGAGGTCCGAGGCGCGCCCGGTGGCCAGTTCGGCGCGCAGCGCCTTGATCTCGTCCTGCAGGGCGCGCACCTCGTCGAGCTTCCGCTGCACGCCGTCGACGAGATGCTCGGGCGTCGCTCCGACGAGGCGGGCGGCGTCGGCGAGGGATCGCTCGTCACGCTGCAGGAGCTGGACACTGGCCGTCCCCGTGACCGCCTCGACGCGCCGCAGGTTGGAGCCGATCGAGCCCTCGCTGACGATCTTGATGGTGCCGATGTCGCCGGTGGCGCCCACGTGGGTGCCGCCGCACAGCTCGACCGACGTGCCGGCCTGCAACACACGCACGGTGTCGCCGTACTTGTCCCCGAAGAAGGCGATCGCCCCGAGCTCCTCGGCCTCAGCCTTGGACGTCTCGAACGACGTCACGGGCGTGTTGGCGAGCGTCTCGTCGTTGGCCAGGCGCTCGATCTCCTCGATCTGCGCAGCCGTGACCGGCTCATAGTGCGAGAAGTCGAAGCGCAGGCGTTCCGGAGCGACCAACGAACCGGCCTGCTTCACGTGGTCGCCCAGCACCTCGCGCAGGGCGTGGTGCAACAGGTGCGTAGCGGTGTGGTTGCGGCGGGTGGCGGCCCGGCGATCGACGTCGATCGTCGCCGTCACTTGCTGGCCCGCTGTCAGCTCGCCGTCGACGATCCGGGCGAGGTGGCGGCGCAGGTGCGGGAGGGCGAACGTCGTGTCGACGACATCGGCCCGTCCCTGCGGGCCGGTGATGGTGCCGCGATCGCCGATCTGGCCGCCGCTCTCGGCGTAGAAGGGGGTGCGGTCGAGGAACACCTCGACGAGCGCGCCGTCGTCGTCCTCGCCGGCGGGGACGACGGCCAGCACGCGTGCCTCGGCCGAGGCGACGTGGTCCCCGACCCAGTCGGTGGTGCCGAACTGTTCGACGATCTCCCGATAGCCGTCGATCGCAGCATCGTCGACGGCGCCCGAACGCCGCGCCGCCTTGGCCCGCTCTCGCTGCTCGGTCATCTCCCGCTCGAAACCGGTGACGTCGACGGGGACGCCTCGCTCACCGGCGATCTCCTGGGTCAGCTCCAGCGGGAACCCGTACGTGTCGTGGAGGGCGAAGGCCGTGGACCCCGACAGCGCCTCGGCGTCGGTGGACAGCTCTCGCTCGAGGATGGTCAACCCGCTGCGCAGCGTCTGGCGGAACCGCTCCTCCTCCCGGCCGATCACGCCGACGACGAAGTCGCGCTGCCGGGCGACGTCGGGGTACGCACCGCCCATCACGTCGACGGCCACCTCGCTCAACCCCGGCATGACCAGCCGCTCCGTCCCGAGCAGGTAGGCGTACCGGACCGCCCGGCGGATGATCCGCCGCAGCACGAATCCGCGGGCCTCGTTGCTCGGGAACACGCCGTCGGCGACCAGCATGGTGGCGGCGCGGGCGTGCTCGGCGAGCACGCGCACGGCGAAGCTGTCGCGGTCGTCGTAGTCACCTGGCCGGTAGCTGCGCCCGGTCGCCGCACACGCCTGCTCGATCAGGGGCGCCATCAGGTCGGTCTCCCAGACGGCGTCGACGCCCTGGAGCAGGCAGAGGATGCGCTCCAGGCCGGCCCCGGTGTCGATCGACGGGCGGGGCAGCGGCGTGCGGGTGCCGTCGGGCGCCTGGTCGTACTGCATGAAGACCAGGTTCCAGAACTCCATGAACCGGTCGCCCCGCGGGTCCCCCAGCGGGCCGCCGTCGGGTCCGAAGTCCGGGCCACGATCAAGGTGCAGTTCGGAGCACGGTCCGCACGGACCGGTCTCGCCCATCTGCCAGAAGTTGTCCTTGTCGCCGAGGCGCTGGATCCGCTCCATCGGCACGCCGACCACGTCGTGCCAGATCTGCTCGGCCTCGTCGTCGGTCTCGTGGACGGTGATCCAGATGCGGTCGCCGTCGATGCCCCACCCCTCGGTGACCAGCTCCCAGCTGTAGGGGATGGCCAGCTCCTTGAAGTAGTCGCCGAAGCTGAAGTTGCCCATCATCTCGAAGAACACGAGGTGCCGCTTGGTGCGCCCCACATCGTCGAGGTCGTTGTGCTTACCGCCGGCGCGCACGCACTTCTGGGAGCTCACGGCCCGGGCGAACGGCGGTGCCTCGTCACCCACGAAGAACGGCTTGAACGGCACCATCCCGGCGACGTTGAACAGCACGGTCGGGTCGTGCGGGATCAAGCTGGCCGACGGCACCGCGGCGTGATCGCGAGCGCTGAAGAAGTCGATGAAGGAGCGGCGCAGCTCGTCAGCGGTCGACGGCCGGCCCGACGGGTGCGTGGCCATACGTCCTGCTGAGGCTACCGGCGCGGGTTCGGCCCGATCGGTAGGTTGCAGTCATGCATGGGCGACGTGGACGGGCGTGCACCGCTTCGGCCCCCGAGGTTCGAGCGTGCATGGTCAGGTGGCGAGGGAAGCGCCAGCGACGAGCCACCGCCGAGCGAGCGAGTTTCGAGTGAGCGAGGCCATCAGCACGGACGTTCATGAATGGATCAGCTTCGAGGACGCCGACGAGCAGCGCACCTGGGTGTTCGACGCCACCTTCCTGCGCTCCAACTACCGGTGCATCTACGGCGAAGGGTGCCTTGGGATCCTCGACCAGGCGGCCCCGGAGCTCGAGCTCGGGTGCTGCAGCTATGGGGCCCACTTCGTCGACGAAGACGATGTGGCCAACGTCGTCGCCCGGTTCGTGCGTCTCCGCCCCGACCAGATGCAGTTCCACGCCAAGGCCCGGCGCGGGGGGTTCCTCCGTCCCGGCGAGCCGGCCGACGACGGCGCCGAGGTCACGGTCACCCGTCTGGTCGACGACGCGTGCATCTTCCTCAACCGACCCGGCTTCGCCGGCGGCACCGGGTGCGCGCTGCACGTCGCCGCCGTGGAAGCCGGAGAGCGGCCGCTCGACTGGAAGCCCGATGTGTGCTGGCAGGTGCCATTGCGCCTCGAGCACTCCACCGACGAGAACGGCCACGTGACGTCGCGGCTGCGAGAGTGGAAGCGCCGCGACTGGGGCGAGGGCGGCGCCGAGTTCCACTGGTGGTGCACCGAGTCACCGGAGGCGTTCGTCGGCGCCGATCCCGTGTACCGGACCTCCCGCGACGACATCATCGAGCTGGTCGGACAGCGCAACTACGACACGCTGGTCGAGCATCTCGAGCGTCCGGACTGGACGCCGCTCCCCCACCCGGTGTTGCGCACCCGCCGCTAGCGACGGCGCTGGCTCAGTCGTCGGTGGGGGTCTCGGCGGCGTCGTCGTCGTCGAACTCGACGCCGTACTTCTGCGCCAAGGCGGCGTACTCGTCGTCGTCCTCGTCGTCCTGGGTGGCGGTGCCGCCGGGACGGCTGCGATCACCCAACCCGAGGTCGAACGCCCCGGGGCCGGACTGCTTCAACTTCCTCGCCTCTTCGAAACGGCGATGACGACCCTTCTTCACGCAGGGCTCCCACGACTAGTGCGCTGACATTGATGGCGATCCTACCGGTCGCACCTGCCAGGACGTGGCATCCCGCGACCTGCCGGCGGCGTGGATGCCGGTGTGGCACCATGCCCTCGATGCCGGGAACTCCGCCTGCACCGCGCGCCGTTGCTGTGCTCAACCAGAAGGGAGGGGTCGGGAAGACCACCGTCACGCTGGGGTTGGCTTCCGCCGCAGCCGCCGCTGGCAAGCGGGTGCTGATCGTCGATCTCGACCCGCAGGCCTCGGCGACGTGGGTGCTCGGCGTCGAGGGGAACGACTCCGGCGGCGTGGCGGGTGTCACTCCCGGCCGCCCGCTGGCCGACCTCGTCGTGACGTCGGGCTGGTCGCCGCACATCGACCTGGTGCCGAGCGCCCGGCGCGAGGTGGACGCCACCTCGGCGAGGCGCCTGCGCGACGCGTTGGCCGACGGCGGCGCCGACCCCTATGACGCCGTGCTCCTCGACTGCCCGCCGACGCTCGGGGCGACCACCCGCGCCGCCCTGGTCGCCGCCCGACACGCCCTGATCGTCGTCGACCCGTCGGCGCTCGGGCTGCGTGGCATCGGCAGCCTCGCCGACGCCGTCGACGAGGTGTGGGAGGGCGACAACCCGGACCTGGACCTGTGCGGGGTGGTCGTCAACCGGATGCCGGCGATCTCGACGGAGGCCGATCGCCGCGTCGCCGAGCTGAGCCGGATCGTCGGCCGATCGACGGTCTGGAAGCCGCCGGTGCCGCAGCGGGTGATCGTCAACCAGGCGCTCGGCGAACGGCGGTCGATCCACTCCTTCGGGGCGCGTGCCGCCGACGTCGCCAACGCCTTCGACACGCTCTGGGCCAAGCTGCGGCGCGTGCTGAGGTCGCAGGATCGCTCGCAGACCGCGGCTCGTCGCGCAGCCGAGTCGTCGGAGCGAGCGAGGCCGTCAGACGTCGACCAGGCGCAGCGAGCCCTGGCCGTCGAACGTCAAGGCGCTGTGCCCGTGGAGCAGCCGGTTGATGCCGTCGCCGATCAGCTCGGACCGCCAACCGTTGGCCAGCCGGGCGCCTGGGTCGTTGCGCAGGATGGCGATCAGGTCGGCCCGGGTGGCCAGCAGCGCCGTGTCGATGCGGGCGTCGCGGGCCACCTGGCTGACCCACGCCGAGACGAGCGTGACGGCCGGGCGCATCGTGCGGTCGAGGTCCTCGACGCCGACGGGCGCGGCGGGCGGCTCGGACTCCTTCGCCTTGGCCACCGTCTCGACCAGCTCGCGGCCGATGCGGCCGCGCCGGTGCCGATCGTCGACACCGCGGGCCTGGGCCAGCTCTTCGACGGTCGTCGGCTGGCGCTGGGCGATGCCGAGCACGGCGAGGTCGGGCAACACCTGGCGGAGTGGGATGTCGCTGCTCGCCGCCTCCCGCTCGCGCCATGCGGCGACGGCCTGGGCGACGGCGCGGGCCCGCGGCCGCAGCGAGCGGGCGTCCTTCAGCTTGACCCACGCCTCCTCGGGCGGTGTCGGGCCCGTGGGCCGGGTGCGCAGCTCCTCGCACGCATCCACGACCCAGGTCATCCGCCCCCGGGTCTCGAGCTCGGCGACGAGGCGGTCCTGCAGCGGGAGGAGCCAAGCAACGTCGGACTCGGCGTACGTCTTCTGGGCCTCGGTCAGCGGTCGCCGGAGCCAGTCGGTCAGGCGATCGCCCTTGACGGGCGTGACGCGCAGCTCGCCCTGCAGCAGTGCGCTGAGCGAGGGGGTGCCGTAGCCGACGAAGCCGGCGGCGACCTGCGTGTCGAACAGGTTCGCAGGGATGGCGCCCACGGCGTGCGTGAGCACGTCGAGGTCCTGCTGGGCGGCGTGGGCGACGACCAGCGCCGGACACTCGAACAGCCGCGCCAGACGCCGCCCGTCGACGGTCAGCGGGTCGACCAGCGCGGCGTTGGCCGAGGTGCCGTCCGGCGTCGTCTCGCCCCAGGCGAACTGCAGGAGGGCGAGCCGGGGGAAGTAGGTGCGCTCGCGGTGGAACTCGGTGTCCAGGGCGTAGCGGGGTTCGCCCGTGAGCTCGTCGATCAGTTGGTCGAGCTGGTCGTCTCGCTCGACCCAGCGGTGGGTCACGAGGGGCGATCCCCGGCGACGGTCGCCCGCCCTGAAGCGATCCACGCCGCCGTGCCGCCCTCGACGTTCGCCGCATCGATGCCGTGCTCGGCGAGGTGCTCCACGGCCCGCCGGCTGCGACCGCCCGAGTGGCAGATGACGGCGACCGGCTCCTCGCCGCGGAACACGTCGAGGTGGTCGGGCACGGTCGCCAGCGGGACGGACAGCGCCCCGGGGACGTGGCCGCCGGTGTACTCGTCCGGTTCGCGCACGTCGATCAACCGACCGCCGGCAGCGACACGGTCGGCGAGCTGGTCGACGTCGATCTCCTGCACGTCGTCAAGCTACTCAGCGCAGGCCGGGGAGGTCACTCGGTCGGTTGACGTTGCGCAGCGACGCGGCGTCGACGGAAACCGTTCGTGACGAGAGCTCGGCGACGGCGTCGTGGAGCGCCCGCATGCCGTCGGCCCAGCACCGTTGGAGGGTCGGGAGGCCGCGCCGCGACCACCACGCCAGGGCTGGCTGCAGCCGATCGGTCCGGGCCACCACGACGTCGACGGGTGGGCGCGGCGGCCGACTCGCTGAGCAGCGCCCGGACGGCGTCGGCGCCGAGCCACGGCAGGTCGCAGGCGGCGACGACTACGCCCTCCGCGGAGGAGGTCTGCAGGACGGTGATCACGCCGCCGAGCGGGCCCTCTCCCGGCCAACCGTCCGGGATCAGCGTCCGCCCGAGCGCACCCAGCGTCGTGGCGTCGCCACCGACCAGGACGACCGGCGCGCAGCCCGACGAATCGAGCGTGCGGGCGACGCGCTCGGCCATCGGGACGCCGTCGATCGGGACGAGCGCCTTGTCAGCACCCATCCGCCGGCTGGCACCGCCGCACAGCACGGCGCCGCTGGTCACTGCGGCGGCGGGCCGTCGGGGTCGAGCTGCACGAGGAACATGGCGACGCGCTCGGCCTCGTCCTGCTCGCCGATGGCGTCGGCCATCGCGCCGAGCCCGGCCAGGGCGCGCAGGAAGCCGAGGTTGGTCGGCGCCGACCAGCGGACGTAGCCCGAGCCCCGCCAGCCGCTGGCGCGCAGCGCGTCGAGTCCGCGGTGGTAGCCGACGCGGTAGTAGGCGTACCGCTCGATGTCGTCGCGCCCGAGGTCGCCGAGCTCGGCCCAGGCGTCGAGGAACCGCGGGTACCGCGCCGCCACCTCGGCGATCGCCGCCCGCCGCTGGTCGAGGTCGGGAACGGCCAGCGCCGACCGCAGCCCGTCCTGCGCCGCAGGCTCCGCCGGGGGCAGCACCGTGGTCGGCAGCCCGGCCGACATGGACACCGGTCGCGAATCACTCACGCCAGCGAGGGTAGGCGCGACGCCGGCGGGCGACGCGACAGCGGTGAGCGGTGAGGGCACATTGTCCCCGCACCGCTCACCTCACGAGGGGGACGTGCGGCCGGCGAGGTCGGTGACGACCGCGGCGACGGCGTCGGGGTGGGTGTTGGGCCCGAAGTGGCGGGCGCCGTCGATGTCGACGACCGTGCAATTGGCCAGCGCGGCACCGAGGTGAGCGGTCGAGCGCCGGTGGTGCTCGGCGCCGTCGACGCCGCGCATCGCCACCACGGGGACGTGGACGGCGGCGGGATCCCAGGCCGGAACCCGGCGCAGGTCGTCCAGCTCGCCGACCATGGCCGCGCCCTCGGCTCGCCGGGCGGTGCGGGTGCGGCTCGGCAACCGGGCCCAACGCTCGTCGCCGACCAGCCGGCGCATGAACCGTTCGGCGGCGTCGGCAGGGTCGAGCTCGGCACCGTCCGTGGATCGCAGGGCGTCGCCGCCGGCGGTCGACGACGGCCACCAGTCGAGCCACGACATCGGCGTCTCGTACACGGCGACCGCGTTGACGAGGTCCGGTCGACGCTGGGCGAGGGCCAGCGCCACGTTCCCGCCGTAGCTGTGGCCGAACACGACGGCCGCTCGTCGACCGCCGAGCAGCAGCTCGAGGTCCGCAACGTGGGTGGCGAGCGTGAACGGGCCGCCGAGATCGACCGAGCGGCCGTACCCCCGGCGGTCGTAGCGCACGACTCGGTGGGCGTCGTCGAGACGCCGGGACAGCTTCAGCAGCCCGGCCGAGCGGTCCATCGAGCCGTGCACCAGGACGATCAGTGGCGCGCCAGCCTGGCCGGCCTCCTCGGCCCAGACGGTGAACGATGAGGTCACGGGCGGGCCCGTTCTGCGCGGCCTGCGTGGCCGGGGAACGCAATGACCGTCACGTGATGCGCACGATGCGCATGACGTCCGTGGCCCCGGCCGTCTCGAGGTCCGGCGCGCCAGCCAACACGAGCACCGTGTCGCCGACCTGCGCCAACCCGTGGTGCACTGCGGACTCGACGGCGAACCACACCATCTCGTCGCTGGTGTGGTACTCCTCGACGTGCAACGACTCGACCCCCCACGACAGGGTGAGCGCGGCCACGGTGCGTGGGTCCGGCGACAGCCCGATCAGCCGGCACGCCGGCCGGAACCGGGCCATCGCCCGCGCCGTGCGTCCCGAGCGCGTGCAGCACAGGATCGCCGAGGCCCCGGCGCCGACGGCGGCCTGCCACGCGGCGTGCGTCATCGCCGCCGTGATCCGATCCGTGGCGTTGTCGTCCCACGAGCGCTGCACCCGACCGAGCCGCTCGGCCCACTGCCGGTAGCTCGCCTCGGACTCGGCCCGCTCGGCGATCCGGCCCATCGTCGCCACGACCCCGGCCGGGTCGTGGCCGATCGCCGTCTCACCCGACAGCATCACGGCGTCCGTGCCGTCGAACACGGCATTGGCGACGTCGCTGACCTCGGCACGGGTGGGGAACGGGGCGACGACCATCGACTCCAGCATCTGGGTCGCAGTGATGACCGGCCGCCCGACCTCGACGCAGTGGCGCAGGATCCGCTTCTGCAGGTGCGGAACGTCCTCCAGCGGGCAGTCGATCCCGAGATCGCCCCGGGCCACCATGACGGCGTCGGCGGCCTCGGTGATCGCCGGCAGCTCGGCCAGCGCCGCGCTGGTTTCGATCTTGGCGACGATCCCGGCTCGTTGGCCGACGACCGTGCGCAGCTCGTGGACGTCGGCGGCGCGCCGCACGAACGACAGCGCCACGTACTCCACACCGGCGGTAACGATCGCCTCGGCCAGCTCGAGGTCGCGCTCGGTCGGGGCGCGCATCTGCAGCCGTTCGCACGACAGGTGCACCCCCGGACGGCCGATCACCCGCCCGCCGCGCTCGACCTCGGCCCGCACGCGGTCGGCCTCTACCGCCTCGACGCGCATCGAGATGTTCCCGTCGCCGAGCACGATGAGGTCGCCCAGGTCGAGATCGGTCGCCAGGTGCTCGTAGCCAACGGTGATCAGGTCGGCGTCGCTCGGCCCGGTCCCGGCGACGAGGGTCACGGACGTCCCGGACGCCAGCACGACGCCGTCGTCCGGGAACTCCCCGGAGCGGATCTTCGGGCCAGGCAGATCGGCCAGCACGCCGACCGGGCGCCCGACGTTGCTCGACGCATCTCGGACCATCCCCAGGTGCGCGAGATGGTCCTCGAGTGGTCCGTGGCTGAGGTTGATCCTGATCACGTCGACACCGGCTCGCACCAGTGCCTCCACCTCGGCGGGACCCGGCTGGGCCGGTCCGATGGTTGCGACGATCTTCGTGCGGCGTGTCACACCTGATATCTACTCCAGGCAGTGGAGCTGCTGTTGATCCGTCACGGACTGCCGGTCCGCCACGCCAGTGCCGGCGGTGCCGACCCGGCGCTGGCCCCCGACGGCGTCGCCCAGGCCGAGCACCTCGGCGACTACCTCGCCGTGGAGGCGATCACGGCGATCTACGCCAGCCCGATGCGGCGGGCGCGCGAGACCGCCGCGCCGCTGGCGCAGCGCTTGGACATCGAGGTCGTGGCGTCGGACGGGTTGGCGGAATGGGACCGCAACGCCGACGAGTACGTCCCCGTCGAGGAGTTGCGGGCGGCGGGTGACGCGCGGTGGCAGGCGATGCTGGCCGGCGAGTGGATCTCCGACGAGGACCCACAGGCATTCTCCGACCGGGTGGTCGAGGCGGTCGAGACGATCATCGCCGCCCATCCCGGCGAGGTGGTGGCCGCGGTGTGCCACGGCGGCGTGATCAACGCCTACCTCGCCCACCTCCTCGGGCGCAGCGAGGCCGGTGCGTTCTTCGCCCCGGACTACACCTCGATCCACCGGATCGCCGCGTCCCGCCGGGGTCACCGGGCGATCCTCACGCTCAACGAGACCGGGCACCTGCGCGGCACCGGCCTGCCGGTGGGGCTCTTCGAGCGGGGTTGACAGTGAGCGAGCGAGTCTTCGAGCGAGCGAACCATCAAGCACGGTCTTCGGCTCATTGGTGCACCCCAGCACGCCAGATCGCCTCGCACAGCGACAGGGTGCACCGATGAGCGAGCGAGTCTTCGAGCGAGCGAACCATCAAGCACGGTCTTCGGCTCATTGGTGCACCCCAGCACGCCAGATCGCCTCGCACAGCGACAGGGTGCACCGATGAGCGCGCTCGACCTCCCGGGCGGCGACGACCCGACCGCGGCCGTCCGCGCGTACCTCGACGGGTCGCCGTCGCCGTTCCACGCCGTCGAGTCGTCGATCGCGCTGCTCGACGCCGCCGGCTTCGCGCCCGTCGACGAGCAGGCGTCGTGGGACGCCCTCCCGCCGGCGGGCTATGTCAGTCGCGGCGGCGCGCTGATCGCCTGGCGCCGACCGGTGACGCCGCGCTCGGCGCGGATCGTCGGCGCCCACACCGACTCGCCCGGGCTGCACGTGAAGCCCGGCGACGGGGCCGGCCGCGCCGGCTGGCGGCAGCTCGGCGTCGAGGTCTACGGCGGTGTCCTGCTCAACAGCTGGCTCGACCGGGACCTCGGGGTGGCCGGGCGCCTGCTCCTCGCCGACGGCTCGTCCCTGCTCGTGCGCGTGGACGAGGCGGTCGCCCGCGTCCCGCAGCTCGCCATCCACCTCGACCGGGACGTGAACGAGCGCGGGCTCGTCCTCGATCGCCAGTTGCACCTCGCGCCGGTGTGGGCGACCGATCGTGACATCGACCTGCACGACTGGCTGACCGAGGCGGCCGGCGCCGACGCCCCACCGGTCTGGTGGGAGCTGTGCCTCTTCGACGTGCAGCCGGCGGCCGTGCTCGGCGCCGACCGTTCACTGCTGGCCAGCGGGCGGCTGGACAACCAGGTGTCGTGCTGGGCGGCCACGTCGGCGCTGGTAGCCGCCAACGGCGCCGACCACCTGGCGGTCATTGCGCTGTTCGACCACGAGGAGGTCGGTTCCGCCAGCACGACCGGTGCCGCCGGACCGTTCCTGGCCACGGTGCTCGAGCGGCTTCACGGGGCCGGCGGCGGCTCGCGCGACGACTTCCACCGCCTGCTCGCCGCCTCGTCCTGCGTCTCGGCCGACAACGCCCACGCCATCCACCCCAACTACCCGGAGCGCCACGACCCGGAGCACGCGCCGGTGGTCAACGGCGGGCCGGCGATCAAGATCAACGCCAACCAGCGCTATGCGACGTCGGCCGACACGGCACTGGCGTTCCAGTCGGCGGCCGAGCGGGCGGGTGTCCCGGTGCAGCGGTTCGTGTCCCGCAACAACGTGCCGTGCGGGTCCACCATCGGGCCCCTCACGGCCACCCGCCTCGGCATCTCGACGGTCGATGTCGGGGTGCCGCAGCTGTCGATGCACTCCGCGCGCGAGCTGTGCGGAGCCCGCGATCCGCAGTTCCTCGCCGCCGCCCTGACCGAGTACCTCCGCGAGTGAGAACAGATCGACGTCAGATCTGACGTCGATCGGTTCTTACTCGCGGTTGGTCAGGCGCCGGCGCGGCGCTGGGCCTCGTCGAACAGCCGCTGCAGGGTCTGGTGCAGCTCGTCGGTCACCTCGCGGATCAGCGGGCGCGGCACTCGGCGAGCGTCGGCCCGGGGGCGGGTGATCGGCGGACCGATCACGACGTTCACCTTGCGCGGCCGGATGAAGCGCGAGCCCTTCGGCATCACCCGCTCGGACCCGCCGATGCCGACCGGAATGATCGGCACGCCGGCCTTGAGCGCCACGTAGGCCGCCCCGTCGAACAGCGGTTGCACCGTCGACCCCGACTTGCGTTCCCCCTCGGGGAAGAGCACCAGCGGCTCGCCGATCTCGAGGACGGCGATGCACCTCGTCAGCGCCTCGCGGTCGATGGTGCCCCGGTGGACCGGGAAGCCCCCGAGCGACGAGAGGAACCAGCTCACGGCCCGCCCCTTCCACAGCGTGTCCTTGCCCATGAAGCGCATCCGCCGCCGCGTCAGGCACGAGACGACCGGCGTGTCCATGATCGAGCGGTGGATCGGGGCCAGCACGAACGGCCCGGCGCTGGGGATGTGCTCGACCCCTTCGACGCCGAGGCGCGTCCAGACGCGCGTGAAGCCGGCGACCGACGTGCGCACGACGGCATAGAGCGCCCGGCTGGCCGGGCCCTGGCCGGCCAGGAACGTGATCGCCCGCGCCCGGTCGGTGGTGGTCCGGCTGGTCGGGCTGGTCGGGCTGGTCACGGCAGCAGCTCGATGATCCGGTCGACGACATCGGCCACGGGGACTCCGGTGGTGTCGATCGTGACCGCCCCGTCGGCGGCGCGCAGCGGCCCGTCGACCCTCGACATGTCCCGACGATCGCGCTCGGCGATCGAGGCCGCGACGTCGTCCACCGCTCCCCCGATCTCCCCGACGCGCCGCTCGGCCCGGACTCGTGGCGTCGCCGTGATGAACAGCTTCAGCGTGGCGTCGGGGAACACCACCGTGCCGATGTCCCGACCCTCGATCACGCCGCCGTCACGCTCGGCGGCCCAGCGTCGCTGGCGGGCTCGCAGCTCTTCGCGCACCGGGGTGTTGGCGGCGATCGCGCTGACACCTTCGGTCACCTCGCGGCTGCGGATCTCGGCCGTGGCGTCGATCCCGTCGACCACCACGCCCTGATCTCCCACGTGCAGCTCCAACTTCCGGGCGAGGTCGGCGACCGCCGGCTCGTCTGTGACGGGCACGCCGCGACGCAGGGCGGCGAACGTGACGGCCCGGTACATGGCCCCGGTGTCGAGGTACTGCAGCCCGAGGCGGGCGGCGACGGCCCGTCCGACCGTGCTCTTGCCGGCACCGGCCGGCCCGTCGATGGTGATGATCACCACGAGGTTCCCTGCGGCAAGCCTTCCTGGTAGCCGGCAGCGCTCTGGATGCCGACCACGGCGCGCTGGTGGAAGTCGGCCAGGGTCGCTGCGCCGGCGTAGGTGCACGCCGAGCGGACGCCGGCGACGATCTGGTCGATGATGTCCTCGACGCCGGGGCGCTCTGGGTCGAGGTACATGCGCGACGTGCTGATGCCCTCCTCGAAGAGCTCCTTGAGCGCTCGCTCCAGCTCGTCGTCAGTGCGGGTGCGGTGCTTGACGGCGCGGTTGGAGGCCATCCCGAAGCTCTCCTTGTACAGCCGCCCGTCGAGGTCGCGCATCGTGTCGGCAGCCGACTCGTACGTCCCGGCCAGCCACGACCCGAACATCACGCTGGCCGCCCCACCGGCCAACGCCAGCGCAACGTCACGCGGCCAGCGCACGCCCCCGTCCGCCCAGATGTGCCGGCCGTGCCGGCGGGCCTCGTCGGCGCATTCGACGACGGCGGAGAACTGTGGCCGACCGACGCCCGTCATCATGCGCGTCGTGCACATCGCACCCGGACCGACGCCGACCTTGACGATGTCGGCACCGGCCTCGATCAACTGGCGGGTCGCCTCGGCGGTGACGACATTGCCGGCGACGATCACCGTCCCGGGAGCGACGGACCGGACCGCCTCGACGGCCCGCAGTGTGCGGGTCTGGTGCCCGTGCGCGGTGTCGATCACGAGGACGTCGGTCTCCAACTCCACCAGTGCTTTCGCCTTGGTCTCGGGGTCGCCGTTGATGCCGACGGCGACGGCGATCATCAGCCGGCCGCGGTCGTCGAGCGCCGGTGCGTAGGTGACCGAACGAAGTGCGCCCCTGCGGGTCATCAGACCGACCAACCGCCCCTCGCCGTCGACGACGGGCTCCATCGATCGGCGGTTGGCGGCGAGCAGCTCGAAGGCGGTGCGCGGGTCCGTGCCGTCCGGCATCGTCACCAGCTCGCGCGACATCACGGCGCGCAGCTGGGTGAAGCGATCGAAGCCGGCGGCGTCGGCCTCGGTGAAGACGCCGAGGGGTCGGTGGCCCTCGTCCGTCACCACGACCGCGCCGTGGGCCCGCTTGTGGATCAGCCCCAGCGCGTCGCCGATGGTGTGTCCGGGCGTCAGGGTGATCGGCGTCTCGTAGACGGGGTGGCAGCGCTTGACGTAGTCGATCACCGAGCCGACGACGTCGAGCGGGATGTCCTGCGGCAGGACGGTGATGCCACCGCGCCGGGCGACCGTCTCGGCCATCCGTCGCCCGGCGACGGCCGTCATGTTGGCGACGACGATCGGCAGGGTGGTGCCGACCCCGTCCGGCGTCGTCAGGTCGACGTCGAGGCGCGACGGCACGGTCGACAGCCCCGGGACCATGAACACGTCGCTGTAGGTCAGGTCGTGGGCGGGTGCGGGGTGGAGCAGGCGCATCAGAGGTCCTCGACCGGCGGACGGGGCGGGCCCAGGTTACGGCGTCCCGTACGATCGTCGGTGATGACGGGCCCGCCGGTGCTGCTGGTGCACGGGTGGGGTGGATCGTTCGAGACGACGTGGCGCCGGAACGGGTTCACGCAGTTGCTGGCGGACGCCGACCGGGAGGTGATCGGCGTCGATCTGCTCGGGCACGGGACGGCCCCGAAGCCACACGAGCCGGAGGCGTACAGCGACCTGTCGGCCCGCGTCCTCGAGGTCCTGCCGGACACGCCCGTCGACGCCGTCGCCTTCTCGCTCGGGGCGATGACGATGCTGCGCCTGGCCGCCCGGCAGCCGGAGCGGTTCCAGCGCCTGGTCGTCGCCGGCGTCGGGCGCAACCTGTTCGAGCGCGACCCCGAGCAGCGGGACCGGATCCTCGCCGGCGTCGAGGGCACGGCCGACGAGGACGACAACGTGGCCCGCCTGTTCGGCCAGTACGCCGGGCAGCCAGGCAACGACCGCCGGGCGCTGGCGGCGCTACTGCGCTGCCCCGACGGCGAGCCGATCACCGAGGAGCTGCTGACCGCCGTCACGTGCCCCGTGCTCGTGGTGATCGGTGACCGCGACTTCGCCGGTCCCGCTGATCGCCTCGTCGCCGCGCTGCCCGACGCCAAGGGCGTGACGCTGCGCCACGTCGATCACTTCGCCACCCCCGAGTCGTTCGGGTTCATCGACGCCGCGCTCGAGTTCATCGACGCCGTCCCATGACCGAGCGAGTCTTCGAGCGAGGGCACGATCAAGCACCGTCTTCGCGTCACTGGTGCACCAGCGACGAGGTGGATCGCGACGCACGGCGACAGGGTGCACCAGTGACGCGTTGCTGACGACCAGCGTCGAGCGGGCGGCGGCCGCCCTGCGCCGCGGTGGACTGGCCGCCATCCCGACCGAGACGGTGTACGGGCTCGGTGCCGACGCCGAGGACGACGCCGCCGTCCGGCGGATCTTCGAGGTCAAGGGGCGTCCCGAGGGCCATCCGGTGATCGTCCACGTGCGGTTGGACGACGTGGCGTCGTGGGCGGCCGAGCTACCGCCGGCGGCCGAGCTGCTGGCGGCGGCCTGCTGGCCGGGCCCGCTGACCGTGCTGGTGCGCCGGTCCGACCGGGTGTCGCCGGTCGTCACCGGTGGCCGGGAGACCGTCGGGCTGCGCGTGCCGGCCCATCCCGTCGCCCAGCAGGTCCTCGAGCTGTTCGGCGGTGGCATCGCCGCGCCGTCGGCCAACCGGTTCGGCCGGGTCAGCCCGACCACCGCCCGCCACGTGCTCGACGACCTCGGACCGTGGCTGGACAACCGGCGCGACGTGGTGCTCGATGGCGGTCCCACCCCGCTGGGCATCGAGAGCACCATCGTCGACTGCACCACCGATCCGCCGCAGCTGCTGCGACCGGGTGGCATCCCCAATGAGGACCTGGAGCGGATCCTCGATCGTGCGCTGGGGTCGTCGGGCGGACCGTCACGAGCGGCCGGGATGCTCGCCGCCCACTACGCACCCCGCGCCACCGTCGTGCTGGCGGAGGACGGTCGGGCCGCCGACATCAAGGCCGCCGCGCTGGCTGCGGCCGGCCGCCGCGTGAGCGTCCTCGATCACGACGGCGACCTCGTGCGGTACGCCCACGAGCTGTACGCCCGGCTCCGCCTGGCCGATGCCGATGGCGACGAGATCGTGGTCGCCGTCGTGCCGCCCGCCGTCGGCCTCGGCCACGCCATCGGCGACCGCCTGCGCAAGGCGGCGGCCGGTTCTCCTGAGGATCCGGGGTCAATTCTGACCCCTGAAAACGCTTGAGAACCTGATCTCAGGGGTCGGGGCGGCCGAGCTGGTTGAGGGTGGCGACCCAGGCGTCGCGCACGGCATCGAGGTCGGGCAGGGTCGCGCCGTCGGTGGCGACGAGTGTGACGGCGACCGTGCTGGAGCCGGCGTCGGGGACGACGTCGAGCCGGCACCAGCACGAGTACGGCTCCGCCAGCTCCACGTCGAGCTGGTACGGCGGGTCGTCGACGACCACCTCCCCCAGCCACGTGGCCACGATGAGCAGCGCCTCGAAGGCCTCGGCCGGCAGCGCCTCGATGGTGAACGACGCCACGTCGTGGGCGATCCGTCCCGGCGCCCGTGCCGGGGCCCGCTGCGGCGGCTCGTTGGCCCGCGGGCCGGCCTCGGCGGACTGGCCGGGCTGCTCGCCGCGCCTGGCCAGGACCTCGAGCGCCTCGTCGAAGGCCTCGTTGAGCCGGCGCATCCGGACTGCGTCGCCCCCCTCGTGATCCGGGTGGAGCCCCTTGGCCAGCCGTCGGCGGGCCGCCCGCAGCGCGGCCTCGTCGGCGTCCGGTCCGACACCGAGCTCGGCGAAGGGATCACCGATCTGGACCACCACCCCCGCCCCACTCCCCCAGCCAGTCGGCTGGTCGCTCCCATCGACCGTCGTGCACCAGTCGTCCCAGCGGTTTGCGGCGCAGGGATCCGTGGTGTCCGGCCGGTCGACCGAGCGTGATGCAGGCGGACAGGGCGACGCGGTCCGGCACGGCCAGCAGCGTCCGCAGCTCGCCCTCCACGGCGTGGTGGAAGCCGGTCAGCGCGCCGCCGTAGCCCAGGGCGCGGGCCGCCAGCAGCAGGTTCTGGCAGGCCGGGTACACCGAAGCGCCCTCGTACGGGTTGGCGGCGCGATAGCGCTCCAGGCCGACGACCACGATGACCGGGGTGCGCTCCAGGCGATCGACGTACTGCTGCATCGACGCCTGCATCCGGGCCCGTGGCGAGCCGGGCTCCGGCCCGCCATCCCGGTCCAGGTCGGCCCGCTTGTCGGCCCAGGACACCCGGAACGACTGGCCGAGCAGGGCCCGCGCCGCCTGCGCCTCGGGGTCGTCGCGACGCAGGGTGATGAAGCGGAACGGTTGGCGGTTGGTCCCAGACGGGGCTCGGGCGGCGTACCACAGGATCTCGGCCAGGTCGGCGTCGGGCACCGGATCGTCGGTGTACCGCCGGATGGCCCGGGTCGTGGCCAGACCGTCGAGCAGCGTGACGGGCTCGGGCTCGGCCGTCACCGTCCGGCGAAGTCGGCGGCGCGCTTCTCGAGGAACGCGGCCACGCCCTCCTGGAAGTCGGCCGTGCCGAGCAACGGGAGCAGCTGCAGGTACACGTGGTGGATGTGCTGCTCGAAGGTCTCGGTCTCGGCGGCGCGCATCATCCGCTTGATCGCCCGCGTGGCCAGCGGCGCGTTGGCGGCGATCTCACCCGCCAGCTCGGCCGTGAAGGCCTCCAGCTCCTCGTCCGGCACGGCGTGGTTGACCACGCCGAGCTCCGCCGCCTCGGCGGCGGTCAGCGTCCGCCCGCGCAGCGCCAGCTCGGCCGCCTTGGCGTAGCCGATGATCCGGGGCAGCAGCCAAGTGCCGCCGCTCTCGGGGAGGATCCCGCGCTTGGCGAAGCCGGGGTTCAGCTTGGCCGAGGCGGCTGCCACCCGGATGTCGCAGCAGAACGCCAGGTCCAGGCCGTAGCCAGCGGCGCCACCGTTCAGGGCGCACACCGTCGGGGTGTCGATCTGGTGCAGGACGATCGGCGGCGCGTTGCGCAGGTCCAGCTCCCCGGCGCCGGCGGCCGGCGATCCGAGGTTGCCGAGGCTGCCGTTGGCGCTGGTCGACTGGGCGGCCAGGTCCAGTCCGGCGCAGAACGCCCGTCCGGAGCCGGTGAGCACGATGCAGCGCACCTCGCGGTCGGTCTCGGCCTCGAGCAGGTGCGCCGACAGGTCGCCGAGCATCGCCCCCGAGATGGTGTTCATCCGTTCCGGCGCGTTCAGGGTGATGGTGGCGACGTGATCGGCCACCGAGTACAGGACCTCAGCCACTCGTTACTCCCGTTCGCTCGCACACTCGGGCCCACAGGCGGACTTCACCTGGAACGCTCACTCACACCGTGACGGTAGCCAGCGCTCCACAGCAGGGCCCGGTCCGGAACGTCTGCCCCGCGCAATTCGCCGGGTTGGAGTACGCTGCACGCACCTCACGACCGGGACAATCCCGTCCCGGTCAGTCAGAGGGGGAGAACACAACAGATGAGAAGGACACGCGTACGACGCGCCGCTGCGGTGCTCGTCGGCCTGTCGCTCGTCGCAGCCGCCTGCGGTGGCGACGACGAGGGCGGCGACGACGCAACGACGACGGCCGCCGCCGGTGACGTCACCACGACCGCCGGCGATGCCACGACCACCGCCAGCGAGGGCACCACCGAAGCGACCACGGGCGAGACCACCGAGGAGACCACGGCCGAGACGACCGAGGAGACCACGGAAGAGACCACGGAGGAGACGACCGAGGAGACGACGGAAGAGACCACGGAGGGCTCCACCGAGGAGTCCACCGACGGATCCGCCGCCGGAGGCGGCGCGACCGAGCAGGCCGCGCCGTCGTGCACCGGCGAGGCTGATGGCGTGCTGAGCATCGCCACCGTGCTGCCGGAGACCGGCAACCTGGCCTTCCTCGGACCACCCGAGTTCGCCGGCGCCGAGTTGGCCGTCCAGGACATCAACGCCGCTGGCGGCGTGCTCGGAGCGGACGTCACCCTCGATCAGGGCGACTCCGGCGACACGTCGACCGACATCGCCAACCAGACCGTCGACCGCCAGCTCGCTGCCGGCGCCGACGTGTTCATCGGTGCGGCATCCTCCGGTGTGTCGTTCACGTTCATCGACAAGCTGGTCGAGAACTGCAAGATCCACTTCTCGCCGGCCAACACGTCGCCGGACTTCACCGACTACGACGACGACGACCTGTACTTCCGTACGGCGCCGTCCGACGTGCTGCAGGGCCGGGTGCTGGCCGACCTCATGATCGAGGACGGGATCACCAACGCCACGTTCATCGCCCTCCAGGACCCATACGGCGAAGGCCTGCTGCGGTTCTCGAGCGAGCCGTTCGAGGAGCAGGGCGGCGAGATCGTCGACTCGTTCACGTACGACCCCAACGCCGACAACTTCGGCCCCGAGGTCGAGCGGATCGTCAGCGGTGATCCCGAGGCGCTGGTGCTGATCGGCTTCGAGGAGTCGGCCCAGATCCTGACCACGCTCTTCGAGTCCGGCTTCACCGCCGACCAGAAGGCGATCTACCTGGTCGACGGCAACGTCGGCAACGCGCTCGGCGAGCAGCTGCCCCCGGGGTCGCTGGTCGGCGTGAAGGGCACGTTGCCCCAGGCCGAGCTGCAGGAAGATTTCCGCACCCGCCTCCTCGAGGTGGATCCCGCGCTGATCGACTTCAGCTACGCCGCCGAGACCTACGACGCGATCACCATCACGGCGCTCGCCGCCGAGGTCGCTGGGTCCGACGACCCGGCGCTGATCGCCGCGGAGATCAACGGCGTGACCCGCGACGGCACGGCCTGCACCACCTTCGAGGAGTGCAAGGGGCTCATCGAGGCCGGTGACGACATCGACTACGACGGCCCGGCCGGCCCGATGACGTTCGGTCCGGAAGGTGAGCCGACGGAGGCCAGCTTCGCCATCCTCAGCTACGACGAGGCCAACCTGGCCGTCGGCGGCGAGGTGGCCACCGAGTACCGCTTCGCTCAGATCTAGGAGCGACCACTCAGTCGGAGACGGGGCCGCCCTTCGGGGCGGCCCCGTTCCCGTTCTTGATGGCCTCGGTCGCTCCGAAGACTCCGCTCCTCGGCCTGGGCCGGGCCAGGCCGGCCTGACCATCCATCGTCACTGCGGGCACGAACGCTCGGGGACTACCGCCCAAGTGTCGCTGCTCGCCGGTCAGCGGGCCTTGGCGAGCGTGCCGAGGTACAGCTCGATGACCTTGGCGTCGGTCAGCAGCTCCCGGCCGGTGCCGGTGTAGGCGTTGCGGCCCTGGTCGAGGACGTACCCCCGGTCGCAGATCGAGAGGCAGCGGGCGGCGTTCTGCTCGACCATGATGATCGACACGCCGGCGTCGTTGACCTGCTCGACGCGCTCGAACACCTGGTCCTGGAGCACCGGCGACAGCCCTGCCGACGGCTCGTCGAGCAGCAGCACCTTGGGCTCCATCATCAGCGCTCGACCCATCGCCAGCATCTGGCGCTCGCCGCCCGACAGGGAGCCGGCCCGCTGGCTGATCCGCTCCCCCAGCCGGGGGAACAGCGACACGACCCAGTCCCGGCGCTCGCCGAGTCCGCCTTTGCGCAGATAGCCGCCCATCTCGAGGTTCTCGCTGACGGTCAGCGAGGGGAAGACGTTGTTGATCTGCGGGACGTAGCCGATGCCTCGGGCGACCAGCACGTTGGCCTTGCGCCCGGTGATGTCGTCACCCTGGTAGGTGACGGTGCCCGAGCGGACCGAGATCAACCCGAACAGCGCCTTGAGCATCGTCGACTTGCCGGCGCCGTTCGGCCCGATGATCCCGATCAGCTCGCCGCTGGCGACCTCGAGGCTGCAGCCGCGCAGGATGTCGACCTCGGGGACGTAGCCGGCGACGATGTCGTCGACATGGACCAGCAGGTCGGCGCTCGGGGCCTCCGCCGGCGCATCCGTCACGACGTCACTCACGCCCGTCCTCCTCGTCGACCCGGCGCTCCACCTGGGCGCGGCGTTCCTCCTCGAGCTGGCGCAGCTCGTCGGCGTCGGGCACGTGCCCGGTGATGATCTCCTCGGTCAGCGCCGAGTGCGACGATCCGAGGTAGGCGTCGATGACGGCCTGGTTGGAGCCGATGGCGTCCGCTGGACCCTCGGCGATGATCACACCCTCGGCCATCACGACGACCCAGTCGCTGATGTCGCGCACGACGTCCATGTCGTGCTCGACGAACATCACGGTGATCCCCTCGGCGCGCAGTCGCTTCACGTGAGCGAGCAGGGACTGCGTCAGGGCCGGGTTCACCCCGGCCATCGGCTCGTCGAGCATGATCAGCTTCGGGTCAGCCATCATCGAGCGGGCCATCTCGAGCAGCTTGCGCTGGCCGCCCGACAGCGCGCCGGCGAACTCGTCCTTCATGTGGACCATGTTGAAGCGTTCGAGCACCTCGACGGCGCGGGTCCGCACGCCGGCCTCCTGGCCCCGCCAGCCCTGCAGCAGCCCGCGCCACATCGACTCACCGGTCTGGTGCTGGGCGGCCAGCATCATGTTGTCGAGCACGGACATCTTGGCGAGCACCTTGGTCAGCTGGAACGTGCGGACCATCCCCTTGGCGGCGAGCGTGTACGACGGCTGACCGGTCGCCATCTCGCCCTCGAAGTCCACGCGCCCGGCGTCGGGCTTGTCGAAGCCGGTCAGGAGGTTGAAGAACGTCGTCTTGCCGGCGCCGTTGGGGCCGATCAGCGCCGTGATCGCGCCACGTTGCACCTCGAGGTGGTCGACGGACACGGCCTGGATGCCCCCGAACGAGCGGCGCACGCTGTCGGCGACCAGGATCGGGTCGGGCTTGGCGGAGCCGGGGGCCGGATCGACGCGGTCGAAGGCGCCGAGGGCCGGGTTGTCCCACGCCTCCACGCGCAGGGCAGCCGCACCGCCCCCGCCGGCCGTGCGGCCGAACTCGCTGTCAGTGTCACCGGCGGGCATCGATGGCGATCTCTCGCTTGTCGCCGAAGATGCCCTGCGGGCGGAACACCATCAGCAGCACCAGCAGCAGGCCGACGAGCATGAAGCGCACCTGGCCGATCTGCACGTTGTCCATGATGGTGTCCGGGATGTACTCCTCCCCCACCAGCTGGCGGAGGATGTTGTCGGTGAAGGCGAGGATCATCCAGAAGATCGCCGACCCGATGACCGGGCCCCACACCCGTCCGAGTCCGCCCATGATCGCTGCCGTCAGCGCGAAGAACGTCACGGGGGTCGAGTAGTTGTCCGGCTGCACGGAGTTGTTGGAGATGGCGAAGAACATTCCAGCGATGGACCCGAACGTGCCGCCCAGGATCAGCGACTGCATCTTGAACCGGAAGACGTTCTTGCCGAGCGCGCGGGCGGCGTCCTCGTCCTCTCGGATCGACTTGAGGACGCGGCCCCATGGGCTGTTGACGAGCAGCCACATCACCAGCACGGAGATCAGGATCAGCGCCGCACCGACCATGAGCTCCCACAGGTCGGCGCCGGAGAACTCGAAGTTGAGCTTTCCGAACAGCTGCCCGCCGTACTGCTGCGACGGGTTCAGTGGGCTCCATTCCTGGAACTCGTTGGCGAAGCCGTTGAGGCCGTTCGATCCACCGGTCACGTCGCGCAGCACGGCGGCGCGCACGATGATGCGGATGATCTCGCCCGCGGCGATGGTGACGATCGCCAGGTAGTCAGCGCGCAATCGCAGCGTCGGCGCACCGAGCAGCAGCGCGAGCACGACGCCGGCGGCGAGTCCGGCGAGGATCCCGGCCCACAGCGGCCAGCCGTAGGTGTAGGTCGTGATGCCGAGGCCGTAGGCCCCGGCGGCCATGAAACCGACCTGCCCGAAGTTGAGCAGCCCGGTGTACCCGAAGTGCAGGTTGAGGCCGATGGCGGCGAGGGCGTAGATGATCGCGCTGGCGCTGATCCCGGCGCGCAGCGTGTTGGAGATGATCGCCCACCAGTCCACGGAGCTACCCGATCCGCTCTCGTCGACCGAACAGCCCCTGCGGGCGGATCATCAGGATGATGATCAGCACGAGCAGCGCGCCGACGTTGCGCAGCTCTGGGGCGAGGTAGAGCGTCGACATGTAGACGAGCACGCCGACGATCAGGCTGCCCGCCATCGCCCCGAAATCGGTGCCCAGGCCACCCAGCGTCACGCCGGCGAACACGAGCAGCAGGAGCTGCTGGCCCATCAGCCAGTTGACCTGCTCCGACAGGGCGACGAACACGCCACCGAGGGTGACCAGCACCCCGCCGAGGAACCACACCGTGGTGATGATGCGGTTGACGTCGATGCCCGTCGAGGCGGCGAGGTCGCTGCTGTCGGACACGGCGCGCATCGCCTTGCCCAGCTTGGTCAGGCGCAACCCCATCCCCACCGCCACGAGCACCACGACGCTGAGCACGATGATCAGGACGTCCTTCGGCACCAACGACACCGGTCCCAACGTGACGAGGGCCTCGGTCTGCACGGCGTAGTCGTTGAACGGTCGCGAGCGGTCGCCGAACTGGTAGAGGATGGCGTAGCGCAGCAGGATGGCCAGCCCGATCGAGATGATCATCATGGCGACCAGGCCGACGCCGCGCTTGCGCAAGGGTCGCCAGATCACCGCGTCGAGACCCGCGCCGAAGAAACCTCCGAGGATCATCGCCAGGATCACGGCCGGGATCAGCTGGATGCCGAGCGTGACGTTGAAGAAGAAGGCGAACACCGCCCCCAGCGTGATCATCTCGGAGTGGGCGAAGTTGACGAGGCCGGTCGTGCCGTAGATGAGCGACAGCCCGACGGCGCACATGCCGATGATCAGGCCGTACTTGATGCCCTCGACGAGCAGGCGGGCGCCTCGGTCGAACGTGCTCGCTTCCTGCCGCCCTCCCCCGCCGGCATCGCCTTCGGCCAGGTTGAAGAGCACGTTGCGGCGCTGGTTGTCACCGACCCGGAGGGCCAGGGTGCCGCGATCCTCGTCGACCAGGGCGACGCCCTCGGGCAGGGTGTCGACCTGCAGCTCGATGGCGTAGTCGCCGCCGCTCGGCAGGTCGAAGGAGAACGCGCCCTCGGCGTCGGTGACCACCTCGCCGACCGGTTCGCCCAGCTCGACGACCTGGCGGCCATCCGGCGAGAGCTCGGCCTCGTAGATGATCAGGGTGACGCCCTCGGCCGGGAGCTTCTCCTCGGCTGCCTCGTCCTCGGCCTCGTAGGTCAGCGTCCCTTGGACACCGGCTCCGTCTTCCTGGGCGGCGGCGACGTCACCGAGGAAGATGGCCAGCAACAGTCCGAGCAGCACGGCCACCAACGATCGAGATGATGCCGGTGCCCGCATTGGCTGCGCACTCTAGGCGGTGCGGATCGACCGGGCGGGAAGTGCCGACGGATGGCTCAGTCCGGTAGGTCGTCGAGATCGACCTGCTGGATCACGTGCCGGCACGACGGCTCAGCGGCGAACGCCTCGTGCAGCGCGCGTCGCTCGTAGCGGGAGACGGCCGGCTCGGCGACGGACATCACCTTCTCGATGGCGTTGAAGAACTGCCCGACCCGCCCTTGCACGTCGGCGTCGGGCACCTTCGGGCCACTGGCCTCGAAGTCGGCACGCTCGCGAGCCAGCTCGGTCACGGCCAGCTCGGCGCCGTCGACGAGCTGGGTGTGCAGCGCGCCGGCCTCCGGCGCTTCGCCGAGCGCAAGCGACTCGACGTCGTTGCGATACGTGCGTGTCGCTGCGTCCGCCTCGTCGAAGCCGGCGATGAGGGCGGCGTACCGCTCATCCGGTGACTTGGCGCCGATGCCCGCCACCGCGGCGTTGGCCAGCCGGCCCAGGGTGTTGGTCTGGTCGCGCAGCGCGCCGCACATCGTCGCCGCAAGAGCGGTGGCGACGTCGTCCGGGGTACCCGAGTCGTCGCCGCCCGAGCACGCAGTGGCAGTGGCGACGAGCAGGACGGCGGCGGCGAGGCGGGCGCGCACGGTCAGACGGTGGCCGGGACCGGGTCGTCGGCGCGCTGCGCGGTGACCGGCACCGTGACCGCGGTGACGAGCCAGACGGTGGCCACCCAGAGGGCCGTCGCCCCAGCGACGTGGACGGCGACGAGCGCCGCCGGCACCTCGTTGAAGTACTGCGTGTACCCGACGGCCGCCTGCAGCAGGCCGATGAAGATCCAGGTGCCGAGCGGACCCTGCACGGTCCGGCGGTCCTCCGGGCGGCCGCGGATCACGATCGCCGTGGCGAGGGCGATGACGAGTGCGACGATCACCACGATGCCGTGCACCCGAGCGGCCGCGCCGACGGTGATGTCGAGCCGCTCCACGTCCTCGTCGCCGGCGTGCGGACCGGCGCCCGTCACGACGGTGCCGGTGACGATGGCGACGGCCGTCGCCGCAGCGAGCACCCAGAGCAGGCGGGTGGCCGTCGGGGTGGCCACCGGTCGCCGCCCGAGCGGGTCGTCCGGTTCTCCGGCCCGGCGCACGAGAACGACAGCGTTGGCCACCAGCACCATCGACAGCAGCAGGTGTCCCTGTACGGCCATCGGGTGGAGGTCGACGAGCACCGTGATGCCGCCCAGCAGGACCTGGGCCAGGACGCCGGCGACCAGCCCGAGCGACAGCCACGTGAGGTCGCGCCGGCGCGGCGTGCGGCGCAGCGAGCCGAGCACCGCGGCGATCACGGCGAGGGCCACCAGCCCGGTGAACAGGCGGTTGACCTGCTCGATGGCGGCGTGGCCACTCGACACGTCGATCAGCCGCTCGTCGTTGCAGTTCGGCCAGTCGTCGCAGCCCAGCCCGGACCCGGTCAACCGTACGGCCGCCCCGCTGATCACGATGGCGATGAGCAGGACGAGCGCGACGACGGTGACCTGCCGGTACCGCTGCGGCGTGATTCGCACCCCGATGAGGCTAGGGCTCGGTGCTGACGAGGATCCGGGGTGGACGTCCACCCCGATCGCGCCGCGGGATCCGATCGGCCGCCCGCTGCGGCGTCGTCACGTGTGGCGGATCGACATGCCACCGTCGACGGGGATGACCGCCCCGTTGACGAAGCTGGAGGCCGGCAGGCACAGGTTCAACGTCATGTGGGCGACCTCCTCCGGATCGCCGTAGCGGCGCAGCGGCACCCGCCGGCGGGCGTACGTCTCCTTGTCGGCGTCGCTGATCGACGCCGTCATCCCCGTGGTGATCGGGCCCGGGCAGATGCAGTTGACGGTGACGCCGTGGCGGCCGAGCTCCACGGCGAAGCTCTTGGTCAGCCCGATCACGCCCGCCTTGGAGGCGGCGTAGGCGACCATCCCACCCGTCGTGACGATCGCCTCGGTGGAGGCGATGTTCACGATCCGCCCCTCGCCCCCGTCCATCAGGGACGGCAGCGCGGCGCGGATGAGGTGGGCGTGGGCGCTGAGGTTGACGGCGATCGTGCGGTCCCAGCTGGTCATGAACTCGTCCTGGTCCTGGAACGCCGAGCTGAGGCTCGACACGCCGGCGTTGTTGACGAGCAGGTTCAGACCGCCGAGCCGGTCGACCACGGCGGCGACCAGGCCGTGCACGGCGCCGACGCTGCCGACGTCGGCGACGATGCCGACTGCAGCGTCGGGTCCGTGGAGGTCGGTGATCTCGGTGACGACCTCGTCCACGGCGTGCTGACGGAGGTCGACGACGGCCACACGCGCTCCCTCGTCGGCGAAGAGCTGCGCCGTGGCCCGACCCATGCCGCTGGCTGCGCCGGTGACGAGCGCCCGCTTGCCGGCGATCGACCTCGAGCGGCTGGTCAGGCGCTCCCCGCTCACGGCCGGACCGCGCCCGTACGTCGGCGTGTCCGTGCCGCCGCGACCAGGACGATCCCCCCGCCGAGCAGGCCGCCACCGATGGCGGAGACGGCGATCGTGCCTGCCGGTCCGGTCTCCGGGAGCGGTTCCTCGGCGCCGGGCGTCACGTCCTGGACGAGGAGAAAGTTGTGGGCGAGGATGGCGCCGTCGAGGGTCGCGACGATGCCGTGCGGGCCCAGTGTCGACGGCGCGGTCAGCGTGGCAACCGCCTTGCCGTCCGGCCGACACGGGGCGAGGGCCGAGTTCCCGTCCTCGATCACGAACTCGATGACCTTCTTGGTGTCGGCTCCCGCGCAGGGAACGGCGGCGGTGAAGGTCCCGCCGGGGGTGACCGGGTTCGGGTCCAGGACGAGCGTCGATTCGGGCGGAGGGGTGGCCTCGGCGACCATCGCGCCGAACCACATCCCGGCGACACAACCGGCGAGTGCGAGCAGTCGTTTCACATCAACCTTCCGACATCAACTGGATCGAGACGATGGCAACTCAGCCTCGCGTGCGGCGACGCCCCCACAGCAGCGCTGACGCCCCGCCGGTGACGAACATTGCCGCCGCCAGTGCCGTGACGACCATGGAGCTGCTGCCGGTCTCGGCCAGGCCGTCGCCGGGATCGGGCACGCTCGTCGCACCGCCTCCTGGCCCCGGGGTCTCGACGCCGCCCTCGTCTGGCCCGGTGGGCTGCTCGCAGCCAACTTCGGCCAGGGTGATGGAGCCAAGGGCTACGTCGCTCGTCGGTCCGGTGGCCGGCTGGACGAGGAGCGAGATGGTGATCTGCAGGCCGACCGCGCCGGCGCCGCCGTCCGTCGTCGTCGCCGAGGCGGACGCGTCGACGGCGACCGTGACGTTCGTGCCGGCGCCGTCCACGTCCTCGATGACCACCGATCCAGTGGCCTGCTGATCGTCGATCAGGTGGGACAACGTGCCGTCGATGACGACGTTCGCCTCGGCGCTGGCGAACGGCGCTGCGTCCAGCGGGCAGTAGACCTCGGCGACGATCCCCGCTGCCACGACCTCCTGGCCGAGGAGGGTGACCGTGAGCTCGTCGACTGACGCCTGCGCTTGGAGCACGTTCGCCGCGCGGTTGACGTACGCGGACGTGATGGATGACTCGACCGACGACCCGCTGGCCGACACGTCGAGGGGCACCTCGAGCCGGTCCTCGCCGACGGTCGCCGGAGCTACGAGCTCGTTGGTCCCACCGTTGAGCTCGATGACCGGCGTGGTCGATGACAGCGCCACGTCGGATGCGTCGGCGGTCGCCGTCCCTCCGACCACGGCCGTCGCCGTCGGTGCGAACGGCATCACGACCGCCACCGCACCGATCGGGACGAGCCAACGGAGTGACCGCCACCGGGCGGGGCTCGAGGCGCTGTTCGTTCGCATCCGGTGTCGTCTCCTTGGTGACGCGCCCGCGGTCGACGGCAGCATCTCACGTCCGAGCTCCTGCGTTCGGTGATGCGAAACGCCTTCGGCGGCGTCGATGACGACCAGGTGAACGTCGAGCGAGCGAGCGATGACGGACCGGTGGCGCGCAGGGTGACAGGTCGGGCGCCCTTCGCCCGTTGACGGGGCTGGCCTAGCTTCGGCGCATGCGCGAACTGGCCGTCGTGGCTGCGGTGGTCGTGCTGGCCGCTGGAGTCGGCCTCGCCGTCCACGTCGCCGACGTGCGGCGCAACCGTGGCGACGACGACCGGTCAATGGTCGAAGGCCTCGACATCGCCGACCTCTTCCGCCCACTGTTGACGCTGGTCGCGCTGCTGTTGGCCTTCGTCCTGGTGCAGACGTTCTCGTCCTTCCAGGACGCCAGCGACAGCGCGGCGGAGGAGGCGACGGCGGTCCTGTCGGAGGCGCAGGCCGCCCGCCGACTCACCGCTCCATCGGCGACGTCGATCATCGGCGGGCTGAGGTGCTACGCGCTCGCCGTCGCCGGGCCCGGATGGGAGGCGCTGGCGGCCACGCGTCTCACCTCGCCGGTGACCGAGGAGGCCAACGATCGAGTGGAGGAGGACTTGGTGGAGGCGAGCGAGGTGGTCGACGATCAGCCGGAGCTCGACGCGGTCCTCGACGCCGACAATGCCCGGATCGCCGCTCGCCGCAACCGTTTGAGCGAGGCGAGGCCGTCGGTGCCGACGCTCGTCACGGTGCTCCTGATCATCTCCGTCGCCATCATCGTGGGCGGATCGGCGGCCCTGACCAATCGCCGGGTCCGCTTGCCCTACAGCGTGCCGCTGATCGCTGCGACCGTGGTGGTCTTTGCCGGCAGCCTCGTGGTGATCATCGACCTCGACCAGAAGTTCGGAGGGTTCGCACGCATCGAGCCGGTCGAGCTGCGAGACGTCGAGCAGCGGCTCGCTGATCTGACACCGGGTGTGCCGCCGCCCTGCGACGAGCGGGGCCAGCCGCTCCCCGATTGATGGCCAATCCGTCGCCACCGCTTCGCCGCACCCGGTCGCCGCCTCACTGAGGTGCGCGCAACGGTGACCGGCGATCTGGCGGATAGGCAATCGACTTCCAACCCGTCGAGTCGAGCCATCCCACCCACACCCGGAAATCGGCCGATCCGACGAGGGCTGCCGGCACCACGTTGGCAACGTGCACGACCTGGTTCGGTGACAGGGCGACTGGTACGTCCCAGAGGTCGACGGCGCCGTCGCAATCCCACAGCAGCTCGAACACCGGCAAGGAACCGCAACGCACGCGGAGTTCGGCTCCCCGCTGCTCGAAGGTGAGCCCGGCGGAATCCTCTCCCATCGGGCCCACCTACCCGCCACACGACCGATGGAAACGCCGGTTGAACGGGTGTCGATCAGCCCGGCGATGAAATCCTCGAGGTCGGGGCCAACCCTGTCACGGCCGGACCTCGTAGAAGGGGTCATTGTGCGCTGTGCGCAGCGGCATCGCCGCAGATTGGGGCCGAACGCTGTGGCGCCCGTTCGGCGTTGACAACTCCGGAGGAGCAGGCGGGCCGACGACAGCGACGAGGTTCGGCGCGACGCCTGATGGATCTGCGGAAGCGCGTCGACGCTGGCGGCGGGCGGCATCCCTCGGCCGCCGGCCGGGAGCGAGGACTGACCCGTCCTCAGAGCGTTTCGCCGTCAGAGCCAGGGGCTCGTTCCACGAAGGCATGGCTCGGCGGAGGGAGACGGCAGCGCTGGGCACCTCGAGTTGGCCCGCGTCTTCAGTGAACGGAGTGCCGAGCGGCAGGTACGGGCACGGCAGTGAGCGCCCTGCGGCGCGCTGCCGACGGGTCAGAGCAGGCCGGCGTAGAACTGCGCCTCCACCGCCATCGGCAGGAGATACCGAAACCGAAACGACCCCTCGCCGTCGTCATTCGTGGTGAGGGGCTCGAGTTGGACATCGTCCTGCTCGCTTGCGAGATCTGCCCAAAGCTGTTGGAGGTCCTCGGCTGACCGGACCAGGATCCCGAAATGCTCGTAGCCGTGAGTAACCATGCTGTCGGGACGCTCCCGGATATTGATGTACGAGGATCGTCCAACCGTGACCGTCAGCCGATCGGGACGCCGCAACGTCTCCATCTCGCGCCAGCCGAGAATCCGTCCGTAGAACTCCACGAGCCGCTCTCGGTACGCGCCCGTGAGCGTCCCCTCGGGAACGCTCATCGCGACATGAGTCAATCCGAACGACGACGGCATCGAGCGACTCCCTCACTGATCCACAGCACACAGCTTGCCTGATCGGTGGCCGCCGCACTGCCGTGTCGGTCGATGCCTGCGCTCGAGGTCGGCCGCCAACCCGAGCCAACGGCGGCAGTACCCGCAAACCAAGCGGGAACGAATCGAGGCGATCCTGCGGCAACTCGGGCCGGCGTGGACGGACGCTCGGGCCGCGCTGAACGAGTTGAACGCGTTGATCACTCGCAGGGTGCCGCAGGGGTGAGTTGCACGACCGGTAGATCGACAGTCGTCGACCGAAGAGTCGCGGCCAGTAAGGTGACGACAGCGGGCAACTTCGAGGGGATGCTTATGCGTTTGATTCGGACCGTCGCCGCCGTCGGCCTGCTGGCCGCGGCCGCCACCGTCACGCCGACGGTTGGTACGGGCCACGCCCAAGCATTGAGCCCATTGTGCTTTGACCTCAACCTCAACAATCCACTGCGCGACGGCTTTTACACGCTGGGTGTAACGCCCACCATGGTGTCGCAAGGGTTCGCTGGCGAGACCATCATTTTCAGCGCCGGTCCGCCCACTCGGGGGACGCCGACACGAACTGAGTTGCGGATCAACAACGTCCTGGTGGCCTCGGGGGGTTTCCCGGCCACGTTGTCCTACACCCTGCCGACGGATGGCTTCCACCAGCCCCAGTGGTCCGTGAACACCGAAGTCGCCGCCACCTGGAGCGTTTCGTGTACGCCGGCTTCACCTGACGGCGATGGTGACGGCGTCCCCGACGCCAATGACGCCTGCGCCGGCACGGTGCTGCCCGATGTGCCCCTCGTCGAGCTGAAGCCGAACCGGGTCGCCGCCGACGAGAACGGCACCTTCGTCGACGGCAAGGGCCAGTCGGCGGGCGTCACCCTCCAAGACACCGATGGCTGCTCAGCCGCCCAGATCATCGCTGTGGCGGGGCTCGGAAAGGGTCACTCCAAGTTCGGTATCTCGAAGGGTGACTTGATGGAGTGGGTCAACCAGTAGTCGCCGGATCAACCGGTAGTCGCCGGACCACGGTCCGAAGGACCGATACGGCACCGGTCGAGCCGACGAAGCAGACGCTTCCGCGGCGTCCCTGTCCGCCGTGCCGTCGTTCACGGGCGGCTGCACGGTGTGGACGCGGACCGGTCGGGTCTGAAAT
>CAWJNE010000024.1:0-161601 GCA_963844175.1 uncultured Acidimicrobiia bacterium
GCGGGGACTGAGGGCCGATGACCACACCGAAGTGCTGCCGTGAGTGGCCATCCCGGATGGGACGTCGCAATGCACGGTGCCGATGCCGGCGTCCTGCAAAGCGCCGCGGCGAGATACGGGAACCGCCGATGCGAGGCCGCTGACCCATGCCGTGGCCCGCGCGGCTCACGCTGAGTTGGGTCCTGGAACTGGGTCGCAGGTCAGCTTGGCCGGGGACTGTGGGTCTGGAAGCGACGCCACGGTCTGGGCGAGCGGCCTGACGCTGCAGCAGTTGGCCGCTGGCGGGCTCGGCGGCGATGACGCCGACGCGATGCGCTCGAACCAGGCGATGCGGACGGTGATGCCCGCGCGGTGGTGGGCTTCTGCGGGGCGTGGGGCAGGCCTGCCGCCTCGAGGAGGTTCTCTTGTTCACCGCGACGTTGTCGGCGGGGGTGTAGCTAGCGTTCGTGGTCCACGCTGGCGTACCACAGGCTGCCGGGCTGGGGTGGCGCCGAGGCCCAGCGGGCGGACAAGAAGTGGTCGAGTTCGGTGATCTCGGTGTCGTCTAGCTTGGGGAGGACGCGATAGCGGATTTCGGCGGAGGCTTGCCGGGCGCCACGGCCGTGGCGACGGGTCCTGTAGTGGTGCACGTCGTCGCCTGACCGGGTGTGTTCGGTACGTGCCCAAGCGGTATCGGGAGACCGAACACCGACCGTGCTACGGCGACGACGGGCGCGTGCGGGGCGTCGAGCGAGAAGAACCACACGGCGGGTCGACCGAGCCGGTCCACGACGTAGGTGCGCACGTTGGTCTCGATGAACGACCCGAGCACCGGGACGGGAGGGGTACGACCGAACCGGACGTCGTTCATCTCGAAGGGGATCAGTCCCACCCACGTGGGCCGCCGAACGTGTCGACATGCATGCCGGACGGGAGGAGCCGCTGCACGATGTCCGGGTCGTACGGCCAGTGGAAGGAGGCGAGGTCGGTCCACCGCTGCCGGAGCACAGTTGCCGCTGCCACGGCGGCGGGGAGGCGGTGATGCGCTCGACGGCGATGCCGATCTCGATGCCGTCGCCGAGCTCGTTGCCGACGTCGAGGCGCCGGTGTCGCCCGGGCGACGGCGCGTTTAGTCGCACAGCGGGCCGAACAGGTGGGTGCGATCCGGTGCCGGCGCGGGTGGCGGCGGTGCGCCGCCGAGGGCGGTCGCGACGGCCGTCACGAGCGCGGCGGCGGTGGCGTTCGGGGAAGTGGCGACGGCGAGGCCGGCACGTTCGAGGTCGGCGGCGTTGGCGAATTGGTCGGTCGACATCGGCAGGATCAGCTGGCGAACGCCGGCGGCGAGGCACTCCTGCACGCTGTCGTTGCCGCCGTGGTGGATGGCGAGGTCAGCGGTGCGCAGCATCGCCACCTGGGGCAGGACGGGTGCAACGATCGAGTCCTCGGGCCCCGCTGCGAGGTCGCCGGCCGGGGTCGCTCCGGTCGCGATGGCGGCGCGGACGGCAGCGTGCGCAGCGCCGCAGCGAGCCGCACGAGCACGTCGGAGCGCAACGACAGGAACGTGCCGAGCGCCACCACAACTTGGGCGCGACCGTCCACCGGCTCGGGCCATGACGCCAGCTCGACCGGCAGGGCCTCCGCACGTACGAGCGGACCGACGAACCGGTGCGCTGCTGGGAGCAACCGGTCGCCTGCTCGGGCGCCCGGACGGCAGCGACGCTGTTGTACAGCACGCGCCGGCCGTGCGCCCGGAACGTGTCGTCCACGGGGCACAGTCCAGGTGCCAACGCGGTCAGCGCAGCGTTCCAGCGCCGCGTGAACGCCCCGGTGACGCGGTCGACCACCTGCTCGACGTCGGTCAGCTCCGCCGCGCCCGGCGCCATGCATGTCGGCCAGCGCGCCGAATCCCGTACTGCTCGGCGCCGACGGGGAGCTGGCTCGGATGCCCGGGGACGAGAGTCACGAACGGCCTTCTCGTGGCGTGTATCGCCAGTGTGGACCCGAACGACACGTGGTCGACGAGCACGTCGTCGGGATCCAGATCGGCGCACAACGCGGCGATGCGGATCGCGAACCGGCCAAGGGTCCCACAGCAGGTCGCGGTCGCGGTCGAGTGCCTGCAGCCGGATCGTGGCGAGCGGTCCGTGGCGGGTCGCATCGATGAACGTGCGGATCGCCGGGCTGTCGGTGACGAGGCCGGTGTTCGAGCTCGCACCGAGGCGCAGGTGCCGCCACTCGAACCCGTCGGCTTCGACCCGGTCGCGCAGGCCGGGCCCGGTCGCGACGACGACACGTGCCCCGCCGGCGGCCGCCGCACCGGCGAGGACCGCGAGCGGCCCGTAGTGCGAGGTGTACTCGGGGCTGATCACGAGCAACTTCACGGCAGTGCTACCGGCGGTAGAGGTCGGCCAGGTGCTCGGCCATCGTCGTCACCGAGTACTGCGCCTCGATCATCCGGCGGGCGCACGTGGCGCGGCCCGGTCGATCGACGAGCGCGAAAGGCCCGCGCCGACGGCCGCCGCGAGATCGCCATCGGGATCGAGGAGTATGCCCGACTCGCCGTCGCGGACGTAAGTGGGCGGGCCGCCCGTGCTCGGTGCGACCACGACAAGACCGGCGGCGAGCGCCTCCAGCACGGCGAGACCGAACTCCTCCTTCCACGCTCCGTCCACATAGACGCCGCCGCCCGACCAGCCGCCGGCCCGGCCGCGTCGCCGCGGCGACCAATCAGGCGCGCCACCTCGGCGTGCGGGCGGCCTCCCAGCAGGACCAGCCCGCGACGACGTTCGTCGTCGACTGGCACGAGGCGGTCGATGGCGGCGAGCACCGGCCGCTCGACGGCGGACGCCGCAGCGAGATCGCCGCCGACGATCACCAGCGTGCAGCCGGTGTGCAGGGCGGACGCATCGGCCCATGCCCGCACGATCCGATCCATGCCCTTGACCGGGTGCAGGCGTCCGACGCTGACCAGCAGCGGCAGGTCGCGTCGATCGTCGGGGATCGCCGCCGCAAGGTCGGCGAGCACGTCCGAGCGTCGCGACTGCGAGCCCAGGAGCGTTGCATCGGCGGCCTCTGCCCGTCGGATCAGCCCCACGTCGATCCCCTCGGCGACGACGGCGGAACGTTGCCCGCCACGGCACCGGTGGTCGGCGGACATGAGCGCGTCGAGCGCCTCGGCGTGTGGGAAGTGGGCGATCCGGTCGGACTCGCGGGCGAGCCGCTCGACGAGACGGGCGCGGAACCAGACGTGTGACTCGGTGGCCAGGCGGACCACCGCGTCGTTATCGGCGCCGCCACGGACGCGAAGGGCGGCCAGCACGTTGTGCGGATCCGGCGCCAGGCTGAAGCAAGTGGTGATCCCCGAGGCCGATGCCGTGGCGGCGCCCGCCAACGTGCCGGCGTCAGCCATCCGCAGGTGGAGCAGGTCGACGCCCCCACCGGATGCGATCGTGTGCGCGATGCCCCGCTCATTGTGGGCACGTGCTCCCACAGGTCCTCGACCGACGGCGCCGGGCGACCCTCGTCGCCGACGACAAGCGTGGCGAACGACGTTCCGCCGTCGTCGGAGGCCGCAGGCTTTCGCAGCGCGTCGGTGACGGTGCCCCGCCCGATTGTCAGGACGTGCTCAATGCCGGGCTGATCCGGCAGCGCCCTGGCGAGCGAGACGAGCAAGCTGGCCACGCCACCGACGTCCGCGTCGGCCGCCGAGGCTCAACTCGCGATCGATGCCCGCCGCCATCGTCAGCTGCGCGACTCGAAGTCCGGCGTGACGGAAGTCCCGAACTGCGTTCACGCGGCCCATCTGTCGCAGGGCGAGGTTTGCGTGTGCGCCGGCCTCGTCCTGCGTCGTCGCGGCGTGTTCGAGCACCCGCTCGGCCCAGGGGGCTCGCCGCGCCGATACGGCCCCGATGGCGGCGATCCGAGCTGAACCGGTCTCGCCCTGGTCAGCCGCAACGTGGGCGAGGAGCGGATCGGTGCGCGCGTCTTCGAGGACGCCGACGAGATCGAGCAGGCGGGCGCGTTGGCGACCGTCGCCGTTGACCGCCAAACGGCCGACGACCCGATCGACGATTGGCGCGTCGGACGACGCCCATCGGCGCAGCGTCCGGTGCGCGTGCATGGTGTCGATGCCGCCGGTCACCAGCAGGTCGAGGAGCGGTTCCACGGCGAACGCCGTGGGCTGCTGGCGGCGCAGCCGCCACGCCGCATGTCGGCGGAGCAACGGGTCGCCGGAGGTCAGCGCGGCAGCGAGCGACTCCGCCGCAGCGGGGTGGTGGATCGCGCCGAGCAACTCGATGGACAAGACCCCGACGAGCGTGCCGTAGCCGGTTGCGCGATCGAGCGCGTCGACCAGCAAGACGGGTCGGCGGCAGCGAGCCACTTCGCTGGCGAGCTCCGCGGAGCGGCGCAGCGTGCGAAGGATGTCGTCGGACGCCGCCAGGTCGCGCAGCTCGTCGACCACCGCCGCCGTCGAGTGCGCCAGGTCGGCTCGGGCGTACGGCCGCATCGCCGCCCCGCCGCGATGACGCACCGGCGTCATCAGTGCAGCCCGCCATCAGCCAGGTCCGTGCTCGGGCTGACCCAATCGGACTCGGTGGTGCTCGGCACCTCGGTGGCCCCGCTGCGCAGCAGGTAGCTGCCGACCATGATCACGCCCCACACGGTCAGGAAGATGACCGTGATGCCGATCGACAAGACGAGCGTGGTCACGCCTTCACCCGGTCGGGCTCGGTACCGACCGGCTCCGCGACGGGACCGAGGAGCAGCCCGCCCAACGAGTGGATCGACGGCACCCACAGGCCGACGAAGATCCCGGCAGTCGTCTCGTCCTTGACGAAGTACAGCCAAACGGAGAAGAGGAACGAGACGAAGCCGGCGATGAGGAACGGCAGCTTCAGGCGCAGGGACACGGGGAGCTTGTGCATGGCGGGACCTTTCGACTGGCGACAATGCTTTAGCATCGTTTAGTCAGATTTGATCGTGCTGACGCCGAAGCTACAGGCGCGCTCCCGTTTCAGCGTCAATCAGCACGTATTTCTCGCGGGCGCTATCTTCGACGTGATGGCAGTGACCGACGACGATCAGCTCGAGCTGCAAGAAGCGGCCGACGAGCTCGGCGTGCACTACCAGACCGCCTACCGATGGGTGCGCACCGGCCGACTGCCCGCGTCGCTCGTGCGTGGCCGCTACTGCGTGGCCCGACGCGACCTCGCCACGGTGCAGGCCGAGTTGCGCACCCCGGCGGCGCGACGTCCGCCCGGCGTGCGTCGCCTCGAAGCGCAGCAAGAGCGGATCTACGACGCGCTCGTCGGCGGCGACGAGCCACGGGCGCGGCACATCGCCAGCCAGCTCGTCGCCGAAGGCACCAAGATCATCGTCCTGCTGCAGCGCGTCCGTCGTACCGTCGCTCCAGCGCATCGGTGACGCCTGGCACCGGGGCGAGCTGCCGATCTGGGCGGAACACCGCGCTTCGGCGATCGTCGAGCGCATCCTCGGCGACCTCGTACCCAACCCCCGAGGGCGGCGGCGCGGCGTCGTCGCGGTCGCATCGATTGCCGGTGACCACCATGCGCTCCCGACCACGATGGCGACGGTGGCGTTGCGCAACGCGAACTGGCATGTCCACCACCTCGGAGCCGACACGCCTCCCGCTGAGGTGGTGCAGTTCTGCACCGAGCAACAGATCGACCTCGCCGTCCTGACCGTCACCAACCAGGACTGCGCGCCCCTCGCCGAACGCACCGCCCGCACACTGCGCGGTACCGGCATCCCGACGCTGGTCGGCGGACCTGGCCGCACATTGGATGAGCTCCTCGACCAAGCCGCCCAGGCCGTCGCCGCGCGTCAGACCCGGGAGTGACGACGCCGCTCACGGAGACGGCAGAAGAACCCATCGGCAACTCGGGGTCGTGGCGTCGTTGCGCAATGACGAGGCACACCGTCGCCTCGCCGCCGCGCTCGCCCCGGGGTCGGGTCCGTCAGATCGTTGGTGTAACTGGTCTGGCGGGGTCGGTTGATCATCCTTCTACTCGGGCTAGAAGCGGCCTTCGAAGGTGATGGCGAAGGCGTTGAGGGCGGGCTTCCACCGGTTCATCCAGCGTTCCTGGCCGCTGCCTTTCGGGTCGAGCGATCTGACGACGAGGTAGAGGCATTTGATCGCTGCTCGTTTGGGGACGTGCCCGCTGCGGGGTTGGCGACACTGCCATGAGTGCCCTCATGGGCCGGTCGCTGCTGGGGCGAAGAACGGCAGTTCTCCGCTCCGTTGTCAGCCGAGCTCGTTGCGCCACGAATGCTGCGGAGCAAATCCGACGATGCGCTTTGCCTTGTCGTTGGCGTAGAACGTCTCATAGCGACCCATGTCGCGTCGACGCGGGACGCCAGCATAGAAGCGCTCGTACACGTCGTCGCTCGGCATCCCGACCGACGTGTCGTCGTTCGAGACATTGAAAACCTCGTAGCCGAGGCGGTCGGTGCGGAGGCAGCAGTCGATCATATGACCGAGGTCGCGAGCATCGATGTAGCCAAAGATGTTCCGACGCCGCAGACCGGGATCGGCCACAAAGGCGGGAAACTTGGTCTCGTACTCGTGCGGCTCGATCACGTTGTTGATGCGCAAACCGTAAATGTCGATGCCGCTACGTGCCTGAAACGAGCGGGCCGTTAACTCATTGACAACCTTCGACATCGCATAGCTGTCGTGGGGTACCGTTGGGTGCTCCTCGTCGATCGGCACGTACTCTGGCCTGACCTCGCCGTCGGCGAAACAGATGCCGTAGGTCGTCTCCGAGCTCGCAAAGACCACCTTGCGAAGCCCCAACTTCACAGCGGCGTCGATGACGTTGTACGTGCTGAGAACGTTGATACGAAACGTCTCGTTGTCGGGACGGACGAGGATCGCCGGGATCGCCGCGAAATGCACGACGGCGTCGTACCTGGGTACACCGGTGCCAGGCTCTAACTCGTCGACGCCGGCATACGCCGACAGAGCGTTGAAGACCTCCCCGGCATTGGTCAGATCGATGCGCAGGTCTGCCACCTCCGGGTCACCGAGCGGCACCATGTCGGCGTTGACCACCCGATGCCCCTGCTCGACGAGATGCCGGATCGCATGCCGACCCGCCTTACCGCTCCCACCGGTAAAGAACACTCGCACCTCCGCGATCGTACGCACCGACTGTCCGCGAGAGCACCTCAGGACGACTGCGGCGGGATCCACTCATCAGACGGCGCCCACCGCAACCGGCGTTCCCAACTAGGAAACGGCCGGCATCATTCGACGCCGATATCGGATCGGCGCGCTGCCAACGGTCGGTGCTTCGCATCGGGTCGCGGTCGCCTCCGCGTCGGCAGTCGGTGTGCGGAGGGCCGTGTCGGCTTCGTCAGTCGCCATCAGCGAACAGCACGCTCGGCATGTCAGCGGACGCGCCGCCCCTCGACCATAAGCGTCGCGCCGTTCACGAATGCCTCATCATCCGGGACCAGGAAGGGGAAGCAGTTGACCAGGTCCTCCCGCATATACAGAGCCGCCAGCGAGTCCCCAACGGCCCGACTCCGTGCACAATTCGTGGACAGAACTTGCGGATACAGCCTGACATCGAGTCGAACCAGGTGGACTGCCTGGACAACGGGGCGAGCTCAGCCGGTACAGAGCAGACGGATAGACACGCTCCGGACCCTCGATCCACAACCTAAACCCCCCTGACCGCAAGGTCATGTGGGTTCGAACCCCACCCCGGGCACTGCAGCGCTGGCACTCGTCACCGCTTGCCGAGCCGCACCGCACCACCTACACCGCGACCGTTCTCGGAGGCAACGACGGTGAGACGGTCAAGCGTCGCGCTACCTCTTGACCTTCATCCGGGGTTGAACCTTTACCGTGGTGGGGTGAGCACGTACACGATTGGCGAGGCGGCCAGGCGAAGCGGGTTCAGCGCCTCGGCGTTGCGTTTCTACGAAGACATCGGCCTGGTCGACCCGACGGGTCGCACCCCGAGCGGGTACCGCTTGTACGACGAGGCCGCGCTCGCCCGGCTGGCGTTCATCGCCCGCGCCAAGCAGCTGGGCTGCTCCCTGGAGGAGATCACCGACCTGGCCGACGTCTGGGATGGTCAACGCTGTGGGCCGGTGCAGCGCCGCTTTCACGACTTGATCACTGCCAAGCTGCGCGACGCCGAGACGCAGGTCGCCGAGCTGTCGGCGTTCTCCGCCCAGTTGCGGACGGCGGCCGACCACCTCAGCGGCGAACCCGTCGACGGCCCGTGCGGACCGGAGTGCGCCTGCCTGACCAGCGGCGGCGATCTCGGGCTGATCGACACGTCGCCGGTCACCCTCGGCCGCACAGGTGAATCCGTTCCGGCGGAGGCGCTGATCGCCTGCACCCTGGAGCCCGGGGCGATGTCGGATCGAGTCGCCGAATGGGCCACCGTGCTCACCGGGGTCACCCGCCGCGCACCTGTCGACGGGGGCGTGCGCATCGAGTTCGGACCCGACGTCGACCTCGGCCACCTCGGCCGGCTGATCGGCGCCGAGCAACGGTGCTGTGGCTTCTTCGAGTTCTCCCTCACCGTCGACGCCGTCGGCATCGCGCTGGAGGTGCGGGCCCCCGAGCTGGCCGCCGAGATGATCACCGATCTGTTCGGCACCGCAACGTGAGCGACACGACCGACGACACCGAATCGGCCGGTCCGGGCAGCAAGGCGATCCTCGGCATCGCCGCCGTCGCCTGCGTCGCCTGCTGCATCGGACCGATCCTCGCAGTGCTCGGCGCGATCGCCGCGTTCGGTCTCGTGGCGTCCATCTTCATCGGAGCAGCCGTGTTCCTGGCCCCCGCCGCCGCCGCCGTAGCTGTGGTCATCGTCGTCCAACGGCGGCGTCGTACGAACGTTTCCTGTGCGGTCGAACCCGAACAAGTCCCCGTCGAACTGATCCAGATCCGCCGCCAGTAGGGGCATCCCTAGGATTCCGGGTCCGACGGATCCGGCAGGTCGAAGCGGCGTCGCACCCATGCCGATCGCCGAGGCAGCGCCCGCATCAACGGCAACCCGAACGCGAATGACGTGATGCTCCCGAATCGTTCGAACGTCGCTGCGTTGAGCGCGTTGGCAAGCACCATCACCCGGCCGGCGAAGAAGAACCAGCCGAGGATGACGACCGTTGCCCCGATGAACCCGTAGAGCGCCGAGGCTCGGTCGAAGCGGCCCGGGAGGTACAGCTGGCTCACCGCCTGCAGCCCCGCCAGGGTGACGCCCACCAGGACCGCTCCGGGCAGCAGCACACCGGGATCCGACGTGGGGCGGGGCAGCAGCGCCGCCAGGACCCAGGCGGCAGCGACGTATGCGACCAGGACGGCCGCGAATGAGACACCGGTGACGGCGAGGCCGAGGTCCTGACGGATGCGGTTGACGATCGTCGCGATGAGTGCCATCCCGATGAGGAGGCCGATGAGCGCCCCGACGACACGAACAGGTGCCTTGGAGCGCATCGGCATCCGCCAGCCCAGGCAGCTCGCCTGCACCAACGACTTGGCCAGCGTCCGGCCAGTGGTCGCGATGCCGACCAACCCTGCAGCAATGGCGATCCAACGGGTCGACGTCGGCTGTTCCAGCGCAGTGCCGATCTGCGCCGCCAACGTGCCCGCGATCCCGGCGTCGTCGACGTCCTCTGTCGAGACCACCTCCCCGAAGAAGCCGGCCAGCCCGACGACGAACAACAGCAGCGGCACGAAGAACAGGAAGAGTCGGAACGCGATGGCGCTCCCGAGGACCGTGCCGGCGCTGTCCCGGTCCCGCTCGTAGACCCGCACGGCGAGGTCGACCAGCGGCCGTCGCCGGTGCGGTTCGATGCGCCGTGTCAGCCACGTCCGTCCGGCGCTGACGCGGTCGTGCCCGAACTCGACGAGCGTCCGACTGCGCCCTGCGCTGTCGGCGGGCTCCTCGGGTGGTTGGTCATCGGATGGTCGTTCCGCCACATCACCCTCGCGCGGCACCGACGGTCGCACCAGTCTGGCCGAGGGCGATCTCGCGCGGGTCGGCACCGGCCAGGGCGAGGCCGTGTCTGGGCCGGCCGCGGCTCAGACTGCCAGTGCTTCCACGACGAAGTACGAGGAGCGGGTGGGCACGACGCGCTCGAGCTCGAAGCCGGCCTCGGCGAGCAGTTGCTCGTACTGGTCGCGGGTCCGCTCGCGCCCGCCGGTGACGGCGAGCATGATGATGTCGAGCATCTTGCTGTGGTCTGGCCCGGGCGTGTCGGGCACCAGCACTTCGACGACGATGAGGCGGGCTCCCGGAGCCGCGGCGCGGCGCACCGCGGAGAGAATCCGGGCGGCATCGTCATCAGACCAGTCGTGGAGCACCTCCATCAGGACGTAGGCGTCGGCCACCGGCAACGGGTCGGCGAAGAAATCACCGGCGACGAGCCGGAGCCGGTCCGAGGCGGCATCCCCGGCGTCGGCGATGACATGGGGCAGCTCGAAGAGGACACCGGTCGCTTCGAGGTGTTGCTCGAGGATCGCCGACAGGAGGCGCCCCGTGCCTCCGCCGACGTCGACCACCGTGGCGAACGTCGAGAAGTCGTAGGCCTCCACGACTGCGGGTACGACGGCAGCGGACTTGTCGACCATGGCCTGACTGAAGAGGGCTGCCTCGTCAGGATGCTCGGCGAAGTGCGCCATCATCGCCTGCCAGCCGACCGCCGGCCGCCCGGTCCGCGCCGGCTGGGCGAGTTCGGTGAACGCGGCCCACGAGCTCGTGCCGATCATCCGCGCGAACGAACGCAGCGACTGCGGGTGGTCACTTCGCAGCAGCTCGGAGCGCGGCGTGTGGACGTACCCGTCGGGACCGCCAGCGAAGAGACCGTGCGCCGAGAGCAGGCGCAGCATGCGCGCCAAGGCGTCAGGGTTCATGCCGGTGCGGGCGGCAAGCTCGTCGGCACTTGCTGGTTCGCCGTCGAGCGCGTCGGGAACGCCGAAGTCGGCGATCACGTGGATGCAGCGGGCGACCACGTGGCCATTGATGAGTGTCCAGACCGCCAGTGGGTCGGGCAGCTCCTCGGTCGTGCTCACCTCATCGCCCTCGCTTCACAACGAGACGGACCCCGATCGGTCGCCCGCCTGCTCGGCCGACGCGCTGGCGGCTCTGCCCAGCCACGCCAAGAACGCCGAACCTAACAGGGCGCTCGCGATGCCCCGTCGACGTCCATGCTGTCCTCCGAGTCTCCGACCAGATTCGGTGTTCCGCTCGGCGAGTGCTCGCACGCTCGACGGCTGCGCGACCACGGTCCGGCGCCACGTTGCGCCGGACCGTGGACGAGGTGTCACCCGGTGATGGTGGTGATGGCGTCCGGCGTCGCCGTGGCGTCGCAGTCAGCGGCGGCGTCCCGCAGGTCGCCGACGAGCACACCGGCGGTGACGTCGCACACGTTGGCGGCGATGCCGATGGGGACCTGTACGACGAGGTCGGTCACGTTGACGTTCACCAGGCCACTCTGAGTGACGGGCCCACTGTCCTGGGTCTCGACCTGGGCGGTCGGATCGGCGCTGGCGTCGCACGGGGCGGAACCGTCGTTCAGCTGATCGACGAGCACGGCCACGCTGACGTCGCACACGTTGGCGGCGAGGGCGATCGGTACCTGCACCTCCACGTCGGTCAGGTTGACGTTGACGAGCCCTTCCTGGGTCACGGGCGCGGCGCTCGCGGTCGTCGCGGTCAGGCTGAGTCCTGCGCCGGCGATCGAAGCGATCGCAGCGGTGCGCTTGATGATGCTGAACTGACTCCAGGGCGTTTTCACCAGGGGCGATGCGCCGACCCTGCCTCTAGCTGGGCATTCGCGATCAACGTCGACAGCAGCTCCAGCTGAGGTTTTCGACGGCCGCGGGCACGGTTCGTGCGCTCGGGCGACAGGATGGGCACCGATGGCCGGCTTCCTCGACGAACTCAAGCATGCACAGCAGATGAGGCTGTACGCCGGTCTGACGATGCTGAACGGGTCGCACTGGCTTGCCGCCGTCCGCTCGGTCGACGACGAGGACCGAACTGCGAGCCTGTACGACTCTGAGGCGACGGACGACCCGTCGCCGCAGCATCGCCGCATCCACGTAGCCGACATTTCGGAACTGGCCGTGACCGAGATGACTCACGTGTTCCGCGACGCGCCGTAGCTAGCTGACGACTGCCATAACGGCTCCTCGTCGAGCGTGCGGCCTACCGCGACCGCCGGTTGACGTGTGCGCCGCACGTACCGGGGGTCGCTGCGTGTCAGCGTGTCGGCCCGTCACGCGTCGGGTAGTGACCGGGCGTGATATCTCTGCAGGTCGTCTTGCTGATGCTGGTGTCAACGATGGCGGTCTCAGTCGGCAGGCGGCGGTGGGCGCTGCGCAGAGCGTTCGGAGGCCGCAGTGATGATCGGCGCCTCCCACCGGGCTTCTGGGGTCCGTAGGACCTCGGCGGCGCCAGCTCCGGGCTCAGCAGATGCGTACGGCGTGCCGGGTCCGGTGGGGAATGAACCCGACACGCCGTTGCGCGCTGGCCGAGCGGGTGCACAGGCCGCGCGTCGGCCGCTTCATACCCACCGTCGGGCTGCGACATTCCTGGCGGCCCGGCGAGGCGTTAGCGAGCTCTGCGGCCGGGAATAGCTGATCGGCGTGACCGGTGAACTTGGGGCACTGCATTTCGAGAATGCCCAACTGCGTCGAGCGTTGGAGACGCGCGATTTGATCGGTCAGGCGAAGGGGGTGCTGATGGTCACGATGAGCTGCACCGCCGACCAAGCCTTCGCCATGTTGGTGCACAAGTCCCAGCAGACGAACAGGAAGCTGGCCGAGATCGCCAGCGAGATCGTGGATAGAGCAGAACGGTCAGCAGCTTCGACCTGACGAAGGGAGAGAGGGCTGGCCGAGCGGTGCTGCGGGTACGCAGGGCCTCACCGTTGTCAGGAGGCCGGCTTGCCCGTTGAGACCTTGCGTCTCACGCTGGACCCATCGTTGTCGGCTCCGAGCCAAGCCAGAGACGCGCTCGCAGCATGGCTTGACGGGATCAACGCCGACGTCGACATGCGTGACGACTTGGTGCTGGTGATCTCTGAACTGGTGACCAACGCAGTCGTTCACGCCGGCTCGGCCGCCGAGGTGCTGGCCTCGTTCGACGATGGGCGGATACGCCTCGAGGTGCATGACCGTCATCGAGCCCCGCCGATTGAACGAGTTGACGGCGATGTCGGCCGAGGCGGGTGGGGTTTGCGTCTCGTTGGAGCGGTCACCGACGGGTGGGGGTGGAGCCCGACGGTCAGCGGAAAGATGGTGTGGACCGAAACGCTGTGCTGACCGCTACCGGCGCCGGACTGGAGCGGTCGGCAGGCCGGCGCCTGGGGGTCGGACCGTTGGAGCCGGGACCTTGGCTACACGCGACACGGCGTGCCGGGTTCGTGGGTGTGAACGCGGCACGCTGGTGGCGCTCGCCCCGAGCCACCTAGGGCCAGCGTGTCTCAGCCTCCGTACCCACCGTCGCAACGTGGCATCCGCTTGACCCTGCCGCCGGGCGACGCCTGCCGGGCCACCGTTGCGAGGGTGTCGCCGAGACCGACAACAACACCAGATTCCGTGCGGGCGCCTGCCACGTTGCGCAGTGTGAGGCGCCGCCGGTGATGCCGGGTCGGCCCGGCCCAGACCGGGCGCTCGTCAGGCTGCGCGGTGTTGGGCTCGCGTGAGAAGCCCGAGGGGCGTCAGCCACCATGGGTCCGTGGCGAGGGGCGGCGGCGCCGCCGGCCATAGGAGGCGTTCCAGCAACGCGTGGGCTGCCGGGTCGGCGGGCAGGGCCTTTGCGATCTCGACCGCTCGGCGAGCGAGCCGATGGCGCATCTCATCGCCGATGACCTCATCGCAACGATCCGAGATCGCTGCGTCGAGCGCCCACGCCCGCGCCATCAGCTCGTCGTAGAGCTGCTCGGCGGCTGCGGCCGAGGCCGTCGACGGGTCGAGGGATTGCTCGTCGGCCCACACCCGTCAGTGCCTACCCACCGAGTCCCCATCGAATCCTTGACGGTAGACGGCTACCCGGCGCGGTCAGGTGAGGTGAGGTGTTGGGCGATGACGATGGCAATGTCGTCCTCCGCGATGCGACCGTCAGCGAGCGCATCGAGCAGTGTTCCGGCGGTCTCGTTGGCCGTGTTGGAGTCCGGCAATGTGGCAAGTGTTGCAGCGACTTGATCGATGCCGAGGTCGAACGTCCGATCGCGTCGTTCGACGAGCCCGTCGGTGAACATGACCAGGCGGGCTCCCGCCGGAAACGGCACGGTTGCAGCGATTCGATCGATTGATCCGAGGCCGAGCATCGCCGAATTCGCTTCATCGAGCCGACGAAACTGTCCGGTCGGATACTGAATCACGGGCGGCGGGTGTCCGGCGGTGGTGTAGGTGATGGTGCCTGCGGCCATATCGACGACCACGAGTGCGGCAGTTGCGAGCAGCACTGTGGCCCGCTGCTGCAACACGGTTGCGAGTTCGCTGAACACTTCGGCCACGGGGACGCCGGCGTGCAGGACCGCAGTGACCATGCCGCGGATGATCATCATGTCGGCTGCCGCAGCGAGGCCGTGCCCGACGACATCACCGACGACGAGTGCCAGCTTGTCGTTGTCGAGGAGCAGCCCTTCATACCAATCACCTCCCACCGCGGTGGTCCGCCCCGCCGGCAAGTAGTGGGCCGCCGTGTCGAGTCCGGCCAGCGCCGGCAGGTCGCCGAGCAGGCTCGCGCTGACGTCGGCCACGAACTGATGCTCGGCGTCGTACTGTTCGGCCCGTTCAATGGTGGCAGTGCAAAGCTCCGCGACTGCACGGAGCGCGCTGACCAATTTGGCGTCGAACCTCGTCGGTCCGGCCCAGGCGAAGCCCAGGGCCCCGACCAGCGAACCATCTGCCCGATGAAGCGGTATCGACGCGGTCGCTTGAACGCCTGCGGCGATGGTGTCGGCGAGGATCACCGGGAACTCGCGGCGATAGGAGTCAAGATCAGGCAGCAGAACCGGCTCGTCGAGGCGTACCGCAGCAGCGATCGGGAATGGTGCGCTGAGGGGGATGTCGGTGTAGCGGTCGGCGATCTCCGGTGCGAGGAAGGTGCCGTGGAACAAGCGCAGCGATTGCCGCTCGCGGTCCAACGAAGCCATGTTGGAGTAGTCGGCGCCGACGCAGGCCGAGGCGCGCAGAGCGACGAACTGGGCGACCTCCATGCCCGAAGCGGGCAGTGACAACGAGGATTCGGCAAACCCGGCAGGTACTCGGGAACCGACGGCCACGGTATGCGCGCTGCGTGGAGCGGGCGGTTGATCAGACATCGATACCTCAAGAACTCGGATCGCTGTGCGAGCTGTCGCTCTCCGCCCAGCTCCACAGGGCCAGGCCACCATTCTGACGCGCCCAAGTCGCCGTGGGGCAGCCTTGCCAACAGCGAACACCTGTTCGTAGAGTACGAAGGGTGACGCGGGAGGAGCTGGACGGCGTCCGGCGCTCCCTCGCCATCGGCAACGGCCTCCCGCCGTCACAGATCGACTCGTCGTCGACCTGTGCGACCGGCTGCTCGTCGAGCGCGAACGCATCGAGGCGATGCTTTGGCAGCTCGGGCCGGCTTGGAGGATCGCGCGCCATGGCGCCGCTCAGCGGGCCTTTCGCTTCGCTGCGACCGTTGCCGTTCTCGGCGAGCGGCGCAGACCCAACTGAGCTGGGAGTGACGAGGGGACACGCCCACCCAGTTGAGGTTTTTCGACGCCGCGCGTCATGAACGGAGCTGCGGTGCGTTCTAGAGGGGTAGCGGGCTACGAATGGAAGGAACGCGTTCACATGAACTCCATCAAGAATCGCCGGAAGGGCCGCAGTAAGGCGTGGTCGGCGGAGTGCTGGTGCTGTCCACGCTGGGGGTGGGTGCGGGCGTGGCGAACGCCGAGGCTCGTCCTGCTGCAAGTGGAGCAGTCGCCGTAAAGCCTGCGGCCGACCCCCTGTCGTTCGTGGTCGACGCGGACGACCGATGACTGGTGTGGACGACCGACGACGACGGTGACGCTCACCCGTTTCGTTGTGCAGAACGGCCAGCTCTTCGCCGTGATCGAAGGCACGGGCGATTCCGCGACCGTGCCCGTGACCGACTTGGCGGCCGATCGGTGCATGTCAGATTCTCGATCTCACCTTGGGACCCCTCGACCTTGATCTCCTCGGTCTGGTCGTCGACGCTCGACACGGTGCATCTTCAGATCACTGCCGAGCCCGGCTCCGGCAATCTCCTGGGTAACTTGCTCTGCGCCGTCGCGGGGCTGTTTGACGGCGGGCTCCTCGGGCAGGTCGGCCAGATTCTGAACCGCATCGTCGGACTGCTCAACATCAGCATCGTCTGACACAGCTCGGAGTCGGCTTTCGAGCCGCAGACCAAACCGAAGGCGCCCGCCCCGTGATGACGCGAGGCGGGCGCCTTCATTGGAAGTGACGTCAGACCGGCTGGAGGTGATCGTGACGCGCCAGCCGTGGCCGGCACGTGGCGAGCCGAAGTCGAGAACGGGTGACCTCAATACCGCACTGACGGCGTGCCGATGAATCATGCCAAGTTTGCGTCATGCGAGCGGGGTCAAGGCGTTATATCGGTAGGTCGGGACAGAGACCGGCGGTGTGCGCCGGCGCCCGGCCCTCGAGGAGACGCACCATGACTGATCTCACCTACGACACCCGCCAGTTGACGGGCCGCACCGCGGTCGACCGCAACTACTCAAAGATCGGCACGATCGAAGACGTGTACGTCAACGACGCCACGGCGCAGCCCGAGTGGCTCGCCATCAAGACTGGCCTGTTCGGAACGAAGCTCACCTTCGCTCCGCTGTCCGGCGCCCATGGCCACGGCGACGACGTCGTGGTCCCCTACGACGCTCAAGTCGTCAGCGAGGCGCCGAACGCCGACGAACCTGACCATCTCGGCTCCGACGAAGTCCTCGCCCTGTACGACTACTACGACCGGCTCGGCCGAACTGACACGAGCGCCGAGAGCGACGATCGTTCCGCCCGCCGCGGTCCCCAGGGCGACGACACCAGCCGACCGCAGACCGACGACGCCATGACGCGATCCGAGGAACAGCTGGATGTCAGCAAGCGGACTCGTCAGGCCGGCACGGCCCGGCTGCGCAAGTGGATCGAGACCGAAGACGTCGAGATCCGCGTTCCCGTTCGGCGCGAGAAGGCCCGGATGGTGACCGAACCCATTACGGACGCCAACCGTGATCGGGCGATCTCCGGTGGTGACCTGACCACCGAGGAGCACGAAGTCATCCTCAACGAGGAAGTCGTCGACGTCAACAAGCGCGTCGTCCCTAAGGAGCGCGTCCGACTGGAGACCGAGACCGAGACCGAGGAGGTCGCCGTCGACGACACCGTGCGCAAGGAACGCATCGACTTCGACCACGACACCACCGACCGTCGCCGCCGCGGCCGGTGACTCACCCGTGAGTCGCGGCCCCACCGTCCGCCGCCGACGGTGGGCCGCACCACGTTCAACTCGGTTCTGAGATGACTGTCATCTACTGGGTCATCGCCGTGGCGCTGCTGGCGGTCTTGATCGCCTGCGTCCTTGGCGCCACACCTACATCTCGACGACGACGGCCGACCGTCCCGCCACCAGCTGCTGCTCCACCTGCGACAGAAAGTCAGTAACGATGACATCATCAACAGTCCTGTGGGTCATTGCCGCGATCCTCGTCATCGCCGGCATTGTCACGCTGATCCGAGGCGCCGTCCTGCTCGGCATCGTGCTGATCGTCGCCGGACTTCTCGTAGGACCCGGCGGCGTGTCCATCTTCACCTGACCTCGTCGTGGCGACGTCGCATCGTGTTCAGACGCAGCGGGCTTTGTTGTCGTTCTCGTTCTCGCTCGCACTCGGGACCAATGACGACCGTCGTCGACGTGGGTCGCCGTTGGTGACCTGAACCTGCATCGTCGTACGTCTCTAGATCCCGAAGGTTCAGCGTGGAACACCCGTCCGAAGAGGCGATTCCTGAAGAGTTTCTTGTCGTCGTTGTGGATGCCGACGCTGGCGCCACGCTCAAGTGGGCCGGCGAGGTTGACTCGGCCTGCGCCGACCAGCTGGCAGCACGGTTGTACGCTGCGATCGACGCCAGCATCGGCGTCGTCACGGTCGACCTCTCGCAGGTCACGTTCCTCGACGCATCCGGCCTGAGGACGCTGGCGGTCGCGCATCGACGATTGCAGGCCAACGGCCGACGCCTCACGGTACGCCGCCCCTCCGCAAAGCTATTTCGGATGCTCGAGCTGAGCGGGATGGCCGCCGTCCTCGACGTGCAAGCGCCAGCCCACCCATCAGCGGTCGACGAGCACCCACCGCAGCGTCAGAACAGGTCTCAACGCAGACGGGATCCGACCCCGCCCCTCAGTGGGGGGCACATTGTGCCCCTGCAATGCGGCCGCCGAGTATCTGGGGCACTCCCCGGCGGTGCTGCTGTCGGTTTACGCCCACCTCGTGCCGGCCGACCACGACCGTGCCAGAGCGGGTGATCGGGGCGGCGTTCGCAGCGCGGCGTGTCACGGCCGTGTCAGAGTGACGGAGGTCGCTGGGGGCATCACTGCGCTGAGCAGGTGATCCGGTCATCAAGCGCAGCGGTGTGCTTGATGATGCTGTTCATGTCGTTGTCTCCAATGGTTGGGTCGGCGGCCCGTGGGTGCAGGACTCGCCGGCGACCTCGTGGGCCTCACCCGGAGAACGCCTTCGCCGCCTGACATGACGCGACCACTCGGCGGTTCCTCGCTTCATCCCAGGTCACGGTCCGGATTCTCGAGACGGGTGGGCGCCCCAGGTCTGAGGGTTGAGCGCCGGGAGCCTGGGTACGGTCGCCGTCGGGGTGTTGAGCACGGCTGAAGACGGCGAGCGGGCGGCGTTGCCGACCGATCTCGAGGAGTTGGCCGATGTCGTCCGGCGCGTCGTGCGGGCTCGACTCGGGTCCGTCGACGAGGTCGACGATCTGGTCCAGGAGACGCTGGCCCGGGTGCTCGGAGCGCGGGCCCGACTCGACGCCGATGCGCTCGCCCCGTACGCCATCGTGACGGCGCGCAACCTCGTGGCGTCGCATTGGCGGCGGACGGCGACAAATCGACGCAACGTGCACCGGCTGTTCGATCCCGCACAACCGGCGGCGCCTGACGAAGGTTTGGTCGAAGACGAGGAGAACGCCGCCGTCCGCGACGCCCTCGACCGCTTGTCGCATCCGGAACGGGAGATGCTGATCGCCCACGAGGTCGACGGCCAGCCGACGGCCGATCTGGCAGACGAGGCGGGGTCGACGGCGGGAGCGATCGCCGCCCGACTCAGTCGCTCTCGGGCGAAGTTGCGCGTCGAGTACCTCCTCGTGCTGGCCGGCGAGCCGCCCGTCGGAACGTTGCCGCCCGTCGCTGCTGTCGCTCTCGGCCGGCAACCGCCGCCGGCAAGCGGAGCTCGACGTCGGCTACCACCTGCTCGAGTGCGAGTTCTGCGCCGCGGTCAGCGAATCCGTCTTCGACCGGCGGTCGAAGGACGCTGAGGACGAGGCACGCATCGCGGTGCGTGCCGACGCCGACGTCGTCACCGCCCGCCAGCGAGGGCGCGAGCTGGCGATCCGAGCCGGTTTCGCGCCGACCGATGCGACGATGATCGCCACGGCCATCTCGGAGATCGCCCGCAACGTCGTGCGCTTCGCCCAGCGGGGCGAGATGGTGATGTCGATCGTCAAGGACGGCGAGACGCATGGGCTGTCGATCGTCACCCGCGACGTCGGGCCGGGCATCGCCGACATCGAACGTGCACTCGAAGTGGGGTTCACCACGTACGGTGGGCGGGGCCTGGGCCTGCCCGGCTCGCGGCGGCTAATGGACGAGTTCGAGATCATCTCCGAGGTGGGTCGTGGCACGACCGTCAGCATGACGAAGTGGTGCTGACGGTGGAGGCAACGCGACGACAATCCGATCCGTCACGAACCAGGAAGGAAGCGTTCATGAACGAGGCCGAGTCCAACGGCGGCGACGGCACGTCGGATCAGGACGACCACGCACTGCTGCCCGAGCTCGTCGCCCACCTGCACCAGCACCGGACCGAGCTGCGCGAGGAGTGGGCGGGCCGGATCGACGCTGCGCACCTCCTCCAGGCCATGACGCCGCAGGAGATCGGATCGGAGACGACGTCGGTGTACGACAACTACGTCGAGGTCCTGGAGACCGGAAGCGTCGATGCGCTGCAGCGCTACGCCCGTGATCTCTCGGAGCGGATCATCCCTCGCGGGGTCGAGACGAACGAGGTCGTCGGCATCGTCTTGCTGCTGCGCGATGTCCTGGCTCGCAGCCTGTTCCAGAAGTACCACGACGAGTTCGGGTTGCTCAACCGCGTGCTCGATGCCTACGAGCCGGCGGCCAACCGGATCGCCAACACCGTCGCCGTCAGCTTCGTCGAGGAACGCGAGCGGATCATCCGTCAGCAGCAGGACGCGATCCGCGAGCTGTCGACCCCGGTGCTGCAGGTGCGCGAGCGCCTGCTGATCCTGCCGATCATCGGCGTACTGGACAGCCAGCGGGCAACGCAGCTCACTGACCAGCTCCTCTGGGGGATTCGCACCAACCGCGCCCGGGTCGTCGTGATCGACATCACGGGAGTGCCCGAGATCGACACCTCGGTCGCCAACCACTTGGTGCAGACCGTCGACGCGTCCCGCCTGATGGGCGCCAGCGTGATCATCACGGGCCTGTCGTCCGAGATCGCCCGCACCCTGGTGACCATCGGGGTCGATCTGACGAAGATGAACACCATCGGCGATCTACAAGGCGGGATCGAGGAAGCGGAGCGCCAACTCGGCTTCCGCGTGACGCGCACCGACGACAGCTGAGCGAATCCGACCCCGTATATGGCGATGTTCGTCTCCATCCTGCGCCAAGGGGACTTCCTCATCGCCTCGATTCACGCCGCGCTCGACGACGCCGAGCTCATGCGGTTTCAGGAGGACCTCGTCGACCAGATCGGACGGGAGCGGGCGCAGGGGATCGTGATCGACGTCGCCGCGCTCGACGTCCTGGACTCCTACGGCTCAAAGGCGTTGCGCGACCTCGCCCACATGGCGCGTCTGCGCGGCGCAAGGACCGTCATCGTCGGGATCCAGCCCGACGTCGCGTTCGCCGTCGTGCGACTCGGCATGGATCTCGACGTCCACAGCGCGTTGGACCTCGAGCAGGGGTTGACGTACCTCGAGAGCGTGACGTCCGGCCACCGCACCGGCCAGTCCACCCTCGGTGTGTTGGGCGAGCAGCAACCGCCCAGCCGGCGCTAGCGCAGGCCTCCAGCGCGGGCCGCATCCGCTGCAGCTCCGCCGGTCCTGGCTGCCCCCGTCGGGACCAGGTAGCCGAGGTTGGCGCGGTACGTGTCCCCGCAGTGGGGGCAGGCGTAGCTGGACTCGGCGACCGGGGTCAGTTCGTTCCCGCATCCGGGGCAAGGGATCGTGAAGATCGAGTACGCGTGATGGGGTGCAGTGCCGGGCGGATCCATCGGGAGGTTCCGTACCCGGAGGCCGGGAATTTCATTCCGGTTCCTCGTCGCTCCTCTGGGGCCAAGAGCTGCCGCCGCCCTGTGACCGCCGAGCAGACTGGACCCATCGCCGCCCCGCACGACGCCCATGCCGACACGGTGCCGCCCGTCGGCGGCGAGTCGGCATTGACGGTGGTCGACGGGCTGTCCTTCGCGATCAGCGACCGCAACGGTGACATCCGTGGTGGGGTGCACGGGTTCGTCAAGGCCGATCGCCGCCACCTGTCCCGACTCGTGATCACGGTCGACGGTCAGCGGATGATTCCGATCGCCAGCGCCACTCCGACGCCGTACGAAGCGGTAGTCGTCCACCGGCTTCGTCGGGTCGACGGGGGCGAGGCGGCGGCGATCGTCGTGCGTCGCCGGACCATCGGGGCCATCCTGCGCGAGGAAGTGGAGCTCTGGGCGACCAGCGCCAGTGGTGCAACGGCCCGCATCACGATCATGATCGCCGCCGACTTCGCCCACATCTTCGACGTCAAGGCCGGACGAGTGGGCCGTACGGGATCGATGCGGACAACGACGGACGGCGTCGCGCTGCTCGCCCCGGACGGCGAGTGGCAGACGCAGGTGCGCTGGGATCGGACTCCAGACGTGGTCGAGGACGGTTCAGCCACCTGGGAGTTGACGGCACCGCCGCACGGACGAGCCGGCGTCGTCGTGACGGCGGAGCCGCTCGTCGACGGCGAATCGTCCGGCGGACTGGCTGATGTGGACCGGGAGGCCACGCCCGTCGCGATTCGCGATCTCGAACGGTGGCGCCGGGGGCGGCCGTCGGTGGCGTCGACGGACTCCAGGCTCGTGCTCGGCGTCGAACAGGCGCTGGCGGACATCGCCGCACTGCAGATCCGCGATGAAGCCCACCCGGAACGGGTCCTTGTGGCGGCAGGCGCGCCGTGGTTCATGACACTGTTCGGGCGCGATTCGCTGCTCACGTCCTGGATGACGCTGCCGTTCGATGCATCGCTCGCGGCGGGCGTACTGCTGACGCTCGGCGAGCTGCGCGGTCGCCGTGACGACCCGGTCAGCGAGGAGGAGCCGGGAAAGATCCTGCACGAGGTCCGCCACGGCGCCCACGGCGGTCCGTTCAGCCACCGGAGCCGCTACTTCGGCAGCGTCGACGCAACGCCGCTGTTCCTGATGGTCGCGGCGGAGGCGTGGCGCTGGGGTGCGATCGACGAAGTGACACTCGACGAGCTGCGACCCGCGATCGAGGATGCTGTGAGGTGGCTGCTCCGACGGGGCGTCCCCGAGCAGTTCCTCAGCTACGAGCGGCAGACAGAACACGGACTCAGCAACCAGGGGTGGAAGGACTCGTGGGACGGTGTCACCTCGTCCAGCGGCGCGCTGCCAAGCGCACCGATCGCCCTCGTCGAGGTCCAGGGCTACGCGTTCGCCGCACTGCATGCCGCGGCTGACCTCGCTGCCGCCGCGCCGACGTTGGATGTCGACGCCGACGATCTGCGGCGCCGCGCCGAGATCCTGCGCGAGCGATTCAACGAGCTGTTCTGGGATCAGCAGGGATGGTTTGCCGTCGGGCTGGACGCCGGCGGGCAGCGCATCGACGCATTGACGACCAACCCGGGCCACGCCCTGTGGTGCGCGATCGCCGAGCCCGACCTCGCCAACACCTACCTGGACCGTCTCGTCGACACGGCGCTGTTCACGGGCTACGGGCTTCGGACGCTCGCCCCGTCCATGGGCGCATACGATCCCCTCAGCTACCACAACGGATCGGTGTGGCCCCACGACACGGCCATCGTCGCCGCCGGCGCCGCTCGCTACGGCCGATGGGACCTCGTCGACCTGCTCGCCGACGGTGCGCTCGACGCCGCAGCCCACTTCGCCTTCCGCCCGCCGGAGCTCTTCGCCGGCATCGACCGGTCCGCGCTGTCGGTGCCGGTCGCCTATCCCGCTTCCTGCCGTCCGCAGGCGTGGTCATCGGCGTCGATCCTCCTGCTCGTCCGGACGATCCTGGGCCTCGACGTGGGCCCCGACGGCATCGCAGTCTCCCGGCCGGATCTCAGCCGGCTCGAAGGGATGGCCGTACGGGGGGTGCACGCCGACCAGCGAACCTACGACGTCGTGATCCGCGACGGCGTGGCGCGTGTTCGACCGCACGACAGTTGAAGGGCCTCGGTGCGTCGGCGATCACGTGCCGCGATCGCACCGAACGTCGGCACCGATGGGCCCGAAACCTTCAGTTTCGTGACGATTCCGCGTCATGCGCGCATGGCGAAGGAGTTACTACCGACATGAACGCACGGCCGGGCCGAGTCGGACCCGGCCGCCGTCGTCGTCGAGTCCGTGCCCCGCTGATGAGGCCAGTGGCCACAAGCCGATGAGTGAACAGCGCCCGGATTCCGTCCGTCCAGGAGACCCGGCGATGTCCGGAAACCGATCGCAGCCGAGCACGTGGCACCTGGGTGTCCCTGACTTCGCCAAGCGGCTGGTCGTGCCCGTCGCACGATGGTGTTCGAGCTGTCTCGACCGCGACAACCGTCGACACGATCGTCGACGCCCCACCCGGTTCTGGGGAGACATGGAGTGATCATCATGCAGGTTTCCAAGCGCCACATCGTGAGCATGCTGCGCGATCGAGGAGTCGATCAGGCCGGTGGGCTCGAAGCCCTACTGCCCGAATTGGTCGACGTTGAACGAGATCGTCGTCCGCTCGAGCTCTTGGGGATCGGACGGGGCGATCTGCTCAAACAGTACGGCGACGACGGCACCGTCCTCGTCAGACGTCACCAGGCGCCCACCCCGGCCGAGTGCGGGCAGGTGGCCGGTGCAACCAACCGCCGCGAGCGCATCACATCGGTCGCGGCTCACCCAAAGGAGACAACACCATGACGAACCTTGACCGCGAGACGCGCACGCTGATCGGACGTACTGCGATCGATCGTGAGTACTCCAAGGTCGGCACGATCTCAGATGTCTACGTCGATGACGCGACCGGCCGACCGACGTGGCTGACGGTGAACACCGGGCTGTTCGGAACGAAGGTGCACTTCGTGCCCCTTGCCGGCGCCGAGGTCTATGAGGATGACGTCGTGGTGAGCTTCGACAAGACCCTCATCAAGGACGCACCGTCCGTGGATCCCGACGGACAACTCACCCCGGACGAGGAAGCGGCCCTCTACTCCCACTATGGGGTCACGGCCAACGGCGGGTTCAACGCCAACGATCGACGCACCGATGCGCGGCACCGGCGTGGGGCTGGCAACAAGACCAACGCTGGTCGGACCGACGACGCCATGACGCGGTCCGAGGAACAGTTGGACGTCAACAAGCGGACCCGCCCGACTGGTACGGCGCGGCTGCGCAAGTGGATCGAGACCGAGGATGTTGAGATCCGCGTTCCCATCCGCCGGGAGAAGGCACGTATGGTCACGGAGCCGATCTCTGATGCCAACCGCGGTCAAGGCGATGGCCGGCGCGGAACTGACGTCCGACGAGCACGAGGTCGTGTTGAGCGAAGAGGTCGTTGACGTCGACAAGCGAGTCGTTCCGAAGGAGCGAGTGCGCTTGGAGACCGAGACAGAGACCGACGAGGTTGCTGTGGACGAGACGGTGCGCAAGGAGCGCATCGACTTCGAACACGACGCCGACCGAGACGGTCGCCGATCGGGCCGGTAGTCCGCGGCGATCACGAGACTCGCCGTGCGGCCCCCGTCTGCCACCTCGTGACAGACGGGGGCCCGCCGGGCCCTGGGGTGACCGGCGCCGGGGGTGGACGGACGCCCCACCAGACGTGACGCGATTCAGCGCGCCGCGAACGACGAACGAGAAGTGAGAAGGAACGATGGAACCGAAGGCTGACGGCAGCGTCGACGTTGCACCTCGAGCCATCGACAACTCGAGGCCGGACCTCGACGGTGCGCCAGACGTGGACGAGTCCCGAGACTCATGTCAGCCGGAACGGCGACTGCGGGTCGGCTTGATCGCTGCGCCTTGGGTAGCGGTGCCGCCACCGGTGTACGGCGGCAGCGAGCTGGTCATCGATCTGCTGGCCCGTGGGTTGGTGGCGGCCGGGCATGAGGTCGTGCTGTTCGCAACGGGTGACTCGACGTGTCCGGTCGATCGCCGTTGGCGCTATCCGGAGGCGCTCGGCACGACCTCGGACCTCGTCGCCGAGTTCGCCCACGTCGACGCCGCATATCGCGAGCTCGCCGGTGTGGACGTCATCCACGACCACACACTCGCCGGTCCGACCTGGGCCGAACTCTCGACCGGGGTGCCGGTCGTCACGACTGCCCACGGCCCGTTCACCGAGGAGTTGGGCGATTTGTACGCCGTCGCCGCGCGACGTGGGGCAAGCGTCGTCGCCATCTCGCATCATCAAGCCAGCACGGCGCCCGAACTACCGATCGCCCGGGTGATCCACCACGGCCTCGAGGTCGACCGCATCCCGGTCGGTCGCGGCGACGGTGGATACGTGTTGTTCCTCGGCAGGATGAACTCGGACAAGGGCGCGCACCGGGCGATCGCCGCCGCTCGAGCCGCCGGGCGCCCGATTCTGCTGGCCGCCAAGATGTGGGAGCCCGCCGAACGGAAGTACTTCGCAGAGCAGGTCGAGCCACTGCTCGGACCGGACGCCACCTACCTCGGCGAGTGCGGCGGACACGACAAGCTCGAGCTGATCGGAGGGGCGTCCGCATTGGTCAATCCGATCCGATGGCCCGAACCCTTCGGCCTCGTCATGGCTGAGGCGCTGGCCTGCGGCACGCCGGTCGTCACCTTCGCTGAAGGTGCCGCCCCGGAGATCGTCGACCACGGCCGTACCGGGTTCGTCTGCACCGACGACCGAGACCTCGCCGTCCGCCTGACGCAGATCGACGAACTGGATCGACGCGAGTGCCGAGCTGCAGCAGCGTCCCGGTTCTCCGCCGCTCGCATGGTCGACGACCATGTGGCGCTCTACCGACATCTCATCGCCTCGACAGGCCACGAACCTCGCGCCGACGCCTCGACGCTCACCGATCACGCTTCGCCGGCCGGAAGCCGGTGAGCCGTGGCAATCGCCTTGTGGGTGCGAGACATGTCGCGACACCGGCGCGCCTCGCCGCCGTCCCGACCGGGGCCCCGCAGTTCTTGGGTGCTCTGCCTGCGTCGGAACCGCCTTCGCGGATCTGACGTTCGAACTGTCGTTGGTCCGATACGGCACATCGATTGGGGGCAGCGATGGCACTGACCAGTCTTCGCCTGGGTGGCGACCTCGCAGCCTTGACCGACTTTGCGCAGCGGTTCGATCAGGGTCCGCCGTGGGATCGATTCGATGTGGAGGAGGCTCACTTCCGGTATCGGCAGGTGTCCGGCCACCTCTCCACCACGGAGTACGACGACGCAGTGTCCTCGGTCCTCGCTCGCCTCGAACCCCACGAGCGTCGTCAGCTCGCCCAGCTCCTTGCTGATCGTTGTGCTGGGAACGGTCTCGAACTCGACGCCTGCGGCGAGCGCGAGCCCGACTCCTTCGAGGACCCTCGAGCTCTGCGCGAGCTGATCAGCCGGCTGCGCGAGGGATGCCAGCCGAGCAGCGGCCTCGAGCAGCTCCTCGCCGGTCGCGACGGCCTCTGCAAAGTGGTCCTCGCCGGCATAGCCGCTGCCGCCGTTCAGCAACTCTGATCAGACAACGCTCGCGGGCAGGGTTCGAACCAACCCCGGGCACCACTTCAGGCCGTCAGCGAGCTGGGATAACTTGAGCCACGGTGTTCCGCAATCCCGATCACGTGACCGTCGCCGTGGCCGATCCGCAGCGAGCCATCAAGTTCTTCGAGCTCCTCGGGTTCAAGGAGGGGCACGTGGCGACGATCGACGGCGACGCGCCTGCCAAGTACATGGGCATGCCGGACATGAAGGCCGAGCACATCACGCTGGTGCTGGAGGGGTGCACGCCGAGGTTCGAGATCCAGCTGCTGGCGTTCGAGCCCGTTCCGGGCGCCGACGTGGGTGAGCATCCGACGAACCTTCGCCGGCGGGGCTACAACCACCTCGCTTTCCGGGTCGACGACATCGCCGCCGCCAGCGCTCATCTCGAAGCCAACGGTGTCACGATGCTGAGCGACGAGCTCGACTACATCAGCCGCCGGCTCCGCCTGTTCGAAGGTCCGGAGGGGATCACGCTCGAGCTGGTCGAGTGGGTCGACCCGAGCACCGCCACCGCCAACCCCTGACGACACGTCAGCCCGCTCGGGTTCTGGGGCAACATCGCCATCGAAAACGTCGGCGATTCGACCAGAGAACCCGATTCCATCCCGGCGCATTATCCGCCAATTGACCGGCTCGGGGAGTCACTGCAACAGTGGCACCGATGTCCACACATGGTGCGCGATTTGGCCGGGCCATTCGCTGGACGATGGTGTCGACGGTCGCACTCGTCACCGTCACGTCGTCGACAGCGACGGCCCAGACCGACGGCGGGGAGCTGTTCGACGTCGGGGGAGGCCGACGCATGTACCTCGAGTGCCGCGGCGAGGGTGAGCCGACCGTCGTCTTCGAATCCGGCTATCCCAACGACGGAACGGTGTGGTCGACGGAGAGCGTGTTCGAGGCGGTGGCCGGCTTCACCCGCGCCTGCGTGTACGACCGCCCGGGCACCGAGACCGGGGATCATCGCTCGCGCAGCGATCCCGCCCCACAGCCACGCACCGCAGCCGACGTGGTCACCGATCTCCACATCTTGTTGGAGGCCGCCGGTGAGTCTGGACCGTACGTGCTCGTGGCGCATTCCATCGGCGGCTTCTTCGTTCGACTCTTTGGCACCACGTACCCCGACGAGACGGCCGGTCTGGTGCTCGTCGACACCAGCAGTGAGTACCAGGTCGAAGCGCTCACGCCCGTGACGCCGCCGGAGCTCGTCGATTCGCTGCTCCTCTCGAGCCAGAACCCACCGCCCGACGTCCTTGCCGCCAACCCGCAGATCGAGCGCATCCTGTTCGAGGAATCCGCCACGCAGGTGCGCGTCGCCCAAGCGGATCGTCCACTGCGGCCGATGCCGCTGGTGGTGCTGACGCACGGCATCCCCGTCGGCGAACAGGGCACGCTGCCGCCTTCGGTCTCGCTCGACGGGTGGGACCCGGTGCTCGACGCCCTGCAGCGCCGCTTCCTCCAACTCGCACCCGGCGCACGCCAGGTGATCGCCACGATGAGCGGCCACTACATCCAACTCTCGCAACCCGAGTTGGTCGTCGACGCCACTCGGGCGGTCGTCGACGCCGTGCGTCGCGGCGACACGCACGTCAGTCCGGACGAGCTGGCCGACACCGGCAACGCGCCCTGGATCCTCGTCGCCGTCGCGTCGGCGCTCAGCGCCGTGGGCCTGGGCCTGTGGGCGATCTCGACACCCCCGACGGCCAGGCGCAAGCTACAGAACCGCTGACCGATGAGTCCGGCGGCCGCCGCGAGTCGGTACGACCATGAAGTTGCCACAGATCGTCCCGCCGGAGGAGTGGGAGGCCGCACGCCAAGCGCTGCTGATCGAGGAGAAGCAGCTCACGCGAGCGCGCGATGCCTTGGCGGCGAAGCGCCGGCGGATGCCGTGGACCGCGGTCGACAAGGAGTACCGGTTCGAGGGCCCCGAGGGCACGGTGAGCCTGGCCGACCTCTTCCAGGGCCGCCGCCAGCTGATCGTCTACCGCGCGTTCTACGCGCCGGACGTGACGACGTACCCGCCGAGCGGCGGCTCGTACCCGGAGCGGGCCTGTGCCGGCTGCTCACTCGTCGCCGACCAGGTCGCTCACCCGGCCCACCTGAACGCCCGGGACACGACGCTGGTGTTCGTGTCTCGGGCGCCCCAGTCCGAGATCCAAGGGCTGAAGGAGCGGGAGGGATGGGCGCACATCCCCTGGTTCAGCCTCACCGACGACTTCGACGCCGATTTCGATGTCGACCAGTGGCACGGGACCAACGCCTTCATCCGCGAGGGCGACCGCATCTTCCGCACCTACCTCGTGCAGGACCGTGGTGACGAGCAGCTCGGGAGCACCTGGAGCTACCTCGACATCACCGCGCTCGGACGTCAAGAAGCGTGGGAGGAGTCGCCGGAGGGCTACCCGCAGACGCCGCCCTACGAGTGGTGGAACTACCACGACGCCTACGACAGCAAGGGCTGATGCCAGCTCGACGCGACGGGTGCGCCGCCCCGGTCGGGGTCGCACGGCCGACTTGACGACCCGAGCGCCGCGTCTCGTCGGCCCCCGCATGTCCGACGATGATCGAGCCCGACGAAGGGAGGCAGGTCGATGCCACGCACCGTCGCCGAGAAGATGGGTGTCAGAGCTGGTGGGCGCGCCCACTTGGTGAACGCTCCTCGCGAGGTGGTCCGGACGATGGAACTGCCGGAACTCGACGTCCGGCGCGACCTGCGCGGCATGTTCGACCACCTCCACCTGTTCTGCGTCCGCGCCGGCGAGCTGGACGCCGCATTCCCGCGGCTCAAGCGCCACCTCCGACCCACGGGAGCGCTCTGGGTGTCATGGCCGAAAGGAAGGAAGCTGGGCGCTGATCTCACCTTGCCCACGGTCATCGAGATCGGGTACCGCCACGGGTTGGTCGAGAGCACCACCCTGCGCGTCGACGACACGTGGTCGGCGATGAAGTTCACCCATCCGAAGGCGGGCACGGTCTATCGGAACAGCTACGGCACGCTCCCGGCCGAGGATTCGCCGACCTGATCGGCTGGCGTGAGCGCTAGCTCCCAACGCCAGACGGTGCCGAGCTCGCCGTCGGGGAGCTCGGCGGCCCGACGGAAGCCGGACTTGCGGAGTACGGCCGTCGACGCGTTCTCGGCGGCCAGGGTGTGGGCGGTGACCGTGAAGACGTCAGCTGAGCGGGCCCGTTCGACCAGCACGGACACGGCGCGGGTGGCGATGCCGCGCCCTTGTCGGGCCGGTGCGACGGCGTAGCCGATCTCGACCGCTCCGTCGCGCGGCGGACCCTTGAAGCCACCGATGCCGACGAGCGCACCGTCGGCGCGATCGAAGAACAGGTGGGTGCCCCACGGATCGTCCGGTCGGCGCCGGGCGCCGTCCAGCGCGGGCGCCAGCGACTCCGGAAAGCCGATCCAGTCCCGTTCGACGGCGACGCCGAAGCGAGCCGCGAAGACGTTGTCGCCCTCGGTGAGCGCTTCGAGCCAGTCGGCGCGGGCGGGAACGACGCTGATGTCGACCGAGGAGTCGTGCATGCCCGTGATGTGATCACATCGGTCAAGACCGACGATCGCCTCGGGGGGCAAGCTGCGAGCCCTCGGGTGACCACGGATTGCACAACGTCGAAATCTGCACCTAGTGTGTTCTCCGTGGTGGTCGACCCGGCAGAACGCCTCCGCCAACAGGGGCTCAACGTCACCGCGCAGCGGCTGGCGATCCTGCGGGCCGTGGGCGGGCACCCGCACCTGACGGCGGATGAGGTGGTCGGCGTCGTCAGGGCCGACATCGGGTCGATCTCCCGTCGCGCCGTCTATGACGCCGTGGGGGTCCTGGCCGATACCGGCCTGCTGCGGCGGATCCAACCGGCGGGGTCGGCGGCGCGCTACGAGGATCGGGTGGGCGACAACCACCACCACTTGATCTGTCGCGCCTGCGGCGGCATGGTGGACGTCGACTGCGCAGTCGGCGCGGCACCGTGCTTGACGGCGGCCGACGACGCCGGCTACCGGATCGATGAAGCCGAGGTCATCTACTGGGGCCAGTGCCCGACCTGCCAGCAGGCCGGCTCCGCCGCCCCCGGCGGACACCAACTGAAGTCAGTCAACAGCGAGCGAGGAGCAACATGAGCAACGAAGAGCACGGCACGGTCACCACCAGCGACGAGCCGTCGACCGCGACGTGCCCGGTGATGAGCGCCGCGCACCAGGCCGTCGGGATCACGGCCAATCAGCACTGGTGGCCCGAGAGCTTGAACCTGCGGGTGCTCCGCCAGAACCACCCTGCAGCCGACCCGATGGGCCAGGACTTCGACTACGCCGCGGAGTTCAAGAGCCTCGATTTCGGTGCGCTGCAGCGCGACGTCGACGCATTGATGACCGACTCCCAGGACTGGTGGCCCGCCGACTACGGGCATTACGGACCGTTCTTCATCCGGATGACGTGGCACGCCGCCGGCACCTATCGCATCGAGGACGGCCGCGGTGGCGGCGGCACGGGCGCTCAGCGCTTCGCCCCGCTCAACAGCTGGCCTGACAACGCCAACCTTGACAAGGCGCGCCAGCTGCTCTGGCCGATCAAGCAGAAGTACGGCCGCAAGATCTCGTGGGCCGACCTCCTGATCTTCACCGGAAACAGGGCGCTGGAGACGATGGGCTTCAAGACGTTCGGCTTCGGCGGTGGTCGCGATGACATCTGGGCTCCCGACGAGGACGTCTACTGGGGCCCGGAGCGGATCTGGCTCGACGACCTGCGTTACAGCGGCGACCGCGAGCTGGCCAAGCCGCTCGGGGCCGTGCAGATGGGCCTGATCTACGTCAACCCAGAGGGCCCGAACGGCAACCCCGATCCGATGGCGTCGGCCCGGGACATCCGGGAGACGTTCGGCCGGATGGCCATGAACGACGAGGAGACCGTTGCGCTGATCGCCGGCGGCCACACGTTCGGCAAGACCCACGGCGCCGCCGATCCCGACGAGTACGTCGGCCCCGAGCCCGAGGGCGCACCGATGGAGCAGCAGGGCCTCGGCTGGAAGGGCAGCTTCGGGACCGGGATGGGTGACGACACGATCACCAGCGGTCTCGAGGGTGCGTGGACCAACGACCCGATCCGGTGGGACAACGGGTACTTCGACAACCTCTTCGGCTACGAGTGGGAGCTGACCAAGAGTCCTGCCGGTGCCAACCAGTGGAAGCCGAAGAACGCCGAGGCCGAGGGCACCGTGCCCGACGCCCACGACGCGTCGAAGCGGCACGCACCGATGATGGCCACGACGGACATCGCGATGATCGTCGACCCGGTCTACAAGGAGATCTCGAAGCGGTTCCACGAGAACCCGGAGCAGCTCGCCGACGCATTCGCCCGGGCCTGGTACAAGCTGCTGCACCGCGACATGGGGCCGGTGGCCCGCTACCTCGGCCCGTGGGTCCCCGACGAGGAGCTGCTCTGGCAGGATCCCGTCCCGGCGGTCACCCACGAGCTGGTCGACGATGCCGACATCGCCGCGCTCAAGGGCAAGATCCTCGACGCCGGGCTGTCCGTCTCCCAGCTGGTCTCGACGGCGTGGGCGTCGGCCTCGACGTTCCGTGGCACCGACAAGCGGGGCGGGGCCAACGGGGCCCGGATCCGCCTGTCGCCACAGGCCGAGTGGGACGTCAACATCAACGCCGGCGTGTCCCGGGTGGTTGCCGCGCTGGAGAGCATCCAGCAGGAGTTCAACAGCGCGCAGTCGGGCGGCGGCGGCAAGGCCGTCTCGCTCGCCGACCTCATCGTGCTCGGTGGGTGCGCAGCGATCGAGCAAGCCGCCAAGCAGGCCGGTCACGACGTCCAGGTCCCGTTCACGCCCGGGCGCGGCGACGCCACGCAGGAGCAGACGGACGTCGAGTCCTTCGCCGTCCTGGAGCCGACGGCCGACGGGTTCCGCAACTACCTGCAAAAGGGTCACGACCTCGCCGCCGAGCACCTGCTCGTCGACAAGGCGTTCATGCTGCGGCTGTCCGCCCCCGAGATGACCGCCCTGCTCGGCGGCCTGCGCGTGCTGAACGCCAACGTCGGGCAGTCCCCGCAGGGGGTCCTCACGGACCGTCCGGAGACGCTGACCAACGACTTCTTCGTCAACCTGCTCGACATGGGCACGACGTGGACGGCGACGTCGGAGTCCGAGGACACGTTCGAGGGTCGCGACCGGAAGAGCGGCGAGCTGCGCTGGACCGGGACTCGCGCCGATCTCGTCTTCGGGTCGAACTCGGAGCTCCGTGCCCTCGCCGAGGTCTACGGGACCGACGACGCCAAGGACAAGTTCGTCCGGGACTTCGTGGCGGCGTGGCACAAGGTCATGAACCTCGACCGCTTCGACTTGGCCTGAGTTGATGGCCTCTTGGTCAGGGAATCGGCCGGACGTCCGGCCAGTTCCCTGACCGGGAGGCCGACACCGCACCCTTGACGGTGCCCGGGAGGCCGGACCAAGCTTCGCCCCGACGGGTGCCTGGGGGGCGCCCGAGCCCGGGGAGGCACCTATGAAGCGGTCACGACCCGTCGCTGGCGCACTCGTGATGTGTGTCGCATTGCTCGCCGGGGCCGTTCCGGTCTCGGCGGCACCGAACAACAACAACTCCGAGAAGTTGCGCCGGGCGGTGACCGTCGAGGGCATCCTCGAACACGAGCAGGCTTTCCAAGACTTCTCCGACGCCCCAACGGCGACCGGGAACCGCCTCTCGGGGGCACCGGGCTACGACAGCTCCGCCGAGTACGTCGCGGCGCGAGCAGCGGCCGCCGGATACAACGTGACGGTGCAGGAGTTCGAGTACGACCTCGACTTCCTCGCCGACTACTCGGCGCCGGTCCTCGCCGTCGAGGGTGGGACGGAGTTCATCGGCGGCATCGCCGGGGCGACGTTGGGCGGCGACTTCGGCTCGATGTACAAGTCGACCCCCTACGACGTCGACATCACGGAACCGGTCTGGGCGATCGACCTGGTGCTCCCGGCCGGCCCCGTGGCGAACACGAGCACGAGCGGCTGCGAGGCCGCGGACTTCGCCGGCGTCCCGGTGGGGGCGATCGTCATCATCCAGCGCGGCACCTGCCCCTTCATCCAGAAGATCAACCTTGCCATCGCCGCCGGGGCGGGCGCGATGGTGCTCCTCAACGAAGGCACGGAGGGAGACCCAACCCGGATCGAGCCGCTGTGGTTCAACTTCGACGGCATCGACCTCCCGACCTTCGCGGCGACCATCGAGACCGGCACTGCGTTGGCCAACGGCGTCGACAGTGGCGACACCGGGCTGGTTGCGCACTTCAAGATCGACTGGCAGCCCGGCACCTACACGACGACCAACGTGATCGCCGAGACCACGAGCGGCGACCCGAACAACGTGATCGTCGTCGGTGCCCACCTCGACTCCGTCGGTGTCGGCCCGGGCATCAACGACAACGGGTCCGGCTCGGCGACGATCCTCGAGATCGCCGAGCAGATGACCAAGGTCCGGCCGCGCAACCAGGTCCGCTTCATGTGGTTCGGCGCCGAGGAGCATGGCCTGCTCGGTTCCGAGGCGTACGTGGGCAGCCTGTCCGAGCCCGAACGGGCGCGGATCGCGGCGATGCTCAACTTCGACATGGTCGGCTCACCGAACTTCGTCCGGTTCGTCTACGACGGCGACCTCTCCGACTCCCCGAACGTCCCGGACGCACCCGATGGCTCGGCGCAGATCGAGGCCCTGTTCCTCGATTACTTCGCCAGCCAGGGCTTGGTCACCGAGCCGACCGACTTCGACGGCCGCTCGGACTACGGGCCGTTCCTCGACGCCGGCATCCCGGCCGGTGGCCTGTTCACCGGCGCCGAGGGCATCAAGACGCCCGCGCAGGCGACGACGTACGGCGGGGTGGCCGGTGAGCAGTACGACCAGTGCTACCACCTCGCCTGCGACGACATCGACAACCTCGACCTGACCGCGCTCGACCAGATGAGCGACGCCGCGGCGCACGCCACCATCTCGCTCGCCCAGAGCACCCAGGCGATCAACGGCGAGCGGGGCAAGGGCAACTTCAACGTCAAGCCGACGGTCCCGCCGCCCGCGCAGCTGGCAACCGCCGGTTTGTAATTCGGCCGCTTGGTCAGGGAATTGGTCGGACGGGCGACCAATTCCCTGACCTAGACGGCATGACGCCGCCCCGGCGTCAGGTGAAGCGGGCGATCAGCTCGTCCATCACGTCCGCGGGGTCGGGCAGCGCGGCGAGCTCCTGGCGGGTGGCGGCGAGCGCTGGGCGTCGGTGGACGAGGGCGTCCGTCGCCGCCACGGCGACCGCCTCGGCCGTGGCGAATCGCGGTTCGAGCATGGCGGCCAGTCCGGCGGCGACCATGCGGTCGGCGTTGGCGAACTGGTCGGTCCCCTTGGGGAGCAGCAGCTGCGGCGTGCCGTGGCCGAGCGCGCCGAGGATCGTCCCGGAGCCGGCGTGGTGCACGACGAGGTCGGCCCGCGCCAGCACCGCCGCCTGGTCGACGAACGGCTCGACGTGGACGTTCCCCGGCACCGGACCCAGCTCGGCGCCGGAGGCGGAACCCAGCGCCACGAGCACGTCGGCGTCGAGCGTGGCGAGGCCATCGACGGCCGGCCGCAGCACGTCGCCGGTGGCGACGATCGTGCCGAGGGTGAGGTAGACGAGCGGGCGCTCGGTGGAGGCGACCCACGCCGGCAGCGAGATCGTCGGGTCGGAGAACGGGACCGATCGCATCCGGATCCGGGACGGGTCGCTGCGGAACGCCGCCGGTTGCAGCGCGTCGGGGAAGGGATCGAGGTACGCGTCGCCCGTGAACACGTCGAACGACGGCGCAACGGACTCGTGCTCGGCCCACACCCGGTCGAGTCGCTCGCCGGCGAACGCACGGTGCTCGACGTCGGAGAGTCGCGGCGACACGCCGAGGTCGATGGCCGGGATGCCGGCGACGGCGGCGGCGATCGCCGCGCCGAGGTCGTAGGACTCGTACACGACGAGGTCCGGTCGGCGGCGATGGAGCAGCGGACCGAGGTCGGCCGCCGTCGGTCGGCCGAGCAGGTCGATGAACAGCCGGCCGGCGGCCGACCGATCGGGCCGACCGTTCTCGTCGCGAGGCATCGCGCTGGTGTGCGTCGACCCGACCAGCTCGGCGCGGGCGGCCTCGATCGTCGGGCCCACGTCATGGGTCTCGTAGCCGAGCCCGGCGACCATGGCGACGAACGGCCCGGTGGTGGCGAACTCGACCTCGTGGCCGGCACCGGCGACCGCCTCGGCGATCGGCAGCAGTGGGTACACGTGGCCGTACGCCGGCAGGGCGCAGAACAGCAGTCTCATCACGGGCTCCTCGAGGCATCAGTCGTGGTGACAGTCCCGTCGATGGTGCGCCGTCTCGCCGGCGGTCGCGTGGAGGCCGGCTGGCGTTCTCGTGGAGTTCGCGGTGCTCCCGGTACGGCCCGACTACGTCACGTGGTCGACGCTCGCCCCGTCGACGGCACGAACGGGCCAGCCGCCTTCGAGATCGGTGCCCGGCCGAACGAGGGCGACGACGGCTCCGCCCCACCCGCCGCCGGTGATCCTGGCGCCGAACACGCCGGGCACCGCGTCGAGATCGGCACACAGCCGGTCGACGGCGGGGCTCGAGGACTCGTAGTCGTCGCGCAGGCTTCGATGGCTGGCGGCCATGATCCGCCCGCTCTGCACGAGGTCGCCGGCGACCAGCGCAGCGGCCAGTTCTCGGACGCGGGCGTTCTCGCCGATGACGTGGCGGGCGCGCCGCCGCAGCGTCGGGTCGGTGAGCCGCTCCACGTCGGCGGGCGACGCCGACCGCAGCGGACCGATCTGCTGCTCGATCCGTTCGCACTCGGCGACCCGTTCTGCGTATCCGGTGGCGGCGAGCTGGCGCGGGGAGCCGGCGAACACGACGATGTCCACCACGTCGCTCGGCGGCAGCGGCGTCGGCGTGGCGGTGTTCGTGGAGCAGTCGAGGAGCAGTGCGTGACCGGCGACGCCGAGGATCGAGGCCAGTTGGTCGAGCAGGCCCGTCGGCACGCCTCGCGCCTCGTGCTCGGCGTCTCGACAGAGCATGGCCAGCTCCAGCGGATCGCTCCGATCGGCGCCCAGGGCCAGCGCCACCGCCACCTCCAGGGCGGCGCTCGACGACAGCCCGGCCCCGATCGGGAGGTCGGACCGGACGGTGCCGACGAAGCCGTGTGACGGGCCAACTCGCCGAGCCACGGCGGCGACGTAGCGACCCCATGCGGGGTGCGCCGGCCCGTCGGCGCCGCCGAGCACGATCTCGACGGAGCTCGCCTCCGCCACGCTGTGCAGGGCGAGACGGCGGTGATCGGGATCGACTCGACCGGCCACCTCGACCCAGCGATCGACGGCGATCGGCAGGCAGTAGCCACCGGTGTAGTCGGTGTGATCTCCGATCAGGTTCACGCGCCCCGGCGCTCGAGCGACGACCGTCGCTCCCGTCACCCGCGACCTCCCAGCACCGTGCCCGCAGCCACGGCGCCCCCCTCGGGGCCGAGCTCGACGGTCCCCACGACGCGGACGTCCTCGCCGAACGTCCAGTCGCCACCTACTCGAAGTGCATCCGCGTCGATCAGGCTCGGCGCCCCGTTGGCGAACCGACGCTCGAACTGCTCGATGGTCGTGTAGATCGGGTCGAGGTCGACGAAGGGCAGCTCCCGGACGGCCTGCTGCAGCCGGTACCCGTCGCCGAGGCCATAGCAGTCGCTGCGCAGCACCAGCAGATCGTTCGTCGTCTTCACGGGGATGAACCGATCGCGGTCGACCTCGACCGCCAACGCCCCGTCGAAGAGCTCGATGGCGGCACCCATCGCCGTCTCCAGCTGCACGACGGGTGGACTGTCCGGGTCCGCGGGATCGACCGTCTTCAGGTTCTTGATCAGCGGCAGATCGAGCACGCCGTTGCGGGGCGCCAGCATCGACCGCATCGCAGCCAGGTCGAACCACAGGTTGTTGGTCGACATGAACCGATGGCGGCTGAGGTCGGCCAGCGCCTCCTGGTCCTCCGGCCGCGTCTGCGCCGTCTCGCGCAGGACGATGCGACCATCGCGGCGGCGCCGCGCGAGGTGCCCACCCTTGCGATCGTTGGCGGTGCGAGGTACCGCCTCGATGGCGAACGGGGCGCCGCTCGCCGCGAACCACCCGGCGACGACCGGGTCGGGGAGCGCCCCGAGGTTGTCGGAGTTGGAGACGAACACCTGGGTGAACCCCTCGTCGAGGAGCGTGTCGATCAGCCCGGTGCCCTGGAGCACGGGATACAGGTCGCCGTGTCCGGGCGGGCACCACTCGAGCGCCGGGTCGGCCGGCCAGTGCACCGGGCGGAGGTCGTCGGCGCGCAGCTTGGGGATGCGGTTCTGGCGCACCTCCAAGGGGATGGCGCCGACGGCGAGGTCCGGGTAGGCGGCGAGCGCCTGCAGGCTGTCGGCGGACGTGCGGAACGAGTGCAGGAAGGTGATCGGCAGGCGAGCGCCGGTGGATCGTCGGAGCGCCAGCACCTGACGGGCGATCACGTCGAGGAACGTCAGGTCATCTCGGGCCCGCAAGAGCGACTTGGCCCGATCCAGCCCCATCGACGTGCCCAGCCCACCGTTCAGCTTGATCACCGCCGTGGTGGCGATGGCCGCGGCGCGAACGTCGTCGGCCACCTGCTGGTCGCGCAGCGCAGCCGGGTCGTACGGCTCGATGTCGGCTTCCGGGATCATGCCCGTGGCGCCGCCGGCGAGCGACCGGTAGTGGTGGGCGAAGGCGTCGAGCGCCGGCTGGGCGAGGCCGTCTCGGCGCATGGCATCGAGGCCCTCGGCGAGGGCAGCGTCATCCATCCGGTCACTCTGTCCCAACGCCGGCGCCCACTCCCAGATCGACGCCGTCAGCAGTGCGGGGCGGACGCCAGAGCACGGCGCTGGTGGCGATCAGGTGGCGCCGCAACCCGTCGGCCGCCTCGTGGGTGGCGTCGAAGTAGCGCCGCTGCCGCCGGCTGCTCCAGCGGCCCAGGCGGCGTGACCTGGCCCGCAGCCGGATCTCGGTGACGCCGTCGGACCAACAGGTCAGCTCGACGGTGATCGACGCCGGCGGTCGATGGCGGGGCGACACGTGCCCTCGGGCCCGCCAGCACGCTGATCGCGCCGGCGCGGCGATGGCGCTGACGAAGACGCCGTCGAGCCGCAGGCGGGACGCCGGGAGCGCCAGCCGCAGCCCGGTGGCGAGGTCGATGACCTCGTCGACTGGCAGCGGCACGCAGCGGGCCACGACCTCGGGGGTCGTCGGCGGGCACACCGGAACGGTGAGCCGGCGGCGATCCCACGGCGCGCGCCAGCGCCGCGGTCGTCGTGGGCGCGGCTCGGCCACGACACATGCTCGCGCCCATCGGCGGCGAGGTGAATAGCGTGCCGCCGTGGTCGAGTCGAGCCTGCGCGTCGTCCAGCTCAACCTCGGCTCGCTCCTGGAGCCGGGCTGGGCGGACCGACGCCACGAGGTGGTGGCGTGGCTGGGCGAGCTGCGGCCCGACGTCGCCTGCTTCCAGGAGGTGTGGGAGGACGACAACACGGCGAACACGGCCGGCTGGATCGTCGATCAGCTCCCTGAGCTGGCCTACCAGCACGCCTTCGGGGGCGCCGCGTTCGACCCGTCGCTGTGGCCCGACCCGTCGTTGCGCTTCGGGTCGGCGGTGTTGTCCCGCTGGTCGATCGATGCGTCGACGTACCACCGGCTCCCGATCAACGAGGACGACCCCGGCGACGGGATCGCCGCCAAGGTGCCGTGGGAGCTGCTGCACGTGCGGACGGCCGGGCTCGACGTGTTCTCGTGTCACCTGGCGGCGCCGCCCACGGACGGGTTGCATCGCCAGCGTCAGGTGCTGGCGATCGACGAGATCATCCGGGAGCACCGGGGAGACCTGGACCAGGTCGGCGCCTTCGGGCACCGTCGCGAGGCGATGCCGACCGTCCTGTGCGGCGACTTCAACGCCGAGCCGGACAGCGACGAGATCCGGTTCCTGTGCGCGCTGACCACGCTGGACGGTCGCACGACGTACTACCAGGACGCCTGGCGAGTCGCCGGCGAGGGCCTCGGCGCCACCCAGGACGGGCGATCGAACGAGCTGACCAACTCGATGAACGTGCCGCGCAAGCGGATCGACTACGTCTTCGTCGGCGACCCGTTCATGCGTCAAGGGAATGCCGGCCGGGTGCTGTCGGCGTCCCTGGCCTTCCACGAACCGCGCACCGGGCTCCACGCCAGCGACCACTTCGGGCTGTGCGTCGACATCGCGTGGCCGCAGCGCCCCGACGCCTGACGGGTCAGGGTGTCGTCAGGCGGAACCAGCGGTGGCCGTGGGCCGTCAGGGGGATGCGGGCGCGCCCATCCCTCACGCCGATCGGGGCGCCGGGTTGGAGGAGGTCGCGCAACTCGGTCCCCGGGCCGTCTCCGAGGTCGACCCCGACGGTGACCGCCCGCTTGACGAGGTTGTGGGCCGTGACGACGGAACGGCCCTGCCAGTCGTGGCGCATCACGAGGGTCGACGGCGCGCCGCCGTCGAGCACTGTGCAGCGGCCCCAACCGATCTCGGGGAGCTCCTTGCGCAGGCGGATGATCCGCTCGAACCAGTTCAGCAGGGAGCTCGGGTCGGTGCGCTGGTCCTCGACGTTGACGCCGTCGGCGGCCCGGAACCCGGGTTCGGTGGGCAGCGGGCGGCACAGCGCGTCCGGTGGGGCCGTCGAGAACCCGGCCGTGGAATCGCCGGACCACTGCATCGGGGTGCGCACGGCGAGGCGGTCGTCGATGGCCAGGTTCTCGGCCATGCCGATCTCCTCGCCGTAGAACAGCGTCGGGGTCCCGGGCAGGGCGAACATCAGGCTGTAGGCCATGCGCAGCCGGCGTTGGTCGCCGCCGAGCATGGTCGGGAGCCGACGGCGCAGGCCGCGGCCGTACAGCTGCATCTCCGGCGCAGGCCCGAATGCGGCGAAGACTTCGTTGCGCTCGGCGGTCGTCAGCTTGTCCAGCGTGAGCTCGTCGTGATTGCGCAGGAACGTCGCCCAGGCCGCCTCGGGCGGAATCTCCTTGCGCCGCCGCAGCGCTCGCGCCAGCGGCCCGGCGTCGCCCCGCGCCAGCGCGACGTACGTCGCCTGCATGACCAGGAAGTCGAACAGCAGATGCAGCTCATCGCCGTCCTCGTCGCCGAAGAAGCGGCGTTGCTCGGGGGCCGGAAGGTTGACCTCACCGAGCAGGATCGCCTCGCCACTGCGGCGGCCCAGGAAGGCCCGCAGGTCGCGCAGGTAGTCGTGTGGGTCGAGCTCCATCGCCTCGCCGATCCCGGCCAGCTCCAGCAAGAACGGGACCGCATCGACCCGGAAGCCGGACAGGTCCTGGGCCAGCCAGAAACCGATCAGCTTGCGGATCTCGTCGCGCACCTCGGCGGCGGCCACGTTGAGGTCCGGCTGGTGCCGGTAGAAGCGATGGAGGTAGTACTGGCCGGCCTCGGCGTCCCAGGTCCAGATGCCACCTTGATCGCCGGGGAAGACCTCGCCCTGCGGGCCATCAGCGGGAATCTCGTCGGACCACACGTAGAAGTTCCGGAACGGCGATTCCCGGCTGCGGCGGGCCGACTGGAACCAGTGGTGCTGGTCGGAGGTGTGGTTGACGACGAGGTCGACGATCACCCGCATCCCCCGATCGCGTGCCGTGCGGATCAGCTCGGTGAGGTCGCCGAACGTGCCCAGGCGGGGGTCGACGGCGTAGTGCTCGGAGATGTCGTAGCCGTCGTCGAGGTCGGCGGTGGGGTAGAAGGGCATCAGCCACAGGCAGGTGATGCCGAGCCCGGCGAGGTAGTCGATCTTCGAGGTCAACCCGCGCAGATCACCGATGCCATCGCCGTCGGAATCGCAGAAGGTCTGCACGTCGAGGCAGTAGATGACTGCGTTCTTCCACCACAGGTCGGCGGTCTCCGCAGTGCTCACAGCGGGGCTCGCAGTTGCGGCACGACGTGCTCGCCGAAGGTGTCGATGAACGGCAGCTGGGTCTGCCCGACGTGGTGGATCCAGACGCCGTCGAAGCCGAGGGCGACCAGTTCGGCGAGCCGGTCGCAGTGCCAGGCCGGGTCGGCCGAGACGAGGATCCGTTGTCGCACGTCCTCCGGACGCACGTGGCGGGCGACGACGTCGAACTGCTCGACGAGCTCGAGGTCCCAGCAGACCGGGGGGTCGAAGACGTTGGTCCGCCACTGGTCGTGGGCCACGGCCAGGGCTTCGTCGTCGGTCGGCGCCCACGACACGTGCACCTGGAGGTACGCCGGCTTGCCCTCGCCACCGCCGCTGCGGAAGGCGTCGAGGACCCGCCGCAAAGCGTCCACCGGCTGGTGGACGGTCGCCAGACCGTCGGCCCAGCTCCCCACCCAGCCGGCGGTCTCGGCGGACACGGCGGCGCCGAACAGCGGCGGCGGGGTGACGGGCAGGGTCCAGAGCCGGGCGCGGTCGACGACCACCGCACCGTGGTGCGTCACTTCTTCGCCGGCGAACAGCGCCCGCATCACCTCGACGCACTCCCCGAGGCGCTGGTTCCGGCGCGCCTTGTCCGGCCAGCGGCCGCCCGTGATGTGCTCGTTGGACGCCTCGCCGGTGCCGAGGGCGACCCACAGCCGGCCGGGGAACATCTCGGTGAGGGTGGCGGCGGCTTGGGCGATGATCGCCGGGTGGTAGCGCTGCCCGGGCGCGTTGACCACGCCGAACGGCAGCGCCGTCGTGGCCAGCGCAGCGCCGAGCCATGACCAGGCGAAACCGGACTCGCCCTGGCGTTCGCTCCACGGCGAGAAGTGGTCGGACGACATGCCGGCGTCGAAGCCGGCCTCCTCGGCCCGGCGGGCGGCGGTCAGCAGCTCCCGGGGGGAGACCTGCTCGTGCGAGGCGTGCCAGCCGACGATCGTCACGAGGGGAGAGCGTGCCCCCGTCGCCCACCCGTCAACCAGCAAGTCCGGATTCTGAGCCGGATTGACCGCCAGATCTGACGCCGATCCGCGCTCAGAATCGGTTCGGGGTCAGGCGGGGCGGCGGCGGGCGGCGCGACGGGCGGAGGTGTGGGCGGCCGCGGGCGAGTCACCGAGGCCGATCGCCAGCGTGGTGCACATCGTCGCCAGCACGTCGTCGCCGTCATCGAGGAACCCCTGCTGCTCGAGCGTGACGACACCGTGGGCCGCCGACCACAACTGCGATGCCACGGCGAACGCCTCGCCCTCGTCGAACCGGCCGGCGTCCATGCACCGCTGGACGGCGTCCACGAGCATCAGGAACGACCAGAAGCCGTGGGCAACGTCCTCGGGGGACGACCGGTACTCCGGCACCGAGGTCCCGCCGAACATCACGGCGTAGAGGTGCGGGTTGTCGTGGGCGTTGGCCCGGTAGGCGGCGGCCTGGTGGACGAGATCGGCCACGGGATCGGCCGTCCGGCGAACGCCGGACAGGTGCGCCGTCAACCGCTCGAAGCCCTCCCAGACGATCGCCCGGACGAGGTCCTCCTTGCCGCCGAAGTGGGTGTACACGGCCATCGTCGTCGTGCCGGCCTCCGTGGCCACCCGGCGCGTGGTCATCGCCGCGGGGCCTTCCTCGGCGAGCAGGCGGGCGGCGGCGTCGACCAGCGCGGCGCGCACCTCGGGGTCGGCGGTGCGGGGCACTGCGGCACGATACATACCACCGTCATGCAACGGCGTGACGTCGAACACCTTGACGGCGATTACATACCTTTGTTATGAATTGACCTCGTGACCACCACCGCCGAAGTCCGCACCAACCGCTACCTGACCGGGAACTACGCGCCGGTCGAGAAAGAGGTCACGGCGTTCGACCTGGCGGTGACCGGCCGGATCCCCGACGGCCTCGACGGGCGCTACCTGCGCATCGGACCGAACCCGGTCGAGCCGCCGGACCCCGACGCCTATCACTGGTTCACCGGCGACGGCATGGCCCATGGCGTCCGCCTGCGGGATGGCAAGGCCGAGTGGTACCGCAACCGCTTCGTCCGATCCACCCACGTCAGCGAGGTGCTCGGCGAGGCACCGGCACCCGGGCCGCGCCACGGTGGGTTCGACGGCGCCAACACGAACATCATCGGGCACGCCGGGCGCACCTGGGCGATCGTCGAGGCCGGCTCCCACCCCGTCGAGCTGGACGACGAGCTGAGCACCATCGCCCACAGCGACTTCGACGGCACCCTGCCCCACGGGTTCACCGCCCACCCGAAGGTCGACCCCGTCACCGGTGAGCTGCACGCCGCGGCGTACTTCTGGGAGCTGCCGTACATCGAGTACCTGGTCGTCGGCGCCGACGGTCGGGTCAACCGGTGCGAGCAGATCGCCGTCAAGGGCTCGCCGATGATGCACGACATGTCGCTGACCCAGCGCCACGCCGTGTTCTACGACCTGCCGGTCACCTTCAACCTCGAGCAGGCGATGAGCGGGTCGCGGTTCCCATACCGCTGGGACGACGCTTACGGCGCCCGCGTCGGTGTGCTGCCCCGTGCCGGCACCGCCGCCGACGTCCGCTGGTTCGAGGTCGAGCCGTGCTACGTGTTCCACCCCCTCAACGCCTACGACGACGGCGAGCGCGTCGTCCTCGACGTCGTGCGACACCCGCGGATGTTCGCCACCGATCACCAGGGACCGAACGACGGGGCGCCGACGCTGTGGCGCTGGACCGTCGACCTGGGGACCGGGTCCGTGCGCGAGGAGCAGCTCGCCGACGAGGCCGAGGAGTTCCCGCGCGTCGACGAGCGGGTGGTCTCCACTCGCCATCGCTACGGCTACGGCGCCTCGCTGTCGACGGGCGATGCACTCGGCTTCGACGGCAGCCGGATGCTCAAGCACGACCTCCAGACCGGGACGCTCGAATCACACGACTTCGGACCGGGCCGGGCCACCGGTGAGGGCGTCTTCGTGCCGTCCGCTCCCGACGCCGCCGAGGACGACGGGTGGATCATGTCGTTCGTCTACGACGCCACCGAGGACGCCAGCGACCTCGTCATCCTGGCCGCCCAGGACCTGGCCGGCGAGCCCGTGGCGACCGTCCGCCTGCCGCAGCGCGTGCCCTTCGGGTTCCACGGCAACTGGGTCCCCACCGGCCAGTAGCGCGAGGGGTCCTACGCTCGCAGTCGATGCGACGCACGCTGTTCGACGACACCCACGACCAGTTCCGCTCCGCCGTTCGCTCGTTCCTCGAGCGCGAAGGGGTGCCGCATCGTGAACGGTGGGAGGGGGACGGCATCGTCGATCGCTCGCTGTTCGCCGCCGCCGGCGCCGGCGGCTTCCTCGGCATGGAGGTCCCCGAGAAGTACGGCGGCGGCGGGGTCCGCGACTTCCGGTTCAACGTGATCCTCGCCGAGGAGATCCAGCGGGCCGGCTTGAACGCCGCCGGCCTCGGGCTGACCCTGCACAACGACATCTGCCTGCCGTACTTCCTGCACCTCACGGACGACGAGCAGAAGTTGCGCTGGCTCCCCGGCATCTGCGCCGGCGAGCTGATCACGGCCGTGGCGATGACCGAGCCGGCGATCGGCTCCGATCTGGCGTCGATGACGACGACGGCGATCCGCGACGGCGACGACTACGTGGTCAACGGATCGAAGACCTTCATCACGAACGGCATCAACGCCGACCTCGTCATCACGGCCGTGAAGACCGACCCGACCCAGCGTCACCGCGGCATGTCGCTGCTCGTCCTCGAGCGGGGCATGGACGGCTTCGAGCGGGGCCGCAACCTCGACAAGATCGGGATGCACTCCCAGGACACCGCCGAGCTGTTCTTCACCGACGTCCGGGTCCCGGTCACCAACCGCCTGGGGGACGAGGGGCAGGGCTTCCTGTCGCTCGTCACCAACCTCCCGCAGGAGCGACTGTCGATCGCCGTGACCGGGGTCGCCGCCGCCCGCGCCGCCTACGAGATCAGCCTGGCGTACGCCAAGGAGCGCACGGCGTTCGGCCAGCCCATCGGATCCTTCCAGCACAACCGGTTCGTGCTCGCCGAGCTGGCCACCGAGCTCGAGGTGGCCCAGGCCTTCGTCGACCGCTGCGTCCTCGCCCTGAACGACGGCGAGCTGACCGCCGAGGAGGCGGCGATGGCGAAGTGGTGGTGCACCGAGCTGCAGGGACGGGTGGCGGACGCCGGGGTGCAGCTCCACGGCGGCTACGGCTACATGACGGAGTACCCGATCGCTCGCGCCTACGCCGACGCTCGGATCACCCGGATCTACGGCGGCACGACCGAGATCATGAAGGAGATCATCGGCCGCTCGCTCGGCCTGTAGCCGCCGTCGCGCGGGCCTCCGCCGGGCGTTCACCGTCCGCCCTGGTCGACGGGCGTGCACCTCTACTAGCGTGACGCGTTCGGGGCGGGGGCGGAAGCGAACACATGACGTCGATGAGCAAGCGACCAGAGCGACAACCCATGCGGTGGGGGACCGTGGTGTCCCTGGCCGTCATGGTCGCCGCCGTCGTCGCTCCGGCCGTCGCCGGTGCACAGGCGCCCCAGCCGCCCGACCCGCCCGCTGCGTCACTCCCACCGCCCGCACCTCCCGGGCCGCCGCCGTTGACGGTGGTCCTGGAGCAGGTCGTCGAGGGTGACCTGGTGATGGCCGGCGCCGTCAACCAACCGCGTTCCGGCGGCGCCGTCGACGTCGACGGTGACTCCGACGCCATCTGCCTCGCCCGCGCCAGCCGGTCGGGCACCGTGTGCGACGACAACTCCAGCCGGGCGGTGTTGGACCTCCCCGCCGAGGCGTCGGTCATTGCCGCCCGCTTGTACGTGTCGAGCTCGTTGACCGACTCGGTCGGTTCGATGGTCGTGCGGTTGGCCGGCCCCGGCGACGGCGGCGCGTACGCCAGCGTGGGCGCAGCCGCCCCGGCGGCGGCACGCGTCGACGAGCTGTCGGAAGGCGGTCACCGCCAGGCCGTGTGGGACGTCACCGAGTTCGTGCGTCAGCGCGGCGGCGGTGAGTACACGATCGCCGACATCGCCAACGAGGCGGCGTCCGGCGCCGCCGCTGCCTCGTGGACGATCGTCGCCGCCTACGAGCTGGCCGGCGGCGCGGACCTCGGCCAGCTGCCGGCGGAGGTCCAGCCGCGCTTCGCCCGCCGGGCACTGTCCTGGCACGACGGTCTGGCCACGACGGTCGACGGTCCGGTCGAGCTCGAGGTCGGCGGGTTCACGCTGCCGATGGACCGCCCGGTGATCGCCAAGAGCCTGCACGTGATCACGTCGATCGACGACGGGTACGACAACGTCCTGTTCGCCGGCAGCCCGCTCGGCAACAACGCCACGCCCGGTGATGTGCCGCCACCCGCCGGGGTCGTGATCGGCGCCGACCCAGCGTGTAACTCCACCGTGGACGTGGTCAACGGGTCCATCTGCACGCTGGGGACGCCCGCCGGCGCGCCAGTTGCGGGCTCGGCCGTGGACATGGACGTGGTGCGGATCCCCGACCGGTACCTCGTGCCGGGCGCCACCTCGGCCGTGGTCTCGGTCGCCGCCGAGGGGCTCGTGGCTGCGGGCGTGCTGGCCGTGTCCGTCGAGCAGCCGGCGGAGGTCGCTCCGTGAGGCGCCGGGTGGTCCCGGCCGCCGTGGCCCTGCTGCTGCCGGTGGTGGCGTGGCGGGTCGCCGAGGCCGAGCAACCGCCGGCGCCTGGTCCGCAGCCGGCGCCCGTCGTGTGCGACCCGTCGTCGACGATGACCACCACGCTCCCGCCGCCACCCATCGAGGAGACCACGACCACGGTCCTCGACCCGATTTCCACCACATCGACCACGACCACGACCACGACGTTGCCACCGACGACGGTCGTCGACCCGTGCGCCACGACCACGACCTTGCCGCCGCCGGAGCCGAGCACCACGACGTCGACCACCACGCCGTCCACGACCACGACGACCACCACCACGACGCCGTCGACGACCACCGCTGCGCCGACGTCGACCACGGCCAGCACGAGCACCACGCCGTCCACCGACCCGCCGGTGGAGACGACGCCGCCGCCGGGACCGACGGAGCCGCCATCGGCCGAGACGACGTTGCCACCGGCCGGGACGACCCTGCCGCCCGAGTCGACCGAACCGCCGCCGCCGCCCGAGTCGTCGCTCGTGGAGCCGACGGGGCCGGTGGACGAGACGGTGGCACCATCGAGCGAGCCGGCGCTCGTGGAGACGACGGCGCCGACGGTGGAGCCGCCCACGACAGCGCCGGGCGCGATCCCGGAGACGACGGTGACACCGCCGACCACGGTGCCGGTGCCGACGACGACGGTGCCGGAGGAGTTGGAGTCGGCGCCGGTGGTCGTCCCGCCGCCGTCGCCGTCGGGCAACGTGCTCGCTGCGGCCGGCGTGTCCGACGTCGGTGCGGTGCGCCCGATCGTGTTCCCGGTGGCGGGACCGGTGCGCTACGGCAACGACTTCGGGGTGTGCCGTGACGGCTGTGCCCGCCAGCACAAGGGTGTCGACATCATCGGTGACCGGTTGCAGCCGTTGGTGGCGATGCGTGAGGGGGTCGTCGATCGGTTGTTGGAGCATCCGACGGCGGGGTTCGGGGTGGTGATCCGTGACGCCGAGGGTTGGGAGTACCACCAGTACCACATGAACAACGACACCCCGGGCACCGATGACGGGCTGGATGCCGGTGCCTGGCGGTTCGCTGACGGGATGGTCGTGGGGGCGCGGGTGACGGCGGGGCAGTTGATCGGGTGGATGGGTGACTCGGGGAATTCGGAGGGGTCGGTGCCGCACACCCACGTCGAGATCCACACCCCGGCGGGCGATGCGATCAACCCGTTCTGGAGCCTGCGCCACGCCCAGCGCGCCGTGAACTGCGGGCTCACCGCCTTGCCGGGCCCGGTGGAGGCCGGTCAGCGGACGCTCGATCGGTTGGTGGCGCCGGAGTTCCTGGCCGCCGAGTGGTCGTCACCCCCGGTCGTCGCCGAGCTGCCCGGCGTGTGGCTGCCGCTGTCGCTGACCGGCGGTCGTCCGACGTCCGAGGACGTGCGGGCGCGCATGTGGGTCGGGCCGGAGGGGTTCACGCCCGTCGATGTCGCGGCGGTCGGCGTGGGCGATCGCGGCTACGACGACGAGGACTGCGAGCCGCCCGAGCCGGGTTCGACGTCGGCACCGATCACCACCACGGCGACCGTCCCGGGGGCGCCGGCGCCGACGACCGTCGCCCCGCCGCCGCCGGTGCAGCCGATCCCGGCCGAGTTGGGGCCGATCTTGGCGACGATCCGGGCGATGGAGACCGGCGGCAACTATCTGACGCAGGTGACGTCGTCGACGGCGTCGGGGGCGTACGCCTTCCTCGACGGCAGCTGGGACGGCTACGGCGGCTACCGCCGGGCTCGTGACGCTCCGCCGGAGGTGCAGGACGCCAAGGCGGCGTGGTTGGCGACGTACATCCTCGAACGCAACGGCGGGGACGTGTCGACGATCCCGGTGTCGTGGTACATCGGGCACGTGCCGCGTGGGGCGGAGTGGGACACGGTGCCGCCGGTGGGGGCGAACGTGTTGACGCCACGGGAGTACCAGGCGCGGTGGATGGCGATGTACGCCAAGGTGCTCGGTCAGCCCGACACGTGGGTCACCGGGGTGGCGTCGTCGTATCTGCCGGTAGGGCCGATTTGTCGCACGACGCTGATCGATCTCGCCGGGCCGGGTGAGCCGGCGGACTACGGCCTGACCCAGGTCGGCACGTTCGTCGACGACGGCATCGGGCGCGCCGTGCCCGCCGCCAACGACCCCTGTGATCCCAACCGACCGGTCCCCGAGCCGCCGCCGACGGCCACGACCGCCCCGGACTGACCCGCCGTCCGGTCGAGCAGTACGGTCCCGGCGGTGACTGCGGCGTTCGGCATCGACATCGGCGGGTCGGGGATGAAGGCGGCGCCGGTCGATCTCGACACGGCCGAGCTGACGGCCGAGCGGTTCAAGTTCCCGACTCCGCAGCCGGCGACGCCCGAGGCGATGACGAACGTCGTGGTGCAGCTCGTCCAGCACTTCGGCTGGACCGGGTCCGTGGGCGTCACGTTCCCCGGCATCGTGCGCCACGGCGTGATCCACTCCGCCGCCAACGTCGACCACTCGTGGATGAACGTCGACGCCGACGCCATCTTCACAAAGGCAACGAGCTGCGACGTACACGTCATCAACGACGCCGATGCGGCTGGGCTGGCCGAGGTCCGCTACGGCGCGGCGCGTGGCCGCCGGGGCGTGGTGCTGGTGCTGACGTTCGGCACCGGGATCGGCTCCGGGCTCTTCCTCAACGGGGTGCTGGTGCCGAACACGGAGCTGGGCCACATCGAACTGCACGGGCACGACGCCGAGAGCCGCGCCGCGGCCAGCGCTCGCGACCGCGAGGGACTCGGGTGGAAGGAGTGGGCGACCCACCGGGTGCAGCCGTACCTGCAGGCGATCGTCAAGCTGTTCTCGCCCGAGCTGATCGTCGTGGGCGGCGGGGCCAGCCGCAAAGCCGACCGGTGGCTGCCCCACATCGACATCGACACCGAGCTCGTCCCGGCCACCCTGCAGAACGAAGCCGGCATCGTCGGCGCCGCGCTGGCGGGCGAAGCGGAGCGAGCGAGCGAAGCGAGTGAGCGACCAACATCTGGGCGCGCTCAGTCCCACCAATGAGACGGATCGCGCCCAGATCACGGCGCGACGCGGGCGGTCGCCTGCTCGACGCAGATCTGGACGCGCTCCGTCTCAGGACTGGGACTGAGCGCGCCCAGATGGTTCGACCGACTCGGCTGCGCCTCGTCGGTGCCGCGTGCTGCTACTGGTTGTCGAATTCCCTGAGGCGCGCGGCGAGCGCTTCGCGGTACGTGTGGGCTCTGGGCAGCTTGATGTCCTCGTAGCCGCGGACCTGGTCGGGGAGCTGGGCGATGGCGACGGCTTCGTCGAGGTTGCCGGCCGTCAGCCGATCGGCGAGGCGGTCCACCGCCCGCTCGTACTCCGGGACCATCGCCCGTTCGACCTTGCGCACCTCGGCCCAGCGGAACGGGTCGGCGAGGGTGCCGCGCAGGCGCTTCGATGCGGCCAACGCCTTGAAGATCGGCGTCGTCCGCGACCCGAACTTCATCTTCTTCTGCATCCCCATCGCCCGCAGCATCGGCGGGTGCAGGCGCCACGTCACCTTGGTGCCCGGCCCGCCGATCGCTTCGTACGTCGCCGTGGCCTCGGGGGCGAGCAGCAGGCGGGCGACCTCGTACTCGTCCTTGTACGCCATCAGCTTGTGTCCGTGACGGGCGACGGCTTCGGTCAAGCGTGAGCTGGCCGGATCGACTCGCTGCTCGGCCGTCCGAGCGACGTCGACCAGCTGGCGGAAGCGCGCCGCGTACCCCGCCGACTGGTACCCCACCAGATCGTCGGCGAGGCGCTCGATCAGCTCGTCGAGCGACTCGGGCGGCGCGGCCACGGCGATGCCCGCGACCCGCGCCACCTCCTCGGGCTCGACGGCCCAGCGCCGCCCCCATCGGAACGCCGCCACGTTGCGGGCGACGGCGACGCCGTTCAGCTCGATCGCCCGCTCGACCTGCGCCGGCTCGACCGGGATGGCGCCGTGCTGCACCGCCACGCCGAGCAGCAGGATGTTGGCCGGCGTGGAATCGCCGAACAGCCCAGTGGCGACGGCCGCCGAGTCGACGTACCGGTTGTCGTCGCCGCGTGACACCTCGGCCATCCGCGCCGTCAGCGCGTCGAGCTCCGGGTATTGCGTCGTCGGGTGGGCGATCATCGTCCCCGTCGGCGTCGACGCCACCGACCCGACGACCACGGTGCGATCGCGATCGGCGCCGACCCGGTGCGTGTCGCTGGCCGCCACGAGCAGGTCGAAGGCCAGCAGGCAGTCGACCCCGGAGCTGTTGGCGTGGTTCGACGCGGGGACGTCGCCCCGGCTCAGCCGCAGATCGCTGACCACCGGACCGGCCTTCTGCGACAGCCCCGTCTGGTCGAGGCCGCGCACGACGAGCCCGTCGAGCATCGCCGCCGTGCCGAGGATCTGGCTGACCGTGATGACCCCCGTCCCGCCGATCCCCGAGAGCCGCACGGTGAAGGCGTCGGCGGGGACGATCGGCCGCGGCGCCGGCAAGCCGGCGGTGGCGTCGCTCTTCATGCCCGGCATCGAGGCGCGCACGGCCTTCGACTGCTCCTCCACGCTGACCAGGGCGAACGAGGGGCAGTCGCCCTCCAAACACGTCATGTCGAAGTTGCAGCTGGTCTGGTGGATGCGCGTCTTGCGCCCGTACGGGGTGTCGACCGGCTGCACGGAGAGGCAGTTGCTCTTGTCGCCGCAGTCGCCGCACCCCTCGCACACGCGCTCGTTGATGACGACCCGGAACCCCGGCTTGGCCACCAACCCGCGGCTGCGGGCCCGCCGCTTCTCCGCCGCACATTCCTGGTCGTGGAGCAGCACGGTCACGCCCGGCACGGCGGCCAGCTCGACCTGCGTCTCCATCAGCATCGTGCGGTCGCGCACGGACACCCGACCCTCGGCGTGGTCGCCGAAGTCGGCGTCGCGCCACTTCTCCGGCTCGTCGGACGTCACCACGACCCGGCTGACGCCTTCGAGCAGCAACAGCTGGACGACGTCCGGGACACTCATCTGGCCCTGCGGGTCCTGCCCACCCGTCATCGCGACGGTCCCGTTGTAGAGCAGCTTGTACGTGATGTCGACACCCGCGGCCACGGCGGCCCGGATCGCCAGCGAACCGCTGTGGAAGAAGGTCCCGTCGCCGAGGTTCTGCACGAGGTGGTCGCGCTCGACGAACGGCGCCATGCCGATCCACTGGGCGCCCTCGTTGCCCATCGCCGTCAGCCCGGCGATGTCACCGACCCGCTCGGGCTCCATCAGGGCGACCATGGCGTGGCAGCCGATGCCCCCGCCGACGAGCGTCCCCTCGGGCACGCGCGTCGAGATGTTGTGCGGGCACCCGCTGCAGTAGAAGGGCGTCCGGTTCACCGTGAGGGGGATGCGCGACGGCTCTCGCTTGACCGGGAGCGGCCACAGACGGTCATCGCCGAGACGGGCGGCCAGCCGGCTGCGCAACGGCTCGAGCAGGCGGTCGGCGTCGAGCATCCCGGTTCCCGGGACGAGGGAACCACCGCGCTCATCCGTGCGTCCGACCACACGGGGCCGCTCGGCGGCGTCGTACAGGGCGCTCTTCACGAGCAGCTCGAGCGTCGGGTTCTTCTCTTCGATCACCAGGACCTCGGCCAGGCCCTGGGCGAACTCGCGGACCTGCTCCTCGTCCACTGGCACGGGCATCAGCAGGTGGAACAGCCGGATGCCGGCCGAACGCAGCGCATCGTCGCCGGCCAGGCCGAGCAGGCCGAGGGCCTCGCGCAGCTCGTGGTAGGTGTGGCCGCTGGCGGCGATGCCGATCCAGTCGTCCGGTCCGTCCACCGTGACGCTGTTCAGCCGGTTGACCACGCCGTAGCGGCGGGCCAGGACCGACCGCACCTGCTGGAACTCGCGCTCCATGTCCAGCGTGTACGGCGTGAGCAGGCGCCCGCTGGGGTGGGGCACGAAGACCTTGCCGTCGAACTCCATCGTCGGCGTGACCGGGTTGACACGATCCGGGTGCACGTCGACGGTGCCGGTGCCGTCGGCGACGGGGGTGACGAGCTTGAGACCGACCCAGATCCCGCTGGCCCGAGACAGTGCCACGGCGTGGCGGCTGAGGTCGAGCGCCTCCTGCACGTCACCAGGAAAGAGGATCGGCATGTGCAGATCGACGAGCGTGGCGTCACTGGAGCTCGGCAGCGTGGACGACTTGGCCGCTGGGTCGTCGCCGACCACGGCCATCACGCCACCGTTGCGGGCGGTGCCGGCGAACACGCCGTGGCGGATGGCATCACCAGCGCGGTCGAGGCCGGGCGCCTTGCCGTACCAGACGCCGACCACACCGTCGTAGCGCCGGTCCTGCAGCGAGTCGGCCAGCTGGCTGCCCATCACCGCGGTGGCCGCCAGCTCCTCGTTGACACCCGGGCGCACGATGATTGGCAGGTCCGGCATCGTGGCTGCGGCCGCCGAGACCTCTTCCTGGAACGTGCCGACCGGCGAACCCTGGTAGCCGGAGACGAATGCCGCCGTGCGCAGGTCGTGCCGGCGATCCAGGCGCAGCTGGTCAACGGGGAGGCGGGCGACGGCCTGCACGCCGGACAGGAAGACGCGGCCGTCCTCGAGCCGGAAGCGGTCCTCGAGCTCGTAGGCGGACAGGTCCGGGCGCGCCGCGAGATCGGTCATGTCGAGGTGCCTGACCCGTGTCGGCGCCGGAGGCGCGAGATCACCGCGGAATCGGCCTCGCTCGTGTCAGCACTGAAGGCCGCACTGAAGATCCCCTTCTGGCCCGATGGGGCTTGCAGGGCGAACACGATCATCTCGTCGCCGGGGTCGGACTGCCCTTCGAACCGCAGCACCTCGTGCACGTCGAGCTCGTCGAGGTCGGACTCCTCGCCGGACTCGTCGCAGCGCAACGTGCCGTCGGCGGTGGAGTACCAGTTGCCGGTGTACCCCTCCGCCTGGAGGCGGCGAGTGGCGTCGGTGACGGTGTCCATCGGATCCCCATTCACGATGCCCCTGACGGTATCCGTGTTGATGGCCTCGTTCGCTCCGAAGACTCCGCTCGCTCGGCTGGGTCGGTCACGGCCGACCTTGTTCGAGTGCTCGCTGCGGTCGGGGGCCGAAGCGGTCACGGCTGGCCTCGTTCGCTCCGAAGACTCCGCTCGCTCGGCTGGGTCGGTCACGGCCGACCTTGTTCGAGTGCTCGCTGCGGTCGGGGGCCGAAGCGGTCACGGCTGGCCTCGTTCGCTCCGAAGACTCCGCTCGCTCGGCTGGGTCGGTCACGGCCGACTCGACCGTTCTGTGCGGCGATCGGTGCGCAGATCCGTGTCGGAACTTCGTCAGAACGCAGGTGGCGGCCATGATGGCGGTGTGATCGTCGTCGCAGGGGAGGCGCTGGTCGACCTGGTCGTGACCAGCGAAGGAGTCACGGCGGCGGCAGGCGGCGCGCCGTACAACGTCGCCCGGGCCTGCGGGAGGCTGGGTCGGCCGACGCTGCTCGCTGCCTGCCTCTCCGAGGACGGCTTCGGGCGCATGCTGCGCCACGGCCTGGCCGACAGCGGCGTGGGCGACGACCTCCTGCAGTTCACCGAACGAGCGACGACGCTGGCCGTCGCCCAGGTCGACGAGGCCGGGGTCGCCGCCTACAACTTCTACACGGCGCACACCAGCGCCCCGCAGCTGACGCCGGGCCCGCTGCCCGAACGCACGCGAGCGTTGATCACCGGCGGGCTGGCGCTGGTCCTCGAGCCGATGGCCCGCGACGTGACCAGGCTCGTCACCGGCGCCCGGCCAGGTGTGCTCGTGGTGGTCGACGTCAACGCCCGGCCGGCGGCGATCCTCGAGCGCGATCCCTACCTCGCCCGCCTGGACGAGGTGACCGCCCGGGCCGACGTGGTCAAGATCAGCCACGAGGACGTCGACGCGCTGTGGCCCGGCGCCGGGGTCGAGGAGGCAGCGGCCGACCTGCTGCGCAAGGGGGCCAAGGCAGTGCTGGCGACGGCCGGGCCGGACGACACGACGATCTTCACGTCCGGCGGCACGATGCAAGTGCCGGTGGGTGAGGTCGAGGTGGTCGACACCATCGGTGCCGGCGACGCCTTCACCGCCGGCTTCGTCACCAAGTGGCTGGAGTCGGGGGCGACGCTCGGGGAGCTGAGCGAACCACCGGCGCTGCTGCCGGCCGTGCGTGCTGCCCACATCGTCGCTGCCGCCGTCGTCGCCCGGCGTGGCGCCGACCCGCCGACGCGCGCCGAGCTCGACTGGCCGGCGTGAGCGCCACGTGGCGTCTCACGTGATGGCGACGATCACCAGGATCGAACGTTCCAGCGGCGGCGGATCTGCGCCCAACTCGTCGATGGCGTCGGCCCGCAGCGCGGCGCGGTCGGACGCCGAGCAGCTGATCGACGAAGGGCGCGTGCTGGGCCATGCCGAGCCGCCAGTCGACGAGGTCGCCGGGCCCGAGCCACGGCATCGCCACGCGTCGACGCTCGACCTCGGCGCCGACGCCGGCCTCGGCGCAGACGTCGCGGGCGCTCGCCATCGACCACAGCAGCGGAGCGACGTCCTGCTGGAGCGTCCGGTACCACGCCGGCGATTCCCATCCGCGGGCGACCAGCGCGGCGAGCACGGCGGCCTTCACCGGATGCCCGTCGTCTTCGGCGTACGTGGCGGCGACGATCGGGCTGCCCGGCCGGCACACCCGCTGGGCCTCGGCCAGTGCCGCCGCCGGTCGGGCGACGTGGTTCAAGGAGAAGGCCGCCACGAGACCACCGGCGGACCGATCCGGCAACGGCAGCGCCAGCGCATCCGCGACGGCCGCCGGCGGGCGCTCGAGACGCCGGTCGGCGAGCACCCCCAGCGCGGCGTCCAGGGCGATGGCGCGGCCGCCGCGCCGGGCGATCGCTCGCGACGCCGCCCCGGTCCCGGCGCCGACATCGAGCACCAGCCGACCGTCCACGGGCACCGGGCTGAGGTCGACGACGACGTCGGCGAGGTGGTTGTACACGCGACCGGCGCCGCGCTCCCACGATCCGCCGGTGACGTCGTAGGCGGCGGCGATGTCGCGATGCAGGTCGTCGCGCCCGGCCGTCACAACCGGCGCCCGCCCTCCAGCGCCCTGGCGCACCACCAGGCCAGCTCGTCGTCCGGACCGAACGACTTCTCCCATCCGAACTGCACCGCCGCTCCGAGCAGGCACAGGTCGAGCTGGCGATCCCACCATCCCGTGGTGGCGATCCCGCTGCGCTCGAGGGCCGACCGGAAGTCGTCGATCGTGGTCTCCTTGGTGTGCCCGGCCGGGAGGCGGGCCCGGTTGAGCGCCAGATACCAGGCCAGCTCGTGGCCGACCGGTCCGGCGCCCGGATAGGCCCAGTCGATCAGGATCGTCCGGCCGTCCGCGGCGGTGCCGAGGTTGCCGAGCTTCCAGTCGCCGTGGAGCAGCGTCCACGGCGTCGTGCGCAGCGCATCGACCATCGGTGTCGGATCGCGTCGCAGAGAATCGATCAGCTCGCGCACGGACACCGGCGCTCGGGCGGCGAAGCGCTGCCACCCCTCTGCGGCGATCCGGGGCACGTCCTCGGGCCAGCCGAGGTCGCGCTCCCCGCCGAGAGAGACGTCCGAGAACCAGGCCCACCGGCGTTCCGGTTGGAGCAGTTCGCGATCGTCCCGCCACTCCCACGCCGCCGCCGACATCGCGGCGAGGTGGTCAAGGAACGCGAGGTGCTGGCGCTCGGTGATCGGCTCGTCGCCGGGAGGCACCAGTTCGGTCGATGCATCGCGTAGCAGCAGCGCGGCGCCCCAGCCGTTGCGACCGTCACCGCGCGCGACCCCAAGGACGGCGTGGTCGATGGCGTCCGGCGCCAGGTCCATCAGGCCGGCCTCCCAGACGCGCAAGGGACGGCAGCCGAGGTCACCGGACACGCGCATGGTGAAGTCGTCGTCGAGGTGGACGTGCTTCAGGATCAGCCGCTCGCCGTCGATCGTGACGGACTCGAAGCGAGTCGCCGAACGCGGGTCGGCCGGCGCGAACGGGCGGCGCTCGGTGCAGCCGGCCAGCAGGTCGGCAACGGTGTCGTGCACAGGTCGCGGCGTCAGCACGCGCCCGTTCGGCGTGACGTCCATGTCGGCTCCCTCTCGACCCCGAACGATGCCACATCGCGGTCCCAGCAGAGCACGGGAGCAGGCCCAGGAGCGGAGACTTCGGAGCGATCGAGGCCGTCAAAGGGGGTGATGGCGGACGGCGAGGCGCTGGGCCGAGTTGTCGCCGGGCACGGGGAGGTGCACGACCACCCGCATCGTCGGCCACTCGTCCGGCGTGAGCTGCTGGTGCTCAAAGGTCAGCCGGCCGGCGACGGGGTGGTCGAAGCGGCGCAACCGGGTCTCGAAGCGCGAGATGTCGTGCTCTGGCCACCAGCAGCGGAACTCGTCGCTCGCCGCAGTCAGGCGGTCGACCAGCTCGATCAGCTCCGGGTCGTGGCGGACGTTGATCGTCGCGGCGCGGAACTCGGCCAGGGCCTGACGCACGTGGAGGTCCCAGTCGACGATCAGGTCGCGCACGGCGCGGTGGGTGAACAGCACCCAGAGCAGGTTGCGCTCGAGCCCGTCGAGGTCGGCCAGTGGCGGGTACAGGCGGGCCTCGGCGGCGTTCCAGGCGACGAACTGGTAGTGCGGCCCGAGCACGTAGGCGGGAGCCGGCTCGAAGGCGTCGATCAGACGGCGCAGTGCGGACGGCACGTCGGCGGGCGGGAGCGGTGCCGGCACGTCGGCGACGGGGCGGGCCAGCGTGAGCAGGTGCTCCGTGCCGACGTCGTCGAGACGCAGCGCACGGCCGATCGCCCGCAGGACGTCGTCGGAGGCCTTGATCCGCCGGCCCTGCTCCAACCACGTGTACCAGGTGACGGACACGCCAGCCAGCAGTGCCACCTCTTCGCGGCGCAGGCCGGGGGTACGCCGGCCCCGCCCGCGCGGCAGGTCGACCTGCTCGGGGGCGATGGACTCGCGCCGCACGCGCAGGAACTCCCCCAGCTCGGCGCGCGCCCGCCCGGGCCCCGTCCCGTCCATCTGATCCAGTCGACCACAGCGGACCGACCGTCAGGGAGGTGGTTGCGGCACCTGGTCCGTCAGCTGCCGGTCTCGATGACCGGCGCCGCCCGGCACGGCTGGCCACGCAGCGTGCACGTCGGGAGGGCGTCGGGGACGTCGATGCCAGCCACGACGGGCAGCACGACCTGCGAGGGCTGATCCGGCCCGTAGCCGATCTCGACCATCTCGCCGGCGGCGATCGTCTCCAGCTCCCACTCTCCGCGGCTGTTGCCGGGGGCATCGATGGTGATGCGCAGGCGCGAGCCCGGGCGGAAGGCGTGGGCGAACGGGTGCAGCTCGACGCGCACCGGGGTCCACTCGCCGGCGACGAGCGGCTCGGCGTCGTCCTCGAGGAACGTGTGCACCGGTCGTAGCTCCGTGCTCTCCGCCTCGTCGAGGGCGCGCATGCTGGCCCGCAGCCAACCGCTCTGCACGTAGACCTCCTGCCCGTCGGGCCGGATCTCGCTCAGCGTCACCTCGAGGTCGGTGTCGTCGGCGTCGGTGCGGATCCACAAGTCGGCCGACGCCGAGCCGATCATCACCGTCTCGGCGTCGAGCGGTGCGCTGACGAACGACGCTGCGGTGCCCTCCGGCGGTTCCTGCCACTGCCAAACGACGTCCGTGCGCCAGATCTCCGCACCCTCGCCGCCGAAGAACGTCGACGGCAGGGCGTCCGGGTTCGCCGTGTACGACGTCGCGCCGGCCGCTCCGGCCGGTGCCTGCGTCGAGAGGCTGTCGGGGCCGAGGAACCACGCGGTGGCCGTCACGCCGGGGAGCGGCCACGACTCGAAGACCTCCGTGAAGCGGGGCATCGGGGAGCCGGGCTGCTCGCCGTCCGCGGCGCCCTCCTCGAACAGGATCTGGATCGGCGGCTCGGCCTCGAACGTCGCGAGTGCTTGCTCGTACGTCTGGCCTTCGAACCGGTCGGGGGGCAGCGTGATCTGGTCGGTGCCGAAGATGGAGCCGGCGAGGATCGGCGCGATGCCGCGGGCGACGGCCAGCGACGGGGTGCGCTCGGCCACGTAGAGGTCGAGGAACTCGACGAGCCGGGCGAACGACGCGGCGCCGATCGACTCCGTGTGCAGCCCGTTGGTCAGCGTGGCGTAGAAGTGCTCGGTGCCTGTGAACTGGTCGAGCATCGTGGCGAAGTGGCCGCCGGTCTGCTCGTCCTGCCACGCGCCGGCGAGGTAGACGGGCACCTCGATCTGGTCGACGAACGTGCGTGGCGACAGCGGATCGCCGAGCGGTTCGGTCCAATACGGGTTGGCACGGATCTCGGCCACGAGGTCGTCGTTCTGCAGCCGCAGGAGCTGGTTGTCGGCGCACTGGGTGTCGCCCGCGCTGATGCGGTCGGCGGTCCAGGCCTGGCCCTGCGGCGCGGTGTCGTCGAGCCGCTGCTGGATCCACTCCACGGCGAACCCGGTGTTGAGGATGCCGCCCGGGTAGAGCACGCCGCGGTAGCTGTCGTCGATCACGGAGAGTGGGGTGATGGCGGCCAGGCTCGGCGGCCGTTGGGCGGCGACGAAGAGCTGGCTGATGCCGGGGTAGGACACGCCGACCATGCCGACCTCGTTGCGGGCGACCCACGGCTCGGCGGCGATCGCCTCGATGGCGTCGTAGCCGTCGAGCTGCTGGGCGTCCTCGAAGAATCGCCACGAGCCGCCGCTGCACCCGCTGCCGCGCATGTTCACGCCGACGTAGGCGTACCCGAGGGCCGGGAACAGCTGCGAGAAGCCGGAGGCGTTCGGGTTGGACGGGTCGTAGGCGGAGTACTCGACCACGGTCGGGTAGGGGCCGCCCTCCGGTGGGCCGGGCAGCACGACGTTGATCGACAGCGTGGTCCCGTCGCGGGTCTCGAGGTACCCGAACCCACCGGCCGGCAGTTGCTGGTCGGCGTAGAAGGACGGCGGTGGCACCTCGTCGAGGGCGGCGACCTCGAAGGTGTCGGAGGCGACGTCGGCGCTGCGCAGCGTGTAGCTGCCGGGTTCGACGTTGCGGAAGAGCAGCGCGCCCTGCGCGTCGACGGAACCCGCGTCGGCCACCTCACCGTCGGCTGTCACCAGGTCGATGGCCAGGCCGGGTTCGGCGTCGAGCATGGCAACCTGCTCCCACCCCGGCTGCAACGTCCAGGCCGCCAGGGGGAGCGGCTCGGCCGTCTCGTCCGTGGTCGACTCGGTGGTCGATTCGGTGGTCGATTCGGTCGTCGGCTCGGTTGCCGTGTCGTCGGTGGTCGGCTCGGTGGTGGCTTCGGTCGTCGCGTCCGTTGCTCGCTCGGTCGTCTCCGTCTCCGTCGGCGTCGCCGGTGACGTGGCGCCGGCGGGCTCCGTCGTCGTCGGCGCGGCGTCGTCGTCGGAACAGGCGGCGACGACGAGGCCGGTGACGAGCAGGAGGGCGAGCGAGCGTGACCGGGCCATCCGACGATCCTGCCAGCCGCCCCCGGCCCGGCGGGCATCACCTACCGTGACGCCGTGCCCGACCAATCGCCGACCTTCGATCTCCCGACCATGCTGGAGGACCTGCGATCGCTGGTCGAGGTCGAGTCGCCCTCGCACGACCTCCCCGCGATCGCCGCATCGGCGGTCGCCGTCGCCGCGCTGGTCGAGCGCCGGCTCGGCTCGCCGGCCGAACTGGTCGATGGTCCCGCCGGTCCGCACGTGCACTGGCGCACCGGCGGCGATCCGCGGGTGCTGATCGTCGGCCACCACGACACCGTCTTCCCCGGCGGCGCACTGGCCGCCCGCCCCTTCACCGTCGCCGACGGCCGGGCCACGGGGCCGGGTGTCTTCGACATGAAGGCCGGCATCGTCATCGCGGTGCACGCCGTGGCGTCGTTACTGCCGGATCCGGCCGGCGTCGAGGTGCTCGTGACGGCCGACGAAGAGGTCGGCTCGGCGACGTCGAGGGCGTTGATCGAGGAACGGGCGGCGGCCTGCGGTGCGGCACTCGTCCTGGAGCCGTCGGCCGACGGCGGCGCGCTGAAGATCGGGCGCAAGGGCACGGGAACGTTCGAGGTCGTCGTCCGGGGGCGGGCGGCGCATGCCGGTCTGGAGCCGGAGAAGGGCGTCAACGCGCTGGTCGAGGCTGCGCACCAGGTCCTCGCCATCTCCGCCCTGGCCGACCCGCAGCGGGGCACGACCGTCACGCCGACGGTGGCCAGCGCCGGCACGGCTGACAACGTCGTCCCGGCGGAGGCGCGGGTGCGCGTCGACGTGCGGGTCAGCGAGCCGGCCGAGGGCGAGCGGCTGGCGAAGGAGATGGAAGCTCTCGCGCCGGTCGACGCCGAGGCGACGTTGGAGGTGCTCGGCGGGCTCAACCGCCCGCCGCTGCCCGAGTCGGCCACGGCCGAGCTGTTCGAGCTGGCCAGCCGGGCGGCGGTCGACGTCGGGCTGCCCGAGCCGATCGGCGTCGCCGTCGGCGGGGGCAGCGACGGCAACTTCACGGCGGCGATCGGCGTTCCGACGCTCGACGGCCTCGGCGCCACCGGTGGCGGGGCCCACGCCGACCACGAGCACGTCCTCGTCGACGACCTCCCCGACCGCACCCGTCTCCTCGCCGCCCTCCTCCGCCGCCTCCTCCAACCCCGGGCCTGACCATCCGAGGGTTTGCTGCCATCGGAGGGTCAGCTGCGGGGAGGCCCCTCACCAAACCCTCCGATGCAGCAAACCCTCCGATGGGGAGGACGGGGGTCAACCGGGGTCGAGCTCCAGGGGGCCGCCCTGGCCGAGGGTGCCGGCATGGCGGTAGACGTCGAGCTTGGCCCGGGAGTCCTCGATGTCGAGGTTGCGCATCGTCAGCTGGCCGATGCGGTCGAGCGGGCCGAAGGCGGCATCGTCGACGCGCTCCATCGACAGCCGTTCCGGGGCGTACGTCAGGTTCGGTCCGGTCGTGTCGAGGATCGAGTAGTCGTCGCCGCGCCGCAGCCGCAACGTCACCTCACCGGTGACGGCCGCCCCGACCCAACGCAGCAACGGCTCGCGCAGCATCAGGCTCTGCGGGTCGAACCACCGCCCCTCGTAGAGCAGCCGACCGAGGCGCCGACCCATCGTCCGGTAGTTCTCGATCGTCGCCTCGTTGTGGATCGCCGTGACCAGTCGCTCGTAGGCGATGTGCAGCAGGGCCAGCCCGGGCCCTTCGTAGATGCCCCGGCTCTTGGCCTCGATGATCCGGTTCTCGATCTGGTCGCTCATCCCCAGCCCGTGGCGTCCGCCGATGGCGTTGGCCGCCAGCACCAGGTCGACCTGGCTGTCGAACGTCGCACCGTCGAGCGCCACCGGCCACCCGTCTTCGAACCGCACCACGACGTCGTCGGTGGCGATCTCCACCTCGGGCCGCCATGACGCCACCCCCATGATCGGCTGGACGATCTCGAGGCCCGTCGACAGCTCCTCCAGCGCCTTCGCCTCGTGCGTCGCGCCCCAGATGTTGGCGTCCGTGGAATAGGCCTTCTCCGTCGGGTCGCGGTACGGCAACCCGCGGGCGAGCAGGAAGGCGCTCATCTCGGCCCGCCCGCCCAGCTCCGTCACGAAGTCCTGGTCGAGCCACGGCTTGTAGATCCGCAGCGCCGGGTTGACGAGCAGGCCGTACCGGTAGAAGCGCTCGATGTCGTTGCCCTTGTAGGTGCTGCCATCGCCCCAGATGTCGACGCCGTCGTCGTGCATCGCCCGCACCAGCAGCGTCCCGGTGACGGCCCGGCCGAGCGGCGTGGTGTTGAAGTACGTCCGCCCGGCGGTGCTGATGTGGAAGGCCCCGCACTGCAACGCCAGCAGCCCCTCGCGCACGAGCTCGGCGCGGCAGTCGACGATGCGCGCCGCCTCGGCCCCGTACTGGCGCGCCCGCGCCGGCACGCCGGGGAGGTCGGGCTCGTCGTACTGCCCGAGGTCGGCCGTGTAGGCGTACGGCTCGGCGCCCCGCTCGCGCATCCAGGCCACGGCTGCCGACGTGTCCAACCCGCCGGAGAAGGCGATGCCGACGCGCTCGCCAGTCGGCAGCGACGTGAGGACCGTGTTCAACGCCGGCTCGCTGGCGCTCGCCGGATCGGTAGCTGGCTCGCTGCGTCACCGGCCGAAGCGTCAGTCCCTCCGTCAATGGAGCCGCGATAGCGGCCGGACAACGAAGCGACGGAGACGGCGGCCGTCGCTGCGGCGATGGCCAGCTCGACGATGCCGAGGCGGACGACCCGGCCGAGGTCCCCGACGGCGATGGCCGCACCGACGGCGCTCGCCGCCAGCCCCCACCACGCCAGGTGCCGGGAGTTCTGCACGGCGAGCACGATCATCGTCACCGGGGGCACGAACGGCAGCAGCATCAGGAAGAACGGCTGCGGGTCGCTCGACGGGCCCAGCCACCACGTGGACAGTCCAAGCTCTCGACTCGACTTCCATGCCGCCATCCAGCCGAGCGTGGCCAGCACCCACGTCGCCACCACCGTCAGGCGCCAGCCCGGTGTCAGCTGGCCCGGGCGCACGGCCCCGCCGGCGAGCCAGGTCGGCAGCCGTCGTGCCGGCGCGCCGCCGACCCCGGGTGCGCCGACCGGCGTCGTCTCGGGGGATGGCGGCGGTGGGGGCGGCAGCGACGTCTCCACGGGCTGCGACACTAGGGGCGGAGGCCCAGGTCCAGGCGCCGCCCGCGATCGACGGGTGCGGCGCCGCCAGTACCCTGCCGCAGCGATGACCGCGCCGGCGGAGCATGGCTCGAACGAGGTCTTGTCGATCTTCTTCCCGATGTGGAACGAGGAGGACTACCTGCAGCGCGCCCTCGACGCCGCCGGGCAGGTGTGCGACCGGATGGTCGACGACGGGATCGTGGCCGACTACGAGCTGATCATCGTCGACGACGCCTCCACCGATCGCACGCCCGAGCTGGCCGACAAGGCAGCGGCGGCCGACCCCCGGGTGCGCGTCGTGCACCACGAGCACAACCGCAAGCTCGGCGGCAGCATCAAGACCGGCTTCGCCACCGCCACGGGTGACCTCATCCTGTACTCGGACGCCGATCTGCCGTTCGACATGGAGGAGCTGCCCCGGGCCATCCGCTACCTCCGGGCCTACGACGCCGACATCGTCAGCGCCTACCGATTCGACCGCACGGGCGAGGGCTACAGCCGAGCGATCTACACATTCTTTTACAACGTGCTCGTGCGCACGATGTTCGGTGTCAAAGCACGCGACATCAATTTCGCCTTCAAGCTCTGCCGCCGCCGGGTCTTCGAACACATCGACCTGCAGGCCGAGGGCTCGTTCATCGACGCCGAGCTGGTCATTCGGGCGACGAAGCTGGGATTCCAGATCGTTCAGTTCGGGGTCGATTACTTCCCGCGGACGATCGGTGAATCGACGCTCAGCTCGCCGGGGATCATCGCCACGATCGTGCGCGAGATGACCCGTTTGCGCCGTGAGCTGAAGGCGATCCAACCGCTGGACGAGCAGACGTTGGCGGCGTTGCGCGGCGACATGTGAACAGCGCGAGAACGGGCGGAAAGCCTTCCGCATCCGATCCGTCGACTGGGGGGACCAGCGGTAGGGTGGCTCGACCGCCCGCCTCCGCCTCCGGAACCTGATGCCGCTTTCTGCCCGCCGACGTCCAAGCTTTGCCCCGGCCATCGCGTCCTGCGCGCTCATCGGCACGGTCGTCGTCGCCGGCGTCGCCTCCGGATCGTTCGGCGGCGAGTCCGACGCTTCATCCGGCTCGAACCCGGCCGCCGAGACCGTCACCCCCAACACGATCGCGACGACGTCCACGGTCGCCGTGACCACGGCACCGCCGACGACCGCACCGCTCGTCAAGACGGTCCTGTCCGAGACGATCGGCGACGGCTCGTCGGGTGACGAGGTCACCGCCGTCCAGGAGCGGCTCAAGGCGCTGGGCTTCGACCCCGGCCCAATCGATGGCGAGTTCGGCAGCCTGACCAGGGCGTCCGTGTGGGCGTTCGAGAAGCTGGTGATGCAGACCCCGCGATCCGAGGCGACCGGCGAGGTGACCGACGAGATGTGGCAGCTGATGCAGGAGCCGCTGCAGGTCGTCCCACGGCGCCCGGACGCGGCGTCGGTCAACCACACCGAGATCTACCTGCCCGAGCAGGTCGTCATCTTCTTCCGCGAGGACAAGCCGGCGCTGATCTCGCACATGTCCAGTGGCACGGGCGAGAAGTGGTGTGACGAGGTCACGATCAGCCCGGGCGAACAGGGCAACGAGCTGGGCCTCGAGCCGCTCAAGCGCGGAGAGTGCGGCGTCTCGAAGACGCCGGGCGGTGTGTTCACGTACGACCGCCAGCGCACCGGCGCCCGGGAGAGCGCGCTGGGGACGATGTGGAACCCGATGTACTTCAACTTCGGGATCGCCATCCACGGTGCCCAGCACGTGCCGCTCGAGCCGGCCTCGCATGGCTGCATCCGCATCCCGATGACGCTGTCGGACTACTTCCAGTCGCTCATCGCGATCGGCGATCAGGTGTTCGTCTTCGACGGCGTCGAGGAGCCGGAGGCGTACGACGAGGACGAGAAGATGATGGTCTTCAACACCCGCGACCCGAACTACACCACGACCACGTCATCCACCGTCCCCGCACCGGTGCCGGTGCCGTCGCCAGCGGAAACGCCGGCGCCCACCGAACCGGCGTCGGAGGCGGAGGCTCCGCCTCCGGACGACGACGGTGACGACGGTGGTGGTGGCGGCGGCGACGGGGACGGGGACGGGGGCGGACAGACCGGCGGGGGGAGTCAGTCGGGCAACGGGGGCGGCGGGAACGGGGGCGGCGGGGTCAGCCAAGCGCCGCCATCGGCGACGCAGCCGGCGCCCGTGACGCCGGCCACGCCGGCGCCGACGACGGCGACCACGGGTGCTCCGCCGACCAGTGGGTCGCCGGGCTCCGGCGCCTCACCGACCACGGCCTGAGCCGCGGCGTCAGCGCCCCCGTAACAGCACCGGTCGACCGAGCACCTGCTCGAGCAGTGCTCGGCGCTCACTGGCGGCGTGCAGCTCGAGCTCGATCGACGCGCCGGGCTCGGCCTCGACCACCACGACGGCACGCTGCGGCTCCAGCCGCACCTCGACGCCGCGCACGTCGGCCCGATGGCTGCGGTCCAGCCCGATGGCCACCCGAAGGATGCCGGCCAGCGTGCGCACCAGTTGCTGGTCGGCGACGGAGAGGGCGGCGAATTCGGCGTGGGCGGGCTTCGGCTCGCTCTTGCGGTGGTACCTGGCGATCTGAGCGATGACCTCGATCTCCGTGTCCGTGAGACCGGCCAACTCGCTGTTGCGGATCACGTAGTAGGCGTGCAGGTGGTGCTTCGAATGGGCCACGACGAGCCCGACGTTGGCCAGCAGCGCGCCGGCCTCCAGGTACTCCCGGGCGACGCCGTCGAGCCCGTGCACCGGCGCCAGCCCGTCGAAGAGGGCGACGGCCAGGCGGGCGACGTGGGCCGAGTGCTTCGGGTCGTCGTCGCAGCGCAGGGCGAGCTGGTCGATGCTGCGCCGTGACACATCGCGCAAGTGGTGCAGCGGCCCCGCCGCCCCGTTCATCCGCGACACGGTGTCCACCAGCACGCCCTCGCGCAGGGCCGCCTCGCTGTAGGTGAACGCGTCGACGCCGAAGGCCTCGGCCACCGACTGCAGGATCAGCGCGCCGGCGACGATGATGTCGGCGCGGGCGGCTTCCAGCCCACGCACGCTGGTCTGCCGTGCCGCCGCCGTCCGGTGGCGCACGAGCTCGTCCACCACGGCATCGAGGTCGTCCCGGTGCAAGATGGCGCAGTTGTAGGTGCGCAACGGCTCGGCACCCGTGGACGCGTGGGCGATGCGGGTCAGCGTCTCGGCCGTCCCTGAGGACGCCACCGCCACGTCGAAGCCGTGCTGGGCCACGGCGCGCTCGAAGTGGGTCAGGATCCCGCGCACGTAGCGCCGGCACGCCGTGACCGCCTTCGCGGTGACCTTGCCGCCGGGGAAGAAGCGGTCGGTCAGGCGCACCGCACCGAGCTTGAAGCTGCGGGCGGCGATGGTCTCGCCGCGCTGCCCGAGCAGCACCTCGGTCGAGCCGCCGCCGATGTCGACGAGGAGGACGCGCTGGTCGAACACTGGGACGGCCTGCAGGACTCCGAGGTGGATCAGGCGGGCTTCCTCGACGCCCGAGATGACCTCGATGTCGACGCCCGCCTCCTCCCGCGCCCGGTCGAGGAACTCGTCGGCGTTCACCGCCTCCCGGACAGCGCTGGTGGCGACGGCACGCACGGGCGCCCCGAAGCTGGTGGCGATCTGGCGCATCCGCCCCAGGGCGGCGACGCCGCGGTCGATGGCGTCCGCCGACAGCACCTTCATGTCGCCGCCGCCGTGGCCGAGGCGGACGACCTCCTTCTCGCGCGTCAAGGTCTCGAACCGATCGGCGCCGACGGGGCGGGCTACGAGGAGGTGGAAGCTGTTCGTGCCGACGTCGAGCGCGGCAAGTGCCTGCTCGACGCAGGCATCGTCGACGACAGACTCAGTCCCCGAGCGTTCGTTACGCAGCATCTGCGACAGCTCAGGCCGGCCTTGCCCGGCCCGGCCGAGCGAGCGGAGTCTTCGGAGCGAGCGAGGCCATCGACTCAGTCATCGAGCCGGTCGACGCAAGCCGGGATGCCTTCCAGCACGCCCTGGCGGAAGGCGGCGATCTTCTCGAAGCCGCTGCCCACGACGTCCTCCGTCGACGTCTCGTCACCGACGACCAACGCCGTCTGGATCGCCTCGTCGAGGTCGCCCGGGGAGATGATGACCCCGCGGGGCGCGGTCGACTGCTGGTCGGACGGGATGATGTCGGCGACCCAGGCCCCGGTGAGGCAGTCCGAGGCGAGGGCCCGCTCCTCGCCGGCCAGCGGGCTGTCGAGGGCTTGCTGCACCGCCTCGCTCCACGCCACGCCGAACATGTAGCCGACGGCGAAGTCGCCGAACTCGTCGTACAGCTCGTAGCCGAACGACTCGTCGAAGATCACCTCATCAGTGGCCGGGCAGTGCACAGCGCCGAGGGCGATGTCACCGGCCGGGTCGGCGCAGTCCACGGTCGAGGGGTCGGAGACCGGGACGAGCACCAGCGGGGTCAGCTGGGCGCCCTGCGCCGACACCGTCGCCGGCCAGAACTCGTTGAGGTCACGCGGGAGGAACTCGCCGATCTGGCCCGTGCCGAACCCGAAGTCCGAGTCGCCCTCCAGGTTCGGATCCTCGGTCGGGCTGTAGACGTTGGGGACCAGCGGGAGCGGCTCGTCGAGCAGGCCGATGCAGCCGTCCAGCCCCTCGACGAACCCGACCTGGAACGCGCCCACGCGGTCGAAGGCCGAGCCGTGGCCGCCGGGCTCGAGCTGGTCGATGCCTTTGGGATCGCGCACCGTGATCATCCCGATCAGCCCGGTGCGCACGTCGGCGTCCGTGTAGCTCACGCCCGAGGCCTCGCCGCGCACCGCCCGGGCGACCCACGCCCCGGCGAAGCAGTCGGCCTGCTGTTCCGTGGTGATCGTCGGCAGGCCACGCTCGAACTCGCCGGCCCGCGACTGGACGGCGTGGCCGTACTCGTGGGCGAAGACGACGCCGAGGATCGGCGGCCCGAACTCGTTCGAGAGCGTGGCGAGGATGCCGTCGGCTCCGTCGTCGTAGACCATGAAGTCGCCCTGTTCGCAGTAGAAGGCCCCGTACAGGCTGATCTCCTCGTAGGTCGTCTCCGCGGCGTCCCCGCAACCGGGGACCGTGTCGCCCCGCTCGGGATAGGCGGCGTAGACGGGACCGGTCAGCGGCTCGAACGGCGCGCCGTAGCGAGCGGGGAACTCCTCGGCCCACCACTGCTCGAGGTCAGCGAGCGTCGCCCGGATCAGGTCGTCGTAGGCCCGGGGCTGCTTGGCGTCGCCGAGGTCGAGCAGCTCGCGCCCCGCATCGATCGACGAGGTCGGGCCACCGGACGTCGTATCGGGTGGCGGCAGGGTCGTGTCGGGCGGAGCCGTCGTCGTCTCGGGCGGAGCCGTCGTCGAGGGCGGCGCCGTCGTGGTGGCCGGCGGCGGGACGGTGGTCTCCTGGCGCGCCGACAAGGTCTCCACGCCTGGGCTCGTGCCGCAGGCGGCGAGCACCACGGCGACCAGTCCAGCGAGGAGTGCTCGCCGAGGCTTCGAACGCCCGAGCGGCGTCGATCTCCGCACCATCAGTCGACGAGCCGCTCCAGCTCGCCGATCTCGTCGGCTTGGCCGGCGCCGATCGATGCGGCGAGGGAGCGCACCCGGGCGTCCTCGGCGTCGACGGCGGCCGTCTCGGCCATGTGCAGCCCACCCTCGTGGTGGTCGACCATCAGCTCGACGAACAGCTCGTCCGCCGCTGCCCCGCTGGTGGCGCCGAGGGCATCGAGATCAGCCTCGCTGGCCATGCCGGGCATCTGGTCGACCGTCGTGGGCATGCCCATCCACGCCATGGCCTCCTCGGTCTCGGCGGCCTCGGGCGCCCCGAAGTCGCGCAGCAGTTGGACCATCCGCCCGATCTCCTGGTTCTGGCCGGTGACGATGCTGCGGGCCACCGTGCGCAAGCCGGGATCGGTGTCCTCGAGGGCGAGGAACATGAAGCCCATCTGCGCCGCCTGCTCGTGGTGGGCCCGCATGTCGTGCAGGAACCCGATGTCGACGTCACCCCCGCCGGCGTCGCCACCGGCGTCGGCGACGAGCCAACCGATCATGCCGCCGATCAGCGCGATGGCGATGACCATGCCGATGACGTTGACCGGGTGTTGCCACCACGACAGCACGACGTCCTCGCTCGACTCGCCGTCCGCTTCGGCGGCCGGGGCATCACGCGCGGGTGGTCCGAGCGGCTCGACGTCGGTCCGCACGTCCACCGGGGAAGTCTGCCAGCGGGCGACCAGGCCGACACCGCGGCACGTGGGCTCCCTCGCTCGGGTCGTCGCGTGGCGATTGCGCCGGACGTTCGCTCACCCCGGCTCCATCGTTCGCTCCCTCGCTCGGGCCGTCGCGTGGCGATTGCGCCGGACGGTCGCTCACCCCCGGCCCTCGGCGCGCGGACCGAGGTGGATAGCGTCGCCACGGTGAGCGAGCGTCCGGGGCGCACCACGGCGCAACGGATCGACGAAGCGAGCGAACGATCGCAACGGTTGGGCGCCACCGCCCGACCCGAACCGCCGGTCGCGGCGATCCTCCCCCGTCAGCGGGGCCGCCCTCGCGACCAGGACTCGGCGGCCACGCGCCTGCGCATCCTCGACGTGGCCATGGTGATGTTCGCCCGGGACGGGTACGAGGCGACGACGAACCGGTCGATCGCCGAGTCGAGCGGGCTGACCAGCGGCGCGATCTACCACTACTTCTCGTCGAAGGCGGAGCTGTACGTCGCCGTGTACGAAGTTGTCGTCGAGCGGGTCTTCTCGCGGTTGGAGACGGCGATCGCCGGCCGGCACAGCCTGGTCGAGCAGTACGCCGCCGTCCTCGACGCCGTGGCCGAGCTCAACCGGGCCGATCCGACGCTGCCCGCGTTCGTCGTCGGGGTCGCCAGCGACGCCCAGCGCCACCCCGAGCTCGATCCGCTGCTGCGCCCGCTGCGCCGACGCACGGCGGCGTTCTTCCACCAGCTCGTCGCCGATGCCGCCGGGCGCGGCGAGCTCAGCCCGGACACCGACCTCCGGGCGGTCGAGGACCTGCTCAACGCCGTCGTCTCCGGGCTGGCGAGATTGTCGGCCGTGACGCGTGATCCGCGCCGCCACGCCGCGGCCGTGGATGCGCTGCAGCAGTTCTTCGCCGGGACCCTGATCACGCGCTGAGCGCGGGGCCGTGGGTCAGCTGGTCGGAGGTGCCGACTCGGCGGGGGTCTCACCGGCGGCGACGTCGACGGACGTCAGCTGGAACTCGCGCTCGCCCGTGATCTCGGCCGTGAACGTGTAGGTCCCGCCGTCGGAGCCGACGGCCGTGCACGTGAACGTCGAGCCGACGTCCTTCGAGGCCGGCTCCTCGCAGTTCGCCTCGTCGAACGTCAGCCCGCTCTGCTGAGCGACGTCCTCCTCGTCGTCCTCGATGAACCCCTCGGCCTCGTCCTTGAAGTCGGCGGCGTCCGGCGAGCAGGCGGCGACGGTCAGCAGCGCGGCGGCGGCTCCGGCCGAGACCTTGAGAAGTCGGTGCATGCGCCGGACGCTAGCCGCCGGCGGTCGGGGTCAGGTCGGACACCGGCCGCGGTGCCGGGTGGGACTGGCGCACGCGATCGACCGTGACGGCCACCAGCGCGGTCCAGACGAGGGCGAATCCGACCAGTCGATCGAGGGGCATCGCCTCCTCGTACACGGCCCAGCCGAGTACGAGGTTGATCGTCGGGATGAGGTACTGCAGCGCGCCGAGCAGCGTGAACGGCACGCGCTGGGCGGCGATCGAGAACAGCAGCAGCGGGACGGCCGTCACGACGCCGGTGAGGGAGACCAGCACCCAGTCGGCGGCGTCGGCGGTGGCGGGGATGCTGTCGGCGGCGCCGGCCGAGACGGCAACCACGACGACGGCCGGGATCGCCAGCACGAACGTCTCGCCGGCCAGGCTCTCGATCGCGCCGAGCGGGACCTGGCGCTTGAGCAGGCCGTACAGGCTCCAGGACACGGCGAGGATCAGTGCGACGATCGGCAGGCGGCCGTAGCTGATGGTGAGGACGACGACTGCGACGGCGGCCAGCGCGATGGCCAGCCGCTGCAGTCGGCTGGCGTGCTCGCCGAGGATGGTGACGCCGAACAACATGGTGAACAGCGGGGCGAAGAAGTAGCCGAGGGCTGTCTCGATCACCCGGCCGTTGACGACGGCCCACACGTAGGTCGTCCAGTTGGCCGTGAGCAGCAGGGCAGCCAACGTGAGGCGGAAGACGACGGCGCGGTCGCGGCGCACGGCGAGCAGCACGGACCAGCGGCCGCGGACGGTGACGACGACGGCCATGATCACGCTGGCCAGGGCGATGCGCCAGCCGATGAGCTCGAAGGGGTCGAATCCGGCGAGCGCCTTCCAGTAGATCGTCAGCAGGCCCCACAGGCCGTAGGCGACGACGGCGGCGCGGATCCCACGGGCCACCTCGTGATCGGGGTGGTCGCCGTGCACGGTGCACGACGCTACGGATCGCGCCGGCACGACCCACACAACGTGGTCGAGGCGCGAACTGTGAGGGCGGGCGGCCATCATTCACGTCGTGGCGCTGCGGGTGGATCCGATCGCCGAGGCCCGCAGGCACTGGATGGAGCGGTGGGGGATCGGCGAGCACATGGCGGCGGCGACGTCGCTGATGCGCGCTCAGCAGATCGTGCTGGCGACCGTCGAGGACGAGCTGCGGGCGTTCGGGCTGACGTTCGCCAGCTACGAGGCGCTGATGCTGCTGTCGTTCTCCCGTCGGGGCGAGCTGCCGCTGGGCAAGATGAGCGAGCGGCTGATGGTCCACCCGGCGAGCATCACCAACACCGTCGACCGGCTGGAGGAGCGCGGCTTGGTGCGCCGCCGGCGCGACTCGGTCGACGGGCGGCGGGTGCTCGCCGCGCTGACGTCCGAGGGGCGGGCGCTGGCGGCGGCGGCCACGGAACCGCTGAACGAGATCCGCTTCGGGCTGGGTGTGCTCGACGAGGGCGAGGCCGAGGTGATCAACGGGCTGCTGCGGCGGGTGCGCGAGTCGGTCGGCGATCTGGCCGGGGACATCCCCGACCCGTGGTCCCGCTCGGCGGATCCTTTGACGTCCAAGTAATCTCCACCCATGAACCCCCGTGAGGAGTGGCAGCGGGCGTACGAGTCGTCGAAGCTGCGTGACGCACCGTTCACCACCATGTCGGGCATCCCGCTCGAGCCCGTGTACGGGCCCGACGACGCCGAGCGCCCCGGGGTGTACCCGTACACGCGCGGCCCGTACGCGTCGATGTACCGGTCGAAGCTCTGGACGATGCGCATGTTCGCCGGCTTCGGGACGGCCGAGGACACCAACTGGCGGTTCAAGGAGATCATCCGCTCCGGCGGCGACGGGCTGTCGACGGCCTTCGACATGCCGACGTTGCTGGGCATCGACTCCGACGACGTGATGGCGCTCGGCGAGGTCGGGCGGTGCGGCGTGGCCATCGACAGCCTCGCCGACATGGAGGACCTCTACGCCGGCATCGACCTCGGCGAGATCACGACCTCGATGACGATCAACTCGCCGGCGGCGGTCATCTTCGCCATGTTCGTGGCCCAGGCCGAGAAGGCCGGCATCCCGCGCGCCCGGCTCGGCGGGACGCTGCAGAACGACATCTTGAAGGAGTACCAGGCGCAGAAGGAGTTCGTGTTCCCGCCGCGCCCGTCGATGCGGCTGGTGCGCGACACCATCACGTTCACGGCGGCCGAGATGCCGCGGTGGCACTCCGTGTCGATCTCGGGATACCACATCCGGGAGGCCGGGTCGACGGCTGCCGAAGAGCTGGCGTTCACGCTGGCCAACGGGTTCGCCTACGTCGAGCTGGCGATGGCCGCCGGGCTCCCCGTCGACGCGTTCGCGCCGCGCCTGTCGTTCTTCTTCAACGCCCACATCGACTTCTTCGAGGAGATCGCCAAGTACCGGGCGGCGCGACGGATCTGGGCCCGGTGGATGAAGGAGCGCTACGGCGCCACGTCCGAGCGGTCCATGCAGCTGCGCTTCCACACCCAGACGGCGGGCGTGTCGCTGACCGCCCAGCAGCCCGAGGTGAACATCGTTCGCACGGCGATCGAGGCGCTGGCCGGGGTGCTCGGCGGGACGCAGTCGCTGCACACGAACTCGATGGACGAGGCGATGGCGCTGCCGACCGAGAAGGCGGCGCGCATCGCCCTGCGCACCCAGCAGGTCATCGCCAACGAGACCAACGTGGCCCACGTCGCCGACCCGCTCGGCGGGTCGTGGTTCGTCGAGGAGCTGACCGACGAGATGGAGCGCCAGGCCGAGGAGCTGTTCGCCCACCTGGACGAACTCGGCGCAGGGTCCATGCTCGAGGGCTGCATCCGGGGGATCGAGGACAACTGGTTCCAGGGGAAGATCGCCGATTCGGCGTACGAGTTGGAGCGGGCGTTCAACGAGGGCCGGCGCACGATCGTCGGCGTCACGCGGTTCACCGAGGGCAACGACGACCGGGCGCTGGAGCTGCTGCAGATCACGAACGAGGACGAGGCGCGGCAGCGCAAGCGGCTCGACCAGGTGCGCCACGACCGCAGCGGTGAGGCGGTCGACGCCGCGTTGGCCCGCCTGCAGGTCGACGCCGCCGACGCCGAGGTCAACCTGATGCCGGCCCTGATCGACGCCGTGAAGTCCTACGCCACCCTCGGCGAGGTGATGCACGCCCTCGGCCAGGTCTTCGGCAAGCACACCGAGGTCCCCACCATCTGACCCATCCGAGGGTTTGCTGCATCCGAGGGTTTCCTGAGGCCCTTCCCCTCACCAAACCCTCGGATGATCGGCGACGTCGGCGCACCGAGCGTGGTACAGCGCTGCGAGGTGCTCGGCCAGTGCCTCGGCGTCGTACAGGTCCGGCTCGGTGACCGGTTCGATCTGCCAGGATCGGAGGTGGAGGTCCCGGTAGCGCCGGGCGTCATTGGCCGAACCGTCGTAGCTCCGGTGCTCGGGGTGGAGGTCGAGCTCGATGCCCCATCGGACGGCGGCGACGCCGAGATCGACGTGCAGCTCACGGCCTCCGCCGACGGGCACGGCGACCTGCCGCTCGACGGGCACGTTGCGCCGACGCAGCGCATCCAAGAGGACGACCTCCGAGTGAGACTGGCTGGTCCCGCTTCCGCCGAGTCGGTGCAGCGAACGCAGGAAGACGCCGGACCCGGGGCGAGCAGGGTGACCGAGGCGCCGTTCGATGGCGACGAGCTGCTCGGTGCTGACCAACCCCCTGTCCAGGAGCTGCTCGAGTACCGACAGGTGGTCGAGTTGGTCGAGGTCGGCGGCAAGGTCGAACGCCAGACGTGTGGCCGACGCGATCGTGACGCCGTCGAGGCGAACGATGCGGTCGGTGGAGCCGATGGCGGTCGACTGACGGAAGTGCACCCCGGCACATCGCGGCAGGCGGTTCCCGTGACGGATCGAGTAGTGCAACGCGGACGTGCGAGGCATCCGCCGCAGGCCGAGGATCGTCCCAGCCGTCGGACCGGTGACGAAACCTGACCGGTGCGACGCGCTGAGCACGACGCAGCGTTGGAGCACCGTGCACGGCGACGCGGTGCTCACGTAGATGCCCTTGCCGTCGCAGCGCAGCACGTGCGCGTCGAGCAGGCGATACAGCGTTTCCCGCCCGACGTGGTGTTGGCGCAGGACGGTGCTCGTGATCACACCGTGGTGCTCGGCCAGCCATCGCTGGCAACCAGGTGGGAGCTCGGCCACCGGGACCTCCTTGGACGCACTGACCAAGGGGATGTCGGGAGCGGGACGATACCGAGCGCATCCGAGGGCTGCCTGCGGGGCCTCCCCGCAGCTAACCCTCCGATGCAGCAAACCCTCCGATGGGGAGGGGGTCAGGCGCGGCGGTAGCGGCTCTCGGCGAAGCAGAAGAGGCCGAACAGGACCAGGCCGATGGCCGTCGCCCACAGGACGATCGTGCCCCACGGCTGGTCGGCGAGGGTCTGCAGCGCGCCCGAGATGCCCTTGGGCTCGTTCGGGTCGTACTGGACGGCGGCGACGATGAAGAAGATGCCGGAGATCGCCAGCACGATCCCTCGCGCCGCGTAGCCGGCCCGACCAGCGGCCTCGATCCCCTTCGACGCCTGCCCCGGTGGCGCCAGGCGCTCCATGAACTTGGCCTGCACCGTGTGCTCGTACGTCTGGTACAGGGCGATGCCGATCAGCACGACGCCGAGCACGCCGACCAGCAGCCGCCCGCCCGGCAGGTCGAACAGGAACGACGACGCCTGTTGCGGGTCCTCGTTGCCCGACTCGCTGGCCGCGCCGCCGCCGTTCCAAGCGTCGATCGCCACCTTTGCTGCGGTGACGACGAGGACGCTGTAGATGATCCCCTTGCCGAGGTACTCGACGCGGTCCTTGGCCTCGTCACCCTCGATGGGGTCTCCGACGGCGGCCTGGATGAACCGCCACAGCGCCAGCGCCACCAGTCCAGCGATCAGCACGACGAGCAGGAACTTGCCGAAGGGCTGCTCGGCCAGCGTGGCGAACGCACCGGTCTGGCTGACGTCGTCGCTCGACGTCTCTCCCCGGGCGAACTGGATGGCGAGGATGCCGAGGATGAGGTACAGGACCCCACGGGCGGCGATGCCGGCCCTGCCGAGGGGCTCTCGCCAACGACGGGCTGTTTGCTGACCTGATGCCGCCGATGTTGCGATGCTCACGGCCGAGGCGTGTACCCCCAGCGAGCGACAGTCAATCGTGCCAACATCCACGCCATGGCCGCAGCAGACGTGATCGTCGACGAGCATCCGGCGGCGCGCGCCGCGGCGCTCGTGGCTGACCACGTCCGGGCCGCCATCGCCGCCCGCGGCCGTGCCACGCTGGCGGTCTCGGGTGGATCGACCGCACCGCCGATGCTCGACGCGCTGGCGGCGGCCGACGATCTCGACTGGGCGCTCGTCGACGTGTTCCAGGTGGACGAGCGCGTCGCCGCTGATGGCGACCCCGACCGCAACGCCGGCCAGTTGGCGGCGCTTCCCGGAAACCACCACCTCATGCCGGTCACCGCCGCCGACCTCGAGGCGGCTGCCGCCGACTACGCCGCCCTGCTGCCCGACCGCTTCGACGTCGTGCACCTCGGCATCGGTCCGGACGGGCACACCGCGTCCTGGCCGCCCGGGGACCCGGTCATCGACCGCCCCGAGCCCGTTGCCGTCTCCGGCGAGTACCAGGGCCGCGTGCGAATGACGCTGACTCCGCCGGTGATCGACGCGGCGCTGGCCCGCGTCGTGCTCGTCGTCGGCACGGACAAGGCCGACGCCATCGGGCGGTGGATCGGCGGCGTCGGCGACGCCTCGTCCCTGCCGATCGACCGCGTCCCGACCACCGACACCACCGTCGTCCTCGACGCCGCCGCGGCCGCCCGACTGCCGGGCCGCTCGTGAAGCTCGACGTCGGCTGCACCATCGAACTGTCCGCACTGTGGCCGACGCCGGCCGTGCTGATGCTGCGCCCGCGCAGCGGCGAAAGCCAGTGGGTGCTGTCCGAGCGCTACACGTTCGAGCCCGAGGTGCCGATGTCGGAGTACACCGACGGCTACGGCAACCTGTGCCAGCGCGTCGTGGTGCCGGTCAGCGCGTCGGGGCCGGTGACGGTGCAGGTCGAGGCGACCGTCGACACCGCCGACGAGGTCGACGTCGACGTCACGATGCCGCGCACCCCGATCGAGTTGGTGCCCGACTGGGTCCTGCAGTTCCTCCTGCCGAGCCGCTACTGCCCGTCGGACCTGATCGGCCTCGTCGCCGCCGACATCGCCGCCGATGCGCTCCCCGGGTACCCGCAGGCCGAGGCCGTGCGGGCGTGGATCCAGCGCGAGGTCACCTACGAGTACGGCACCAGCACGGTGTCGACCTCGGCCCTCGAGACGTACGAGACGCGCACCGGCGTGTGCCGGGACTTCGCCCACCTCGGCATCGCGCTGTGCCGGTCGCTGGACATCCCGGCACGCATGGTGGTCGGCTATCTGCACGAGTTGGACCCGATGGACCAGCACGCCTGGTTCGAGGCCTACCTCGGTGGCCGCTGGTTCACGTTCGACGCCACGCAGGCCGTCCCACGCGGCAACCGGGTGGCGATCGCCTACGGCCGCGACGCCGCCGACGTCGCCTTCATCACCCAGTTCGGCCCGCTGGAGCTCCGGCGCATGGACGTCTTCGTCCGTCCCGCCGCAGCCTGAGTCAGGCCGACTCCAACAGCACGACGGCGAGCGGCGGGAGCGTCAGCGGCACCGACCACTCGAACCCGTGCCACGGCTGGGCCTCGGCGGTGACCTGGCCGAGGTTGCCCGTCCCGCTGCCCCCGTAGAGCTCGGCGTCGGAGTTGACCAGCTCGGTCCAGTCGCCCGCTTGCGGCACGCCGACCCGGTACCCGTAGTGCACCGTCGGCGTGGCGTTGACGACCACGAGGACCGGCGGCGCCTCGCCGGTCGGATCGCAGCGCAGCCAGGCGAAGACGCTGTGGGTGACGTCGTCGCCCACGATCCACTGGAACCCATCGGGGTGGCAATCGCCACGCGCCAGGGCCGGCCGGTCCCGGTACACCTCGTCGAGCGCCTGCAGCCACAGGCGCACCCCGGCGTGGCGACCGTGGTCGTGCAGCGACCAGTCGAGGGCGCCCTCGTGGGCCCACTCCTGCGACGTCGCCAGCTCGCCGCCCATGAACAGCAGCTTCTTGCCCGGCTGCCCCCACATCAGGCCGTACAGCAGCCGCAGGTTGGCGAACCGCTGCCACTCGTCGCCCGGCATCTTGCCGAGCAGCGACCCCTTCCCGTGCACCACCTCGTCGTGCGACAGCGGCAGCACGAACCGTTCGGTGTTGGCGTACATGCTGCGGAACGTGATCTCGTCGTGGTGGAACTGGCGGTGGACCGGCTCGCGGCGCAGGTACTGCAACGTGTCGTGCATCCAGCCCATGTCCCACTTGTACGAGAACCCGAGACCGCCGGCGGCCGTCGATCCGGTGACCATCGGCCAGGCGGTGGACTCCTCGGCGATCGTGATCACGTCCGGGTGCTCGGCGGCGACGGCGTCGTTGAGCTGGCGCAGGAAGTCGATCGCCTCCAGGTTCTCCCGTCCACCGTGGCGGTTGGGGATCCACTCGCCCTCGTTTCGCGAGTAGTCGAGGTACAGCATCGACGCGACGGCATCGACGCGCAGACCGTCGACGTGGTACCTGTCGAGCCAGTGCAGCGCGCTGGAGATCAGGAACGACCGCACCTCCCGCCGCCCGTAGTTGAAGATCGCCGACGTCCAGTCCGGGTGGTAGCCCTGGCGCGGGTCGGCGTGTTCGTAGAGGTACGTGCCGTCGAAGCGGGCCAGCCCGTGCGGGTCCATCGGGAAGTGCGAGGGCACCCAGTCGAGGATCACCCCGATGCCGCGCTGGTGCAGGCGGTCGATCAGCTCCATCAGCTGGCTCGGCGTTCCGTAGCGCGCCGTCGGCGCGAAGTACCCGGTCGACTGGTAGCCCCACGATCCGTAGAACGGGTGCTCCATGACCGGAAGCAGCTCCACATGGGTGAAGCCGTGGGCCAGCACGTGCTCGGCCAGCGGATCGGCGAGCTCGTCGTAGCGGGCGAACCGCCGTCCGGGCGTGAGGTGCCGACCCCACGACCCGAGGTGCACCTCGTAGATCGAGATCGGCGCATCCGGGGCGCCGGTCGCACCGCGTCCCGCCATCCACGCCGCGTCGCCCCACGCGTGATCGAGGTCGGCGATCATCGACGCCGTCGACGGCGGCTCGCTGCCGGCCGCCGCCAACGGGTCGGACTTCTCGATCCGCTCGCCGCCGGGGCTGGTGACGGCGTAGCGGTAGAACTGGCCTGGCACCGCGCCGTCGACACGCGCCGACCACAGCCCGGAACCACCCAGGTTCTCCATCGCCCGACCGCTCCAACCGTCGAAGTCGCCGAGCACCTCGACAGCGGCGGCGTTCGGCGCCCACACCGCGAACCAGGTGCCGGCACCGTCGGGATGGGCGCCGAGGCAGCGGTGGAGGTGGCGGTGGGTGCCCTCGTTGAACAGGTGCAGGTCCAGCTCGCCGAGTGGATTGGGGATGGTGTCGTGGGCAGTCATGGTCGCGGTGTCCTCCGGCCGAGCAGCTGCGCCCGGCGGCGGACGTCGGCGCACAGCATGTCCGAGATCGGCGCCGCCAATCGTCGCCGCCATGTGGTGGGCAGGATCCGTCCCGGCACGTTGTGCGGTTCGAGGCCTCCGAGCAGGTCGTCGAGGTCGGCCAACACGACGCACGCCGCGCTGGCGGACAGCCGCTCGAGCAGCGCATCGAACAGCGCCGGGATCCCGGAGGGGACCTCGCGACCGAGTGCCGCACCGAGCAGCCGCCGGTAGCGCTCGACCGACGCGGGCTCGAGGGCGGCCATGGCGGCGGCGAACGCCGGCATGTCGTGGGTTCGTGCGCCGGCGAAGGCGCGGGCCGGGATCGGCTCGAGGTGGTCCTGGTCGAGGTGGAACTGCTCCTCGTAGAGGCCGAGGGCATCCCAGTCGGCCAGCGCCTCGAGGATCTCCGGAGGTACCGTGCCGAGGTCCTCGCCGACGATGGTGGTGTTCGTCGCCGCGGCCTCGGCGGCGATGACGGCGAGCAGTTCGTCACGGGGGTAGCGCACGTACGTGCCGTCCTGCGGCCCGGCGCCGGCTGGCACCCACCAGAGCCGCTGCACGCCCATCACATGGTCGATGCGCAGGACGGAGGCGTGCTCGCCGGCGCGGGCCACGAGTCGCCGCCACAGGACGTGCCCGCTGCGTCGGCCGGCACCCGGCAGCGGCGGCGGGAACCCCCAGTCCTGGCCGCCGTCGAAGAGTGCGTCGGGAGGCGCCCCGACCGTCATCCCGCTGGCGAAGAGCTCCGGATGGGCCCACGTCTCGTAGCCGGCCGGATGGCCGCCGATCGGCAGGTCGAGGGCGAGGTCGGCGCGCCCCGGTCCCTCGATCGCGGCGAGCTGCCGGGTGGCGAGGTATTGGGCGAGGACGTGGCTGCGCTGCACGAGCTCCGCAGGGTGGGCGGCATCGACGGTGTCCGGCCGGGCCGTCCGGAAGCGGGCGTAGTCGGCCACGTCCGGGTGGGTCCTGACGTGCTCGTCCAGGGCCGCTCCCGTCGCCCGGTCGACGTCGGCGGCGGCGGCCAGCAGCTGCCGCCGGCGGCGCCGACCCAGCGTCGGCCAGTCGACCAGCCGGTCCAGTGGTGGGCGGTCGGCGGTCGGCAACGACGCATCGTCGAGGTACACCTCGTTCCAGTGCAGCCGGCTCATGGGCGAGTACGGGCTGGGGTCGAACGGGTCGTCGAGGAACGCGGCGTACAGCGGCAGCGTCGAGAGCACGTCGAGGCCGAGCTCGGGCAGTCGCGCGGCGAGGTCGGCCAGATGGGCGAACGACGGCAGCGGGTCGGCGTGCGTCCACAGCGCGTAGGCCGGCACGAACAAGCCGGCCCGCCCGTCGAGGTCGATGTCGTGGGGCATGGTCGGCGGCGCGACGACCAGGGTCGCCGTGGCGTCGCCGATCCGCAGGTCGTGGCAGCCGAAGGGGAGGTCCGACACCACGTCGACCCGCCCGCCGTGGGCGGGCAGGCGCACCGTCGTGCCGTCGGCCAGGGTCAGGTCGGCGAAGGTGGCCCCGCCAACGGGCAGCTCGCAGCCGGCCGACGCCGGTCCGCCGATCACGATGACCGGCGGGACCGGCGCAGCGGTGCGGTCGAGGTCGTCCTCGAGCACGTCGACCACGTGGCGAAGGGTCCGCTCGGGTGTGTCGTGGTGCTGGCCGTCGACGTCCCAATAGCCCGTCTCGACGCCGAGCTCGGTGGCTCGCCGGCGGAGGTCGGCGAGGTCCCTCACCGTGCTGCCTGTTCGCTCGCTCGCTCGGCCTGACGCGTGGTCCCTTGGCCCGGACGCTCGCTCACGCGGAACGCGGCGCCCGCAGCACGAGCATCGATCGCTCGATCAGGGCGACCACGTCCTCGGCGGCCACTTCGATGCCGTGGTCGTGCGACGGCTCGGTGTCCAGCTCGACGACCCAGCTCCGGGCGAACGGCTTGCCGGGCATGGTCCAGGCGATGGGCGCGTCGCTGGCGTTGAACATCACGTAGAAGTCGTCGTCGAGGACCTTGCCGCCGAAGGCGTCCGGCGTCGGGATGGCGGCGCCGTTGAAGAACACCCCGACGGCGCGGGCGTAGCCGTTGTCCCAGTCGTCGTCCGTCATCACCTGGCCATCCGGACGGAACCACGCCAGGTCGTCGATGTCGCGGATCCGGCGACCCTGGAACCAGCGTCGTCGCTTGAACACGGCGTGGTCGCGACGAAGCGTGGTCAGCGCCCTGGACCACTCGAGCAGGTCGTCGTCGACGTGCTCCCAGTCGAACCACGAGATCTCGTTGTCCTGGCAGTACGCGTTGTTGTTGCCCCGCTGGGTGCGGCCGAGCTCGTCACCGCCGAGGAGCATCGGCACACCCTGGGACAGCATCAGCGTCGTCAGCAGGTTGCGCTGCTGGCGGGCCCGCAGGGCGCGGATCGCCGGGTCGTCGGTCGGGCCCTCGACCCCGCAGTTCCACGATCGGTTGTGCGACTCGCCGTCGCGGTTGTCCTCGCCGTTGGCCTCGTTGTGCTTCTCGTTGTACGCGACGAGGTCGGCGAGCGGGAAGCCGTCGTGGGCGGTGACGAAGTTGACCGAGGCGGTGGGGCGGCGGGTGTCGGCCTGGTACAGGTCGGAGCTGCCGGTGAAGCGCGAGGCGAACTCGGCCAGGGTGGCCGGCTCGCCGCGCCAGAAGTCGCGGATGGTGTCGCGGTAGCGGCCGTTCCACTCCGACCACAGGGGCGGGAAGTTGCCGACCTGGTAGCCGCCCTCGCCAACGTCCCACGGCTCGGCGATCAGCTTGACCTGGGAGACGACCGGGTCCTGCTGGACGAGGTCGAAGAACGCCGACAGCCGGTCGACGGCGTAGAGCTCGCGGGCGAGGGTGGAGGCGAGGTCGAAGCGGAAGCCGTCCACGTGCATGTCGAGGACCCAGTACCGCAGGCTGTCCATGATCAGCTGCAGCACGTGTGGGTGGCGCATGTTGAGGCTGTTGCCGGTGCCCGTGAAGTCCAGGTAGTAGCGCTGCTCGTCGTCCATCAGCCGGTAGTAGGCGTGGTTGTCGATGCCCTTCATCGACAGCATCGGCCCCATGTGGTTGCCCTCGGCGGTGTGGTTGTACACGACGTCGAGGATGACCTCGATGCCCGCTGCGTGGAGCGCCTTGACCATCGTCTTGAACTCCTGCACCTGGCTGGGCACGGGCCCCCGGGCGTGGATCGACGAGTAGCCGTTGTGGGGAGCGAGGAAGGCGATGGAGTTGTAGCCCCAGTAGTTGCGCAGGCCGCGCTCGACGAGGTGGTGGTCGTGGACGAACTGGTGGACGGGCATCAGCTCGATGGCGGTGATCCCGAGCGCGGCGAGGTGCTCGACGATCACCGGGTGGGCGATGGCGGCGTAGGTCCCGCGAATGTCGTCCGGGACGGCGGGGTGGTGGATCGTGAGGCCGCGGACGTGGGTCTCGTAGATCACGGTCTCGTGGATCTGGTGGTTGGGCGGGCGGTCGTTGCCCCAGTCGAAGAACGGATCGCTGACGACGGCGCGAGGGACGTGCGGGGCGCTGTCGTCGACGTTCGGCTCGTCGGGGTCGTCGAACTGGTACGGGAAGCAGGACGGGTCCCACGTGATCTCGCCGTCGATGGTCTTGGCGTAGGGGTCGAGGAGCAGCTTGGACGGGTTGCACCACAGGCCCTCGGACGGCTTCCAGGGGCCGTGGACCCGGTAGCCGTAGCGCTGGCCAGGACGGACGTCGGGGAGGTAGGTGTGCCAGCAGTGGCCGTCGACCTCGGTCAGCGGGATGCGCACCTCGGCCAGCGCCTGGCGCGGCTCGACGACGGCGGGGACGTCCTCGAGCAGGCAGAGCTCGACGCCCTCGGCGGCGCTGGTGAACAGCGAGAAGTTCGTGCCCGACCCGTCGTACACGGCGCCCAGCGGGTACGGGCGGCCGACCCATTGGCGGATGGGCGGCGGCTCGGGGGTCCGGGGCGCGGCCCGTCGGCGAGGAGGCATCCGCGCATTCTGGCTGCGGATGGGCGGTGGTGCTCCGCCGCCGGGTTCGCTCGCCGTCCTCGTCAGGTTGGTGGCCGGGCGTCCGACCAGAAACCTGACCATGACGGGACCCGGCGCGCCATCGGCCATTGTTGGGACGATGACGACCGGGATGATGGACGGGGTGCGGGTCGTCGAGTTGGCGGCGTGGGTGGCCGGACCGGCGGCGGCAGGGGTGTTGGCCGACTGGGGCGCCGACGTGATCAAGGTCGAGCCGGCGTCGGGCGACCCGCAGCGCAGCATCTTCGGTGCCGTCGGCGCGCGCGACCAGGCGTCGGTCCCGCCGTTCGAGCTCGACAACCGGGGCAAGCGCAGCGTCGTGCTCGACCTGCGGTCCGACGAGGGTCGGGAAGCGATGGAGCGCCTCCTCGAGCGAGCCGACGTCTTCGTGACCAACACGAGGGTCGCTGCGCTGGCCCGCCTCGGCCTCGACCCGACGGCGGTCCGCCAGCGCCACCCGGAGCTGATCTACGGGATCATCACCGGCTACGGGCTCGACGGTCCGGACGCCGATCGGCCCGGCTACGACGTCGGCGCGTTCTGGGCCCGCTCGACCCTGGCGTCGTCGGTCGTCCCGAAGGGTGTCCTGCCGCCGCCGATCCGCGGCGGGTTCGGCGACCACGTCACCGGCATGACGCTGGCCGGCGGCATCAGCGCGGCGCTCTTCGACCGCCAGCGCACGGGGCGCGGCCACCTCGTATCGACCAGCCTCCTGCGCTCCGGCCTGTACTGCGCCGGGTGGGACCTCGGCATCCTGCTGCGGTTCGGGCGGCTGCAGAGCACTCGACTGCGCCACGAGTCGCTGACGCCGCTGATCAACTGCTACGCCGCCGCCGATGGCAACGGCTTCTGGCTGCTCGGCCTGGAGTCGGACCGCCACTGGCCCGGCCTCGTGGCCGCCCTGGACCGTCCGCACCTCGCCGACGACGAGCGCTTCGCCGTGGCCGCCGATCGGCTGACCAATGCCGCCGCCCTGATCGCCGAGCTGGACGTCGCCTTCGCCGCCGAGCCCATGCCGCACTGGGCGGAGCGCTTCGACGCCCACGACGTCTGGTGGGCGCCCATCAACAACCCGCGCACCGTGCTCGACGACCCGCAGGTCGAGGCGTCCGGCGCCTTCGTCGAGATGCCGGTGCCCGACGGTGCCGAGCCCTACCGGGCGGTGGCCAGCCCGATCGACGTCGATGACCACGTCCACCGCCCGGGCCCCGTCCCCACGTTGGGCGAGCACACCGCCGAGGTCCTCTCAGAGCTCGACCTCGACGTTTGAGTCCGGATATTGGTCGCACTGGCGACCAATATCCGGACGTAAACGCTGCGCTACGCGGTCTCGACGGCGCGCAGGCCGAGCTCCTCGACGGACTGCTCGCGCATCTTGTACTTCTGGACCTTGCCCGTGACGGTCATCGGGAACTCGTCGACCAGCTTGACGTAGCGCGGCACCTTGAAGTGGGCGATGCGGCCGCGGCAGAACTCGCGCAGCCCGTCGGGCTCGACCGCCGCTCCCGGGCGCAGCTTGACCCACGCCATCAGCTCCTCGCCGTAGCGGTCGTCCGGCACGCCGATCACCTGGACGTCCTCGACGTCGGGGTGGGTGTACAGGAACTCCTCGACCTCCCGCGGGTACACGTTCTCCCCGCCGCGGATGACCAGGTCCTTGATCCGTCCGACGATGTTCACGTAGCCGTCGTCGGCCATCACGGCCAGGTCGCCGGTGTGCATCCAGCCGTCGGCGTCGATGGCCTCGGCCGTTCGCTCGTCGTCGTCCCAGTAGCCCCGCATCACCGAGTAGCCGCGAGTGCAGAACTCACCGGTCTCGCCCCGCGCCAGCGTCCCGCCGCTCGACGGGTCGGCGACGCGGATCTCGACGTGCGGGTGGACCCGCCCGACGGTGGCCGTCCGGTGGTGCAGCGAGTCGTCGGGAAGGGTCTGCGTCGACACCGGAGACGTCTCGGTCATCCCGTAGCAGATCGTCACCTCGTCCATGTGCATGCGGTCGACGCACGCCTTCATCACCTCCACCGGGCAGGGTGACCCGGCCATGACCCCGGTCCGCAGCGACGAGAGGTCGAACTGCTCGAAGTCCGGGTGGCCGAGCTCGGCGATGAACATCGTCGGCACGCCGTACAGGGCCGTGCACCGCTCGGCCTGCACGGTCTCCAGCACGTGACCCGCGTCGAACGCATCAGCCGGGATGACCATCGTCGCCCCGTGCGTGGTGCAGCCGAGGTTCCCCATGACCATTCCGAAGCAGTGGTAGAAGGGCACCGGGATGCACAGCCGGTCGCCGGGCCGGAACCCCTGGCGGCGGGCCACGAAGTAGCCGTTGTTGAGGAGGTTCCGGTGGGTCAGGGTGGCACCCTTCGGGAACCCGGTCGTCCCCGACGTGTACTGGATGTTGATCGGGTCGTCGTGGCGCAACCCGGCCCGTCGTCGTGCCAGCTGGTCCTCAGTGGCCCTGCCGGCACCGGCGACCAGCTCGTCCCAGTCGTCCTCCCAGAAGAACACGGCCCGCTCCAACGTCGGCACCTCGGGTCGCACCACCTCGACCATGTCGACATAGTCCGACGTCTTGAACGACGGGGCGGCGAACACGATCCGGCACGCCGACTGCTGCAGCGCGAAGGCCAGCTCGTGCGTGCGGTACGCGGGGTTGAGGTTGACGAGCACCAGGCCGATCTCCGCCGTGGCGTACTGCAGCAGGGTCCACTCGGCGTAGTTCGGGCTCCACAGCCCGACCCGGTCGCCGGGCTCGAGGTCCAGCCCGAGCAACCCCCTGGCCAGTCGTTCGACGCGCTCGGCCAGCTCCCGATACGTCCAGCGGATCCCCTGGTGCCGGGCGACGAGCGCCTCGACGTCACCGTGCTCGGCGACGGTGCGGGCCAGGTTGGCCCCGATCGTCTCCTCGAGCAGGGGGACGTCGGTCGGCCCGACGTCCTGCGCCAGCAGCGTGTCCATGGCGCGCCATGCTCGCACGTCCTCCTGTCAGCGCAGCCACGTCGGGGGCTTGGCCCCGAGCTTGGCCAGCAGGGCGCGACCCTCACGCCCGGCTTCGGCGGCGCGGGCCTGCTCCAGGGCGTGCAGCCGGCCATACGTGAACGTGTCCTCGCCGGCGGCGAGCGCGCCGTCGGCCAGATCGACCAGCACCGCCTGGACGACCAGGGCGTCCTGGTGGGTGCCGAGGGCCTCCTGCAGCGCCTCCATCCGTTCCGCCAACTTCGTCGCCCGCTTGCCGAACACCGCTTCGACGGACTCCGCGGCGTACCGCACGCGCTTGGCTGACTTGCGCACCTCGTGCAACTGGGTGTCGTCATCGTCGCCCTGCAGGGCGTCGACCTCCCGACGCCAGCGCTCCCACGATCGTCGGATCGACCTCGGCAGCTGCCGAGTGGCGGCTCGGTCCGCCCGATCGGCGCGCAGGACGTCGCCGGCCGCGACGCCGTCGAGCGAGTCGAGCAGGCGGGCGTACCGAGCGCCGTCGAACGTCTTGACCAGTCGACGGTGGGCGGAGCGCCGCCGTCCGTCCATCGTCCGGTCGATGCGGCGCACCACGGGGCCGCGGATCGCGGCGGCGGGCTCGGCGGCGACCAGCTGGCGCAAGCGGGCGTGGATCACCTCGGCGTCACGGGCCGCACCGAGCTGCCCGGCCAGCCACTTCAGCTCGTCCCGGATCGGGTCGGTGATCGACCGGTCGAGCAGGCGGCGGTACGTCGCCAGCGCGCTGCGCAGCCGGCGCGTCCCGACGCGCATCTTGTGCACGGCGTCCTCGGCGTCCTGGCGGACGAGCGGATCGAACCGCACCAGCACGTCGACCTGCTCGGCCAGGTGGGCCACGACCACGTCCCCGGCCGACGAGCCGGCGTCGACCGTCCGGTGGCCCGCCGGCGCGTCGGCACCGTCGGACGGCTCGCCGAGCGTCCGGGCCAGTTTCGACGACCACGACGACGGCGTGGCACCGGCATCGATGAGCCGCCGGGCGACCACGGCGAGCAGCGCCCGGTCGCCGGTGACCAGCTCGACCTCGACCTCCCGCCACACCGCGGTCCGGTCGTGCACGACGTCCGTCCCGACGACCCGGTCGTCGGCGACCTCGGCCAGCCGTGCCCCGTCGGCGGCGAGCAACGCGTGCACCGTGCGGTGGTTCTCGATGGTGGCGATCGGGGCGAGCCCGCGCCGTCGGGTGCGCGACCGCACCAAAGCAGCCAGCGCTTCAGGCACCCCATCGCCGGGAGCACCGAGCGGGGCATGGGTTTCCAGTCGCTCGTCCCGTCCGACCGACTCCTTCAGGTGCCAGCCCTCGTCGTCACCGCCGTGCCGGCGACGCAACGCCACGCCGCCGGCGGCGAGCCGCCCGTCGGGGGTGTCGTAGTACGTGGCGTGCAGCTCGTGCACCACCGGTCGCCCGACGGCGGCGACGCCGTCCAGCCGGTCGAGCGCCGGCAGCTCGTCATCGTCGGCCAACTCGAACTTCTGCTCGATCTCGCGCACCGGTGGAGTCTGGCCCGGTCCGCGCTCGATCAAGCGTCGACGACGACGTCGCGGGCCGTGGCATCGACCCGGAACGTCCGCCACGTCGACACGGGCGAGGCAGCCTGGAGCACGTCGTCGACCGTGCGGTACTCAGCCGTCCAGGTCGTCGGCGTCACCGTGTGGCGGGTGTAACCCCGGTGGAGGAGCTCGGACGCCACGACGTCGACGAACTGGTCGAGGATCGGCTGCAGCGCCGGGTCGACGTTGCCTTGCGACGAGATCGATGCGGTGACGAACTCGACGCCGACGCCGGGCAGCCGACCGACCCCGGCCAGGTGGATGTCCCCCGTCAGCACGATGGCGCGCTCCTTCGTCGACGCCTGCTGGAGCAGGCGGTCGCGAGCGGGCCCGTACCCGTCCCACTGGTCGTAGTTGAGGATCGCGTCGCCGAGGCGCAGCCCCGTCATCACGGTCTGCTGGGCGATCACGGGCCACGTGGCCGTCGACGCGGCGAGTGTCTCCCCGAGCCACTGCTCCTGCTCGGCGCCGAGCATCGTGCGCGCCGGATCGGACGCCTCGGGGCAGGCCGGCTCGGTGCTCAGGGTCGGCGAACCGCACGCCTGGTCGCTGCGGTACTGCCGCCCGTCGAGCAGCACCAGCTCGGCGAGATCGCCCCAGCGCACGGCGCGATGGATGGCGAAACCGCCCGGCTCGGGTCGAGGCAGGCGCACCGGCATGTGCTCCCACCACGCCTGGTAGGCCTGGTCTCGGCGGCTCGGGAACGCCGGCGCGTCGACCGGCTCCTGGGGTGCGAGGCCGGCGTAGTTGTTCTCGACCTCGTGGTCGTCCCACACCACCAACCACGGCGCGACGGCGCGCGCCGCCTGCAGGTCGGGATCCGACAGGTACTGGGCGTACCGCGCCCGGTAGGCGGCCAGGTCGGTGATCTCGGGTCCGTCGTGGGAGCGCACGCGGTCGGGTGCCGTCGGCGTGCTGGGCCCCTCGTAGATGAAGTCACCGAGGAAGGCGACGAGGTCAGGCTCCCAGTCGCTCAAGTCGCGGTGGGCGGCGTAGTACCCCGTCTCCCAGTGCTGGCAGGACGCCGTGGCGACGCGCAGCTCGCTCGCTCCGGAGGGTGACGGCGCCGCTCGGCCCACGGGACTGGTCCACCCACCGGCCGTGAAGCGGTACCACGACGGTCCGGCGAGGTCGGCGACGACGTGCACGCTGTGGGCGTCGGCGCCCGCGGCACTCACCGAACCGGTCGCCGTGACGTCGGTGAAGCCGTCGTCCCCGGCCACCTCCCAGGTGACGTCGACCTCGTCGGGCAGGTCGACGCCGATCAGGCGGGTCCAGAGGACCGCCGACGACTCGTCGGGGTCGCCCGACGAGACGCCCAGCGCGAACGGGTCGGCCGGCAGCTCGGCGACCGTGGTGGTGGTCGCGGCGAGCGTGCTGGTGGTCGTTGCGAGCGAGCTGGTGGTCGCCTCGGTCGTCGTGCTGGCCGCGGTCGTGGACGTCGGCTCGGGCCGCTCCGACGTGGTGGCCGGCCCTGTCGAGGGCGACGAGCCGTCGCTGCCGTCGTTGCTGCATGCGCCGACGACGACCGAAGCGCCGAGGGCGAGGAAGGTCCGCCGCGAGATGCCCATCGCCACATCATCTCGCGGCTCGGGCCCTTCGAGGGGGCGACCGTTACGATCCCGCCGGATGGACGAGATCGAACGCGTCGGGGTGGTCGGCGGCGGCCTGATGGGCGCCGGGATCGCCGAAGTGTGCGCGCGGGCGGGTCGTCACGTCGTCGTACAGGAGGTCGACCCGTCGGCCGCCGAGGCGACACTGGCCAGGATCACCAAGTCGCTCGACCGTGGGGCCCGTTCCGGGAAGCTGAGCGAAGCCGAACGCGACGACGCGCTGACCCGCTTGGACGTCACGACGGACCTCGCCGCGCTGGCCGACCGTGACCTCGTGGTCGAAGCGGTCGTCGAGGACGAGGCGACCAAGGTCGAGGTGTTCCGGGCCATCGACGCGGTGGTCGAGGACCCTGCAGCGATCCTCGCCAGCAACACGAGCTCGATCCCGATCATGAAGCTCGGCATCGCCACCAGCCGCCCCGAGCAGGTGATCGGGATCCACTTCTTCAACCCCGTGCCGGTGCTGCGCCTGGTCGAGCTGGTGACCAGCCTGCTCACCTCGCCCGGCACCGTCGAGGCCGCCGAGCGCTTCGCCGGTGACGCCCTCGGCAAGAAGGTGATCCGCAGCCAGGACCGCGCCGGGTTCGTCGTCAACGCGCTGCTCATCCCGTACCTGCTCTCGGCGATCCGCATGATGGAGTCGGGCTTCGCCACCGCCGACGACATCGACACGGGGATGGTCGAGGGCTGCAACCACCCGATGGGCCCGCTGCACCTCGCCGACCTGATCGGCCTCGACACCACGCAGGCCGTGGCCCAGAGCCTCTACGAGGAGTTCAAGGAGCCGCTGTACGCGCCGCCCCCGATGCTCTCGCGGATGGTCGAGGCGGGTCTGCTCGGGCGCAAGTCCGGTCGGGGCTTCTACGACTACACCGAGGCGAGGCGCACATGAGCGAACACGGACGGGTCCTGGTCGCCAAGGTCGGACTGGACGGACACGATCGCGGGGTCAAGGTCGTCGCCCGCATCCTGCGCGACGCCGGCTACGAAGTGATCTACACGGGCCTGTTCCAGACGCCCGACACCGTGGCCGCGGCTGCCGTCGACGAGGACGTCGACGCCATCGGGCTCTCGATGCTGTCCGGGGCGCACATGACGTTGGCGCCGCTGGTCGTGGAGAAGGTGCGCGAGCGTGGCGCCGACATCCCCGTCGTCGTCGGCGGCATCGTGCCCGACGCCGACGTGCCGCGTTTGATGGAGGCCGGCGTGGCCGGCGTACTGACGCCCGGGGCGACCGGCGCCGAGGTCGTCGAAGTGGTGCGCGGCGCCATCGCCGCGAGGTCGTGACGGTGTGAGCGAGCCGCGGACGCGAGCGAACGGTCGTGACGGTGTGAGCGAGCCGCGGACGCGAGCGAACGGTCGTGCTGTGTGAGCGAGCCGCGGAGCGCGAGCGAACGGTCGTGACGGTGTGAGCGAGCCGCGGAGCGAGCGAACGGTCGTGACGGTGTGAGCGAGCCGCGGAGCGCGAGCGAACGGTCGTGACCGGTCCCGGCATCGACCGCGTCGAACGCCTCACCAACCTCTTGGCGCTGCTGCTCGAGACCTCCCGCCCGTTGACGCTGGTCCAGATCGAGAGCGAGCTGGCCGGGCAGTACGAGGGCAAGGACGCGACGCGCCGAGCGGCGTTCGAACGGGACAAGGCGGCGCTGCGCGGCATCGGCGTGCCGATCGAGACGACCGTGCTGTCGGGCCAGCAGGCCGGGGTCAGCGCGTATTGGATCGACCGCGACCGCTACGAGCTGGCCGACCTGGCGCTGGAGCCGGACGAGCGCCAGGCGTTGCAAGTCGCCGTTGCCGCCATCCGGCCGGCGTCCGGAGAGCTGGCGCTGTGGAAGCTCGGCGTCGAGATGTCCACCGCCGACGCGCCCGGAGCGGTGACGGCGACGGTGCCCGCGCTGCCCGAGCTGCCGATCCTGCGAGAGGCGACGGCGGGTCGTGCCTCCGTGCGCTTCGACTACCGGGACAAGCGCCGCCGCCTGGATCCCTACGGCCTGTTGCTGCGCACCGGGTTCTGGTACGTCGTCGGGCACGACCACGAGCACGACGAGGTGCGCACGTACCGCGTCGACCGAATCAGCGGGCCGGTCGAGGTGGGCGCGAACGGCGCCTTCGAACGGCCGGCCGGGTTCGATCCCCGTCAGGCGTTTCCGCTCGACCCGAAGCAGCTCGGTACCGACTCCGACGTGACCGCGTTGGTGCGGGTGGACGCCGACCGGGCGGCGGTCACCGAGCGCGAGCTGGGGGCGGAACGTGTGGTCGCTCGCGATCCCGACGGGACGATCGACGTGGAGGTGCCGGCGGCCAACCGCCCGGCGTTCCGCTCGTGGGTGCTGGGGCTCGAAGAGCACGCCGAGGTCCTGGCGCCGGCCGACTTGCGCGCCGAGGTGGTGGACTGGCTGCGCACGATGGCCCGTCCCGGGCGGCGGGCGCGGCGATGAGACGCTCGGCCGAGGATCGGCTGCAGCGACTGCTGGTGATGCTGCCGTGGCTGATGGAGCAGGGCGAGGTGCCGGTCGCCGAGGTCGCCAAGCGCTTCGGCCTGACGCCTCAGGAAGTGGCCGCAGAGCTGGAGCTGGCGGCGATGTGTGGGCTGCCGCCCTTCGTCGACGAGATGATCGACGTGTTCATCGACCACGACGTGGTCGTCGTCGGCGTGCCACGGCTGTTCACCCGACCGTTGCGCCTGACGGCACCGGAGGGGTTCGCGCTGGTCGCTGCGGGGCGGGCAGCGATGCAACTGCCCGGCGCCGATGCCACGGGGCCGCTCGGCAGGGGGCTGGAGAAGCTGGCCGCCGCGCTCGGTGACGACGCCGTCGTCGTCGACCTGCCGCGCCAGTCGGAGGTCGACGCCCGCATCGAGCTGCTGCGCGGTGCGGCCGAGCGCGGCGAGCGGCTGGCAGTGCGCTACTGGACGGCGTCTCGCGACGAGGTCACCGAGCGGACGATCACCCCTCGCCGCATCGTGTCCGATCGAGGCGAGTGGTACGTCGAGGCCGACGACCAGCGATCCGGCGAGCGACGGACGTTCCGCATCGACCGGTTCGAGACGCTCGAGGCCACGGGCGAACGAGAGGAGGCGCCGGTGGGGGCCTCGGCATCGGGTCCGATCGAGTGGTTCGTCGACGGCAGCCTGCCCCAAGTCACGTTGCGCCTCCGGCCGGCGGCGCAGTGGGTGGTCGAGCGCTATCCGGTCGACCGCGTGGTCGAGCGGGCCGACGGCGACCTCGAGGCGACGTTCCCGGTGGCCAGCGACCGCTGGCTGGATCGTCTCCTGCTGCGGCTCGGCGAGCAGGCCGACGTGTTGTCCCCGGCGGCCTGGCGGACCCGTGGCGCCGACGCCGCTCGCCGGGTGCTGCAGCGCTACGAGGCCTGAAGCGGGCTGATCGAGCGACGATCGGGGTCGAGGACGGCCGTCAGCTGATCGGCGTCGGCGATGCCGTGGGCGGCCAACAGGTGGGGGAGGACGAGGGCAGTGGCTCGGGCGTCCTCGAGTGCATCGTGACGGCGGGCGATCGTGACGCCGTAGCGGCCGCTGACGTCGGTGAGGCCGTGAGTGAGCTGGCGATCGGGGTCGAGCCAGCGGGACAGCCACAGGGTGTCGAGCCGCGGTCGCAGGTCGAGGGCGACCCCGCAGCGCTGCGCCGCCCGCTCGAGGAAGTCGGCGTCGAAGGACGCGTTGTGGGCGACGAAGACCGAGCCGGCGAGCCGTTGGGCCAGCTCGCCGACCACCTCGGCGCAGCGCGGTGCGCCGCGCAACGCACGCCGCGTGATGCCGTGCACTCGCCGCGGACCGACGCGGCTCCACGGCCGGCGCAGCCGGACCAGCGTCGACCACTCGTCGCCGATCGTCCCGTCGGGTTCCACCATGACGACCCCGACCTGCAGGACGTGGTGGCGCCGGCTGGACAGTCCCGACGTCTCCAGGTCGACGACGGCGAAGCGGGGGAGGGCCACGAGCGTGACGCTACGCGCGAGGTGTCACCGGTTCACCCGCCGGCGCCGTACGGGCGGGTGATGACCTCCATCCAGTGCCCGTCCGGGTCGCTGAAGTACATGCCGCGCCCGCCGTCGTGGCGGTTGATCTCGCCACCGCGCCGGCCGGCCGGGTCGGCGAAGTGCTCGACGCCGCGCTCGGCCAGGCGGGCGAACACCTCGTCGAAGTCGGCCTCGGAGATCAGGAAGGCGTAGTGCTGGCCGTGGACTTCGTCGTCGGAGTGCAGGAAGTCCAGGTTGACGTCGTTGGCCGTCTTGACCTCCCAGAACGGCGACGAGTGCACCGGCGGACCGAGGCCGAGGATCTCTGCGAGCCAGGTCGCCGATGCCTCCGGATCGGATGCGTTCACGATGGTGTGGTTGAGTGCGATGGCCATCTCGCTCCCTTCGTCGCGCCGCCGCCAGTCTGCCTCGGTCGCCGGTCGCCGAGGCGCCCTGACGGAGTCGACTCGATACCCTCCGAACGGTGAAGTGCCCGATCGACGATTCGCCGCTCTCGGTGTCGTCACGCGATGGCGTCGAGATCGACTTCTGCCCGCAGTGCCGGGGGGTGTGGCTCGACCGAGGTGAGCTGGACAAGATCATCGACCGGACAGCCAACGCCATGGCGGTCACGGCGCCGCCGCAGCGGTACGACGATCGCCGGCGCGACGACGAGCGTCGCGACGAGGATTCCCGCCGCTACGACGACGATCGCCGTTACGACGACGACAACCGCTCGGGTGATCGGCGACGGCGCAAGAAGAACTTTCTCGACGACCTCTTCGATTTCTGATCGCCTCGCTCGCTCCGAAGACTCCGCTCCTCGGCGTGGGCCGGGCAAGGCCGGCCTGGGGTCTCATGGTCGCTGCGACACGAACGCTCGGGAGCTGTCGATCGCCTCGCTCGCTCCGAAGACTCCGCTCCTCGGCGTGGGCCGGGCAAGGCCGGCCTGGGGTCTCATGGTCGCTGCGGCACGAACGCTCGGGAGCTGTCGATCGCCTCAGGCCAGCTCGTCGGTCGCCCGCCCGAGCGCGTCGAGGTCGAACACCAACGTGTCGAGCTCCGACTCCAGGGCCACCAGCTCCTCCGTGGCCGTGGCGGCCGACGACGTCAGCGTCAGCTCGGCGGCGCGGGCGACCGCCGCGCCGAGGCGGGCCTCGACCACCGGCAGGTGCTCGCGCAGGTCTTCGATCGAGTTGAGCAGGCGCTGGGTGGAGGCGAACCGGGCGGCGAGTGCGTCGACGACGGCGTCATCGGCACCGTCGCGCTTGGCCCGCTTCAGCTCGTCGGCCACGCGGTCAGGTCCCAGCGTGTCGACGACCCGCTCGAGCTCGGTGGCCTGGGTGGTCGTGCGCCAGACGGCGAGCACGCCGGCGTCGACGCGCGCCCGCAGTTCCGCCATCCGGTCCTGCAGTGGTCCCGGCCGCAGCGTCGCCACCAGCTCGTCGAACCGCCGGCGGGCGGCCAGCGCGTCGACGACCGGCGCCCGGTAGCGCGCCGGCACTGCGGCGGGATCGATCTCGTCGACGGGATCGGCGGGCTGCTTCGGACGCCGGCGGAAGGCCACGCCCCGAACATATTGACTTCAAGGAGTTCCCGAGCGTTCGTGCCGCAGTGAGCGAGGCGCTTTCAAGTTGTCCTTCCCGAGCGTTCGTGCCGCAGCGAGCGTGACCGCCCGGGCCGGCCTTGCCCGGCCCACGCCGAGGAGCGGAGTCTTCGGAGCGAGCGAGGCGCTTCAAGTAGTTCCCGAGCGTTCGTGCCGCAGCGAGCGTGACCGCCCGGGCCGGCCTTGCCCGGCCCACGCCGAGGAGCGGAGTCTTCGGAGCGAGCGAGGCGCTTTCAAGTAGTTCCCGAGCGTTCGTGCCGCAGCGAGCGTGACAGCCCAGGCCGGCTTTGCCCGGCCTACGCCGAGGAGCGGAGTCTTCGGAGCGAGCGAGGCGCTCAGAGCAGCTCGGCGGCGAGGCTGGCGACATCGCTGCGCTCGCAGGCCGTCAACGTGACGTGCCCGAAGCAGCGCTGGCCGCCGAAGGCGCTGGTCAACACGGCCAGTGCGTTGTTCGACTCGCCGAGGTATGGCGCGTCGATCTGGCTCGTGTCCCCCGTGAACACGACCTTGGTGCCCTGGCCGACGCGCGTGAGGATCGTCCGCAGCGTCGTCGGCTCGAGGTTCTGGGCTTCGTCGATCACGACCATCTGGCGCTGCAGCGACCGCCCGCGCAGGAACGTGACCGATTCCAGCGACAGCTGGCCACGAGCGGTGAGCTCGTCGACCAACCGCCGCGCATCGCGATCGGACGTGCGGTCGGTGAGGGCGACGACGGCGTCGTGAATGGCCGCCATCCACGGATCGAGCTTCTCGTCGAGACCACCCGGCAGGAAGCCGACGTCGGCTCGCCCCACCGGCACGAGCGGGCGGTAGATGGCCAGGCGCTCGTATCGCGCCGACTCGACGACCTGCTCCAGTCCTGCGGCGACGGCCAGCACCGTCTTGCCCGTGCCGGCGCGACCGTCGAGTGCGACGACCTCGATCCCGGGGTCGAGCAACAGCTCGAGGGCGAAGCGCTGCTCCTTCGACCGGGCCCGCAGCCCCCATGCTTCGGGCGACGAGTGGGGGAGCAGCTCCAGGCGACCGCCGACCCGCTTGCTCAGCGCCGATTGCGAGCCGGCGCGTAGGACGGCGAACTCGTTCTCGCCCAGCTCGACGTCGGCGCTGGCCTCGGCGACGTCGACGGCGCCGGTGGCGTACAGCTGGTCGATCACCGCGGGGCGGGCGTCGATCGTCGACCACCCGGCGGCCATCGTCGACGCCGGACGGATGGTCGGTCGGTGCTCGGCGGCGGCGACACCGAGATGGGCCGCCTTGATCCGCAACGCCGCGTCGTTCGACAGCATCGTGGTCGACCCGCGCTCGGCCTGACCGAGGGCGGCTCCGATGATCCGGTTGTCGGAGCTCGACGGGTCGAGGCCGTGCTCGACCAGCAGGTGCTTGCGGATCCCGTTCAGCTCGATCTGGAGGCTCCCCGTCCCGAGCGGCACCGGCTCGGCCAGCGAGCCACCATTGCGGACGCGAAGGTCCTCGATCGTGCGCAGCGCGGTGCGGGCCGCCCGCCCGACATCGTCCGGTCGCGTCTTCAGCCCGTCGAGCTCCTCGACGACGATCAACGGGATCACCACGTCGACGCCGTCGAACGACGTGACGCACGCGGGGTCAGCGATCAGGACTGAGGTGTCGACGACCACGCGGGTTCGTGGCACCGCTCGCGGCGTCGGACGGGGGACGGGCAGGGTGCTCTGCGTTGCGGTGACCAACGGCGGTCTGTTGTAGCGCGCCGTCGATGTCGGATGGTGGATGGCTGCCAGGATGGTCCGGTGGCGGACTGCGTCTTCTGCGCCATCGTCGCCGGTGCCGCCGAGGCCGAGGTGGTGCTACGCGACGACGTGGCCGTCGGCTTCCTCGACCGCACGCCACTCTTCCCCGGCCACGTCCTGGTGGTTCCCGTGGGTCACGTCGTGACGCTGCCGGAGCTCGTGGACGTCGGCCCCTTCTTCGAGCGGGTGCAACGGGTGTCGCGCGTGATGCCGGAGGTGCTGGGGGCGCACGGCACGTTCGTGGCCATGAACAACGTCGTCAGCCAGAGCGTCGCGCACCTCCACGTGCACGTCGTGCCGCGCACGAAGGGGGACGGTCTGCGGGGGTTCTTCTGGCCGCGCCAGCGGTACGCCGTAGGTGAAGCGAGCCGGGTTGCTGCCGCGCTGCGCGCCGGCCTCGACGTTGCTCCGGGCCCCTCAGTTGCAGATGCAACTTGATTGATGCTTGCGCCTCCGGCATTCGACCGGTTCCATTGCCGCAGCCCATCAGGGCGTTGAGCGCAACGAAGCGCTCTCGACGACATCTCGAAAGGGAGACATGGCAACCAAGGCTGAGGTCATCGATGCGGTGGCAGCGTCGGCGGGCGTGTCGAAGGCAGATGCTGAACGCACGCTCGGCGCCTTCTTCGATCACGTGGTGAAGTCCGCGAAGAATGGCGACAAGATCGCGTGGCCGGGCTTCGGTTCGTTCACGACGAGCAAGCGGGCGGCCCGCACGGGCCGCAACCCGCAGACCGGTGCGCCGGTGAAGATCGCGGCGTCGACGGCGATGAAGTTCACGCCGAGCGTCACGGTGAAGACCGCGCTCAACCCCAAGAGAAAGAAGAAGTGACATGGTCGTGAAGAAGGCCAGCACGACGAAGAAGGCGGCGGCCAAGAAGGCGCCGGCCAAGAAGGCGCCGGCGAGGAAGGCAGCGGCCAAGAAGGCTGCAGCGACGAGGAAGAAGGCCGCGGCGAAGAGGTCGACGGCGGCCAAGAAGGCTGCGGTGACTCGGAAGAAGGCTGCGGCGAAGCGGTCGACGGCAGCCAAGAAGGCTGCGGCGACGAGGAAGTCGACGGCCAAGAAGTCGACGGCCAAGCGCGCTCCAGCGAAGAAGAAGGCGACGGCCAAGCGGGCCCCGGCCAAGAAGGTTGCGGCCAAGCGCGCTCCGGCCAGGAAGACCGCGGCCAAGAAGACCGCGGCGAAGAAGACCACGGCCAGGAAGACCACGGCCAGGAAGGCGCCGGCCAAGCGCGTCGTCAGTTCCACCACCCGTTGACCCCGCCGATGCCGGCGTGGCCGGCATCGGCGATGATGCGGCGGTGGACGCGCTGTGCGACGACCTGACCGCCGAACACGACGACCTGGCGCGACTCGTCGCCGGTGCCGACCTGTCGGTGCCGACGCCGGCGCCAGGGTGGAGCGTCGCCGACCAATTGAGCCACCTCTGGTTCTTCGACCAGCGGGCGCTGCTGGCGTTGACGGACCCCGACGGCTTCGCCGCGGACGCTGAGCACTTGCTCCGTGCCGTCGTCGAGGGTCCGGATCCATCGATCCAGGCCGCCCGCACCCTCCCTGATGACCAGCTGCTCGACGGGTGGCGGACCGACCGCCGGCGGCTCGTCGACGAGGCGCGCACGACCGACCCCAAGCGCCGGATCCCGTGGTACGGCCCGGCGATGAGCGCCCGCTCGTTCGTCACCGCTCGGCTGATGGAGACCTGGGCCCACGGTCAGGACGTCGCCGACGCCGTCCGGGTCGAGCGGCGACCGACCGATCGCCTGCGCCACGTGGCCCACATCGGCGTCGGCGCGCGGCGGTTCAGCTACGTGGCCAACGGACGGGACCCCGACGAGACACCGATCCTGGTCGAGCTCGTCGGACCGTCTGGCGACACGTGGAGCTGGGGCCCGGACGACGCGCCGGCCCACGTACGCGGACCGGCGATCGACTTCTGCCTGCTGGTCACGCAGCGGCGCCACCGTGACGATCTCGACCTAGAGGTCGAGGGTGCGGCGGCCGACGACTGGCTCGACATCGCCCAGTCCTTCGCCGGTCCACCCGGCGACGGCCGCACCCCCGGCCAATTCCGCGAGTAAGAACGGATTGACGTCAATTCTGACGCCGATCCGGTTCTTACTCGCGGTCAGGGGTCGATGACGGCGAAGACTTCGGCTGCGGCGAGACCGTGCGGCTCCCCGAGCTCCGCCAGCCGGTCGCGGATCCGCCGGCGGAAGGCATCGAGCTCGCCGGCGTCGGCGGCGTGCATCGTCGACTCGAACTGGCTCTCGTGGGCCTCCAGCGCGGCCAGCTTGGGCTCGACGAACGCCGACACGTTCTCGACATGCGTGGGCGCGTCGGCCTCCCACAGGAACAGCGCGTCGGGTCGGTGGTGGGGGAGCCCGTGCTCGGGGAAGAAGTGCGGATCCCGCGCCGCGACGACGGCGTCGCACACGAGCCATCCAGCATGGCGGTGGTCGGGGTGCAGCCGGTACCGCTTCCACGGGTCGTGTCCCATCACGACCTCCGGCCGCAGCTCACGGATGATGCGCGCCACCTCGCTCGTCGTCGCCCGGTCGCTCGCCAGGTCACCGTCCACCCGATCGAGGAAGCGGACCTCGCCGGCCCGGTCGCCGGCCAACCGGCGGGCCGCCTCGCGCTGCTCGACCCGGCGGCGGGCGACGAGGGCCGGGAGATCGGCTCCCGGGTCCCAGGTGCCCTTCGACCCGTCGGTGCAGATCAGGTGGTGGACGACACACCCGCTGGCTGCCCACTTGGCCAGCGTGCCGCCTGCGCCGAACTCGACATCGTCGGGGTGGGCGCCGATCGCCAGGACGGACGAGGGGACCGGCCGATCGGCGGTCATGTCCGCCGACCCGTCGGCCGCCGTCAGCCCGGGTTGGCCAGGATCGTTCGCAGCCACGACGGGAGGATCGGCTCGACGGTGGGGTGCCGCAGGTCGTCCGGGTTGTCGACGTCGATCGCCAGCCGGGGATCGGCGCGCACCTCGACGCGCTGGCCCGTCGCCATCGCCTGCTCGAGGTGGCGGGTGAACGAGCCGCCGCCATAGGACGCCGTGATCGCCGCTCGCGACGGCAGGCTCATCACGTTCGTCCCGTCGCGACGGCGATCGGGGACGAGCGAGATGGTGTCGACGGTGGCCAGGGCACGAAGGTCCGTGGCCAGCGGCAGGTCGCTGTGGGCGATCACCACGTGATCGAACCCCTTGCCGGCGACCGTCGCCCGGCCGGCGTCGACGGCCCCGTTGAGGCCCAGTCCGGGGCTCCACAGCACGGCCGCGCCGACCCCGTCGGCCCAGCGGGCGACGTCGTCGTCGTCGCAGGCGACGAACACGGGCAGACCGGCGGCGGCCACCACCCGTTCGGCCAGCCACCGAGCGAGCTCGCCGCGCTGCGGGCCGTCGAGGACGCTCGACAACCGGCCCTTCGCCGCGCCGAATCGCTTGACCGGCATCAGCACGGCGGCCTCCACGGCGCTCACTGTAGGAGCGGGCGCCCGACCTTCGTTCGTCCGCCCGTGACCCCGTCCAGCGGTTCTCAAGCGTTTTCAGGGGTCAACGGATGACCCCAGATCCTCAGGAGAACCGTGGTTCGGGCTCGGTCGCTCGCTCGTAGCGTGCACGCGGTGGGCGTGACCGGGGTGCTGGGGCAGGCCTGGCGCGCCGACGTGACCGCCCACGGATCGATCGAGCCGTGGGACGGTTCCGCCCCGCTCGACTGGCACGTCGCCGCGGACGACCGGTGGCACTCGCCGGCCGCCGAGGTGGCCGTGCGCCAGCGGCGAATCGACGGAGCACCCGTCTTCGAGACCCGACTGCGGATCCCCGGCGGCGATGCGGTGCAACGGGTGTGGTCGGTGCCTGACGCCGGCGGGCTGACCTGCGTGGAGGTGACCAACGAGTCGCCGCTGCCGATCGCCTGCGCGTTCACCAGGGCCGACCTGCACACGGCTCGCCCGCCGACGAGCGTCCCGATCCACGGCATCGACCTGCCGGCAGCGACCACGACCGTGCTGCCGATCGGGCACCGGGCGACCGTGACCGTCGGCCTGGCCCACGCCACGACGGGTGACGGTCGCCTGCCGGACCGCCTGCCCGACGCCGCCTCCGTGGCTCGAGGGTGGGCCGGGCTCTCCCAGCGGGCCAGCCGGCTCGATCTCCCGGACACGGCAGCGATCGACGACGTCGTGGCGGCGCGGTGCGATCTCGTCCTCGGTGGGCTCGCCGACCCCGGTGTCGACGCTGTCGGCTTCCTCGTCGGCGTGGGCGAGCTGGTGCGCACGGGTGAGCTGGCCGACGGCGCGCTGGCCGAGGTGGTGCCGGACGTGGCGGCGCTCGTGGAGCGTCTCGCGCCGCAGCTCGGGTGGGAGGTCGACGCCGCGCTGGCGGCCGCGACGGTCGTCCTCGCCGCCGCCGGCGAGCACCGGGCCGTGTCCGACGTCGCCCGCATCGTCGCCGGCCGCCCGTCGTCACCGGTCCCAGCGGGCGGAGCGACGGGTCCGCTGGTCGTCGCAGCGGTGGAACGGCACTTGCTGCGCGACGGCACCCTGTTCCCCGACGGCATCCCGGCCGGGTGGCGGGGGACCGGGGTCGAGGCCCACGGCCTGGTCGCCGGTCCGACGACGAGGCTGTCGTTCGCCGTCCGCTGGCACGGCCCCAACCCCGCCGTGCTGTGGGAGGTCGACGGCGACCCGGTCGTGCTGTCCGCCCCGGCGGTCGATCCGTCCTGGTCGACCAGCGCGGTGAAGGGCGAGGCGCTGTGGCGGACGCCGACCCCCTAGCCTCGGCGCGGTGACGGCGACGACCGACGATGCAGTGCCGGACGTCCAGGACCAGACGCCGTTGCGACTGACCGAGTGGACGTCGTGCGGGGGCTGCGCGGCGAAGTGGGGCGCCGCGGTGCTGTCCGAGCTGGTCCGTGATCTGCCCGCCGGTGCCGATCCGGCCGTGCTCGTCGGGCTGGCTCCGTTCGACGACGCGGCGATCTACCGCATCGACGAGCAGACGGCGCTCGTCTCAACGACCGACTTCTTCCCGCCGCTCGTTGACGACCCCGGCGACTACGGCGCCATCGCCGCCGCCAACGCCTGCAGCGACGTGTTCGCCATGGGCGGCCGGGTCGTGCTGGCGATCAACGTCGCCGCCTTCCCCGAGCACTTCCCCCGCTGGGCGATGGCGGCCATCTTCGACGCCGCGGCGATCGTCGTCGCCGAGGCCGGCGGGACGGTGGCGGGCGGCCACACCATCCGCAACCCGGAGCCCGTCTTCGGGCTCGCCGTGCAGGGCATCGTCCACCCCGACCGCGTGCTGCGCAAGGCCGGGCGCCCGGCCGGGCGACGTCGTGCTGCTGTCGAAGCCGCTCGGCTCCGGCCTCACGCTCGCCGCGGGTCAGCCCGACGACAAGCGTGTCGCCATCGACCACATGCGGCGGCTGAACCGGGCGGCCTCCGAGTCGCTGGTCGCGCTCGGGAGCCGACGTCCACGCCGTCACGGACGTGACCGGGTACGGGCTCGCCGGCCACGGGTGGGAGGTTGCCGAGCGCAGCGCCGTGCGCCTCGTCGTCGACGGTGCCGGGCTCGATGCCTACCCGGGGGCTCTGGAGGCGGCCGAGCGCGGCGTGCGCACCGGCGGCGACGCCCGCAACCGTGAGTACGTGACCGGCCACCTGGACTCGTCGGCACCATCGGCGGTCGAGGCGCTGTGCCTGGACCCGCAGACGTCCGGCGGGCTGCTGGCCTGCGTCGACCCGTCCGTCGCCGAGGCCGTCCGCGCCGCGGGGTTCTGGACGGTCGGCACGATCGAGGCTGGCGAACCGGCCGTCGTCATCCGGTGACGGCGCCGATCGCCCGGACCGGCCGCAAGCGGCCGCCGACGATCTCCAAGAAGCGAGCACCCACCCGCAGCGTCGAGCGCGAGCTGTGGGACCTCGGGCACGAGGTCGTGGTCGGCATCGACGAAGTCGGTCGGGGTGCGTGGGCCGGGCCGCTGATGGTCGGCGCCGTGATCCTGCCTCGTGACCGGCGGGTCAATGGCGTGCGCGACTCGAAGCTGCTGACCGAGCGCGATCGGGAGCGGCTGTTCGAGCGCATCGCCACGTGGACCGTGGCATGGGGCGTCGGCGCGGCGACGCAGGTCGAGTGCGACGAGCTGGGGATGTCGGCGGCGCAGCGGTTGGCCGCCGCCCGTGCCCTCGCCGGGCTCGGCGTCACCCCCGACGCGGCGGTGGTCGACGGCCGCTGGGACTTCGTGTCGCCGCACGTTTCCCATGTCGAGCGCCGCGTGAAGGCCGATGCCCGCTGCCTCAGCGTCGCTGCGGCGAGCATCCTGGCCAAGGTCGTCCGCGACCGTGAGATGCGCGAGCACGCCGAGCACTACCCGGTGTGGTCGTTCGACACCAACAAGGGGTACCCGTGCCCGGTGCACAAGGCAGCCCTGCAGGCCTACGGGCCGTCGGTGATCCACCGGCGCAGCTGGGTCTTCATGGACCACTACGTCCCGTGGCCCGGCATCAGCAGGACCTACCGCCCCGACCAACCCACGCTCTTCTGAGCCGATCGCCTCGCTCGCTCCGAAGATTCCGCTCGCTCGGCTGGGTCGGACAAGGCCGACCTGACCAGCCATGCTCGCTGCGGACGGGGGTCAAAGCGGTGTCGCGCCTGAGTCGATGGGCTCGCCCGCACGGCGTCCGCGGAACGGGGTCCTCAGAGGCGGCGGTGAGGGCAGTGAGGAACTGGAGGACGGCCGGGGGGCCGGCCAGGCGATGGCGGGCGGCGGTGGCCCCGGGGCCGACGCGGATCGAGCAGCCGTCGTCGGCGATGGCGGTGAACACCTCCTCGTCGGTGCGGTCGTCGCCGACGAAGGCGATGTGACGGGCTCCGAACTCCCGCTGCAACTCGGACATCGCCTCGGCCTTGCTCGTCGACCGGGCGAGCAGCTCGACCACACCGTGGCCCGGCTTGACGTGGGCGCCCGTCACGTCGGCTGCCCGCTGCGCCAGCAGCTCGGCCGACCGGGCGCCGATCTCGGGATGCGCCTCGCGCACGTGGAGGACCACGCCGGCCGGCTTGAGCTCGACCCACGCCCCGTCGCCGGCGAGGATGGCGGCGGCATCGGCCAGGGCGGCCAGCCGGTCGAGGCGCCGGCGCTCGTGAGCGCCGAGCTCGACCTCCCGCTCGTCGCGCCGCTCCAACCCGTGCAGTCCGAACATCTGCACCACGTCGGGGAACCCGAACCGACCGAGGTCCTCGACCGTGCGTCCCGACACGATGGCCACCGGCGTGCGGTCGGCCAGCGCGCCGACGGCCTCCAGCACCCCGGGCAGCAGTTCGGCGTCGTCGGCGTGAGCGACGATCGGCGCCAGCACGCCGTCGACGTCGAGCCCGACCAGCAGCGGCCGTTCCAGCGCCGCAGCCTCGTCGGCGACGGCGTCCGGGTCGTCGAACGCCGTGCCGTCCAGTCGCGACGACCCGCTGGGCGGTGTGACCGTGTCACTCATCGCGACCCGGCGGCGCCGAGGCGGTCAGGTCGGCGAGGAACCGTTCGGCCCATCCCTGCACGTCGCTGCTGCGCACCACCTCGCGCAGCCGGGCCAGCCGGGCCCGTCGCTCGTGACGGTGCATCTCCACCGCCGTGACGATCGCCTCGCGCAGGGCCTTCTCGTCGTGCGGGTTGACGAGCACGGCGTCCGTCAGCTCGTCGGCGGCACCGGCGAACTCGGACAGCACCAGCACGCCGTCGCCATCGAGGCGGGTGGTCACGTACTCCTTGGCGACGAGGTTCATGCCGTCGCGCAGCGGCGTCACGAGCATGACGTCCCCCGTGCGGTACAGCGCCACGAGCTCGTCGAGGGGGAGCGACTGGTACAGGTAGTGCAGGGCCGGGAACCCGAGCCGCCCGTGCACGCCGTTGATCTCGCCGACGAGCTGCTCGATCTCGTACCGCTCGTTCTGGTAGTGCTCGACGCCCTCTCTGGTCGGGGTGGCCACCTGGACCATCACGCACCGCTCGGTGTCCAGCGTCCCGTCGTCGAGCAGCGATTGGTACGCCCGCAACCGTTGGCTGATCCCCTTCGTGTAGTCGAGGCGATCGACACCGAGCAGCACGACCTCCGGTTCACCGAGCCTCGTGCGGTAACGGTTCGACCGCTGCCGGGTGGCCCGGCCGGCGGCGACCGCCTCCAGCTCCTCGACGTCGATGGAGATGGGGTACGACCCGACGTTCGGCTTGACGTCGAGCAGCTCGTCACAGGCGGCCAGGAAGTTGGCGGCGTTGATGCGGCGCTGGAACCCGACGAGGTCGCACGCCGCCAGCCCGGCCGCCACCTCCGTGCGCCACGGCAGCCGCATGAACAGCTCGACGGGCGGGAACGGGATGTGGAAGAAGAACCCGATCAGGACGTCCGGCCGCTGCTCCCGCAGCAGCTGCGGCACGAGCTGCAGGTGGTAGTCGTGGATCCACACGACGGCGTCGTCGGGGACCTCGGCGGCCAGCGTGTCGGCGAAGCGCTGGTTGACGGTCTGGTAGGCCTCCCAGTGCCGGAAGTCGTAGGTCGAGTCGCGCAGCGCATCGTGGTAGAGCGGCCACAGCGTGTCGTTGGAGAACCCTTCGTAGTACCCCTCGACCTCGGCCGCGCTGACCTCGACGGGGTGCAGGCGGACGCCGTCCAGGTCGAACGGGGCGGGAGCGTCGTCGGCCTCGCCGGTCCAGCCCACCCACGTGCCGCCGCTGGCTCGCAGCAGCGGCATCAGCGCCCGCACCAGCCCGCCGGGGCTGGGCGCCCAGCCGTACGGCGCCCGCGAGACCGGCAGGCGGTTGGCCGCGACGACCAGTGGCTTGTCGACGGGCACGTCACTCATGCCGTCGCCCGACCTGCGTGGCCGTGGAACGCCAACACGTCCAAGGCTTGTTCGAGGTCGGCGATGAGGTCGGCGGCCGACTCGATGCCGACCGACAGCCGCAGCAGGTCGGCCGGCACCTCCAACGGCGAGCCGGCGACCGAGGCGTGCGTCATCTCGCCGGGGTGCTCGATCAGGCTCTCGACGGCGCCCAGCGATTCAGCCAGCGTGAACAGTCGGGTCGCCGCGGCGACGCGCTTGGCCGCCTCGGCCCCGCCGCGCACGCGGAAGCTGACCATGCCGCCGAAGTCGCGCATCTGCGCCACCGCGGCTCCGTGACCTGGGTGCTCCTCGAGCCCCGGGTACAGCACCTGTTCGACCAGGGGATGACGAGCCAGCGCGTCGACCACGGCTCGGGCGTTGGCGCAGTGGCGGTCCATCCGCACGGCCAGCGTCTTGACCCCGCGTAGCACGAGGTAGCAGTCGAAGGGCCCGGGGACGGCGCCGGCGGCGTTCTGCGTGAACCGCAGCCGATCGGCGACACCGTCGTCGGCGGCGGCCACGAACCCGCCGACCACGTCGCTGTGCCCGCCGAGGTACTTGGTCGCCGAGTGCACGACGATGTCGGCACCGTGGGCGATGGGCTGCTGGAGATACGGCGTGGCGAACGTGTTGTCGACGACGAGGAGCGCGCCGCGATCGTGGGTCAGCTCGGCCACCGCAGCCACGTCGACGCACGTCAGCAGCGGGTTGGTCGGGGTCTCCAGCCACATCATGGCCGTGCCCTCGGGCCAGTCGCGAGACAGCGTGGCGAGATCGGTCAGGTCCACGGCGTCCCACCGCATGCCGTACGGCCCCCAGACCTTGTCGATGAGGCGGAACGTGCCCCCGTAGGCGTCGTTGCCGAGCACGACCCGACCGCCCGGCGGGACGAGGCGCAGCACGGCGTCCTCGGCGGCCAGCCCGCTGGCGAAGGCGAGACCGTGGCCAGCTCCCTCGAGGTCGGCGACGCATGCCTCCAGCGCGGCGCGCGTCGGGTTGCCTGAGCGGGCGTACTCGAAGCCACGATGCCCGCCCACGCCCTCCTGGGCGAACGTGGTGGACAGCGAGATCGGTGTGACCACGGCGCCGGTCACCGGATCGGGCGGCTGACCGGCGTGCACCGCCCGCGTCTCGAACCCGTCGGCCGGGCGGGGATCACCCATCGCGAGCCAGCGCCTCGAAGTAGCTCAGGATGTCGGTGCGGGTGATGACGGCGAGCGGACGCCCGCCCGCCAGCACGAGCAGCGCAGGTGCCAGCTCCAGGAGCTGGACCGCTCGCTCGACCTTCTGGCCGACGCCGATCGCCGGCAGCTTCGGACCCATGACCTTCTCGACTGGCGTCGTCCACAGCGACGGGTCGCGGCTCAGCGCCTCCATGACCTCCAACTCGTCGACGGAGCCCGAGACCTCGGCGGCGGCGAACGGCGGCGTGTTCTTGCACACCGGGAGCTGGCTGACGCCGTTGGCTCGCATCAGCTCGACGGCCTGGCGCACGGTCTGGTCAGGGTTGACGTACAGCAGCTCGGCCATGCCGGCGCGGGTGTCGAGCACCGCTCCGACGCACTGGTCGCACTCCAGGGTGAACCCGAAGCTGGCCATCCACTCGTCGTCGAAGACGCGCGACAGGTAGCCGCGCCCCGAGTCCGGGTTGAGCACGACCACGATGTCGTCCGGACCGGCTCGCTTGGCGACCTGGATGGCGGCGGCGACGGCCATCCCGCCGGAGCCGCCGATCAGGATGCCCTCGACCTCGGACACCCGTCGGGCGGTCAGGAAGCTCTCCTCGTCGCTGATGGCGATGACCTCGTCGTAGAGGTCGGGGTCCCAGGCCGCCGGGAAGAAGTCCTCGCCGACGCCTTCGACGAGGTACGGCCGCCCCGACCCGCCGGAGAACACCGAGCCCTCGGGGTCGGCGGCGACGATGCGGATGTCCGGGTTGCGCGACTTGAGGTACCGGGCGACGCCGGTCAGCGTGCCGCAGGTGCCGGCGCCGGCGACGAAGTGGGTGATCCGGCCCGCCGTCTGCTCCCACAGCTCGGGTCCCGTCGTGCGCTCGTGGGCCAGCGGGTTGTTCGGGTTGGCGTACTGGTTCGGGCGGAACGCGTCGAGCTCGGTCGTCAGCCGTTCGGCCACGGAGTAGTAGCTCTGGGGGTCCTCGGGGGCCACGGCGACCGGGCAGACCACCACCTCGGCGCCGTACGCCCGGAGCAGCGAGATCTTCTCCGGCGCCACCTTGTCGGTCATCACGAACACGCAGCGGTAGCCACGCTGGGCGGCGACGATGGCCAGGCCGACGCCCGTGTTGCCGCTGGTCGGCTCGACGATCGTGCCCCCCGGTCGGAGCAGGCCCTCCCGCTCGGCGGCGAGCACCATCTCGAGCGCCGGGCGGTCCTTCGACGAGCCGCCGGGGTTCGAGGTCTCGGCCTTCATCGCCAGCACGCTCGGGATCGCGTCGATCTCGCTGATCCTGGCCAGCCGCACCAGCGGTGTGTGCCCGATCAGGTCGAGCACGGACCCGGCGATCGCGGTGCCGGCCAGACGGTCGTCACCCATGACGGCGATGGTACGTGCTGATGGCCGCGCTCCTCGAAGACTCGTCGCTTGGCTGGGTCGCCGACCCGGGATCAGCCCCGGATCAGGGCGACCACGGCGATCAGGGCCAGCACGGCGAAGATCCCGGCCGCCACGCGGCGCAGGACGTGCTCCGGCAGGACGCGCAGCAGGGCGCGCCCGGCGATCACGCCGATGCCGGCGACCGTGACCATCGCCGCCACGGCACCGACGAACACCGACAGCGCGTCGCGCTGGGAGGCGAGGCTGGCCGTCGCTAGCTGGGTCAGGTCGCCCCACTCGGCCAGGAACACGACGCCGAACACCGTCGCCGAGACCCGCCACCACGCCGTCGTCGACGCCGCGCGGCCGGTGGTGGCGACGAGGTCGGGGCCCTCGTCGGCCGACCGCCAGAGCAGGACGGCGCCGATGGCGAACAGCACGGCCACCGCGGCGCTGACGACGCGGTCGGGGAGCAGCCCGATCAACCGCCCCGCCACGACGGCGATGGCCATCTGCGTGGTCAGCGCCGACGCAGCGCCGATCCAGACCGCCAGCGGGCGCCGGTAGCGGGCCGACAGCACGATCGTCGCGAGCATCGTCTTGTCGGGCAGCTCGGCGACGAACACCGTCGCGAACGCAGCGACGACGGCGGCCGGATCCACGACCAGCCAGTCAAACGGCGTTTGTGCGCCGACGATCGCCTGGGCGGCAGCCGGCGCACAAACGCGGTGTTCGTGGCCGGGATGGCGATGACACCCCCTCGGTACCATCGCGCTCGTGTCCGAGGAGGCCGCCGAACGCTGGACGATCGAGCAGGTCATCGCCGTCGCGCCGACGCCGGCGCGGTTCGCCGGCGCCGAGGGCGCGGCGGCACCTGCGCACTGGCTGGGGCTCGGCGCCGATCGGCGATCGCTGTGGGGGCGCTACCGGGGGTCGGGCCGCGAGCCCTACGACACCATGGTCGACCACGAGCACGTGGCGTGGCGGTGCTCGTGTCCCAGTCGCTCCGTGCCGTGCAAGCACGCCCTGGCGCTGCTGACCATGTGGGTGCGCGGCCAGGTCCCGCCGGCGCCGGCGCCGCCCGCCGTGGCCTCGTGGGCCGATGGGCACGCGCGGCGGACAGCAGCGCGCGACGCCTCGGCGGCCACGTCGGCCCCCACCACTGCCGCAGGGCCGGGCGCCGGGCCGGATGAGCCCCCGCTGGTCGACGACGGCGAGCGGGATCGGGCCCGCGACGAGCGCATCGCCCGCCTGCACCACGGGTTGGTCGAGCTCGACCGGTGGCTCGACGACCGGCTGCGCACCGGTCTCGCCGACCCTGCGCTGGCCCGGTTCACCACGTGGGACGATCTCGCCTCCCGCCTCGTCGATGCCAGGGCCGGCGCGCTGGCCAACCGCGTCCGCCGGCTCGCCGGCGTCGTGGGTGCCCGGCCCGACTGGCACGAGGTCGTGCTGGCCGAGCTCGGCGTCCTGCACCTGCTGGCCGAGGCCGGCCAGCGGCTGTCCGACCTCCCGACATCGCTGGCCGACACCGTCGCCACTGCGTGCGGCTGGCAGGTTCGCCAGGCCGACGTGCTGGCCGGTGTCCCCGAGACCGACACCTGGGTCGTCGCCGGCCGCAGTGACACGCGCGAGGACCGCATCGAGGTGCGCCGCACGTGGTTGCACGGTCTCGAGACGCGCCGCTGGGCGATGGTGCTGTCGTTCGCCGCTTACCGGCAGTCGCTCGACGGATCACTGCCGGTCGGGGCCCGCCTGGTCGCCGACCTGCACCGCTACCCCGGTGGCTCGCTGCGCTCGCTCGTCGGCACGGTGCACGAGGGTCCGGATGGCGAGCACCACGCACCGCCAGCGTCGACGGTCGAGGCGGCCTGCGCCGACATCGGGACGGCACTGGCCGGCGAGCCGTGGACGGACCGGATGGCCGCGACGGTGCGCGCCGCCCCGACCGTCACCGCCGGTCGGTGGGTCCTCGCCGACCACTCCGGGAGCCTCGCCGTCGTCCCCACCGCATCGGGACTCGACACCGCCGTCGCCGCCTCCGCCGGTCGCCCCGTGCCGATCACCGTCGAGTGGACGATCGACGGCGTCGTGCCGCTGACGGTGCACCTCGTCGATCGCGCCCTCGATGTCGGGCCACGGGCCGATGCGTCGTTCGTGAGCGCGGCATGAGCACGGAGACGGTCGCTGAGCACTGGCACGAGCTGGTGACCGCTGCGCTGCTCGGCTCGGACCGGCGCGATCCTCCGGAGCCACCACCCGGTCCGCTGGCCGACGTCGTCGCCGACGCCGCGTCACCGACGCCGTCGGCCCGGATGCTGACCACGGTCGCGGCGTGCGCCGCCGTCCGCCGTGCGGGCTTGCGTCCGCTCCCACCCACGCCGCTGCTGGCCGGGCCGGCGGCGGACGACCGGGCGATGGTGCCGCCGGCCGCCGCCCGGCGCTGGCGATCGATCATCGCCGAGTGGCCGGTGCTGGAGGACGAGTGGCTGGCGCTGGTCGAGCAGCGCCGGTTCCGGCTGCCCCCGGACGTCCTGGTCGGGCTGCTCCGGCGCCACCAGCGCGACGCCGCCCGCGCGGCGCGAGTCGTGCGCATCGGCGAGCCGCTGGCCGGCTGGCTGCTCGATCAGCGCCCGGCCCTGGCCCCCACCGCCCGCCGTCCTGCGCCGCCGCCCGACCTGGGCGTCGACGGGCTGCCGGCGCTGGCCGTGCCGCCGGCGCTGCTCGCCCTGTTGACCGCACCACCCGACGAGATCGCCGCGTCGATCGCCACGGGCTTGGCCGACGGTTCGCTCGGGGTGACCCACCGGGCGGTGCTGATCAACTTCGTGGCCCGGATGCGGCCCGACGCCTGCCGCCCCCTCGCCGCCCGGCTGCGGGCCAGCGACAGCACCAGCTCCGTGGGGCTGGTCCACGCCCTCGCCGACCTGGCCGAGCAACGCCACCTCGCCCGCCAGGAGCTGTCGTGAGCGAGCGTCCGGGCCGACCGCCCGCGCACTGGCTCGAGTGGACGAGCGAACAGGCGGCGTCGTGAGCGAGCGTCCGGGCCGACCGCCCGCGCACTGGCTCGAGTGGACGAGCGAACAGGCGGCGTCGTGAGCGAGGCGGCGCCGTGACCGCGTCGATCCTCCGCCCGCACGCCGAGGACCAGTACGCCGCTGAGCTCGCCGCGCTCGTCGCCACGGACGATCGGCCCCGCCCACCCAGCTGGCGGCTCTCGCCGTGGGCCGTCGTGACCTACCTCCTCGGCGGCGAGCTGTCGGACGGCACGGTGATCACACCGAAGTACGTGGGCTCGCGCCGGTTGATGGAGATCGCCGTCGCCACCTTGGCCACCGATCGGGCCCTGCTCCTGCTCGGCGTTCCGGGCACGGCGAAGACGTGGGTCAGCGAACACCTCACGGCGGCGATCTCGGGGGACTCGACCCTGCTCGTCCAGGGCACGGCAGGTACGACCGAGGAATCGCTGCGCTACGGCTGGAACTACGCCCGCCTGCTCGCCGACGGCCCGAGCGAGGCGGCGCTCGTGCCCAGCCCCGTCTACCGCGCCATGCGGACCGGCCAGCTGGTGCGCATCGAGGAGCTGACGCGGATGCCGTCCGAGGTCCAGGACGCCCTCGTCACGATCCTGTCGGAGAAGGTGCTCCCCGTGCCCGAGCTGGACACCGAGGTCGCCGCCGTGCAGGGCTTCAACCTGGTCGCCACGGCGAACGACCGCGATCGCGGCATCAACGAGCTGTCCAGCGCGCTGCGCCGCCGGTTCAACACCGTCGTGCTCCCCCTGCCCGCCAGCCCGGAGGAGGAGATGGCGATCGTCGCCCAGCGCGTCGCCGAGCTGGGCAGCTCGCTCGGCCTTCCCGACGTCCCGGCCGCCGCCGACGAGATCCGGCGCGTCGTCACGATCTTCCGTGAGCTGCGCGACGGCGTCACCGCCGACGGCCGCACCAGCCTGAAGACGCCGACCGGCACGCTGTCGACGGCCGAAGCGATCTCCGTCATCACCAACGGCCTGGCGCTGTCGGCCCACTTCGGCGACGGGACGCTGCACCCGGACGACGTCGCCGGCGGCATCGTCGGCGCCGTGGTGCGCGATCCCCTGCACGACGACGTCGCATGGCGCGAGTACCTGGAGGGGGTGGTGCGCGATCGGGACGGCTGGGGCGACTTCTACGAGGCGTGTCGCCAGCTCGCCTGAGCCTCCGGCCGTAGCGTCGGGGGTCGGTGGACGAGGTGGACCCGTCGGGCTCCACCTGCTCGGGATCCGTCACCACGGACCTGGTTCGGCTCGTTCGGTGCGCGCCGCGCTCGACGAGCTGCGCCCCGACCTCGTCCTCGTCGAGGCGCCTGCCGACGCCGGCGCCGCCCTTCGCTGGATCGGCCACCCGGGCCTGATCCCGCCGGTGGCGCTGCTCGGCTACGTCGTCGCCCGGCCGGAGCGGGCGGTGTTCGCCCCGCTGGCCTCGTTCAGCCCGGAGTGGCAGGCGGCGCGCTGGGCCGTCGAACACGGCGTCGAGCTGCGGGCGATCGACCTGCCGTTGCGGGCCACACTGGCCGGCGGCGAGTCGGCCGAGCCGGCGGAGCTGGCCGTCGGCGAGGACCCGATCGATCCGCTGGCCCAGCTGGCTGCGGCGGCGGGCGAACCGGACGCCGAGCGGTGGTGGGAGGACCTGGTCGAACACCGTGGTGACGGCCGGCCCGCCTTCGATGCGGTGGGCGAGGCGATGGCCGCCGTGCGCGACGGTGTCCCGACCGGGCGGCGGGAGGCCCGTCGCGAAGCGCACATGCGCCAGGAGATCCGTCGGGCGCTCAGCGACGCGGCCGTCGTCGCGGTGGTCTGCGGCGCGTGGCACGTGCCGGCGCTCGATCCCGCCGGTTCCACGGCGGCGGCCGACCGTGCTCTGCTGCGCGCCACGGCCACGGCGTCCGCCAAGGTCGACGTCACGTGGGTGCCGTGGACGCATCGCCGGTTGCAGCGCGCCAGCGGGTACGGCGCCGGTGTCCTCAGTCCGGGCTGGTACGAGCACGTGTTCCACCACCCCGGCCCCGAGGGGGTGTCGCGGTTCTTCGTCGAGGCCGCCCACACCCTGCGCCGGCGGGGCATGCCGGCCTCTCCCGACCACCTGATCGCCGCGTCGCGCGTGGCCACGACGCTGGCCGTCCTGCGCGACCGCCCTCGACCGGGCCTGGCCGAGGTGCTGGACGCCGCCGACGCCGTGCTCGACGGGCTCCCGGTCGTGCTCGACGAGCTGGTCATCGGCGACGCCATCGGTCACGTCCCCCCGGAGGCGCCACAGGTCCCGCTGGCCCGCGATCTCGCCGCCGCCCAGCGCACTGCCCGACTGGCGCCCGACCCGGTCGGGCGCACCGTCGAGCTCGACGTCCGGACGCCCAACGGCCTGCGCCGGTCGCGCCTGCTGCACCGCACGGCTGCCCTGGACATCCCGTGGGGCGTGCTCGAGGAGGGCCGGGGGTCGAGCGGCACGTTCCGCGAGACGTGGCGGGTCGAGTGGGACCCCGAGCTGTCCGTGCGCGTCGTCGAGCAGGCCGGTCACGGCACGACCGTCGCATCGGCCGCCACGGCACGGCTCGTCGAACGCGCCGCAGCGGCTCGCGTGCTCGGCGAGGCGTCACAGGTGGTCGAACGAGCGCTGCTCGCCGACCTCCCCGATGCCGTGGGTCCGGCCGTGGCCCGCCTCGGCGCGCTGGCCGCTGACGCCCCCGATGTCGCCGAGCTGATGGACGCGATGGGTCCGCTGGCGGCGTCCCAGCGCTACGGCGACACCCGCCGCACCGATGCCGTCGGGCTGGCCGCCGTCTTCGACGAGCTGGTGGTCCGCGTCCTGGCCGGGTTGCCGCGCGCCAGCATGGCCCTCGACGAGGACGCCGCGCATCGACTCGTCGAGCGGCTCAGCGAGGTGCAGGCGGCGCTCGCCGTCGTCGACCACCCCGCGCGACGCGGCGCCTGGCCGGCCGTCCTCGCCCAGCTGGTCGAGGCGGCGCGGGTCCACGGGTCGGTCAAGGGGCGGGCGACGAGGCTGCTGCACGATGCCGGGTGGTGGTCGCCGGACGAGGTCGAGCGCCGGCTCGGACGGGCGCTCACCGCCGGGACCCCCCCGGCAGACGGGGCGTCGTTCGTCGAAGGGTTCCTGGCCGGCAGCGGCACGGTCCTGCTGCACGATGCCCAGCTCCGTGCGCTCATCGACACCTGGATCGGCGCACTCTCGCCGGATGGCTTCACCGCGGTCGTCCCGTTGCTGCGCCGCACGTTCGGTTCCTTCGAGCCCGCCGAACGACGTCAGCTCGGAGCACTGCTCGCCACCGGGCGAGTCGAGCGGGCGGCGCCGATGGGCCCGGACATCGACGACGATCGGGCCCTCGCCGCACTGGCCACCGTGCGGGCGATGCTCGGTCTGGCGCCGAGCGACGGCGGTGACGGGTGACACGGGTGTCGGAGGCCGAGCGGCTCCGGCGGTGGCGACTGCTGCTCGGCGGGGGCGAGGCGGATGGCACCGGGACGACGCTGCGCGGCGACGACCGCCGGATCGATGGCGCGCTCGGCGCGTTGTACGACCGTCGTCCTGGTCGCGGGCGGGCCGCCGGGCGATCGGCAGGGTTGGCTCGCTCCGCTCCGTCCGTCGCCCGTTGGCTCGGTGACATCCGGACCTACTTCCCGACGCCGGTGGTCCAGGTCATGCAACGTGACGCCGTCGAGCGCCTGGACCTGCGCCAGCTCCTGCTCGAGCCCGAGCTCCTCGGCGAGCTGGAGCCGGACCTGCACCTCGTGACCCTGCTCGTCGAGCTGAACCGGGCCCTCCCCGACGAGACGCGGGCGACGGCGCGCCAGGTCGTCGCCAAGGTCCTCGACCAGCTCGAAGCGCGCATCGCCGACCGCACCCGCCAGGCCGTACGCGGCGCCCTCGCCCGCGCCAGCCGCACGGGTCGGCCCCGCCCGGCCGACGTCGACTGGCTGCGCACGATCCGCGCCAACCTGCGCCACTACGTCCCCGAGCGGGCGACGCTGGTCCCCGAGCAGCTGATCGGCTTCGGCCGGCACCAGCGCAGCCTGGCTCGCGACGTCGTCATCGCCATCGACCAGAGCGGCTCGATGGCCGGCAGTGTCGTCCATGCGTCGGTGTTCGCCTGCGTGCTCGCCCGCCTGCCCGCCTTGCGCACGTCGCTCGTCGCGTTCGACACCGCGGTTGCCGACCTCACCCCGCTGCTGCACGATCCCGTCGACGTCCTGTTCGGCGTCCAGCTCGGTGGCGGCACGGACATCGGGGGAGCGCTCGGCTACTGCCGTCGATTGATCTCGCGTCCCCGCCAGAGCGTCCTGGTGCTGGTCAGCGACCTGTTCGACGGCGGCGTGCCCGGTGCGATGCAAGCGCGGATCGCCGAGCTCGTGCGTGACGGTGTGGCGGTCATCGTGCTGCTGGCGCTCTCCGACGACGGTGCGCCGGCCCACGACCACCACGAGGCTGCCGCGCTCGCCGCCCTCGGTGCCACCGTGCTGGCCTGCACGCCCGACGAGTTCCCGGCGCTCCTCGCCAGCGCCCTGTAGCGCCGAGCTCGCGGCACTGCTGGCCGCCCGTCGCGTCGCTGGGCGCCCGCGCGGGGCACCGGTATGGTGCGGCGGGACATGCTGTTGACGGCCCGGCGAGCGAGGAGCCCCGGGAGCGGTCCGCGATGTTCGCGCTGCTGATCGGCTTCCTGGCCGCTGGTCTGGTCGTGCTGGCGGCCGGGCGGCGGTTGGGGCCCACGGCCTACGCCGTGGCGGCGGCACCGTTCCTCGCCACGCTGGTGTGGTTGGCGGTCCGCCGGGCTGACGTCGCCGCCGGGCTCGACGAGTCCGTCTCGTGGGTCAGTGAGCTCGGGCTCGACCTGAGCCTGCGGATCGACGGGTTCGCCGGCCTCATGCTGGTGCTCGTCGCCGGGATCGGCGCGCTCGTGGTCGGCTACTCCTGGCGGTACTTCTCGTCGGTGCCGACCCGGTTGCTCGGGTTGCTCGTGCTGTTCGGCGGGGCGATGGCAGGACTCGTCGTGTCCGACAACCTCCTCGTCCTCTACGGGTTCTGGGAGCTGACGTCGATCACGTCGTTCCTGCTGATCGGCGATCGCCATCGAGACCCGAAGGCGCGGGCAGCGGCGCTCCAGGCGCTGCTGGTCACCGGCGCAGGTGCGCTGGCGATGCTCGCCGGGTTCCTCATCCTGGGACTCGAGTCCGGCACGTTCCGGCTGAGCACCATCCTCGACGATCCGCCCGACAGCACGCTGACCACCGTGGCGCTGGTCCTCGTGCTGCTCGGGGCGTTCACGAAGTCAGCGCAGTACCCGTTCCAGAGCTGGTTGCCGGCGGCGATGGTCGCGCCGACGCCGATCAGCACGTACCTGCACTCGGCGACGATGGTCAAGGCCGGCGTCTACCTGATCGGCCGGCTGGCCCCTGCCTTCGTCGATCTCGGCTGGTGGCGGCCGGTCGTCGTCGGTGTCGGCGTGGTGACGATGATCGCCGGCGGGCTCCGGGCCCTGCGCCAGACCGACCTGAAGCTGCTGCTGGCGATGGGCACGATCAGCCAGCTGGGGTTCATGGTGGCGATCCTCGGGTGGGGTACCCCCGAGGCGGCCGTCGCCGGCGGCGTGCTGCTCGTGGCGCACGCCGCGTTCAAGGCGTCGGCGTTCATGGTCGTCGGCATCCTCGACCAGCGGTACGGCACGCGCGACCTCCGGCGGATCCCCCGTCCCGGGCCCGGCTGGTGGCCGACGGCCGTCGCCGCCGTGGTCGCCGCGGGGTCGATGGCTGGGATCCCGCTGCTCCTCGGCTTCGTCGCCAAGGAATCTGCCTTCACCGCGTTGAGCGACGCCGGTGGAGGCGGCGGGCTGGCGCTGGCGGCCGTCGTCGTCGGGTCGGCGTTGACGGTGGCGTACAGCTACCGGTTCGCCGGCGGGTGCCTGGGACGCCATGCCGACGGCGAGGTGGCCGGGGGTTCGGCGCCGGCGCTGGCGTTCGCCGCCCCGGCCGTGCTGCTCTCGGTCCTCACGGTGCTGCTCGGGCTGTGGCCGGCGCTCGCCGATGGCCTCATCGAGCGCGTCGGCACGGGCGATCGGACCGTTGCTCGAGCCGGTGCACCTGGCGGTCTGGCACGGCTGGAACCTGCCACTGGCGCTGTCAGCGGCGGCCATCGGGGGCGGCGCCGTCATCGTCGCCGTCAGCGGGCGTTGGCGATCGGCGAGCGAGGGCCGATGGTCGGTGCCGTCGACCGCCGACGGGTACCGGGCCTCGCTGCGCGGGCTCAACGTGATCGCCAACCGCGTGACGATGGTGGCGCAGCCGGGCTCGCTGCCCGTCTACCTCGGCGTGATCCTCCTGACGGCGGCGATCGTGCCGGGCGTGCTCTTGCTGAGCGGGCCGTGGTGGCAGGGCTGGCCGGACCTGATCGAGCTGCCCGCCCACGTACCGATCGCCACGGTGCTCATCACCATGGCGTTGGCGGCGGCGATCGTGCGCCGCCGGTTCTCGGGAGCCCTGTTCCTGGGGGCGACCGGGTATGCGATGGCGGCGCTGTTCGTCGCCCAGGGGGCTCCCGACCTGGCGCTGACGCAAGTGGCCATCGAGACCCTGACGACGGTCCTGTTCGTACTGGTCCTGCGACGGCTCCCGGATCGCTTCGAGTCGCGCACGGCGCCGATCCGTCGGACGTTGCGCATCGCCGTCGCCGTGATCGTGGGCGTCGCGGCGTTCGTGATGACGCTCGCCGTCGGCGGGATCGATCCGCTCAACGACGTCTCGGACACGATGGTCGACGACGCTTTGCCGGCAGGGCGACGGCCGCAACGTCGTCAACGTCATCCTGGTCGACTTCCGTGGCCTGGACACGCTGGGCGAGATCACCGTGCTGGCCGCCGTGGCCATCGGCACCGTGGCGCTCGCCCGCGCCGGACGGCGACCGACGGGCGCGCCGGCGTCCGAGGACGAGGGCGAGTCCGAGGAGGTCGTGCCCCCACCGGTCCCGCTGAGCCGGCTCGTGACGATCGACGTGTCGGTGCGCATCGTGTTCGCCGCCGTCATGGTCGGTTCGATCTGGCTGCTCTTCGCCGGGCACAACCAGCCCGGGGGCGGGTTCGTGGGCGGCATCGTCGCCGGCGCCGCGCTCGCCTTGCGCTACTCCCAGGGTGGTCTCGCCGAGGTGCGCAAGCTCTCGCGGGGGCGGCCGTGGCTCGTGCTCGGCGCTGGGCTGCTGATCGCCGTGGTCACGGCCCTGCTGCCGACGCTCGGTGGGGGCCCGGTGCTCGACGCCGGTGCGCTGACCTTCGACCTGCCCCTGATGGGCACGGCCAAGCTGTCATCGACGCTCGTGTTCGACATCGGTGTGTACCTCGTCGTGATCGGGCTGGCGATGATGGTGTTCGAGTCCTTCGGCGACGACACCGCCGATGCCGATGCGACGGACGCCCCCACGTCCACGGACGGCGGCACGTGAGCCTCCTCCTCGCCTTCACTGCCGCCGTCCTGTTCGGGGTCGGCACCTACCTGCTGCTGCAGCGCAAGCTCTCCCGGCTGATCATCGGGTTGGGGCTGATCGGCCACGGCGCCAACGTGATCTTCGTCAGCACATCGCAACGCGGCACGGCGCCGCTGGTCGGAACCGCCGACCCGGACTCGTTCGCCGATCCAGTGCCCCAGGCGCTGGTCCTCACCGCCATCGTCATCAGCTTCGGGACCACGGCGCTGCTGCTGGCGCTGGCCTACCGCAGCTGGCTGCTGACCGGAAACGACGAGGTGCCCGACGACATCGACGACCGCAACGTCGGCGTCGGGTCGGTGGACACCGAGGTCGAGGACGAGCGTCGATGAACACCTTGCTCGCCACCCCGGTCCTGCTGCCGCTGCTCGCCGCCGCCCTCTCCATCCTGTTCGGCCGCTCGCGGACCGTGCAGCGGGTGATCGGGATCACGACGATGTCGATCCTCGTCGGGGTGGCCGTCGTCGTGCTGGTGGAGGTGGACCGCAACGGCGTCGTCGTGAGCCAGGCGGGTGACTGGCCAGCGCCGATCGGGATCACCCTCGTCGCCGATCGCCTCTCGGCGATCATGCTGCTCACGGCGTCGGTGATGCTGCTCGCCGTCCTCGTGTACGCCATCGGGCAGCCGGGAGTCGAGCGCAACCACGTCGGCTTCCAGTCCGTCTACATGATCCTGGCCGCCGGGGTGTCGGCGGCGTTCCTGACCGGCGACCTCTTCGACCTGTTCGTCGCCATCGAGATGATGCTCACGGCGAGCTACGTCTTGATGACGCTGGGCGGGCGGGTCGAGCAGGTCCGGTCCGGCATGACGTACGTAGTGGTCAGCCTGGTCGCCTCCGTGCTCTTCCTCGTCGCCCTGGCCTTCGTGTACGCGTCGACGGGCACGATGAACATGGCCGACCTCGCCGGCCACATCGTCGAGCTGCCCGGCGGCGTGCGCGCCTCCCTGGCCGGATTGTTCCTCGTGGTGTTCGGCATCAAGGCGGCGATCGTGCCGCTGTACTTCTGGCTGCCGGACAGCTACCCGACGTCACCGGTCGCCGTCACGGCCATCTTCGCCGGGCTGCTGACCAAGGTCGGCGTCTACGCCATCGTGCGGACGCAGACGCTGTTGTTCCCGGCCGACAGCCGTCCGGCCACGCTGATCCTCGTGATCGCCGGGCTGACCATGGTCGTCGGCGTGCTCGGGGCGATCGCCCAGGAGGACGTCAAGCGCATCCTCTCGTTCCAGATCGTCAGCCACATCGGGTACATGATGATGGGACTGGGCCTGTTCACCGTGGCCGGTCTCGCCGGCGCCGTCTTCTACATCGTCCACCACATCGTGGCGAAGACCAGCCTGTTCCTCGCCGGCGGACTGATCGAGCACGTCGGCGGTTCGAGTCGCCTGGCCCGCCTCGGCAACATGGCGACGACCGCTCCGTTCGTCGCCGTGCTCTTCCTGCTCCCGGCGCTGAGCCTCGCCGGCATGCCGCCGTTCTCGGGCTTCGTCGCCAAGCTCGGGCTGTTCGAGGCCACCGCCGGGGCAGGGGAATGGGCGGTGTTCGCCACCAGCGTCGTCGTGGCGTTCCTGACGTTGTTCTCGATGTTCAAGATCTGGATCACCGTGTTCTGGCGCCCCGTCGAGGCCTCGGCGACCGGCTCGCAGCACCTGGCCGCCGAACCCGACGTCGACGCCGCGCCGGTCGTGCGAGCCCGCCGGCCGCCGGTGCTGATGAGCGTCCCCACACTGGCGCTCGCCGTGATCACGCTCGCCCTGGGGCTGGCCGCCGGGCCGGTCTACCGGCTCAGCGAACGGGCGGCGGCAGACCTCATCGACCCGTCGGCGTACGTCCAGGAGGTGTTGCGCCCGTGAGGACCTTGCTCTTCGTGCTCGCCCTCGACTTCATCTGGGTGCTGCTGTGGGGATCCGCCTCGGCGGCCAACGTGATCTCCGGTCTCGTCGTGGGCTTCGCCATCGTCCTCGCCGTCCCCGGCCTGATCGGGCGAGGCAACCGCCGGTGGCCGCCGGTGCGGCCGCTCGCCGTGCTCCGTCTCGTCGGCCACGTCCTCGTCTCGACCGTCGCGTCGAACGTCGTGCTGACGAGGGAGATCCTGTCCCGCGGCTCGCAGATCCGCACCGGGGTCGTCGGCGTCCCGCTGCCCGACTGCTCGGACGAGCTAGTGACGCTGATCACCGACCTCCTGGCGCTGGCGCCCGGGACGATGCCGATCGAGCTGACCCAGGACCCGCCCGAGCTGTACGTGCACGTGCTCCACCTGCACGACGTGGAGGAGGTGCGCCGCGACATCTACCGGCTGACCGACCTCGTCGTGCGGGCCTTCGGATCGCCGGAGGCCGTCGCCGCCCAGGACGCCGTCCTGCGCTCGGGGGGTCGGCGATGACCACCGCCTGCTACGTGGTCCTCGGGTTGGCGGCGGGCCTGTTCGGCCTGCGGGCGCTCATCGGGCCGTCCTTGTCCGACCGCGTGATCGGGATCGACGGGATGATCGTCGCCGGGATGAGCATCATCATCGTGGACGCCATGGACACCGGCCGAGGAGCGTTCCTGCCCGCCGCCGTGGTGCTGGCGCTGGTGTCGTTCGTCAGCACGTCGGTCATCGCCCGGTTCATCGAAGGCCGGGGCGAGTAGGTGGGCGAGGTGATCACGCTCTGCGGCGCTGCGCTCGTCCTCGTCGGGGCGATCGGCGTGCTGCGGTTCCCGGACGCGTTGGCCCGCATGCACGCGCTGACCAAGTCGTCGACGGTCGGGCTGGCCCTCGTCGCGCTCGGCGCCGCGTTCGTGCTGCAAAGCGCCAACGACATCACCTCGGCAGTGGGTGCCGCACTGCTCCAGCTCCTCACGCTGCCGATCAGCGCGTTCCTGCTCGCCCGGGCGACGTACCTCGCCCGCCGCATCCCGAGCCGCGTCGACGCCATCGACGAGCTGGCGGGCCGGGACGCTGGTGAGCCGGTGGCGGAGCGCGGCGACTCCACGTAGGGGACGGGCGCCGCCCTCGGCGTCGGGGCCGAGTGGACCCGACGCTCGGGTTGGCGGCGCCGAGATCCTAAGATCTGCGCTGGCGCGCCGGGAAGTCTGGTCGGCACCTCCGATCAGCGACCCCAGGAGACGACGACATGCCCGGCCCCCGCCGCCACCCCTCCAGCGTCGTCCCCGAGACGTTCCTGCACGGGGACTCGGCGCTCGCTCGCCTGGCCCGCCCCGTGGCCCAGTTCCTGCGCGTCGAGGCCAGCGGAGGGATCCTGCTCGTCGCAGCGACGATCGTCGCGCTGGTCTGGGCCAACTCCCCGTGGTCCGATGCGTACGACCAGCTGTGGTCGACGCGCGTCAACGTGACGGTGGGGAGCTTCCGGTTCGACGAGGACGTGCTGCACGTGATCAACGACGGGCTGATGGCGGTGTTCTTCTTCGTCGTCGGCCTGGAGATCAAGCGCGAGCTGGTGGCCGGTGAGCTGCGTGACCGGCGCAACATCGCGCTGCCGGCGATGGCGGCGCTCGGGGGCATGGCCGTGCCGGCCCTGATCTACGCGGCGATCAACACCGGCGGACCCGGCGGCGAGGGGTGGGGGATCCCGATGGCCACCGACATCGCCTTCGTGCTGGCCGTCGTGACCGTCCTCGGCCGGCGCGTCCCGAGCGCTCTCAAGGTGTTCCTCCTCACGTTGGCGATCGTCGATGACATCGGCGCCATCGTGGTCATCGCCGTCTTCTACAGCGGCGGCATCGAACTCGTCCCGCTGGCGATCTCGGGGCTGATCGTCGCCGCCGTCATCGCCATGCGCGCAGGGCGCATCGCCGCCACCCCGCTCTACGTGATCGCTGGGTTGGCGCTGTGGCTCACCGTCCACGAGTCGGGCGTCCACGCCACCATCGCCGGCGTGGTGATGGGACTGTTGGTGCCGGCGCGACCGCAGCAGTCGGCGATCGAGGCCGACGCCATCGTCGACGCCCTGGAGGACCGCCACCAGCTATCGGCCGAGGAGGTGCGCACGACGGCCGCAGCCATCAGGCGCTCCGTGTCGACCTGCGAGCGGCTGATCGAGTCGATCCACCCGTGGACCAGCTACTTGATCGTGCCGCTGTTCGCCCTGGCCAACGCCGGCATCACGCTGAGCGGCGATCACATCGGTGCGGCGCCACGAGTGGTCGCCGGCGTGGTCGTCGGGCTGGTCGTCGGCAAGATCGTCGGGATCACCGGCTTCGTCTGGCTGGCGACGCGCTTCGGCGTCGCTGCCCTCCCCGACGGTGCGGGGTGGCGGCAGCTGTTCGGCGCGTCGGCGCTCGCCGGGATCGGCTTCACGGTGTCGCTGTTCGTCACCGGCCTCGCGTTCGAGGGCGACGACGTGGTCGGGGACGCCGCCCGGGTCGGCATCCTCATCGCGTCGACGGTTGCCGCCGCCGTCGGGTCCCTCGTCTTCATCGTCAGCAGGACCAGCACGTCCAGCGCGGACGACTGATCGGCCGCCGGCGGGTCAGGCCTGCGTGCCGACCTTGAGGTCGCGGAACGGGCTCGTCGTGTCGATCCCCGGTTCCTTCGGCAGGCCGAGCACCCGCTCGCCGACGATGTTGCGCATCACCTCGTCGCTGCCGCCGGCGATGCGCATCCCGGGGTTGCCGACCACGAACTGCGACCAGGCGTACGTGCCCCACTCACCCGTGTCGGCGGTGAGCTTGGGCCCGAGCACCGAGCTCACGAAGTCGCTGAGGTCCATGGCCAGTTGCGTTCCGGCCAGCTTGGCGATGCTCAGCTCGGGCCCAGGGGTCTGGCCGGCGCGGATCTTGTCCAGCGCCCGCTGGTTCGTGTACTGGTTGACCCGCGAGTGGACGATCAGGTCGGCCAGCCGCTGGCGCACCAGCGGATCGTCGCTGAGGCCGAAGGCCTTGGTCATCTCGACGGCGCGGGTGAGCAGACCGGACGTCCCACCGCCGGCGCCGCCGGCGCCGATCGCCGCCCGCTCGTTCATCAGCGTCGTGAGCGCGACGTTCCAGCCGTTGTTGACATCGCCCAGCCGGTGGTCGTCGGGGATCCGTACGTCGGTGAAGAAGACCTCGTTGAAGCTGGCCCCGCCGGTCATCTGCCGCAAGGGCCGGATCTCGACGCCCGGCGCCCGCATGTCGACGACGAACCCGGTCAGGCCGCGGTGCTTGGGCTGGTCGGCGTCGGTGCGGGCGATGATCTCGCCGATGTCGCTGTACTGGGCACCCGACGTCCACACCTTCTGCCCGGTCAGCACCCACTCCTCGCCGTCGCGCACGGCGCGGGTCTGCAGGCTGGCCAGGTCGCTCCCGGCCCCCGGCTCGGAGAACAGCTGGCAACCGACGATGTCGGCCCGGTACATCGCCCGCAGGTACTGCTCCTTGGCCGCTGGCGATCCGTGGGCCAGGATCGTCGGCGCCACCATGCCCAGCCCGATCCCGAAGAACCCCTGGTTGGGGACGTCGTAGCGGCCCTCCAGCGCGTCGTAAGCCCGCTGGTGCGAGGCCGGCAAGGAGCGCCCGCCGAACTCCTCCGGGCCGGTGATCCAACCGAACCCGGCATCGAACCGCTTCGCCCGCCACTTCTGCGCCTTGGCCAGCAGCTCGAGCTCGGCCTCCCGATCGCGCTCCTCGAACATGGCGACGTTGTCGGGACCCTGGCCCCACACGAAGCGGCGCTCGGCCTGCTTCTGCTCGGCGTTGGCGTTGAGGAACTCAGTGACCTCGGCCCTGAAGTCGTCGATGCTGATCACGGGGCAGACGGTACGCGGTGCAGGGTGGGGACACAGCAACGGGGAGCAGGAAACCTGCTCCCCGTCGGTTTACTCACGCTGCTGTTTGCTGGTGGCGGCGGAGGTCACAGCGTCGAGCTGTTGGTCCCGGCGACGTGTGAAGGGCGGGCGGACAACTTCACACGACCATCGAGCAACTCACGAGGCCGAGCATTGCGGACTCGCTCGACACACCGATCACTACCGCCGCCACATGGGTCAGTCGACCGTCGGTGCGTCCCACCGCCGTCCCGGATCGTCGTTCGCGACGAGCTGGACGGAGTACCGGACGACCCCCGCCTTGCGGATCAGGGGCGTTGCCAGGTCGACGCTGACCACACCGAGCCCGGCTCGGTCGAGCAGCTCCACGACGGTGTCCACCTCGGCGGCGTCGCCGATGCGCCCGTCGTCGCCGTACAGCGCCCGGTGGACGGCGTTGGCCCACGTCGCCCCCGCCCCCCAGCGTGCCGTGCCCTGACCGAGGATCACGATCGTCGGGACGTCGTGGCCGATGCGACCATCCAGGACGACCAGGTCGTCCGCCCCGCTGTTCAACACCCCGTCGATCAACGGGAGGTCGTCGCCGCGCTCCCAGGCCTGCAGGGCCTCCCAACCCAGCCGGTCGCTGATGCCGGTCAGCAGGGCGCCGTCGCGGGTCCGCGCCGTCGCCAACCCGACGGGGCGTGGATGCTGCGGATCGGTCGACTCGTCGGCGTCGGACCACACGGCGTTGGCGGCGATCCAGCACGGCCGATCGTCGGCATCTCGAGCGGCGACCAGCCGGTCGCTGTCGACTCGCGTACGCTCGAGCAGCTCGCCGGTGACCATAGACCGCTCGATGGCGCAGCGCGACGACGGACCCGCGTCCGACACGCAGGGTCGGGGTGGCGCTGGGACGAGGCGGCTCCGTCCACAGCGGGGTGAGGTCCGAGATCATCGTCATGGTCAGTCCATCTGATCGCGGAGGGGTCACAGTGGCGTGGCACAGCGTCCCGCCGACGTCGTGGGACGAGGCAGGGACGGCACCCACGGCATCATTGGTACATGTCTCGTACTGTCACGGCCCGTTCATCCGCTCCGACCGAGGGCGGCCCCCGCAACTGGTGCCGAGGCGGTCCCCGCAACTGGTGAGGGCGGCGACTTCGTCGCGCAGCGCAACGTCAATCGAACTCGAGGAGCCCCGGTCGGGGCTCCACGACCGCGTCAGGCCCCCGCAGCCTTGTCCCGGACGAGCGCTCGGCGCTGATCGCGCGCCGCGCTCGGCAGCGCCCCGCCGAGCTCCCTCGCCACCTCGGTCGCGTCGTCGAGCACGGCAATCGCCGCGGCGACGCGATCCTGCAGGGTGAGGAGTTCGGCCAGCCTGACGTATCGCGAATCGGTGTAACGATCGAGTCGCAGTGCGCGTTCGGCCAGTGACTGCGCAAGTGGCAGGTCGCCGGCGTCCTCGGCTTGCACGGACAGCAGATCGAACAATCCGATCAGTTGCTGTTCGGCGGCGCGCCGCGCGGTGATCGCCCACTCGTCGTACTCGAAGTCGACGAAGACCGTCCCGTCGCCGGCCTCGATGGCGTCGTGGGCGAGGCGGCCGGCCAGCTCGGGGTCGGCGCGAGTGGCGGACAGCGCGTCGCGGGCCAGGCGGTCGAACTCGAGCAGGTCGCAGCTCACGCCGGGAGCCAACCGCACACCGGACCCGGACCGCACGACCACGTCGCCGACGGCTCGGCGCAACCGCAGCAGCACGTTGCGCAGGCGGGTGCGACTCGTCTCGACGTCCTCGCCCGGCCAGATCGACTCACCGAGTTGGTCGAACGTGGCCGAGCCACCGTTGGCGACCACGACCCCGACCAGTCGCTGCGGGTTGCCGCTCGGGATGGTGCGCGCATCGCCATCCTCGTGGACCGTCATCGGCTCGCCGACGACGCACAGTCGCAGTCTGGCCGTGGGACGCGTGGAGGGCGTAGCGGGCGCGCGTCGCATGGGACGAGCGGCCTCCGCCGCCGGACGCTCCAGCATCACTTGCAGCTCGCGGGCGACCCGGCCCTCGCCCATCGCCTCGGCGTCACCGAAACCGAGGGCGACGAGCTCGTGTTGCGACTCGGTGAAGAGGCGCCGGCGCGTCGTCGAGGCGATCCTGCTTGGCCGATGCGTACGCCCCGAGGAGCTTGACCAGCCACACGTGCGCCGGTGGGGTCGCCTGGAGCACCCCGTCCAGGTCACCGAGCACGCCACGGCGGGCGTCCAGCAGGAAGCCGGTCGAGTTGACCTGGTCCGGGTAGATGTCCCGGCGGGCGACGGCGCGGGCGAAGTAGCGCTGGGCGAGCTCCAGCTCACCGAAGGCGCCGAGCATGTTCGTCACGTCGCAGAGGAACGGCACGCCGTGCATGTCGTCGTCGTCGCTCAACGCCGTGTTCTCCGCGCTGGCGATCCAGCGCAGGGTCGCCGACAGGTCGTTGCGGCGGGCGGCGACCAGCGCTCGGCCCCAGGCCGCGGCGGCGATCAGGCGCGGGTTCTCGTGGACGTAGCCGATGTCCGTGGCCCGCACGAACCTGGCGTCGGCCGAGTCGAGACGGTTGGCGTTGTAGAGGACGAACCCCTCGATGAGCGTCGTCATCGAACGCTCGGCGTCGGAGAGGTCGGTCGTGGCGAGCAGTTGGCTGAGCTGCCCGAGCGCCTCGTCGAACCTGCCCAACAGCACGAGTGGACCGAGCGCCAGGTCACGCCGGCAGGCCCTCGCCCTGGCCGGCTCGCCGCAGGCGTCCCAGGCCCCGGCGGCGATGCGATGGCACTCCGCGGCGCGCTGGAGGTCGTGGCGGGCGTCGGACGTCGTGCCGCACTCGGCGAGGACCTCGTAGGCCCGGGCAAACGTCCCCTGCTCGCCGTCACCGATCTCGACCAGTGCCTGGTTGGCGGCCCGCGCCGCCTCCTCGCGCCGGCCCTCGGCGAGGCACGCCCGTGCCGCCTCGACCGCCACCCGACGACGGACCGCGGGGTCGCCGTCGGCGGCCAGCTGGACGGCCCGGTCGATGTCGCGCGTCGCCGAGTCCAGCCGCCCGATGGCCCGGCTGGCCGTCGCCCGCCGCAGCAGCAGCAGCGGCTCGCGCTCGGTGGCCGGTCCGAGTCGCCCGAGGAGGCTGAGCAGGGTCTGCGGCTCCACCGTGTCCGTGATGGACTCGCTGAGCTCCATCACGCGCTGCGTCGCTCGACGGTGGTCGCCGGCGTCGAGCAGCAGGTTCGTCGCCTCGATGGTCCAGCCCCGCTCGAACAGCTCGCCCGCCAGTCGCTCGGCGATCGACCGGTCGACGGGACCGGCGCGGAACGACGGGGCCATCGCCAGCTCGACGCCACCCGTCAAAGGGCGACGCAGCGGGATGCCTGCGTCGACGGCTCGGTCGACGAACCCGGGCCCGGCCAAGCGGTCGAGGAGCGCGCGGTCGAGCCCCGGCGCCCGAGCGAGCAGCCCGACGATGGCGGCGTCACGCGGGCCGACCCGCTCCAACGCCTCCGCCGTCGCCGATCGCACCAGGCGCGCCGTGAGCCCGACCGGATCGGAATGGGCGAGCCGCTGGCTCTGCTCCAGCGCGTTGGCGACGATCCGCACGCAGCCGTCGGCCGCCTCGAGCACCTGGTGCGCCGATTCGGCACCGTCGACGAGCGCGCCCACGATGTCCTCGGCCGTCAACGTCATGGCGTGCGTGTCGATGACGAGCGCGTCGGCGAGGGCGGCGACCTCGAGCACCTCGTCGGGCAGCAGCCGGCCGGCGACGAACAGCCGCCGGCTCGGGTCGTCGGGCTCGGCCTCCTCGATGAGCCCGACGAGATCGGCAACGGCTCCGGCATCGAGCTGGTGGGCGTCGTCGATGACCAGCGTTCCCGCGGGTCGATTCGCCGGGACGACGCCCCTCAGTCGGGTGACACCGTCGCCGGCGGCGCGACGCAGCAGCCAGGACTTGCCGTAGCCGGCTGGTGCCTCGACCAGCACCACACAGGGGGTGTCGGGCCCTGTCAGCCGACCCAGCAACGGCGCGCGGGGGAGACGCATGGCGTCGAACAAGTGTAACCCCCGGGTTGCTCGCCCGGGATCGCAGGCAGTCGGCAGGCCGAGATAGGTCGATCGCCCGATGTGCGCCGGTGCCTTAGTGGTGCATCTTGAGTCCCATGCACGCCTACTTCTCCATCGAGCTCGCCGAGCAACGGCGGAGCGAACTGACCCGGTCACGACCGGCCCGGCGTGTCCGCGCCTGGCGCTGGCGACGTCCGGCCGCACCGGCCGCACCAGCGTTGCGCCTCGTCGATCCACTTCCTCCCCGGGGGGATCGGCGCGCCGCTGACGACCGCCGTGTCGCCTGATCCAGACGACCGGCGGTCGTTCAGCGATACCGTCGACCACGTGCTCGTCGGGCGCGTGGGGATGAGCCCGGTGATGGTCGGGCGGTCGAGTGCGACCAACCATCTCGTCGGTTTGATCGACGCCGCCGCCGTGATGACCGGTGACCAGCCGAACGTCGCCCTCGTCTCGGGTGAGGCAGGCATCGGCAAGACACGCCTTGTGCGCGAGACGCTCGCTGCGCTGCCCGCCGACGTCACCGCGATCGGCGTCTCGGCCCAGCCGGGCTCGATGAGCCGGCCGCTCGACGCCGTCGCCGCCCTCGTCCCGGCGGGCGTGGCCGACGAGGAGCAGGCCGACGCCGTGCTCGCCAGCATCAGGGCCGCCGTGCAGCGCGGGCCGACCATCCTCGTGATCGAGGACCTGCACTGGATCGACGCCGCCAGCGCCAACCTGATCGACCGCATCGCCCAGCAGCCGTGGCCGAACCTGGTGCTCGTCGCCACCTATCGGCCGACCGACCTGGTGCGCGGTCAGCCCGGCGGCGAGCTGGTGCTGCGCTTGGAACGCCGTCACTCCGTCGAGCAGATCCGTCTCGAACGTCTCTGCCGGACAGACGTCGGCGCGATGGTCGCAGCGATCTCGGCGGTCACCCGCCAGGCGCCGTCGTCGGCGATGGTCGAGACGCTGTTCCGGCGCAGCAGCGGTGTGCCGTTCGTCGTCGAGGAGCTGCTGCGGGCGGCCGGACCGCAGGCGATCGTGTCCGACCTCCTCGAAGCCGACCTCCCGTGGTCGCTGGAGGAGGCCGTCCGCCAGCAGGTGGCGGAGCTGGAGCACGGCCATCGGCGACTCGTCGAGGCCCTCGCCGTCTACGGGCGGTCGGCGTCGTTCGACGCCCTGCGCATCGTCACCGAGGCCGCCGAGGACGAGCTGCTCGACGACCTCCGGGCGCTGGCGGCGGCGGGGGTCGTCATCGAGACGAGCGACGACCAGTTCTGGTTCTCGCACGCCCTCGTCGCCGAGGCGATCGTCGATCAGCTGCTCGGTCGGGAACGTCGGAGGTTGCACGAGCGGTGCTTCGAAGCGGTCCGCATGGCGGCCGTGCTCGACCACACCTCGCTGGCCCGCCACGCCCAGGGCGCCGGTCGCCACGACGAGGTGCCGGCGATCGCCCGCAAGGGCGCGGCGCGCTACCTGCAGCAGGGCTTCACGTTCGCCGCACTGCGCCTTGCTGCGGAGGGGCTCGGCGAGGCGCCGAACGACCCGGAGCTGCTGGCCGTTGCCACCGAGGCGGCATGGCGCCTGGACTTCCAGGACGAGGCGCTCGACGCGGCGACGCGATGGCGTCGGGTCGCTGTCGAGGTGGCCGACCGCATCGAGGCGACCCGGTTCGTCGCCCGGCTGCACCACGAGCTCGGCGACGACGCGGCGTCGGTCGACGCGCTGGCCGAGCTCGAGCAGCTCGCCGCGTCGCTCGACGACGTCCAGACACGGGGCGTGGCGGAGGCAGCCGTCGCCCAGGTCCACATGATCAGCGGCCGTGCCGACGTGGCCCTCGGCTGGGCGGAACGAGCGCTCGCCGACGCCCGGGCGTCGGGCGACTCGGCGACGGAGGCCAAGGCACTCGTCGAGCGGGCCGGATCGACGGCGATGAGCGCCGGGCGCCCCCGCGCCGAGTCCCTGGCGGCGCTGGACGAGGCGCTCGCCGCGGCTCGCAGGGCCGGCGATTCGATCCTGCTGACGCGGGCCATCAACAACGGGTTGGAGCTGCTCCCGGCGCACTCGACGGAAGCGGCCGCGCTGCGCGCCGAGATGCAGGACGTCAGCAGCAAGGTGGGGTTCGACAAGCTGGGGACCGGCACCGCACTGCTGTGGGAGGTCGACGCCGCCTTTGGTGACGGCGACCTGGCGGCGCTGCGCCGCGTCTCGGCAGAGGGTACGCAGTGGTGGGTGCGCCAGAGCTCAGCGGCCAAGGTGGTGTCGTCGGCCCAGGTCGACTACGCGCTCGAGGAGGGGCGGCTGACCGATGCCGCCGAGGCGCAGGCCGGGTTCGCCGCTTGCTGCCCGTCGGGCCACCGGCTCCATGCGCTGCGCCTCGAGCTGGCCGTCGCCGCCGCACGCGGCGACCGAGCAGCGGTGACGTCGCTGTTCGAGCAGTTGCCCGAAGCCGGTCCCCTCGACGATTCGGCATCCGCCCTCAACCACGTGATCGCCATCGTCGAGCAACTGCTGTTCGTCGGGGTGGCGCCATCCATCGTCCGGGATCGCCTGCTCGGCGGCTGGCTCGGTGAGCACCCGTCCGCGCCGGCGTTCCGCGCTCATGCCGATGGGCTGCTGCAGTTGGCCGAGGGCGATCGCCAGGGCGCCGCCGACGCGCTGGCGGCGGTGCTCGAGGCGCCGGACGAACGTCTGGCCCGGCCGGTGGTCGGCTCGTTGCGCACGGCTCGGGCGGAGGCGCTGCTCGGCATCGGCGACCGGGCCGCGGCGCTGGCCGTGGTCCGTCAGGCCATCGATGACGACCTGGCCCGGTGGCCGGGTGTGCGGCGCGATCGGGCCCAGGCCCTGGCCCGCCGCCTGGAGGGTGCGTCAGGGCGCGCCGACGGCGAGCTCACCGCTCGCGAGCAGGAGGTGGCGGCGCTGCTCGCCGATGGCCTGACGAACGGCCAGGTCGCCGAGCGGCTGTTCATCTCGCCCAAGACGGCGGCCGTCCACGTGTCCAACATCCTGACGAAGCTCGGGCTGTCGAGCCGGGCCGAGATCGCCGCCTGGGTCGTGCGCCACCAGCTCACCGCCGTCTGACGCGCCGGCTGGCTAGTTGTTCGCCTTCCAGCGCTCGCGCGCCGCCCGGCTGCGCTCGAGGAGGTGCATCGGGACGCGTTTGGCCGCCTCGGCCAGGGCGGCATCGCCCTCTCCCGACGGAGCCGCTGGGGCACCGTCGGCGGCCGGTTCCTCGTCGGGGACGAGGTCCTCGAACGACGGTGGCGCCATGCCCGGCTGCCAGTAGCGGTAGAGGTTGCGGACGACGTCCGACAGGCCGTCCGGCGATCCGCCCTTGGCCAGGTCGACGGTGACGATGTTGGAGTAGACGTGCACGGCGTCGACCTGCCCGGTGGCGAACAGGCGGCGGGCCAGTTCGGCGGCGGGTCGGGGTCCGGCGGCGTCGTCGGTGGTGCGGAATCGCTCGTGGCCCATGCCGGTCAGCGCCCGGTTGAGCTCGAAGCGGACGATGCCGGGCATCGGGCTCGGCTTCTCCGTCACGGCGACCAGCTGACCCATCGGCGGGCAGGCTAGATGGTCGGTCCCGGCACCCGGGATTCTGTGCGCCGATTCCGCCAGCTCCCGTTCGAGGGGTAAAACGATCGCTTGCTGTTCCGAACGCTCGTTCGTAGACTGCAGCGATGGACCTGGCCGCAGCCGTCGCCCCGACGACCCTCGCCCGCCAGCACACCCTCCCCGTCGCTGACCCGCTGGTGCCCCTGTTCCCGGACGGCGCACTGGTGCGTGGTCGGGCGGTGGCATGCGGCGGGGTCGCCGCCACGTCGTTGGCCCTCGCCCTGGCCGCCGAGGCCACCACGGCTGGGGCGTGGCTGGCGGTCGTCGACGTGCCGTGGCTCGGCGTCGAGGCGGCGACCGAGCTGGGCATCCCGCTCGAGCGGATGGTGCGGATCGACCCCGGACCGGACGCATCGAGCACGTCGTGGGCCGATCTGGTGGGGGCCGTGCTGGACGGGTTCGAGGTCGTCGTCACCAGGGTCCCCCGGCGGGTGCCGGCCGCCGTGGCCCGGCGGGTGCAGGCTCGGTTGCAGGCCAGGGAGGGGGTGCTGCTCTCGGTCGCGCCCGGTGCCGCACCGCCCGGCGGGTCGCCGGTGTCCGTCGACCTCACGGTGGAGGCCACGGCACCGGTGTGGGAAGGCGTCGAGCAGGGTTGGGGGCGGCTGCGCCGGCGGCGGGTCACGGTGGTGTCGTCCGGCCGGCGCGTGCCCCGGGCCCGGCAGGTCGACGTGTGGCTCCCGGGCCCCGGCGGTGGGGTGCTGGCGGTGGCCGGTGAGGTTGGTGCCGTGGGTGCCGGGCCCGTGCTGCGCTCCGTGGGGTGACCGTGCGGTACGTCACGGTCTGGTGCCCGGACTGGCCGGTGGTGGCGGCGGGGGTCCAGGCCGACGTGCCGGCGGTCGTGCTGCTGGCCAACCGGGTCGTGGCCAGGTCGCCGGCCGCTGCCGCCATGGGTGTCGTCCACGGCCAGCGCCGCCGAGCCGCCCAGCAGGCCTGTCCGGACGTGGTGCTGCTCGATCACGATCCCGACCGCGACGCCAGGGCGTTCGAGCCGGTGGTGCGGGCCGTCGGGCGGTTCGTCCCCCGGTTGGAAGTGGTCGAGCCGGGGTGGTTGTGCCTCGATGCCAAGGGCCCGTCGCGCTACTTCGGGGGTGATCAGCAGTTGGCCGAGCGGGTGGTCGCCGCCGTGCGCGGGGAGTCGGCGCTCGTGGAGGCGACCGGGGTCGGCGTTGGGGTGGCCGACGGGCGCTTCGCCGCCGCCGTGGCTGCCCGCCGGGCGGGAACCGGCGTGGTGGTCGTCGAGCCGGGTGCCTCGGGCCGGTTCCTCGAGCGGTTGCCAGTGGCCTGGCTAGGGCACCTGGGGGAGGCCGACGCCGAGCTGGTCGGGTTGTTCGCCCGGCTCGGCCTGGCCCGGCTCGGCGACCTGGCGGCAGTGCCGGCGAGCGACGTGCTGGCGCGGTTCGGGCCCAGCGGTCGGCACGCCCACCGGCTGGCCGGCGGGCACGACGACCGAGCTGCGGATGCCAGCGACCCCCCGCCGGAGCGGCGGGTGGAGCAGGTGTTCGACGAACCCGTCGAGCTGGTGCAACCACTGGTGTTCGTCGGCAAGCAGCTGGCCGACGAGCTCGTCGCTTCGTTGAGCGGCGAGGGCCGGGTGTGCACCCGGCTGGTGGTGACGGCCGAGACCGAGCACGGCGAGCGCAGCGAGCGGGCGTGGTACCGGGCGGCCGGGCTGTCGGCGGCGGCGATGGTCGAGCGGGTGCGCTGGCAGCTCGACGGGTGGATGGGGTCGGACGAGCCGACGGCCGGGGTCGTGCTCTTGCGGCTGTCGCCCGACGAGGTGCGCGGCGACGACGGTGACCAGCTGCGGTTGTGGGGTGGTCCGTCGGCGGCGGACGAGCGGGCGACGCGTGCCGTCAGTCGGCTGGCCGGGCTGGTCGGCGATGCCGGCGTGCTGGTGCCGGCGTGGCAGGGCGGGCGGTTGCCGGCGGACCGGTACGGGTGGGTCCCGGCGTCGACCACCGACCTGACCGACGCCGATGACACCGCCGAGCGGTTGCGCCCGGCGGGGCCGTGGCCGGGTGCGCTGCCGGCGCCGTCGCCGGCGGTGGTGCCGGGGGAGGTGCAGCGGGCGGCGCTGGTCGACGAGCGGGGCCAGCCGGTGCGCGTCGGGGGCCGTGGCGAGCTGAGTGCCTCGCCGGCGACGTTGGCCGTCGGCGGCGGACCGCCGCAGCCGGTGACCGGCTGGGCCGGCCCGTGGCCGATCGAGGAGCGGTGGTGGGACCCCACCCGCCATCGTCGCCTGGCCCGCTTCCAGGTCGTCACCGCCGACGGCACCGCCCACCTCGTCGTCGCCGAACACCGCAACTGGTGGATCGCCGCCACCTACGAATAGGCGTCCCTCCTCCTCTTCGTCAGGAAATTGGCTGACCGTCCGACCATTTCTCTGACCAGAGACAGTTTCCGCTTTCCGGATCTCGTCGCGCCCAGGGTGGGTGTGGGACGAACGCCGACGGAAACGATGCCGTGGACGGATCTACGGTGACCCGGGTGGAACGCTCGAGGGCGGGAGCTCCACGGCGCCGGGGGACGCGCACCCTGACGGCGGTCGTGAGTGCGGCATTGGCGACCGCTGCCGTCGGGTGCAGCTCCGGCGACGACGGTGGCGCCGAAACCACGTCCGTCACGCCGGCGCCGACCACGACGCAGCCGAGGGTGACGACGACGGTCGCCCAGGCCACGACCACCACCGGGCCGACGGAGCCGACCGAGCCTCCGACCACCGAGACGGCACCCCCGACCACGACGGAGGCCGACCTCGAGGCCCAGATCGCCGCCGACTACGTGCGCTCCTGGGAATTGCGCAACGAGCTGACCAGCAACCCCACCCTGGAGAACCTCGACGCACGAGTCGCCGAGATCGCCGCGCCCGGCACCCCCGAGTTCGACTCGCTCAAGGCCTTCGTCGAGGAGCTGGTCGCGCTTGGCGAACGCACCGCACCCGACGAACCCGGACCTCTTCTCGGTGACGGTCGAGGACGTGGTCGTCGACGGCGATGCCCCGCACGCGACGGCCGACGTGACGTTTGCTACGTCGACAACCGGCTTCGAGTTGACGCCAGCGGGTGAGTCGACGGGCGAGTTCGGCGAGCTCATTGCGCTACCGGGCGATCGACCAGCGTCGCTGCTACACGGACGATGGCTGGCTGCCGACGGCGATCTTCGAGATCGTCTGGAGTCGGATTGGAGTTACCGTCATGCCCGCCCGCATGAGCCTCGCACTGCGCTGGCGCTCTCGGTGCTCGTTGCCGAGTGCCGCCGTTGCAGCGGCGCCAAGAGGACGGCGGCTCGACGTCATGCGCAGGGCGCACTTCGCGAGCGGACGGTGGCAGGAGCGGTCGATTGGTCGCCATCGCCGGAACCCCCGGCTCGGGTGGTGGCTCCTCGTTCTCCGGGGCCGGAACCGGCGGCGGGGCGGGCGCAGCGCCGGCTCGTGGCGGCGGGTCGGGGCAGGGGTTCTCGTGCTCGGCCAACGCCGTCGGGAGCGATGCCGACGTCGCTGCCGTCGCCGCCGCCGTCAACGCTGGCTCCACGCCGGCCCCGGCCGACCCCAACGTCGTCACCGACATCGTGCAGGGGCCACAGCCCGGCGACGTCGTCGAGCGGGCCTGGTTCCGCAACATCGGCGGGGTGCCGCACCTCCAGTACCGCTTCACGTGCTCGGGGCCCGGCGCCGGGCCGGCCTACGACGACTGGGTCGCCGTGCTCGCCCAGGGCGGGACGTTCGTCCCCCAGCCCCAGCCGGAGGATCTCCTCCCCGAGCTGTACGAACGGGTCGTGCAACAACTCCCCACGCCCGTGCCGCGCATCGCGCCGGCCGACTGGATGCCCGAGCGGTGGACCTACGTCCACCTGCCAACGTTCTTCTGGGTCGACCAGTCCCAGGGGCAGTGGGCGCCGGTCGAGGCGTCGGCGTCCGTCCCCGGGCTCACGGTCACTGCCCGCGCTGTCCCCGAGCGCCTCGTCGTGCACCCGGGCGACGGCAGCGGGGACATCACCTGCGAGGGTGCGCCGCCGGCGTTCGTGCAGGGCCGCGACGATCCCGAGTCGTTCGCCGGGTGCGAGCACGCCTACCGCGACTCCTCGGCCATGGCGGCCAGCGGCGATGCCTACCCCGTGACCGTCGACGTCGTCTGGCATGCCACGTGGTCGGCGTCCAACGGTGAGAGCGGCGACCTCGGTTCGGTGTCGACGACCTCCGAGACCCGCCCGCTGCCGGTGGCCGAGATCCAGGCGCTCGTCACCGACGGCTGACGGGCGACCCCGAACCCTCACGGTCAGCGAATCGGTTGCCGATCAACCGATTCGCGGACGTTGAGGTCCGGAGAGGCGGGCGAAGAGGTCGGGGAAGACCCGGGCCACTTTGGCCGTCAGGTAGTCGCCGTAGGTCCCGTCCCACCCGCGCACGCTCGTGCCGTCCCAGCGCCGTTCCGGCTCGTCGGCCGGCGCCGCCCCGCCGAGCGGCAGCACCGGGCACACCGCGTCCCACGACGGGTCGATGAAGCACGGGAACGACAGCCGGTCGCCCGCACCGGTGTTGCGCACGCGGTGCGGCGTGGAGCGATACCGCCCCTCGGTCATCCGCTCGAGCATGTCGCCGAGGTTGACGACGAACACCGCGGGGTCGGACGGCACGTCGATCCACCCGCCCGGCGCGTGCACCTGCAACCCGTCGTTGGCGTCGGTGGCGAGGATCGTCAGCAGCCCGTAGTCCGTGTGCTCGGCCACGCCCCACCCGTCGGGCTGCTCGGGCGGGTACCGGAAGATGCGGAACAGGATCGTCGGGTCAGCGGTCACGTGCTCCTCGAACCACGTCGCTGGCAGCCCGAGCCCCGCGGCGACCAGCCGCAGCAGCTCGGCGCCGATCCGCTCCATCTCGTCGAGCCATCCGAGCACGGCCGCCCGCAGCCCCGGCGGGCGGGACGGGAACAGGTTGGCGCCGTGCAACGGGACGCCGGCGCGCACGGCGGGATCGTCCGGGCCGAGCTCCGTCCCGAAGTAGATCCCCTCCTTGTGGTCCGGCACCCCGGACGTCAGCTCGCCGTCGAGCGGGAACCAGCCCCGCCACGCCGACCCGCCGTGCTCCATGGCGATCGCCGCCTTGGCCTCGGCCGGTTGGGCGAAGAGCTCCCGGGCCAACCGATCCAGCTCGGCCAGCCGCGCCGGCGCCACTCCGTGGCCCGTGATGCGGAAGAACCCGTACGTCCGGCACGCCCGGTCGATCTCGCCCGCCAACTTGTCGCGATCGCCGCGCAGGTCGATCATCGGCAGGTCGTCCACCCGGACATCGTCGCGCGGAGTGCAGGATGGGTTCCGTGGACCACGCCGCGCTGCTCGATCACGTCGTCGCCTCGGTCACCGGCCGGGCCCCGGTTGATGCCCGGGAGCGGGTCAGCATCGACGCCTTCATCACCGCCGTTGCGCACCTCGAGCGTCCGTTCGACCAAGACGCCGACCCGGTCCACATCACCGCCTCGGCGCTGGTCATCGGCCGGCGGGGCATCCTGCTGCTCCGCCACAAGCACCTCGGCATCTGGCTCCAGCCCGGCGGGCACGTCGACCCTGGCGAGACGCCGTGGGAGGCCGCTTGCCGCGAGACGGCCGAGGAGACCGGCCTCGAGGCGACGTTGCTCCGCACGAACGGTGACGAGCCGCCGGCCCTGGCTCACGTCGACGTCCACGCCGGCAGCCGTGGCCACACCCACCTCGACCTGCGCTACCTCGCCACGGTGGGCGATGCCGACCCGGTGCCACCGCCCGGCGAGAGCCAAGACGTGCGATGGTTCTCGTGGGACGAGGCGGCCGGCGTCGCCGACCCCGGTCTGGCCGGGGTCCTGCCGGGGCTGGCCTACCCTGGTCCGGCAGGGGGCCAGCGGGAGGGACGCGGATGGACCTGATCGAACTGCACCGGCGGACCGTCGAGACGTTCCTCGAGCGCGTCGAGGCGGTCGACGGCGATGCCTGGGAGGCGTCGACGCCGTGCACGGAGTGGGACGTGCGGGAGCTCGTCAACCACGTCGTCGGTGAGGACGCCTGGACGCCGTCGTTGCTCGGCGGGGCGACGATCGCCGAGGTCGGCACCCGGTTCGACGGCGATCTCCTCGGCGCCGATCCGGCCGGGGCGGCCCGGGATGCGGCGGCGGAGGCGGTCGCCGCGGTCGGCCACCACCTGCCGACGGGCGGCACGGTCCACCTGTCCTACGGCGACGAGGACATGGCGGAGTACGTCAGCCAGCTGGCCGCCGACCACTTGATCCACGCCTGGGACCTCGCCGTGGCGACGGGCGCTGACACGGCGCTCGACCCCGAGCTGGTCGCCGCCGTCGCCGGGTGGTTCGCTGACCGCGAGGAGCTGTACCGCGGGGCCGGCGTGACCGGCCCGCGCGCCGAGATCACGTCGGACGACCCGGCCGACCGCCTGCTCGCCGCGTTCGGCCGCCTGCCCCGCTGATCCGGCGAAGCAGGATGGACAGAGGGTCGGGCTAGAAAACACTCGGATGGGTTACCGAACTTGCGTTCGGCGCACCGGCGTTCGATACTGACGTGAGTGGGCTTCAACAACCCGTCGTGGACCTGGTCCGAACTCGAGGCCGCCCTCTCCGGCTCCTCGGCGGCCACCGGTCGCGACGGTCGGGCACCGGGCAGCCCGTCGTGGAACGCCGGCGGCGACGGGCCGGCGTGGAGCCGCAAGCGCCAGCCGTTCGAGCCCGGCGGCGTCGAGCGGCGGACCGGTGCGGTGTCCTACGCCGAGCTGCACTGCCACTCCAACTTCTCGTTCCTCGACGGTGCCGCCCACCCCGAGGAGCTGGCCACCGAGGCCGCCCGCCTGGGCCTCGACGCCCTCGCCCTCACCGACCATGACGGCTTCTACGGCATCGTCCGGTTCGCCGAAGCGGCCCGGGCCGTCGGCCTGCCGACCGTGTTCGGCACCGAGATCACCCTCACCCCCGGCCTGGCCCCCGAAGCCAGCGCGGCCAAGGACGAGGGCGACACGCTCACCCAGGTCGCCACCGGCCGCGTCCCCGACCACCACGCCCCCGACCCCCACGGCGACCACCTGCTGCTGCTGGCCGACGGCCCCACCGGCTACGGCCGCCTGGCCCGCACGCTCAGCCTCGGCCACCTGGCGGGGGAGAAGGGGGCGCCGCAGTTCACGCTGGCCGACGTCGCCCGCCACACCGCCGGCCACGTGTGGGCGCTGACCGGCTGCCGCAAGGGATCCGTGCCCCGGGCACTCGTCGACGACGGCCCGGCCGCTGCCCGCCGCGAGCTGCACCGGTTGATCGACGCCTTCGGGCGCGACCGCGTCCTCGTCGAGCTGTGGGACCACGGCGACCCGCTCGACTCGAGCGCGCAACGACGCCCTGGCCGAGCTGGCCGCCCGCCACGACGTCGGTTGCGTCGCCACCACCAACGCTCACTACGCCACGCCGACCCAGCGCCGCCTGGCCGCCGCGCTCGCCGCCGTGCGGGCCCGGCGCAGCCTGGCCGAGCTCGACCCGTGGCTGCCGGCGGCGTCCGGTGCCCACCTCCGCTCCGGTGCCGAGCAGCGCCGCCGCTTCGCCCGCTACCCGGGCGTCGTGGAGCTGGCCGCCGAGGTCGGTCGAGCCGCCGCCTTCGACCTGGCGCTGGTCGCCCCGGCCCTCCCGCCGTTCCCGTGCCCCGACGGTCTGACCGAGATGGAGCACCTCCGCCGGCTCGTCGACGAAGGCGCCCGCCGTCGTTACGGCGAGCGGCCGGCCGCCGTCGCGCATGGAGTCGTCGAAGACCTGTCGCTGCGGGCCAGGGCGTGGGCGACGCTCGACCACGAGCTGGCGATCATCGAGCAGCTCGGCTTCGCCGGCTACTTCCTCGTGGTGTGGGACCTCGTGCGGTTCTGCGGCGAGGTGGGCATCTTCTGCCAGGGTCGCGGCAGCGCCGCCAACTCCGCCGTCTGCTACGCCCTCGGCGTCACCAACGCCGACGCCGTGTCGCTCGGGCTGCTGTTCGAGCGCTTCCTGTCGCCCGAGCGCGACGGCCCGCCGGACATCGACATCGACATCGAGAGCGACCGGCGCGAAGAGGTCATCCAGTACCTCTACGGCAAGCACGGCCGCCACCACACCGCCCAGGTGGCCAACGTCATCACGTACCGCGCCAAGTCGGCCGTGCGGGACATGGCCAAGGCGCTCGGCCACGCCCCCGGCCAGCAGGACGCGTGGTCGAAGCGGGTCGACGGTTGGGGCACGGTCGGCACCACTCGGGCCGAACAGGAACGGCACGGCCCGGCGGCGGGCGACATCCCGGCGCCGGTGCTGGAGCTGGCGGCCCAGGTCGAGGACGCGCCGCGCCACCTCGGCATCCACTCGGGCGGGATGGTCATCTGCGACCGGCCGGTGATCGAGGTCTGCCCGGTCGAGTGGGGGCGGATGGAGGACCGCTCGGTGCTGCAGTGGGACAAGGACGACTGCGCGGCGGCCGGTCTCGTCAAGTTCGACCTGCTCGGCCTGGGGATGCTGTCGGCGCTGCACTACGCCGTCGACCTCGTCCGGGACCACTGCGGCTACGAGATCGACCTGGCCACTATCCCGCAGGAGGACGAGGTCTACGCCATGCTCTGCCGGGCCGACACGGTGGGCGTGTTCCAGATCGAGTCGCGGGCCCAGATGGCCACGCTGCCCCGGCTCAAGCCGCGCAAGTTCTACGACCTGGTGGTGGAGGTGGCGCTGATCCGGCCGGGTCCGATCCAGGGCGGGTCGGTGCACCCGTACATCCGGCGGCGCAACGGTCAGGAGCCGATCACGTACCTCCACCCGCTGCTCGAGAACAGCCTCGGCAAGACGCTCGGCGTGCCGCTGTTCCAGGAGCAGCTGATGCAGATGGCGATCGACGTGGCCGGGTTCACGCCGGCCGAGTCCGACGAGCTGCGCCAGGCGATGGGGTCCAAGCGGTCGGCGGCGCGCATGGAGCGGCTGAAGCACCGGCTGTACGCCGGCATGGCCGAGCGGGGCATCACCGGCGACGTCGCCGACGAGCTGTACGTGAAGATGAAGGCGTTCGCCAACTACGGCTTCCCCGAGAGCCACTCGGTGTCGTTCGCCTACCTGGTGTACGCGTCGTCGTGGATCAAGCACCACGAGCCGGCGGCGTTCTGCGCGGCGCTGCTCAACGCCCAGCCGATGGGGTTCTGGAGCCCGCACACGCTGGTCCGTGACGCCCGCCGCCACGGCGTCGTCGTCCGCACCCCCGATCTCAACCGGTCCCTGGCCACGGCCACCCTCGAACCGTCAGCCCCCCAACCCATCCGAGGGTTTGCTGCCATCGGAGGGTTTGGTGAGGGGGGGCCCCTCACCAAACCCTCGGATGCAGGAAACCCTCGGATGGGGGGGACGGGGGGGCAGCCGGCGGTCAGGTTGGGGATCGGGTCGGTGCGCGGGGTGGGCGACGAGCTGGCGACGGCGATCGAGGCCGAGCGGGTGGAGCACGGGCCGTACACGGGGTTGGAGGACCTCGTGCGGCGGGTCCCGACGCTGGAACTGCACCAGCTGGAGGCGATGGCCACCGGCGGTCTGTTCGGCGAGTGCTTCGGGCTGCAGCGGCGCGAGGCGCTGTGGGCCGTCGGCGCCGTGGCCCAGTCCCGCCCGGGCCGGATGGCCGGCGTCGTCACGGGCGCCGACGCCCCGTCGCTGCCCGGCATGTCGCCGGTCGAGGAAGCCGTCGCCGACCTGTGGGCCACCGGGGTGTCGCCCGACGGCCACCCGACCAGCTTCCTGCGCCAGCAGCTCGACGAGCTCGGTGTCGTCACGTCGCAGGGGCTCTGGGACGCCACACCGGGGGAGCGCGTCGTCGTGGCCGGCGTCGTCACCCACCGCCAGCGCCCGATGACCGCCCAGGGCACGACGTTCCTCAACCTCGAGGACGAGACCGGGCTGATCAACGTGGTCGTGTCCAAGGGCTGTTGGGCCCGCTTCCGCCGCGTCGCCCGCGAAGCGCCGGCGATGACGATCCGCGGCCGCCTCGAGCGGGCCGAGGGCGTGATCAACATCGTCGCCGACCACCTCGCCCCTCTCGCCCTCCCCGGCAGCACCATGCACGCCAGCCGCGACTTCCGCTGAACCGCACCCCGCCGCTGGTGCCAGCACCCTTGACGCGACCGCCGGCGTTCCGTACGACCAGAGAATGAGCGGGCGGCTGCAGCTTCGACTGCGCGCGTCCGCGTCGGCGATCGCCACCGTCACCGCCAACCGCAGCTTGCGCCGTGCCCTGGTCTCGTTCGCGTCGGCGTGGACGGCCGAGCTCACCTTCACCGTGGCGCTGGGCGTGGTCGCCTTCCGCGACGGTGGGACGACGACCGTCGGGCTGGTCGTCTTCGCCCGCATGCTCTCGGCCGCCGTGCTGGCGCCGTGGGGGGCGGCGCTGGCCGACCGCTTCCGCCGGGAGCGGGTCCTGCGCTGGTCGTGCGTCGTGCGGGCGACGCTGCTCGCCGCCGCTGCGGCCACCCTGGCGCTCGACGGACCTGCCGTCGCCGTCTACGTCCTGTCCGTGGCCGCCACGGGAGCGTTCGCCACGTACCGGCCGTCCCACTCGGCGCTGCTCCCGCTGCTCTGCGTGACACCGCTGGAACTGACCAGCGCCTACGTGGCCCGCGGGTTCATCGCCGCCGTCGGCGCCCTTGTCGGCCCGGTCGTCGCCGCCGTCCTGCTCGGACTGGCCGAGCCGGCGACGGCCTTCGTCGTCGCCGCTGCACTGGCGCTGTGGTCGGGGTGGAGCCTCGTCGGCATCCGCTACGAGGCGCCGATCATCCCGTCCGGCGCGGCGGGCCGGATGACGCTCGCCGAGGTCGTGATGGGCGCGCGAGCGCTTGCGAGGTACCCGGAGGGCCGACTGCTGGCAGCCCTGGGTGCCGTGCAGACCTTCACCCGGGGATGCCTGAGCGTGCTGGTGCTCGTGCTGGCCATCGACCTGCTGGACGGCGGCGACGCCGAGGTCGGGATCCTCTCCGCGGCCATGGGCGTCGGCGCCGTCGGCGGGGTGGTCGGGATCGCCGTCATGAAGCGCCAGCGCGGGCTGGCCACGCTCCTCGGCATCGGGGTCGTGCTGTGGGCGGTGCCGCTGGCGATGATGGGGGCGGCCCCCCGGATGGTCGTCGTCCTCGTCGGGATGGTCGTGATCGGCATCGGGGATGCGCTGGTCGACGTCGGGCTGTTCACCCTGCCCGCCCGCCTGGTCCCCGACGACGTGCTGGCCCGCTGGTTCGGCGCGCTGGAGAGCGTGATCGCCGTGTCCGTGGCGATCGGCGCGCTCATCGTCACACCGCTCATCGCCGGCCTCGGCGCACGTTGGACCCTCGCCGTCGTCGGCCTCCTCGGCCCGTCGTTCGTGGCGGCGTCATGGCGCGCGCTGTGCAGGATCGACGCCAAGGTGCGCGTGCGCGATGACGCCATCGACGCGCTGCGGCGCGTGGCGATGCTCCGACCGTTGCCGATGCCGGCTATCGAAGCCCTCGCCGCGCGGTCGGAGCGTTCGACGGTGCGGGCCGGGCAGTCGGTGTTCGTCCAGGGCGATCACGGCGACCGCTTCTACGTGATCGAAGCGGGGACCGCCGTGGTGCAGCAGGACGGGCGGGAGATCGCCATGCTCGGTCCGGCCGACGGGTTCGGGGAGATCGCACTGCTGCACGACGTGGCGCGCACCGCAACGGTGAGCGCCGCCACGGACCTGACCGTGCGGTGGATCGATCGCCCGCACTTCCTCATGACCGTCAACGGCTACGCCTCGAGTGCGACGGCGGCGAGCACCGTTGCCGACGACCACCTCGCCCGCGACGAACGGACGCGCTGATTGGCATCGCTCCGAGGTGGTCGCGTCCGATCTAGGCGCCGATCACGACGGAAAGACGACGCGAGTCACGTCCCGTTTCGCCGGTGGCGGGACGAGCGCACGGCGTGACCGGCGCAATCTCGCCGCACCCTCGGCGGCCATGACGTACGTTTTCCACGTGGGCGGGGACGATCCACGGTATGGCGAGGCGGTCGTCGCGTTCCGTCAGGAACGGTGGAGCGACACGATCCGTCGATGCGCGGAGGTCCTCGCCGCCCACCCCGAGCACACGGCCGCCCAGAACCTCTTCGCCAGCGCGCTGCACATGTTGCGCAACGAGCGTGATGATGATGCCCGCCTGAAGTTGCTCTCCGTCATGTGCGTCGACGTCGGTGGATCCAGTCGGCTGACCACGGTGCTCGGCCCCGAGCGCTGGCGGCGGCACCTGCTGGCGATCCAGTCCGTCGTTGCCCGCGCCGTCGCCCGCTTCGAGGGGTACATCCACAACTACGAGGGCGACGCCGTGCTCGGCTCGTTCTCGTTCCCTCGTCCGCACGAAGACGATGCCCGCCGCGCCGTGCTCTGCGGCCTGGATATCGTGTCGGAGTCCGCCGAGATCTCCCGGATCATCGCCGAGGAATGTCGTGGCGCCGGAAGTGACGACCGCTTCACGGTGCGCGTCGGCATCGACACCGGGCGCGTCGTCGTCGGACCGAGCGGCACCATGCCATCGGTCAACGCCGCCGACCTCGTTGGCGACGCCGTGAACTTCGCCGCCCGCTTGCAACACCACGCCGGCCGGTCCGGTGTGGCGATCAGCGAACGCACGCTTGAGTTCGTGCGCGGGTTCTTTCGCACGGAGCCGGAGGGTCCCCTGCACCTGCGCAGCTTCGAACCGCAGGTGATCCACCACGTGTTCGGATCGACAGCAGCCGAGGACCGCTTGCAGGCGACTGCCCATCGGACGCCGATGGTGGGGCGGACTGCGGAGATCGAGCGTCTCACCGAGGCGTGGTCCGAGGTCGGAGCCGGCGGCCGGCGGACTGTGATGCTGCGTGGCGAGGCCGGCGTGGGGAAGTCGCGCCTCGCCGAGGTGGTCGTCGACCTCGTGCGGACGGCCAGTCGCCCCGTCATCGAGTTGCGGTGTTCGTCGCTGATGCGGGCCAGTGCCTTCGGTCCCATCGGCGCGCTGTTGCATCGTTTCCTCGCCCTCGATCACGCCGAGCGCCCGCTCACGACTGATGTGGTCGAACGTCGACTGCGAGATGCGACCGGCACCACCTTCGCCGATTGGATGCCAAAGATCGTCACCCGGCTGGTCGGCGTCGACGCAGCTCACGACCTGTTGCCCGACGAGCTGCGGGCGATGTCGTTCCGGGCGATGATCGAGCTGCTCCACGCCGCAGTCCGGGCGGGGCCCACGCTCCTGCTCGTCGAGGACGTGCACGAGGCCGATCCGAGCACCCTGGAACTCCTCAACCTGCTCGGTGTCGACCACGACCTCGCCGGTCAGATGACCGTCATGACGTCGCGCCACGAGGTGGACGGGTTGCTGGCGCCCTACGAGCCGATGCAGATCGGCCCACTCGCACCCGACGAGACGCGCGACCTCGTGCACCACCTGCTCGAGCGACCGGATGCGCGCATCGTCGCCGAGTTGGCCGACCGCTGCGACGGTGTGCCGTTGTTCGCCGAGGAGCTGTGCTTGCGCGCCGAGCCGGCTGGATCACTTGTGCCGGTCACCCTCGAATCGGTCTTGATGAGCCGGCTGGATGCCCTCGACGACGATGCCGTCGTCGTGGCCGAGCATCTGGCCGTTTTCGGCGGCGAAGCGACTGACGACGTGCTAACGGGACTCGTCGACCTCGACGGAGCCCGGCTCAGGACATCTATCGAACGGCTGCTCAGCCAGCGCATCGCCACGGCCGATGTCGGGACCACTCGTCCGACCTACGCGTTTCGCCACGCCCTGGTCGGTGCAGTGGTGTATGACCGGATGCTCGGGTCGATCCGCCGCAGCACGCACCAGCGATGCGCGCGGTTGCTCAGCGGGCGGGCGGGCGCCGGCGAGCCGGTTCGTCCCGAGCTGATCGCCGAGCACCACGTGGCCGGCGGCGAGCCCGAGGCGGCGTTGATCTGGTGGCAGCGGGCAGGCGAGCGGGCGGCGGCCGCGGCGGCCCATAACGAGGCGGCGCAGCATTTCGAGCGGGCATTGTCGGTCGTCGCCGCCAAGGAGGCTGGGCACGAGCGCGACCTGTTGCAATTCGGCCTCGAACTGCAGCTCGGCCTCAGCCGGTCGGCCGCCCGTGGCTACGCCTCGCCACAAGCGTTCGAAGCGTTCTCCCGGGCGCAGCAGCTCACCGGGCGGTTGCCGAAGGTGGCGGCGCTGATCCCGGCGATGTGGGGCCTGTGGTCGTTCCACCTCATCCGTGGCGACCTGCGAGCGGCGAGCTCGATCCTCGGTGAGAGCGTCTCGCTGGCCGCCGACGGCGACGAAACCGACCGGGCACTGGTCGCAGGGATCGTCGGGACACAGCGGCTGTTCGAGGGGAAGTTCCTCGACGCCACGGCGTCACTCGAGCACGGCAAGGCGGCGGTCGGTCCCGGAGCGCTGCTGATTCCGCAGGACCCGAGCCTCGCCGCGCAATGCCAGCTGGCGATCGCGCTCTGGCACACCGGACGCACGCTCGCTGCGCGCGTCGAGATTGAAGCGTGCCTGGCGTCGGCGGACGTCGCGGATTCGCCACGGGCCGACTTCACGCGCGCCTTCGTCTACAGCTACGCGGCCTGGCTGCTCGAGCTGATCGGCGACAGTGAGCGGGCGTTCGAGCTGGCCGACAGCGCCGGCCGAGTGGCCGTCGAGCGTCACTTCGCCACGTGGCAGGTCGCCGCCGGGTTGCACATGGCGTGCGCCCGCGGCGCGCTCGGCCACGTCGGCGAGGCGATCGAGGGGATCACCTCGCTGCTGCACGTGTGGCGAGAGCTGGGTGGAGCGGCGCTGATGGTGCCGTACTTCCTGGCCCGCCGGGGTTGGGCGCACCTCGCCAGCGGCGATGCGGACGCGGCAGCCGATGACGCCGCCGGCGGACTGAGCGTCGCTGCGTCGACCGGCCAGGGCTTCCACGACGCCGAGCTGTTGCGCCTGCTCGGCAGCGCCCAGGCGGCCGCGGGTGCGCCACCAGCACGCTCGCTGGCGACCCTCCACCTCGCCGAACAGCTGGCCCGCGATCAGGTCGCCGTCACCATCGCCGGGCGAGCGATGCTGCGCCGCCAGGCCCTCGGTGCCCAGCTGGGCGAGGACGAGATCAGATCCATCGTCGCCATGCTCGACGACGACCCGGAGGACCCAACCTGCGCGGCATTGGTCGACATCACGACCGGTGCCGCCCCGACCACCACGGTGAGGCCATGAGCGATCTCCCAGCGTACGCGGACCGACCAGGCGAGCAGGTCTTCGGCCCGCCCTACTGCGCCGAGAATGCCCGGTTGCACCTGCTGTTCGTCGACGCCGACCCGGACAAGATCGACGACCTGCTCGACGCAAGCCTCAACCAGGTCGGCGGTGGCCGGATCGGCGGGGGAGCACCGTTCTACGCCACCGGTCAACGGCTGCTGATCATGCTTGCCGAGATCGAGAAGATGCACTCCCAAGCCGACGGCTACCTCGCACACGTAAAAGATCCACGCAAGCGCAACGACGTCCGTGGGGCGCAGGCGAGGCTGACCGACGCGGATTGGGTCAGCGAGGTGGAGCTCGGGTTCTGGGTGCCGGTCAGCCGCATCGTCTACGGGCGGCGGTCGCCCGGCTTCTACCTCCCGTTCGTGTTCAACGACAGCCCGGCGTCCGTCGTGACCGGACGCGAGGTCTACGGTTACCCGAAGCAACTGGCCACCTTCGCCGACTCCACCGGTGCCCGAATCGAACCCGGGACGGCGCCGCTGGGAACGGTCGAGGTGAGCGCGTTTCACCGGCCCAGTGCCAACGACCACAAGTACACGTCGTCCCTGTTGGTCACCATCACGTTGGACCACCAGCGCCGGCCACTGGGCGGGTCGACATCCGGCGTGGACGCCGACGGCTCGCCGCTCTGGAAGTTTGCCGTCAAGGCGGCGCTCGAGCAGACGTCCAAACCGCGTCCCAGGCTGCGGTTCGCCGCGCCACCCCCACCGGATGGTGGCGGCCGACCTGGAGCGTCCCGTGATGGCGACTGGAACGCGTTCCTCGACGACATGGTCAACAGCGCGCCCCTGTACTTCCTGCGCCAGTTCCGCGACCCGGTGGAACCGACGCGGGCCACGATCCAGGACATCATCGCCGCACGATTCGTCATCCAGCGCCTCCCAACCGTCACCGACGTGCCGAATGGAGGGACGATCACCTTCGCAGAATCGGCGACCCTCGATCTTCCGGCCGCACTGGGACTGCACATGGACGGGAGCCGGACGGTGCCGGTCCAGCAGACGGTGATCATCGAAGGCCTCGACTTCACCGTCGACCTCGGCAAGGTGATGGCCTGACCGATGGCGCCGGCCCCCCACGTGCACATCCTCGGTGGGGGAGTGGGGTCGATGACGGCGGCCTACCACCTGAGCGGCGACGGCTGGCAGCAGCGGTTCGCCGGGATCACGGTGCACCAGCTGGGATGGCGACTTGGCGGGAAGGGGGCGAGCGGGCGCAACTCCGAGGCGTCGGATCGCATCGAGGAGCACGGCCTGCACGTGTGGTTCGGGTTCTACGAGAACGCCTTCCGCATGCTCGACGCCTGCCATCGCGAGCTCGACGTGATGAAGACATACGGAGATCGGCTGGCGCGGTGGCCGACCCACTTCGACTCGGTGGGGGCGGCGTTCCACCCGGTGCACCGCGTCGGGTTGATGGAGGACGCCAACCGATCGTGGCGACCGTGGGTCGCCGACTTCCCACCTCGTCCGGGCCAGCCGTGGGATCGCGATCTGCGCCGCGAGCCGGCGACGTGGACCGCCGGCATCATCCTGCGCGACTACCTCCAGCAGTTCGTCGAGCTCGGACGCACGATCGTGCGCAGCCTGGAAGGCGGGTTTCAGGGTGAACGCCGGCAACGCCTCGGTGTCGTCAACGCCATCGACGCCGTCGATGCGGTGCTCGGCCGGTTCAACCGGATCGTGGAGTCGACGGTCGAGGGTGGCGCAGCGTCGGCGATACCGCTCAAGCATCTTCGGCGCTGGCTGACCGAGTACGGACCCGGGTTGGAGCGGGCGCTGGCCACGGTCGACCTGGTCCTCGACACCGTCGCGCGCCAGGCCAGCCGAGCGATGCGGCAGAACGAGGAGGTCCGCCGCCTCTGGGCGATCGTCGACCTCGTGCTGGCCGTCGCCCGCGGATTGCTGGGCGACAGGGTGGCGGACGAGCGCACGCTCGACGCCCTGGACGACGTGGAGTTCAGCGAGTGGCTGTTCCGCCACGGTGCCGCCGAGGAGTCGATCCGCGGTCCCTTCGTGCGGGCCGTCGTGTACGACCTCGCCTTCGCCTACGCCGGCGGCGACGCGAGACGCCCGGCCTGTGGGGCGGCCACCGCGATCCGCGGGCTGCATCGGCTGCTGTTCACGTATCGCGGCGCCTTGCTGTGGAAGCTCAACGGAGGGATGGGCGATGTGGTGTTCGCGCCGCTCTACGAGCTCCTGGTCAAGCGCGGCGTGCAGTTCGACTTCTTCCATCAGATCACCGACCTGGTCGCCGACGGCTCCCGGATCACGAACATCAAGTACCGCCAGCAGGTCCCCCCCGAGGCGCCGCCGGACGGCGAGCGGGAGCGGATCGCCGCGGCACGTCAGTCGCTGGTGCAGGTGCAGCTCGACGAGCCCTACGGAGTCGGGCTGTGCTGGCCGTCGCATCCGTCGCTTCCGCCCGATGCCACAAACATCGACGAACGGGCGCGTCGCCTGGAGAGCACGTGGTGGCGGGACGGCAAGGAGCATCAGCTCGCGGTCAGTGACGACATCGTCGTGCTGGGCATCTCCATCGGTGCGCTGCCGTACGTCGCAAGCGACCTGATCCGGCGCCGACCGCAGTGGAGCCGCGCGGTCGACGCAGTGAAGACGGTGCCGACGGAGGCGTTGCAGCTCTGGGTGCGACCGAGCTCCGAACAGCTCGGCTGGGAACCCGATGCCATCGTCGGCGGGTTCGGCAAGCCGTTCGACACGTGGTCCGACATGCCCGGTCCGCTGGCGGTCGAGCCGCACGGCGAGCGGCCAGGCTCGCTGGCCTACTTCTGCAGCGTGATCGACCTGTCGGAAGAGAATCCGTCCCAGTTGCCGTTGCTCGACGAGGTTTCGCTGAGGGCGGCGTACGCATCGGCATGGAAGCGGGCGACCGAGCAGCTGCAGCTCGACGTCGACGTGCACGTGCGGCGGCGCCTCCCATTGCTGTGGCCGGGTTCGTCGGCGCGAGCCAGCAAGGGTGGTGGCAAGCAGCCGACCCAGGGCCGGCCCATGCTGGACATCGAGGTCGATCGGTACGAACGGGTCAACGTCGATCCGACCGAGCGATACGTCCTGTCTGTGCCGGGCAGCCGTTCGGCCCGCCTGCGCCCGGACGAGTCGGGCTTTTCGAACCTCTTCCTGGCTGGTGACTGGACGGAGTGCACGCTCGATGCCGGGTGCGTCGAGGCCGCCGTCATCTCCGGGATGATGGCGGCACGGGCGATCCTGCGAGACCACGAGATGATCATCATCGGCGAGCGAGCGGGCCGATGAACGGACGGGCTGGCTGGGCGTACGAGGAGGACCGATGAACGCACCGATCGGAACGAAGGACGGCGGCGATCGCCAACTGATCGCACGAGCGACCGAGGTCGCCGCTGTCGTCGCGCAGCGCGGTCTCGAGACCGTCGTGTCCTACATGGAGTCCAACGCCGACGATCTGAACCGGGCGCTCGAACTCTCGGCGCAAGGCGTCGCGGCGTCGACGCAGCAGGCCCAGCGAGTCGGCGACGCCGAGATCACCAGCTTCGAGAAGGCGGTCATTGACTTCGTCGACGCCGTGGCGCCGAGGATCACGTTGGCCGCGGCGCGCATCATCACGGGCAACACGAAGATGACGAGCCGCGGCCCGCGTCGAGAACGCGGTGGCGGCGATGCGCGAGATCGGGCGCCTCGGCATCTCCTTGCTCAACGAGAGCGCTGCTGGGTCTGCGCCCTCAGCGCCCGACGAACGTGCGCGTGAGGTGATCGAGTTGACGGTCCCGATGACGGACCCCGCCGTCGAACTGCGACTCATCAACGACGGCGCGACGATCGAGAGCGCCCAGATGAAGGCCGTCGAGTTCGGCATCACGCCGCTGATCGGTGGTCGTGCGGTCGTCGGCGGACGGCTCAAGTACCGGCGCCGAAAGCTGGCCGAAGGCAAGGACCACGTGATTTCGCTTGTGTTGCCCGATGGGACGGAGGAGGGCGTGTACCGGGGGACGCTGTTCGCGACCTACAACGAGCGACTGATCACGTCGACCGATCTTGTGCTCACCCTCGTCGACACGGGCGTGGATCGCCTCGTCGCGGACGGCGCACCGACACCGGTCGTCGCGTCGTGACGATCACGGCGCCCGTCGACCTGAGCGCCGCGCTCGACCGGGACCGCTCGGTCGTGCACGCCCACATCGACGACGTGCTCGGCGCGGCGCAGCCCCGCGACCTGTACGAGATTGCCGCCGAGTACCCGTCCCGGCCGGGCAAGGGAGTGCGCTCGGCGATCTGTCTCGCCAGCTGCCGGGCCTTTGGCGGGACGACCGACGACGCGCTCGAGGTGGCCACCGCCATCGAGCTGCTGCACAACGCGTTCCTCGTCCTCGACGACGTTCAGGACGAGTCGGAGCGCCGCCGCGGCTTGCCGACGCTGCACGCCGAGTACGGGGTGCGCACAGCCATCAGTGCGGCCAGCGCGTTGATCAGCCTGGCGATGGAACGCGTGTTGGCCGCCGGCGGGACGTTCCCGCAGCTCGCGGCGCCGATCCTCGCCGAGTTCGTCCACCTCCTGCGGCGCAGCCACGAGGGTCAGTGGGCCGAGATCTCGTGGGCTCGCGACCGGCGCGACGACGTGACCGAGGCCGACTACCTGACGATGGTGCAGGACAAGACCTGTTGGTACACGACGATCCATCCCCTGCGCCTCGGCGCCCTGATCGGCTCGCGCGGTCAGGCCGACCTCAATGCGCTGGTCGGCTTCGGCTTCTACGTCGGCGCCTTGTTCCAGACGTGCGACGATCGGGCCAACCTGCTGAGCGATCCGACGGCGTACGGCAAGGATCTGGGTGCCGACCTCGCCGAGGGCAAGCGCACCCTTCCGATCATCGATCTCCTCGCGTCGGCCAGCCCGACCGACCGCCGGCGGGTGCTCGACACGCTCGGGCCCGGCGACGATCGCAAGGCCCAACTCGTTGCCGTCACCGAGCTGCTCGACCGGTACGGCTGCGTCGAGCACACCGATCGATTCGCCGACGCGCTCTCGGGCCTCGCCCTGACCACGTTCTCGGACGCGTTCGCCACAGCTCGTCCCGGTCCGGACCTGGACTTCCTGCGCGGCCTCGTCCTGCTCGTGCGCAGTTCCTGAGGGGTTTCGTCACCCGGTTGGCCGGCGACCGGCGGGCCATCCCGCACCGGCGGGGTCGTGGCGGGCCAGCGGCGGGCGGCCCGGCCGGGCGCCGAGCATGGCGGTCAGGGTGCGCCACAGGATCGCCGCGTCGGTGACCGGGCCGAGGCGGTCGACGTACTCGTCGTCGAGCGCCATCTGGCGGTGCTTGTCGAGGTAGCCGTGCTCGACCAGCTCGAGCTGGGCGTAGCACGTGAACCCCGGTCGCACGCTCGCCCGCCGGCCGGCGACGACTTCGGCGACGTGGGTCGGGGCGAGCGGTCGCGGGCCGACGAGCGCCATGTCCCCGCGCAGCACGTTGAGCAGCTGCGGCAGCTCGTCGAGGTGCCGCCGGCGCAGGAACCCACCGAACGGCGTCAACCGGTCGACTTCGGCGAAGGCCCGACCGACGGAGGTGGCACCGTCGGCCGTCGCACCGTCGGCGGTGCGCATGGTGCGCAGCTTGATCAGGGTGAAGTGGCGCCCGTGGAGCCCGACCCGCTCCTGGCGGAAGAAGACGGGCCGGCCGTGTGTGGCGACGGCCACCGCGCTCAGCGCGCCGACGGCCGCCAGCACCGGGAGCGCAGCGGCGGCGGCGACGCCGACGTCAGCCAGCCGTTTGACCGGCCGGTACCAGCCGGTCCAGCGCCGCATCGAACAGCTCTCCCCGTTCGTACTTGTCGATGAACAGCGTGCCGGTGCCGCAGGCCGGTGAGAAGACGACCGCCGCGTCGTCGACGGCGAGCGCCCGCTCCACGGCGTCGTCGATGCCGGCTGCTGTCGTGAACGCACACCCGGCGGCGCTGAGGGCGTCCTCGAGATGTCCAGCCATCGGCCCGGCCAGCACGACGACCGGGCCGGCGTGTGGGTTGCCGGCGACGGCGGCGGCCAGCGGGTCGAACTCGCCGGCGTGGTACCGCTGCCGGTCGCCGCCGCAGATCAGCACGAACGGCTCGTCGAGCGAGGCGACGAGCGGCGCCGTCGACGCCGGCATGCACGACGCCGCGTCGTTGATGACGGTGCGCCCATCGCGCCGGGTCATCGCCTGCCGGTAGTGGGGCAGCGTCGCGTCGAGCCCGGCCGATCGCCGGGCCACGTCGTCCGGGTCGACCCCGGTGCTCAAGGCGGCGGCCGCCGCGGCCAGGGCGTTCTGGCGGTTCGGCGCGCTCAGCCGACGGGCTCCCGGCAGCGCCGCGGTCCGCCCGCCAGGACCGGCGACGTCCGTGCCGTCGAGCGTCCATGCGCCCGTCGGTCCGTACGGGGTGCCGCGCGCGGTCAGCGGGCCGGCGTCGTCGTACGACCTCGGGATGGACTCGTGGTACAGCAGTTCCTTGCACTGGTCGGCCATCCGATACTTGGCCTGCCGGTACGCCTCGAACGAGCCGTGATCCGGCTCGTGGTTGCGGGAGATGCCGGTGACGACACCGACCTCCACGACGCGCCGGAACCCGTCGGCGAGGTGCCGGTTGGAGGTCTCGAAGACCATCTGCTCGTCGGGCGAGGCGTCCGCCAGCCGGGTCAGGTCGAAGCAGAACTCACGGTCGTTCCCGCACACCGTGCCGTCGACGAGCGTGGCGGCGAACCGGCTGGTCGTCGTCTTGCCGAACGACCCGGTGACGCAGATGACGGCGCCGGCGAACACGTCGAAGCAGGCGTCCGGGTAGCGGACCACGCGGTCGGCCAACGGAGCCAGTCGGTGGCGCTCGGGCCGCAGCATCAGCGAGCACGGGACGAGGATCGCCGCCGCCTGCTCGATGCCTCGCAGGTAGTCGTCGCCGGCGCGCAGCTCTGCGCACCGCCCGATCGCCCGCCACGACCGATCGACGTGCTCGGCGGGCTGGAAGCGGTGCGCCCGGAGGAACACCTCGCCGAGGTCAGCAGCCTCGTCGTGCAGCACGATCCGGTCGGCGCCGGACTCGACGAGGTACCTCACCATCGTCGCTGTCTCCAGCCCGGCCGCACCGATGGCGTGGATCTCGCCGGCCGGCAGTTGGTCGATGCGCACGTTCGCTCAGTGCGCCGGGACGAGGTCGGCGAGCCAGCGCTCGTCGAGCCCACTCGGCACGATGCGGCGCACGTCCTTGCCTCCGGGCCCCGGCGGAAGTCCCGCCCGTGCGGTGAAGTCGGCGAAGCGCTCGACGAACCGCAGGTCCGGCGGCGGGAGCAGACCGAGGGCGACCATCTGGCTGTGCAACGGGTACCGCTCGGCCAGCTCGTCGCGGAAGCCGCTCGGCTCGACGCCCTCGATCACCACCGTCAGGTCGTTGCGGGCGCTGAACACGAACCACCCTGCGCCCGGCAGCGACCCGCGGATCAGGTCGGCCAGCTCGTACGTCGAGAACAGCTCGCCGTAGTTCACGACGTCGTCGCAGCGTCCGACGATCCGGTCGAACGTGAAGCGCTCGGCGCCCCCGCACGTGGTGCGCCGCAGGCCCTCGACGACGTCGTAGGTGAAGAAGCGGATGATCGGGAACGACGTCCGCTTCAGCGAGCTGACGGCCAGGGCGCAGCGCCCCGGTCCCGGGGGTCGTACGTCGGCCGGCAACTCGTCGGCACCGACCGCCTCCGGATAGATCCCGGGCAGGAAGTGGTAGTGGAGGCACGTCGGGCAGGTGGCGGCGATGGTCCCGATCTCCGTCGACCCGTAGGTGTCGACGATCGCGTCGTCCGGGAGACCGAAGCAGTGCTGCACCCGCCGGCGCAGGGCCGGGTAGAGCACCTCGCCGTTCGTGATGACCCGGCGCACGGGCGGGAGTGGTCGGGCGTCGGCGAGGGTCGTGACGAGCCGGTCGAGGATCGTCGGCGAGCAGTACAGGACGTCGGGGGCGAACTCGACGACGGTGTCGTGCTGGTCGGTCAGGTTCGACAGCCCGGCGTCGTGGACCGCCATGCCGAGCCGTTCGAAGATGAGGTGTGCCGACCCGGCGTTGTGGCCCACGGCGAGGGAGATGAACCCCCGCTCGCTGCCGGCCAGCCAGTCGGCCAGCAGGTCATGCTTCTCGCCGACGTACCACTCGTCCTCCGCCGACGTCCACGGGATCACCTTGGGATGGCCGGACGTGCCGCTCGAGCTGAACGTGCGGGCCCCCTCGACGGGTCGCTCGTGCCATGGGTCGGCGGTCCCGCGGTCCAGCAGCGGCAGCGTGCCGCGGGCGGTCTTCGTCCCCAGGAGGTCCGGGAACCACCGGCGGGCGTGGGCCAGGATCGAGGCGCGCTCGTCGGCGCGCAGCCCGCCGGCGGCGGTCGCCGGAGTCTCGAGGCGCGACAGAGCATCCGGCACGACGGGTGATCTTCGCCTCCACCCGGTCGCGATGTCAACGCGCCCGGTCTAGCCGACCGGCACGGCGTACACGACGATGTTGTCGCGATAGCGCCTGATCTCGGGGTTGAAATCGCCGCCGCACGTGATCAGCACGAGCGTCTCCGGTCCCGACGTCGCCCAGACACGGTCCACCGGCAGCGCCGTCTTCGGGTACATCGTCTGCTCGACGACCTGGTAGCGGCGGGTCGATCCGTCGGCGAGGTCGAGGCTGATCGATGCACCAGCGTGGAGCGTGGACAGATCACGGAACGGCCCGTCGACGCCGTTCCAGGACACGTGGCCGGCGAGGACGGTCGCCCCCGCTTCGTGCGGGGCGGCGCCGAGCCGGTACCACCCGACCTCGGTCTCGTCGGGGATCTCGAGCTGCCCGTCGGGCTGCAACGCGACGGCGCGCACTGGAAACGTGATCCCGATCGCGTCGATCGTGATCGAGGTCGGTGCGACCGCGGCCGTCGACGGGACCGGCACGGCCGGGACGGGGGCGCCGACCATCGAGCTCAACGGCGACAGCGGCGCCGTCGGCGGCGCCGTTGGAGGTGCGGGCCCCGTCGCCGGGGCGGATCCGGCGACGGGGCCCGATGTTGCGACCGGGGCGGACGGCACCACCGGGTCCGGCGTCGTGGGGACGACCGGCGCAGCCGATGAGGACGGGGAGGGATCCGCCCCATGGCCGCTCGCAACGCTCAAGGACACGGCGGCGACCCCGGCGGCCAGACCGGCGCCGGCCAGGAGGCCGACGCCGGTCCAGGTCCACTTCGAGGCCACGGAGGTCGTGTCAGGCCTTGGCCCGGCGCGTCGCCAACACGCCGGTCCCGGCGACGGCGAGCGCACCGGCGATGACGGCGAAGATCAGCGCCACGTTCGGACCGTCATCAGCGGGCAGGCTGTTGCCGGTGTTGACCATGGTCGGGCTGCCACCGAGCCCGCTGATCGTCTGCGTGTAGAACGTGAGCGACCCGGCGTCGAGACTGCCCACGGCGTAGACGATCAGGTTGCTCCCGGCCGCCAGCTCGACGGTCGGGATCGGCGCGATTGGGTCGCCACCGGCCGGCGCGACCTGGGCGCCGGCGATCTCGCCGGCCGGCAGGGCCGCCGACGCCTCATTGGGGTTGGAGAGGCCGGTGAACGGTCGGCTGCCGTCGGCGAGCACGATGTCGACCGGTGGGGCGTACGCCGTGTGGCGCACGGTCAGCCGGCCCTGGCCGGCGGGCAGTGGGGTGACGTCGTTCTGGAACGGGGTGATGGTCGGGTTGCCGTCGGCGTCGAGGTGAGCCAGCACCGTCCAGTTGCCGGAGCTGGGCACGGCGAGCTCGGCGAGGGGCCCGATCACGACGGTGTCGGTCCCGGCGGCGCGCACCTCGACGTTGCGGAGCGTCTGGCCGCCGAACGAGGAGATGTCTTGCATCGTGCCGGGCTGGAAGTTCGGCACCACGACGGCACCGTCGACGAGGACGTCGACCGGTGCGTCAGGGATGCCGTGCATCAACGAGACGGTGGCGCCGGTCTGCGCCGACGTGGTCATCGGGAGGCTGAGAGCTGCGGTGGCGGCGGCGGCGACCGCGGCCAGGTACCTGCGCTTCATCGGGTGGAAACCTTTCGTCGTGCGGGGGCGGACGGATCACCCCCGTCGCAGGTTGTACGGAGCCCACGCGACGGTGGATGAGGACGCAGCCAGCTCGCGCCGCGTGATCTGGGCGCGGAGGTGCTCAGTCGTGAGAACGTGCGCGCCCAGATCGAGATCCACCGTCTCGCTGGGGCTCGCCGGTGACCCGTGCCCTCTGCCCCCTAGAGCTCTCCGACGAGGACGGCACCAGAGGTGGACGAGACGACCCCGCCGGCTTCCTCCCGGGTGATCACCAGGGCCACGACGTCGTCCTCGGCGCTGAACGGCTCGATGCCCGGGCGGTTGCCGATCACCCCGAGCGAGATCACGTCGTCGTCGCCGTACACGCCCCACAGCTGGTAGGTCTCGTCGGTCGGGATCTCCGGCAGCGTCGCCGCCGACAGGAACCCGACGCCGGCGGGTGTCACCACGGCGTCGGCGGTCATGGTGCCGTCCTCGGACTGCAGTTGGGTCCGGCGGCCGGCCGGGTCGGCCCATGCCTCGCCGTACGCCATCGCAACGGCGTCACTGATCTGCGCAGGCCCGTCGTCGTCGCGCACCACCACGATCGTGACGGCGACCGCGGCGGCCGCGGCGGCCAGCGCACCGGCCACGCCGACCACCACGCCACCCGCCCACCGCCGCTTGGGTTGCGGCATCACCCTGGACAGCGCCGGGCCGGGGGCCGGCGGCGGTTCGTCGAGCGCGCCGGCGATGCGATCCCACAACCCCTCCGGCGGGCGCTCGCTGCTGAACGAGAGCATCGACGTGACCTCGCGCAGCTCCTGCACCTCGGCCCGGGCTCGCGGGTTGGCCTCCAGGTACGCCTCGACCTGGCGCCGCTCGTGCTCGTCGAGTGCGTCGAGCACGTAGGCGCCGAGCAGCTCCTCGATCGGGTCTTGGGCCATCAGGTGCCCTCCGTCACGATGCCGGTCGCGGCGAGCTGGCGCCGGAGGCGTTGCAGCCCGCTGCGGATCCGACTCTTGATCGTGCCCTCGGGCGTGTCCAGCTGCGCAGCCACCTCGCGATACGTGAACCCCCCGTAGTACGCCAGCTCGATCGCTTGGCGTTCGTCGGGCGGCAGTGCGTTCAGGGAGTCACGAACGGACTCGGAGGCAGCCAGGTCCCACACCTCGCGCTCGAGGTCGTAGCCGCCCTCGGCGGTGCGCCGCGCGTCGCGCTCCTCGCGCGCCCGCCGGGACGTGTCGGCGCGCAGCACGTCGACGGCTCGACCGTGGGTCTGGGTGAGGAGGTAGCTGCGCATGGTTCCGCGTTGTGGGTCGAATCGTGTCGGATCGTTCCAGAGGCGGAGGAACACCTCTTGGACGATCTCCTCGGCCACCGCCTGCTCCCGCAGCAGTCGGCGAGCGAGCCCGAACACCGCCCCGGCATGACGCCGGTACGCCTCGGCCAGGGCCTCCTGGTCGTATCGGGCGATGGCGACCGCCAAGACGCCATCTGAGACTGCCGCCAACCGATCTCGGAATCGGTCCGGCACAACGTCCATTCGTAGCCGCCGGAGACCTGGATGGGACAGCCGGGACGCCGTCAGGTTGCGTCGGCGGCGGCGCCGTACCGGGCGACCAGTGACTCGCCGATCTGGCGCAGCTGCTCACGGACGTCGACGGGCTCGAGGACCTCGATGAGGTCGCCCCACCCGGCGAGCTGCTCGGCGAAGGACGACCTGGTCGGCGCGCCGAGCTCCACCTCGACGCGCTCGTCGTCGATGGCTCGGCGCACCTCGACCGACGCGCCGAACTGGGCCCGCAGCCCACCGACGGCCCACCGCGGCGCCCGGACGACGGCCCGGGCCGTGGTCCGCTTGGCCTCGATGGTGTCGACCACGGTCTGCCACTCGCCGGCCAGGTCGAAGTCGGCGGGACGCTCGACGGGATCATCGGTGACGGTGACGTCGCGCACTCGGTTGACCCGGAACGTGCGCATCCCGGCGTCGGTCCCGGCCACGAGGTACCAGGCGACGCCCTTCTGCACGAGGCCCAGCGGGTGCACCGTGCGCTCGGTCTCCGCTCGGCGGCGGTCGGCGTAGGCCAGCCGGACCTGCACACCGTCGACCACGGCCTGCTGCAGCACGTCCAGGTGCTCGGGTCGCGGCACGACGGTCCCGCCCCAGCCGGCGGGATCGAGGACGATGGCCGACGCCGCCGCCTCGGCATCGGCGCGAAACGTCTCAGGGAGCGCCTGGACGAGCTTGCGCAGCGCGGCCTTGGCCTCCGGCGTGGCCGTCGACGACGGTCCGGCGATCATGAACAGCGTGCGGGCCTCGGGTCCGGTCAGCCCACTGAGGTCCGTCCGGGCGCCCCCGATCAGGGACCACCCGCCGCCCTTGCCGGGCTGGGAGTACACCGGGATGCCGGCGATGGCCAGCGCCTCGAGGTCGCGACGCGCCGTCTTGACCGACACCTCCAGCTCGTCGGCCAGCTCGGCGGCGGTGACCCGACCCTTCGCCTGCAGCACCAGCAGGGTGGCCACCAGGCGGTCGGCTCGCATGCCGTCAGCTTCGCAGCCGAAGTGGACACCAGGTGACCACTTCCGGCGCGGATGATGGCGACATGACCCATTCCACCTCCCACCACCGCCACGACCCGGCGATCGAGGCGATCGGCGTCCGGCGGTCGTTCGGCGACGTCGTGGCCCTGGACGGTCTCGACCTCGTGGCGCCGGCCGGCGCCGTCACTGCCGTGCTCGGTCCGAACGGAGCCGGCAAGACGACGTTCGTCCGGGCGGTCGCCACCCTGCTGCGCCCGGACGGCGGTGAGCTGCGGGTGAACGGCATCGACGCCGTGGCCCG
>CAWJNE010000025.1:0-29105 GCA_963844175.1 uncultured Acidimicrobiia bacterium
CGTTGCTGTCCGTCCAACCGGTCTGGACGACACCTTGTCCCGCCGATTCTCCCGTGACCGTCGCCGTCACCGTGTAGGTCTGCCCTTGCGCGAATGGCTCCGCGCAGATGAGGTCGACTCCCTCATTGATGAAGCAGGTCGGCCCGGCTGGGCTGATCGCCGGCGACGAGATGGACGCGTTCTCCGGAACGCGGATGTCCACGAAGACGACACCGGGTTCATTTTCGCCGATGTCGAACGTCGCCGTCAGGCTGATCGACTGGCCGACTGTGATGATCGTGTCGCCCAGGGTGATGGTGCTGCTGACGAGCTCGGCTCGTGCGACGCCTGGCGCCACAACGGCCACCGAGCATGCGGCCGCCAGCCCCCCGAACAGCCACCTGTGGACTCGCTGCACCCTGAAACCTCCCGATGGCGTGTGACGAACGGACGTCGTTGTCGAGTCGAGATACTCCCACAGCGGTCAGCGTCCGGCGGCGTGACCATCGCAGCGGCGCAACCCTCGACTCGTACCATGGCGGGGTGGGCCACGTCGTGGGAACGATCCGGGTCGAGCCACTGGACGCGACGTTCGGGGCGCTCGTCCACGATGTCGTCCTCCCGCGAGCGAGCGATACGACCATCGCCGAGCTGACCGAGCTGTGGCTCGAGTACGCCCTGCTCGTGTTCCCCGGCCAGCACATGAACCAGCACGAGCAGGACGAGTTCGCCCGTCGCTTCGGCGACCTCGAGTTCACCGCCACCCCGCTCACGAACATCCAACGCGATGGCACGCTCCGTTCGGGCGAGCACGACCTCGCAAAGTCGCTGCGCGGCAACGAGCGATGGCATCACGACAGCACCTACATGCGCGTTCAGGCGATGGGCGCCGTGTTCACCGCGGAGATCGTCCCGGATGACGGCGGCGACACCGGCTTCGCCGACATGCGCGCCGCCTACGACGCGCTCGACGACGCCACGCGGGAGCGGATCGACGGCCTCGCCGCGTACCACTCCCGTCGCTACAGCATGGACCGCGCCGACTTGCACGTGAGCGAGGAGAACGCCGACCGGTACCAGCTCTACGGCTACGGCGCCGACATCGAGCCGCCACTGCGCCCGCTGATCAAGGTGCATCCGAGCACCGGGCGGCCCAACCTCCTGATCGGACAGCACGCTCACTCGATTCCCGGGCTCACCGCCGGCGCGTCCGAGGCGCTGCTCGACCGGCTCAACGACGAGGCGTGCGAGGGAGCTCGCACCTACTTCCACACCTGGACGAAGGGGGATGCGGTGCTGTGGGACAACCGTTGCCTGATGCACCGGGCGACCCCCCACGACCCCGGACAGGCCCGACGGATGTGGCACACCCGAATCGCCGGAGACCCGGCGACCGAGGCCGGTCTCGACCAGTCCGACTTGGCCGGGTTCGGGCGCGGTTGAGCGGAGGGCTACCCGCGGCGCTTACGCTGGCCGCACCGTCGATCGCATCGTCCAACGCTGGAGGACCCATGTCAGGCCGTCGCCGTTGTCCCGCTCTCCTCGGCGTTGCGACCACGGGCCTCGCGCTCGTGCTCCTGGTCGGCCCATCGCTCGCCGTCGCCGAGCCGGGCAATCCCGGATCACCCCGGTACGGCCCAGGCGCAGATGGCGCAGGCGACCCCTACTTCCCCCTTGCGGGCAATGGCGGCATCGACGTGCTGCACTATCACCTCGACCTCGACTACACGCCCGCACCGCCCGCACCCGCGCCCATCGAGGGTCGCCTCGACGGCGTCGCCACGATCGACCTCGTCGCGACGCAAGACCTCGACCGCTTCAACCTCGACCTGCGTGGGCTCGCCGCGTCGCAGGTGACGGTCGGCGGAAAGCCGATGACGTTCGAACAGACCGAGAACGAACTCGTCATCTCGCCCCGACCCAAGCTCAAAGCCGGCGCGCAGGAACGGGTAGTCGTCACCTACGGGGGCACGACGATCCGACCGACCGACATCGAGGGCGCACTGTACGGCTGGGTCACCACGCGCGACGGTGCGATGGTGGTGAGCGAGCCCGAGGGATCTGCCACGTGGTTCCCCGCCAACGACCATCCGACCGACAAATCGACGTACTCGTTCGAGATCACCGTGCCCGAGGGCCTCGTCGCAGTGGCGAACGGACTGCCAGCCGACGAACCGGCCACCGCCAACGGCACGACCACCTGGTACTGGGACGCACCCGACCCGATGGCGGCCTACCTCGCGACGGCGAGCGTGGGCGACTACGTGGTGAACGAGTACGTCGCGGCCAACGGTACGCCCATCTTTGATGCCGTCGATCCGACGCGGCTCGGCACCCCGTCGGCGAGTCTCGCCCTCACCAGCGACATGCTCGTGTTCTTCGAGGAGTTGTACGGCCCCTACCCCTTCAACTCCTACGGGGCGATCGTCGATGACGACTCGGTCGGCTACGCCCTCGAGACCCAGACCCGTTCGTTCTTCTCGCGCACCGCCTCGCAGGGCACGGTCGCGCACGAACTCGCGCACCAGTGGATGGGCAACCACGTGAGCCCGTACCGGTGGGCTGACATCTGGCTCAACGAGGGCTGGGCGACCTACTCGACGTGGATGTGGACCGAGCATCGCGGCGGTCAGTCGGCTCAGGCTGCATTCGACGAATATCTGTCAATTCCGGCCGACGATGGGGAATGGGACGTCGTCGTTGCTGACCCCGGCCCGCTCGGGCTCTTCCTCAACCCCATCTACGACCGCGGCGCCGCCACGTTGCACGCCCTGCGCGTCAAGATCGGCGACGCTGCCTTCTTCGAACTGGCGCTGGCGTGGGTCGAGCGGTTCGGCGGCGGCACGGCATCGACCGCCGACTTCATCGCCCTGTCGCAGGAGGTGTCCGGCCAGAACCTCGCAGAGTTCTTCGATGTATGGCTCTACACGCCCGAGAAGCCGGTCGCCTGGTAGGGAGTCGAGTTTCACAACGCGACGGCGGGGTGTCGCGTCAGGTCGGCCTGGAAGAGGCGTCGACGCGATGAGAGATGGGCGGTGGATGACCGCTCATCTCTCACATCATGGCGACGAGGACTCGTCGACACCACCTGCCCGACAACGCGCCGACATGCTCGTTGCGCCCGGCGGATGGCTCGAGGTTCGGCGCAACGAACACCATCTCGTTGGCGACGGGGTCGGCCGAGACCATCGCGCCGTCCGGGATCATGGACGTCGTATGCCTGGACGTCGCGTCCGCTACGCCGAGCACCGCCGATCGGACAGCACCGTCGGCCGGCTTGAGGATGCGACGCGGATCCGTTGCCCGAGCGGACAACGGATCCGCCAGTCGAGTCGAGTCAGACGCGAGTAGCGGCGGGACCGGCCGAGATGGCGGATGGCACGACAGCGAACGCCTGCTGGGCGTCCACGTCGTAGCAGGTGTTCTCGCTCGAGTCTCCAAGTGTCGAGTCGACGTAGGTCTGGACCGCCTCGACCGACGGTGCTTCCCACAGGCAGGTGGCGACCGCGCCGTCGCGGCTCGGATAGAACTGCAGACCGCGCACCCCGGCCGGGGCACCGTCGTTGGTGATGAGCCGCTCGCCTCGCGTGAGAGCCACGGCCGGGTCGTTGAATCGGTGTTGCACCACCACGTACATGGGTTCCTCACTTCCGCCGCTTCCGCGACGATGTATTGATACATTGTACCGTAACGTCGTCGCGGTATCCTGTCAAGGAAATGGGTCGACCCAAGGAACACGACCAGAAGACGAGGGCTGCGCTACGGGCGGCGGCCGAGTCGCTCGTCGCAGCGGGCGGTGCCGACGCGTTGTCGGTGCGGACGGCAGCAGCCGCGGCGGGCACGACCACGAGGGCCGTCTACAGCCTGTTCGGGTCCAAGGAGGGCCTCGTTGCCTCGGTCGCCCAGACCGCGTTCGAGTACCTCTACGACGAGATCGATCGCCTGCCAAAGAGCGAGGACCCCGCCGCCGACCTCATCGCGATCGGGACCAAAGCCGTCCGGCGCTTGGCGCTCGACCACCCCGGACTCTTCCGGATCGCCTTTCAGCGCGTCGCCGGGCTGCACGCCGATCCCGGTCTCGTCGCCGCCCGCGAGAAGGCCTGGGTTCAGCTCCAGGCCGCGGTCCAGCGCCTGAAGGACGCGGGACTCCTCGGCACCAAACCGGTAGCGGACGCGGCTCGAGAGATCAACGCGATGTGGGAGGGGCTCGCCAACGCGGAGCTTCGCGGCGACGTCTTGCGCATCATGCCGACAGGTGAAGAGGAACGCGCCTGGCTTGATGCGCTGACCACTGTCGTGCATGGCTTCGCCTCCACTCAGCCGACACCGGCGCGCCGCCGCAGCCGCACGAAGAGCTGACCACTCGCAACCAGTAGGCCACGCTTCACCGGGTGCGTCAGGCGTGACGACCCGCTGTGATGAAGGCGTGGCGCAGCGTGTGCGGACCGACACGTTGGCCGATTCCGGCTCTCCGGGTGACGCTGCGCACGATCCGCCCGGCGGCGTGCCGGTCGAGGCGCCCGCCGGCGGGGTCGACGAGGATCGGCCCGTCGCGGCGATGGTGTGTCAGGGGGTGATGCGTTCGGCAGTGAGGACGTACAGCGAGTCGTCCAGGACGGCGCGGGTTTCTGAGGCGTAGCGGGCTTGGAGCTGCGATGCGAGGGCGAGGTCGATGATGCGGAAGCCGTGGCGACCCAGGAAGCATTCGTAGTCTTCCGGATGCACGCCGAAGGTGACCGGCTCGCCGATGAGGCTCAGCGTCCCGGGTGCGGCTCGGCGGGCTGTTCCGAGTGGTCCGGGCTGGTCGACGAGGAACCACATGTCGTGGGCGATGTGTGAGCCGTCGGCGCTGAGTTCGTGCACCGCGTCGAGTGTCGCCTTGACGGCGGCGCGAGTCAGATACATGGGGACGCCTTCCCAGGTGAAGAACGTCGGTTCACCGACACTGAATCCGGCGTCGGGAAGGACGTCGGTGAGCGCCTGAGATTCGAAGTCGATTTCGACGCGTACGACGTTGGTATCGGGGAACTGCTTCTTGTGCTTGTCGATCGTGGCGGCCTTCGCCCGGCTGATCGGAGCAAGGTCGACCTCGAACACGGGACGACCGTTCAGCTGGTCTGCGAACCGATAGGCGCGTGTGTCGTAGCCGGCGCCGAGCAGGACGACCTGGGCGACGCCGGCGTCGAGGTCAGCGGCGAGGTGCTCGTCGATGAAGCGGTGGCGCAGCGGCACGTAGCTCGTCCCGGTCGCACCCAGCTGGCGGAACACGCGGCCCGTCCAACTGCCTGACCACACGGCGAGCGCTCGCCGGGCCCCGGGCGACACGAACAGATGCGCCCACGGATCGTCAACGACACGCTCGTCGGGCGGTTTGAGGTGCTCGAGGGCCCGGGCCATCGTCACGGCCTCCGCGGTCAGGCTTGGTCGAGACTGCAGTCGGTGGGCAAACGGCCGCAGGAAGTCACCGCTCATGCCCACCATGATGGATCGGCTCGTCACCACGCCAGACAGCGAGGGCCGGCAGCATGAAGACGCCACCTTCTCGCCGGACAGCAATCCCCGACCCCGCTACGCCGTTGGGCGCTGGTCTCCGCTCGAACGGTGCTGACGTGCGGTGCAGACGCTCGAACGCCGTTCGTCCCGCTCGATGGCTTGACATGCCACGATCCTGCCTCCAGCATTCACCACGGAGCCCTTGCCGGGAGGTGCTGTGAGCATGGTCCACGGAGCATTTGTCTCGGGCGACGAGCAGGAGGTGCAGGCGATGCTCCGCGAAGTGAACGAGCTGCGACGCACAAGAGGGCTGCAACAGCTCGATCCGTGGTGGCAGGTACAACGTCGAGACCTGTTCCCTCGTCGCCGGTTCCTTCGAGCTCGACCGGGGCGAACGCGCCGTGACCTGCCCATCCAGAGCACTCAATAGCCTTCACGCACCCGGTCGCTTCGGACAGTTCGGGCGCACCGTGCTGGCGACAGTCATGCTGATGTCGCCGCAAGGCCAACGCGGTACGCGTCAGAGCGCTCACCGTCGAGGGTGCCTGGCCTGCCCGGCGTCGTAGAAGAACTCAGACCAACGGAGCGTCACCAATCGAGGTCCCAGAGCATGACCTCGTCACGTGAGGAGTGAACCAGCAAGGAATCAGGGGATTTCTCGTCGACATGCGAGGTGAAGAATCCGCGGACGAACCACAGCTGAAGGGTCTCCTTCGGATTGCTCCGATTGTGGAAGAGCACGGAGATCCCATGGGTTCCCCACGACGAACCATCCACGTTGACGGTCATCGAATTCCCGAACGCCAGCTCGGTTCCCACGGCGGGGTACGAATCCTCAGGCAGGAATGAGCCGACCCGGGTGTTGTGCCCGGAACCATCCGTGGCGAACACGTTGCTGACCACCCACTTGCGATCGCTCCAACTCTTCACGTTGAAGCTCGTTGCCGCCGCCGCCGCCTGGTCCACGGTCACGTCCCCAGCGGCGGCCGTCGCCGACCCTTCCAAAGGATCTGCGGCGTGCGCCACCGACGTCATGCCGGCCACCCCCACGAGGGAGGCACCGGCCAGGACCGCTCCAACAATGCTGCGACGAATGTTCATGTCACCGATCGTGAATGACGAGACCGTCGTGCACAGTCGGCCAGGAGGGGGACGGACCGGCTGATCTCGATGTCCACCGATCGGAGGACACGGCGCCCGCCACGTCTCGTCAGCGGGGCCCCTCGGCGAGCTCTCGGGCCTCGCCGATCGTCGCCCGAGGATGAACGCTCTGAGCGTGGCGAGCACGTCACTGCAACCATGTGGCGCAAAGGCCGTCGCGTCGGACGATGCCGGGACGCTCTCGAGATCATGCCGTCTTCGTGGGCGACTCGTGCCGGGCTAGGTGGGCTGCTCGTCGGTTCGATGCCGGGCTGCCGTTCGTGCGCCTGTTTCGGCAGCCGGGATTTCGAGCTCCACGTTCGGACGCGAGTCGGGGCGGATCTGCGACAGCCGGCGGGCACTCGCCAACGACTTCGGCGACACGCTCGCCGCGGCGCTCGTGGCGTCCGACGCAATCGGTCTCCCTCGGTGAACGTCGGACGGACCAACCGTGAGCGTCGCTGGCTCGACGGATGCCTTCAATACGGCAGCCGCCGAGGTCCTTCGCCCCAACTCACGGCAGCCGCTACGAGCAGGTGGCAATTCCGATCAGAACCACCCAGATGACCAGGACGACGGACTGATCCCTCGGAGCGCGCGAGTGGTATGCCGGCCGTCGAGTCGAACGATGCCGTCGCCGCGGCTTCCGCTGGTTGCTCATCACTCGTCGGCACGACGAGATCAGCAGCTTCGTAGTAATGGTGCTGCGACCATCGGCCCAATCGGTCGCGACGTCGAACTTCGCCGTGTAGGCCGACGCGTCATCGGGAAGATCAGCCCAGACCGACGGGTGTGAGGGCTGTCTGTCATGTCTCCGCGCCTTGACCATTGCGCCCGTCTCAACCAGGTGCCTGCGCCGTTTGTGCTCTGCTCCGGACATACCGTTCGGTCGGAACCGTCGACGCCGGCCGGCAAGGCGGCGCGAGACGCGTGAGCTCAGGACGCTTCCGACCTGCCGTGCTGGCGCGGTCCGATCCGTGCGCGCCCCGTCGTTCGGTGTCCACGTTCGGACGCGTCACCCAGCGGCCGCAGCTGCCGCGCAACCGCGAACGGATCGCCGAGTCGGGGCGCGACCAGTGCTCGCGGCAGCAACCGATCTTGGCTGCGACGCGGGTCTGGTAGGCGCAGCAGACGAGCGAGACGCCACGCCTCCGGCATCGCAATGCGGCACAAGCCGAGCCGGTCGTCCCGACGCGTGCCACCCGCACGGACTGCGCGCACACGCGATGCGATGCCGCGCCGCGGCCCGGCCCAAACGATTTGGGCGGTACGTCGGGACGCCGTGTGGGCAGGTGTCGCGCGACGCGCCTAGCGTCAGACCGCAGGAGGTGCCATGTCGAAGGAAGCGGTCGCCGCCGTGCGCGTCGGCATCGACGACACCTTGAGCGTGTTCGAGAGCCTGACTGACGAGGAGTGGAGCCAGCCCAGCGGCTGCACCGGCTGGCGGGTGCAGGACGTGGCGGCCCACATGAGCTCGAACTTCAAGGCGACGGCGGATCCGTCACCACCACCGCCCGAGCCACTGCCACCAATGCCGGCCGAACGGCTCATGGACCTGCTGGTCGCACCACGGCTCGAATGGACGCCAGCACAAGTGCTCGCCGAGTTGCGGACGTACGCGCCCGGCCTCGTACAGGCCCTGGACGCAATGCAGGAACCCTCGCTCGCGACGAGCCCGCTCACGATCGCCGACCTTGGCACCTACGAGATGCACCAACTCGCCGATGCCTACGCGTTCGACGTGTATTGCCACCTGCGCGTCGACGTGCTGGCACCGCGAGGGCCGATCGAGCGCCAAGTCGCCCCGGCCGATGATCTCCGCATAGGTACCGCAGTCGGATGGATGCTCGCCGGGCTTCCCCAGATGCAGGATCGCGCGTTCGGCTTCGTCGATCGACCGATCGCCCTTGTGCTCGACGGACCCGGCGGCGGTGAGTGGCTACTGAGCCCGACCGAAAACGATCGCCTGGACGTCGAGGGCGCCGCTGTCGGATGCGACGCTTCGGCGTTCATCCGCTCGTCCGCCGCCGCCTTCGTGGTGTGGGGTACCAAGCGGGCAGATTGGCGCACGCACGCAAAGCTGGAGGGCGACGTTCAGCTGGCCAGCCGCTTCCTCGACACGTTGAACATCGTGTAGGCAGCCTCAGGCACAAGCGGACACCGTGCCGTCGGTCGACATCGCCCGCCCGACGAGATCGGCGGGGTCCCACTGCTTGCCACCCACCACGACGGCTGCCTTCCTCACAACCCCTCTCCGATGACCGTGACCCGGCGGTCCACGACGCGGCGGATGCGTGGTAGCGGACGGGGTTATCGGCTACCTCAGGGCGTCAGAGTTGATCCGTGGTTTGACGGGCTGCCGTGACGTGAAGGACGCTACGACTGGAACGCCGTCATGCGGATCGAGACGAGGATGCCGGGGATGGTGGCCCCCAGCTTCGCTGCGTAGCGTGCTGGCGGGTCGACTGGGAACCAGGCCGCCCACTCTTCGTTCATGCCGGCGAAGTCGTCGGGGTCATGCAGAAGGATCCCGACCTCGACAACGTCGGCGAGCGATGCGCCGGCGGCCTTCAGGACGGCTTCGCAGTTCACGAGCGCCTGACGCGTCTGCTGCTGAATGGTCGGGCCCGCCACCTGCCCGGTGGTCACGTCGACCCCGACAAGGCCGGAGACGGCGATGTGGCCACCTGCCTTCACTCCCTGGCTGTACAGCGGAGAACGTGGAGCGACGGGTGTGCTGATGACTTCGCGCATGCACTCCACCATCGCCGGTTGGGGCTTGCTTGTCGATTTCTGGTTCCTCCGAGCAGGAGCAACTGAGGCAGTGGAGCGCGCCAACCCCGGGTGACGACGGAGCCGGCGGTACAGGACGCTGGCGGCAGTGGTTATCCCCGCGGTACCCGGACATCCCACGTTGGCCGCACGCCAGGTGCCTGGCGCGACACAGGCTCCTCCGCCCGATGCCAACGCCACCGTTACAGCGGGCACGAATCCGTCCACACGCAGTGCTTCTCATCGGTCCCTCCTCGCCAACTCGGGCGGCCGCCGAGGCGCACATCGCGGTGCGCGTCGGTTGACCGGGCCTCCGGCAGCCAATAGGTTCTCTCGTGACGGGGACGTGGGTCCCGGGCTGCGCGGGAGGGCCGGTCGAGGGTTCGGTACGCGGCGTCAGGGACGGGCGACTTCAGCGCAGCACCGACGAACGGCCCGCGCGTGCGGGCCGCTCCATTCGCGAAGGGAGGGCTCGCATGAGCGATCCAAAGGAGCTCGTTCGCAGTCTGAATGCCGACGAGATCGCGGCCCTCGGGGTATTGCCGGACCCTGAGACCGTAAGTCCAACGATGGACCGGGACAACCGCGCACCTCAATCGACGGCAGACGTCCACGCTCCCGGCGTGCTCGAGTCCTCGTCCTACGACGTGGCCGAGGGTGATCCCTTCCCGCCGCCTCGCAGCATGACCGAGGAGGATTGACGTGGCCATCTACGTTCGGAACGACGGAAACGCCCGCATCTACTTCGCGCTCGGCCACCACTATCCGAATTGCCCGGACGGCGACAACTGGGCGAAAAGGGTTGGTGGCAAATCCCTCCTGGAGGCACTGCGACGGTGCGCGGCGGCGCGTCGAACGGGGCCAGGTATTTCTGGTACGCGGAGACCGACACCGGACTCGAATGGGCCGGCGACGTGAGGACCTGGCTGCCGACGACCGCATTCGACTGGTGCTGGCCCACCTCGAGCACGAACGCGTCCCTCCGCGGCATGCGCCGTCTGGACGTCCCCATCACGAGCGTGAACCACACGCTCGTGCTGCGCTGACCCACGGACGCCGATCACCCGATCGCCGTCCGCGTCCCGTCAACATCGCGCGCCAGTCCGAGCAGCTCGAGCAACGTGAGAACCCGCAGCTCCCAGCTGTTGGGGGCGTTGACGAAGCGAGCCACTCATGGACCGACGCTACGACGACCATGTGCGGCAACTATCGACTGGCGTAGGGCACTCGTGCGGGATTATCCGGCGGATCTCGAACGTGTTCGGTTGACCGTTCATGAGATTCGCGATCGGTGGCGCCACGTCTCAGGCCTATCGGGTGACGTCGTCGGCGAGCGCGCCTCGTAGATGGCCGTCACGGTTCGTGTCTCGACGTCGCGGAAGCCAGCGTCAGCGACCGGACTGTCGAGGGCGTCCGGGAAGTGCCGTTCCTCCCGCGTGCGATCGCGAGCACTGCGGGACCTCCGGTTGCCGCACCATGGCGCACGTACCTGCCGATCTGGCGCGGCGCGTCGTCCGCTCGGATGGTGTTCGGTGTTCGCGTTCGGAGCGGTCGACGGCCGTGCTGGCGCAGCGACCGAGGTGGTCGAGGTGTCGGTGACGCGGTCGCCGAACTCGCCAGTCTTGGGCTGTCCCGTCGGACGCCTAGCGTCCGGAGGAGTTCCCGCCCTGGGATCGCAGGAGGCAGCACATGGCGAACCACGCGGAGCGATGCCGGCCGCTGGAGCGGGTCAACTACTTCACCGGCCAGCTGCTGTCGGCAGGCGATCTCCAAGCCGAGCAGGAGTACGTGCGTGGCCTCCATCGCCGGCACCTCCGTATGTGCCACGGGTGGGGCGTGGTTGAGGGGCTGGTGGTGGTGGGCGGAGAAGGCGTCCACCAGGTTGTGGTCGAACCGGGATTCGCGCTGAGTCCCGACGGAAGCGAGATCTGCATCCCACATCGCGTCGAACTGGAGCTGCGACCACTCCTAGGTGCCGGCGCGGTCGAGTACCTCGCAGTGCGGGCGATCGAGATGAAGGTCGATCCCGATCGGGTCGTCGGCGTCGGCGACGCTGGCGAATCGGAGCATTCGCGGGTACGAGAGTCGTTTGAGATTGCAGTTCTCGACTGGCTGCCCGGTAGCCACGAGCGCGGGCACGGTGGAAAATCCGCGTTCCAGTCGGCGTGGCAGTGGATCCGGCGCCGGCTCTCGGGACGTCGGTCCAGCGGGCATAGGTCCGAGCATCGCCCGGCGAACGCGCACCGGCGCGACGCCTAATGGCGATTGGGTGGTCCTGGCGAAGCTGGTGCGCACTCGTGTTGCTCGCCGCGGCGAACATGTGCGGTTCGCTACTGGAGCGCGTCGACACTTGCGCTGACGATCGACCAGTCAACGTGAACCGTCAGCGCGAATGTGACCGCACAGTACGGACGTGCTCGTGAGTTCGTGTCGACCGACCGCCGGTCCTGGAAGCGTTCCGGCTCAGCGCTCGTGCCGTGTGTCGTCGAGCGCGGGCGCCAGCCGGCACCGCCTGCCCGACTGGAGGGCCGACCAGTCGGGATGCTCGACCGCTTCTCGATCACTACATTGCGCACTGTCGAAGGAAGGTAGGTCGTGATGAACAAGGTCAAGCGCGTTGCCGCTGGTCTCGTCCTGCTGGTGGTGTCGTTCTCGGAGGCGGAATCGGTAAGCGGCGGGACGTTCGAAGACTTCGACCCGTCGCTGACGTACGGCTCGGTGGAGGCGATCCCCAATCCGGCTGTTGTCGACACGCAACCGCTGCGCGGCCAATCCCTCGACGTCCGTGAGGCGTTCGTCGAGCGGGTCCTGGCGTGCGGCTACGTCGATCTTGTGGTCGATGCGCTGATGGAGACGGGCGCGATCAGCACCATCGACGATGACAACAGCTCCTTCGACGTCGGCGCTGGTGGCTTCGCCGGGCAGACCACTGCGTCCATCGTGTACACGGTCGTGGACAGTGGACTCGACGCGGCGAGCGAGAGCGACATCGAGGTGCTGACCAACAGCCTCGGGTACGTGTTCTCCCAGGGCAGTGCGTTCCTCCTCGACGCCGACGACCCGACGAGCTTCGACTTCCCGGCGAGTCACGTCGTCTTGATCTTCGACGAGCCGCCGATGCTCGAAGAGTCGGCCGCCCTGTTCGAGACGGCGGGCCAGATCGATCCCGAGCTGTTCTCCACCGACACGAGCGGCTACACGCAGTACGGACCGGCCTACCTGTCGCTGCAGTCGGATGTCCCCGACGCTCAGTTCATCGCCGGCTACGTCGCCGCTGCTGCACAGTTCGGCGTCGAGTACACACCGATCGTGAACGGATCACCGTCCCTCTACGAAGGAGGAGCGGCGTTCCCGGGCAACGACTGGGTGACCGATCCGGACGGCCAGTCGTACCTCGGGCGCATCCCGGCCACCAGCCATGACGAGCTGGCGGAGATCCGCGCCGCCCACCTGCGGCTGATCGAACACGCCCAGCGGGTCCTCCATCGTGGCCGTCACCATGCCAGCTCTCAAACCGGCCTTGTCCAGTCGGTCAGCCACCTGCCCTGCCGCCTCTGAGCGAAGCGCCACCCTGTCAGCGAACACAGTGCGCCGAGCAGCCGTTCGGCGCTCCTCAGGGCGTGCTTGAGACCGGCGTTCGGGCGCGACGTTCGGTGCGTCGCGGGTGGGCGTGGGGCGCCTCCTCGAGCTCGCCGAGTACGTCGATGGGACGACCACGGCAGCACTCGTGGCTGCCGCAGTGGCGGAGCGGCGGACGCTCAGGGTCGTGGTCGATCCCAGCGTCGCTGGCCGGCAGCTGATCGCACCGTTGGCGTCAGTCGGCGTCAAGGTGGCGGAGCCGTCTGCCCATGACGTCGCGGTGTCGCACGGTCAGCCTGTTGAGGACTTGCGTGCTGGTCGCCTCCGGTTCGCTGGTCATCCGGCGTTGGATGCTGCGGCCCAGCGTGCGTTGACTCGGCCGTTGGCCGGTGGCGAGGCGGTTGAGCGGCGAAGGGTTGAGGTCTGATCACCGCGCTGGATGAGTCGGGGCGCTGGCATCTTGGCAAGCACGCGTGTGCCACCTCCGCTCCAGGGCTTGTTCCTGGCTCAGGATGGCTTGTGTGCCGGTTGGCGGGTCCAACCTTCACGTCGGCGGAGCACATCGTCCCGTTGTTGCGTGGTGGCACCCCGGTTGATCCGTCGGCTGACCCACGTCCCGGCGCAGGCGTTTCGCCGGGAGGTCAATCAATCCCTGACGTGTCGGATCGCGTCGATGACGAGCTGCGGTTGGTCGACGTGGATGTAGTGGGTGGCATCGGTGTCGGTGATGTGTTCGGCGTCCGGGTACGTCGCGGCGAGCTCGTCCTGTGCGGCGAGCTGGGCCGACCAGAGCGCGTCGGAGAACTCCTGGTCGACGAAGTCAGGAAACGCGCCGGAGGCGATCGCCTCGGGAGTGATCAGCCATGTGTCGGCGGTCAGGATGATCATCGGGACGTCTGGCATCGGTCCCGCGGCTTGCATCTGCTCGACGAGGACGGAGTACTTGAATGTCTCGGCTCCTGGCGGACGGCCCTGGACCTCCGGGGTGTTCATCTGCTCGAAGTGAGTCAACTGCTCTGGCGTCAGCGGGTCGCCCAGATGCTCGGAAAGGGCGTCGTCGAGGACCACGCCAGCGACGGTCGAGGGATTCTCGCCGGCGTAGTAGCGGACGATGGGACCGCCGAGCGAATGGCCGACGAAGACGTAGGGCCCGGCTTCACCCGACGCCTGCAGCAGCGCGTGGAGATCCGCCGCCGCGTCGGCGACGGTGATCGGTTGCGCCACGGCGGTCGATGCTGTCGTGTCCCAGCCGGACGCAGTCTGTGTCGCCGTTCCGGGGCGGTCGTAGACGCAGACGCGACTGAACTTGGCGACCTCGGGAAAGACGCCCGTCTGGTCCGGGCGCGCCGTGGCACTCCAGTTCTCCCCACGTTCTCCGCCACCGGCGACGAGCACGACGGTCGGTGCTCCACTGCCCTGACACTCCAGGTACATCTCGCGGCCATTCCCGATGGCGACCATGCCGGAGAAGTCCGCGTGCGGAGTCGGGCTCTCGTCCGAGGCTCCAGCGCCGCCTGAACTTGAGGTGACAGGTGGGACCGTTGTTCCTGAGTCTGGGACGGTGAACGCCGGCACAGCCATCTCGGTGACACAGGTCTGGTCGACCGGCTCGTCGGGTGCGGCGATGAACGCGCGCATCACCGACACCGGGCATCCCGATTGCAGGAACACCTGATGTCCCAGGCCCGGGAAGTTCACGACCTGGGAGGCGTTCAGCCCGGGAGTAGCGGCGTCCTGCCACGACGGGGCGGTGACTGCGTCGAAGGTTCCGCCCATGATCAGCACGGGGACGTCGCTCACGACGGCTTCGCGCGCCTGCGCATCCGCTGCCCCGACGTCCCAGATCGCGCAGTCGTCGAAGAACCGTGGTACCTGCGGGAGCAGCCGCAGCACGCCCTCGGGGAACTCCGGGAGCGCGTGCCGACCCGATGTCACGACTTCTTCGAGGGACGTCTGAGGAATGGATTCCCGGCAGAACACCCCCCATTGCAGGCCCAATCCGACGAAGCCCGACGGCGGAACGAACGACAAGATGGTCGCCGCCACTGCCGCACCGTCGCCGGCGGCGATCTCGTGGATCATGCGGGGCAGATCCGCAGATGCGGCAGGACCGCCGGCCAACAGCAGCACGACAGCGTTGGCGAACTTGTAGCCGTCGATGGTCACCTCGACGGTCTCACCCGGCGCGGTGCTGACTGGGACGACGAGCGGCTCGGCGTCGAGCCGGTTCACGGTCTCGGTGAACTCTGCTTCAAGGTCAGGGTATGCAGCGGCGCACGCTGCTTGGCCCGCGCACGCGGCGAACAGCTCGTCGTAGGCGGCGGCCGCCGCCGGCCAGAAGGCGGGGATGATGTTGAGGTTCGGCGGGACGACCGAGTCGAGCACCACGCTGCGGATCCCGTCGGGATGGTCGCGGAGCACCGTGAGAGCGAGGTCGGTCCCGTACGAGACGCCGTACAGGTTCCATTCGTCGATGCCCATCGCCACCCGCAAATCGGCGATGTCAGCAGCGTTCTCGGCGGTGTCGTACGACGCGAGGGCGATGCCCTCGGCCGCCAGGCGGTCACGACAGGCCGCAGTTGCTGCGTCGGACTTCTCGCCAGTCGCCGGATCGGAGTAGGCCATGGCGACGACCTCGGCGTAGAAGGCATCCTCCTCGGGGCACGACAAGAATGGGTCGCTGTGGTACGTGCCACGCTGGTCGACGAAGATGACATCACGGTCGGCGTTCATACCGGCGGCCACCGCACGCGGCGCGCTCACCAAGCCGGTGTTCCCCGGCCCGCCGTCGAGGTACACGATGGGGTCCTTCGACGGGGTGGCCGAAACCGCTGCGACGGTCGCCACAGCGATCCGCACGGTGCGCCCGCCGGCGTCGCTGCGAGTCTCCGGCACGGTCAGGAAGCCGCACGTGTACTCCGGTCCGAGATCGGCGGCGGGAAAGCCAGGAACGTTCGGGGCGGGACAGGGCGCCTCCTCGTAGGACGCGTCGCCGGTCGGCTCGGTCACAGCCGACTGCGCGGCATCGGGCGCAGATCCGTCTGTCGTCGCCAATGCGGGCACGGACGATCCTGGGCCGGCAGACGTGCTGGCGGTCGACGTTGGTGCCGCATCCTCCGACCCGCCGTCGGTGTCAGAACACGCCGCCACCGACACCAGGGTTGCAGCGACGGCAAGCTCCGCCAGGCGGCGCACGCGCCGCTTGGTCACCGTCATGACGCCGTCGATCGCTCGTCGCGAACGGCGTCGATGGCGCCAGTTTTCAAGTTGGGTTGGTCGATCACCATGTTTACCCGCCTGTCCGAGTCGCTGAGGTGATTGGGCCCGGCACCCAGGCCGTCCTCGGCCTGCTGGAGCGATGCTGCGCCCGATCGATCAGCCCACCGCACGCCAGGAGCCCGGAGAGCGCGTGGCCCGGTGACCGCCGGACCGGTCGCGTCTAGGCTTCGGCCGTGGACGACCCGCTGATGGTGGTCCGCCGAGCGTGCGATGCCGCGGACTCGCGTGACTGGGTGACCAATCGCCCACTGCTTCGACGAGCGGTGCGTCGACCGGTCCGGAGCTCGAGGCGACCTCACACGCGACCAGGCAGTCGCTGCCGATCGTGCTCTCGGTGACGCGATCGGTGCTCGGGTCGAGCGAGATTCCTGGGTCAGCGATGATGCACGTGCGGCCTGGCGCTGGCGCACGACCGGACGACACGACCATGATTTCGCCTGGCCTGCACGGGAAACGGTATCGACGGTCAGCGGCGCGACGATCGCCATGGTGCAAGGGGGGCGCATCGTCGAGCTGGAGACAGTTCCCGATGGGTACACGCTGCTGACCCGGCTCGCAGTGCTCTCTAGTCTGGTTGCCGCGAGCTGAATCGGGGGCGTGAGGAACGTACGTGACCACTCAAGCACAACCCGAGTCGCCGACCATCGAGGCGTTCGACGGCTCCTCGCTTCCGGGGCTCCTCGACGCCGACGAGTTGTTGGCGGTCGGGTTTCTTCGGCTCCGCCTGCACGCGCATGCACATCAGGTCGTCTCCGACCGAGTGCGGCAGGCGCTCGCTGCGCTCGAACAAGCGGGTCGCGCGATCGACGGCTGCTATCGACACGGCGATGATGGCGGGCTGCCCGCCGGCTGTCACTACTTCCCGACGAACGATCTCGCCGGCACGCGTCGTAACCGCGACGGTCATCACGAAGGGCTGTGGTTCGCCAAGACTTGGGACTACCGCGCTGGTTCGAACCCCGGGTGGCCGCAGGCAGCCGGAGTGGCCCGCGCGCTGTCCGATGTCGTCGCGATCTTCTCCTCGGTGGCGGCAGAGCTGGGACGACAGCTGGCCTCCTCCCACGGTCCTCGTCGAGCCCACCTCGGGACGATGTTGAGCACTCCGGCGCACAACGGGACGGTCCAGCGGACGATGGTCTCGCGTGGTCCCGTCGAAGGCCATGACTCACGCGAGAGGCGCACGCGACACGCCTGGCACACCGATGCGACGCTCCTGACCGTGCTCGCGACCCAGGACTTCTCGCGGCCGCGGCCGTCTCTGCCCCCTCATGACCAGCTCATCGGGCTGACCAGAGCGGGGCACGTCGAGTCCCTGGCCACCTCCGCGGACGAGGTCATCGTCTTGGTCGGCCGCTACCTCCCGGCGCTGCTCGAACCCGAGGAGGTGCCAGCGCTCCGGCATGCCGTGGTGAGCGAACGCCTGAGTCCGAGAGCAGTCACCATGCTCAGGGTCGGCTTCGATCCCGCGGCGCCCGAGATTCTCGGCGAACACGGCCGCCCGCTGCAGACCCGCGATGGTGTTGACGTCTCCAGTGGCAAGAGGTTCTACGCCCACCTGGCGAAGCTGGGCGGAGCGCCAATCTTCATCGGCTCTCCGCTGCCGGCTCAGTGGAGTCTCGTGAACGGATACAGATGAAGGACCGCCAAGACGCACCGAATGACGCTGTCGCTCCTTCGGAAGTCGCCGCCCGAGCCGGCGTTCGGTGCGCTCAGTTCATGTCTTGGGGCCGTCCCTGTCGGATCGCCTGACACCCCGTTGATGGCCGCCCGCTTCGCCCCGTCGGTGTCGGCACGCCGCCGGTCGTTGTGACACCCCTTGTTCATGATGGGCGCATGGGGTCGATGGGTGATCTCGGTGGGTGGCTGGCGGGGCTCGATGGTGGGTTGGGTTCGTTGTCGGGGGCGGAGTTGGCGGATCGTCTGGTCGAGTTGGAGCGGGTGTTGCGCCGCACCGAAGCGGCGATCGTGGCGGTGGTCGATGAGGCCGACCGGCGGCAGGTGTGTGCGCCGTCGATGGGCATGCGTCGGTGCGGGGGTGGGCGGCGGCGACGGTGCGTTGGTCGCCGGTCGAGTTGCGTGACCGGCAGCGTTGCGCCCGCCTCGGCCGTGACCTCCCGAACGTGCTGGCGGCGTTGGCTGACGGCACCGTCGGGGTGGCCCAGGTGCGTGAGCTGGCCCGGGCCCACGCCAACCCTCGCGCCGGCGGACAGCTCGCCGCCGCCGAGGCTGTCCTGCTCGACCACGCCCAGCATCTGCCGTTCGACGCGTTCAAGACGGTGGTGCGCCGCTGGGAGCAGTTGGCCGACGCCGACGGCGCCCACCGCAACCACGACGACGCCCACACCGGCCGGCACGCCGCGATGTGCGAGCTCGGTGACAGCTTCCACCTCGACGCCCGCTTCGGCGCCGCCCAAGGCACCGCGATGCGCCGGATCCTCGACCAGCTTCACCACGCCGAATTCGCCGCCGAATGGGCCGAGCTCACCGCCCGCTACGGCGACGCCGCCACCCCCACGATGATGGAACGCAGCGCCACCCAGCGCCGCGCCGACGCGTTGGCCGCCATCTTCGACCGGGCCGCCAGCGCCGACCCGGCAGCCGACGGACCCGACCCCATCGTCAACATCGTCATCGACGAAGCCACCTGGCTCGCCCACCTGGCCCGCAGCCTCGGCGACGACGACGCCGAACTACCAGACCCGGCCACGGTGACCGGGCGGCGCTGCGAAACCGTCGACGGCACCCTGCTCGATCCCGCCGACGTCATCGCCGCCGCCGTCGTCGGTCACCTCCGCCGCATGGTCGTCAACGCCGCCGGCGTCGATCATCGACCTCGGACGCAGCTCCCGCTGCTTCACCGGCAACGCCCGCACCGCGGCGCTCCTCCAAGGGGTCAACTGCATCTACCCCGGCTGCCCGAACCGGCACTGCCAGATCGACCACACCATCCCCTGGGCCCACGGCGGCAGTACCAGCCCGGCCAACGCCGGGCCGCTCTGTCCCCGCCACAACCGCTGGAAGACACGCGGCTACCGCACCTGGCGCGACCCCCACGGCCGATGGCACACCTACCGACCCGACGGCACCGAACTCCGCGCCGCCTGACGGCGCGCAGGCGGACGGCGGACCGCGCCGGGCGGGCCGCCCGTCAGAGGGCGGCGTGGGCGTCGGCCATGACCGTGGCGTCGAGGAGCTCGCTGACGGGCGGCAGGTCCGTCTCCCCCGCCGCCTCGTAGCTGGCGTAGACCTCGGCCTCCAGGTACTCGGGGTCGATCTGCAGGCGACCGTTGGCCTCCGTGTAGTCGCTGTCGAGCAGGGCGATGTAGGCCGGGTTGCCGGCCTCGGAGTACGCCGGGTCGATCTCGGCGTCCTTGCCGTACACGTCGGTGAGCAGGGGGATCACCGCGGTCGGGTCGGCGACGTTGGCCTCCACGCCCTCGATCAGCGCGGCGAAGTACTGCACGAGCAGGTCCCGGTTGGCCTCGACGTACGCCTTGGAGGCGAAGAGCACGTCACCGAACGCCTTCAGCCCGAGATCGGAGTTCGTCATCGACTCCGCTTCGATGCCCTCCAGCTCGAACTGGATCGGCTGGTTGGTGACGTAGCACGTGATCACATCGGCGTCGCCGTCGATCAAGGGCTGCGGATCGAAGCTCATCTGCACGGTCTCGTAGTCGGGCTCGAGGCCGTTGACGCGGAAGAGCGCGTCGACGCGGATCTGGTCGCCGGTGGTCAGCCCGATGCGCTTGCCGACGAGATCTTCGACGCTGCTGATCTCCGTCTCGGCCAGCCACACCAAGCCGTTCGGCGAGCGCTGGTACATCGCCCCGAGGATCACGTAGTCGGCACCCTCGGCGTTGGCCTGGATCAGCTGCAGCTCGTCGCTGGCCACGCCGACGTCGGCGTCGCCGGCCGCCAGCACTTGCGCGACGGCCGGCGTGTTCGGTCCACCGTGGAGGAACTCGACCTCGACCCCCCGGGCGGCGAAGTAGCCGAGCGAATCGGCGAGGTACCACGACGACCACTCGACGTCGGGCACCCAGTTGAACGCCGTCACCACGGTGCCGATGACGGGCACGCTGCCGTCCGCCCCGCCGGTGGTCGGCTCGCTGCTGCCCTCCGTCCCGGCGGTCTGGTCGTCGCCGCCGCCGCCGTCGACGACGCCGAGCTGGCGCCGGTCGTGTCGGCGCCACCGGTGGTGGTGTCCGACCCGGCATCGTCGTCGTCGCCGCCGCAGGCCGCCAGCAGTCCCGGTCCGAGCACGGCGGCGCCGCCCAGCAGCCGTGCCGACCGGGTGAGGAAGATGCGTCGGTTGGTCATGGTGTCTCGCTTTCTGTTGTCCGCTTCAGGTGTGGATCGGGTCGGCGAGCGTCAGCTCCACCGCGAATGAACGGCCCGTTCCAGCGCTCCGCCGGCGGCGAACACGAGGACGGACACGACGACGATGACGATCGCCGCCCCGAAGGCGCGGGGCAGCTCGAGCTGGCGGTAGGCGAGGGAGAACTCGACGCCCAGGCCGTCGGAGCCGATGAGGCTCTCGCCGACCACGGCGGCGATGACGGCCGAGCCGGCGGCGACGCGGACGCCACTGGCCAGGTGGGGCATCGCTCCCGGCACGGTCAGCAGCCGGAAGCGGCGGTTGGGCGAGGCGCCCATGGCATCGAGGGCGTCGACGACCGGCGCCGCCGTCGCCGCCAGGCCCGAGCGGGTGTAGACGAACACGGGGAAGAACACCATCGCCGCCGCCAGGTAGCGCACGGTCGTCGGCTCGTAGCCGAAGATCCGGGCGAACAGCGGGAGCAGCGCCACGAGCGGCGTGGCGGCGAGCACGACGATGATCGGCACCACCCCGCCGGCCAGCATCCGGCTGCGCGAGGCGATCGTCGCCGCGGCGGCCCCGAACACGACGCCGAGGCAGAGTGCGATCGCGGCGGTCAGCAGGGTCGCTCCGGCCGCTGCCAGGTAGTCCCCCGGCGCACTGGTCAGGTCGTCCCAGACGCGACCGGGACGGGGCACGACCAGCGGCGAGATGTCGGCCAGCTCGATCCACACCCACCAGGCCGTGACCATCACGGCGCCGAGCCCGACTGCGGTCAGCAGCTCGATCAGCGCGCTGGTGCGGCGCCGACGTCGCACGGGTTCGTCGGAGCGCAGGATCGAGCCACCAAAGCGTCCGACGAGCACTCGGCGCAACCCGGCGAACAGCGCGAACGCCAGCAGCCCGCAGGCCGCGCTGATCAACGAGGCGGCCCACAGCCGCTCGGCCCGACCGCTCTGCATCGCTCCGATGAGCAGCACGCCGAGCCCCCGCTCGGCGCCGTACCACTCACCGAAGATGGCGCCGGCCAGGGCGGCCGGAGCGGCGAGCTTGAGCCCGTCCATGACCGACGGCCAGCACGCCGGGAGCTGCACGGCGCGCACGCGGAGTGACCGCCGAGCGCCCAGGGCGGCAAGGACGTCGTTGGCGGCGGGAGGGGCGGCCGCCAGTCCGACGGAGCTCGCCGTGAACACGAAGAAGAACACGGCCAACGCGGCGACCGCGGTCGGTCCTCGATCCCGGCCGAGGATCACCAGCAGGCACGGCGCCACGGCGACCCATGGGGCGGCGTTGGCGATCGCCGCCAACCGGCTGATCGCCCGCCGGAGCGCGGGCACGGCGGCCGTCAGCACGGCGGCCAGGAAGGCCAGCGAACCGCCGATGACCAGCCCTCGCGCGGCTGACCACACCGTCGCCGCCGTGGCCCGCAGGTAGAGGTCGCGCGACTCGTCGCTGATGATCGGCTCGACGGCCTGGGCCGGTGTGACGACCATCCCGTCGGCCCACCCGGCGCGGCCACCGATGATCCACACCACCACGAGCAGCGCCAAGCCGACCAGCGGCGCGACCCAGCGGGCGACGAATGGCGCCATGGACCGACGGGCGACGGTGATCGGTGGCGCGTTCGACGCAGTGATCGCCGTCACGCGAGGACCTCGTCGAGCGCCGGCCACAGCTCGTCCGGCAGGCCGGCGGCGAGCAGCGCAACGTCTTCGTCGACCTCGTCGGGTGACGCCATGCCGACGACGACGGTGGCCACGGGCGCGAAGCGCAGCGGGAACGCCATCGACGCCGCCTTGAGGGAGACGCCGAACCGGGCACAGCAGGCCGCAAGCGCCTGCGCCCGCGCCACCGTCCCGGCCTCGGCCGGCGCGTACTCGAACCAACTGCCATCGTTGGGCCGCGCCAGCACGCCGCTGTTGAAGACGCCTGCGGCGAGCAAGGGGACGCCCGCCGCGACGCAGGCCGGCACGACCTCGGTCACGGCCTGGCGATCGAGGAGCGTCAGCCGTCCGGCCAGCATCAGCGCGTCGAGGTCGGCGCGTTCCAGGAAGTGCATCGCCGTGGCGCACCTCGTCGTACCGAGCGAGATCGCGCCGACCACTCCCTCGTCGTGGAGCCGTCGCAGCGCAGGCACGCACCCGGCGAGGGCCTCGTCGAGGTGGTCGTCCGGGTCGTGCACGTGGACCAGGTCGACGCGATCACGACCGAGCCGCTCGAGGCTGGCGTCGAGCTGCCGTCGAGTGGCCTCGGCCGAGAAGTCGAAGACTGCGTCGCCGTCGACGAGGCTGCGGCCGACCTTGGTGGCGACGGCGACGTCGGCGCGACCGGCGAGCGCCCGGCCGAGGCGCTGCTCGGCCTCGCCCAGCCCGTACAGCGGCGCAGTGTCGAACAGCCCGATGCCGGCGTCCAGCGCCCGCCGCGCCGTGGCGACGGCCACCGCCTCGTCGTTGCCCCAGAACGCCGTAGCCAGCGGTGCCGACCCGAACGACAGCGGGCCGACCTCGATGCCAGTCCGCCCGAGCGGACGGCGGGCGGTCACCGGCTCAACGACCACGGGATCGCTCCCCGGCGGCGCGCGCCACGGACCTGCCCGCCCGGGCCGACCGCACGACCTGCCGAGCGACGCGGCCGCCCCGTTGGATCCTCGATGTGCCGCCGCCCAGGGCGTCGAGCACGGTGCGCGCGCAGGCCCGTCCCGGTGCGCCGCTGATGCTGCCTCCCGGGTGGGTCCCGGCGCCGGTCAGGAAGATGCCGTCGATCGGGGTGCGGTGCCCGAAGCGTCGGGCCGGCCGCGCCCCGAGGAGCTGATCGGGCAGCGGGGCGACGTGGTTGCCGGCGTTCTCGGCGCCGTTGTGGGCGGTCAGGTCGTCCGGCGTCGTGAGCACCTCGTGCACGGCGCCGTCGCGGACGTCGCCGAGACACGCGGCGATCGAACGCCACACCCCCTCGCTGGCCGCCGCGCCCGATGCCGCCCACGGCCGGTCGTACAACGTCCTGGCGGTGAACGAGTTGGCCCACATCGTGGCACCACCCGGCGGCGCCGCGGACGGGTCGGCGACGCTCGGGAAGGTGACGAGCGTCGAGGGCGCCGTCGGCAACCGGCCGAACAGCGCCGCGTCGTAGGCCTCCGTCGCCGAGGCGGGCGACGGCAGGAGCCACATCGGGCCGGCATCGAGCTCCGGGCGTCCGAGCGCCGGCAACCGGCCGGCATCGGTGATCGCCGCAGCGAGGGTGAGCTGGCTGACGTTGTCGACGACCTCCCGCACCGCCTCGATCCGCCGGCGCTGGCGGCTGGAGAGCGACCCCGCCGCCAGCAGGCCGAGCAGGAACGGCTTCGGTGCCATCGCCGACACGACGGCGCGTCGCGCCGACACGGTGTCGCCAGCCCTCGTCCGCACCTGCCACCGGCCGCCGACGCGGCACACGGCGTCGACGGCGGCGCCGCAGCGCACCGCGCCGCCGGCCGCCGAGACGCTGGCCACGAGGGCGTCGACGAGCGCCTGCGAGCCGCCGATCGGTCGTCCGAACCGGCGGCCGTGACCAGCGACCGTGAGCAGGAACGCCGAGGCCGACCCGGGGGTCCATGGGGCGAGGCTGGAGAAGGCGGCCCGGAAGATGGCCAGGGCCCGCACCTCCGGGCTCTCGAACCATCGGCCGGCGACGTCGACGACAGACATCCGGGTCAGCTCGACCAGCTCGGTGGATCGGCGGCCGGCCACGGCCCGGGCGAAGGCCGTGGCGACACCCGGCGGCGGGATCCACCCTTCCGAGGCCAGGGCGAACGCTTGCAGCAGGGGCGCGCTCAACTCCGCCAGCTCGACCCAGGCCCGGGCGTCGTCCTTGGACACCTCGGCGATCGAGGCCGCCGTCGCCTCGGCCGTGTCCTCGATGACGATGCGCGTCCCGTCGCCGAACAGGTGGGCGGCGGCAGTCGTGCGGGTCACGTACCGCAGCCCATGGGCGGCGAGGTCCAGTTCCTCGACGACCCCACTCGTGAGGATCGACGTGTGCTCGACCGCGCCGCGCTCGAGCGTGTACCCGTCCCAGGTGGTCGACCACAGCGCGCCGCCGGCACGGTCGCCGGCCTCGAGCACGACGACGTCCAGGCCGGCGCGGGCCAGGTAGGCGGCGCACACCAGGCCGTTGTGCCCGCCGCCGACCACCGCCACGTCGACGTCGTCACTGGTCATCGGACGATCACCAGGAAGAGGCGAATGGGGACGTCGCCGACGATCTGCCAGCGGTGGGCGATGGCGCCGGGGTGCACCACGCAGTCCCCGGGCCCGAGCTCGAGGGGCGACCGGCCCTCGAAGTCGACCCGCAGCCGACCATCGATGAGGTGCAGCACGGTGTCGCCGGGGTGCTGGTACCAGACGTCGAGGTCCTCGGCCGGGCCGACCGTGTACTCGTAGATCTCGAGGTTGCGGGCCGGGTCGCTGAACACGACGCGTCCGATCGCCGAGTTCGCTCGATCACTGGAGGGCGCCATGCGTCCCTCGTCGGCGCGCACGACGCTGATCTCGCTGTCGAGGGGCGCTGGCAACAGGTCGGCCGGCGCGACGTCGAGCACGTCGGCCAGGCGGTAGAGGGTGGCGATCGACGGTGTCGAGAGGCCTCGCTCGACGGCACTGAGGAACGGCTGGCTCACCCCGCAGGCGAGGGCCATCGCCCGCATCGACAGCCCCGACGCGGTGCGGGCCCGGCGGATGGCCTGACCGACGGCCAGGCGCAGGGCGTCGCTCTCGGCCTCGACCGTCACGGTCCCGCCGATCCGTTGTCCAGCCCGTGGCCGGCGAACAGGATCGCCGCCACCTTGTCGGCGATGGCGTGGAAGGCGACGCTGCGCATCAGCTCGGCGGTGCGCGGGCGGGGCAGCTCGACCGGCACGACGGCGAGCACCGTGGCCGGGCGTGGTGACATGACCACGATCTCGTCAGCCAAGAGCACGGCCTCGTCGATGGAGTGGGTCACCAGCAGGGTCGTCGTGACCCGCTCCATCCAGATCCGCTGCAACTCCATCGACATCCGCCGGCGGGTCATCTCGTCGAGCGCGCCGAACGGCTCGTCGAGCAGCAGGACGCGCGGCTCGGTGACGAGGGCGCGGGCGATGGCGACACGCTGGCGCATCCCACCAGACAGCTGGCGGGGCCGGGCGCGGGCGAACTCCTCGAGCCCGACGAGCTTGAGCAGGTCGTCGACGCGGGCCCGGTTCGTCGGTTGGCCGATCGCTTGCAGGGCGAGGCGCACGTTGTCGCGCACGTCGCGCCAGGGCAGCAGTGCGGGATCCTGGAAGGCGATGCCGATGTGGTGGGCGGCGCGCGCCGCCGCCGGCTCGTCGCCGTGCACCCGGACCTCGCCGGACGTCGGCTGCTCGAGATCGGCGACGATGCGCAGCACCGTCGACTTGCCACACCCCGACGGGCCGACCAGTGCGGTCAGGCTGCCGGAGGGCGCCTCGAGATCGATGCGGTCGACGGCGACCAGCGGCTTGCGGCGCAGCACGAACTCCTTGCGCAGGCGGCGCAGCTCGATGCCCGGCGCCCGCGTCCGCTGGTCGACCGAGACGCTCACGCGCTCCCCCGGCCCTTCTCGTGGTCGGGAAAGACCTCGGCGTACGTGTCGCCCGGCGTGTACGGGAAGCGCTCGGCCACGTCGTCGGGCAGCGACACGCCCAATCCGGGGCCGTCCGGCGCGGCGAGCACACCGCCCGTGATGTCGTCGAGCCCGATCGGCGGGCCACCGACGTCGGTGACCAGCGGCTGGTACGGGTCGATGTCGTACTCGCAGAGCGGGACGTCGGCGGCGACGGCCCAGTGGAGGTTGGCGGCCAGCCCGATGATCGTCGGTCCACCGACGTGCGGGTACACGGCGATGCCCCGCCGGCCGGCCAGGGCGGCGACCTCCATGCACGCCAGCAGGCCACCGCAGATGCAGGCGTCGGGCTGGAACACGTTGGTCGCCCCGGCCCGGGCCAGCGCCTCGTACTGCATCGGGGAGTACACCCGCTCGCCGACGGCCACCGGGATCGGCGACCGCGCCGCCAGCCAGGCCAGTTCGTCGACGCGCATCTGCGGCACGGGCTCCTCGAAGAAGGCCACGCCGAGCGGCGCCAGGGCCTCGGCGACGGCCAGCGCTGTCCGGGCGTCGTGGAACCAGTACGAGTCGACGCCGATCAGCGCATCCGGGCCGACGTGCTGACGCACGGCGGCGACGGTGGCGACGTCGTCGGCCACGCTGCGCCCGAGCCGCACCTTGAACCCCGTGAACCCGTGCTCGAGCGCCTGGTCGAAGTAGTGGGCGTGGTACGAGGCGTCTTCCTCGAACATCGTCGTGCCCGTGCCGTAGAGCGCCAGCGGCCGGTTGGCGGCACCGAAGAGGCGGTGGATCGGCACCTCGAGCGCCTGACCGATCAGGTCCCAGCAGGCGATCTCGATCGCCGAGATGACCTGGCTCGACATGCCTTCCCAGCCGAGGTAGCCGTCGAGCAGGACGTGCAGCTGGGCCAGCCGGCCGCGGACGTCGGTCGGGTCGGTGCCGAGCAGTGGGGCGGCGACGACGTCGCGCACGGCGGCCGAGAACACGGTCGGGTAGCTGTGCCCCCAGTTCGTGCTGGCCTCGCCCCACCCGACGAGGCCGGCGTCCGTCTCGATGCGCACGACGGCGAAGTTCCGGGCCATCGGCGGGTCGACTTTGCGGTAGCCCAGCTCGAGCGGGTCGACGGCGGTGATCTTCACGGGGAGGCTCCTGCACGATGGTCGACCAGGTCCTTGAGCACCCGCCGCATCTCGACGGTGTTGCGGTCGGCGCGGGTGTGCACCTCCGCCTGGAGGTCGAGGGGCGTCGCCGTGTCGCGCAGCTTGGCCAGCATCGCCTTGTCCTCGGCGCCGACGGCGAGCTGGAACGCCACTGCGTCCTCGACGGTGGTGCGGCCGTCGGCGATGTCGTTGCGCAGGTCGAAGGCGTAGAGCTTGGTCGTGCGGGCGTCGACCGGCTGGTGGAAGAACAAGATCGTCAGCACGACACCGTCGGCGTACACCAGCCGCAGGCGCAGGGCGAAGGGCGCGGCATACCACCACGTCGAGCGGCGCTCGTCGATCTGGTACTCGGAACCCTCGCCGGCGCCGTGCGAATCCGACAGCACCTTGGCCGAGTGGCGGAGATCGCAGACGAACGTCCACCCCTCGCGCTCGACGGTGTACGGCGGGACCTCGATCGCCTCCGGGTCGCCGAACGTCTTGGCGTGGAGGAACGGGAGGTGGCCCATGTCCAGGAAGTTCTCGGTCATCTGCCCGGCCCCGGCCGGCCACTCCTGGTCAGGCAAGGGAGCGACGACGAACGCGGGGTCGTCCCACTCCGGCACGTCGATGATCCCCGTGACCGGCGCGTCCGGAGCCAGCCACACCAGGCCGTACCGCTCGACGACATCGTGGGCGGCGCCGACCACCGCCCGGGGCGGGACCGTGGAATCGGGACCGAGCGCGGGGATCAGCCGGCAGCGGCCGTCGGGCCCGTAGCGGTAGCCGTGGTACGGGCACTCGACGCACCCGGCGACGACGGCCCCCTCCGACAGCGGCATGCCGCGGTGGGCGCACCGGTCGACGAGGGCGACGGGCCGACCGTCGATGCGGGCCAGCGCCCAGTCCTCCCCCAGCAGGCGCACCGCCACGACCTGACCTCGAGGAGGTCGGTCGACCGGCAGACCGGGTGGTAGCAGGCGCGCAGCGCCGGGTGCTCGTTGTCGATGCTCAGCCCAGCACCCACGACCCACCGTCCTCCGGTCCGATCACCGTGCGTGATCGTAGGACGTCGAGATGTCGGCAATGTCACGGCGGCGTTACCGGCGCGATCACCAGCGCCTATCGGGCGGCGACCGGGTCCACGGGGTTCAGTCGCGCCAGGTGACGAGCAGCGGCGCTCGTTCGATCGCCGCCGACGCCGGGAAGCACTCCATCGTCGAGCCGACCAACCGCAAGCCCTCGCGGTCGCCGGCCTGGTAGTCGGCGCGCAGCAGTTCGCCGACGAAAGCGAACATCACCTGCTGCTCGTCCTCGACGTGGTCGAGGCCCAGGACGTGGGCCATCTCGTGCAGCAGGACGTGGCGGTTCTCGGCCGGCAGCAAGCCGGGCTCGACGTAGGCGAAGCCGGCGTACAGCTCCAGGTCGTCGGTGTAGTAGGCGCCGCCCTCACCCAGCACGTCGCCGGGGAAGTCCCGGTACCCGACGATCACGTCGACGCCGGGGTCCGGCTGATCGTCGAGGGACTCACCCCGGGACTCGAACACGAAGCCGGTCGCCTCGTCGGCTGCGGCGAGGGCGTCGTGGATCGCCGCCCGCTCGTCCGGGGTGCCGAGGCTGACGTCGATCTGGTACGTGATCGGACCGCCGCACGGGTCCCACCGGGCATGGTCGTCGCCCCGTCGGACGAGGAACTCGTAGGACGCGCTGGCCGGTGGCGTGCAGGTCGGCGGACCGCACTGGCCGACGAAGAGCGGCGCGGCGACCAGACCGAGCAGTCGGCGGCGCACCAGCGGACGCTACCTGCC
>CAWJNE010000026.1:0-69550 GCA_963844175.1 uncultured Acidimicrobiia bacterium
GTAGATGGAGCGGCGTCAGAAACCGCTAGCTAGCAGGAGCGACGGCCAGATCTCCCCCACCTGGCACGACGCGGTAGGCGTCGTAGACGGCCTCGATCTGCTTGATCGTGCGGAGCACCGCAGCGAGGTGGCCCGGGTCGGCGAGCTCGAACTCGAAGCGCATCTTGGCCACGCGGTCGTTCCCCGTTGTCGTGTCGCACGACACGATGTTCACGTGGTGCTCCGACAGCGCGTTGGCAACGTCGCGCAGCAGCCGTGAACGGTCGAGGGCAACGACCTCGACGCCGGCACGGAACACGGCCGCCGTGCGCTCGTCGTCCCAGTCGACGTCGATCAGCCGGGTGGCGTGATCGCTCATCAACGACACCGCGTTGGCGCAGTCGGCGCGGTGCACGCTGACGCCACGCCCACGGGTCACGAACCCGATCACGTCGTCACCCGGCACCGGGGTGCAGCAGTTGGCCAACCGCACCAGCACGTCATCGAGGCCCTCGACGTGGATGCCGACGGACTCGTCGCGGGACCGCTGCCGCCGGGGCCGCAGCACGGTCTCTGGCAGCTGGTCGTCGGAGTCACCCCCGCGGAAGCCGCGCGCCACGCGGTGGGCGACGCTGCGGGCCGAGACGTGGTGCTCACCGACCGCTGCCAGCAAGGCGTCGAGGTCGATGTAGCTGTGGTCGTCGATCACCTCGCGCAGCTGCTCCGACGCCCACATCCGGGCGACGGGCAGGCCCTCGCGGCGCAGCTCCTCGGCCAGCGCCTCGCGCCCGGCCTCGATCATGTCGGCCCGCCGCTCGCGGCTGAACCACTGGCGGATCTTGTTGCGCGCTCGCGGCGAGGCGACGAACTTCAGCCAGTCCTGCGACGGACCCGCCGTCTCGACCTTCGACGTGAAGATCTCGATCGTGTCGCCGCTGGCGACCTGCTGGTCGAGCGACACGAGCCGGCCGTTGACCTTGGCGCCGATGCAGGCGTGGCCGACCTCGGTGTGCACGGCGTAGGCGAAGTCGACGGCCGTCGACCCGACCGGCAGCGTGATCACCCGACCCTTCGGCGTGAACACGAAGACCTCGTCCTGCTCGAGGTCGGTCTTCAGGCTCTGCATGAACTGCGCCGGGTCGCTGACCTCGGCCTGCCAGTCGATGATCCGGTTCAGCCAGTCGATGTCGCCGCTCGACGTGCCGTCCTTGTAGGCCCAGTGGGCGGCGACGCCCCACTCCGCCCGCTGATGCATCTCACGCGTGCGGATCTGCACCTCGATCGGCTTGCCCGTCGGCCCGATCACCGTGGTGTGGAGGCTCTGGTAGAGGTTGAACTTGGGCATCGCGATGTAGTCCTTGAACCGGCCCACCACCGGCCGCCACCGCCCGTGGATGCACCCGAGCGCGGCGTAGCAGTCCTTCATCGAGTCGACGATCACCCGCACGGCGACGAGGTCGAAGATGTCGTCGAACTCCCGGCCCCGCACGACCATCTTCTCGTAGATGCTCCAGAGGTGCTTGCCCCGGCCGGTCACCTCGGCGTTGATCCCCAGCTCGTCGAGACGGGCCTTGACCTCGTCGAGGGCGGCGGCGAGGAAGACGTCGCGCTCGGGCGAGCGCTCGGCGACGAGGTGGTCGAGCTCGGCGAAGCGCTTCGGGTGCAGGGCGGCGAACGACAGGTCCTCGAGTTGCTGCTTGATCTCCTGGATCCCCAGCCGGTGGGCCAGCGGGGCGTAGATGTCGATCGTCTCCTGGGCGATGCGCTGCTGCTTGTCGGGCGGCATGCCGGCCAGCGTCCGCATGTTGTCGAGGCGGTCGGCCAGCTTGATGACCAGCACGCGCAGATCGCGGGCCATGGCCACGAGCATCTTGCGCATCGTGGCCGCCTGCTGCGCCTCGCGCGAGTCGAAGCGGATGCGCTCCAGCTTCGTCAGCCCGTCGACGATCTCGGCGACCTCGGCCCCGAAGTCGCGGTCGACGTCGCCGACCGTGATCTCGGTGTCCTCGACGGCGTCGTGGAGCAGCGCGGCGGCGACGGAGATCTCGTCGAGCCCGATGTCGGCGACGATGCGGGCCACCGACAGCGGGTGGTTGATGTAGCTCTCGCCGCTGTTGCGCAGCTGACTGCGATGGGCCGCTGCGGCCACCTGGTAGGCGCGGTTGATCGTGGCCACCGGCGCCTTGGGGTGGCGGCGGCGGTAGCTGGTCAGCAGCGGCGTCAGCTCGGCCGGTGTGGCCGCCTCGTGGTGGCGGCGCCACGGCAGGACGCGGTTGACCGTGCCCATCAGTCGAACCGGGCCAACGCCTCGACGCGCCGGTCGCCGAGCACGGCGCGTCCGCCGAGGGCGGACAGCTCGATGAGGACGCCGACGCCGACGATCGTGCCGCCGAGCGTCTCGACGAGGCGGCAGGTCGCCGCCGCCGTGCCGCCCGTGGCCAGCACGTCGTCGATGACCAGGACGCGCTCGCCGGGCCGGATGGCGTCGCGGTGCAGCTCGAGCTTCTCGGCGCGGTACTCGAGCACGTACTCCTCGCGCGCCACCGCCCACGGCAGCTTGCCGGCCTTGCGCACGGGCACGAACGCCGCCCCGAGGCGATACGCGATCGGTGCGGCGACGATGAACCCACGGGCCTCGATGCCGACGACGGTGTCGACCTCGACGTCGGCGAACGGGGCGAGGAGCTCGTCGATCGACCGGTGAAAGGCGGCTGGGTCCGCGAGCAGCGGCGTGATGTCCCGGAACCGCACGCCCGGCTCTGGGAAGTCCGGGATCTCGCGCACCAGCTGGCGCAGCCAGTCCGCGTCCAGCGAGGCCCCCGTCACGACGTCGCCACTCATGGGAGAAGTGTACGGAGTGCCGTCCCCCGCCGGCTGGACGGCCGATCCCATCTGGGCGGGATCGTTGCTGGGCGAACGGCGCTAGCGGCGCTTCTTCTTGCGCGGTCGCGGCGGGTGGCTGAGCAGCGTCGACGCCGGCGCGGCGGGCACCGCGCTGGCCGGCGGGGCGTTCGCCTCGTCACCCGCTCCGGACTCGCCGGGCGCGGCGTCGGTCACGGTCCCCCGCCGGCGCCGGCCGGCCGCCGTGCGGGCACCACCGGGGCCGTCGATGACAACGGCGCGCAGTGCGTCGCCCGTCAGGTGGCCGCGCCCGGACCGATCGGCGGCCTTGAACTGCGGGCTCCGCTGTTTCAGCCAGCCGAGCAGCGGGGCGGCGACGAACAGCGACGAGTAGGCGCCGGTGAGCATCCCGACGAGGAGCGCGATGGAGAACTCGCGCAGCGTCTCCTGGCCGAACAGCCACGCACCGACGACGAGCAGCGACAGCACGGGCAGCGCAGCGGCGACGGTGGTGTTGATCGAGCGCAGCAGCACCTGGTTCGTCGACACGTTGACCAGGTCGCCGGCGGTGAAGCCGGACGACGCCATGCGCCGCTGGTTCTCCCGGATCCGATCGAACACCACGATGCTGTCGTACAGCGAGTAGCCGAGCACCGTGAGGAAGGCGACGACGGTGGCCGGCGTGACCTCGAAGCCGAACACTGAGTAGATCCCGATGCTCAGCAGGACGTCGTGGATCATGGCCAGGATCGCCGTCAACGCCATGCGCCACTCGAAGCGCAACGAGATGTACAGGGCGATGAGGGCCAGGAACACGACGAGCGCGACGACCGCCTTGCGGGTGATCTCCTCACCCCAGCTGGCGCTGACCGACTCGACACTGACCTCGTCGATGCCGACCCCAGCTGCCGCGGCGAACGCCTCCTGGACCTGCGTCCGCACCTCGGCCGGCTGGTCCTCGACCTGCACCTTGATGATGTCGCCGCTGTCCGACGCCCGCTCTTGGATCTTCGCCGAGGACGCGCTGAGGCCATTCTCCTCGAGGATCGCCTCTGCCTCCTCGATGGTCATCTGCGCCGCCGGCACGTCCCACGCCACGCCGCCGGCGAAGTCGATCCCGAGCACCAGTTGACGGAACCCGAGTGACAAGCCGGTGATCGCCAGCAGCACGAGCGAGATCGCCATCCAGATCCGCCGCCGCCCCCAGAAGTCGATCGCCGTCTGGCCGAGGATCAGCCGCCGCCACGGCGTGTCGCCGACGAGCCGGCCGGACGGCGCTACCGCGCCGACGTCAGCGGACATCGCCGGGCCGTTCACTCGGCGCGAGCGGCGGTGTGCCGCCGAGCGTACGGCCGGCCTTGACCAGCCCGAGCCCGAACACGTCCCGGCGATCGAGGCGGCCGGACTCGGCCAGCAGGATCACGGCCGGGCGGGTGAAGAAATAGAGGACCAGGACGTCACAGATCGTCGTGACGCCGAGGTAGAGGGCGAACCCTCGCACGGAGCCCACGCTGAGCACGAACAACACGGCGGCGGCGATGAAGGCGACCAGGTTGGCGGCCAGGATCGTGCGCCAGGTGGCCTTGAACCCACGAGCCGCCGAGTTGCGCAGCGTCCGGCCGTGCACCACCTCATCCTTGAGCCGTTCGAAGTAGATGACGTAGCTGTCGACGGTGATGCCGATCGACACCACGATGCCCGTCACGCCGGCCAGCGTGAGCGCGTAGTTGGTGGTCTGCGAGATGATCGCCGCGACGCTGTAGATGAGCATCGCCCACACCACCAGCCCCAAGGCGATGAGCGGCGTCAGCCAGCGGTAGAAGACGAACAGCACGCCGAGCAGGAGCACCACGCCGACGAGGCCGGCGAACACCGATGCCCGCAGCGAGTCCTCGCCGAGCGTCGGCGACACCGTCTCGACCCGGCGCACCTCGACATCGACCGGGAAGGCGCCTCGGTTGAGCACACGCGCCAAGGACCGCGCCTCGTCCTCGCCGAAGCTGCCGGTGATCGACACGGAGCCCGAGAAGGATGGGGCGTTGACCTGCGGGCTGGACTGGATCGTGCCGTCGAGGACGATCGCCAGCTGGGTGCTGGGGCACGACCCCAACCCGTTGAAGCACTGCGCGGCCAGGGCGTTCCACGCACTCTCACCGCTGCCGCTCAGCCCGACGTTGACGGTCCAGCCCTGCTGCGGGTCGAGCTCGACGCCGGCGCTGTCGCGGGCGAAGAGCTCACCGGTGCCACCCGGCGGGCCGACGAGGCAGGTCCCGCCGTCGAGGGTGGGCAGCAGCTCGGTCTGGGTCTCCGCGGTCGGAACGCTGGTCGACGAAGCGCCCGGCTCCGTCGTCGTGGTCGAGCCGTCCGGCGGCGTGGTGGTCGTCGAGCCGCCGACGTCGGTGGTCCCGGTGGTCGCTTCGGAGGTGGTCGGGCCTGTCCCGCTCGAGGACGCCGACGGTGGCGAGGTGGTCGTGGGCGCGGCGGCGGCCGGCGAACGCAGCCCGGCCGGCAACGTCGTGTCGCCGGCCGTGGTCGGTGAGCTCGCCGACGTGGTCGGCGACGACGGCGGGTCCGTGGTGGAGGATCCTGCGGCGGACGTGGTGGTGGCGCCAGCCACGGTGGTCGTCGTGTCGCCGGGCACGGTGGTCGAGGTCGCCGAGGGGTCCTGGGGGCCGACGCACTGGATCACAGGGCGCAGCGTGACGATGCCGGCGACGTCGGCGGCGTCCAGCGCCTCGCGCTGGTCGCGCACGCCCGGGAGGTCGACGACGATGTTCTGGCCTTCCACGCGCACGTCGGGCTCGGCGATGCCGCGGTTCTCCAGCTCGGTCCGGACCAGGTCACGGATGACGATCAGGTCGTCGTCGCTGGCCCCCTCGGACGGCGCCAGGACGACGGACAGACCGCCCTGCAGGTCGAGGCCGAGCACCGGCGAGTTGCCGACGATCAGGTTGGCGGCGAGGACGATGACCGGCACCCCGACGCAGGCGATCAGCGACGCCCACAGCCGCCGACGGATCATTCGGCGGTGTCGCGGGCGGGCGTGTCCGTCGAGGTCGTGTCGGTCGTGGTCGTGTCGGTGGTGGTGTCGGCGGGCGCCAGCGACTTGCCGGATGCGGGCGGCTTCGGTTCACTGCTGAACCCGCTCGTGTCGACCTTGCCCTGGACGGCGGCGCGACTGATGCGCACCTGCACGTCGTCGTCGATCTCCAACCAGATCCGATCCTCGTCGAAGCCAGTGATGAAGCCGTAGACGCCGCTGGTGGTGATCACCTCGTCGCCCACCTCCAACTCGGACTGCATGGCCGTCTGCTCACGCATCCGCCGCCGCTGCGGGCGGATCATCAGGAAGTACATCGCCACCGGGATCAGCAGCAGAAGGCCGAGCGAGGCGATGCTGCCGCCGCCGCCGGAGGCCAAGAGGTTGAGGTGCATGGGGTCGGTGAGCTCTCTTTCGGTGCCGGGCGGCACCTGGGCAGCCGACGAGCCTACTCAGCCCGCTTGCCAGACGGACAGCACCTCGCCGCGCAGGCGCTCGAAGGATCCGTCGGCGATCGCCGCCCTGATGGCGCCCATCAGCGCCAACACCCAGGACACGTTGTGCACGGTCAGCAGACGTGACGCCGTCGGCTCTCCCGTGGCGAACAGGTGGCGCAGGTAGCCGCGCGTGTGCCGGTGGCAGACCGGGCACGCACACGCCGGATCCACCGGCCCGTCCTCGTCGGCGTAGCGGGCCGCCCGCAGCTGCACGCGACCGGCGCTGGTCAAGGCCGTGCCGTGCCGACCGAGCCGTGTCGGCAGGACGCAGTCGAACTGGTCGACACCCAGGGCGACGGCCTCGACGATCGAGGCCGGGTCACCAACTCCCATCAGGTAGCGAGGACGATCGGCCGGCAGCTCGGTGATCGCCGCGGCGAGCGCCGGGAGCATCTCCTCGCGCGTCTCGCCGACCGAGAGCCCACCGATGCCGTAACCGTCGAAGTCTTGTGCGGCGCACGCGGCTGCGCTCCTCGCCCGCAGCGCTGCGGACGTCCCGCCCTGGACGATGCCGAACAGCGACTGGTCGTCACGGCGGTGCGTGCGGCGGGCGCGGATCGCCCATTCTTCGGTGCGCCGGGCGGCCAGCTCCACGACGTCGGGAGGGCTCGGCAGGGGCGGGCAGACGTCGAGGACCATCTGGATGTCGGCGCCGAGCAGCTCCTGCGTGGCGACCGCCGACTCCGGGGTCAGCCGGTGCGACGAGCCGTCGTACACGCTGCGGAACGTCGCACCGTCGTCGTCGACCTTCGGCTCGAGGGAGAACACCTGGAAGCCGCCGGAGTCGGTCAGCGTGAGGCCGTCCCAACCGGAGAACGGTCCGATGCCGCCGAACCGGGCGATGCGCTCGGCGCCAGGACGCAGCATCAGGTGGTACGTGTTGGCGAGGACGATCTCGATGCCGAGGGCGGCGTAGTCGTCGGCGCTCAGGTACTTGACGGCGCCGCGGGTCCCGACGGGCATGAAGCACGGCGTGCGGTAGGTGCCCCGGGCCGTCACTGCCACCCCGGCCCGAGCGGCGCCAGCGCTGGCCACGACGTCGACGCTGACCGGATGCAAGCCGGCGACGCTAGCGGCGAGGCGCGGTACGGTCGGCTGGTTGCGCCGACCACCAGGGGGTTCGAGATGGCCACGACGAGTTCACCGATGCTTCCCGGGCGGCTCGGTTCGCCGGCGATGACGCTGCGCGACGATCCGCGCGCCGACCCGCGGATGATCGCCGCGATGGAGACGTTCGGGCTCGCCGATCCACCGGCCGCCGCCGGCGTCGACGCCAGCTCCTCGCTCGAGGAGCTCCTCGAGTACGTCACCGCGGCCGAGGAGGGCTTCGAGGCGCTGTTCGGCGCCGTCGTCGCCGGGCTCCCCGAGATCGACGGCGTCGAACGGTCCGTCGAGGTGATCCGTGGCCTCGACGGCAACGACGTCACGCTGTACGTGCACCGGCCGGCAGGTGACGTCGTGCCTCGACCCGGCGTCCTGCACCTCCACGGGGGCGGGATGGTCCTGCTCGAAGCGGCCGGCGCGGCCTACGTCAGATGGCGCGACGAGCTGGCCGCCTCGGGCATGGTGGTCATCGGGGTCGAGTTCCGCAACGGCGGCGGCAAGCACGGCCCGCACCCGTACCCGGCTGGGCTCAACGACTGCGCGGCGGGGCTGCGCTGGGCGATCGAGCACAAGACCGACCTGGGGATCGCCACGCTGATCGTGTCCGGCGAGTCGGGCGGTGGGAACCTGACCCTGGCCACGGTGCTGCGGGCCAAGCGTGACGGGTTGCTCGACGAGATCGACGGCGCCTACGCGATGTGCCCGTACATCTCCAACGCGTGGGCTGCGCCGGTCCCGGAGCTGGCGTCGCTGTTCGAGAACGACGGCTACTTCCTGGAGGTCTCGATGATGGGCGCGCTGGCCAAGGTCTACGACCCGACCGGAGCGCACGCCGCCGACCCGCTGGCCTGGCCGCTGCGCGCCGCACCGGAGGACCTCGAAGGCCTGCCCCCGCACGTCATCTCGGTCAACCAGCTGGACCCGCTGCGCGACGAGGGGTTGGCCTACGCCCGCAAGCTGCTCGACGCCGGGGTCTCGGTGGTGTCGCGGACGGTCAACGGCACGTGCCACGCCGGCGACGTGATCTTCGCCGCCGAGATGCCCGACGTGTACCAGGCCACCATCCGCGACATCAAGGGGTTCGCCGACTCGCTCTGAGGGTCCTGCCTACGCCTGCCGGTCGAGGAGCATGGCGTCGCCGAACGAGAGGAAGCGGTAGCCCTCGGCCAGCGCCGTGGCGTAGAGGTCACGCCAGCGCGGGCCGATCAGCGCCTCGACCATCAGCAGCAGCGTGGTGCGCGGCAGGTGGAAGTTGGTCAGCACCACGTCGACGACCTGGATCGGCACGCCGGGGTGGAGGTACAGCTCCGTGCGCCCGGCGATGACGCCGGTGGCGGCGGCCGACTCCAGCGCCCGCACCGTCGTCGTCCCGACGGCGACCACCCGCGATGCCGTAGCGCAGCGCTCGAGGAGGTCGGGCGGCACCCGGTAGCGCTCGCTGTGCATGCGGTGGGTCAGCGGGTCGGCCGCGGTGACGGGCTGGAACGTGTCCAGGCCGACGGCCAGCTCGACGGTGGCGACGGTGACGCCCCGCTCGGCGACGCGGCGCAGCAGCTCGGCGGTCAGGTGCAATCCGGCGGTCGGCGCCGCGGCCGAACCGGGGACACGGGCGTAGACGGTCTGGTAGCGCTCGGGATCGGCCAGTGGCTCGTGCAGGTAGGGCGGGAGGGGAATCTCGCCGATGGTGGCGAGGCCGTCGGGGTCGTGCAGGCGGACGCGGAACGTGTCCCCGGCCGGTGCCCGCCCGAGCAGCTCGACCACGGCTGCCCCGGCGTCGTCGACGAGTTGCTCGCCGGTGCGCAACCGGCCGCCGGGGCGCACGAGTGCCTCCCAGGTGTCGCCATCGACCGGCTCGAGCAGCAGCACCTCGACACGCCCGCCGCTGGCCCGCCGCAGCCGCAGCCGGGCCGGGAGCACCCGGGTCTCGTTGACGACGAGCAGGTCACCGGGTCGCAGCAGCGACGGCAGGTCGCGGACATGGAGGTGGGCGGGCGGTGCGGCACCGCGATCGACGAGCAGCCGGGCGGCGTCGCGTGGCTCGATCGGTTGCTGGGCGATGCGCTCGGGCGGCAAGTCGTAGTCGAGATCTTCCAGGCGCACGGAGGCCGAGGTTATGGACGACCTGTGCGACGATCCGATGCATGAGTGATCGCACGGAGACCGTGAGCATCGACGACGCCGGCATGACCATGGAGGTCTGGCTGCCGGCGGGCGGGCGTGGCCCCGGCCTGCTGCTGATCCAGGAGATCTTCGGCGTCGGCGCGTACATCGGGAAGGTGGCCGAGCGGCTGGCCGACGCCGGATACGTGGTCGGAGCGCCGGACGTGTTCTGGCGCTTCGCACCCGGGTGGGCGGCCGACCACGACGAGGACGGGCTCTCGTCGTCGATGGCCCAGGTCGCCAAGCTCGACCCCGAGCAGGCAGTCGTCGACTGCGTGGCGGCGGTCGAGCACCTGGCGGCGCTCCCCGAGGTCGACGGTCGTCCGGGGGTCATGGGCTTCTGTCTCGGTGGCACGATCGCCTTCGGTGTCGCCGCAGCCGACGCGCCGTCGGTGTGCGTGAGCTACTACGGGTCGGGGGTGCCGGGCATGGTCGAGTTGCTCGATCACGTCGAGTGCCCGGTGCTGTTCCACTTCGGGCGCACGGACGCCTACATCCCGTTCGAGGGCGTCGAGGCCGTGGCGGCGGCGATCGGCGAGCGACCGGGTCTGGTGCTCAACGTGGAGGAGGCCGGCCATGCCTTCGACAACCACGAGGCGGCCGTCTTCTACGACGAGTCGGCTTCCGCCGCAGCGTGGTCCAAGACGATCGCCTTCCTCACCGCCCACCTCCCCACGCCCTGACCATCCGAGGGTTTGCTGCATCCGAGGGTCACCTGAGGGGAGGCCCCGCGACAAACCCTCCGATGCACGAAACCCTCGGATGGGGGGCGTCAGTCGAAGAGGCCGGGGTGTCCGGTGGCAGGGCGGTCGCCGAGCGGCACGAGGCCGAGGTGCTCGTAGGCGGCGGGCATCGCCACCCGCCCGCGTGACGTGCGGGCCAGCAGGCCGCGCTGGATGAGGAACGGCTCGTAGACGTCCTCGACCGTCTCGGCCTGCTCGCCAACGGCGATGGCCAGCGTCGACAGCCCGACCGGGCCACCACGGAACTGCTGGCACAGCGCGCCCAGGATCGACCGGTCGACCTTGTCCAGCCCGAGGTCGTCGACGCCGAACACGCTCAGCCCGGTGCGGGCGGTGGTGGCGTCGATCGTCCCGTCGCCGCGCACCTCGGCGAAGTCGCGAACCCGGCGCAACAGGCGGTTGGCGATGCGTGGCGTCCCCCGGGAGCGGCGGGCGATCTCCCAGGCCGCCGGCTCGTCGATGGTCACGGACAGGATCCCCGCCGCCCGCCGCACGATCGCCTCCAGCTCGGCCGTGTCGTAGAAGTCGAGCCGAGCGACCAGCCCGAACCGGTCACGCAGGGGCCCGGTGATCATCCCCGTGCGGGTGGTCGCGCCGACCAGCGTGAACGGGGGCAAGGTCAGGCGGATGCTCGACGCCGCGGGCCCCTTGCCGACCACGATGTCGAGCTGGAAGTCCTCCATCGCCGGGTACAGGATCTCCTCGACGGCCCGGGACAGCCGGTGGATCTCGTCGATGAAGAGCACGTCGCGCTCCTCGAGCTTGGTCAGGATGGCCGCCAGATCGCCGGCCCGTTCGAGCGCCGGGCCGGACGTGACGTGCAGCGTGACCCCCATCTCGGCGGCGGCGATGCCGGCCAATGTCGTCTTGCCCAGCCCGGGCGGACCGGCGAACAACAGGTGGTCGACGGACTGGCCGCGTCGCCTGGCCGCCTCGATGACGATCCCCAGGTGCTCCTTCAGCTCACGCTGCCCGACGAAGTCGGCGAGCAGGCGGGGTCGCAGGCCGGCCTCGACGACGTCCTCGTGCTCGCCGGCGACCGTCGGCTCCAGGAACTCATCCCGCACGGCGGGCCCCGAGCAGCTTGAGGGCGTCGCGCAGCAACGTGGCGGCGTCTCGGTCAGTCGGCAGCTCACGCAGGGCGTCGCGCACCTCGTCCGGGCCGTAGCCCAACCCGTTGAGGGCCTCGCGCACGTCGCCGACGGCGGAGCCGCCGCCGCTCCCGACCGGGTCCAGCATGGGCACCGACAGTCGGCTCTTCAGCTCGACGAGCAGCCGCTCGGCCGTCTTCTTGCCGATGCCCGGGACGAGGGTCAGGGCGCCGACGTCGGCGGCGGCCACGATGTCGAACAGCGCCCGCGGCGGGTGGGTGGCGAGGATCGCCATCGCCACCGCGGGGCCGACGCCGTGGGTGCCGATCAGCGTCTGGAACGTCTCCCGCTCGTCGCGGCTGGCGAAGCCGTACAGCGTCTGGTCGCTCTCGCGGATGTGGTGGTGGATGTGCAGGAAGACGGTCGCCGTCGGCTCCAGCTCGGCCAGCGTGCGTGGCGTGACCGACACGAGGTAGCCGACGCCGCCGGCCTCCACCAGGACGGTCCCGTCGAGCCCGCGCTCGAGCACCTCGCCGCGCAGCGAGCCGATCACGTCGTCACCGCGGCGATCCGGGCCCGCATCGGAGCCATCGCCAGGTGGCAGAGCGCCAGCGCGCAGGCATCGGCGGCGTCGGCCGGTCGGGGTGGGGCGGCCAGGCGCAGGCGGGCCTGGACCATCCGCTGCACCTGCTCCTTCGGGGCCGCCCCCCAGCCGGCGACGGCGTCCTTGACCTGGTTGGGCGTGTACTGGGCGACGTCGCACCCGGCTGCCGCGGCCTCGGCGAGCGCCAACCCACTGGCCTGCCCGACGCTCATCGCCGTGCGCACGTTGACCTGGAAGAAGACGTGCTCCACCGCAACGGCGTCCGGCTGGTGCTCGGCGATCAGGTCGGCCAGCTCCTGCCGGAGGGCGGCCAGCCGCTGGGGCAACGCGTCCTGGGGCGGGGTGCGGATCACGCCGATCGCCACCGCGGTGGCGCGGTTGGCCCCGCCACCGTCGACGACGGCGTAGCCGCAGCGCGTCAGGCCGGGGTCGATGCCGAGCACTCGCGCTGCGAACACGAGTTCGCAACCTAGCGCCGACGATCGATCCTGTCGCGGATCCGACCACCGCGTTCGCGCACCCACGATCGGCCCGGCGGACATCGGTGAACAAACGCGTCGATCACGACGGGACGAGCCAGAGACCGATCGGGAAGCGCGGGTCGCGCCAACGCACCTCGGCACCTGCGGCCGTCAGGTCCGGGTCACCGATCGGCGCGAACACGTACCCCGGCGTCACGTCGGCACCGTCCTCGGTCATGGCATTGGTCGGCAGGTAGTACTGGTAGACCATCGTCCGCAGCCGCTGATCGCCCCAGCGGGCCGTCGGGTCCTGGGAGTCGGGGACGACCCGGAAGCGCACCGCCTCACCGCTCGGGAGAACACCCCGCAGCCGTTCGATGCTGGCCTCGTTGATCGCCCAGCTGTTGCGGGTCACGTCGACGACGTCGCCGGTCCGCACGTAGCCGACGGCGAGCACGGGCACCAGCACGGCGACGACCGGCCACCATCGCCACGCCCGGCGCCCGACGAGCGCGGCCGCGGCCACCGCGCCGATCACCAGTGCCGCACCGATGCTGATCGCCGAGACGTCGATGGCGCCCAACCCCGTGAACGCGGCGAGGCCGAGCACCATCGCCCGCACGATGCCGGGCTCCGCGAGGGCATCGCCACGCGCCGCTTCCAGCACCACCGCGGTGATCGCCAGCACGGCGAGGACGGCGCCGACCGAACAGATGACCAGGCGGCGCGAGGCCGTCACGAGCGCCCCCATGCCGACGACGACGAGGGGGCCGACGACGGCGTCGTTGTAGCGCCCGTACACGATCTGGTCCGGACGCAGGCGGTCGGACATGAACACGACGGCGAGGGCGATCAGCGCCCCGCAGCCGACCATCACGATGCGCGCCGTCGCCGCCGAGGGGTGGGCGGGGAGAGTTGTGCGCCGCCGTCCCAGCGCGGCCGCGCCGAGCACGATCGCCCCGACGCCCGCCAGCCCCGCCGTCGCCACCAGCTGGTACCAGACCTGACCGGCGAGCGACACGGCGATCGGACCCGGCGACGTCAGCCGGTCGACCACGCCGTCGGCGGTGTTGGTGGTCGTCGGGGTCTCCCAGATCCGGTCGACCAGCCACGACGAGTAGCGGGCCACCCCCCAGAGCGCCACCGCGCCGGCGGCGACCACCAGCACACCCGTCGCGACGCGCAATCGTCGCTGCAGGACGACGACACCGACGAGCACGGCAGCCAGCGCAGCCAGCGGGAGCAACCGGCTGTGGGCGGCGAACCCGGCGGCGGCGAGGAGCACGACGGCGATTCCCCGCCCGAGCGTCGGCCTGTCGTAGCAGCGCAGGGCGGCGAGCAGCGTGGCGAGGCAGGTGGCGACGACGAGCGACTCCGACCACGTCCAGTTCGTCGAGAACAGCAGGGCCGGGGTCAGCGCGACCACCAGCCCGGCCAGGACGCACCCGGGGCCCGACAGCGACGTCAACCGGCGGGCCAGCAGACACAGCAGCACGCACGCCACCCCACCCAGCACGGCGTTGACGACGAGCGCCAGTTGGAACGCCACCACCGGGTCGTCCGTGAACCAGTGCAGCGGAGCGATCAACGTGCCGTAGCCCGGGCGCCACGTGCTGCGGTCGAACATGTTCCAGCGCGCCATCCCGCCGACGAACCGGGCGATCGCCAGCTGGCCCGGCTCGTCCGGCGTGATATGGAACAGGGCACGGCGGTGCGACGTCCACCAGCGGACGACGGCGACGAGCAGACCGGCGCCGACGAGCAGCAGCGGTCTGATCACGGGCAGCGCCGACGACACTTGTGGTGCGTCAGCCGACGCCGACGCCCCGGCGTCTCGCTCCTGCACCTTCTCGATCACGCGCCGCCCATGATCGCGGGCGCGCCGGTCAACGGGCCGGCAAGCGCGACAGGACGCCGACCAGCTCGCTGACCGGTCGGTAGGTGAGCCCGGCGATGGCACGGTGGGCGTAACGGATCACGCCGTCGCCGTCGACGATGAACACGCTGCGCCGCGGGAAGCCGATCGGCCCGAGCGTCCCGTACGCCCCAGCCACGGCCTTGTCCGTATCGGCGAGCAGGGGAAACGAGAAGCCGTGCTTGTCCGAGAACCGCTCGTGGCTGGCGACGTCCTGGGCCGAGATGGCCAGGACCTGGGCGCCGAGCTCGGCGAACTGCTCGAGGCCGTTGTTATAGGTGTTCAGCTGCTTCGTGCAGACGGGTGTGTCGTCGCCCGGGTAGAAGACGAGCACGACCGGCGCCCCGGCGTAGTCGGCCAGCGAGTACTCCCGGTCGCCGGTGCCCGGCAACGTGAACTCCGGGGCGCGATCGCCCACCCCGACACTCATGTGGCTGCCGAGACGTCGCCCACCACGGCCTCCGGGAGCGCTGCTGAAGGGTCGTGCCGATCCATCGCCCGCGAGGATAGGAGGGCATCGCCGGCTCGAGGATCAGGTGGATGACCGCCGAGCCTCGACGGTCATCCGCCGTGCGGCGGCCTAGCTCGCTGCGAGCTAGACCATCGACACCACTTCTGTCATCACGGCATCGGCGATGTCGAAGTTGGCGTAGACGTCCTGCACGTCATCGTTGTCCTCCAACGCCTCGACGACCCGAAGCACGCGCTTGGCCTCCTCGACCGATTCGATCGGGACCAGGTTGTCCGAGACCATCGGCGTGTCGGACGACTCGATGACGAACCCGGCCGCCTCGAGCGCGACGCGCACCGCCTCGACCTGCGACGCCTCGGTCGTGACCCGCCAGGTGCCGCCGTCGTCGGCGATGTCGTCGGCGCCGGCGTCGAGGGCGACGAGCATCAGCTCGTCCTCGTCCACCGCGCCGCCGACCATGATCACGCCGCGCCGGGCGAACTGCCAGCTGACCGATCCCGGCTCGGCCAGCGAGCCGCCGTTCCTCGTGAACACCCCCCGCACTTCGGCGCCGGTCCGGTTGCGGTTGTCGGTCAGCACGTCGATCAGCATCGCTACCCCGCCGGGTGCGTACGCCTCGTAGAGGATCGCCTCGTAGGTCCTGGCGTCGCCCTCGCCGGTGCCGCGCTTGATCGCCCGGTCGATGGCGTCGTTGGTCATCTGCGCGCCCTTGGCCTTCTGCACCGCCGTGCGCAGCGTCGGGTTGATGTCGGGATCGCCGCCACCAGCCCGCGCCGCTACCTCGAGCTGGCGAGCGAGCTTGTTGAACAGCTTGCCGCGCGCCTTGTCGACGGCGCCCTTCTTGTGCTTGATCGTGGCCCATTTGGAGTGACCGGACATTCAACGCTCCTTGACGAGGTCCAGGAAGGACCGATGCAACCGGCTGTCACCGGCCAGCTCGGGGTGGAAGGAAGCAGCGAGCACCGGGCCCTGGCGCACGAGCACGGGATCGCCGTGGTGTTCGGCGAGCACTGCGACGGCCGGACCGACCGACTCGACACGCGGGGCTCGGATGAACACGCCGTGGAAGGGCTCGTCGAAGCCGTCGACGTGCAGCTCGGTCTCGAAGCTGTCGAGCTGGCGGCCGTAGCCGTTGCGCCGGACGGTGACGTCGAGCGCGCCGAAGCTGCGCTGGTCGGGGCGGCCGTCGAGGACGTCGGCGGCGAGGAGGATCAGGCCGGCGCACGTGCCCAGTACGGGCATGCCGTCGGACAGACGGGCCTTCAGGTCGTCGAACAGCCCGCTCGATGAGAGCAGGTTGGACATCGTGGTGCTCTCGCCGCCAGGCATCACCAGCGCGTCGACCCCGGCGAGGTCGTGGCGCGTCCGCACCTCGTGTGCTTCGACACCGAGCTCAGCGAGCTCGGCGGCGTGGGCGCGGAACGCGCCCTGCAACGCCAGCACGCCGATTCTCGTGCGGCCGCCGTGAACGGCTGACGCCTCCGGCCTGCGGAACCGGGCCTTCAGGTCTGAACGACGCGTCCGACATCGGCGTCGGGCGCGGCGCCACGACCACCTGGAGGCTCCCCGCCGCACACGGTGGTGATCACCAGCCCCGATCGGCGTAGCGCTGCTCGACCTCGTCCATCCCGATGCCCGTCATGGGCGTGCCCAGGCCACGGCTGACCTTGGCCAGGATGTCGGCGTCGCGGAAGTGGGTCGTCGCCTCGACGATCGCTTTGGCGCGCGGTGACGGGTCGTCGCTCTTGAAGATCCCCGACCCGACGAAGACGGCCTCCGCTCCGAGCTGCATGGCCAGCGCGGCGTCGGCCGGTGTGGCGATGCCGCCGGCGCAGAACAGCGGGACGGGCAGCCAACCCGCCTCGGCGACCTCCTGCACGAGCGGCAGCGGTGCCTGGAGGCGCTTGGCCCACTCGAACAGCTCGGCCGGGTCGGCCTGGCCGAGCTTGCGGATGTCGCCGACGATCGAGCGCAGGTGGCGCACGGCCTCGACGATGTTGCCCGTGCCGGCCTCGCCCTTGGAGCGGATCATCGCCGCGCCCTCGGAGATCCTGCGCAGGGCCTCGCCGAGGTTGGTGGCGCCGCACACGAACGGCACCTCGAAGGCGAACTTGTCGATGTGGTGGGCCTCGTCGGCCGGGGTGAGGACCTCGCTCTCGTCGACGAAGTCGACGCCGAGGGCCTGCAGGATCTGGGCCTCCACGAAGTGGCCGATGCGGGCCTTGGCCATCACCGGGATCGACACGGCGGCCTCGATGCCCTCGACCATCTGCGGGTCGCTCATCCGGGCCACACCGCCGTCGCGGCGGATGTCCGCCGGGACGCGCTCGAGTGCCATCACGGCGCAGGCGCCGGCGTCCTCGGCGATGCGGGCGTGCTCGGGCGTGACGACGTCCATGATCACGCCGCCCTTCAGCATCTCGGCCAGGCCCCGTTTGACCGGGAACGTGCCAGTGGCGCGCGGCTCAGCACTCATGGTCCTCAATCGTACCGACGGTCCACCGCCCCGAGCAGGTGCTCCCGCCACCTGCTCCCTGCCGGGCAGCTCGCGCCGGTGGTCAGAAGATGGGGGTGGTGGTGCCGGGGCGGGGGAGCTCGACGAAGGTGCGTCCGGGGGTCAGTTCGATCGGGGTGCCGTCGTCGGCGGTGAGCGTGAATGGCGCCAACCGGTCGGGACGGACCCACGTGCCGTGCACGACGGTGCCACCCGAGAACACGAACGCCTCGCCGTAGCCGATGCTCTGGGCGTCCGGACTGTCCGAAACGCCCTGCACGTAGTTCATCACCAGCACGACGACGTTGTTCGTGAGGATCTGACCGGTGCTGGCGTCGTTGTGCGGTTGACCGTCCATCTCCCGCCGGTACGTGCCTGATCCCGCATCCCACAGCCATCGCACGTCGACCGAGTCGAGCACGACGTCGACGCCCTGCGCCGGCTGGCCGTGCGGCACCTCCCCGTCGGTCCGGTAGGCGAACTGCTGCCCCGGGCGGCCCTGCCACGGCTGGGTGTTGGTCCACAGCGTCTCGAGGTTGCCGAACACTTGGTGCGGCGACGGGCGGCTGCGGTTGAGGTACATCCCGTTCGAACCGAACTTGAGGTCGAGGAAGCCGCTGTTGGCGATGGCGTTCTCGACGGTCGGGTTCCCGCCGCTCCACACGAACGTCGGCGCGGCGTACGAGGCGAACAGATCGACGTCCTGCAGCCGGCCGGACCGGATCGGCCCGACGTCGGAGGCGCTCCCCTGGCTGTGGAACACCAACGCGAACCGCGTGAGGCTGTCGTTGACGATCTCCTCGAACACGATGTCGGCGGAGTTGAACCCGCTCTGTGGGCGCGCCGGCGGGGCGTTGTCGACCTTGACCACCATCGCCGGGCGGTCGGGCGGCGTCTGGCCGTAAGCCAGTGGGACACCGGTCAGCGGCATCCGCGCCGGCTCGGGCGCGACCGTGGTGGTCGGCGGGAGCGTCGTCGTCGTGGCGACGGTCGTTGTGGCCTCCTCGGCGGTCGTCTCCGTGTCCTCCGTCGTGTCCGCCCCTTCGTTCGTCTCGGCCGACGGTTCGGTTTCGACCGATATCTCGGCCCCGGACGTGGTGTCGGAAGGACTCGTCGGCGCGGCGACCGTGGCCACCGGTGCGGAGGTGTCGTCGGCTGCTTCGCTGCCGCCGGCGCAGGCGGCGACCAGGGCGGCGCCGGCCAGCACGAGTGCGGTGCGGCGTCGTATGGATCGTGGGTTCATCACAGTTCTCTCAGCAGGCTGATGCGTTCTTCCAATGGGGGGTGGGTGTCGAAGAGCTTGTGGATCGAGCCGAGCCGCCCGTGATCGCCCACTCCGCTCATCGGCTGCTCGATCCACAGGTGAGCGGTCGCCGTTGACGCGGAGTGGGTCACCGTGGTGTCGTCACGCAACTTTTCCAGAGCAGAGATCAGCCCGGGTGGATACCTCGTGAGCTGGCACGCGCTGACGTCAGCGAGGGTCTCGCGCCGACGGGAGATGGTCGCCTGCATCGCCCGAGCGATGATCGGCGCCACGATCAGCAGCACGAACCCGACGATGGCCAGCGGGTTCCCGCTGTCGCCATGGTCGCCGTCACGCCGCTCACGCCCGCCGTTCCACCACATCATGCGGATCGTGATGTCGGTGATCAGGGCCACCGCGCCGACCAACGTGACCGCCAGCGTCGACACGAGGATGTCGTAGTTGCGGATGTGCGACAGCTCGTGGGCGATCACACCCTCGAGCTCGACGCGGTTGAGCTTCTCGAGCAGCCCGCTGGTCACGGCGATCGCGGCGTGGCGCGGGTTGCGCCCGGTGGCGAACACGTTCGGAGCAGGGTCGTCGATGACGTACACGCCGGGCTTGGGCAGCCCGCCGGCGATGCACAGCCCGTCGACGAGGTTGTGCAGGCGCGGGTACTGCTCCGGATCAGCCGGGTGGGCCCGGCTGACGGCGAGGGCGATGCGGTCTGCCTTCCAGTACGAGGCGAAGGCCAGCGTCCCAGAGACGACGAGGGCGATGGCGATCCCGATCCACCCGAACCCGATGAGGTACCCGGCCGCCGCACCGATGAGGACGGCGATCAGGACGAAGGCGGCGACGAGCAGCACCGAGCGCCGCTTGTTCGAGCGGATCAGCTCGAACATGAGACGCGCGACGAGGAAAAATGGACGCGTCGCGAGAAGGTGCTGACGGTGCGCACGGGGATCAGAACTCGACGGTCGGCGCCGTGCGGGCGGCCTCGTCGGCCTCGAAGTACTCCCGCCGCTCGAACTTCAACCGCTGGGCGAAGAAGGTCGTCGGGAACTGCTGGAGCTTGTTGTTGTAGTCGAGGACGCTGTCGTTGTAGAACTGCCGCGAGTAAGCGACCCGGCCCTCGGTGGCGGTCAACTCCTCCTGCAGGGCAAGGAAGTTCTGGTTGGCCTTGAGGTCGGGGTACGCCTCGCTGAGGGCGAACACCTGGCGCAACGCCCCCGTCAGCGCGCTGTCCGCCTGGGCCTGGGCCTGCGGGGTGTCCGGCGCGGCGATCGCCGAGTTGCGGGCCTTGATGACGGCATCGAGCGTGTCTCGTTCGTGCGCCGCGTAGGCCTTGACGGTCTCGACCAGGTTGGGGATGAGGTCCAACCGGCGTTTCAGCTGCACGTCGATCTGCGACCAGGCGTTCTCGATCTGGTTGCGACGGCGGATCAGGCCGTTGTAGGCCGCGATGAGGTAGATGACGAGCACCACCACCAGGACGGCGATGATGATCAGGACCCAGGACATCAGCACACCACGTCGCTGAACGGGGTTCCTCTGCGCAGGCTGCAGGTGGTGTGGCCGGGGAAGCCAAAGAACGTCATTGGCGGAAGTGTAGGAGCCGCTTCCTGCTCCAGCGAGGACGCCGTACGGGAGGCCGATCGGCGTCGTCGAGCAACTGGCGGTAGATCCGCACGTACTCGGCGGCCAAGGTGGCCATCGAGAAGTCCTTGGCCCGGCACAGGCCGGCCGTCCGCAGCGCGCCGGCGAGGTCGTCGTCCGTTAGCACGTCCCGCAGCGCCTTCGTCAGCGCGGCGACGTCGCCGGGCGGGACGAGCAGCGCGTCGAGGCCGTCCGTGGCGACGTTGCGGTACCCGTCGAGGCCGCTCGCCACGACCGGCGTGCCGGCGGCCATCGCCTCGATCAGCACGACGCCGAACGACTCGCCGTGCAGCGACGGGGCGCAGAACGCCGCTGCCCCGCGCAGCCGGGCGAACTTCTCCGGGTCGCTGATCCGCCCGAGCCAGGCGATCCGCTCGTCGTGGGCGTAGCGCGCTTGCAAGGGCAGCGTGTCCGGCCCGTCACTGGCGATCCACAGACGCGTGTCGGCGGGCAGCGCTTGGAACGCCTCGAGCAGGACGGCGAGCCCTTTGCGCTCCTCGTGGCGTCCGCAGAAGAAGATCGTCGGGCCGTCGGTCGGCGTCGGCGCGGTTGCCCCGATGACCTCCTCCTCGACGCCGTTGAACAGGATGTCGTACTCGCCGCCGAGCGCCGACTGCGCCAGCTCCATCGCATCCTTCGACACCACGACCTTGCGGTCGATGCGCCCGAACAACCACAGCACGACCGGGCGGAAGACCTTGTAGCTGGCTGAGTGGCCGGCCGCATGGAAGGTGCCGACGATCGGGGCAGGGCGCATCGTCACGGTCGTCATCGGCGGCCCGGGGACCATCGGCTCGTGGACGTGCACCACGTCGAACTCCTCGTCGCGCAGCGCCCGGATCGTGCGCAGCGCAGCCGAGGCATCGGGCGCCAGCGGCGCGATCGATCCGTTGGCCGCCGTCGGCAGGCTGTCGCCGAGCGGCGTCACGAACGGTTCGGGGGGCGGTCCGTCGCATGGTCCGAGCACGCGGGCCTCGTGGCCCTGGCGGCGCAGCTCGCGAGCCAGGCCCAGCACCTGGGCCTGGACGCCGCCGGGCAGCGTCAGGCTGTAGGGGCAGACGATGCCGATCCGCAGCGGCCGGTCGTTCGAACGCGGCGCGATCGTCACCTCGGTCACCCTAGAGGCCGATCGTCGGCGGCGACCGAGGCCCGATGCCGGGAACCAGCGGACGGGCGGCGGTGTCAGACCGGGCATGGGACGTCGCATCGCCTTGCTCGTGACCATCACCGCCGCGCTCGTAGCGGCTGCCCCGGGTGGATCCGTGGCCGCCGGCGGCTGGGCGATCACCGTGGTCGACCCGCTGCCGCCGGTGGTCGCCGGTGCGCCCCTCGAGGTCTCGTTCACGATCCTCCAACACGGGCAGACGCCGGTGGACGTGGAGGACGTCGTGCTCATCGTCACGGAGCCCGACGGCGACCGACGCCAGTTCCCGGCTCGACCGGCCGGCGAGGTCGGCCGATACCGCGCCACCGTCGAGCTGGCCGACCCGGGTGCGCACGCATGGCGGGTCGTGCAGGGGTGGTTCGGCGAACAGGACCTCGGACGGCTTGACGTGGCCCGTCCGCTCGGACCGGTCGCCGCCGCCGTGGCCTCGACCGACGTGCCGGCGGTGCCGGTGGCGGCCGTGGTGACCGGGGTGTCCGTGGCGGGGATGGCCGGAGCGCTCGCCCTGACCGGTCACCGTCGCCGGCTGCGACGGGTCTGATCGCGGCGTCGCCTCAGTCGACGAGGCCGAAGCCGCAGGTCTCCTGCACGTACGCCTCGATGCGGCTCGACGCGTCGACCACGTCCTGGGGCTGGACGGCGATCGCCGTGCCCAGATCCTCGAGCGAGTCCGAGTTGGCGATCGCCTCGAACACCTCGTCGCTGAAGTCGCGGACCGTCTGCAGGTCCTCTTGCAGGTCTTCGGGAGCTGCTGCTGCGGCCTCGTCGTACGCCGCCAGCACCTCATCCTTGGCCGCTGCGATCTGCTCCTGCGCCGACTCCCAGCTGCCCGTGAGGTCAGGGTCGGGGATCTCGCGGATCGCCTCCATCCGGTCGCAGAAGTCGTCACCCCCTGCCGTCGCGGCGGGCTCGTCGGCGGCCGATCCTGCCGTCGTCTCGTCGGAGCCCGCGGCGGACGTCGTGGATGCGTCAGTGCCGGAGCTCCCGTCGTCGTCGCCACTGCACGCCAGCAGCCCTCCGAGGGCGAGGGGGATCACGAAGAGGCTGCGGCGAGCTGACATCGCCCGCACGCTAACGCTGCCCCCGCCGCCCGCCAGGTGTCCCCCGGACGGGTGAATGCCCTCACCGGGCGCCCCCGGCGGCACCGCGCCACCTAGCGTGGATTCCCCCTCGGCAGCGAGGGCCAACATCCTGTTCGTGTCGGCTGGATCGAGGAGTTGTGATGACCATCGCGTCGTCATCAGCACTGCCGTTGCGCTGGACGACGACGGTCGACCCGGCAGGAACGCGGGCGGCCGTGACCGTGGTGGGCGAGTTCGACCGACTGACCGCCCCGCTGCTGCACGACCACCTCCTGTGGCTCGCCGCGACGCGCCCCGGTGCGGTGGCGCTGGACCTCTCGTGCGTTGTCTTCATCGATCTCGGAGGGCACGAGGTGCTGCGCCGGGTCGGGCGCCACTTCATGGATCGAGCGGTGCCGATCTCGCTGGTCGACCCGAGCCCTCCGGTCCAGCGGCTGCTCGACCTGCTCGGCTGGCCGATCCTCCGGCAGGCCGCGTCGTCGGCGCGGCCTGCCCGAGCCAACTGCCGGCGGCGTAGCCACCGCTCGGGTTAGCGACGAGGTCCGCCACCCTTCCTTGGAAGACAGGGGCGTCTGACTGGCTTCGCCACCTTCGTTCGGAGGCACCAGTTGACGGACCAAGACGTAGCCCCGTCCGAGCTCCACCGCGCCACGATTGTCCGCAACGCCCACGCCTACCGGGCGGCCTCCGAGCGTTCCGCAACCTGGCCGCGGCGATGGCCACGCGAGGCGACGGGGGGCCGGGTGTCACCCGGCCAGGTGATTTTCGGCGCCGTGGTATGCGCACCGACTGGGCAGGGGTACCGACGAGCGTTACTCGACCCCACAAGGAGCACGCGTGGATCCTCGACCCACACCGACCACCGACCCGATCCCCGTCCCCGGAGAACCAGTGGTCGATCCGATCATCCAGCCCGACCTCAGCACGTTCGGCGCGGCGCCCGCTGAGGCGTCGGAGCCGGCGAACGGACGGGCCGACCAGATCAAGGACGTTGCCGGGAACGCTGCTGCGACGGCCGCCGACGACGCCAAGCAGGTGGCCTCCACCGCCGCCGACCAAGCACGATCCGTCGTGCAGGAGGTCAAGGAGCAGGCCTCCGGCCTCGTGGGCCAAGCCCAGGGCGAGCTGCGCCAACAGGCCGACGCCCGGTCGTCCGACGCAGCCGGCTCGTTGCGCACGCTGTCCGACCGCCTCCAGGCGCTGACCGACGGCCGGCCCGATGAAGCCGGTCCGCTCAACGGCTATCTGGACGAGGCGCGAGGCCGGGTCGCCGGCCTGGCCACACGTCTCGACGAGGGCGGTATCGACGGCGTGTTGTCCGATGTCTCGAGGTTCGCCCAGCGCCGGCCTGGCCTGTTCTTGGTGGCTGCTGCCGGCGCCGGCTTCCTCGCCGGTCGCCTCGTGCGGTCTGGTGCCCGAGCCGTCAACGGCGACGGCTCGGGCACCGACACCTCGCCGGCCGCGCTGAGCCCGAGCGATCCGTTGGTCGCTGCGGCTCCATCGCTGGTCGAGCCGCCGATCGCCCCGTCCCGGGTCCCGGTGCCGTGACGACACCATCCGACCAGGTCGATCTCTCGACGCAGCCGAAGCGACCCGACGCGTCGCTGGGCGAGCTGTTCTCGGAGATGACGACCGAGCTGTCGACGCTCTTCCGCCAGGAGATCGAGCTGGCCAAGACGGAGGCCAGGGAGGAAGCCGGCAAGGCAGGCAAGGCGGCCGGGCTGTTCGGCGTTGGGGCCGTGGCCGCGCTGCTCGCGCTGACCTTCCTCTCCGCTGGCCTGGCCTGGTTGCTCGACAACGTGATGGGCAGCTCGCTGGCCTTCGCACTCGTCGGGCTCCTCTGGCTCGTCGTCGGAGCCATCGCCATCTCGATCGGGCGTCGCCGGCTCGCAACCGTCGGCGCCCTGCCAGAGACCACACGAAGCATCAAGGAGGACGTGGCATGGGCCAAAGCGCAGAAGAGTTGAGGCATGAGATCGCCGGGACACGAGCCGACCTGGGCGACACGTTGGACGCCATCGGCGACCGCGTGAGCCCTGGTCGCGTGATGGAGCGGCGCAAGAACCGGATGACCAACGGGTTGCGATCGGCCAAGGACCGCATCTTCGGCACCGCCTCAGATGCCGGCGGTGCGGTGGCGGGAACGGCCGGGACCGCCGTCGACGCCGTGCGCGGCGCTCCCGACGCGGCCATGACGCAGACCCAAGGCAAGCCGGTGGTGGCGGGAGCGGTGGCGTTCGGCGTCGGCTTCCTCGTCGCCGCCGCCTTCCCCCCGTCGGAGGTCGAAGAGCAGGCTGCCAGCAAGGTGATCGACAAGGCCGAGCCGCTGAAGGAACAGCTGACGGCTGCTGGACAGGACGTGGCTGCGCACCTCAAAGAGGCGGCCACGGACGCCGCCAGCCAGGTGAAGGACGCGGCGACGACCGGCGGCGATCAGGTTGCCGACGCCGCCAAGCACGCCGCGCAACACGCCAAGGAGGCGACGAGCGACGCCGCCCAGCAGGTTCGGGGTGGGTCTGGCTCGACGTGACCGCAGGCCGGGACGGACCCGCACTGATCGGGGCTGCTGGCTCAGGCCAGTGACGGGTCTGTCCCGGCCTCGATCGCGATGAGGCCATCCACGCCGCTGAGCTCCAGCACCCGGCGGACCGGGCCAGTGGCGTCCCGCATCCGGAGCCGGCGGCCGACCGTCGCCAAGCGACGGTGGACTGCGACGATCGCCTGGAGCCCGGTCGAATCGAGGAAGGTCAGACCGCCCAGATCGAAGACCACGTCGGCGGTCCCGGTCTCGATCGCGCTCTGCGCACAGGCCTCGAGTACATGAGCGGTCGAGACGTCGAGCTCTCCGTTCGGCCTGATGACGACGTCGTCATCGACGACCACCACGTCGAGGGCGAACTCGGGGACGTCCACGCTCATGGAACACCAACCTCCGGGCTGTTGGACACGTTGCTGGGCGCCCTCCGGTTTGAAGGCGGCGACACGATAGGTCCGGCGGACGAGAACGGACAACGTTTGACGCCGGCGAGCGATGGAGACGGACGGCGCATGCCGAATCGGCCAGGGAGCATTGCCGGGAACCGCTCGTGATCGGTTCCGGCGACACCATCCTCATCGTCGGCGGCGGGGCGGGCGCGTTCTCCTTCGCCTCCACCTATCGAGACGCCGGTGGTGACCGCCCCATCGTGATGCTGTCGGCCGATGATCGGTTGCCCTACTTCCGTCCCGCCCTGAGCAAGGAGCTGCTGCTCGGCGAGCAGGGCATCGAGGACGTCCAGCTCGCCGATGCCGGCTGGTTCGCCGAGCGCGACGTCGAGGTGGAGCTCGACTGCCGGGTGGAGGCGATCGACGTTGTCGGTCGGTCGGCGACGACGGCACACGGCGCGGCACGGTGGGGTCACTGCGTGCTGGCCACGGGCTCGAGCGCCGGCACACTGCCCGTCCCCGGCGCTGACGACGGGCGGGTCCTGTCGGTGCGAGCGGCGAGCGATGCCGAGCAGCTGCTCGCACGGGTCGGTACCGGTGGATCGGTCGCCGTCGTCGGGTCCGGCTTCGTCGGCTGTGAGGTGGCTGCCGGCCTCGCCCAGCGCGGGATCGACGTCACGGTGATCAGTGACGAGGAGCGTCCCCAGCGGCGTCGCCTCGGCAGAGCGGTCGGCGACCTCGTCGCCGGCCGGCTCCACGACGTCGGCGTCCACCTCGTGCTGGGCACGCCGATCTCGGCCATCCACCACCGCAACGGTTCGACACGGGTCGATCTGCCGGATCGACCGACCGTCGAAGCCGACCACGTCGTGCTGGCCGTCGGAGCTCGACCCCGAGTCGAGCTGGGCGAGCCGCTCGGGCTCGTCGCCGACGGAGCGATCCCCGTGGACGGGGCGATGGCCACGGCGATCGGCGGCGTGCACGCGATCGGTGACATCGCCCTGGCCTGGAACGTGACGGCCGGTCGGCGGCTGCGCGTCGAACACTGGGGCGACGCCGAGCGCCACGGCGAGGTGCTCGGCACGGTCATGGCCGGGGAGCGGTCGGCGTGGTGTGAAGTACCGGGGTTCTGGTCGACCATCGCCGGGATGACGCTCAAGTACGTGGCGTGGGGCGACGGTCACGACGCGGTGCAGGTCCAGCCGTCGGCGTCGGGCGTGACGGTCTGGTACGGCCAGGACGATGTCGTGGTCGGGGTGCTGACCTGCGACCACGACGACGACATCGAGGTCGCCGCAACGGCGGTGACCGACCGCTGGCCGATGCCGGTGCGCCGCTGACCCCGGCGGCGAGCGTGACGCCGAGCGTTTGCCGGAGCTCGCCAGGCGGTACCCGAACCGCCGTGCTGTGGTTCATCGTCGTCCTGCTCGTCGTCGGCTTCATCGCCGGCGCCCTGGCCCGCCTGCTCGTCCCGGGACCCGATCCGATGAGCCTCGCCGCGACGTGGCTGCTCGGGGTGCTGGGCAGCTTCGCCGGCGGGTTCCTCGGCTACCTGATCTTCGGCAGGGACCGGGACGACGGTGTGATCCAGGTATCGGGGATCTTCGGGTCCATCATCGGAGCCGTGATCCTGCTGCTGATCTATCGCGCCGTCGTGGCCAGGCGCGGCGGGCGGCGCGGCGTCTCGGCCTGACGGCCCAACATCGGCGTCGTCAGGCCACCGCCCCCTGGGCGTCACGCAGCTCGCGCAGCCTGCGCAGCGCCTGCTGCAGCAGCCGGCTCACGTGCACCTGGCTGACTCCGATCTCGGCGGCGATGTCGGCCTGCTTGCGCTCCTCCACGAACCGCAGGTACAGCACCTTCCGCAACCGCTCGGGCAGCCCGGCGAACAGCCCCGCCAACTCGGAGCCGGCATCGAGCTCACCGATCAGCCGATCCTCCCAACGATCGTCACGCAACCCAGCGGCACTCCGATGCTCTCCGCTGGGCAGATCGATCGACAACGCCCGGTAGTTGCTGCTCGCTGCCAGGCACTCGTCGACCTCCTCGCGCCGCAGGTGCAAGTAGTCGGCGATCTCAGCTGTCGTCGGCGCGCGACGCAACTGCTCCCGCAGCACCTCCGTCGCCGCCGTCACCTCGTAGCGCAGGTCCTTCAGCCGCCGCGGCACACTGACCGACCAACCGGCATCGCGGTAGTGGCGGCGCACCTCACCGCGTGCCGTCGCCGACGCATAGGTGCGGAACGCCGCACCGAACCGCGGATCGAAGCGCTCGATGGCCTTGAGGATCCCGACCATCGCCACCTGGGCCAGATCCTCGAGCTCCTCACCGTCACGCTTGAACTGCCGGGCCACCACCCGGGCCAGCCACCAGTGATCCTCGACGACCTGGTTGCGCACCGCCCGATCGCCGGTTGCCCGGTAGTGGGCGATCGCTTCCTCAGCGGTCGCGTCGGCGGAGCTCTTGTTGCTGCGCGCACTCCGTTGGTCCATGGCGAGTCCTTCTCGTATCCCGACGACGAGTCAGCCCTCGCTGCTGAAGGCGTGGGCACCCGCTACCCGCCAGGAACGGATCGAAACGCTCGTCTCGCTGGCGGTTCGCGACCTGCATGGCCACGATCCGACTGGCGATGCCGGCGCGGAAACCAAGACCGAGACGGCTTGGTCCCGGGCGCGGGTGGGTAGAGCGGCGCCGTGGTCAGATTCGAGCGGTGCACCTCGTTGCCAGTCGACTGCGCGACCGCGTTCGACCTGTCGCTGAGCATCGACGCCCACCTCGACGCCTTCCAACGCTCCGGGGAGCGTGCCGTCGGTGGTGTCACGAGCGGGGTCATCGGGCTCGGGGAGTTCGTCACGTGGCGGGCCCGCCACTTCGGGGTCACGTGGAAGATGACGAGTGTGATCTCCGAGTGGGACCGGCCCCACCGCTTCGTCGACGAACAGCGGCGCGGTCCCTTCAAGACGTTCCACCACGAGCACGTCTTCCGCCCACTCGCCGACGGCACCGAGTTGCACGATCGCGTCGCTTTCGAGGCTCCCCTCGGCCCGCTCGGCCGCATCGCCGAAGCAGCGCTGCTCGGCCGCTACCTCCCCCGCCTGATCGACGTGCGGAACCAGTTCCTCCTCGAGGAGGCCCAGCACGTTGCCGCCGGCACCCGCCCGGCACCGATGGTCACGCCGGTGCCAGGTCGACCCGACGATGGCTGACGGCCCTCGGGGCCGGTCCTTCGCCTTCGCCTTCGACCCCGGTCTCGCCCGCTGGGCTCGCCCGTTCGGCGTGCTTCCGACGCGTAGCTACGTGACGCTCGACCATCGAGGGCTGGAAGCGTGCTTCGGCCCGTGGCGCTTGTCCACGCCGTGGACCAACGTGGCCGGGCTGCAACGCACCGGGCCCTACACGGCGTGGCGCATCGCCGGTCCCGCCCACCTCTCCCTCGCCGACCGCGGCCTCACGTTCGCCGCCACGACGGACGGCGGAGTCTGCGTGGAGCTGCGCCGGCCGGCCCGCGGGATCGATCCGCTCGGGCTGATCCGCCACCCCGCGGTGACGCTCGGCGTCGAGGACGTCGACGGGTTCGTCGAGCTGGCCGAGCGGTTCCTCGCTCTCCGGCCCGGCGACCAGTCGCTCGAGGGGCCACAGCACCCCCGCGGTCGCTACGTCCCGGCCGTGCGCGCCGCCCTCGACTGGAGCCGCCGCGACCGGTCGGTGCACCAGGACAACGGTGAGATCGACGAAATCGCGGACACCGATCCGCCGTCCATCCCCGCGCTCGAGGACGGCCAGCACCCGGCCGACGGGTCAGGGCCGTCGTACCACCGGCGGTACGCGGTGGTGGTGCGAGACGCGCGGCGCGACCTCGACACCGCGCTCGCTGCGATCCGGGCCGACCCCAACGTCCTCGCCGAGACCGACTTCTCGCCCTTCACGAAGATCGAGGGCGAGCTCGGCTCAATGGAGCTCGGCGATCGCTACCTCGTCGAGATCGCCGGGCCCTGGAAGGGCGCCGTCGAGGTGATCCACCTCGACGAGCACTGCGTTCGCATGTCGACGCTCGACGGGCACATGGAAGCCGGCGTGATCGAGTTCGGGTTCGCCGAACACGGGCCGGGCCGGGTGGGGTTGACCATCGAGTCGTGGGCGCGCAGCCGCGACCGTGCCCTCGACCTCCTGTACGACAAGCTCGGGTTCGCACGGGCGATCCAGAGCCAGATGTGGGTGATCGCCTGCGAGCGCTTCGCCGAGCTCGTCGGCGGCACCCCCAACGGACCGGTCGACGTGACGACCGAGCGCACCTGAGGCGTACGGTGCACCGATGGGTGATCGGACGTGGCGGGTCGAGCGCCAGCAGGAGCTCCGGGAGGATGCCGACGGGTTGTTCATCCCGGCCACCGACCTCGGCGACGCTCGCGTCGGTGACACCGTCGTCCTGACGGACGGGCACTCCGAGCGCCGCGGCGTCGTGGCCTCGTTCGTCGAGGACGACGAGCGCGGGGCCTTCGTCCGGGTCAGCCTGGACTGATCGTCGCCGGTTCCGCCGGACGATCGACCGGGACCAGGAGACCCTCGCGCAGCAGGCGACGGGCGAGCACCGTCTGCGACGCGCTGTCGAGCCCGGGGAGCGCACCCACGATGATGTCCTCGCCGCCAGCAATCGCCTCGAGCGCCGGTCGGGTGAAGGCGGGGAGGCTCAGCCGGCGGACGGCGAACTCGATGGACGCCTGATCGGCGTCGTCACCGACGATGGCGTTGGTCGTGCGTCGCAGCCGTGTACCCGGGCGGACCGACGAGGGATCGACGACGCCGCGCAGCCGGCCGGAGGTGCCGGGTTGCCGGCGACGGCGGATCCGCCCGGCCTCGAGGTCGGCGACGGTCTCGAGGTCGAGCCCATCCAGCACCTCACGGGCGGTGGACAGCGCGTCCCCGACCGCCACCGCCAGGTCCGCGACGCGCTCCGGACGGGCGAAGCCGAGCGGCAGCGGCTGGTCGAGGGCACCGCCGGCCAGTGCCCGACGGACGACGTGGCGCATCGTGACCGCCAGGACACCGATCGTGACGTGCAGGCTGAACGTGCTCGTCGAGCGCGCTTCGTGTGGCGTCCCGGCCGGGAGGTACAGAACGTCTCCCGGCGCCAGCTCGACGTCGCCGAGGCCGTCGACCGACCACACCTTGTGCCCGCCGACCTGCAGGGCGAACACGGCATGCCCGTCGACGTGGCGGCGGAAGGCCGCTGCGCCCCCCGGGCTGAGGTAGGCGTTGGCCTGCACTGGATGGCTGATCTCCGCTTCGAGGGCGGTGCAGAACTTGGCCAGCGGCAGCCACGTCCGCTGGAGGCCCTGGAGGACGACCGTGGCGCCTCCGTGGACGAGGTCGAGGATGCGGTCGACGTCCGCCACTTCGTCGACGACGCGCCCCGCCACCCGCGTGGACGCGGTGTAGGACTCGATCGGCAGCGTGACCCCGTCGGCGACGAGCCGGAACCCGGGCCGGCGGCCGAGCAGGCTGAGCACCTCCTCGACGTCGTCGACGTCGAGGAGGTCGCAGAACGACCCTCCGGACGAGCGGTGCAACGGCCGCCGCCCCCAGACCGACGAACGGAATTCCTCCTCGTCGCCGATGCAGCGCCGAAGCGCATCGTCGGTCCCGTCCACCTCGGCCAGGTTGTCCGAGGATCAGGGTTCCGAAACAGCGGCAGTGGGCAGAGCATCGCCATGAGCAACCTCAACGATGACGACATCAGACGCCAGCCGACGGAAGCCGACGACGACCGCGACGCCGGCGGCCACGGCGACGCCGACACCGGCGACGAGCCCACCGAGCGCGACGACGATCGTGACGCCGGCGGTGAAGGCCCCCTCGACACGGGCGACGAAGCCTGAGACAGCGCGTCGAAGTGCGTACGCAGCCTTCGATCGATCCGATCGTCTTGGTCGCCCCACACCCCGATGACGAGGTCTTCGGGGCCGGGGCGCTGCTGCGGTTGGTGTGCGGGCAGGGCCATCGGGTGCAGCTGGTCGCCGTCACCGATGGCGAGGCGGCGTGGGGCGCGCAGCCGGCGACGACCCGTCGGAGGCTTGTCGCGGCTCGCCTCGCGGAGCGTGTGGACGCGCTCCATGAACTCGGTGTCGCCGAACACGTGGACGTCCTGCGCCTCGGCCTTCCCGATGGCCGCGTGGGCGACCACGAGGGCGCGCTGGAGGGCTGCCTCGTCGAACTTGGCGCCCGCACGGTGATCACGACGTGGCGACAGGACGGGCACCCGGACCACGAGGCGGCCGGTCGGGCCGCGGCGGCGGCCGCTGGGCGCCTCGGTGCCGAGCTGTGGGAGTACGTCGTCTGGGCCGAGCTTCGCGGGCGGCTCGTCGACGGCCATCGCATGGCGATGTGGTCGGTGCCGATGGACACCGTGACGCGGACCGCCAAGGCGCGTGCGGCACGGTGCTTCCGCAGCCAGCTGGAACCCAGCCCGGATGGGCGCCCGGTGGTGCCGCAGCGACTCGTCGAGCGATTGGCCGCTGGTCCCGAGTTGCTCCTGGCGTGAAGCAGGTCCCGATCGACGACTTCGAGCGCCGCTACCAGCACGATCCCGACCCGTGGCGGTTCGCCACCTCCGCCTACGAGCTCCGCCGTTTCGACATCACTGCGGCATGCCTGCCCGAGGATGGGTTCCGGCGCGGCTTCGAGCCGGGCTGCGCCGGCGGCGAGCTGACGGTCCGGCTGGCACGGCGCGGCGCACAGCTCGTGTCCTGGGACGGTTCGCCGACGATCGTGGCGCACGCTCGGCTGCGGTTGGAGGCGGCCGGGGTCGACAACGTGGAGTTGGCCGTCGGGGCGATCCCGGCGCGTTGGCCGACGGGCCAGTTCGACCTGGTGGTGCTCAGCGAGATCGGCTACTACTTCGACCACGACGGGCTGGCCGACGTCGTGCGGCGGGTCATCGGGTGCCTCGACGTCGGCGGGACGCTCTTGGCCACGCACTGGCTCGGAGCGTCCGCCGACCACCTGCTGTCCGGGGACGAGGTCCACGCGGCGCTCGGCACGGCGGACGGTCTGGCCCACGTCGGAGGCGTGCGCGACCCGGGGTTCCGCATCGACTGGTGGCGGCGAGCGTGAGCCCGGAACACGTGCTGGTGGTGGTCCCGGCGCGGGACGAGGAGGACTCGATCGCCGCCTGTGTGGGATCGCTCCTGGTGGCCGGGGCCGTGGCAGGGATCGACGGCCTCGACGTCATCGTCGTGGCCGACTCCTGCTCCGACCGCACGGCGATCGTCGCCCGGCGCGAACTGCGCAACCGCGGGGTGGTGGTGGAGACCCAGGTCGGCTCGGCGGGCCGGGCTCGCGCCATCGGCACGTCCGTCGGGCTGCGCCGGACCCGCGTCCCCCTGCACCTGATCTGGACCGCCCACACCGATGCTGATTCGAGGGTGCACCCCGGTTGGCTGACCGTCCACCAACGCGCTGCCGAGGCCGGCGTGGCGGCGATCGCGGGGGTCGTCGAGGTCGATTCATTCGACGACCACGGACCGCACACGGCGAGACGTCACCGCCTCGGGTACGGGGGCCACGGCGATGAACACCCGCATGTGCACGGGGCCAACCTGGGGGTGCGCGCCGACGCCTATCGGGCCGTCGGCGGATGGTCGGCGCTGACCACCGGGGAGGACCACGCGCTGTGGCTCGCCGTCCGCCGGGCCGGCTACCCGTGTCGTTCGACGAGGGCGCTGCCGGTGATCACGAGCGGCCGGCGGTTCGGTCGGGCGCCGGCCGGCTTCGCCGCCGACCTCCGAGCGCTGGACGCGGCCGGATGAGTCCGGTCGAGGAGCGGCTGCGGGAGCTCAACGAGGGCGGCGCCCTCGTCCTGCCACCGCCGGCCGGCGGCGCCACCGTCGAGCGCCTGCGAGCCCTGCGACGACTCGCCGCGACGGAGGACCTGTCGGTGGCGCGGCTGGCCGAGGCGCACACGGACGCCGTCGCCATCCTCGCCGAAGCCGGCCGCGCCCTCCCCCACCCGGCGGACGGCTCGGACCTCGCACTGGCGGGAGTGTGGGCCTCCCGGTTCGGGGGCCAGGACCTGCGGGCCGAGCGCACCGCATCCGGGTGGCACCTCGCCGGTCGGCTGGCCTTCTGCAGCGGCGCAACCCTCCTCGACCTCGCGCTGGTGGATGCGCAGCTGCCCGACGGGCAGCGACAACTGTTCGTCGTGCCGTTGCGTGACGGCGGCCTCGCCGTCGAGTCCAGCCGGTGGCACGTCACGGCGCTGGCGGCGACGGCCACGGCGTCGGTCTCGTTCGATCTCGACGTGGCGGAGGAGGCAGCCGTCGGGGAGCCGGGCTTCTACCTCGAGCGGCCCGGCTTCTGGCACGGCGCAATCGGAGTGGCGGCCTGCTGGGCCGGCGGGGCACGGGCCGTGCACGAAGCGACGCTGCGGCACGCCCCGACCGATCGTCCTCACGCCGCCGCCAACGTCGGCCGCACCGCCGGCGAGTGCTGGGCGATGGAGGCGATCCTCGATCGAGCTGGCGCGGACATCGACGCCGTGCCGAGCGCCGTGGACCTGGCCTACGCCCTGCAGCTCCGCCAGCTGGTGGCGGCGGCGTGCGACCGGGTGCTCTCGGCGAGCCGGCGAGCGACGGGCCCCGGCCCGTACGTCTTCGACGATCGGCACGCCCAGCGGATCGACGACCTCGCCCTCTACATCGAGCAGCAACACCACGAGGCCGATCTGGCCGAGGTGGGCGACGACGCGCTGCGCCGTGATCGCCGGCCGTGATGGTTTCGGACCTTGTTCGGGCGGCTGCTCAGGGGCCAGGGGCGCGCCGCCCCGGCCGGCGGCTCAGCGCTTCGACGGGTCGTGGCCCCAGTTCATCAGCGACGCCCTCCACTTGATCTCCTTGACGTCGCCCGAGGGGCGCTGGGCCAGGTGGCGCTTCACGTAGCCGACGACCTTGCGCATGTGCCGGGCGTCATTGGAGGTCAGGTCGGCCTTCTTGGTCCGCAGGATCGACACGATCCGCCGACCTGAGGCGTGACCCGTCGACGCGCCGCCTCCGCGCTGCTGGCCGACGTCCTCGGACCGGTCGCGGTCGAGCCACTCCTCGAGCTGCGACGCGCTCATGTTGACGTGCTGCTTGAAGGCCGTGTAGGTCTCGTCCACGTCCGGCGTGGTGGGCACGGCGTCAGCTCTCGTCGGTGTAGGCGCGGCGGCCCTGGTCGGGGTCGATGTGCTCGCCGTGACGGGCTTCCTGCTCCTCGCGGCCGTCGGCCCGCTGCTCGAACAGCTCCTCGGCGCGCTCCTCCCCCACCTCTTCGACCAGCTCGTCGGCCACCTCCGCGTCGCGGTCGACGCTCTGGCCGAACCAGTCGTCGACCTTGCTGTCCTCACCCGGCTCGTTCGACATCTCACACGCTCCTCTCGGGCGCCTCCGTACCCGGTCGATGCCCGGGCCATCCCTCGCCGAACCCGCCAGGCCGCCCGGATCGGCGGTCTACGCTCCGAGCACCAGCAACCGATCGGGCTGACGTCGAGGAGGCGAGATGGTTTCGAGGAGGGGCTCACTACTGCGCAGGTCGTCGCTCGTTGCGGCCGTGGCGATCTTCACCGCTTCGTCGGTCGCGGAGGCCGGCCCGCTCGTCGCCTACGGCAAATCCGATGCGGAGAGCATCGCCTTGCTGCACGGCTACTACCCGGGCTACTGGTGGGACCACACGGACCTGACCGTTGCCGTCCAGGCGGCTCGGAACGTCGATCCGGAGCTGCGTGAAGCGATCCACGATGCGATCGCGACGTGGAGCGAGGCATTGGAGGAGAACTTCCCGACGGTGTCGCTGACCGACGTGACGGACACGGCCCGCAACTCGCACCGCGCCGACATCGTCGTGCACTACGTGCCCCACGCCGGCGGCATCGTCTGGGGCGGTTACGCCCTGTGCGGGGACCACAAGTGCAACAACATCCTGGTCCGTTCCGACGTGCCGGATCTGATCGACGTCGGCGTTCCCAACTACGACGCCGAGCGGGTGTACCGGGTGGCGCTGCACGAGCTCGGCCACGCGCTGGGTCTCGGCCACGCCGAGCCGCTCGACGAGACGACCGACCTGATGGGATACGGGTGGAGCGCCCCCGAACCCGACACGACCCCCGTCCTGTCGGAGTGCGACTTCAAGGCGCTCCGCGTCGTGTTCGGGTGGGCCGTCGAGGGCGTCGACCCGTACCCGTCGACCGCCACCTCGGTGACCTGCTAGATCGTCCGGACCGGAGACCGACATGCCTGGTGGCGGCCACGTCACCGCGACGTGGGACAAGCAGCCGATCAACGTGCGCATCGTCGGACCGGTGGGCCGTGCCACCGAGGTCATCGAGCACGTCGACGGCACCGATCCATCGACCGTCCACACCCTGCCCGGCCGCACCCGCTTCGAGCCGCTCCTGCTCGAACGTGACATCACCTCGGACCACCGGTTCGAGGACTGGGCCGACCTCGTCGTCAGCGCCAGCGCCAGCGCCTCGCCGGCGCCGGTGTTCCGCAAGGACGTCGTGATCCAGATCTTCGACGCCACGGGCGCCCCCGTGGTGTCGTTCAAGCTGCTCCACGCGTGGCCCTCGACCTACCGGGCGCTCGCCCGGTTCGACGGCCGAGCCGACACGCCGCCGTCCGAGGTGCTCGAGTTGCGCCACGACGGATGGGTACGCCTCACCTGAGGAGACTCGCCGTCGCTCGCAGTCGCCAGACGGTCCGAGCTCCTGCCGTTCGAGCGCGGACGGTGCGGTCCGCTGACGAGCCGCACAGATCTCGAAAGCGACCGGAGGTCAGGCGGCGCAGGCGGGTCGGGACGTCATTCACGTGTCGCCGGCGCTGTCGGGGTCGGCTACTCCAGCCCCTCGACCTGCGGCGCCGCGGCGTCGACTTCGGCAACCGCTTCATCGGTGGGACTCAGCACGTGGAGCTCACCACCGAGTCTGGCGAGCTTGTCGGAGACGATGGACGCCTCAGTCGACGCGACCAGGGCCCCGACCGCGGCCTGCCCGTTCGACAACGCATCGGCAATCTCGTCGCGTTTGGCACTGTCGACCCCGAGTCCCTTGTGATGAAGCCCACCGAGCACACCGCCCGCGAGGGCCCCGGCAAGCAGCCCCGGCGGCGTGAGGGCGGCGAGCACCACGCCGATGCCGGCGCCTTTCCCCCAGCTGCGGCGGCCGATCTTGTGCGTCTTGACCTTGCCGTCCTCATCGAGGGCGAGAATGCCGATCGAGTTCAGCTTCACGTCGTCGTCGAACTCGTCCCAGTCCTTGAGCGACTGGGCAGCGGCGTCGGCCGCCGCCTCGTCCGGAAAGATGGCTACTACGACTTGCTTGTCGCCCATGTCGGTCGCTCCTGTGTCGGGTGTCGTCAAGATTCCCTCGGGCAGCATGCTCAGCAGACCGCGCTGGGTCAAGGGCACTCCTCGGCGTCGACCACGATCGGCTCGAAGTCTCGGGCATGAGGGCGCCGCCGGACCGCGCGTCGGCCGAACGGGTCCCCCATGTTGTTCAGATCCCAGATCTCGAGGCCGGGTTCAGCTGGTCGAGCGGATGCGAGGTGGTGCGGTCACCCGCCTGTCGTGGTGGTCGCGCCACCGGCGGTGCAAATCGCAGTGTTGAGCGTCGCGACGCTCGCCTGCACCGTGGCCGCCTGCGGCTTGGCCGCATCGAGGACCGACTGGACCGCCTGATCGTCGGGGGCGTCTTCGAGCTGGTCGCGGAGCGTGTCGGCCTGCGTCTGCAAGTTCTGCCACTCTGCTTCGCCGAGGTCTGCGGCGCTGTCGACCATGTCGTCACGGGTCGACCTCACCTCGTCGGCAGCCGATTCGTAGTCGTCCTGGCTGGCCGTGGCCGGATCAAGCGCGGCCAGATCATCGACCGCTACGCCGTAGGAGGCGAGATCCTCACAGAACGCGGTGTTCGCTTCGGCGACGTCGGACTTGTCGTCATCATCGCCACAGGCACTCAGCGCGACCACGCTGAGCAGGCCCAGCCCGAGACCGAACCCCAACCCTCGCTTCATCGTTCCTCCTGTCGGCCCGCCGGGCTCCGACCCTAGCCAGCAGCCGACTCGAGGCACGTCGTCCGTCTATGCAGCCGTCACCACAACGGCGTCCTCACGGGCGTCGAGGACGGTCCGTCCGAGGAAGCGGTCGACCAGCCGCACGGTGACGACGGCCACCACCGCGATGGAGGCGAACACGAGCACGGAGGCCGTGACGAGGAACGCCCAGCGGAGAACGGACAGGCCGCCGGTGTTGCCGATCTCCTCCGAGGCCACGCCGACGGCCGGGAAGCAGAGAAATACCGAACCCGCGCCAACGACGAGCCAACGCCACCACCGTGTCGTGAACGCTGCCACGATGGCTCCGGGGATCATTGCCACGACGTAGATCAGGGGGATGAAGATGCTGCCGGTCAACGTGAACTCACCCGCATGATCGGCTGAGACGGTCACCACCCGCATCAAGATCCGGGCGACCACACCGACGACGGCCCCGCTGACGATCGCCGCGCCGAAACCAAGTCCTACCAACCGCATTGCCCGCACGTGGGCCGAAGCTACGGACACCCTCCCCGTGTCGCAACGTGGACGATGACCGGCCGGAGACCGCGACCGGCACTTGCGCCCACGCGAGCGGCGATCGGCACCGGACCGAATCGCCTGACCCGGGTCGCGGACGCAGGCTGACGCGCGGGGCGGCGCGTGTCGGAACTCGGGAGGCGCTACCTGGCGGACGCGGCCGACATCACGGCGAGCAGCTCGTCACGTGGCGGGCCGAGATCGGGCTGTGGTGAACGTTCATCCTTCTTGGCGTGAGCGGTGACGGAAGCGGAGAACACGTGTGGATCGGCCAACAAGGCGTTGGGGTCGTCGAGCATGTTGAACGAGCGGAAGAAGGCTCGGAACACGTCCGGGTCGACCCGGGCGGCGGGGATGAGACCGTTGAGGATGAAGTCCCGCGCCGCCGCGGCGGCAGGATCGGGATCCGAGTCGTCGCGCAACGCTGTGTGCAGCTTGATGCGGTCGGCGTCCTGGATGCACGACGCGACGTAGTGCGGTTCGAGCTCGGTGCGCATTGCTGCGTCCATGGCGAGCGCGACCCCGACCCCATCGCGGCCGTGCTCGCGCAAGGCCGCCGACAGAGCTTCGGCTGCGATGCCGGCCTGCGCACAGCCCTTCCCGTACCACGGGTTGGTGGTCATCGCGGCGTCCCCGATCACGACCACTCCCGTTGCGACGGGCTCGCCGTCGACGACGAAGCGGCGGATCCGATTGGTGAGCCGAGCCATCGCCTCGACGTCGGTGATCGGGTCGGCGAGGCCATCCTCGGTCCACGGTTCGAGCGGCGTGAGGGTACGCACCGCCGCCTCCCACGCGTCGACGTTCCGCAACGCCACCAGCTCGCGGTCCACGGTCGGCACGCCGAACGTGATCGAGAACGTGCCGTTGTCGCCGTAGAAGCCAGCGAACCCCAGGTAGCCGAGGTCGCCACCTGCGCCCTTCTCGGTCAGCACCGGCAGCTCGCGACCGTCCCGGAGCCGATAGAAGCGCGACAGGTAGATGATGCCGGTCTCGGTGTGCTCCTCGACCGGCTGGACGTCGCCGCCGAGGGCGGCGATCCATTCCATCACCGGGGAGTGGCGACCTCCGCCGACCACGACGAGGTCGGCGTCGGCGTGGCTGCCGTCGTCGAGTCGCAGGCCACGCACGTTGGTGCCGTCGGCAATGAACGCGTCGACCCCGACGCCGCGGCGCCACGTGACGCCGGGCTCGGCGGTGACGACATTCCGGAGCACCCACTCGATCGTGAGCCGCCGACAGCACCACAGCACCAGTTCCTCGTCGCCGGGACGAGGCGCGCGATCTTCGATGCCGGGCGGCAGGATCCGCTCGACCGTCAGCTCGGTCGCACCCTGTTGGGCGAGCATGTCGAGCACGTCGGGCGCGCGCTCCTTGAGCGTGCGGCGGAGCCGCGCGAGCAGCGCGTGGGACTGGCGGGCGTGCGACGCACCGCGCCGGTCCCACTTCTCGAACGCCTCGTCGGCGGTCGCGGGGAGGTCGGTGTCGTCGCGCTCGTACACCGTGACCCGGTGGCCGTCGCGAGCGAGGAGCAGAGCTGCCAGCATGCCGGCCATACCACCGCCGACGACGGCGATGTCCTGGGGGTCGGCGACCGGTTCGAGGTGCGTGCTCATCGGACATCTCCGAGGAAGTTGATCAGCGCCTCGTTGACGGCGTCGGGCTGCTCCTGCTGGGTCCAGTGGCCGCACCCCTCGAGGATCAGCGATCGGCGCAGCTCCGGCAGCGTCGTCTCGAACGCGGCGATGGCCCCGCTCCCCCAGATCGTGGGACCGTCGCGGTCACCGCCGATGAACAGCGCCGGCACGTCGATCGCCTTCCCGCGGAACGCGGCGAGGTCCTCCCAGTCGCGGTCAACGTTGCGGTACCGGTTGAGCGCACCGCGAAAGCCGGTGTGCTCGAACGTGCTCGCGTACACATCAAGATCGATCTCGGTCAGCCAGTCGGGCATCGCGTCGGGGTGGTGGAAGCGATCCTTCATCTGGGCGCCGTGGGGGATCGTCGCCACGGTGCCTTTCGTGGGGTCGGGTGGCGGGGCGTCTCCCGACGCGGTGTACATGAAGCCGCACATCCATCCGCGCACGTCGGCCTCGATCTCGGCCTCAGCCCGCCCCGGTTCCTGGAAGTACTCGATGTAGAACTCCTCGTCGCCGGCCATCGCCCGCATCGCGGCGAGCGGCCGAATCTCCGACGGCGGCGAGTACGGCACCGACAGGCCGGCGACCGCGGTGAACACGTCGGGTCGGAGCAGGGCCGAGGTCCAGGCGATTGGGGCGCCCCAGTCGTGGCCGACGATCACCGCCTGTTCCTCGCCGAGCGCGGCGACGAGCCCGACGTTGTCGGCGATGAGACGGACCATCCGGTAGTCGTCGACCGCGAGCGGCCGTGACGACCGGCCGTAACCGCGGACGTCGATCGCGACCGTGCGGTACCCCGCCGCGGCGAGGGCGGGCAGCTGGTGGCGCCATGAATACCACGACTCGGGGAAGCCGTGGACGAGCAGGACGAGCGGGCCGGCGCCCGCCTCGACGCAGTGGATGCGGGTTCCGGCCGCATCCACGACGTGAGATGTCGCTCCGTTCGGGAGCGCGTCGTTCGACATGGGGAGTCGGTTCCTTCCGGGCATTGGGGAGTTCAGCGTGTCGCGATGGCGCCGGCACCGGCTTCGGGGGCGGCGGCACCGTGCGTGCAGCCACGCTCGGCGGCGATGTCATCGATCATGCGGCCCACGAGATCGCCGATGCGGTCGTTGACGAATCGCCCGACCCGTCAAGCGAAGTTGCCGGCGCCCATGCCGGTACTCTAGTCGAGTGTTGAACATTGTTCAATAGGCGAAGGTCCGACCCGCGCATTCGCTGGGCTCAGTGCCAGAGAGCGGCCAGGATGACGCGGTGAGCTCGGTCGGAGACGCCCCCCGCCGGGTACGCATGGACCCCGACGCGCGACGAGATCAGATCCTGCGGGTGGCGGCCCGCCTCTTCAACGAGCGCCCGTACAGCGACGTGTCGATCAGTGACATCGCGGGTGAGGCCGAGATCGCTCGCGGCCTGCTCCACCACTACTTCGGGTCCAAGCGGGAGCTCTACCTCGAGGTGGTGCGCATCGCCGCCCGTGCACCGCTCGGCTCGGAACCGCCGGAGGCGCTCGGCACGGCCGAGGCCTGGACCACCGTGGTCGACAGCTTCCTTGGCGCCATCGAGCACAACCCGACCCGGTGGCTGAACTCCGTGAACGCAGGTGGGCCCGAGGGCGATGACGAGGTCACCGCCATCCTCGACGAGGCGCGCGAGATCCTCGCCGATCAGACGCTGGTGGCGATCGGGCTCGAGGACCGAGCCGACATTCCGGCCGTGCGCGCCTTCGTCCGGGCGTGGGGCGGTTTCGTCCAGGAGCTGACCGTCGAGTGGGTCGGTCGCGGCCGCATCGATCGCGAGCGGGTGCGGCGGGCGATGCTCGCCACCCTGCCGCTCCTCGTCGAGCACGTGCTGCCGCTCATCGACGAACCGTGAGCTCCCGACGGTGTCAGGAAGTTGCGACGGTCAGCGCGGGATCCACGTGCGCGGGGGTTCCTCGCCGAAGCCGGGGTCGCTCGGCCAGTTCGGTTGGAACTGACCGCAGGGGTTTCGCGACCAGGGACAATGCAGCCGTCTGGCGTCTGAGCAGGGGTTACTGCGCGCACCGGTTCACACCGTTTCACACCTCAACTCGGCACGCTGTGTTATGGCCGTGTTATGGGTTGGCGCGCTCGACGCTGCCACAACGGCGGCCAGCGCCCTGTGCTGAGATGGTGGCGCCCGTCGGCCGGCGCCTGCGGTGGGTCGACGACCGTCGGGCGATTACGGCCGCTCCGAGCGGGCGCAGGTGCCGTCCACAGTGCGGGCGATCGTGAGCGCGCACTGTCGGACGACCCCCACGCCCGGTGAGAAGAATGGGGGTCGTCCGACGGGCGCCCTGTGTACCCGCCCCGATCGCGACGCATACCGCAGATCAGCGCGACGGCGCCAGGGACGACGGGACGGCCGTCAGCTCCGGATGACGCACTCGGAGGCGTCCGGGTGGCCGTACTCGGCGAGCAGGGCCAGCCCGACCGGCGGGTGCAGCGCGCCACGAGACGCCAGCCGAAATGCCTTCAGGATCGGCGGTCGATCGTCGCGCCGGATGCGGATCCAGGTCAACACGTCGCCGTCGACGTCGAGCCGTCGGTGGGTCCACCGGTCGAAGCGTGCTCGTCGTCCGCGCCCCACGGTCACATCATGGTGCGGCCGTGCGACAGCTTCGTGCAGGGCATCCCCAGCCGCCCGCGGATCGTGCAGCCCTGGCGTCGGCCACGGTCGCGGGCGGCGAGAGCGGGAGCATCGTTTGGCATCGTTGATGTCGCCTGCCGCCTCGTGCGAGGGGGGCACATCATGGGGACCAACGAACCACGCCGGACGCGTCTGTCCCGATGCTTGGCGGCGGCGACGATCGTCGGAGCGGTGAGCGTCGTGGCCGGAACCGCCGCGGCAAGTGTCCGCCGCCGCGCCGAGCGAAGGCTGCGACCTTGTGAACAGTCCGGGCTTCGAGGGGCTATACGTCGGTCTCAATGCGACTGGAGACTTCTTCGCTCGCGACACGATCACCGTCCGCGCCGATTTCCGGTCTCGTCGGCCGGCAGGCCCGAGAGAACCCGTCTCCTTGATGACTTTGTGTCGGTCGCGTCGGGCGGTTTCCCCGCCACCCTCACCTACGTCGTGCCGACCGACGGCCAACACGCGATTTCGTGGTCTGTGGACATCGGCCCTGCCACCTGGACCGTCTCGTGTACACCCGCTCCTGACGCTGACGTCGACGGCGTGCTCGACGCCGATGACGCCTGCGCCGACACCGTGCTGCCGGATCAGCCGTCCATCGGGTTGAAGCCGAACCGGTACGCCGCCATCGCCGGCGGCGAGTTCCTCGACGCCAGGGGTGATTCGGCGGGGGTGACGCTGGCGGACACGGACGGCTGCTCGGCCACCCAGATCATCGCTGCCGCCGGGCTCGGCGGCGGCCACACGAAGCACGGCATCTCGAAGGGCGAGCTGTTGGCGTGGGCCAACCGGTAGTCGCCGGCTAACGGTGCCGTTGCCTGGCGAGAACCGGCAACCCTGAGCGCCGTACGAGCGGGGTGGGTCGATGACCCACCCTGGGGCTGGACTAGGGACCCCAGGGCGGGCCACCGTGACCCCGCCACGGCCAGGCCGTCGGAGCGGCAACCCGGCCGGGCGGGGGGAACTACGCCGACTTGTTCAGCAGGCGGGCACGCCTTGCGGCACTACGCGGCGTCCGTGCTCATCGACCAGGGCGCCTCGGTGAAGCTCGTCCAGCGCCACCTCGGCCACGCCTCAGCGACCACGACGCTCGACGTGTACGGGCACCTGTGGCCCGACGCCGAGGACGTCACACGGCGGGCGCTGGAGGTCGGGCTGGCGGCGGTGACGGAGAGCGAGGCGATCCATGCCGTGCGGTGAACCTCCCGAACTTCGGCCCGGCTGGGAAACACGAAGGACGGACCTCGTGGCCGTGATTCGCTGGACCTTGTGCGAGCTGGACGAGATGGTCGCGAGGAACGCCAACGGCGTACATGGCGTCGACGAGGCGACGCACGCCGTGACGCTGGGGCGCTTGTACGCCGAGATCGAACTCGCTCGGCACGAGTACACCACGACGATGATCGGCCTCACGCCCTGACGGCGGTCAGGCGCGCTGTGTTACCCGTGTGTTATGGCGGGCCGGGATCAGCGCGGAATCCAGGTTCTAACAGGTGGTTCTCCGTAGCCGGGGTCGCTGGGCCAGTTCGGTTGGAACATGTGCCACTGGGACGGCGCCCGGCGGATCAGCCACTCGAGCTCGTGGGTCAGGGCCTGGGTGCCCCGGGCGACGTCTTCCCGCAACCGGCCCTGGCGTTCCAGGGGCAGCGGCGGCCGCACGATGGCCAAGTGTCCGTTGCGTCGCGACGTGTAGTAGACGCCCACCGGCAGCACCGGCGCCTTGGCCCGGAGGGCGATCGTCACCGGTCCCGCCGGGAGCGTGGTGGTCTCGCCGAAGAACTCGACCTCGACGCCGCCGCCCGTGATGTCCCGGTCGCACAACAGGCAGACGACCTCGTTGTTGGCCAACGCCCGGAGCACGTGCCGACCGGCGTCGGGCCCGAGCGCAACGACGGTCATCCCGAGGTCGTTGCGCAGCTCGGCGAACCAGTCGAACAGCTCGGGCGGGTCGATCTGCTCGACGATCGCCGTCACTCGGTGACCCTGCAACGCCAGCCAGCGCCCGGCCCACTCCCAGCCACCGAGATGCGGCAGAGCGAGGATCACCCCGCGCTCCTGCTGCAGGCCGGCGACGATGTGCTCGTACCCCTCGACGTCGAACCCGTCCTCGACGACGCGCGGCGCCGTCGTCGGCAACCGGAAGCTCTCGATCCAGTACCGGGCGTAGGAGTCGAAGGACTCCTGCACGGCCTGGCGCAGGCGCCACCCCTCGAGCGTCGGGTCGACGCGCCGCAGGTGCCGCTCCACCATCTCCCGGCGCTCCGGACGCAGCAGGTGGGCCCAGAACCCGATCGGCTCGGCGGCGCCGTCGGCCGCGAAGCCGGGGAGCGAACGGGAGAAGCCGGACGCGGCGCGGAATGCGCCGAACGTCACGGCGTTGGCCGCTCGCTGCAGGGCGCTCGACGTCCGATCGCGCCTTGGCGCCATGCGTCAGGTGCGGCGCCGAGGCACGCGCGTGCGACGCCGCTCGGTGCGGGCGATCCGCCGGCTCTGACGGCGGGACCGGCGCAGCTCGATGCGCGCCGCCGTGACGGGGGCGACCTGCGCCTGGCGCCACACCTTGACGAAGCGCTGGGCGGCCGTGAACGTGGTCAGCGCCAGCAACAGCCAGAGCACCGGGACCAGCAATGGCTCGATCAGCAGGCCGATGCACAGCAGCACCACCCGCTCGGCCCGCTCCATCAGGCCACCCTTGGCGTCCAGGCCCAGCGACTCGGCCTTCGCCCGCTGGTACGAGATCAATGACGAGATGGCCATGATGGCGAATGGCAGCAGGGTGAGGTACGCCGAGTCGTGCCCGGCCAGGTACCAGGCCACGCCGCCGAGCAGCAGGGCGTCGGTGACCCGGTCGACCGTGGAGTCGAAGAAGGCGCCGCGCTGGCTGGCCGTACCCGACGCCTTGGCCAGCGCCCCGTCGAGCAGATCGGGCAGCGCGGCCATCACGACGAGGACCAGGCCGAGGAGCAGCTTCCCGAAACCGATGGCGACGGCAGCCCCGGCGCCGACGACCATCCCGGCGATCGTCAGGTGATCGGGCGTCAGCCGCGTCTTCCGAAGCCCGTCGCCGATGGGCTTGACCGCCAGGTCGATCGGCTTGCGGAACTTGCCGTCGAACACCACCGCAAGGCTATCGCTTGGCGGCACGGGGCCCGGGGACGCGGTCTGGCAGGCTGACGCCATGAGTGGCTCAACACCAGACGATCTGGCCGTGACCTTCCGCTCCCTGGCCCGGCGCAGTCGCGAGGCGATCGGCGATGCCGACCCGGGACCGCTCGGCGAGCTCGTCGCCGACCTGCAGCGCCACGTCGACGCGGCTGCGGGAACGATCGGCTCGGCCCCGGATTCCGACGCCATCGCCGGCGCCATCGAGGCGCGACCGGCCGAGGCGTGGGACGAGGCGACGCTTGATGCCCTGCGCCGCGAGGCGCTGGGCGCCGGGGCAACCCTGCGTCGCCTGGCTGCCGCCGCCGAAGCCCAGCAGGACGGCGCGTGACCCAGACACCCCTCGCCGCAGAGGCCGCTGCGGTCGACCCCGACCCGTCCGACGGACCGTGGTGGCGCGACGCGGTCATCTACCAGATCTACGTCCGCAGCTTCGCCGACGCCGACGGCGACGGCATGGGAGACCTCGCCGGCATCCGCTCTCGCCTGCCCTACCTCCGCCAGCTCGGCGTTGACGCCGTGTGGCTCACCCCCTTCTACCCGTCGCCCCAGGCCGACGCGGGCTACGACGTGGCCGACTACCGGGACGTCGATCCGCGCTTCGGTGACCTCGCCCAGGCCGACGGCCTGATCGCCGACGCCCACGCCCTCGGGCTTCGCGTGATCGTCGACATCGTCCCCAACCACACGTCGAGCGACCACCGTTGGTTCCAGGAGGCGCTGGCGGCACCGCCGGGGAGCCGGGAGCGGGCTCGCTACCTGTTCCGCGACGGCAAGGGCCCGGACGGCACCGAGCCGCCCAACGACTGGCGGAGCAACTTCGGGGGGTCGGCGTGGACGCGCATCCTGGAGGCCGACGGCCGGCCCGGACAGTGGTACCTCCACTTGTTCGACGCGGCACAGCCCGACCTCGACTGGATGAACGACGAGGTGCGGGCGGAGTTCGAGTCCGTGCTGGCGTTCTGGCTCGATCGCGACGTCGACGGGTTCCGCATCGACGTCGCCCACGGCCTGGCCAAGGATCCGGCGATGCCCGACGTCGCAGGACGTTTCGAACGCGGCCCTGCGCCCAGCGGCCACCCACATTGGGACCAGGACGAGGTGCACGAGGTGTACCGGGCCTGGCGGCGGCTGATCGACTCCTACGCCGGCGAGCGGGTGTTCGTCGGAGAGATCTGGCTGGCCACGCCCGAGCAGGTCGCTCGCTACGTGCGCCCGGACGAGCTGCACACGGCGTTCAACTTCCACTTCCTGCTCGCGCCGTGGGACGCCGCGGCGATGCGCGCGGCGGTCGACGACAGCACTGGCGCCCTCGTCGCCGTCGGCGCGCCGCCGACGTGGGTGCTCTCCAACCACGACGTCATCCGCCACGTCACGCGCTACGGCGACGGTGACCTCGGACGCCGCCGCGCCCGTGCTGCGGCCCTCCTGATGTTCGCCCTACCCGGTGGGGCGTACGTGTACCAGGGTGAGGAACTCGGCCTGGACGAGGTCGAGGACCTGCCCGACGATGCCCGTCAGGACCCGACGTTCCACCGCACGAAGGGCCAGCGCAAGGGCCGTGACGGGTGCCGCGTTCCCATCCCGTGGGGCGGCGACGCGCCACCGTTCGCCTTCGGCCCCGGCACGTCGACGTGGCTCCCACAACCCCGGGCGTGGCGGCTCCTGACGGCCGAGGCGCAGGACGGCGACCCGAGCTCGATGCTCGAGCTCTACCGCCGTGGGCTCGCCCTGCGCCGACGCCTGCCCGCGCTCGGTGATGGGGAGCTGGAGTGGATCGAGGTCGAGGCGCCGCTCCTGGCCTTCCGGCGGCCGCCCGGGTTCGTGTGCGTGGTCAACTTCGGCGACCGGCCGATGACCATCCCCGCCGGCGTGGCCGACGGTCTCGAGGTGCTGTTGTCGAGCGAGCCGCTGCTCCACCCCGGCGAGCTCCCGGCGGACTCGGCCGTCTGGTTCGGCTGATCACCGCGGCGCCGCCGCGTCACACGATCTTCGAGATGTTGTGCGCCTCGGTGCCGTCGGGGGCACCGTCGAGGAAGGCGTCGACGATGGCGATCGCCGGCGCCGGGTCCTGCTCGGGCTGGCCGGCGAGTCGGATGCCGAGGGCCAGCACGTTGGCGTCGTTCCACCGGCGGGCGCCGGCGGCGGTCTCGACGTCGGTGCACAGCGCGGCCCGCACGCCCGGCACCTTGTTGGCGGCGATCGATACCCCGGTGCCGGTCCAGCACCAGACGATGCCGCGGTCGGCGCGGCCGCCGGCGACGGCGTCACCGACGGTGCGGCCGACGTCGGGCCAGGCGTCACCGTTGGCCACGGCCTCGACGGCGTGACCCGCCTCGACGAGGTGCCGCTCGACCGCCTCGGTGACCGGCGTGACCTCGTCGGTGCCGACGGCGATGCGCATCAACCGTTGCCGTAGTCGGGGCTGATCGCGCCGTCGACCGCGGGCGCCGCCGGGTCCGGCGCGGCTGGCGGGTCCGGCGGCCGGGCCTCGGGATTGTCCTCGGCCAGGTGCTCGACGACCCGACCGTCCACCGCATCGACCAGCACCAACCCCCGTCGCAGCGGTGGGTCCTCGACCGAGTAGCAGAGGACGCGCCAGGTCGGGCGGCTGCGCAGCCCGCGCCACACCTGTTGCGCCGAGGCGTGCCCGACCGGGAAGCCGACGGCTCGCTGGGCGGCGACGAGGGCTTCCCGCTCGTTCACCGTCATCCGCCAGCCCGACGTGATCGACAGCACGCCCACCGCGGTCAGCAGGGCCGCGGCCCACAGCCAGCCGGCGTTGACGACCGGCGACGAGTCCCGCCACAGCAGCCACACGGCCAGGCAGACGGCCGCTCCGACCAGGTAGATCACACCGGGGATCCGTCGCCGGGAGTTGTCGGGGAAGCGGTACGGCCCCACGTACCCGGCGGCGTTCAGATCGTCGGGGAGCTGGTCACGATGGTCGTCGCGCTCGACAGCACGCTCGTCGTCGGTCACCATCGCCGGTCAGCCTACGGAGGCCGTACGGTGGTCGGGATGACGGATCTGGCGCACGTGACCGGTCGCGACGAGGTGGAGGCGGCGCTGGGCCGCCACCGGTCAGAGCTGACCGGCTACTGCTACCGGATGCTGGGCTCGGTCCACGAGGCCGAGGACGCCGTGCAGGAGACGCTGCTGCGGGCGTGGCGGTCTGCGGAGGGCTACGAGGGTCGCGCCTCGGTGCGGTCCTGGCTGTACCGCATCGCCACCAACGTCTGCCTCGACGCCATCAAGCGGCGCAAGCGGCGGCAGCGGCCAGTCGACCTCGGCCCGGCTCGCACGGCGGCCGAGGGGCTTGGGCCCTCGCTGCCCGAGCAGACCTTCGTCGAGCCCATCCCCGACGTCGAGGTGCTGCCGGCTGCCGACGACACGGAGGCCGACGTCCTGCTGCGGGAGTCCATCCGGCTGGCCTTCGTCGCCGCGCTGCAGCTGCTCCCGGCCCGCCAGCGCGCGGTGCTGATCCTGCGCGAGGTGCTGCGGTGGCCGGCGACCGAGGTCGCCGAGCTGCTCGACTCGTCCGTCGCATCGGTCAACAGCGCCTTGCAGCGAGCGCGCGCCACGCTGTCCGAGCAGGCGATCGACGACACGGAGCTACGCGACCCGGCCGACGAGGAGCAGCGCGTCCTGCTCGACCGGTACGTCGATGCCTTCGAGCGCTACGACCTCGACGCGTTGGTCGGCCTGCTGCACGAAGACCTGGTCATGTCCATGCCGCCCTACGACATGTGGCTGCGCGGTCCCGAGCAGCTGCGCCAGTGGTTCGTCGGGCCCGGGCACGAGTGCCGCGGTTCCGTGCTCGTGCCGGTGCAGGCCAACGCCTCGCCGGCGTACGCCCAGTACCGCAAGAGCGCCGAGCCCGGCCAGTACCACGGCTGGTCGATCCAGGTGCTCGAGATCCTCGACGGGCGGATCGTCGCCCTGACCAGCTTCCTCGACACCACCCTGTTCGCCCGCTTCGGCCTGTCCGACCACCTCGTCATCGACCCCTGACCGCCTCCTCAGCGTTGGTGTCATCGCTGACACCAACGTTGGTGGCGAACGGGATCGGGCGTTCAGCCGGCTCGGCGGAGGCGGCGCAGCGGGGGCTCGGACTTCGGCGGTTGACGGCGCGGCGGCAGTGTGGCGAGGAGCTCGGTCGTCGCCTCGGTGACCCGACGCACGGCCAGCTCGAACGCTTCCTCGGACGCCGCTGAGGTCGCCTGGACGCCGCTGACCTTGCGGACGTACTGGCGGGCGGCGGCTTCGATCTCCTCGGGCGTGGCCGCCGGCTGGAGACCGCGCAGCGTGGTGATGTTGCGGCACATGCCGCCATCCTCGCACCGCCGTCGGCGACTGGCACCGGCGCGGTCAGGCGACGGCGGGCAGCCCGCCGGGTGCGACCAGCCCCGGCCACGCCAGCTCGCTGCCGCTCATCCGGCCGAAGGCCCGCTCGTAACGCGGGCGCCACCAGCAGCGGTGCATCAGCCGCAGTGAGGACGGCACCTGGGACCAGGCGATCTCTCCTGCCCCGTGCGGGGCGGTGTCGAGCAGCCAGGCGATCATCAGCCCGGCGTCGCGCAGCGGCGTCGACCGGCGCAGGCGATGAGCGAACCGGTCGTGCTCCTCGCCGGTGAAAGCGTCGAGCCAGATCGGCAGGACGTGCGCCTCCTCGGTCAGCAGGTGGGTGTCGAGCAGCTGGCGGGTCGCGGCGACGAGTTCGACGTCGGCGCCGAGTCGGGCGAGGGCCTCGTCGAGCTCGGCGTGCTGGCGATCCAGCTCTTGGGTGGTCGCCGCCGCTCCCGGCTGGCGCTCGACGAGCGCCGGGAACAGCACGGTGTCCTCGGCCCGGTGGTGGTGGTGCAGCACGGTCGCCAGGAGCTGGGCCCGACGGGTCGCAGCCAGCCGGTCGCCGTCCGTGAGCAGGCGCTCGACGTGGGCCACCTCGGCCCGCAGTCCGAGGTGGACGCCGACGAAGCCGAGGACGGCTCGGGGCAGATCCGGGACCATGCCGCCAGTGAGCACCGCCGCACGTGGAACCCCCATGAGGGTGGCGTGGATCGACGGCTCAAGCCCGTCCGCCCTGGTCCTAGCCTCGATCGCACGCCTCGCCGAAGACCTTCCACCGCTGCAGACCGACTGGCTCCCTACCGCGCCAAGCGCGATTTCTCGATTACGTCCGAGCCGTCCGGTACCGCTCCCCCGCCGCCGGATGGGTGGCGTTTCGTCGTGCAGCGCCACCGGGCGACCCGCCTGCACTACGACCTCCGCCTCGAGGTCGCCGGGGTGTTGGCCAGTTGGGCCGTGCCGAAGGGCCCGACGCTCGACGCCGGCGTGAAGCGGATGGCCGTGCACGTGGAGGACCATCCGCTCGACTACTTCGACTTCGAGGGCGTCATCCCGGCTGGCGAGTACGGCGGTGGCGACGTCATCGTGTGGGACTGGGGGCGGTGGGCGCTGGCCGACACCGCCGGCAACGGTGACGATCCGCTGGCGGCGATCGAGGCCGGCAACCTGCACTTCGACCTCGACGGCGAGAAGCTGCGCGGACGATTCGTGCTCGTGCAGCGGGGCGGCGATCAGCGTGGCCGGCCACAGTGGCTGCTGCTCAAGAAGCGCGACGAGGCGGCCGAGGCGGGGTGGGACCCGGAGGAGCATCCCCGGTCCGTGCGCTCCGGGCGGACCAACGACGAGGTGGCGGCAGCCCCGGCGGCGAGCTGGTCGAGCGAGGCGTCATGGGCGGCGCCGACGGTCGACGAGCTCGGCGCGTTGGACCAGCTCGGGGCAGGAGGGCGATGGCGCATCGGCGGGCAGGCCCTGGCGCTCTCCGGCTTGGACGACCTGCTGGTGCCGAACTCCGGGTCGGCCGGACGCGTGACCCGGCGCGACGTCGTGCGCCACGTCGCGACCATGGCCCCGGCGATGCTGCCGTACGTCCACGACCACTGGCTGGCGCAGCCGGCCCCGTCATCAGCGCCGGCGTGGATGCCACGGGTCGAGGCGGGCTCCCGGACCCGCCTCACCGCCGATTCGCCGGCTGCGCTGGCGTGGATCGCTGCCCGGACCCCGCTCGAGCTGCGGGCGTCGACGGCGACACCCGGTGCGCCCGACCGACCGACGTGGGCGGTCATCGAGGGCGCCGCCGGGCCCTCGGCCGGCGCCACGCTCGGCCTGCTGCGCACGGCGCTCGACCACCTCGGGCTGGAGGGCCGCCCGGTGGTCGGCAGCTCGAGCTATGAGGTGCGCATCCCGATCGCCCCGCGACACTCGCGCGACGACGTCGGGGCGTGGGTGGACCAGCTCTCGGCGGCGATCGCCGCCACCCTCCCGGACGCCGCGCCGCCGCGCCGCTGCGCCGACGACACCACGTTCGTCGTGCCGTTCGCGCCGCTGGACGAACCCGGCGCGCCGGTCGTCGTGCCGCTCGGCTGGGACGAGCTCGACGACGACGCGTCGTGGACGATCACCGACGTCGGCGACCGCCTGGCCCGCTCCGGCGACCCGCTGGCGCCGCTGATCGGCCTCGACCAGCGCCTCCCCCGCCTCTGACGGTTGATGGATCCGGCCGGCCAGCCGATCGATGAGTCTCGGGTCGTGCGGAGGTCACTGCACGCAGGACCGCTGTCAGCCTGACGCGCTCGTACGCGAAGGAGTCGCATGGCAAAGCTCATCTACTCGATGATCACGTCGCTCGACGGCTACGCCGAGGCGGCGGAGGGCGACCTCGGCTTCGGCGCCGCCGACGACGAGGAGGTGCATACCTTCATCGGCGACCGCTTCCGCTCTGTCGGCACGTACCTCTACGGCCGCCGGATGTACGAGACGATGGTCTTCTGGGAGACCGCGCACACCGAGCCCGATCTGCCGCCGCACATCCTGCAGTACGCCCGCGACTGGCAGGCTGCGGAGAAGGTCGTGTACTCCACGACGCTCGAGTCGGTGTCCAGCGCGAAGACCAGGATCGAGCGGACCTTCGACGCGGACGCGGTGCGCAAGCTCAAGGCCGACGCTGGTCACGACCTCTCCGTCGACGGCCCGAACCTCGCGGCGCAGGCGATCGCCGCCGGCCTGGTGGACGAGTACCACCTGTTCATCACCACGAGCGTGGTCGGCGGTGGCAAGCGGTTCTTCCCCGACGGCGTGCGCCTCGATCTCGAGCTGGTTGAGGAGCGTGCCTTCGACAGCGGACTGATCTACGCGTACTACCGGACCCGCTGAACCCGCCGGAACGTCCAGCGGGGCGGGAGCCGGTACGGTTGCCCAGCGCCTGATCTGACCAAGGAGACCGTCATGCCCTACGCCCTTTCATGTGGTGATGTCATGCCTGGCTGTGACGCGACGTTCGAGGCCGACTCCGAGCACGACCTTCTCGCCCAAGTAGGACCCCATGCCGCCGAAGCCCATGGCATCCAGGAGGTCACGCCAGAGGTGCTCGCGGCGGTCAAGGGCGCCATCAAGCAGTCCTGAGCTGCCAGACGCACGCCGTCCGAATAGGGCGCCTCCCCTGCTGAGATTGCGAGGACGGCACGCTTCATCGGGTCTGCTGAGCATCCGACTGCAAACCGAGATTGAGCGTCACGCAACCGTCCCTACCGCCGGATCACGGCGCGCTCACTCGTCGGCGTTCGATGTGTAGCTGTTCGTGAACGTCAACATGAAGCTCGGCGGCTCGAGGAGGCTCGGAACGATCTCGTCCACAAACCGCTTGAAGGGCTCGTTGGCCATATGGGCCTCGAATGCGTCCCGGTCGGTGTACGCCTCGTAGAGGAGCACGACATTCGGCTCGTCTGGCGACTCCCACACGTCGAAGCGAAGTGTGCCGGGCTCGATCGTCCGGCACACGTCAGCATCCCACTGGAGGAAGTCGAGGAGATCGGACTTGTGCCCTTCGCGAGCGACGAGTCTGGCCATGCCTCCGTACATGCCATCCCCTCCAATCGAAATCGCGGCGCTCCGGCCAATCATGCCCGACCGGCAACGTGTCCGAAAACGACGAGGAGCTGCGGGACTGCGCAACGGCATGGCCCGGACGCCGACGTGGGTGAGCACGCTGTCGTCGGCCACAGGGATGGAGACGGCGCCCACGGGTGCGGTCGATGAGAGCTCAGCGCACCATCGGTGTGATCATCGTCAGCTCGACATCGACAGGAGGTCACCATGCGCGTCGAGGGTTCCGCCACCACCATCTCGTGGATCCCTTCGGAGGCGATCACGGGCTTGATGAAGGCCGGATTCCGGCTCGGCGTCTCGCACTATGACAGCGCGCCGCCCGACCAGTTGGGCGCCGACATCCCGGCCCGCCTCGACGAATTGCGCGCCGGCGACCGTTTACGGTTCGCCAACTACCTCCACGCCTGGGCCGAGTTCGCAGCGGACGGCCAACTTCTCGGCGCTGACCAGGACGGAGGTGGCCACCTCGGCGCCACCCACCTCCGCCTCGGCGGCGACATCACGGTCGCCGCCGTGGCCATGAGCGACCTGCGGCCCGAGCCCGAGACCGGTCCGGGGTGGGTGCGCTTCAAGCAGACCGCCGGGGGCAGCCCTGGCGTGCCCATGCCTCGTCGCGTCCGCCGTGCCCCGTTCGTCCAGTTCCGCGCGCCGGTGGCGTGGTCGACGCTGGAGGTGACCTTGCACGCCGACGGTCGAGTCGAGAGCCGGCTGGCGGGGGCGTCGCCGTTTCCCCGTCACTGGCTCTACGACGCGCACGGCGCCCTCACCGCCAAGAGCGGGACCACGGACTGGAAGGAGTGGACCGTGTCGGCGTTCGGCAAGGGAACGCCGTGGGGCGACGAGGACTCGCCTGCCTTCGTGACGGAGGTCGAAACGGCGCTCGAGCGCGAGCTGTCAGGGCTGTTGATGAGCGGCGCGACGAAGCCTCGGATCCGCAGGTTCAAGGAGGGTGAGGAGCTGACGCGCCAGGGTGACGATGGGAACCAGCTGTTCCTGCTCCTCGACGGTGTGCTCGTCGTCGAGGTCGACGGCGAGCAACTGACCGAGATCGGCCCTGGTGCGGTGCTCGGTGAACGAGCGGTGCTGGAGGACGGGCGGCGGACGTCGACGTTGATCGCCAGGACGAACTGCAAGGTCGCCGTCGTCCCGTCCGATCAGCTCGATCGCGACCGGCTGGCCGAGCTGGCCGCCGGACACCGTCGCGAGGCAGCGGCTGCGGCCGACGAGGTCGGCGAGGTCGGCGAGGTCGATCTGCTGGCAGCGGTCGTCGACGCCGCTCAGTCGTCATGAGGCGGTCCGAGCGCGTCGGGCGAAGTGGGCGCGATCGCTGACAGCAGGTGGCAGCGACTGCGCCGAGAAGGACCGTTGACTAGCCGGTTGGGATGTCGAGCTTGGTGTAGTCGACGGTGTGCCAGTGCTCGGGTGTGAGGCGGACGAGCGTGTTGTCGCCGCCGGGGTTCGAGGCGAGGTACGCCTGCCCCATCTCCGTGCCGAGGTAGCGCACCGCAATGTCGCGGCGGACGTCGTCTGGTGACTCGCCGAAGGTGACGGGCCCCTCCACCGTGACGTAGGCATAGGGCAGCTCCTCGCGCTGGGCGCAGAGCGTCGCTCGTCCTGCCGTTGCGAGGAGCCTGCCCTTCACGCTCGACGCGTCAGTGGAGAGCTCGACTGCGCCGCCGGGCTCGTAGCGGTACCAGACGGGCGTGACCACAGGTGGGCCGTCGGCTCGCTCGACCGCGAGCACCCCGACGTGGAGGTCGGCCAGGAACGACTCACGTTCAGTTGCGGACATCTGCAGTGCACCCATGACGGACTCCTTCTGAGCTGGTTCCGTCACCGAGGCAATCGCTGAGACCCGTCGATGCCAACGACGATGTGTGAACGGCGCCGGCACGGCCGAGACAACGCCCGGATGGCGCTAGCCGTCGGTCGCGAAGACGAGTTCCCGTAGCTCACGCCCGTCCGGAAGCGCGAGTGCCGTTCTCCCGACTTCGACCCAACCGGAGCGGCGGTACAGGGCGATGGCGGCGTGCGACGATTCGACGACCTCCAGCACCGGGACGCGGTGCTGTATGGCGGCCGCAGATCGTGCCGTGCTCAGCAGGGCGCGAGCGATTCCTCGACCGCGGGCGTCGGGATCGACCAGCAGCCGGGCGATGGCACCAAGGGGGCCGACGATGCCGGCGTCGTGCAGAACCTGCATCGCTCCGGGCGACGGCTGTGCGTTGACGCCGACGTGGCCACAGATCCGTGCGTCCCACTCAGCGACCCAGGCCTCGAGCGGCTCAGGTCGTGACAGGAACCGGTGGTAGTCGTCGCCGGGCAGGTAGGTGGGATAGTCGTCGGCCGCGCGGACGCGCGCCGCTACCAACGCAAGGGTGTCGAGGTCGACGTCAACACGCCGTCGAACACACAGCACGCCGGTCAGTGTGCCGATTCCCGGCTCACCCGCAGTGCCCTTGAGTGCGGCACCGCGGCATCGGCAAGCCCTGTACCTGTCCGTCAGGCGTCGAAGCGGGCTCGGGCGTAGGCGCTGAATGCTTCGCCGCTGAAGGCGATGTGCTGGTTGGCGGTGTGGAGGTCGCGGAAGCACCGTTCGAGGGGATGGCCGGCGTACACGGCGCCCGCACCGGCGTAGCCGAAGGCAATGTCGACGGCAGTGATCGCGGCATGCATGGCCTGTTGCCCCGCCAACGTGATGCGTCCGAGCTGCGCCGGTGTCACGGGCGCGCCGGCTTCGATGGTCGTCCACGCGTCGTCGAGCGTGTGGTGGACGAACGTCCTGGCGCTCTGGAGCGCCGCTTCGGCTCGGCCGAGGTCGAACTGCGCGCGGGGGTCCTCGGCGACGGTGGTTCGGCTGGCTCCTCTCCGCTTGGTCGGCGCGAGTTGGGTCAGCTCGTCGAGGGCCCGTCGGCCGACACCAAGCGGGAACCCGCTCATGAGCACGGACAGCAGCGGGAAGAAGCCGAGCTGCCACAGGGGCCCGTCTTGGCGTGCGGGGTCGAGCATGGGGGCCGCGGAGTGCTCGGCGGGGATGCGCAGCTGGCGGACTTCGATGTCGTGGCTGCCGGTGCCGCGCAGGCCGGTGGCGTGCCACGTGTCGTGAATCTCGGCCGCGGCGGCCGGGAAGTACGCGAACCGCAGGTCGGGGGTCCCGTCTGGGCGTGCGGCTGGTTGGTCGCCATCCATGACGACGACGCTGGTCTGGTACCAGTCTGCGTGGACGCATCCGCTGTTGAAGGGCCATCGGCCGTCGATGACGAGGTGGTCGCCGTCGCGACGGGCACGACCGAGTGGGGCGAACATGCTGGTTGACGCAACATCCGTGGATGCACCGAGCATCTCCTTGGCGGCGTGCGGCTCGAGCCACGCGAAGAAGGCGGTCGAGTTGCCGATCAGGACCGTCCATCCCGCGGACCCGTCGGCCTGGGAGACCGTCTCGATCGCGGTGCAGATGGCGATCGGGTCCATCTCGAGGCCGCCGAGGGACGCGGGCATGGCCATCCGGAACAGGCCCTCCCGTCGTACCTGGTCGACCAGGTCGCGCGGCATCGTGCGGAGTCGTTCCGCCTCGTCCGCGCCGGCGCGAGCGGCGGTGGCAACACGTGCTGCGCCTTCAACGAGGTCCTCGCAGGTCATGAGCGGCTCCCACTTCGGGGCAGTGATACTGCCTTGATTTTGCCTAGTATGCATCCCGTGAGCGACCGGGTCAATCCGCAGCGTTCGGCGTACGCAACGCGGCGCTACGACAGTCCGGTTCGGCGGGAGCGCGCGCTGGAGACCGAGCGACGGATCCTGACGGCCGCCGCGGCTGCGTTCGCGGAGACCGGCTACGTCGGCACCTCGTTGGCGGCCATCGCCAGCGCCGCCGGGGTGAACCCCCGCACCGTCTACAAGGTGTTCGGCACGAAGGTCCGCTTGCTCAGCCGTCTCGTCGACGTGGCGATGGTGGGCGACCAGGCCGCAGTACCGGTGGCAGGACGGTCGTGGGCGCTCGATGCGTTCACCGCACCGACTGGCCGTGAACGAGTCGGTGCGTTCGCTGCGGCGATCCGGCGAGTCATGCAGTCCGCAGGAGCCGTGTTCCGCACTGCCGCGCAGGCCGCCGTCGCCGACCCAGAAGCCGCCGCCCTGTGGCGCCTCGGACAGACCCGGCGTCAGCAGGACGCTGCCGCCTTCATCGCCGCCCTGCACGGCGCCTCCCAGCTCCGATCCGACCGGACACCCGACGAGGCGATTGCGTCGGTGTGGCTCCTTACGTCTCCGGAGACCTACTTGCAGATGACTGACGGTCTGGCCTGGAGCCCAGATCAGTACGAGCAGTGGCTGCGACAGTCGATGCGCGACCTGTTGCTGGGACGCGATGCCGTGTGAGCTCGACGTCCGGCGCAGCGACCGGGGTCGTCGAACGATCCGATGCCAGGCGCCTCATCAACGGTGGTCGAGCCACCTCACCGTGGTCGGATGTTGGCCGGCGAGGGCGAGCAGCCGCCGGTCGCCGCCCGGCCACAGCGTGAGGTGCGTTTCGACGCGCGCCGGGTCGTCGGCGACGCCCTCGAAGGCGACGAGCGCGAGCGGGGCGTCCGCTGTTGCACGGGCGCCGGCGGCGGTGATGGCCGATTCCGCCGACGCGCGAATGTCATCGGCCAGATAGGGCCACACGATGGTGTGGTAGACGACCGTGGTCACGCCCGGTCGTGACTCGGCGAGCGCGGCGGCGACCCAGCTCGCCAGATCGTCTCGGTCCACGACTGCCGGGGTTGCCCGTGCGACCTCGATGGCCCGATCGAGCAGCCCGAAGCGCTCGGTCTCATCGGGGAACACACACGCCAGCAGCGTCAGGCGGCCTTCCTCGGTCGTGGCGTCGATCGGGTGCAGATCGCACCCCCTACGCTCCACGACCTCGAACCCGTGGCCGAGCGGCGGCATGCCGCCGGTCAGGAAGTCGACGAAGCGGACGGGCGAGTCCGTGGGACCGAAGGCGGCGCCGTCTTGCTCGTAGCGGAACTTGTCGAGTCGCAGGTTCAACCCGGCGCTGGCGCCGAGCTCCAGCAGCCTCAGCGGCCGCCCGGTTTGCTGCGCGACACAGCAGAAGGCGCCGACGAGCGCTTTGGCGCGACTGGGAGCGTTGGTCTGCAGCGGGTGCGCGAGCGCCTCGACGAGCTCAGGCCTGCCGGCGGCGATGAGGCTGCGGATGGCCGGCCACGCCGCGTCGGCGTCGCCATCGCCGCCGGTGGACGGGAAGTAGGCGCGCAGATCGTCGGCCTCGCCCCCTAAGACCATTCGGTGCACGCCACACAGCAGCCGGAAGCCGTCCCACTCGTCGACGCGGTCGTGCTCGTGGCCGGCCAGTGCCGCCCGCGTCGGGCCGCCGGCTGCTGCGTCCTCGCGCATCAGCTCGAGCAGCCGCACGTAGAAGCGCGAGCCGACGGCCTGCGCCACCGCTACTTGAGCGTCCAGCATCACCGTCAAGGCGTCCGACGTGGACATCGACGCGGACCGTAGATGCCGCCGGCCAGATCGAGCGATCCGCTCCGGCGGGCATCGGTTCGAGCGACGACCGGCCTGGCCGGCCAGGTGCGGAGCCACTGGCCGGCGGTGAGCGGCGCTCGAGCGGAGCGGTCGATCAGCCGGCGGTAGCGTCGTCATCGTGGTCGTCGCGGCCTCACAGCGGGAGTTCGAGGCCGCCCACTGCTGGCTGGAACACGACCGGGTGCCGGGCCGGCCGGAGGTGACCGAGTTCCGCCGAGCGGTCCGATACCACAACGCGAACTGGCGCGAGGTCAACGGGTATCCGATCGGGACCCATCGGATCCGGCCGGGTACGCCGCCTCGCCTGGTCGGCAGCCACCTCGACCTCGACTTCGCGCGAGAGAGCGGGTCGACCTTCCTCACCACGAAGGCCGTCGCCGCCGCCCGGGCTCGCACGTCGTTCGTCGAGCCGCACCAGATCTTCGACCACCAGAGCTTCTGGGCCGATCTGCTCTGCTCCGAGGCGCTCGCTGTCAACCTGTTCGGCGACCTCGCAGCTGATCTGGACCGAGCCGACCGGGCCATCCACAGCTGGTGGCCCGGGGTTCCGGGCCGGGTCAAGGACGTGCGATTCGCGCACTCGCCCGGCCGCTTCGACCCGGGCTACTCCAACAGCCTCCGTTCCTTCGACGCCGTGTTCGTTCTCGCGCTGCCGGACGGATCCGACGGCGCCCTCGCGATCGACGTCAAGTATCGCGAAGCGGTGCAGCGGACGGGCGTGAAGCCGACCCACATGTCCCGCTTCGTCGAGATCCACGACCGGTCCGGCGCCTTCGAGCCGGGCGCGCTCGACGTGCTCAACCCGTCGCGACTCTCGCTCATCTGGCTCGAGCACCTCCTCCTGCTCTCGATGCTTCAGCATGAGAGCGGTCGCTGGACTTGGGGTCGTTACGTCGTGGTCCACCCCGAAGGAAACTCCGACATCGCCCACGCCAACGGCGAGTACCGGAAGCTGCTGGCCGACGACGCGACCTTCACGTCGGCATCGATCGAGGACCTGCTCTCGGCCAAGGTGCTGGCACCCAGGACCGGAGCGGCGCTGCGTCGCCGCTACCTGCCGTAGCCGAGCGGCGGCGTTCTCGGCCCCGCCGTCCGACGAGCGCGCCCGACGCCTTGGCGAGACGGTGAAACCGATCCTGAGGCGAGAGGGGGCATTGCTGTCTCCTTGCACGTCGGCGCGTTGGATCGCTCAGCACGTCCGGTTGACGGCGATCGTCACGATGTGAGGGAGGGCCTCACGCCTCACGGGTGGCCGACCACGAATCCGAATGAGGAGAGCACCCATGTCCCTGCCCCAGCTGACTGCCGACCGCCCGTTCCTGACCGACGGCGGTCTCGAGACCACACTCGTGTTCCATCAAGGACTCGACCTGCCCGACTTCGCCGCCTTCCCCCTGCTCGACTCGGAGGAGGGGCAAGCCGCCCTGGTCGCCTACTACACGCCGTACCTGGACCTTGCCGCGCGCCTCGACACCGGATTCGTGCTGGACACCCCCACATGGCGGGCCAACCGCGACTGGGGGGCCCGGCTCGGCTACGACGCTCTGCGCCTGGCCGCCGTCAACCACCGAGCCGTCGAGTTCGTGTCCTCGCTCGCCGTCGGGCGGGCGGGCGTCACGGCCGTGATCAACGGCGTGATCGGCCCTCGGGGCGACGGCTACGTGGTCGGGGCGACGATGTCAGCCGCTGAGGCTGCCGCCTACCACGGCCTGCAGGCCCGCGCCTTCGTCGAGGCCGGCGCCCACATGGTGTCCGCCATCACGATGACGTACGCCGCGGAAGCCATCGGTGTGGCTCGGGCGGCCGCCGCCGTCGGCCTGCCCGCGGTCATCTCATTCACGGTAGAGACCGACGGCCGGCTCCCCTCGGGTCAGCGCCTCAGCGACGCCATCGCCCAGGTCGACGACGCCTGCCCCGTCGCTCCGGCCTACTACATGGTCAACTGCGCCCACCCGACGCATTTCCTGAACGAGCTCGAGTCCGGCGCCCTCTGGTTGGCACGAGTCCACGGCGTGCGAGCCAACGCCTCGCGCCTGAGCCACGCCGAGCTCGACGAAGCCACCGAGCTGGACCGCGGCGATGTCACGGAGCTCGGGGCGCTGTACGCGTCACTGGGCTCGATGATCGACCTGCGGGTCGTTGGCGGCTGCTGCGGTACCGACCACGAGCACGTCGCCACCATCGCCAGCGCGCTGGCGGCTGAGAGGTCGACCGTGGACACGCCTTGAGGACCGACGTTCGACGACCGATTCCGCGACGCCGTGCTCGTCGAGCAGATCACACGGTCAGCGGCCGGTCAAACCGAGCGATCAGCGAGGGAGCTGGTAGCGCTCGATGTCGGCGACCGCGGCACGCGCCCCGAAGCGTTCAGCGATCGTGCTCGCCTCGCGGACGAACGGACGGATCTCGTCGGCGGTCGCGCCGCACCGGCGACGTGCCTCGGCGAGGAAGACCAGCTCGCGCACGAGGAAGACCGGCGTCTCGCGCGCACGGCTGGCTTGGACGGCGCGGTCGGCGTGCGCCGCAGCGGCGACGGGGTGGTCAACGGCCAGAGCTGCCTGCGCGAGCACCTGGTCGAAGGGCCGGCCAGGATGGGGCCCGCTGAGTCCGATCCTTCCCGCGTACGGCTCGGCGACCGACAGGACGTGGGCGGCGACGGCGGGGTCGTGGGCGACCTCTGCCGCTTCCGCCAGATCGCTGATCGCCGACGACCAGGGGTAGATCTGTCGGATCGCGAAGCCGTCCTCGCGGAGCTGGCGCAGTATCTCGCGGGCCGGCTCGAGTTGTCCGCTGCGCGCCTTGAGGGCGGCCAACGCACACACGTACCAGGCCTCCTGCGACCTGCTCGCCGCCCGCTCGAACCGGTCGATCAGCTCATCGTCGCACGCTTGCAATCGCCGGCACGCGGCGATCATCGCCTCGGCGAACACCCGACCGGCGCCGATCCCAACCGAGAGCGGAACGGTCTCCGCGGCGATCCGTTCGGCGCGTTGGAGATCGCCGGCGAGGAACGCCCGATGCGCTCGGTACACGATCGCCTGGATCTGGAAGAACGCGAGACTGTGCTCACCGAGGACCGACGTGAAGCGCTCGTAGCCGCCATGCCACGCGGCGAGGTCACCGCGCTCGTAGTGGGCAGCGGCAAGCGCGTGCAGGCCGCCGAGTGTCATCGACAGCCGCCCCAATCGACGCCCGAGTTCGACGAGCTCGGTGCCGATCCGAACGCGATCGTCGATGCGACTGGGGTGGCTGAACACGTGGCGCGCGCTGTTCAACACCGCCCCAAGCACCTCGGGGTCATCGAGATCCCGGGCGATGGCCTCGGCTTCGCCAGCCAATCGACGTGCCTTGTCGATGTCGAGGTACCTCCAGTGCGACGCGAGATCAATCTGCAGGCGAGCCCGCTCCGGGCTCGGTGCCGGCGCGAGCGCGGCGAGGGCGGCCTCCGTCACGACTCGGCCCTCCGCCATCGGCCCGACGAAACCCATCGCCCCGAATTGCGGGATCGCCATGGCGGCGCGCACGAGCGCCCCGTCGTTGCCCGTCTCGCGCGCCCGCTGGGCAGCTTCGAGCAGCATCGGCAGGCCGTCGGGATCACCCCGGTGATGCAACGCGGCACCGATGCGCACCGTGAGGTCGAGCATCGCGACGGGATCGGCTGGCTCGAGGAACCGCGCCGCCTCGATCCCGCGCCGATAGTGGGTGACCGCCTCCTGGTATGCGTACGCATGCTCGGCACGCTGACCAGCGGCGCGGACGAGCTCGACCGCCTCGCGCGCGTCCCCAAGTGGCAGCGCCAGGCAGGCGTGCCGGGCCCGCTCCGACTGGACACGGTCGTCGGCCAACGGCGTGGCCAGTGCGGCGGCCGCCCGGGCGTGGAGCTCGAGCCGGCGGCGCAGCGGCAATTCGTCATAACGGTGCGCCCGGAACAGGGCGTGGACAAACGTGAACCGGGCCATCCGCGACGGATGCGGCACCACGAGGCCCGCGGCCTCGGCTGACTCGAGCGACTCGAGCACGCCGAGCAGTGGTGCACCGTGCGCGGCCGCCAGGCGATCGGCGTCGAACTCCGCCCCGAACGTCGCCGCCATGTCGAGCACCGCGCGGGACTCGTCGTCGAGTAGTGCATCGCGCCGGAGCAGCCATCCCGGAAGCGTCCGGTGGCCAGGGCCCGAGCCCATGTGCGTGGCGAGCAAGGGGTTGCCGCCGGTCTCGGCCCTGATCGCCTCGGCCTCCTCCTCCCCCATCGCGCCGACGAGCTCTCCGACCTCGTCGGGGCGTAGACCGAGCAGCGGGACGCGGCGGACGGACGGGGTCCGCTCGAGGTCGGCGAGCAACGCGGCCAGGTCGGCGTCGAGATCGGGCTTGGTGTTGCGGGTCGTGATGACGATCAGCAACGGCGCCCGGTTCGCCCGCCGGGCGAAGTGGCGCACGACATCCTGCGTCGTCGATGTGGCCCAGTGAAGGTCCTCGATGACAAGCAGGCACGGAACCGCCGCAGCGCGGTCGACGAACCAATGTCTGATGGCGTCCAACACGATCGACCGTTCAGAGGCGTCGGCGTCACCATCTCGCTGCGATCCGGCGACCACGCCCATGACCCGCGCCAGCTCCGGCGAGAGGCGCGCCAACACGTCCTTCGCATCCCCGGCGCGTCGGCGCAACTCGGCAGGTTCGGTTCCGGACGCGTCATCGACGATCGCTTCGATGAAGGGCCCATACGGTTCGTCGACGTCCTCGTGACACGCGCCCAGCAGCACCCGTGCCCCCTGGGCATGCACGTCGGAGGCGAACTCCGAGACGAGCCGGCTCTTGCCCATGCCGGCCTCGGCCATGACGAAGACCAGCAGCGTGTGCCCCTCCCGTGAAAGCTCCCACTGGCGCCGGAGCACGAGCCGCTCGTGCGCCCGGCCGACGAACGTGGCATCGTCGGCGAGCAGCGCGAGGGCTGGGGGGAGCGTCGGCGGTCCGGCCTCGCGGGCCACCACCAGCGCGCCGTGCCGAGCGAGCTCACGTCGGTGCGACAGCCCAAGCTTGCGGAGTAGCGATGACACGTGGGATTCCACCGTGCGCTCCGAGATGTAGAGCCGGGCGGCGATCTCGGCGTTCGTCAGGTGCTCGCTGATGAGGCCGAGCACCTCTGCCTCGCGCCGGGAGATCGTTTCCTCACCCGTCGCACCCCGACGCGATGTCGCCACGCGGCAAGCATGACATCGGTTGAGCCGGCGGGGCGGGGCTCGGAGTGACGGGCGGCGCGTCAGCGGCCGGCCACCGTTGACCGGTCCAGCGGCCGAGGCCCATACTCGAACCGGTCGGAGGGAGGTACGGCCATGGGAGTCGCCAACTGGGTGCGCGGCCGACTCGTCGCATTCGATGGACTGCTCGCCAACGTCCGGGCCGAGCGCTGCGAGCTCCCGTGGCATCCGTCGGCGTTCGCCCCGGTCTTCAGCGGGTTTCGCGACTACTCCAACGTGCTCGTCGCCACCGACCAGTTGCGGCTGCGTGCGCTCGTGGACCGCTTCGACTTCGAGTTCGGGGCGCCGACGCCCCTGCGGGTGTGGTTTCCCAGCATCGGCGGCAGCCCAGCGACCAACGAGATCCTCCGCCCGTGCGGCCAGTATCCGTTGGTCGTCGTCGCCCACGGCATGTGTGGGATCGGAACGCCGCCGTCCACGGCTGCCCAGAACGCCCACTACCTCACCTGGGCCGCCTCACCGCTGGTCCGCCAGCTCGCGCGCGCCGGCTACGTGGTCGTCGTCCCCCAACTCGACGGGATCAGCTTCTCGCCCGACGGCGACGCCGTGCTGATTCGCCGCGTCATCGACTGGATGCACGACGGCTGGGAACACGCCAGCGTCCTGACGCCGCCCGAGCAAACAGCCGTCATCGGCCACTCCCGCGGAGCCGTCAACGCGGCTCACGTCGCCGCCGGCGGTGGCATCGGCGCCTTCGTCTGGCTCAGCGGCGACACCTTCGCCGTCGACCCCGAGGACCTCGTGGCGATCCAAGCCCCCAAGCTGTTCGTCTTCGGCGAGACTGAGGAGCTCGACCGGAGCTGGGCCCCACCCGTCGACGGGGCGACCCGCCCGAGCGGGACCTGGCAGCGCTTCTCGCTGCCCCGACACGCCGCACTCGTCCACGGACTCGAGCATTTCGACTACCTCGCGCCCAACGTGTCCCCGTGCGCGTCCAAGCCCGGTTCGTGCGCTCACGTCGGGCGGGCCGTCGCCGATCTCGTCACGCTGTTTCTCGGTCGCCACCTCGCCGGCAGCCCGGCGCCCGTGACCCCCGCGATCCCGCGGACGCTGCTCGTCCCGACGACTGGGACGACGGCCTCACGCTCCAGCAGGCGTTCTACGCCGGGTCGTACCTCACCGGTCATGCGGCGTGGGCGAACAATGGTGCCTGCCGGCTCGACGTCTCCTTCGACGACGCCTCGGGCAGCGGGGTGGCATCACTACCCGACACCGGTTGATCACGCCCGCAGTGCCCCTCATCGCATCCGAGATCCGAACCGTGGGTGCGCTGTAACGGATGCTCCTTGGCGTGCTGTTCGGCGATCCGAAGATCCGGGGGACCGTCAGGCGGTGCGACGGCGGCCGGCCAGGAGGGCGAGCGCGCCAGCGAGCAGCACAAGGACGGCGGCGCCGAGGAGGACGTCCGACGGCCCACCGGTCGACACCAAGTCGGGCTCTCCTCGCGGCGGTCCCTCCGGGCCCGGAGCGGTCGGGCACGACTGCGCGGGCGTGCCCGAGATGTCGTTGTCGGTGCCCGAGGGCGCCTCGTTGTCGTACAGCGCGCTGCCGCCGCACCGGTAGAAGATGCCTGCGTTGTAGATGCCGCCGCCATCGTTGTTGGCGGTGTTGTCGAAGACCGACGAGCCGACCAGCGTCAGCGTTCCGGCGTTGTAGATGCCACCGCCGTTGCCCGTGGCGTTGTTGTTGTAGACGAGGGAGCCGCTCAGCGTCAGCGTTCCTGCGTTGTAGATGCCCGCGCCGTCGGTGGCGTTGCTGATGAGCACGTCGACGGCTTCGAGGACGAGCGTGCCCCGATTGAGGATGCCGCCGCCCTGTTCGACGCTCGCGTCACCACCAGCGATCTGGAAGTCCTCGAAGGTGACGGCGGTCCCGGCGAGGACCGTGAAGACGGGTGTGCCGGAGTTGCCGTTGACGAGAGCGCCTTCCGTACCCACCCCCGTGATCGTGAGGTTCCGATCGATGGTGACGCTCTCGGTGGGGTTGCCGACGAGCTGAATCGTCTGGCAGCTTGCATCGTCCGCGGCCGATTGGATGGAGGGGTACGTCACGCCCGGGACCTCGCAGACGCCCACATCGGCCTGTCCTCGTCTCGTCGTCGTGGTCTGTGTGGCAAAGGTCGAAGGCGCGCCGGCGGCGACGATCGTCGCCGCCACCGGCACGGCCACCGCGACGAACAACATCATGCGCTTCAACTCGCCACCTCTCGTTAGGACCAGGGGGTCACTCAAGCCCGCCGTCGGAGATACGGGGAATCAGTGTGATCGCTGCAATGACACTGCGCAAGCTGCAGGCGGGCGGCGCCACGGTCGCAGTGGCGGACGCGACTCCGCCGTCGAGGCGTTGGGTCGATGACGAGGCCGGCTCACGTGCAGAATGCGGTCTGATGCCGACTCCTCGATTCTTCGTCATCGTGTCGGGTCCTCCGGCGAGCGGAAAGTCGACCCTCGCCCCCATCCTTGCTCTCCGCCTCGCCCTGCCCCTGCTGGCGAAGGACACGATCAAGGACGCCTTGATGACCTCGCTCGGCGTTGCCAATGTCGACGAGTCGCGGCGACTGGGACGCGCGTCGTTCGCCGTGCTCTACGCATTGGCGGAGGCTTCGTCGGTGGGCGCTGTCCTGGAGAGCGTGTTCTCCAGGAGTGTTGCTTCCGTCGAGCTTGGACGACTTCCGGGAGCGGTCGTCGAAGTGTTCTGCCGCTGCGACCGTGGCCTTGTCCAGCGACGCCACCAGGAGCGTGCGGCGACCCGACATGTCGGACACTTCGACACGCAGCGAGCGGCTGACGAGCTGTGGAACGACGAGATTTCCCAGCCGGTCGCAGGAGGCTGGCCCGTGATCGAGGTCGACACCAGCGTGTCAACCGACTACGAGCGCCTCGTCCGCAATGTCCAGACGGCGATGAGCGACGCGTCCGACAACGAACGGGCATAAGACCGGTGCGCTTTCGTACCGGCCCCACCGGCGGTGGCCGAAGGCCACTCATCGGTGTCCTGGGTCAGGCGACTCCAAGATGGCGCGCCAGCTTCTGCATCGTCTGGAGACCGAGCTCGACGGCACCGAAGCCGATCCCGGCGTCTCGCTGCTCGACCGTCGGATGGAGCTGCCGAAGCGTCAGGACCGTCTTTCCGTCGGCCTGCTCGTCGAAGCTCACCGTCACTCGGAAGCGTGCCGGGTCGTCGTCGATGTCGGACCCGTGATCCATGACGAGCCGCTCGCTCGGAACGATCTCGAGGTAGTCGAATCGATTCGTGTAGAGGGTGCCGTCGCCGGAGATCATGTCGAAGCGGGCTCGTCCCCCGTTGCGAACGTCCATCTCTCGGACGGTGCAGGTGAACCCGTCCGGGCCGAACCATTGACAGAAGGCGTCGGCGTCGGTCCACGCGGCGAACACGGCGGCGCGTGGAGCATCAAGGACGCGAACGAGGACGATCTCACGGTCGAGCGCCCACGTGGTCGCGTCGGTGGTTGTCGGGGTCGTGGTCATGGCTGCTCCAGTGTGGGTGGGGATGTGCTTCGGGTTGGCGTGTGCCGCAGGTGAGCATCGAGGCGGTCGAGGCGCTGCTCCCACGCAGCGCGGGTGTGCTCGGCCCAGGTGGCGATCTCCACCAACGGCTCGGGCCGCAGGCGACACGGCCGCCGCTGTCCATCTCGGCTCCGGCTGATCAGCCCGGCTTGCTCGAGGACCTTCAGGTGACGGGAGACGGCGGGAAGGCTGATCGGGAAGGGTTCGGCCAGCTCGAGCACCGTTGCCTCACCGTCGGCCAGCCGGCGGACGATCGCCCGCCGCGTGGGATCCGACAGCGCGGCGAAGACGACGTCGAACCGATCGGTCGGCGCCAGCGTCATCGCCGCGTTGCCTCGCCCAGATACTTCACAGATCAGTTATTTAACAGAATCGACAATCTTTGTCAAGGCGCGACCCGAACGTTCTGGGAAGAAACGTGCATCAGGGCGGGAGCTGGCGACTCTCGTCGTGTGACGCCTGATCGCGGAGGTCCACATGTCCACGTCGCTTCGCACGTTCGCCGCCCGAACCGTGCTGCTCGGCTCGATCTCGGTCGCCGGCGCAGCGAGCGCGGCGGGGGTCGGCATCGCCGCCGGCCCGAAGGACGACGGCCCGGACGAATGGGCTGCGGTGACGACGACGACGGAGCCGGCCGAGCGGGACTTCGTGCACGAGCTGCCGTGCGAGGGGCTCGATCACGGACTGCTCACCACGTACGTGTCGGCGTCGAACGAGATCCGGTTCGTCTACGCGGGCGACGACGTCGTCACGTGCGACGAGGTGATGGTCGTCAAGAGCTACGCCTCGCACGGACCCGAGATCGACAACCACCATGACCCGCTCGTCGACGAGATCGTGTTCCAGGTCTCCGCGCTCGAAGCTGCAGGCGCCGAGGGCATCACGGTCGCTCCGGCGCTCGACGAGTGCTGGGCCGGCGTCGAGGTCCATCGCGATGGCGACACGCTGGCATGGGATCACGTCTTCGGCGATGGGTGCGAGCTCGAGGTCACGTCGTCCTTCGGCGGCAGCCCGTTCACCACGGAGCTGCACGTCGTGCAGCAGTCCGGCAGCATCCAGCCGCCGCACATCTTCGAGCACGACTCTGACGACACCACCGTGCTCAGCGGCCTGCCCAACGGCACGTGGTACGTCGAGGTCTACGAGGGTGCGCTGGCCGGCACGACGATGGCCGTCGACGGCGGCACGCCGTTGCTCACCGACATCGTCCAGGGAGTTCCCGACGGGTCCACGGTGCACATCGCCCACCCGGATCCTGGGCCGGCGGGTCGACCCCTCCCGATCCGTGACGCCTCGACGGTGACGGTCCGCTGACGAGACGGTCCACCGGAGGCGACGCCACCGGCATCTTCGCATCGGCGCCGGTCGGCATGCGCCTCGACCGCCGACCGTCTGATTGATAGTGGACGTTGGCGTTGCGGATCTTCCGTACCGTCGTGAGATCCCGACGTCTGGCTCGCTAACCGTCTGCTGGTCGTACGCGACCTGGCTTCCGAACGAGGTGTCAGCGTCGGGTTCTCGCCGTGGTGTGGCTCGAAAGAGGCGCGAGCGCCGAACCCTGGAATCAGACATGCCCATCGCGGTCTCACCACTTGTCGAGCGGAGGAGCAGAGATGACTGTGATGATCGGGATCGACCCGCACAAGGGTTCGCACACTGCCGTGGCTGTGAACGACCGTGAGGAGCCGATCGCCACGGTGCGGGTGCGCTCGGCTGCCGATTGATCACCGGCGTTGGGTGCCGCCGCGTTCGGTCTCGGCC
>CAWJNE010000027.1:0-154120 GCA_963844175.1 uncultured Acidimicrobiia bacterium
TCAGGGGGAGCCGCAGCACATGCATTCATATGGGATTGCCACGCCTTTCGGTGTCCGTGCGTTCCAGTACGATCGAAGGATTGAGCCGTCGCGAACGGCTCCTCTCGCACGATTTTGACTACTCAGCGTGATGTTGGGAGGAGACGGTTCATGTACCAAATATGTACCAACACCACGGCAAATCACGGTTGCCAGGGGTCAGCCACGGACACTCGAAAAGTGGTGCTGACCAGCGCAACTGATGATCTACCAGGGCCACTGCGATTGACCGGAAATGGGCTCATAACCCGAAGGTCGCAGGTTCAAATTCTGCCCCCCGCCCCAACGAGAAGGCCCGGAACCCAATGGGTTCCGGGCCTTTGCCGTTGGTCGGGCAGGTCGGTGTACGACGGTGGCGGCCCGTCGAACTCCTCGATTGCGGATGGCCGTCACCTCGCGGCCGGGGCGTTGCCGGCGCGAAGCTCGCGGACGATGGTGTCGATCACCCACGCCACCACCGGGCCCGATTCGGTCCCGGGCACGCCGAACTCCTCCCGCATCCGCAGCCACGCCTGCGTCGACACGAGGCAGCGGATCACGGCCGCAACGCGGAGCTGCTCGCGCTCACTGAGCTCGGGCAGTTCCCTCGCCAGCATGGTGCGCATCTCGCGCGTGTTGGTCCGGGTGCCGGCGGCGAAGCGGCGCGGATCGGCATTGAACACCGCTTCGGCGCGCGCGGTCACGTAGTGCTCGTCGAGGAGCTCCATCAGGCGACGGCTGGTGGGAGCGAGGGCGTCGAGACCGTCGGCGGCGAACGATGGTTTGAGGCCGTCGAGCTGCGGCAGCCGTTGCGTCAACCCCTCGAGCAGGGCCGCTCGGTCGGGGAAGTGGCGATACACCGTGCGCTCTGAGACCCCGGCTTCGGCGGCAATGGCCCGCGTCACTACCTCGTCGGCGCGTCGATCGCCGAGCAGGGTGGTCACGGCGTCGAGGATGAGCTCCCGAGTCTGGGCCACCTGCCGTTCGCGCAATGTCGAGGTGTAGGGCTTGCGCTCGGATCGGTTTGGTGCCTCGCTCATCGGTCCTCCACTGCAGTGCCGCCACGACCACCTCGCCGCCGCCCATCTTGGCGGATTCCTGTCATGATGACAATATCTAACATTGACAGCAGCCAACTGACATGATTGAGTCGGTCCCGAGCTGAGGGAGCACCATGATCGACAGCACTACCCACACCGCACCGCCCAGTGTGAGGTTCGATCCGCCGGCACCCGGGCAGTGGGAGCTCGAAACCGGCCACCATGGGCTTCGGCCGCTGTCCCCCTTCCTGCGCGACACCTATCAGCGCGCGTTCGAGGGCGGAATCGTCGAGCCGATGCAGCGCTACGGCCTGCCGCTCGTCACCGTTCAGGCCAAGTTCGTGCACGGCTGCCTCTACATGCGCCCCCTGGCCGTCGGCGAGAAGCCGGGCTCCACGCCCAAAGCACCGCCGCCGGCGTGGCTGATGAAGCTGATCGCCCGACTGCACCCCGAGCTGCGCCGACGCGCCAAGACCGCCCAGCAGGCGTTCGCCGAGCGACGTTGGCGCGACGAGGTCGACCAGTGGTTCGACCGCGACAGGTCGACGCAGCTGGCGGAGAACCTTGCGCTGCAGGCGGTGGAGCCCGGCGTGCTCGACGACGTCGAGCTGGCGGCACACGTCACGAACGCGCGCTCGCACTTCGAACGATCGGCGCGCAGGAACCTGGCGACGCACGGCGGCGATCTCGTGCCCACCGGCGACCTGCTGGCCCACTGCGAGCGGTGGGGGATCGGTGCCAACGAGGCGGCAGGTCTGCTCACCGGCAGCTCGCCGGCGACGGTCGAAACGGCCGTCATGCTCGGCCCGGTCGCCAGCGCGATCCGTCACCGCGAGGTGCCGGTGGCCGTGCTCGAGACCGTCGACGATGTGCGAGCACTCGGCCCCGACGCCCGAGCCGCGGTCGACGACTGGCTCGAGCAGCACACGTGGCGCACGGTCACCAGTGACGACGTCGACCGGGCCACCCTGGCCGAGGTCCCCGCCCTGCAACTGGCGGCGCTGCTCGGCGCCACCGAGCATCTCGAAGTCGCCGAACCCGACGTGGCCGCCGTTCGTGCCCGCGTCCCGGGTGAGGACAGAGCGCTGTTCGACGAGTTGCTGGCCGAAGCTCGCTACGGACATCGCCAGCGCGACGACATCCGCGGCCTGTGCTGGAACTGGCCATGCGGGCTGGTGCGGCGCGCCCTCCTTGAAGCCGGGCGACGCTTGCACGCGGCCGGAGTCGTGCACGAGGCCGCACACGTCGTCGAGCTGTTCCCCGACGAGCTCGACCGCTTGCTGCTCGGTCGCGGGCGGCAAGGCGCCGACGGACCATCGGCCGACGACCTCGCCGAGCGCGCGGCCGAGCGCGACTGCATCGAGGCCACACCCCCGCCACGACTGCTCGGAGCGCCCGAGACAGCTCCGCCGCTCGATGTGTTCCCGCAGCCGCTGGCTCGCGTCACCGCGGCGATCATGGCCAACCTCCGCGCCGACGCCACGCCACCGCCATCCGTCGACGACGATGCATCCACCGTGAACGGGATCGGCATCGGCGACAGCATCTACTCCGGGCGGGCGTGCGTGGTGCGCGACCTGATGCTCGCTTTCGACGAGCTCCAGCCGGGTGACGTGCTGGTCGCGCCGTTCACTGGGCCGTCGGTGAACTCGTTGCTGCCCCTGATCGGCGCCCTCGTCGTGGAAGAGGGCGGAGCGCTGTGCCACGCCGCGATCGTGGCGCGCGAGTTCGGTCTGGCCGCGGTGATCGGCGCCCACGGAGCCACCTCCCGCATCCCCCACGGTGCCCAGGTCGACGTCGATCCCGTGCACGGCACCGTCCGCCTGCTCTGACGCTGCGACGCGATGGCGATTGCCGACCTTCTGTCACCGTTTCCGCCGCCGGTGGCGACGATCGGTGACGCAAGCGCCGAGCGGCGGTCGGTCCCACCGTTCGCTGACGGGTCCTAGTCCTGTGATCGGTGGAAGTGGTGGGCGAGTACCCAGTTGGCGACGTGTGTGCCGATCTTGACGCCGTCGTCGACGGCTGAGCGGAAGTGGATGCCGCCCCAGATGCGGGCGTTGCTCACCTCGTACTCGAGGTCGCCGACGGTGGCGAAGTGGCGATCGCCGAGGACGCCGACGCTGGGGACGGTGAAGTCGATCGATGGCGTGCCAAGGAACCTGGCGACGACTCGTCCCCCGGCGGGGGTGATGCACGAGTGGGCGCTGGGGTACTCGGGATGGTTCGGCGTCCCTAGCAGCGGCGTCCACGTCGGATCGCCGAGCGTGGCGTCGTTGCCGTCGGTCTCACCGGCTCGGATGGCGGTGATCGGCCGCCACAACGTGTAGGTGTACTTGGCGTCGAAGCAGGCGATGAGGGCGTCGGCGTAGGTCACCGACCACATCGCGTTGAACCGTGCGGCGTCGACGATGTCGAGTTGGTGGTCGAGCACGAACTTGCGGAACGAGCCACGGGCCTGCTGCACGGGTGCTTCACCCCAGAACCGTGCCGCCACCGTCTGGTCGCCGGTGCGCGTGGCGCTCGTGGCCGAGCCGATCTCTTTGACCTCGTTGTAGTCGTCGGCCCAGCGCTTGCTGTCGAGCGGTGGCGGCCCGTTCGGTCGGAACTGGTCGGCGGAGGGCAGGCTGAAGGGATCCATCAACCCGAGGTAGGGGCCGATCGGCGGCGTGGGCGCCGTGGGCAGCCAGATCCCCGGGATCGGCGGGTTCGGCGGCGTGTAGGTCACCGGGGCGCGGAAGCCGTCACCGGAGCGCAGGGCGATCAACTGGCTGGCGACGGCGTCACCGGCTGCGATGCCGTCGGTCTTGGCTTGGCCGTCGGCGATGGTGTTCAACGACGCTGTGTATGCGGGCTCGATGATCAAGGCCGCCTGACCCGGGAGATAGTGAACGAGGATCCGGCGGGCGGCCGCCGCCACGGCCGCTTCGGGGGAGGCGCCGTCGGGGGCGTCGACGTCGACGGCGAACGGCTCGTAGCCGCCCTCCACCGCCATCACCGCGTCGTACACCGCGACCCCCACGTAGCCAAAGATCGTGTGCCCCTCCGCCGGCGACAGCACGGCCGCCGTGAAGGCCTGAGCGCCGACCGCGTCCCACGCCGCGACATAGGAGTCCGGCGGCCCGCTGCTGGGAGGCCCACCGTCACCGGCAACGGGCTCACCGAGCCCGACCACCGACACGGTGAGCAACACAGGTGCGACCAACCACGCTGTCTTCGACGTGGTCCTCTTCATGTCGTGCCCTCCGTCCGGGTCGGTCCCACCCATGTGACCGTTCCCCGCCCCGATCCCGCATCGGGTAAATTCCCTATCCGCTACCGCAGATCCAGCCCGGACCGCACCGGGCGAGCACGGCGGTCAGCTCGGTGGCGACATCGGCGAGGTGGCTGCGCACGGCCTCCGGGCCGCGCAGCGTGGTCGTGGCGCCCAGCCCCATCACGTCGACCACCTGGCGGGTCAGCTCGGCGAGGTCCGCCGCCCCGAGCTGGATGCGACACGACGCATCTCCGATCGCCTCGACCCGCATCGGGTTGAGCCATCGCAACCGAGCGAGGGCGGCATCCCGATCGATCGCCAGGTCCATGGTCGCGGTGTGGACGTAGGTCATCTCGGCCAGTGACGCGCCGAGGAAGGTGACCGGGTCCCCGCCCGGCACGGTCCGGCGGGTCACCCCGTGGCCCGTGCGCTCGATCTCACCCCCCATCCGGTCGACCCGGAACGCCCGCCAGTCCCGTCGGTCGAGGTCGTATGCGACGAGGTACCAGACGCTGCGCACCGTGACCAGCGCGTTCGGTTCGACGCGGCGTCGCGACGGCCGCCCGTCGCGCGCCCGGTAGTCGAAGCGGATTGACACGCCGTCACGGCAGGACTCGGCGAGCGTCGCCACACGGGTGGGGTCGACGGCGGGTGCCTGCCCGATGGAGGCGATGCGCGCCGCCCGGCGCACCGCCTCTGCCCGCCCCTGCACCGCCGCCGGGAGCACGTGGTGCAGCTTGGCCAGGGCGCGGGTGGACGCGTCGACCATCCCCGTGGTGGCGTTCCCGGCGGCGGCGAGCAAGGCCGTGACCACTGCCACGGCTTCGTCGGCGTCGAGGAAGAGGGGCGGGACGACGGCGCCGGCGCGCAGCCGGTAGCCGCCCTCGGTGCCCGAGGACGCCTCGATCTCGTAGCCGAGGCGACGGAGCCGGTCGACGTCGCGGCGCACCGTGCGCGTCGTGACCCCGAGCCGCGCGGCGAGCTCGGTCCCGGACCAGTGGGCCCGACCGGTCAGTGACGACAGCAGGGCCAACGCCCGTCCTGCGGGGTCGGCGTGGTCGTCGGCCATGACCGAAGAGTCTCGCGTGTCGAGGACAGAATCTGTCCGCAAGGGTGCGTACCGTCCCGGCCATGAGCAACACCGAGACCACCCCACGACGACCACCCCCGCCGCCGAACAGCCGCTGTCCTGGGACGAGCTGGCGGCCGCCGTGAACGGCGCCGGCGAGGGCGTCTTCATGGCCACCACCGGGAGCGATCAGCGCCCCCACGTCGCCTGGGTGATGCCCGGGTGGGCCGACGAACGCCTCTGGATCTCCACGTTCGCCAGCTCGCAGAAGGCGGCCAACCTCCGCAACTTCCAGGAGGTGGCGCTGACGTGCGCGCCGCAGCCCGACAACAACGTGCTGATCCGGGCCACGGCCCGCCTCGTCGAGGATCCGGCCGAGACGGCCGAGCTCTGGGCGGCCGGCGTCCTGCCGTACGACCCGGCCATGTTCTTCAGCGGTCCGGAGGATCCGGAAGCCCTCTTCGTCGAGCTGCGCCCGACGGTCGCCTCGATCAACGCCCTCGGCATGGCGCCGGTCCGACGTTGGCGGCCGACCTGATCCGGAGAGCATCCGGGCGCCGACCGTTGGCCCGGATGAAGCCCGGCGCGATGCAGATCTGCGACGCTGCCCGGCGATCCGAGAAGTGGAGGTAGGGCCATGGCGATCGATCGACGGAGCTTCTTGACCGCCGGCGGTGCGGTGTCGTTGGCGGCGCTGGTCGCCGCCTGCGGGTCCGACGACGGCGGCGGCGCGAGCTCGACGACGACGGGCTCGTCGACCGCCGGCTCGTCGACCACCGGCTCGTCGGCGGGCGCGTCGACGACCGCCGCGCCATCGACGAGCACGGCGCCGTCCGGCAGCGTGCCGGTGATGGACGAGGCGACGATGGCCCAGCTCGACGAGATCTTCGCCGCCCAATTCGCGGCGACCGGCGTGGCCGGGTTGGCCGGCGCGGTGCGCATCGGCGATGGCGTGTGGACGGGCTCGACGGGCGTCGTCGACCTCGAGACGGGCGAACCATTCCGCGCCGACGACTTCGTGCGCATCGCCAGCATCTCCAAGACGTACACGGCGACCGCCGTCCTTCAGCTCGTCGACGAGGGCGCGGTCTCCCTCGACGACCTGCTCGAGACGTACGTGCCCGGCGTGATCAACGGGGACGTGGCGACGCTCGCCGACCTGCTCGGGATGACCTCGGGCATCCCGGACTTCACGGCCAACGAGGGCTTCAACGAGCGCTTCAACGCCGACCCCACCATGGCCTGGTCGGACGAGGACACGTTGGCCGTCATCGCCGAGGCGTCCGGGCCCGACTTCGCCCCGGGCGAGAAGGTCGCCTACTGCGACTCCAACTACGCCCTGCTGGGCATGGTCATCAGGGAGGTGACCGGGCAGCCGGCCGGTGAGGTGATCACCACCAAGATCATCGAGCCGCTCGGTCTGACGTCGACGTCCTACCCGACCGACGTCACGATCCCGGAGCCGCACCCGACCTCCTACGTCCCCGATGGCGGCGAGCCCTTCGACAACGACGCCAACCCGCCGCGCGTCGTCGACGAGGTGAACCCGGCCGTGCCGTCCACCGCGGGGGCGATGATCTCGACGCTGGCCGAGCTCCAGACGTGGGGCACGGAGCTCGTCGAGGGCTCGCTGCTCACGCCGGAGACCCAGGCCCGGAGGCTGGAGGTCCGCCGGTTCGACGGCCAGCAGATCAACATCGGGTACGGCCTCGGGATCACCGGCCTCAACGAGTTCCTCGGCCACGACGGCGCCATCTTCGGCTACAGCTCCGTCGTCTTCACCCGCCCGCAGACGGAGACGCAGATCGCCTTCATCGCCAACGAGTCGACGAACTCCACCACCCCCACGCTGACCGTCGCGCTCGGCGTCATCCAGGCGCTGTACCCCGACCAGCTGAGCTGACGACCCGCCGGGCGGCGCACCGCCGACACGAGTTCGGCGCTCGTGACCGCGGACGTCGCGTGGTGGAGCAGAATCGGGTGACCAACGCAGCGAGTTCCGCACCTGGGGGAAGGAGACGTCGCCATGCGCCAGCTCAGTGGTTTGGACGCGTCGTTCGTGTACCTGGAGGCGCCCCGGGCGCCGATGCACATCGGTTCGGTGGCGATCTACGACCCGAGCACGGCGCCGAACGGCGCAGTGACGTTCAAGGGGATCCTCGAGCACATCACCTCGCGCATGCCGCTGGTCCCGTCGTACCGGGAGAAGCTGCTGCGCGTCCCGCTCGACCTCGATCACCCGTACTGGGTCAACGATCCCGACTTCGACCTCGAGTTCCACGTCCGCCACATCGCCTTGCCCAAGCCGGGCGACTGGCGCCAGCTGTGCATCCAGGCCGCCCGCCTGCAGGCTCGGGCCCTCGATCTCGACCGCCCGTTGTGGGAGTTCTACGTGATCGAGGGGCTCGACAACGTCGACGGTGTCCCGCGGGGGTCGTTCGCCATCCTGAGCAAGGTGCACCACGCCGCCATCGACGGTGTGTCGGGTGCCGAGATGACGGCCGTGATCCACGACGCCACCCCCGATCCCGAGGAGGTCGTGGTCGTCGACGAGTACCGGGCCGAGCGGGTGCCGAACGCCGTCGAGCTGCTCGGCCGAGCCAGCCTGAACAACGCCGCCCAGCCCGTGCGGTTCGCCCGACTGGCGCGTCGGACGATGCGGTCGACGCTCGGCAACATCGGCGCACTCCGCCGAGCCGTGCCGTCGGCGCCGCGGACGCGGTTCAGCGGGACCATCACGCCGCATCGCGTCGTCGATGGCCGCAGCTTCCCGCTGGCGTCGATGCGCACGATCAAGGCCGCAGTGCCGGGCGCCACGATCAACGACGCCGTCGTCGCCGTCGTGACGGGAGCGTTGCGCCAGTACCTGCAGGACAAGGACGAGCTGCCTGATGCTCCGCTGCAGGCCATGGCGCCGATCTCCGTGCGCACCGAGGACGAGTCCGGGACGATGGGCAACCAGGTGGCGGCGATGGTGGTCGCCCTGCCGACGGACATCGAAGACCCGCTCGAGCGGTTGCAGGAGGTGTACGCGAACACGCAGGCCTCGAAGGCGACGACGAACGCCATCGGCGCCCGCACGCTCAGCGACTACACGCAGTTCGTGCCGTGGGCGCTGGCCGGCCTGGCCTCCCGCACGGCCGGCCGGTTCAGCCTCGCCAACCGGGCCAGCATGCCGATCAACACGGTGATCACGAACGTGCCGGGGCCGCAGGTCCCCCTCTACATGGCCGGCGCCAAGATGCTGTCGCTGTACGGGATCGGCCCCGTGACGGACGGGATGGGGATCATCCACCCGGTGTTCAGCTACGACGGGCAGATCACGATCTCGGTCACGGCCTGCCGCGAGATGATGCCGGACCCAGCCGTGTACGCCGACTGCCTCCAGGAGTCGTTCGACGACCTCATCGCCGCCACCCGCTGACCCACCTCACCCATCGGAGGGTTTGCTGCATGCGAGGGCTACCTGCGGGGCCTTCCCTCCGCCAACCCTCCGATGCAGCAAACCCTCCGATGGGAGTCAGGGGTTGGCGGGGGGGAGGGTGGCGAGGCGGCGGCGGATGTGGTGCCGCTCGGCGGCGCCGGGAGCGTCGGCGAGCGCTCGCTCGAAGTCGGTGCCGGCCTCGCTCGGGCGCTGGTCGCGGACCAGCAACTCGGCGCGCGCCAAGTGCCAGAGGTGATCTCGATCCCGCTCGGCGATGGCGTCCAGGCGGGTCAGTCCGGCGCCGGGGCCGTCCACCTCACTGGCGGCGACGGCGGCGTTCAGCTCGACGGCCGGGTTCGGGCCGAGGGCGGCGAGGAGCTCGTACAACCGCAGCACCTCCCGCCAATCGGTGGCCTCGTACGTCGGCGCGAGGGCGTGGCAGGCGGCGATGGCCGCCTGCAGCTGGTAGCTGTCGGCGCGTCCGTCCGTCGCCGACAACGAGCGGTTCAGCGCGGCGATGCCGTCGTCGATGTCGGACCGCCGCCACCGCCGGCGGTCCTGTTCGGCCAGCGTGACCAGCTCGCCGCCGGGCGCCAGCCGCGCCGGCCGCCTGGCGTCCGTCAGCAGCAGCAGCGCCAGCAGCGCGTCGGTCGTCGGGCCGGGGAGCATCTCGACCAGCAACCGGGCGAGGCGCACGGCCTCGTCGCAGAGTTCGGGGCGGACCACCTCCTCCCGGGGGGCGTGGTGGCCGGCGGTGTACACGAGGTGGACCACCGCGGCGACACCGGCAAGGCGCCCGGGTAGCTCGTCCTCGGCCGGGATGCGATACGGGATCCTGGCTGCGGCGATCTTCTGCTTGGCCCGCACCAGGCGCTTGGCCATGGTGGGCTCGGCGACGAGCAGGACGCGGGCGACCTCGTCGGTCGCCAGGCCGCACAGCGTGCGCAGGGCGAGCGCCACCCTGGCGTCGATCGACAGCGCAGGGTGGCAGCAGGTGAACAGCAGTCGCAGCGTGTCGTCACGTAGCCGGGCGGGGGCCGGCGGATCGGTGGCCAGCAGGGTGACCAGGTCGGACGCCGCCGATTCGCGTGACCCACGACTCGACTCGCGGCGCACCACGTCGATCGCCTTGCGTCGCGCGGCCACGTAGAGCCACGCCGACGGATCGACCGGCCGCCCAGTGCGCGGCCACACCTCCAGTGCCGCCACCGCGGCGTCCTGGACGGCGTCCTCGGCCAGTTGCAGGTCACCGGTGGTGGCGGCGAGGACGGCCAGGATCCGGCCGCCCTCGACGCGCACCACCTCGGCCAGTCCGGCCGCCTCGTCCTGCCGGCCGCCGGTCACATCGGGATGACGGGCCGCACCTCGACGGCGCCGTCCCAGGCGGCCGGGATCTCCGCCGCCACCTTGATCGCCTGATCGAGATCAGCGCACTCGAGCAGGTAGAAGCCCGACAGGACCTCTTTCGTCTCGGCGTAGGGGCCGTCGCTGGTGACCATCTCACCGCCCCGACCGCCGGTGACGCGCACGACCGTCGCCGTCGACGTCGGGTACAGCGCCGAGCCGCCCCGGATGTGCTCGCCCCGCTCCTGGCCGAATCGGCTGTACTCCTCCGACACAGCCGCCTGCTCCGGGGCCGACCAGTCGAGGTCTGGGCTGTAGATGAGCGCTGCGTACATGGGCATGATGGCTTCCTCTCATTCGAGCTCGGTGCCGTTCACCGAGTCTCATCGATGAGACGAACGACCGCCCGCCGGATGGACATCGATGGCCAGGTGGCGGCGAGCTGTCCCGCGTCAGGCAGGTAGCACCCTGACGCTGCGCACGGCGACGTGGTGGTTGGCCAGCGTCAGCGTTCGCAGCGGCGCCTCGACCATCGTCACGGGGTCCTTCTCCGACCAGACGACGGCGACGAGCAGGGACAGGTGCCCGGCGTTGACGAGGTCGAGGTCGAAGCTGACCACCTGCGGCTCGCCTGCGGCCACAGGGGCCAGCGGGCGGGACGCCGCAGTCGCTGCCACGAGTGTCCACCCGACCGGCAAGGTCGGCGCGGTCCCCGAGGTGAGGAACGCCGTGATGGCGGCCGTCCAGCCGACGTTGCCAGGGGCCCACGTCCCCGACGTCTGGGCGGCGTACGGCCCGAACGCGAAGCGCAACAGCGCGACGCGCACCTTGTCGATGGGCGTCACCGGGAAGCCGCGGTCGTGCAGCACCACCTGCACCGTCACCGGTCCGGACGGCACCGCACAGCTCGGCCCGTCGGCGGCCAGGGTGTCGCCGATGTTCGGCAGCCACTCGATGAGGTCGGCCTCCGACGGCCGCGCTGCATCCCACGGCAACGCGGCGACGTTCGCTGCGGTCATCACGGTGTTCCAGAACGCCGTCGTCACCGCCCGCCGACCCCCGGACAGCGGTGCCCCGGCACTCCGCAGCACGGCGTCGAAGCGCGCCGGCCACGTGCCGTTCGGCTCGACGCGCGCCTGCAACGCCCGCAGCGCGGCCTGGAACTGCCACAACCGCCACGTCCCGGTCGGGTTGGCCGCCGGCGTCGGGTGCTTGCCCGCCGCGCCAGTCCACGTCAGCGACGGCGGTGCGGCCACGACCTGCAGCCGGGGATGCACCCGGACGTCCGGGCTGGCATGCCACGGGTAGTCCACGGGCACGAGCGTGGCCGGTGCGGCCGGGTTGGGGACCTTGGCGACGAACGGCTGGCCGAGCGCGGTGGGCAGCCGCCGCCTCGTGTCGTACTCGTGCACCCGCAGGTAGGTGCGCGGTGCCACGGCTCCGGCCAGGTCGAGCTCCCAAACGCCGCGCGACTGGGTGGCGGCGCGCAGCAGGCGGACCCCGTTGCGCGAGTGGATGGAAAGGTCGTGCACGGCGACATCGGGCAGACCGTTGTCGAGTCGCTTCCACGTCCAGCGCGGCGTGGTCCCGTCCATCTCCAGCCGGCCCCGGAAGACGCCGATCGTCGTACCGACGTAGACGAACTCCTCGTGCCCCGGCTCCACGGCCACGGCCAGTGCGGCGGCGGTCGTCAGCGAGCGCAGGCCGGCGCTGCGCCACGTCGCCGTCCCGTCGAACCAGAACAGTTGGTCGGAATCGGCCGCCGCCGCCACGCCGGTCGTCGCCAGGTACAGGGTGCCGAGCGCACCGGCGGCGGTGGTCGGCCGGTGGATCGCCACGTCGAGCCAGGTCCCACTCTGGGCGAACGGCCCGGCGGCCGGCGTGTCACCGACGATGCGGCCCTTCTTGCCGCGCCGGCTGAGCACCGGGTTGACCGCCAGCTGGGCCTGCGTCCACTGCCCGGCCGCATCTCGCTGGTAGTGGAACAGCGCCGAGCTCGTCATCACCCACAGCCGGTCGGGCGTCTCCCAGCGGCACCTGCCGATCATCCCGCCGGGGAGGACGTCGATCGCGTTGTTGATCGATGCGGCGTTGGCCCGGGCGTCGACGTTGGTGTTCAGCCCCTGGGGCAGGGTGCGCCACGTCGTGCCCCAGTCCTGCGTGTACCAGACCCGGTTGGTCCCGATCGCCAGCTGCGTCGTCGTCGTGTTGCGGGCGATGGTCGACGGAGCGCTGTAGAACGCCGAGGCGTCGTCCTCGGTCTTCCACGTCGCGGCCGCGTGACCGGTCCGGCGCACCGGGCGCAGTGGCGAGCCAAGGCCGTTGCTCCAGTGGGTGTCGGTGTTCTGGGCGACGTAGCGGTGCGGCGCGGTGACGTCGAAGGCGAGGCCGCCGCCGTCGCCCCAGGCGTCCTGGCGCCACGCCGTCTCACCGATGCGCCGTTGCGTACCGTTGTCCTGTAGTCCGATCACGACGCCGCCGTCGTTCTCGGGGTGGCAGGCGATGTAGCCGCACTCGAGGACGGCCAGCCCGTCGTTCTTGGCGACGAACGTCCCGTTCGCTCCCCGCGTCGTCGAGCGGTACACGCCGCCGTCCGTCGCCACCCACACGGTGGAGCCGTCGAGGCTGAACCGGATCGCCATCACATCGGGGTGGACGAAGTCGCCGCAGAACGATGTGGCGACCGACGGGTAGCGGAACGAGGAGCCGGAGGGGGTGACGGCTCCGAGGTACAGCCCGGCAGCGTCGGTCGCGCCCTGCTTGAGGGTCCCGCCAACGGCCACCCTGGTCGGGTCGGAGGGATCGACGGCGATGGCGATCTTGGTGCTGGCCGCGGAGCCGGCCCAGATCGGTGGGGTGTCCCTGATCCGCAATCCGACCGGATTGGCCGCCGTGGCGTCGATGCGGAACACCCGCGGTCCCTGCCCGAGCACCCAGACGATGCGGCCGTCGCGACCAGCGGCGATGGCGGCCCGACCCGTCGGGGTCATTGTCACCCCGGTCGGAGCGTCGAGCAGCGCGACCGCGGTGAACGTCGGTGACCCGGCATCGCGGAAGTGGACCTCGACGGTGTTCGAATCGTCGAGGAACACGCCCCACAGGCGGGCGGGGGTGGTCGCCCCGATCGCCGGCGTGGCGACGACGTCGATGCACCGCATCGGCTCCGGAGTCGCCGGTGCCGCCGGTGCCGTCATCGGATGTCCGCCGACCCGGTTCCAAGTGGCGTGCGGCCCGGCGCCGGCGGGCCGCTCGACGAGCCCGATCCCGGTCGCAACGACGAGGGTCCCGCCGGGATCGTGGGCCATCCGGAAGCAGGCGGTGCCGCTGAGGTTCGTCGCTTCCAACGTGAACGCCGTGTTGTCGGTGGGCGCCTTGAGGGTCGGACCGACACCGCGGAGCACGCCGATGCCGGGCAGCCGGCCACCGGGCTCTCCGGTCGTCGTCGCCAGCCCTTCCGGTTCGCCGGTGGCGACCCACACGACGTCCTGGCCGGCGTTGGCGGCGTTGGGGAAGTCGACCAGCAGCGCACCGCAGCTGAGAGGGTTGACCAGCGAGCTGCCTGCCGTGGTCGGGCCCGGCATCCAGCCCCCGAGCGACCGCCACGACGAGCCGGCGTCGTCGGTGAACCACACGCCGCCGCTGGCCGAGGCGGCGTAGCCGCGGCGGCTGGTCGTCGGCTCGAAGGCCACGTCCACGACCCGTCCGCTGACCCGCCCGTCGTCGGCGGGTTGGCCACGCAGCGACGAGGTCGGGCCGATCGGCGCCCAGAGCTCGGTGGCGCCGCTCGGCGCCGCCGCCGGCGCTGGCCCGGCCCGCGCCGGTGCGCTCGGCGCCCGGAGCTCACCGCCGCGGTGACCCGCGAGACCGAGCGCCGCCCGGTGGGCCCGTCGCCCCTGGCGATCGTCGTGGTCGCCCGCCCTGCCGGCCGGCCACTCGTACGCGGTCACCGGTTCGCCCTGTCGATGATGCGAGCGAGCGAGCGCCAGCGAGCGAGCGGCCACAAGCGGCCTGCGTGGCCGGGGAACGCAATGACGGTCACGGCTCTGTCCCCTCGGGCTCGGGCATCACCCGGATGTAGCCGTCCTGCACGGTCGTCGCGCCGTCGGGCAGCAGGGCCGTCTGGGTGGCGGCCAGGATCGGGTCGTCGCGCCACGCGCTCGGGCTGGTGCGCCTCGTGAAACGCTGGTTGGTGCCGAACACGTTGGGCTTCGGGAGCCGAACCTCGTCGGGGTCGATCAGCAACGGCCCGGTGCGCAACGACGGCGCCAACGCCGCCAGCCCCGGCGCGACCCAGTCACGCGCCAGCTCGAGCGACTTGCGCGGCAGGACGCCGGACGAGAGGTGGACCCGACCGGCCGGATGCATCAGCAGCGTCAGCGTGAGTCGCTGGCCGTGGTGGACGTGGAGGGTGTCCTCGGCGACGAGGTACGGGTGCTCGATGGGTGCCGCAGCCTCGCGTCGGCCGGCAGGACCGGGCCGGCTTGGCCAGCTGGGCGACGGTGCGGTCGATGACGTGGAACCGGGCGTAGTCGTCGTCGACAAAGAAGCCGATCAGGCCGTCGTCCGAGCGAGTGAGCTCGCCGAGGCGGACGGGAAAGCCGACGGCAGCCAACGCCCGCTCGGCGTCGGTGCGCTCCGCCGCTCGCGCCGGATCGCTCAGATCGAGGCCGTCCTCCGGCGCCAGCTCGAGCCACAGCTGGGCCCGGACGACGGCGATCGGCCGGCCCACAAGGCCGGCGATGTGCTCGCTGCCCATGCCGGCGAACGTGTCGACCGTCCACAGCGTCGTGTCGATCGCGCGGAGGGCGGCCGACAGGGCGGTTTCGGTCACGGGAGCGTCGCAGAGCGCGGCCTGGACGTCGGCGGCGACGATGCCGCTGGCGAACGCGGCCGACGGCTTCGTGCGCCAGGGGGAGCTCGAACAGCGGGCCGGAGTCCGGCGGCCCGGCCCGGCCCGGCGCGATCTCCCACACCCCGGCCACCGATCGGCCCGTGGAACAGCTCGCCGATCGGTTGGCCGGCGGCGTCGAACAGCTCGAGCGACTCGTCGAGGTGGTCGGGGAGGAGGAAGCCGGCGACCGGGTTGACCTGCGTCGCGGGTCGACCTGGTCGACGAGCGCCTCGTCGCCGGGCCGCCCGACGACCGTGGCCGCGTCGACGAGGCGGAACATCCACCGCGCCGGGCGGGGCAGGCGGGGCACCAGCGCCAGTGTCCCTGGATCGTCGGGCACGTCGTTGCGCACGGCGACCACCGCCTGCGGCAGCGCCGGCCCGAGGTCGAGGGTGCGCCCGAACGTGTCGACGAGGCGCAGTCGGCGCAACGTCAGCGTCCCGCTGACCAGCGGCCGCGGTGGTCCGGTCGGCGTCGGTGGCGCGGGTGCGCCGTCGGCGGAGCGTTGGCGTGCGACGCCGTCGACGGTCGCCTCGACGCCGAGCCACGCCATGCGCAGCCCGTCGAGCGTCGCCGTCTGCAGGTCGAGCAACTCGGTCGCCGTGGCGATCGCCGCCAGCGCTCGCTCGGTGTCCTCGTCCAGCTCGCCCAGCCCGCCGGTCGCCCGCTCGAGCGCGTCCTCGGCGGCAAGGAAGTCGCTGACCGCCGAGCTGAGGGTGCGGGCGGCGCCGACGGTCAGCAGGGTTCGACCGATGTGGCGCGTCGCTTGCCCGCCCGGTGGTGACGTGCCGGTCGGTGCCAGCTCGACGGCGCCGAGCTGCCAGCCCTCGAGCGTGGTCGATGCATCGACGTCGGCCTCCCACTCCAGCCACATCGGCACCCACGGCTGCGACCACATCGTGACGCCGAGCGGGTACGGCTCGGCCCCTTCGAGCTGCGAGTGGTTGAGCAGCTGATCGAGGATGTCGATGCGGTCGTGATCGGGTCGCCCAGCGGCTCCGAGCACGCTGGCCCGGCCGTCGTACACGGCCGCCGCGCCGTAGCGCAACGCCGCCTCGCCGTCGAGGCGCCGCAGGATCGAGCCAGGCGGCAACCCGGTGCGCGGCCCGGCCAACCCGGCCAGCCACCTCCGGTGGTACGGCGAGCAGATCATCGCCTCCTGGGCCAGCAGGAGCACCTCGTCGGGGATGGCCCCGTTGCCGAGCGTCGGGAACGACATCGGCGCCGTCGATGATGCCCTTCCATCGCCGCTGCGTCTGGTAGGGCCATCGACACCACATCAGCCCCTCGTCGGAGAACCGGCCGTCGTTGCCGTGGCGCAGGTTGCGACGAGCGCCGCGGACGGCGACCAGTGGATCGAGCGGGAAGTGGAACCGTGGCGCCTGCTTCTCGACCAGGCGCGGTTCGGGAGTGACCGCCGCCGCGGGATCAGTTGCGGCGTCCTGCTTGCTGACGGCGGCCACCACGGCGGGAGCGTTCAGCAGCTGGCGGCGGTCCCGGAACAACGTCGTCACCCGAGCCTGCTCGGCACGACCCAGGCGCTCCTCGGCGTCGCGACGGCCGGTGATCTTCTCGTCGACTCGCTGACCGGACCGGCCGGTCGTGCGGCTGGTGCGGCTCTGGTTCGACAGCAGCCGATCGGTGCCGCGGCTGCCGCCGGGCAGAGAACCAAAGCCAGCCTGGTGCTCGTGCTCCTCGATGGCCACGGCGCCGTCGGGCGAGTCGAGCCCGCGCAGCAGCTGGCCGGTGAACGCCGACAGCAGCCGCTCGGTGTCGCCGCCGCGACTCGTCACTCGTCGGCGCCAGGGAGCGCGAGACGAGGGCGCCGATCACATCGTCGTCGTGGGCGCCGAGGGCGATGTCGACCGTCGTAGCGCCGGTCGGTTGTCGAGCGTCGCCGGATCGGCGGGCATCGGGGCGACGGGTACGCCGTACACCGCGCCGTGCAAGAGGCAGGCGTGTGGCCACCACGGCCGGTACTGGAACGCTGCCGCGCCGGCCACGACGAAGCGGTCCGTGGCGGACACTTCCAGCGCCTTCACGAGCGGGTTCGCCGTGGGGGTGGCGACCGGCGGAGCATCCGGCGCCGCCTGCTCGGTCACCAGACCGGCGCGGCGACGTGTCGTCGACAGCGTGTCGTGCGCCCGCTGGTCGGCGCCGGCGTCCTGCCACTGGGCGACGGCGGTCCAGCCGAGAGTGTGCAGCAGCTCGTCGAGGCTGGCCCGGTCGCGGGCGGCATCGAGCGGGTCGTGCCGGGCGTCCGCCCACCACCCGGCCACCACGTAGGTCGCCGCGCCCTCGATCCCGTTCGGCGCCACCTCGGCGAGGTCGTCGAGCGGGTCGTGCAGGGCGAAGCGGCCGACGACGGAGTCGTACGTCGCCGCCCACGCGATCGATCCACCAGCCGTACCGGTCAAGGAGCCGGGCTCGATCGAGGCGCCGAGGGCGGCCGCCGTCGCCGCACCTGCGGGCCAGTCGCCGAGGGCCGTGACCCGGGCGGCCTCGGCCTCGATCACCCAGCCGCGCACCGCGGCCGCCGGCGAGCCAACCGGCGCGAGGAGCCGGAGCACGACCCACCGATCGGGCAGCGGGCGCAGGTCGAGACCGGTGCCGTGCGGCCCGGCGCCCAGCGTTCCGCGCAGCAGCGCGTCGGGCATCGCCCAGTGCAGGTGGACGCCGGGCTCCCGGACTCGGCCGGCGTCGAACGGGGCCGGGAACCCTGGACCCTGGCCCGTTGGATCGTTCAGCGCGGAGGTCAGACGGACCATCGGCTCGCGATCCGTGGCGGGCACCACCAGCGCCTGCACGTCGATCGGGACCAGCAACCGCAGGTCCCGGTCGAGGGCCGGATCCCACGTGGCGATCGAGCGCTGGTCGAGGTCGAGCTTCGTCGCCGCGGTCCATCGCCGTCCCGCGATCAGCTCCCGGCTGACGGGCATCAGCGGATCACCGCCTCGAACCGCGCCAGCAGCGCGCCGAACTCGACGCGCGGCACGAACACGTCCCGGAGGTCCTCGGCCGGTTCGTTGGCCGGGTCGCCGAACACCTGGCGGAACGGGAACCGCAGCATCTCGAGGGCGAACTCGTTGGCTCGGACGTCCGGGCCGAGCTGCGTCGCCGTCTTCAGGACCATCCGCCGGCGTAGCTCGGCCAGGTCGATGACACCGGCGGCGTTGCGCCGGAACGGCACGGGTTCGTCCACGCGGGGGCTGAGGTCGGCGCCGGTCGCCGCGTTGCGCAGCGGAACGACGCGCCGCGTCGACAGTGGGTCACCGGTCGCCCGCAGCGCCCCGAACTGGATGCCTTGGCGCGGTTCCTCGACGTGGACCACGGCGGGGACGCCGTCGAACAGGACGAGCAGCACGGCCGGAGCCAGCCGTTCGAGCCGCAAGACCTTCAGTCGTCGGGGTCGGACTCGGGGATGATGTCGTCGTCGTCCTGGCGGTCGCTGCGGTAGGCCCTGACGTGCAGTCCCGGCCACCCGGACACCAGCTTCGAGCGCAGCAGGAACCCCGTGATCGCCCCGCCCCGGTCCTCCAGGCGCTCCTCGCCGGTGGGGCGGCGCAACACCCGTTCCGCCTCGTCGACCTCGTCGCGGATGATCGGCATCAGCTCCTCCAGCTGCCGGCGGTCGGCGGCCGTGAACGTTCCGACGCTCAGGACGCCTTGGATCACGGCGTCGGTCCAGTTGCGGTCGAGGTAGAAGAACCGGATCGACTCCGGTGGCAGCAGCGAGGCGTCGGCGACGAGGTACGAGAACGGCACGTGGTGCAGCAGCCGCAGCTCGGCCAGCGCCCGGCGAACCACCCCCGGCACGACGTGGTCGCCGTCGTCGGGATCGCGCTTGACCAGGTTCTGCACCGCGGTCCCGGCGGCCTGCAGCTGCAGGTCGAGCACCGTCGCTGCGGTGAACTTCTCGACGATCACGTGGCTCGCTCCTCTCCGTCGGCGCGGACGTCGAACGCCTCGGCATCCGCGCCGTCCATCAGCGCATCGAGCGCATCGGTGACCTCGGCCGCTCGGCGGCGTCCCGTCGGCACGACGCGGGTCGGCTGCGCCGTCTCGGCGATCCGGGCCAGCTCGGTGTCCAGCGCGCCGTGCAGGGCAGTGGTGGCGACGCCGTCCAGGCCGTCGAAGTCGGCGACGACGGGCGTCGTTGCGGCGAGGGCGTGGGCCATGCCGACGGCGCCGGCCGACTTCTCGAGGGCGTCGAGATCGAGGCCGAGTCCGGCGGCGACGACCCGGTCGAGCGACCCGCGCAGCTCGATCGGTGCGCCGGGATCGGCCATCGGGCGGCGCGGCCCGACGACGGTGTCGGGGGCGACGCCCCCGCGCACGAGCAGCTCGAGGCCGAGGGAGCGACCGAGCGTGCCGCGCAGGGCGGCGCCGAGCTCGAAGACGGTGTCGCTGGACAGCAGCTCGCCGACGGCGGCGGCTCTGGCCGCTCCGAACTGCTCACCGCGCCACGGGGTCAGCGCCGTCACGAGCGACGGCTGCGACAGCGCCAGCAGCCGGCCGATCTCGAACGCCGCGGCGTAGCCGACGTCCTCCCTACCGTCCGGGGTGAAGGCCCGTAGCTCGTCGCTGTGGTGGGCCGGCGGCGTCGTCCGTGGGTCGCGTTCGGTCGGGTGCGGCGTGAGCGGCCCGCGGAACCAGGCCGTCGCCGGGTCGCCGCGCCGAGTCGTCTGCCCCAGCGCCACGTGACCGGTCGCCGCGACCTCGGGGACCGGCGGTCGCGGCGGGTCGGTCGGCTCCGGCTCGTTTGGATGCTCGCCCGACGCATCGCGCACGGTGCCGAACTGCGTCCCGATCAGGCCGACGTCGAGCGCCTGCGCCAACGACCGGAAGTCACCGTCGTTGACCGAGGTGAACGACCAGTGGGCGAACACCGGGAACCGGTACACCTGCTCGAGGATGAACGGCCCGACGTCGATGGCGAACCCGCTCGCCATCTCCAGGCGGATCGAGTCGGTGCTGCGGGGGCTGCCAGTGCGGCCACGGCGGGCCCGGCCGCGGCGTCCCAGCTGCTGGCGATGGCGCTCGGCGCGGCTGCCGCCAGCTGGCGCGGGTGGTGCGCTGGCGTCGGCCCCGACGGCGCGGGCCGGTCCCGCGGGCTCAGCGTGTGGCCCACCCCCGTCCCGATGACCAGCTGGTCCACGTGGGTGGCCGACCCCTCGACGAGCAGTCGGAGATCCTGGACCGCCGCCACGAGCTGCAGTTCGTCGTCGGTCGCCTGCGCGGTCCGCAGCGCGTCGAGCTGGCCCTCCAGGTTGACGAGGCAGGCGAAGGTACTTCACCGGTCTCGGACGTGGTGCCGCCCGCTCCGTCGGGCTGGGGGATGGCTATTGGCAGGCGGTTGGCCAGCACGACGGCGAGGAAGCCAACGTCGTCGCCGGCGCCAAGCTCGGTATCGCTGATGTTGACCTCGCGCACGTGGATCAGCAGCGGCAGGTCCTGGATGGTCGGGAACACCTCGTCGACGACGGTCTGGGTGACGCTGAGGTAGTAGCCGGTGGCGCTGTCGACATCCGTCGGGTTCGGCAGGGGCAGGGGCGCCGGGCGTGATGCACTCGGCGATCGGACGGGGCTCGGGGTACATCACGCCCTCACCCTCGGCGATGACCACCAGAGCCAGCCATGGCACTGGTGGCTCCTCGTTGAGCGGCCGCGACGGGTCCGGGCGGCGCTCCCACGGAAGGGTGCGACGTTTCAGCACGATCTGGGGCAGCCGTTCACCGACGTCGCCCTCCGACATGGCCGGCGGGTACGTGGACAGGATCTGGTCGGGCGGCATCACGTAGCGCGGCGAGCTGTCATGGACGCCACCGTCGTACGGGTCGACCTCGACGCCGCCGCCCGGCTGCGTGGCGTGCAGCCGGTAGCGCCCGGCGGTGATCGGCGGCTTGGCGAAGCTGCGCAGGATGAAGTCCACCTCAGCGACCATCGCCACGCCCTCCTCGTTTTGTCGGCCGGCGCCTCGGCGGGGGGTCGAACGCGGCGCGGGGTGCGGTCAGGCTGCGCCGCTGCGGCGCCCGCGACTTGGACCCGGCCACCGGTCGCCAGCGCAGCCGCGGCTGGCCGCGCACTTGGGGCGCCGACGACCCGACGGCGGCGTCGAACCCCAGCGCCGCCACACCGGCGGCGACCGTGGCCGGATCGCCACGCGCCCCGAGCACACCGACGACGGGGAAGTCCGCGCCGCTGGCCACCGTGACCTCGATAGCGAATGGAGCGCCCGCCGCATCGAGGTCGGGGGATCACGCGGTAGGCGAGGATCGAACGGTGGCCGGCGGCCACGACGACCGGCGGGAGGGGTGCTCCGTTGGCGTCCTTGGTTTGTCGGCGCCGTCGAGTCCCAGCAGGAGGCGCCGCTCAACGGGATCGCCGGCGTCCGGCGCCGGGTCGTCGACGACGACCATCACGATGTCCACCACGTCGGCGAAGCGGGTCGTGATCGTCGTCCGGCCGGCGACCAGCTCGGCGGCCTCTGGCGAAGCCGGCATGGCCGCGGCTGCGGTGACGGGCGACGGTAGTGCCGTCGACCCGTATGACGGCGCCGGTGGTGATCGCCGTCGACCACCCGACGTAGACCAGCGGCAGGCCGCGGCGCCTGGTGGCCACGCTGGCGGCTGGGGCGTCGGCGCCCAGCGCGGTGATGACGACGCGTTCGGCGTGTGGTGGCACCTCCCGCTCGGCGTCGGCGAGGACCTCGTCGGCGAGCACGTCGCCGCCATCGGCCAGGATCACCATGCGGGTCGGGCAGCCCCGCACGACAAGGGTGGGCCGGGCGCCGTCGAGCACGTCGTGGTGGGCGTTGGGGAGGGCCAGGACGACGATCTGGCCGGCGTGCAGCACGGAACCGGGCGTGTCCGAGCCGCGGCGCAGGCGGGCGGCCAGCATCGCCGCCGAGCCCGTCGAGCCCATCGCTGCCGCGCCGAGCGATGGCGGCCGACGCCGGACGGGCGGCGCGGTGCGGCGGCAGGCGCCGCAGTCGGCACCACGGTCCGGGCCTGACTGCGGGCGCCCGACTCGGCGAGGACCAAGCGGGCCGCCGACGGTGTGCCCTTCAGCGCGGAGAGCGAGGGCGGCGCGACGCGGCGCAGGCGGGGGCGGTCCGACACGGTCGTGGTCGGCCATTGGCCGTCGACGATCGAGCTGCCGTGGCCGAGGACGGCGACGGCGACCGGGGCGAAGACGGTCGCGTCGGGCCGGGTCGGTTCCACGGCGGTGGCGATCTTCGGCACGACCGCGTCGTCGAGCTGCGCCAAGCGGTCGCCGAGCGAAGCGACGCGCGGGGTTCGCGACCCGGCCAGCGTGGCCAGCTCGACGGGGGAGGCGCCGGCCCGGGACCGCCACTCGGTGGCGAGCTGGCGCACGCCGCTGGCCGCCGCCGCGTCCTCGACGAGCGTCACCAGTCGGCGACCCGCCGTGACGACCTCGGTGCGGTCGTCGTCCTGGTGGCGCAGGAACGGCAACGGGCGGCGCGGACCGCCTGGGTCGAGGCGCCGGGCATCGATCGACGGTCCGGGGGCGGCCACAGTGGCGAGGGCGATGAGCCGCACCTCGTTCAGGGCGTCGATCACCTCGCCCTCGGGAACGGCGGGTGAGGCGGGGTCCTGCGGCGGGCCCCACACGCCGACGGGGAACGACCCGAACGGCCGGGCCGCCGCCGTGAACGGCCACGGCTCGGCGGCGCCTTCATCGCGCTGCCACGCCAGCGTCAGGACCGGGTCGATCGCCGCCACCCGCATGGGGGCGATGCCGAGCGACCGGGTCGGCGGGTGGGGGATCGGCGCGCCGCCGGCGGCCAGCTTCGTCGCCGGTACCAACGTGGTCAGCGTCATCTCGAACTCCGCCGTCACGACGAACGGCTGCGGTTCCGTGCCGTCCGGCGCCGCGGCTGCTGTCGACCGTCTCGCTCGGTCTCGGCCCCATTGGGATCGGCACCGTGATTCGACGTGACGCCGGGCAATACTGGGGCGGCTCGCTGTGAGGTACTGGCAATGAACTCGGCGGGCCCTAGGGCTGGTGTTGATCGGTCCGCCGCTGACCTGAACGACAGACAGGGCCACGTCGCACGGGCCGACCTCGACCGTGACCGTGGCCTGCTTAAAGTCAGGGTCCTCGACCTCTCATCCGCGTTTCGACTGACACCGAGAAGCTCATGTCGCGAAACCACTGGTCGAATTGCCGGGTCGCCTGCCGACAACCCCGGCCGAACGCAGACACCTAGAACCTGAAGGGATCGAAGAAGACGATTCCGTCGCCGCTCGAACGAGGCCTTGGATAGGCCCGGCCGAACCAGGCCAGGCGCCCACCTCGATGCCGGCCATCAGTGCCTCCGACCTCAGGGCGAGTAGCCCCGCCCATGATGGTGACTGGTCCGAACGCACCGCAACCCGAGGCGGGCACCATTGGGTAGCCGTCGTGGCGGAAGTTCGGGTGGTAGCCGCCCATCCACACCACGACTCGCCGCGACGCGGGCCTGTCCACCAGGTGTTGAAGGCGAACCCGCCGGCGAGGCCAACGTCAGTAAAAACAGTCATTAGTCGTCCGCGAGCCGAGCCTGTACCAGAGGAACGCCTCCTTCGACGTAAGGGAGCACCAGCGCCAGCTCGATCGAGACCAACGCCGCCGCTGGGCGAGGCAGCGCATGCGGGCGAGCCCTAGCAGGGCGATCTCGAGACCGTCGCCGAATGCACGTCACCACGGCCACGCCGTTGACGAGGGCGAAGCTGGCGAAGTGATCCCCCCGGCGAACCAGAAACCGCCTGCGCCGGAGCGATCTGGCCCATCTGCTCAAGGCTGCCATCGGATCGCATCGGTCCGCGCCCGCGTGTTCGAGCGCCAGAGGAACGGTACGTGTCGACTCCGACGGTCGGCGGCAACGACGAGCCGCGGTTGATTCCGACCGATGCCGATCCCGTGATGAAGAAGGCGGCGGACCGCCGAGCGGCCCGATCACGGCGCCGAAGGCGAAGAAGGACATGATGCCCGGCTCGACTGCCGTAGCCGCCGAAGTCGTCAGGCGTACCCGCTGAAGGCCGACTCAGCATGCCGAGGAACTCGACGTCGTCGCGGCACCCGGACTGGAGCGCCCCGACGATGGCCAGGGGGCCGATCGGCGTGACGGCCAATCCCCGTAGGTCGATCTCCCAGATGTCGGATGAAGAACGGCCTGTGACATGAAGTAGGTGACGGAGAGATCGTCGACGGAGGCGGCGAGCCCGAACAGCGACACGCGGGCATCGAGCAGCAGCCCGATCGACTCGACCCGGCGCGGCGGCATGGCGACGGCGAGGCCGACCTGTTCGATGAACAGCGGCCCGAAAGCCTTCTGGATCGCCACCTACTAAGGGCCGTCGCTGGGTCCGGCGCGCAGCGTGACCTCGACGGGGTGGTGCCGTGGCGCCGCACGGCGAGCGCCGGGGAGAACGACGGCTGCGGCTGCTGCCCGCCCGTGTCGGACAGGATGCCGGAGGCGATGGCGTTGCCGCCGGATGCGCCGCCCGGCGACACGGCGAGGTTGCGCAGCTGGAGCTGGGCGCCGCCGCTGAGTTCCGTCGAGCTGATGCTGGCGAACGTGTGGACGGCGATGGACTCGAGCGTCACGCCGAGGTCGAGCAAGGGTCCCCCGCGCCGGAAGATGCGCACGCCGATCCCGGCCACGGTCAGGCTCGGGCGAACGTGACCGTGGTCCCGGCCAAGCGAACCAGCCCCAGCGTCAGCCCGGCCGGCGGGGCCGGATCGATCCACGATGAGTCCTCTTCGAGTGCCACGCCGAGGTCGCCACCGCTGGTCAGCTCGACGCGGTCCGTCAGCCCGAGCGTGAACCCGGCCGTCCCGTCGAGGCCGCGCCCGATGCCGATGCGCAGCCCGCCGACATCGACGGTGAGCGGCGCCGGCGAGGTTGTCGATCAGCCTGACGACACGCGTGGTGAGCCCGGTCAGTGCGAACAGGCCGGTGTCGAGCTGCCCGCTGGCGAGCACGACGCCGTCGAGCAGATCGGCGACGGTCGTGGTCGTGGCGCCCGACGGCAGCGTCAGCGCCAGCAGGTTCTGCACCGGAGTCGTGGCAAGGGCGATCGACACGGCCAGCGCGGCCACGGTCTCGGCGAGGGCCGCGGCGACCGTGGCCGGGGTCGTGTCGGGTACGCCACCACCGATCACGGCGAGCCCGAAGGTCGAGCTGTCGAGATCCCACCGAGCGACGACCTGACGGGTGCCGTCCACGTCGAGACCGAGGGCGACGACACGCCCGCCGGGCGGGTTAACTCCCACGCCCACCGTGATCAGCGGTCGGATCTCGACCGGTCCCGCCGGGATCGGGATGGGACCGACGGTGGCAGTGATGGCGTCGATGCCGGCCGCGGTGAGGGCGATCGACACGTCCGCCGTTTCGATGCCGGGCAGGGTGGTCGCGGCCGCCGAGACCTCGATGCGCATCGGGGTCGGTTGCCACGTCAGTGCGACCGCGCCGGCGGTGATCTGCAGCCCGCCCGTCGTCGCCGCCGCCGACACGCCGGCCGGCAGCAGCTGATCGAGGCGCGGCGCCAGCGTGGACAGGGCGACGGGCAGCCGGGCGCTGGAGGCCGCCAACAACCCGCCGACCGGATCCATGGCGAAGTTGCGCAGTTGTGCGTCGACGAACTTCGCCGTCGCGTCGCCCAGCCCGAGGACGTCACCGATGACAGCGACGAGCTGCCCGGCCTGGCCGGCGAGGTCGTTGCCGGTCTGCTCGGCGAGCTTGTTGAGCAGGAACGGCAGCGCGTGGCCAACGACCTGGTCGACGGCAGCGGCGGCGAGACCCGGGCCGGCGGGGAACAGCACGACGTCGGCGCCGGTCGCCGGGCGCAGGAAGGCGCGCAGCCCGCCGTCGTCGACCGTGACGTGCACGGCACTGCGTCCGGGCGCCGGGCCGGCCAACCCGACCGAGACCCCGGCGCCGAACGTTGGCGGGCCGTCGCCAACCCGGACGGTGGCGGTGGCACCAGCGACGAGCCGTCCGACGGTCGAGGCCGCCGGCGCGCCGAACGCCGCCGAGTCGACCTCGGCGGCGACCTCGATGGCGCCGGCGTCGTCCCGAACTGTCAGGCGCACACCGGGGGCGATCTCCAGCGTCCCGGCCGGCCCGCTGACGCCGAGCAACGGCTTGACGGCCTCGACCAGCGCGATCGCGCTGCTCGGCCGGCGGCCGATCGCCCCGGCGTGCGCCAGCCACGCGGCGGGCCCGGTCAGCAGCCCGAGCGGCAGGCGAACGCGCGGCCGGGCGGGGATCGACCGGTCGAGCAGCCCGAAGGCGTCGAGGACGGCGTCGAGCTCGGGCCGTGTCGTCTCGTCGATCTCGCGCAGCAGGGCGAGCGCGGACTGCCCGAAGAGCGCAGGGAGCACGTGAACGGATGCCGCGGCGATGGCCGCCGCGTCGAGGGCCGGCCACACCTGCGCGGTGCTCGGTGCGGGGTCCCCCGGCAGGCGCCATCGCAGCCGGGCGCCGGCGTGGTCCAGCTCGAACCAGGCGGCACCGGACGGATCGTCGTTGTGGTCGCTGCCGATGCGCACACACCAGTCCGCCGCGGGGCCGAGCTGCGTCGGTCCGAGCGGCACGTGGGCGGCCCACCCGAACCGGCCCGCCCCGGCCGTGGCGTCGAGGGCGATGGATCGCCGCGACGAGGTCGATCGTCGTGGTCACGCCCGCACCGTCGAGCTGGATGAGGTCCGGCGTCGCTGCGTCGGCCGGCCGGGCGCCCAGCAGCCCGCGCAGGGCTGCGGCGAGATCGTGCCGGGAGGTCACGCCGTCGATCGCTTGACGGACGAGCAGGGCTGGTTGGTGGACCAGCGACTCGATGGCGTCGGCCACGCTGCCGTCGTCGGCCAGCAGCCCGAGGGCGACCAGCAGGTCGCGCAGGTGGGCCGTCGCTTCTTGCGGCGCCGCCGACGCAGCCGCCACGACGCGTCCAGCGGCCAACGACAGCAGGAGGCGAGCCTCGGCGGCGATCGGTTCGCCGTCGGGCGTGAGCTCCACCGCTCTCTCGCGATACCGAACGCCGTGCCGTCGAGCAGGGTGATGCGCCCGGACGCTGGGGCCGTGGAACCGGCGCCATAGGGCAGCGTGAGGTCGACGACGAGGGCCCGCAGCGCGTGCAGGCGCGGTCGTGACGGGGCGCGCTGCGGGTCGGGGCCGCCCGCGAGCCATCCGTCACGGGCGCCGATGCGCAGCTGCACCCGCACCGCACGGTCGCTCGCCGGCGCCAGTGCGCCGGTGCTGATGTCCCACCCGCCGGTGCCCACGGTGACGTGGCCGTCGATGACGAGTGGCCCGGCGTCGACCCGGACGGGCAGGCGCAGGGCGTGACGCACGCCGGTCGGGAACGTGACCTCGCCGCCGGCGACCTCGGCCCGCCCGACGGCGCGGCGGGCCAGTCCACTGACGACGATCGCCGTGATCGAACGGCGGGCGGCCTCGGTGCCGATCACCCCGAACAGGGCGTGGTGGGTGAGACCGGCGCGCGCCGGCACGCCGCCGAGCGGCTCACGCAGCTCGGCGCCTGGGTCGTCGAGGCGGTCGACGGAGGAGAAGCCGGCGAGCAGCGCCCGACCGCGCGCCAGGTCGTCATCGTCGTCGGCGCCTGCGCTGCCATCGGTCCGCGCCAGGGCGTCGAGCAGGCGCCAGACGTCGCCGCCGTCGCGCTCGTCCAGGATGGTCAGCGACACCGGTCCGAGCGGCGTCCCGGTCGTCACCAGATCTGTCAGCTCCGGCCCCGCTGCCGCCGCGGCGAGGCGGCAGGCCTGGCCGGCGGGACCGTGACCGACGAGCACCTGGGCCGGCCCGAGCGTCCTGGCGGCCTCGAGGACGCGCGAGAGCCGGGCCGCTTGGCCGAGCGTCCCGTCCGGGTCACCGGCCGCCAGCCGGCAAGCGGCACGAGTCCCCAGCGTGACGAACCACTCGCCGGCCGTCGGGAGCGCCGGCGCGAACGTCGCCGGCGGTCGGTTCGGATCGAACAGGTCGAAGCGCCGGGCCGGGTCGGCGTCAGGCCACGCCTGCGCGGCGCTCGTGCCGACGGCGACGTGGATCACGACCGCCGGCGAACGGCCGAGCAGGGCGGCGAGGTCGAGCGCGCCCGGCAGTTGGCTGGCTGCCAGCTCCGGGAAGCGGACCACGTCGACGCCGTTCGGCGGGGTGGCCGGGGGCACGATCAGCCCGTCGCCCTCACCCCACCTGGCCACCAGCGCCTCGATGCCGGCGCCGACGTCGCGGTTCCAGATCAGATCGGCCACCGCGGGGTCGAGCGCGGCCTCGTCGGCGAGGGCGGTGACGAGCGAGGCGGGTTCGAGCGAAGCATCCCCCGCCCGCCACAGCCGGATCTCGTCAGCGACCCGTGTCGACGCGGGGGCGATGCCGGATGGCGGGAACCAGGCGAGAAGATCGGGAGCACCGCGGCCGAGCGCGATCGTGAGGGGGTCGGCGACCGTGCCGGCGCCCGACAGCGCGCCGGTCAGCTCGCCGTCGCCGAGCAGTGCATCAGCGAGGAAGGCGAGGACACGCTCGCTGCGAGCGACGAGGGCCTCAACCAGCCAGGCCCGCAAGCTGACCGTGGCGTCGGCGCCGGGGCCGACGACGTCGGCCAGCCGGAGGCGAGGTCCGTCGCCGGTCCAGCCCAGCACGGCCACGAGCTCGCCGATCCACGATGCGGTGGACGGCGCCAGCCGGCCGAGGAGCTGCTCGATGGCGTCCCAGGCGACGTCGTCGAGGGTCGCCGGATCGAGGCCACCCAGTGGCGGCAGCGGGATCGGGGCTCCACCGTCGATGGCGATCGAGGCGTTCGGCGCGGCGAGACCGAAGGCGACGCCACCGGCCGGGCTCCAGCGGATCGCCACGGCGATGTGGTCGGCGGCGATCGTGGCCACGTCGAGATCGATCAGCGCTTGCGGTGGGTTGAGGCCGCGACCGCGCAGTCGCAACGTCGCCGAGAGCTCGGTGCCGACCTGGGCCGAGCGGCGGGCGAGATCGACGGTCGCCAGCTCCAAGCGCAGGTCGCCGTCGACAACGGTGCAGCCCTGGCCGAGGGAAGCGACGCGCGTCGTGGCGGCCACGGCGAGGTGGATCACCGTGCCGGCGCGGTGGGCGGCGAGCGACACGGTCGCGCCGAGCGGGATCAGCCACGGATCGTCCGACACACCGGTTCCGCGCACGAGCGCGGTCGCCGCCGACGAGGCCAGCGCGGCGCGCAGCGGTTCGAGCACGACGGCCACGGCGTCCGGGTGGAGGTCGACCAACCGCGCCCAGTGATCGCAGATCGTCCCGAGCGGATCGGCGGCGAGGGCGGCCAGCGTCACTCGCTGAACGCCGGGGAACCCCGCCGGCGGCTCGAGCCCGAACAGGACCTTGGCCGATTCGGCGAACGGTCCGAGGCGGGCGATCAGCCCGTCGACCACGATGTCGACGGCGGCGCCGGCGACGTCCATCAGCGCGTCGGTCGACGTCAGGTCGAGCGTCGGGAAGGTGGGCTGGGTGCCGATCGTCACGCGGTCGGCGGCGACGATGGCGACAGGACGGCGTGTGGGATCGAGGGCCAGCCCGATGCGGACCGCCTCGACCTCGATCGAAGGCGTTGCCGCGGCGGCCGGAAGGTCCAGGAGCACCGGCTGGGTGCCGCCCGACGAACGTCCGACTTCGGCGAGCAGCGCCAAGCGCGGCAGGGCCTGTGTGGCGCCGGTGGCCAGGTTGCTGGCGAACAGGTCGGCCGAAGCGACGACCTGGCGACCGGCAGCACCGACACGGGCATCGAGGAACGGGGAGATGGTCAGCTGTCCGGTCTCGTTGCGGCTCGTGCGCACGCCGACGGTCAGGCTGGCGATGCCGAAGGCGAACGTCACGCCGTCACCGGCGAGGTTGAGCGTGCCGCCGAGCAGGGCGGAAAGGTCGGCGAACCAAGCGCCCCGGCTGGCGTCGTCGTCGAGGACGTCGTGGAGCCAACTCGTGAGCGCCGACCGGCCGGCGGTGAGCAACTCGTCGACGGGCAGCGGGGGAACGCCCGGCGTGAGCCCGACCAGGCCGGCCAGGGCGCCGAGCGCCCCGCCGGCCGTCGCCGCCTGGGCCTTGACGAGGCCGAGCACGAGCTCGAGGACGACGTCGTCGAGGTCGTCGGCGGAGTCAGCGGCGAGGGTGAAGTCACGCGCCGTACCGCCGGGGAGCTGCAGCTGGCCGAGGGTCAGGCCGATCAGCGGTGGATCGTCCCCCGACGGCGCGGTGGGAACATCGACGGAGATCCCGATCGAGCCGAGGTGGAACGCTCCCGGCGTGGGGTCGGCCTCGTCCAGCATGACGGTCGAGCTGAGCCGGATCCGGCCGCCCGGGCGGCCCAGAAGCAGCGGGTCGGCGACGACGGGCGCCTCGTTGCGCCGGGTGCGGAAGGCGGACACCTCGAAGCGGGTCGCGGTGGCCGGGCGGTTGGCAGCGCCCTGGGTGGCCAACGCGACGTAGGTGCCGACGTCGATCGTGGTCGTCGATGGTGCGACGAAGACGCCCACGACGAGGTCCGGGTCCTGGGTCCTGGCGATCGGCACGAACGACCGGTTGGCGCCGTCCGCTTCGACGTCTCCGTCGTCGAGCACCTCGTCGAGGAAGGCGAGGAGTGATTCGCGCTGGGCGTCGGCCGACAGCAGGCGCGAGAGTCGCCCGCCGGGGTCGCCGAACCAGCCGGCGTCGGGGCGACCGGCGGCGTCGAAGGCGCCAATCGCCTTGGCCAGGTTCTCGAGCACCCCGAGGTCGTCGGACGTCATCGTCATCGCGCCGCACCCCCGAAGCGGTGGCGGGCCTGCGGCACGATCGTCAGCCCGGCGGGGGTGGCGACGAGCTCACCGGCCACGAGGGGCGCCCCGGTGCGGTCGATGCCGGTCGCTCCAGCCACGCCGTTGACCGTCCCGAGCAGCACGCTCCAGGCGAAGGCGACCAAGGCGTCGCCCCATCGGTTGACGACGACCGGTGGACCCTCGGGCCGGCGGGCGGCGGCGGCGACCAGCCCGGCCGGTCGATCGGGGGCGCCGACGGCGAACGTGACGCGCACGGTGTCCGCACGGGCCTCGTCGCAGGAGACGGGCACGGACACCCGCACGACACCGGTGGCGGTCTCGACGGCGACGCCGCCCGGATCAACGACCAGCTCGTCGGCGCCCTCGGCCCACACGACCTCGGTCCGGCGGGCTGCGGCGCGGACCCCGCTCGCCCGCCGGGCGGCTCCAACGACGACGGGCCCGAGCGCCTTCTGGTCGAGGGTGACGGCCTCGGCCACCGCGCCCGGTGGGAGCGGCTTGATCGCCGGTTCCGGCAGTCGGTCGATGGCACTCAGGGCCCGCCGGATCTCGACCGGGACGCCCCGCGCCTCAACGGCACCGTCGAGCCCCATCGTCTCCCTCTCTGTCCCCGACGCCACCCGCGATGTTGCGGTCGCCCGACGGCGTTGTCAAGGTGAAACGCCTGCCCGGTCCGGCCTGCTGGCGCAATTGCTATGACGGACGCCGTCGATCCGCACACGAACCGCCCGGCCGTAACCTGCCGCCCATGACGTCCGCGACCCGCGCCGAACGATCGGCGCTGTGCGACACGATGCTCGAGGTCGGTGCGGACGCCCCGACCCTGTGCGGCGACTGGACGGCGCAGGATCTCGCCGCCCACCTGGTCGTCAGGGAGCGTCGCCCCGACGCCGGGCCGGGGATCGTCACCTCGTTCCTCGCCGACTACAGCGAGCACGTCCGGCGCACCGAGGCGGCCCGACCGTTCGCCGACATCGTCGACCGGGTCCGGCGGGGACCGCCACGGTGGAGCCCGATGCGCGTCGACGCCGTCGACCGGACGGTCAACAGCGTGGAGTTCTTCGTCCACCACGAAGACCTGCGGCGGGCCACCCGGCCGTTCTCGGTGCGGTCGCTCGATCCGGCACTGGAGGACGCATTGGCCGATTCGGTCGGCCGGGCCGGCCGGTTCCTTGCCCGCGGCCTCCCCGTCGGGCTGGTGCTGGAGCCGGCCGAACGGCCATCGATCGTCGTGCGCACGGGCCCGGACCGCGTGACGGTGGCCGGACCGATCGGCGAGTGCGTGCTGTTCGCCTACGGCCGCCAGGACGTCGCGCAGGTCACCGTGCGAGGCCCCGCGTCGGCGATCACCACGGTGCGCGCCGCCTCGCTCGGGATCTAGTTCTGATGGCCTCGCTCGCTCCGAAGACTCCGCTCCTCTGCCGGGGCCGGGCAGGGCCGGCCTGACCATCCATGCTCACTGCGACACGGACGCTCGGGATCTGAGGCTGCCGGCGGGTGCCAGACTTCCCGCCGTGATCGCACCGTCGTCGAACCTCGGGCACTTCGTCACGAAGCGGGCCCACCTCAATCCCGACCTCGAAGCCATCGTCGATGCGGACTCCGGGCGCCGCGTCACGTTCGCCGAGCTGAACACGCGCATCAACCGCACGGCGAACGCGCTCCGCGCCCTCGGTGTGCGACCGGGCGACCGGGTCGGGTTGCTGATGATGAACTCGGTCGAGTTCGAGGAGAGCTTCTTCGCCATCGCCAAGCTGGGCGCCGTCATCGTGCCCTTGAACTGGCGGCTCGTGCCCGATGAGCTGACCTTCATCCTCGCCGACTCCGGCACGACGGTGCTGGTGTACGGGCAGGAGTTCGCCGACGCCGTCGCCGATCTCCACGGGCGCGGCGACGACACCTCGGTCGGTGCGTGGGTCCAGGTCGGCGGTGAGGCACCGGAGTGGGCGCTCGACTACGCCACCGCCCACGGCGCGGCGCCGGCCGACGAGATCGAGGTCGAGACGTCGACCGACGACCTGCTGTACATCATGTACACCTCGGGCACGACCGGCATGCCGAAGGGGGTGATGCACACCCACGGCACGGCGCTGTGGGCGGTGCTGACCATCGACGCAACGGCCGACCAGCACTTCGGCGACCGGTACCTCGTCGCCCTGCCGCTGTTCCACGTCGGAGCCCTGACACCGGCCGTCGCCGCCTGTTACGCCGGCGTCACCCAGGTCGTGATGCGCACGTTCGATCCGGTGCGGGCGTGGCAGCTGATCGGTGAGGAGCGAGTGACGACCGGGCTGCTGGTCCCGGCGATGCTGCAGTTCATGCTGCAGACCCGTGCCGCCGCCGGCGACGTCGAGATCGGGCAGCTGCGCTGGATCATGAGCGGCGCCTCGCCCGTGCCCGTCAACCTGATCCAGGCCTACGCCGACCTGGGCATCGAGATCCACCAGGTGTACGGCTTGACCGAGAGCTGCGGGCCGGCCTGCCTGATCAGCCCGGACGAGGCGCTGACCCGCGCCGGCTCGACCGGCAAGGAGTTCTTCTTCACCCGCGTGCGCGTCGTCGACGAGCAGGGCGAGGACGTGCCGCCCGGCGAGCCGGGGGAGGTGATCTGCCAGGGCGCCCACGTGATGACGGGCTACTGGAACCGTCCGGCCGAGACGGCGGCGACCATCGTCGACGGCTGGCTGCACACCGGGGACGTGGCCATCGTCGACAAGGACGGTTACGTCTACATCCACGACCGGATCAAGGACATGATCATCAGCGGCGGCGAGAACATCTACCCCGCCGAGATCGAGAACGTGCTGCTCGGCCACCCGTCGATCAGTGACGTCGCGGTCATCGGGCAGCGGTCGGAGCGCTGGGGCGAGGTGCCGCTGGCCGTCGTCGTGCGCACGGACGACTCGGTGACCGAGGCCGACGTGCTGGCGTTCGGCGACGGCAAGCTGGCCCGCTTCAAGCAGCCGCGGGCGGCGGTGTTCGTCGACGAGATCCCGCGCAACCCCTCGGGCAAGGCGCTCAAGCGGATCCTCCGCGACCAGTTCCCGGACCCCGCCCCCACCTGACCCTCGTCCTCCGATGGTGATCGACGTCAGCGTCCATCCAGGAGGGCGGACGCGGTGGCGGCGAGCAGGGGGAGGCGGTCGGCGACGACGGCCATCCGTGGGTCAGTGCTCTCGCCGCGCTCCCACCGGCGGTGCAGCTGCTGGACGACGACGCCCGTCTTCCACTGGGCGAACGCCTCGTACCAACCGGCCGAGGACACGTCGATGCCGGTGGATGCGGCGTAGCGCTCGACGACCTCGGCCCGCGTCGGCAGGCCGATGGTCGCCAGCCCCTCGTGGCTGATCCTCGCCGCGCCGGGTGGGTCGGCCGGGTCGGGCCAGTAGTTGAGCAACGTGCCGAGGTCGACGAGCGGCTCGCCCAGCGTGGTCATGTCCCAGTCGAAGATCGACGCCACGCGATCCGGTGACGCCGGGTCGAACTGGCAGTTGTCCAGCTTCAGGTCGTTGTGGACGATCGAGACCCGCGTCGGTGCCGGCATGGTGGCCGCCAGGCGCCGGGGCAGGTCGTCCATCTCGGGCGGCCCGTCGTCCGGGCGGACCAGCGACCAGCGAGTGCTCCAGCCGTCGACCTGACGCTGCACGAACCCGTCGGGTCGACCGAGGTCGCCGACCCCCGCAGCACTCGGGTCGACGAGGTGCAGGTCGGCCATTGCGTCGACGAGGGCCAGCCCCAGCCGCCGACCGACGTCGGGGTGGCGGGCCATGGACGCCGGGACCTCGCCGCGCACGACCTCGCCCGTGCGCCGCTCCATGACCACGAAGTCGGCGCCGATCACCTCGTGGTCGTCGCAGAACAGGAACGCCCGCGGCGCCCGGTCGAAGGAGGCCCACAACCGGGACAGCACGCGGTGCTCGCGACGCATGTCGTGGGCGCCCGGTGCGATCACGCCGAACGGGGGACGGCGCAGCACCAGCTCGGTCGCCCCGAAGCGCAGCAGGTAGGTGAGGTTGGCCGAGCCGTTGGGGAACTGCAGCACCTCGAGGTGCTGGCCAGGATCGACGAGCTCGCCCACGTGCTCGTGGAGGTAGGTCTCGAGCCGCGCCCAGTCGAGCTGCTCGCCGGGACGCACCGGCGCCAGCTCGGGAGTGTCCACGGACCAAGGTTGGCAAAGAACGCTGCTCACCGCCGCAACCGACCTGCGATCAGGGTCCGTGCCGGGGGTTGTCTTCAAGTGAGGTTTAACTCTTAGCCTCGGCTCCATGACGGACTTCAGTTCGTGGTCGGCGCTGCAGAGCGCGATGCGCCAAGACGACGCGGCGGGGCAGGTCGTCCAGCGGCGCTCGTGGCGGCGGATCGGTGAGTTCGCCCGCCCCCACCGGCGCACCATCGTCGCCTTCCTGCTCTTCGCCACGGTCTCGGCGGGGCTGGGCGTCCTCGCCCCCGTGCTCGCCGGCCGCGCCGTCGAGGCCATCGTCAACGGCGATGGCGCATCGACGGTGATCGCGCTGGCGCTGATCATCGCCGGCGTCGCCGTCATCGACGCCGGCGTCGGCCTCCTGGAGCGCTGGCAGTCGTCCCGCCTCGGAGAGGGCCTGATCCTGGACCTCCGGCGGCGGGTGTTCGAGCACGTCCAGCAGATGCCCATCGCCTTCTTCACCCGCACCCGAACGGGCGCCCTGGTCAGCCGGCTGAACAACGATGTGCTCGGCGCCCAGCGGGCGTTCACGTCGGCGCTGTCGGGCGTCGTGGTGAACGGCATCACCCTCGTACTGACGCTCGTCGTGATGATCGGGCTGAGCTGGCAGGTCACGCTGCTCGCCCTCGTGCTGCTTGCCCACGTTCGTCATCCCGGCTCGCCGCATCGGGGCCCGCGTCGGGCGCCTGCAGCGCCAGTCGGCGGCGCACAACGCGGCGATGACGACGCAGATGACGGAGCGGTTCTCGGCACCGGGAGCGACCCTCGTCAAGCTGTTCGGGCGGCCTCGCCAGGAGGTCGCCGAGTTCGGCGCGCGGGCCGAGCGGGTGAAGGACATCGGCGTGAGCTCGGCGATGGCGATGGCCACGTTCTTCAACATCCTCGGCCTCGTGTCCGGTCTGGCCGAAGCGTCGATCTATGGCCTCGGCGGATACCTCGCCCTGCAGGGCCAGCTCGACCCGGGCACGATCGTCACGCTGGCGTTGCTGCTCAATCGGCTGTACGGCCCGATGACCGCGCTGGCCACCGCCCGGCTCGACGTGGTCACTGCGCTGGTCAGCTTCGAGCGCGTCTTCGAGGTCCTCGACATCGAGCCGCTGATCCGCGAGGCCCCCGACGCTCGATCCGTGCCCGACGGCCCCGTGTCGGTCGAGCTCGACGACGTGCGCTTCGGCTACCCGAGCGCCGACAAGGTGTCGCTGGCCTCGCTCGAGGAGGTGACCATCCTCGATGATCGGCCGAGCGAGGAAGTCCTGCACGGCGTGTCCCTGCACGTCGCCCCGGGGCGGACGGTGGCCATCGTCGGGTCGTCGGGCGCCGGCAAGTCGACGATGGCCTCGCTCGTGCCCCGGCTCTACGACGTCGACGCCGGCACGGTCCGCCTCGGTGGCATCGACGTGCGCGACCTGACGTTCGACTCGATCCGCTCGACCGTCGGCGTGGTCAGCCAGGACGGCCACCTGTTCCACGACACGATCGGCGCCAACCTGCGCTACGCCGCACCAGCAGCGACCGACGACGACCTGTGGTCGGCGCTGCAGCAGGCCCGCTTGGGAGCGTTGGTGCGCAGCCTCCCCGACGGCTTGGACACCGTCGTCGGCGAGCGCGGCTACCGGCTGTCCGGTGGCGAGCGCCAGCGGTTGACGATCGCCCGGCTGCTGCTCGCCCGCCCGCGCGTCGTCATCCTCGACGAGGCCACGGCCCACCTCGACTCCGAGTCCGAGGCCGCCGTGCAGGAGGCGCTGCTCGTGGCGCTCGAGGGTCGGACGGCCCTGGTCATCGCCCACCGGCTGTCGACGGTCCGGGCGGCCGACGAGATCGTGGTGCTGGAGGCGGGGCGGGTCGTCGAGCGGGGCCGGCACACCGAGCTCCTGTCGGCCGGCGGCCGGTACGCCGCCCTGTACCGCACCCAGTTCGCCGGCGAGGCCCTGGCCGCCGCTGGCTGACCATCACGGCGGCCGGGTCGGGATGCGCCAGGCGATCCAGGCCACGCCGACCAGGCCCAGCGCGGCGATCGAGATCCGCAGCCACCAGGCGTCGACGAGCAGCCCGACGCTGATCGAGCACACGACGACGATGCAGGTGATCGCCGCCACCTTCGCCCGCCGCGGCATCCCCAGCCCGGCTCGGTAGTCGCGCACCATCGGGCCGATGCCCGGCCGGGTCAGGACCCACTGCTCGAAGCGTGGGCTCGAGCGCGAGAAGCACGCCGCGGCGAGGACGAAGAAGACCGTCGTGGGGAGGCCGGGCACCACGATCCCGATCGACCCCACGGCCACGGCCAGCCACCCGAGGCCGAACCACAGCCACCGGATCATCTGTTGATGATGGCCTCGCTCGCTCCGAAGACTCCGCTCCTCGCCCGCCTGCACGTACGCGGGTCGCACCGATGGCTGCTCGCTCGAATCCGCTCCTCGCTGCTCGCGGCTGCCGACTGAAGCCGGGCACGGCCGGCCTGCGCTCACACGCTCACTGCGTCGTGGGCCAAACCGTCGATCGCGTGATGCCGATGGACTCGCTCGCTCCGAAGACTCCGCTCCTCGCCGCTGATGCGGGTCGCCGGGCTGCCGCACGCTCGCTCCGCTCGCGAAGCCGGGCACGGCCGGCCTGCGCGTACACGCTCACTGCGTCGTGGGCCAAACCGTCGATCGCGTGATGCCGATGGACTCGCTCGCCGGTCAGGCGGCGCGCTGCTCCAGGTCGAGCAGTGCGCGCTTCGCCGGCAGCCCACCGCCGTAACCGCCCAGCGACCCGTCGCTGCGCAGCACACGGTGGCACGGGATGACGATCGGGATCGGGTTGGTGGCGCACGCCGACCCGGCGGCGCGCACGGCGCGCGGGCGGCCCGCCGCCGTGGCCAGCTGCGTGTAGCTGACCGTCGTCCCGTAGCCCACGGCGCACAGCTCGTCGAGGACGGTGCGGCGGAAGCCGTGGGCGAGGCGCAGGTCGAGCGGCAGTTCGAAGTTGCGCCGGCGGCCGGCGAAGTAGTCGTCGAGCTGGCGGATGACCCCGTCGAGTCGCTGCGGACGGCACAGGAGGCGCGGGCTGATCCGATCGGCGAGGTCTGCCAGGACGGCCGCTTCGGACTCGATGCCGGCGAAGGCGATCTTGACCAGCCCGTCGGTCGTGGCCGCCAGCAGCAGTCGGCCGGCCGGGCTGTCGATCGTGGCGTACGCCACGTCCACGAGCCCAGCGGCGTCGGCGTCGTCGACCAAGCGGTCGCGCAGCTCCGGCAGCCCGGACAGATCGATGTCACCGTCGGCGGCCAGGGCCCCCATCAGATCAGTGGCCAGCGTGTCGTTGCTCATGTGGTGGCACCTCGGTTCGGTCGGTCGGCAAGTTGGTGGCGCAGCGTGCGCACTCCCTCGTGCACACTGCGTCGGGCGGCCGGCTCGGAGCACTCGAGGAGCGCCGCGAGATCGGCATAGGACAGGTCGGCACCGAAGCGGTAGCCGACGGCCAGGCGCTGCTTCGTCGGCAACGCTCGGACGCGCGCCCACAGCTCGTCGTCGTCGCCGTCGGGGCGCTGGGGTCCGGCGAGGTCGTCGACGGCACCCGCCAGCAGCGGTTGTCGCGACCGTGACCGGAAGCGGTCGATGGCCTTGCGGTGGGCGATCGTGAACAGCCACGCCCGCACGTCGCTGTCGGCGCGTAGCCGCGGGTACGCCCGGAGCGCCGACAGGAACGTCTCCTGCCAGGCGTCGTCGGCGTCGGCGCGGCCGAGCAGGCGGTGCAACAGGCGCAGCACGGTCGAACCGTGCTCGTCGAGCACGGCCTCGAATGGCGGGAGGGACACGCTCTGATCAACGCTCGGTGGCGCAGGCTTGTGAGAGATGGGCCGACGCTACGTGCGGTCCCCGCCTCACACGCCGCCCGCCCGTAGCGTTGAACTGGTCATGGACACGAAGGTGCGCGGCCGCCGCGGACGGAGTCATCTGGGCGGTGTGCCGACGCTGCTGCCGAGCGACGAGGCCGTCGGACAGCTCTCCCTGGCGCTCGGCGCCGAGCGACGGGCGCCGGAACGGCGCCTGCTCCTGCCCGGCGTCGTGCACGTCTCCGGCTGGCTCGACCCCGAGGAGCAACGGGCGCTCGTCGCCGACTTCCGTCGGTGGGCGGCACCGCCCGCGGGGCTGCGCCACCCGCGTGTCCCGGCCGGTCATGTGATGACCGTCCAGTCGGTCTGCCTCGGCTGGCATTGGTACCCCTACGCCTACTCCCGGACAGCGGACGACACCGACGGGGCCCCGGTCAAGCCGATGCCCGACCACGTCGTCGCGCTGGCCCGGCGGGCCGTCGACGACGCCTACGGCGCCGGAGCGGCGGGGGACTTCGCGCCGGACGCGGCGATCGTCAACCTGTACACGCCCGACGCCCACCTCGGCCTGCACCAGGACGGCGACGAACCCGTCGACGAACCGGTCGTCACGATCAGCCTCGGCGACACCTGCGTCTTCCGGATGGCGGGGGTCGATCGGCGGACCGGGCCGTTCACGGACGTGCCGCTGGAGAGCGGCGACCTGCTCGTCTTCGGTGGACCGAACCGCCTGATCTTCCACGGTGTTCCGAAGGTGGTGGCGGGCACGGCGCCGCCGTCGCTCGGCTTGCCGCCGGGCCGCCTGAGCATCACCGTGCGCCAGACCGGCCTCTCCTGAGCGGGCGAACCGTGGAGCGAGCAGCGCTGCGGCGAGGACCACTCAGCGCCTCGCGCCTGGACGCTCGGCGCTGAGTCAGGTCCGCCCGCAGCGCACGGCGACCATCGACGTCCATCCGCCGACGACGATCGGTGTCATCCGTGCCTCCGTCATGTAAACAGACGCGTATACATCGGTCAACCCCCGATCGAGTGACGCACCCTGACCCCGTCGGCGAGCGGTTCGAGCTCCAGCGAGGGCGGCAGGCTCAGCGGCTCCACCTCGATCGGGTCCCCGTCGGCGTCCACGGCCCGGATCGTCACCACGATGTCACGCTCGTCGGGTCGCACTCGCACCGTCGTCTCTTCGGCTCGCCGCACGACGCCGGCCAGCAGCTCCTGGGTGGCCCGCAGCGTCAGCAGTGAGCTCGCCGCCGACAGCGCGTCCGGCAGCTCGATGTCGAGGTCGACGGTGGCGCCGACCTCCTCGCGCGCCGCATCGCGCTCGATGTGCAGCGCGTCGAGCAACGGAGTGTCCGTGGCGGGGCGTGCGGCGTCCGGTGCGATGGCGACGGCGAGCCGCCACTGGCGAGCACTGCGAGCGCGCTCCAGGGCCCACAGGACGTCGGCATCGACGCTGGCGCCCTTGGCGTCGGCGTGCCGCGCGGCCAGGTCGTCCGTGCGCCGTTCGGCGTCGGCGGCACGCTCCTCGGCGGCGATCCTCGCCGCCACCGCGCCCTCGGTGTCCGAACGGGCCTGATCCCGCTCCGCCTCAGCCGTGTCGGCACGAGCGTCGGCGGTGGCGATCCGCTCGACCGCCGCGGCGTGCTCCTGCCGGGATGCCTCGAGGGCGCGATTGGTGCCCGTCAGCTCCTCGGCCTGGGTGGCCGAGCGCTCGTCGGCGGCGGCGGCCGCCCGGCGCTGCTCGCCGAGACGGCGCGCGAGCACCGCCGCGGTGACGACCGCGGCGACAGCGACGACGCCCAGGAGGACGGTCAGCACGACCACACCGAGACGTTAATGAGGCGCGCCGGGGCGAGGCGGGGATCACCTCCTGGCCGGCACGCCGTGCCCACTGCGGCGGGTCAGTCGATGAGCTCGATGGAGTAGTCCTGGACCCGCGCCTCGGCGGTCGGCGCCAGGGCGAACCACAGGTGGACGGTCCGCCCGTCGGCGGCGGTCGCAACGGCCGTCGCGTGGGTCGCCAGGCTGGCGTCGACCCGTCGCAGGCGCAGCGCCCCGTGGGCTTCCACGAGCTTCCGAGCGGCTGCCGCCCGGCGGGCGTACGACTCGTCGGCGCCCACGTTGTCCGAGAACAGCTGGTCGGCGTCGTCGTCGCGCCACCCGTCGAGCAGCGCAACGAGCCGTTCGGCGACCTCGTGCAGCGTTGCATCCGCAACCGCTGCCGGCGCGGGCACGATGCCGTGGTCGTCGAGCACCTCCAGCATCCGCCGAGTCAGCAGGCGCATCGGCGCGTACGTCGTGTTGGCGAGCGCGACGACGCCGACTCGGCGCCCGGGCAGCCAGCGCATGTTCGAGCCGTAGCCGGGCAGTCCTCCGGAGTGGCCGGCGATGTGGCCGAACCGCTGATCGTGGATGACCTGCAGCCCGAAGCCGTATCCGCCGCCGTCGATGCGCTCCGGGACGTGGTCGATCCCCTCGCCCGTCGCCTCGGTGCGGGCCACCGCGCTGGCCCGCTGAACCTGCTGCTGCTGGCGTCGTGACGATCGGCGCAATGGCCCGACGTCGGCGTCGTCACGGGGCGGGAAGGCGTCGTCGAACCAGCCCACGACCGTGGCCAGGTCCTCGACGGTCGACCACAACCCACCCATCGGTGCGAGCGCGCCGTCCCCCAGTGGCACGGCGTCGGCGACGGCCCGCTCGTCCTCGACGCGGTGCGGACGGGCCCAATCCTCGTCGGCCGGCCGCACCCAGGTCGTGCGCCCGAGGCCCAGCGGCGCCAGCAGGAGCTCGTCCACGAGGTCCTGCACCCGGCGGCCGGTGATCCGCTCCACGGCCTGGCCGATCGCGCCGTAGCCGAGGTTGGAGTACTCGAAGGCCGCGCCCGGCGGGCAGGCGAAGCGGGCACCGGCGAGGACGTCGGCGATTGCAGCCGGGGTGATGTCGAGATGGCGGTCCGCCCACGGGTCGTCGGCGGTCAGACCGGACTGCATCGACAGGAGGTGGCGCAACGTGATCGGCGGCGAATCGGCCGTCGGGAGCGTCGGCACCTCGGGCAGTGGGTCGTCCAGCGCCAGCACCCCGTCGTCGCGCAATCGGAGCACCGTCGCCGCAGTGAACGTCTTGGTCATCGACGCGATGCGGAACACGGTCCGGCTCGACGGGCGCCGGCGACCAGGGTCGTCCGAGCCGCTGGCCGCGCCCGTGAGCCCCAGCCGTCCGTCGAGCACGACCCCCCACGCCAGGTCGGGCACGTGGTGCGACCGGGCCACGTGCTCGACCAGCGCCTCGAGCGCTGGCCTGGCCGCGTCGCCATCGTTGGTCGACGCAGTGGTCACGTCTGCAGGTCCACGACGGCATCGGCCAGCCGGCCGAGGGACTGATCGGTCGCCGGGCCGAGCGGGCGCACGACGAACTTGGAGAACCCGGCGTCGACCCAACGTCCCACCAGGGTCCGAAGCTGCCCGGCGTCGGCGGCCAGCACGTCACGCCGGTCGCCGACCATCGACGACGACGCCGATGCCGCCGCCATGAGCGTCGGATCACCGTCGGCGTACGTCAGGTTCGTGCCGAAGTGCTCGTCGGAGATGGCCCGACCGGCGGTGCTCGCCGCGGCGCGCACCGCCGCCATGCCGGCAGTGGCCTCGGCGATCGTCAGCCCCCCGGGCAGCCAGCCGTCGGCCAGCCGGCCGGCGCGGGCGAACGCGGCGGGGCTCCGTCCGCCCACCCACACCTCGAGCGGGTCCTGGGCAGGGAGGGAGTCGAGGGCGAGACCGTCGACCTCGTCGCCGGCCCACCACGCCTGGAGCTCTGGCAGGTGCCGATCGATCCAGACGTTGCGGTCGCCGTCGGGCAGGCCCTGGGCCCGCCGCTCGGCGGGATCGTTCAGGCCGGGGACCATCGTCACCAGGAGCCGCCCGCGTGAGAGGACGTCGAGCTGGGCGAGCGCCTTGGCCAACGCGAACGGGTTGCGACCCGGACCGATCAGGTGCGTGCCGAGCTTGAGGTGCGGGGCGCGGGCAGCGATCCACGACAGCCCGACCAGCGGGTCGACGGAGCCGGTGAGGAACGTCTCAGGGAGCCAGATCGAGTCGAAACCGAGCGCCTCCAGGCAATCGACCGCCGGTCCGAGCCCATCGAGCGCCAGCGTCCCGCGCCCGCCGAGGGCGACTCCGATGCGCACCTTGACCACGGCCCGGAGGCTAGCACCGCCGGCCCGGGCGGCGTCACTCGAGCCGCGCCGGCGTCCGGCGACCAGGTGCGACGACCGACACACCCCGTTGGTCCGGATGGCACAGCGCCAACGGCCCGGCCGGACGCATGTTGCGGGTAGCGCCCACACGGGGCGTGACCCACAGGAGGTCATCGTGCCCAGCTCACCCGCCACCACCACCACCGCCACCACCACCATCACCGTCGTCGTCGGCAGCATCGACTCGACCCCACGGGAGGACTGATCCCGATGATCGGCCACTACTACGTCAACGAGCAGATCGCCGCCGAGCGCGGCCACCGCCTGCAGGCGGAGGCCGACGTGCACCGTGTGGCGCGACGGGAGCGAGGGCGCCCGTCGGTGATCCTTCGACTGGCCCGAGCGCTGTCGCACGCCGGGAAGACCAAGTCTTCGCCGGTGACCGTCACCGCCCCGGTGACCCACCCGGCATCGTGATCGAGGCGGGCGCCCGGCGGGGGCGCCCGCCCCGCACGCCCGCTCGCGACCGATGAGTTGGCCAGGCCCCAGCGGTCATGACGTCGCCCACCGACGCAACCGACTGGAGCCCGCCATGCCCACGATCACGCCCAACCTCTGGTTCGACACCCGCGGCCTCGAGGCCGCCGAGTACTACGTCTCGGTGTTCCCGAACTCCAAGATCGTCAACGTCACCCACTACAACGAGGCCGGACCACGGGAGGCCGGGACCGTCATGACGGTCGATTTCGTGCTCGACGGGCAGCCGTTCACGGCGATCAACGGCGGCCCCGAGTTCACGTTCGACGAAGCCGTGTCCCTGTTGATCGAGTGCGCCGACCAGGACGAGGTCGACCACTACTGGGCCAAGCTCACCGACGGTGGCGAGGAGTCGCAGTGCGGATGGCTGAAGGACCGGTTCGGACTGTCGTGGCAGGTCGCGCCGACGGGCGTGGACGCGTTCTTCGACGACGACGATCCGGCTCGCGCGCAGCGGGTGATGACGGCGATGTTCGGCATGCGCAAGCTCGACCTGGCCGCGTTGCAGGCCGCCGCCGACGCCACCCCCTGACCCCCCAAACCCGCGAGCAAGAACGGATCGACGTCAGATCTGACGCCGATCCGTTCTTACTCGCGGGCGGCGGCGAGGCGGAGGGAGCGTTCGAGGAGCACGGGGTCGCCGAGCAGGTGCCGGAGACGGTGCTCCAAGCCGGCGATGGGGGTCAGGTTCTGCGGCGCCCGGGGCTCCTTGTGGGCGGCACTGGCGAACCGGGGGAGGCAGGACGACACGAGGTCGGCGCGGTCGAGGGCCTCGTCGAGGCGCATCGATCCGGGCAGCTCGCAGCGCACCACGCCGGCCAGCGGGTGGGCGCGCGGACCGGGCAGGCGCAGGTACCAGCTCCACCGGGCCAGCGGGGCCCGTTCGCCGATCCGCAGCAGCGGCGAGCGCTCGCCGTCACCCAGGCGGCCGAGCACGGGCACGACGGCATCGGGCAGGTACTGCACGTGCTGGGTCTTCACGTACCCGACGCCGCACGGGTCGCTGCGTCCGCGCAGGGGGCCGTCGAAGACGACCAGCTCGCACGACCCGCGGGCGACGAGCGACTGCTCCAGCGCCGTCATCCGGTCGTGGATGGCCAGGTACACCGCCGCAGCGTCGTCACCGGTCGCGGCGACGGCCTCGTAGGGCCCGTGGCGCGTCTGCACGGTCTCGGCGGCGGCGGACGCCGGCGCGATCAGGGCCCGGCGGATCTGCACCTCCGTCACCACCGCTGACGAGGCCACGCACTCGACGATGCCGGCGGCGACCGAGGCGCACACGCCGGCGTGCGCGCGGTCACCGCGATGGATCCAGACCCGGGCGTCGATGCGCCGCACCCCGTCGACGAACTGCAGACGGTCCGGCCGACCCCGCGGTGTCGGCGCCACCGGCGCCCAATCGGCGAGGTCCTGCTCGACGGTGGCGTCGACGCGTCCGGAGACGTCCTCCAGGTCGGACTCGACCGCCGAGCCGTACTCCGGCGCCCACGTCTCGACGCTGAACTGCATCAGACCTCCACACGCTCCACGCTGGACGTCCCGCTGCCGCGCGTGACCTCCAAGCGCACCGGCATCCGGTCGGCGAGCTCGCGCAGGTGGGTCACGACGGCCACCATCCGCCCGGCCGAGCCAAGCTCCTCGATCGTCGTCGCCACGACGTCCAGCGTCGCCGGGTCGAGCGTGCCGAAGCCCTCGTCCAGGAAGATCGACTCGATCTGGGGTGCGCCGGCGGACGACAGCTCCGTCGTCGCGTCGGCCAGCGCCAAGGACAGCGACAGCGAGGCGAGGAACGTCTCGCCGCCCGACAGCGTGCGGGCGCTGCGCAGCTCGTCGGCGTTGGCGTGGTCGCGGACCATCAGCTCGCGCTCGACGACCTCGAGCGAGAACTGCCCGCTCGACAGCTCGAGCAGCCGCGTGGTCGCCCCGTCGGCCAGCTCGTCGAGCGCAGCCTCCATCAACCATCCCTCGAAGCCATCGGCCCGCAACAGCCGGCCGAGCTCGTCGGCGACCTGGCGCTCGGCAGCGAGCGCATCGACCCTGGCGCGCAGGGCGGCCGTGCGCGCTCGCCGATCGTCGAACTCGGCGACCTCTCGTGAGGCCGCCTCCTCGGCGCGCGTCAGCCGGTCGCGCAGCGCCCCGAGCGCGTCGTCGGCGTCCGCCAGCACGGCGGCTGCCTCCGCTCGCAGCCTGGTGTCCGCGGCGGAGCGCCGCTCGGCCGCCGAGTCGTAGCTGCGCTGGTGCGCGGCCTGAGCGGTCATCAACTCGTCGGAGCGGGTGGCCGACCACGCCACGAGGGCCGCCCACTCGGCGGCGACCCGTTCGCCGAGCAGCGGGGGAGGGCCGAGACGGCCCAGCCCGTCCCGCGTCGCGGCGAGACCGGTCCGGGCCGACGCAGCCGCCCCGGCGAGGGCATCGCGAGCCTCGACGGTGGTCCGGTGGGTGAGCTCGGCGTCGTGCAGCTCGGCGACGGCCGCCCGCTGCTCGACGACCAGCCGCTCGGCCGTTTCCAACGCCTGCTCGACGTCGGCCGCCGGTGGGACGTCGGCGAGCTCGGCGCTCAACCCGTCGAGACGCGCTCGTTGCGCCGCTTCGACGGCTCGGGCGCGACCGGCCTCGGCCTCGGCCGCCTCGGCGGCACCGATGGCGCGGGCGTTGTCCTCGTCCGCTCGATGGGCCGCGGCGGCGCTCTCGGCCACGGATCGAGCGCCGGTGGCCGCCGTCAGCTCGGTGCGCAGCTGCGACGCCCGCGCCTGCTGCTGGCGCAGCGCGTCGGCATCGGGCACGACGCGCAGCTCGGCCTCGAGCGCGGCGCAGTCGCGTCGGGTCGCCGCCTCCTCGGCCGTCAGCTCGGCGGCCCGACGCTCGACCTGGCGCACCCGCTGCAGGGAGTCATCGGCGTGGCGCGTCGCCGCCGCCAACGCGGCCACGGCGCCGGCGAGGTGGGTGTCGGCATCGTGCACCGGCAGGTCGTGCACGTCTTGCAGGCAGAGCGGGCACGGCTGCCCGGCGGTCACGAGGTGGGCGAACCCGGCGACACCCACTCGCTGCTGCAGCTCGTCACGCCGGGCGCGTTGCGCCGCGGCCTCCGCCTCGGCCTCGGCCAGCGCGGCGGCCGCTGGGGCGAGGGCATCACGCGCCGCCGCGGCGGCGCCGGCCGCGGCGTTCACTGCCTGCTCGGCTGCCGTCCAGCGCTCGCGCAACGTGATCCAGTGCTCGACGCGGGTCGGATCGGGGCCCTCGTCGACGGCGGCGCGGGCGGCCCGCTCGGCGGCCACGGCGGCCCGGGCTGCATCGTCCAACGCCTGCTGGGTGGCGGCGACCGTCTCGGCCAGGGCAACCACGGTGGACCGTCGTCCTTCGACCGCGGTCAGCTCCTTGGCCGCAGCGGCGTGCTCGGCGGCGGCGGCGGCCGACTGCTCGTACAGCCTGAGGTGGAGGCGGCACGTGGTGAGGTCCGGTCCGGTGGCGACCTGCTCGTCGGCGAGCCGGCGCCGCCGCTGGGACGTGGCCAGTCGTTCGGTGCTGCTGGCCACGTCGGCTTCGGCCGCCTCGAACTGGTCGTCGAGCCGGGCCAGCCCCTCGGGTGCGCGCACGGCCGCCAGCAGCGCCAGGTCGGCGGTGGCTTCGGCGAGGTGCTGACCGATCGTGGCCAGCTCCTCGTCGAGCATGGCGATTCCCGCACAACCGTCGATGAAGGCCGTGCGCGCCACCGCCAGCTCGTCGTGGCGGTCGACCAGTCGATCGCGTCGCTCGTCCGTCAGTTCGACCGACGCGGCGTCCAGGTCGGGGCGCAGCGCGTCGACCTGGTTGCGGGCGACGGCCGCCCGCTGCCGGGCCGCCACGGCGATGCGCCGGTAGACGTCGAAGCCGAGCAGCTGGCGCAGCGTCGCCTGGCGATCGGCGGGGTTGGCGTGCAGGAAGTCGGCGAACCGCCCCTGCGGCAGGACGACCGTGCGGTTGAACTGGTCGACATCGAGGCCGAGGAGCCGGGTGATCTCGGCGGTGACGGCTTTGGCGTCGTCGGCGAGCCGGGCCCCGCCGTGCTCGAGGACGGCGTCCTTCGTCGAGGCTCCCCGCGCCGTCCGCTGCACGACCCGCACCACCGTGTACGTCTCGTCGCCGAGCTCGAAGTCGAGGCGCACCCGGGCCCGCGTGCTCAGCTGGTTGATCACCGGCGCCACGGCCTTGCGGTCGTCGTATCGGGCGACGCTGCCGTAGAGCGCGAACGTGATGGCGTCGATCAGCGTCGACTTGCCGGCCCCCGTCGCGCCGACGAGCGCCAGCAGCTCGACGTCGGCGAAGTCGACCACCGTCGGCGCGCGGAACGCACCGAACCCCTCCAGCTCGAGCCGCTGCGGCCTCACGGGGCGCCCGTCGCGCCGGCCTCGACGGCCAGCAGCTCACCGAACAGGGCCCTGACGCGGTCGTCGTCGTGGCCCTCGTGGGCGAGGTACTCGTCGAACAGCTCCTGGGGGCTGCGCGTCGCGTGGTCGCGTCGCCGGGCCGTTCCCGAGCCGGGGGGCGCCTCCATGCGCACCTCGACCACGCCCGCCCCGAGCAGCTGGCGCACGTCGTCGGCCAGACCGGCCCGGCGGGGGCCGCGCACGGTCACCCGCAGCCAGGGGTCGCCCTCGATGGACAGTGTGGCGAGCTCCTCGATGGTGCCCTGCACGGAGCGCAGCGGCCGGCCGGATGTGAGCGGCACGGCGCGTACGTCGGCGGGCACGCCGGGCAGTAGGTCGACGACGTTGACCTGCTTGACCTGCTCGACCTCGCCGAAGTCCAACTGCAGCGGCGAGCCGCAGTAGTGCAGTGGCGGGCCGGCGGGGATGCGCTGCGCCTTGTGGAGGTGGCCGAGCGCGCCGTACCCGATGGTCGCAGGGAACGACGGCGCGGTCACGGCGTACTCCTCGACCAGGTGGGCCGGTCGCTCGCCGCCTCCGGTCGCCGCACCGAGGACGAAGGCGTGGGCGGCCAGCACGTTCACGGTGTCGGTGCTGAAGGAGGCGCAGAGTGCCTCGATCAGCAGACGCATCCGATCGCTGTACCGCTGGGCGTTCTCGAACGCCTCGGCGTCCATGAGGTCGGCCGAGCGGACGATGCCGCGCTTGGAGACGAACGGCAGCATCGCCAGCCGCACGTCGACGCCGTCGCCGGTGGTGATCCGCAACACGCCGCCGTCGTCGGGTCGCGTGGGCTCCGTGACGAGCTGGATCGAGCCCAGCTCGAGCAGCGGCGCAACGGCGCGCAGCCGTCGGGGGTGGTCGTGGTTGCCCGAGATCACGGCGACGGGGGCACCACCGCGGGTCAGCGCCAGCAGGGCGCGGTAGACGATCTCCTCGGACTCAGGCGTCGGCGTCGATGTGTCGAACAGGTCGCCGGCGACGATCACGAGGTCGACCTGCTCGCCCTCGGCGATCGTCGCGATCTCCTCCAGCACTTGGCGGTGCTCGTCGGTCCGGGAGCTGCCGCGGATCGATCTGCCGACGTGCCAATCGGAGGTGTGGAGCAGCTTCACGTCCGTGGCGAAGCTACTGGGCGGCGGCGAACGGTCGGCTCGCCAACGCCCGAACGGCTAGGAGGGCTCCTCTTGCAGCATCGTCGCGGCGGGAGCGCGGGTGGCATGGCGCGCCGGCGCCATCGCCGCCAGGTTGGCGACCAGGATGACGCCGACCACGACGACGACGAAGAAGACGATCGGCAGCGACACCGAGGGGACGACGCCGATGCTGTCGGCGATGGCGTTGTGGATGCGGCTGCCGATGGCGATGCCGGCGGGGATGCCGATGACCAAGCCGATGACGGCGACACAGCTCGCCTGCCAGTGGACCGTCGCCCGCAACTGCCGCCGATCGGCGCCGATCGCACGCAGGATGGCGAGGTCCCGCATCCTGCGCCGGACGGACGAGCCGAGGTGGTAGGCGAGGGCGGCGGTAGCCATCAGGGCGAGCACGATCGCCAAGGCGTACAGCGCCGGCACGACGCGCTCGAAGGCGGCGACGCTGGTGGGCAGCGGTTCCGTCTCCGGCGGCGTGTAGGCGATGTCCTCCAGCCGGTCGGACGCCGCCGAAGCTTCGGCGCCCTCGCGGAACCGGACGAGCAGCAGGTGGCGGGTCGCCGCCGGATCGAACGCGGCATAGGCGTCGAAGCTCATGGACGCGCCGTCGCCGCCGTCGCCCGGCACGACCGTCAAGCCGACGACGCGCAGCTCCTGCGGGCCGTCCGGACCGTCGGCGACGACCACGTCGCCGATACCTCGGTCGAGCTTGCGGGCGACCTGGCGGCCCAGCGCGATCTCGTCGGGCGCGTACGGCACCCGTCCCTCGAGCATCACGGGCAGGACACCTCCGCGGATCGACTCGAACGCCAGCACGGGGACGTCGGTGCCGTCCAGGGTGAGGCTTCCGCTGGTCGCCGCGGTCAGTCCCTCGACGTCGGGGTCGGCGGCCGCCGGCGTCACGAGATCGCGTGTCGTCGGGACGAACGGGTTGCCGAACATCGCGTCGTAGTCGGCGCCGTACAGCGCCGGTTCGTCGAGCAGCTGCAGCAGGCTCGAGCCGACGAGCAGCGCACCGACGAGCCCGGCCAGCCCGACGGTGACGCTGAGCGCCACGGCGACCGGGCGGCCACGGCCGACCCGGCTGGACGACGAGGCGAAGCGCACCCCGTTGACGAGGGACGGGCCGCCTCCCGCCGCCGCCGCCAGGTCCGAGAGGCCCGGCCGGATGCGCGCCGAGGCGTGGTCGACCTTGGCCTGCCGCAACGCCACGGCGACGCCGGCGACCACGAAGGTCAGAACGATCGCCGCCGTCCCGGCGAGCATCACCCAGGTGTCCACGCGCAGACCCCGATGCGGTTCGACGATGCGCAGCTCGCCGATGGGAAAAATCGCTGAGGCGGCGACGGCGACGGCGACGGCGACGACGGAGGCGGCGAGGCCGGTGATGGCGGCCTCGATCGCTGCTTCCGTCGCCACCTGGCGCCGTGCGTAGCCGAGCGACCGCAGCGCCTCGTGATCGGCGCTGGCGGCGCGGATCTGGCGGGCCGACAGCTGGCCGATGACCAGGATGGCGACGAGGCCGGCCACCCCGGCGACCACCCACAGCGCGATGACGTGGAGGCGCACCGCCCGCCGCGTGGCCGACGGCACGGTCCCGCTCTCCTGCTCGACGACGACGACCTCGTCGCCGAGGGATTCGATGTCGGCGAGCACGGAGTCGGCCGTCGCACCGGGTGCCGTTCGCACGGTCAGGATCGACGCCACCTTGCCGAGGTCTGGATAGGTGTCGAGCACGCCTTGCGAGAAGATGATCGAGCCCGTCGCGTCCTCGAGGTCAGTCGGGTAGTCGATGACACCGACCACGGTGGCTTCGAAGGTCGGGCCCTCCGGTGGCACGCCAGGCTCGAACTCGTTGTTCTCGACCTGCTCCATGCTGTACGAGGCGATGGGCAGTCGGTCGCCCACCCCGATACCGAGCTGTTCACGGACCGGTCCGTTGACGGTCAATTCGTCGGCCGCCGCCGGGTCGGTGAACCGACCCTCCACCACGCGGCCACCGAGCGCCTGGTCGTCGCCGGCGAACGGGTTGAGCTGGACCGCCAGGTCGTCGGCGGCGAGCTCCGGGAAGGCCGAGACGAACGTGAAGGACCGGACCTCTCGGACCGATGGCAGCTCGCGGATCAGCGGAGCCACCGGCGGTCCGAAGGGCTGCAGGAGCGTCAGCTCCGGATCGCCGCCGAAGGCGTCGGTGTACCGGTCGGGGGCGCTGCTCGTGCGCTGGGCGCCGGCGGCCAGGGCGAGGACGGTCCCGCCGACGATGCCGGCCAGCACGGCGGCGACGACCGCGCTGCGCCATCGGTTGCGGGCCCAAGCCCGAACGCGCAGCGCGACGCCGTCCACCCCGTCAGTGAACGCGAAGGCGCTGGTCCCGGGCAATGGTGCCAACCCACTCCCGTGGGTCGTGCCACCACGGATGCGCGTTCGCGCATCCGTGACCGGTCCGCCGCGCGTTGCTGCACAAACGCGGTGTCGGGGTCACGTCAGGCCGGCGAACGGGTCGGCCGGTGCGGGGGTCGCGCCGGTCGAGGGGTCGGATCGGCCGTGGGTCGAGAGGTCGGCTTCCGCCGAGCGGGTCGCCCAGGCCGGGAACGGGAACTCGAGGAGGATCGGCACCGGCAGGCGGGGTTGGGACACGAACATCGAGCCGGGCTTGAGGATGGTGGCCCGCTGGCGGGCGACGGCGGGCAGGAAGCCGTACTGGTCGCGCCCCGCCTCGGCGGCATCGAGCCGACCGACGACCCGCACGGCCGAGTTGGCGACGACCCGCCGCTCCACCTCGCTGGCGGTCTGCTGCGCCCCGATCAGGATCATCCCGAGGCTGCGGCCGCGCTCGGCGACGTCCAGGAGGAGCTCCTTGATCGGGCTGGAGGAGTCGCGCGGCGCGTACTTGTTGAGCTCGTCGAGCACCACGAACTGCAGTGGCTCGGCCGTGCCGGACGCCTCCTTGGCGTCGAACGCCTGGCGCAGCACGACGCCGACCACGAACCGCTTGGCCCGATCGTGGAGCAGGTGCAGGTCGACGACGGTCACCTGCTGCGCGTCGAGGTCGATCGAGTGGCTGGCGGCGTCGGCCAGATCAGCACGGATCAGGTGGTCGACGTGGCGCTCGGCCGAGGCGAGGCGGCGGACGAAGGCGCTGATCGTGCCGCGCCCGACGGCCCGCCCCGTCCAGTGCGGGTCCGGGTCCTCGTCCGGATCGTCGGGCATCAACTTGGACGCCACCAGGCGCACGAGCTGGCCGAACGTGCGCACCGTGGTGCCGTCGATCCGCACCGCGCCGTCGCCGGCATCGTTGCCGATCGCGTGCTGGCGGAGTTGGGCGGCGACGGCCTGGACGACGATCGGGTACTGCTGGCGCTCGTCCTCGGCATCGGCGAACAGGAACGGCAGCAGCCCGCTGGCGCAGAACTCGGCGATCGTCCAGTACAGGGGGCGGACGCCGGTCGTTCGAGCGCCGGTCGCCGGCGTCCCGTTCGGGTCGCCGCGCCGGGGCGGAGCCAGCACGCGCACCGATCGGAACGGCCCGGCCGTCAACCCCAGCGGGGCGTACCGGGCCCGCTGGACCTCGTCGAGCCGGGTGTTGGCGTGGTCGAGGAACAGCAAGTCCTCGCCCTTGACGTTGAAGATCAGGCACCGGGTGTTCGTCGCCGCCGGGCCGAGCACGCCGGAGGTCAGCATGGAGTAGAGCAGGAACGTGGCGTAGCTCGTCTTCGTTGCCACGCCGGAGATGCCCGAGATGTTGATGTGGGCGCCCTTGGTCCCGTCGATGAAATCGAGATCGAGCACCACCGGCTGGCCGTCCCTGGTCAGGCCGGCCGGCACCTTGCGCTCGACGGTGGTGAGGTCGAGGGCTTCGTCACGCTCGGCGTCGACGGCCCGCCGCACCTCGGCGCCCGGCAGCGGCGGGACGAACGTCTCCGGCACGACGCGGGTGACCTGCACCTGCGCCGCCTCCACGACCTCGGCCGGGAGGATCCCGTCGGCGATCAGGAACACGTCGGAGTCGAACCGGGCGCCCTCGTGCCGGGCCCGCACCTGGCCGACGATCCCGTAGATCGCCACCCGCTCGCCGTCGGGGAGGGTGCGGTCGACGGCGATCACGTCGTCGAGCTGCAGATGCTGCCCGGGCGCGACGGCGACCCAGAACTCGAGGGGCGTCGACTCGTCGGTCCCGAGCACCCGTCCCACCGTCACGCCCCCATCCTGGCCCGGACCCGGGTCAGCGAACGCCCATGCGGCCGGCGAGGGCGTCGAAGTCCGTGGGGGTGAGCACGGACCGGGCGAGATCGACGACGCCGGCGAACGCCTCCGGCGGTGCAGCCATGCGCATGCCACCGAGGAGCTCGGTCCGGTCGTCAAGGTTCATCGCCGGCAGCATGAAGGCCAGGCTCTCGGCCATCTTGGGCGGCGGGATCGATCCGACGATGGCCAGGTGCATGTCGACGACCGCCTCGACGCCGATCGTCCGCTCGAGCGCCGGCATCACGATCCGCTCCTCGACGACCTGGTGCACCAGGTAGGCGCTGGTGAACGTGGAGAGCTCGAGGTACAGCAGGTGGCCGAGGCGGCGCTGGTCGACACCGGCTGCGTTGGCGACGTCGTTGGCCAGCTCCGCCAGCCAGGCGAACCGGGCTTCCAGGACGTGGTGGTCGGCGTCGATGCGCTCGGCCAGCTCGGGCAGGTGCGTCTCCAGGTCGATGACCGTGTCCTCGTGCTCGGCGTGCAGCTCGAGGACGTCCCTGACCGCCGCCACGTGGTCGGCGAGCGCGGCCCGGCCACACCCGTCGGACGGGTCGACGCTGCCCGCCGCCGAGGTCACGGCGAACAACTCGGCCCGGATCCCCTTGTGGATGTCGCGATAGAGGTCGAAGGCGACGAGGCCGAAGTCGATCTCGCCGTCGGGGTGCGACAACGCGCCGGTGCTCGGCACGAACGTGGGACCGGCGAGGCGGATCAGCGTGTCAGCGGTCGGAGGAAGGTCAGTGATGGTCATGTCGAGCATCGTGAACGACGTCGACCGGCGGCGTTCCTGAATGTCCCCTAACGTGCCGCGCAGTTTCCTACGAACCTCATAACGGCAGGGATTGATGGGCGGAACGGGCTTCCTGGAGCTGATCGACGGCGGCGCCAGCCTGGTCGTCGGCACGGTGAGCAGCGACGGTCAGCCGCGCGCCGGCAGGGCGTGGGCCAGCCGGATCGTCGAGCGGGAGCCGCTGCGCATCCGCCTCGTGATGGCGCTCGACGACGAGGTGACGGTGGAGAACGTCGCACCGGGGGCGATCGTCGCCGTGACGGGAGCCGACGTCCGCACGTTGCGGTCCGTCCAGCTGAAGGGCTGCGTGCGGTTGGTCGAGCCACCGGTGCCGGACGACCTGGCGCTGGCCGCCGAGCACAGCCAGCGGTTCATCGACGCCGTGATCGCCGTCGACGGGCTTGCCCCCGACCTGCTGCGGCGGATGCTGCCGTACGAGGTCGTGTGCGTCGAGCTGGAGATCGACGACCGGTTCGACCAGACGCCGGGCCCGGCGGCCGGGCGGCCGTGGGAGGACCGCCGGTGATCGAGGCCGCGTCGGCGCTCGACGTCCTCGAGCGGTGCTTCTCCGGGGCGATCCCCTGCGTCCTCGCCACCAGCTCGGCGGCCGGCGTCCCCAACGTCACGTTCCTGTCCAAGGCGCACCGGGTCGATCACGAACGGATCGCCCTGTCGAACCAGTTCATGTCCAAGACGACGCGCAACCTGGCCAGCAACCCGCTGGCCAGCTTGCTGGTGGTCGATCCCGTCACCGGCCGGGAGTACCGGCTGGCGCTGGTGTACGAACGGACCGAGCGACGCGGGCACGTGTTCGAACGGCTGCGCACCGACGTCGACGCCGTCGCCGCGCACACGGGGATGCAGGACGTCTTCCGGCTGCGGGCGGCGACGATCTTCCGCGTCCGCGAGGTCATCGAGGTGACCCGCGGCCCGCGGGAGCAGGAGGACGACCAACCAGCCGGTCGATGCTCGCCGGACCGGGTCCGGCGGCGGTGCGGCTGGCGGCGGTCGGCTGAGCCTGGTCGCCCGCATCGGGCGTTGCGACGACTTGGACGTGCTCGTCGACACCACCCTCGACGGCCTCGTCGAGCTGCTCGGGTACCGCCACGTGCACCTCCTGCTGCTCGACGAGACGGGCCGCCTCCTGTACGCCATCGCCAGCCGCGGCTTCGACGCCGACAGCGTGGGCGCCGAGGTCGTGGTCGGCGCCGGCCCGATCGGCGCCGCGGCGGCTCGCTGCCAGCCGGTGCGACTGGGGAACCTGCGGCAGATGGCGAAGTACTCCGAGGCCATCCGCCGTCGGCTTCGAGGAGGAGGGCGGCGTGCGGCCCGGGCAGGAGGTCCGGATGCCGGGGCTGTCCGGCGTCGACAGCCGACTGGTCGTCCCGGCCATGGCGCTCGGGCAGCTGATCGGGATCATCGTCGCCGAGAGCGCTCGTCCGGCGGCCTTCGATGCGATCGACGAGCAGGCGCTCGGAGCGGTGGCCGGGACGATCGGCAGCGCCATCGAACTGCTGCGCACGCTCGACGCCGACGAGGTGACGTCACGCTCCGTCGCCGACGCCGCGCCGGCGGCCGCCGAGCGCGCCATGGACGAGGCGCCGACGGTCGAGGTCCGCCACTTCGCCGTCGACGGCAGCACGTTCGTCGACGGCGACTACCTCATCAAGGGCGTCGCCGGGCGGATCCTGCGCTCGCTCGTCGCCCAGCACCTGCGCGACGGCCGGCTCGACTTCACGAACCGTGAGCTGCGCCTCGATCGGACCCTCGAGCTCCCCGGCTTCAAGGACAACCTCGAGAGCCGGCTGATCCTGCTCAAGCGGCGCCTCGACGAACGGGGGTCACCGGTGCGCCTCGAGAAGACGGGCCGGGGCCGCTTCCGGCTGGTGGTCAGCCGGCCCCGTCCGGCTCAGCGAGGAGTGACGGCCGACCGTCCACCGCCCGCCGAGCGCTGACACCCGTTCGCTACGTTGCCGTCCATGGCCGAGTCCGACCACGTCCGCCGGCTGGTGGCGCTGGGGGCCCAGCGCCGCCGACCCGGCCGGGCGCGAGCTGGCCGCCGAGGAGCTGGTGGGCTGCGCCGACGTCGTCGTCGATCGAGAGCTCGAGGGGAGCCTCCTGCGCCGCGTGTCGATCGCCTGGGACGACGGGTGGCAACCAGCCGAGCTGGTGCGCTACGCACGGCGGATCGACGGGCGGGCCGGGCGCGTCGCCGCCAGTGCCGTGCTCGCCGACCATTCAGTCCGACACGCCGCCACCCTCGACCGGCGATGGGCCGCCCAGGTCGAGGCCATCGACGCCCCGGCCGTCGACCAGCCCACCGGTTGGATCGCCGCCGTCGGCCGGCGCGAGCACCTGCGGCGGTTCGACCTCCTGGTCCTGGCGCTGGGCACGCTGGCCGCGTTGCTGCGGGCCGGCCGGCTGCAGACGATCCTGCCGCCGCCTGGAGGTGGTGCTGGCGCGCCGCAGCCGGCTGGTCCGGCCGTCGACGATCCGGTGCTGGTCAAGGTGCGCGCCCTGCTCGCCCAGGCCGAGTCGACCACGTTCGAGGCCGAGGCCGATGCGTTCACGGCCAAGGCCCAGGGGTTGATGGCCCGGCACTCCATCGACGCCGCCGTCCTCTGGGCCGAGACGGCCAGCGACGAGCGGCCCTCGAGCGTCCGATTGCCCGTCGACGACCCGTACGCCGGCATCAAGTCCGTCCTGCTGCACCACGTCGCCGAGCACTCCAGGTGCCGAGCGGTGTGGGACGGGGTGCACGGTCTGGCCACGGTCGTCGGGTTCGCTCCCGACCTCGCCGGCACCGAGCTGATGTACACCTCCTTGCTCGTGCAGGCGCAGACCGCACTGCACGCCGAGGGGACGGTCCGCCGGACCCGGCTCCAGGGCGCGCAGTCGCGGGTTCCGCTCCTCGTTCCTGTTCGCCTTCACGCATCGCATCGACCAGCGCTTGGCGGAGGTCAACGCCGCCGTCCGCGACACCGCACGGGCCGAGCGGTCCGAGTCGCTGCTCCCGGTGCTGGCGGCGCGGGACCACGCCGTCGACGACGAGCTGACCCGCCAGTTCGGTCAGCTGCGCTCGTCGACCGTCAGCGGTGGTCGGGATGCCGCCGGGTGGGCGCGGGGGACGCTGGCCGCCGACCTGGCCCGGCTCAACGGCGGAGACCTGGCCCGACCGGCGTGAGGGGCAGGGAATGCCGGCCCCCCATCCCACGTTATAGTTGTGTACGCAACGATCTGGAGGAACCTCGATGCCCGCCGTCACCGCCGACACCACCACGCTCCCTCGCCTTCCCGAGCGCCAGCCCGGATCCCGTGACCGCGCCGTCCGTTCGGTCACGACGGCACCGCAGGGATTCGAAGGCGAGGGCTTCCCCGTCCGCCGCGCCTTCGCCGGCGTCGATCTCGCCGATCTCGATCCGTTCATCCACATGGATCAAATGGGCGAGGTCGACTACGCGCCGTACGAGCCAAGGGGTACCGACTGGCACCCCCACCGTGGCTTCGAGACCGTGACGTACATCATGGACGGCACGTTCCTGCACCAGGACTCGCACGGCGGCGGCGGCGTCATCGCCAACGGCGCCACGCAGTGGATGACGGCCGGCAGTGGGATCCTGCACATCGAGACGCCGCCGGAAGAGCTGGTGATCAGCGGCGGCCTGTTCCACGGCGTGCAGCTGTGGGTCAACCTGCCGCCCGAGGACAAGATGACGGCGCCGCGGTACCAGAACCTCGACGCCGACCAGGTGACGCTGGTGTCGTCGCCGGACGGCGGGGCGCTGCTGCGCTTGATCGCCGGCGACGTCGGCAGCTTCCACGGGCCCGGATCGACGCACACGCCGATCGTCGTGGCCCACGCCACCGTCGCCCCCGGGGCCCGCCTCGAGGTGCCGTGGCCGACCGACTTCAACGCGTTGGCCTACGTCCTGGCCGGTCAACGGCTCGGTCGGGGCCGAGCGGCGCCCGGTCCAGAGCGGGCAGCTGACGGTGTTCGAGGCCGGCGGCGGCGGCGGACACGTTGACCGTCGACGGCCCGTCGGCGGGCGCCGAGCCGGTCGAGGTCCTGCTGCTCGGCGGGCGGCCGATCCGCCAGCCGGTCGCCGCCTACGGCCCGTTCGTCATGAACACCAGGGCCGAGCTGGCCAAGGCCGTCGAGGACTTCAACGCCGGACGCCTCGGCACCATCCCGGCCGACGGCCTGCGTCCATACCGTCCCCGCTGACCGGGGCAGGATGGACCCATGCCGACTGCCTGGGTCCTCGACGAGGACGACGCGCTGGAGCTGCTCGCCTACCTCGTGACCGCGGCTCGGACGCAGGTCGACGAAGCAGCGGAGTACGGCCCGATGCGGTTGCTCACCGCAGCCCATCGCCTCGGCGAGCGGATCGGCGATCGCTCGTCCGAGGCGACGGGCGCGCTGGTCACCGGCGCGCTCGCCGAGCTGCCGCTGCTCGCCGTTCCACGCGACGATCGAGACCAGTACATCGCTCGGCTCGACGACGCCTGCGCGGCGCTCGCCGCCCACCTCACGGCGCGCTACGCCTCCGGCGAGGAGCCAACGTGACGCTCATTGCGTTCCCCGGCCACACCATCTGCCGCCTGCGCAGTTGCTGGCCGCTCCCTGCTGGCGCTCGGTCGCTCGCATCAGTGAGATTGTGCACCCGTGACCGACCCCGTGCTCGCCGCCATCCGCAGCCGCCGAGTGGTCCGCGATGACCGACGAGCCGGTGGCGCGACGACGATCGAGGCCATCCTCGATGCCGGTCGATGGGCCTCGACGGCCGGGAACCGGCACCTCCAACGCTTCGTGGCCACGGACCACCCCGGGACGTTGCGCGTCCTGCGGATGGTCGCGCCAGGGATGATCCAGCGGCCGACGGCAGCGATCACGGTGTGCATCGACCGGGCCAGAGCTTCCGGCTTCGGGTTCCCGCCGAACGCCACCGGCCCGTTCGTCGACGTCGGGACGGCCACAGCGACGATGATGCTCGCCGCCCACGCCCTGGGCATCGGCGCCGGACCGGTGAGCTCCTTCAGCCGGGCGGCCGCCCGGGTGGTGCTCGACCTCCCCGCAGGCTGGAGCCCCGAGCTGATCATCTGCCTCGGACACGCTGCGCCGACCCAGCTGGGTGGGATGGCGCCGAACCGCGCCCTCAGCTGGCGAGACCTCACGAGGTGGGTGCCGGCGGATTGACCGGAGCCGGTGTCGTGGTCCTCAGCCCGGGAGGTACCGCTCGGTGAGCGCGTCGGTGCCGCCGCTGGCGTGCCGATGGCGACGAGCTGTTCGAGCGTCGTCGTGACGAAGGTGCGTGTCGTCGGCCAGAACGTCGCGGTAGCGGGCGCACAGCTCGGCGACGTCGGTGTTGCCGGCGGGGTGCACGACGACGTACCGAGCCCAGGCCCAACCGGCGTCGGGGTGCTGGAGCATCGAGTGCAACAGCAGGTGCTCGAGCCACACTTCGCAGAGCTCGGTCCGGCCCAGCAGCTCATCGATCACGCCGGCGGTGAACGCCTGGGACCTTTCGGCGACCGCCGTGTAACGGGCGCGGTTCTCCGGCTTCGGGATCTCCGCCTTGTTGCGCTCGTGGAACTTGACGTCGACGGCGACGATGCCGCGCGTGCCACCGCCGAGCTCGACGATGAAGGCGGCGTCGAACGACCGCAGGCTGTTCAGGTAAGCCGGGTCCAACCACCCGGGCGAGTGGGCGAACCGCAGCTCCTCGATGCGCCCGGGCAGGTCGGGCAGCCACGTCCGGACGATGTCGTCGGCGCGAGCCAGCTCACCGGCGAGGTCGCCGAACAGGTTGAACGCCAGCGCCGACGACGACAGCAGGTCGGCCCAGAGTCGCTGGTGGTCGAAGCTCTGGTTCGCCTCGACGAACGCCGTTCGCGCCCGAGCGGCCGTCAGGGCGCCTGGGGTGAGGAGGTTGGCGCCGACCTCCCGCCCGTAGTCGAGGGGGATTCGGCTGCCAACGTGACGCCACGCCTTGCCGGGCTGGGGGACGATCGGCTGGGTCCCGATCGGGTGCTGGTTGCTCGCCCGCCAGCGGGCCTGGTCGTATCGGGTCCGGCGGCGGAAGGCCGTCATGGCCGGTCGCCGGGGGACCTGATCGTCCGCCTCCCAGCAGTGCGCCGCCGCGAGCTCCTCGCGCGTCGGGGCCGTCGCCGTCGCCCCGCCGACGGGATCACGGTCGATCGGCACGAGCTGCGCTCAGACGGCCGTGACCAGGTCGAGGAGCTTGGTCACGGTCCGCCAATTGCGGGTCGTGCCGGCGGTCTTCGCCGCACCTCTGCTCAGCACCTGCGCCAGCTTGCTGCGCCCGATGCCGTTGGGCAGGTACAGGTAGACCTGTTTGCCGCGGACCTCGAACCGCTCCGGCGCGAAGTCGTCCGGGTCGATGGCCGGCTTGGCTGCCGTGGCGCCGTCGACGAGGAAGGTGACGTGGACGTTGGCCGTGTCGTCGAAGGGGCAGCCGTCGACGACCTTGGACAGCTGCGCCGCCGTGCGCACCGCGACCTCCGGGTGCAACGACGTCTCGGCGGCGATCGCCGACCGCAACGCCCTGGCCACCGCCGTCCCCGAACCCGAGGCGCGGAACACGACGTTGCCGCTCTGCACGTACGTGGCCACGTCGTCGAAGCCACAGCCCTCGGCGATCCTTCTGAGGTCGGCCATCGCCAACGACGCCCGCCCGCCGACGTTGACGCCGCGCAGCAGCGCCACGTAGGCCGTCACGACGCCACCTGCACCGCCGAGCCGCCGGTGTCGGCCGACCGGTAGATGGCGTCGACGAGGTGGTGGGCGGGCCGCGCGGCGATGAACGGCAGCGCCGCCGTCCCACCGTCCCGGGCGGCCAGCAGGAACTGCGTCAGTGGGTTGAAGGCGTGGCCGCGGCCGAACGGGATCAACGGTCCGGCGGCCTCGCCGCCCGCCGCGCACGCCGCGTCGGCGAGCGCCGTGCCGGTCAGTTCGTGGAGCTCGTCACCGGCGAACCGCCACCGCACGACGGCCTCGGAGTCACCCTCGACCACGACGTGCAGCCGCTCGCACAGCACCTCGACGCGCCGCATGTTCGGACGCTCCAGCATCTCGTGCCACACGGTGGTCAGTGTGCCCAGCGCGCCACTGGCGAACTCCAACCGGGCGACCGTGGCGTCGTCGATGCGGGCCAGCTGGTGGAACTCGCGTGCCGTCGCGCTGACGGCCGAGATCGGACCGAACAGCCACTGGAGGACGTCGACGTCGTGGATCGAGTGCTCGAGCAAGGCGCCCCGTCCCGCCCGTGCGGGGTCGGCGCGCCACGTCGACGCGTACCGCCCCTGGACGGGGATGAACTGGTCGTCGGACATGTTGACCGTCATCACCGGCCCACTGCGCCCGTCGGCCAGCAGGTGCCGTGCCAGCACGTAGGCCGGCAGGTTGCGCAGGATCAGCCCAACCTGGTTGACGACGCCCGCCCGCTGCACCGTGTCGATCATCCCGTCGGTGAGAGCTGCGTCGACGGCCAGCGGCTTCTCGCAGAACACGGCCCGACCGGCTGCCGCCGCGGCGGCCACGAGCCGCGGGTGCTCGGACGTCCACGTGCACACGAACACGACGTCCGATCGCGCCACCAGCTCGTCCTCGTCCACCGCCACCGAACCCGTATCGACGGCGAACCGCTCGGCCCGCGCCATGTCCGGGTCGTGCACCGCCTCGAGCCGATGTTCGATGCCGCTGTGCGCCAGCAGCCAGCGGTGGATGTCGCTGATGAACCCGGCGCCGAGGAAGCCGACCCGCAGCGTCACCGGGCGGCTGCGCCGACCCGCTCGGCGGCCAGCGCCTTCAGCCGGCGGTAGTCGACCTTGCCGTTGGCCGCCCGGGCGATCGAGTCCACGACGACGACGTTGCGCGGCGCCTTGTACGCCGCCAGCTGGCCGGCGACGTGGGCGCGCAGGTCGGCGGCGTCGACCGCGCCGTCACCGGAGGGCTCCACGACACCGCAGATCGTCTCGCCGAACCGGTCGTCCGGCACGCCGACCACGACCGCGTCGCGCACCGCCGGGTGCGTCTTCAGGGCCTCCTCGACCTCCTCGGGGAACACCTTCTCGCCGCCCGTGTTGATGCACACCGACCCCCGCCCGAGCAGGTGGATGGTCCCGTCGGCGTTGACCGTGGCGAAGTCGCCGGGGATGCTCCAGCGCCGCCCTTCGACGGTGCGGAACGTCGCCGCCGACTTGGCCTCGTCCTTGTAGTAGCCGACCGGGATGAACCCGCCGACGGCAACCATGCCCATCTCCCCGGAACCCGGCTCGACGCGACGGCCGTCGTCGGTGAAGACGGCGTTGTTCTCGGTGATGGCGAACTTCGCCGTCTGCTCGGCGACACCGGCGGCGGAGACCGACGCGCCCAGCCCGACGGCCTCCGACGAGCCGAACGAGTCGAACAGCAGCGCCTGCGGCAGGTGCCGGAGCAACCCCTGCTTGTTGTCGTGGCTCCACATCACGCCCGACGACGAGATGACCTGGACGCTCGAGAGGTCGTAGCGGTCAGGCTCGGCGTCGAGGTGCTCGAGCATCGGGTCGGCGAAGGCCTGCCCGACGATGACGATGTTCGTCGCCCGGTTGGTCTCGACGGCGCGGAACAGCTCGGCGACGTCGAAGCGTCGGTTGTCCAGGGAGATCACGGTCCCACCGCTCGTCATCGCGATGAACGCCGAGAACTGGCCGGTGCCGTGCATCAGCGGGCAGGCGACGACCATCACCACGGGCGCCGGCGCGTCGGGGTCGAGCCGCTCGGCCACCTCGGGCACGGATTCGGCCGGCGGCGTGCCGAGCAGCGGGTTGCCACCGCTGCCCAACACGTTGAACAGGTCGTCCTGGCGCCACATCACGCCCTTCGGCATCCCGGTCGTCCCGCCGGTGTACAGCAGCAGCAGGTCATCGCCACTGCGGCCCCAGCTGGTCTCCACGACCTGGGACCCCGACGTCACCACCGACTCGTACTGGATGGCCCAGTCCGGGCCGGCGCCGGTGTCATCGGGGACGACGTACCAACGACGGACCCTCGGCAGCCGATCGCGGATGTCCTCGAGCAGGTCACCGAACGTGGCGTGGAACACGATCGCTTCGGCGTCGGCGTTGTCGAAGAGGTAGGCGATCTCGTCCGGGCCGTAGCGGTAGTTGGTGTTGACCGGCACCATGCCGACCTTGAAGGCGGCGACGAGCGTCTCCAGGTACTCGACACCGTTGTGCAGGTAGCAGGCCACCTTCGACTGCTGCGCCAGCCCGGCGGTCACGAGATCGGCGGCGAGCGCTGAGGCGCGCCGATCGAACTGACCCCACGTGACGACTCGATCGCCCTGCACCTGGCACGGCCGGTCGGGGACGCGGGCGGCGATGGCCTCATAGACGTCGGCGAAGTTCCAGTGGTTCACGTGGGCAGTCTCACCAGTGCGAGCGACCGAGCGCCAGCGAGCCAGCGGTGACCTCGGTCTGCGTGGCCGGAGAACGCAGTGACGGACCGTACGGCTACCTCGGAGCGGTGCCGGTGGCCAGCACGTACGGGTGGCTCAGGGTCACCGCCGCGTCCGACGAGACCACGGCGTCCTCCAGTGCTCCGATCAGCACGGCGCGTGCCTGATCGGCGACGCCCAGCGCCTCGGCACGCTCCAGGAACGTGATGAACGGGCCCGCCGCGCTGACGAAGAAGTCCGCCGCCTCGGCCAGATCGGCGAAGCGCCACTCGAACGGCCGGAGCTCGACGCGCACGTCGATCAGGCCGGCCTGCTGCCAGCGTCGCAACGCCTCGGCCTCGTCTCCCCACAGATCGGGTCGCGGTCCACCCTCGGGCGCTGGCGGCACGACGGTCACCGCGCGCCGCGCCCAGATCTCGGCCCAGCCGCCGCCCGACCAGGAGACGGCGGCGACCGTCCCGCCCGGCCGGCAGGCCCGGATCATCTCCGCCGCCGCCCGCTCGTGGTCGGGGACGAACATCATCCCGAGGACGCTGGCGACGACGTCGAACGCACCGTCCTCCACGTCGAGCGCCTCGGCGTCGCCGACCCGCAGGTCGACGTCAAGGCCATCAGCGGCCGCCCGCGCCGCCGCCTGCTCGATCTGGGCCGGCGCGAGGTCGATGCCCACGACCACGGCGCCGCGACGCGCGGCCTCGAGGGCGAAGTTGCCGTCACCCGTGCCGACGTCGAGGACGCGCGTGCCGGTGGTGATCGGCAGCTCCTCGACGGTGTCGACGCTGATCGGCAGCAGGCGGCGGGCGACGGCGGGGTAGTCGCCGATCGTCCACATCCGCCGTTGGGCATCGCGGTGGTCGGCCATGCTCCCTACTCTGCACGCCCATGGACGGAGAAGTCGTCGCAACGGGCCTGCAGTTCCCGGAGGGTCCGGTGTGGCTCGACGGCTCGCTGCTGTTCACCGAGATCGAGGGTGGCGTCGTCACCAGGTGGTCGGCGGGTGCGCTGACGCCCGTCGCCAACACCGGCGGCGGTCCCAACGGTGCCGCCCTCGGGGCGGACGGCGCGCTGTACGTCACGCAGAACGGGGGGATGGGTGCCGGCCCGAGGGGCACCCCCGGCATCCAGCGCGTCGATCTCGACACGGGCGCGGTCGAGCTGGTGGCGTCGTCCGTGGCGGGCATCGAGCTCGAGGGACCGAACGATCTGGCCATGGGACCCGACGGGCGGATGTGGTTCACCGACCCTCGTGGCGCGTCGGACCCGGCGCAGAACGATCGGCCCGGCCGCCTGTTCGTGCTCGACGTGACCACCGGCGAGGGGGAGCTGGTGCGCGAGGTGGGTCCCGTGTTCCCCAACGGGATCGGCTTCTTGGCCGACGGCACGCTGGTGTGGACGGAGTCGTTCAGCCGGCGCGTGATGGCCCTCGCCGGCGACGACGCCGAGGTGATCATCGAGCTGCCCGAGCGGTACTTCCCCGACGGGTTCTGCGTCGGCGCCGACGGGAAGCTGTACGTCGCCAGCACGTACGGCCACTGCGTGAGCGTCGTCGAGGACGGCACCATCGTCGATCGCCTGGAGTGCGGCGACGGCATGCCGACCAACTGCTGCTTCGGCGGTGAGGACCTGTACGTCACCGAGAGCCGCCGCCACACCCTCTGGCGCTTCCCCGGCACCTGACCCCCGTTCTCCAGCCAACTCGGTGTCATCCGTGACCCCAGGATCGGGGCAGGACGGAGTGGTCAGTCGCGGACGGTGAGGACGTCGCGGGTGATCAGGGCCTGGAGCGGGCCGTTGAACGCCCGATCGCCCTCCAGCGTGACGCGAACGACGGCGCCGTCTTGCTCGACGCCGGTCACCGGCAGCAGCTCGCGCAGTGGCTGCTGGGTGCGCAGCGACATGCCCTCGGCCAGGTGATCGGAGATCGGGTCGACGTTGGCCGCCGCAGCCTCCTCGTCGCTGTGGGCCACCAGCAGCTCCGTGCGGTAGGCATCGCCATCGACCAGCTCGACGAGGAGGATCGACTCGTACGGCTCGATCTTGGGAAGCTCGTCCATCAGGTCCTCGATCCGCTCGGCCGTCGCCTCGTCGTCGCCATCCAGGACCTGTGCGGGGTCGAAGAGCAGCGGACCGGGGAGGCCGACCGCCTGCACGACCTGCCCATCGCCGACGGCATCGAGCGCCGGCACCAGCGGTCCCTCCTCGGCGATGGACGGCGCGTCGCCGTTGGCGGCGCCGAGGGCAGCTTCCATCGTCGCCGCCTCCTCCGTGCGCGTCACGACGACATCGTCGCCGTCGGATCGGACGGCCAGCTGACCTCCGACGCCGAGCGGGCGCATCGGCGTGATGCGCGTCGGATCCGGCCGGCTGCCCTCACTCCCGTTCCAGTCGTAGTACGACCCGACGTCGGCATCGACGGTGTCCAGGTCGTCGGACCACAGTGGGTCGGACTCCAGCGCCGACTCGACGGCGCGCGTGTCGACGGCGACGCGGGCGATGCGCAGGTCATGCGGCCGGTCGACGGCGATCTCTTGGCGGATGGCGGTGATGTCGAACCCGATCTCGGCTCGCGCCTCGTCCACCTGTGCCGCGCGCTGGGCGAAGAGCAGTGGCTGCCGGGAGTAGGTCGCGATGTCTGCGGGTCCCCCGAGGTTGTCCAGCCGCTCCCGCGGGTCGTCGCCGACGCCGCGACGGTCCCAGACGAGGTCCATGTCGACGTACTGCAAGGTGGCGTCATCATCGAGGGTGGACGCTGGGACGAGATCGACGAGTTGGTCGAAGCGGTCGTCGGCGCCGTCGTCACCGTCATCGTCACCGCACGCCGAGATGGTGACAGCAAGCAACGCGAGGATCGAGGACCGCCGCACCGGCGCTCACGTTAGGGCCCGAGCTGGAACACTGCGAGCCATGGCGACCGTCGAGATCACCCGGGACACCGTCAGCGCCACGGCCGTCGTGGACGCGCCACCCGCCGAGGTCTTCGACTTCCTCCGCCGCCCCGTCAACCATGCCGAGATCAGCGGCGACGGCAGCGTGCGCGACACCCACAGCGGCGACGAGCGGCTCGTGCTGGGCAGCCGGTTCGGTATGACGATGAAGGTCGGCGTGCCCTACCGAATCAGCTCGAAGGTCGTCGAGCTCGAGGAGGACCGGTCGATCGCCTGGGCCCACTTCGGTGGCCACCGCTGGCGGTGGACACTGGAGCCCGTCGGCGACGGTCGGACCCGGGTGACGGAGACGTTCGACCAGTCGACGTCGAGGTTCCCGCCTGCGCTGCGCCTGCTCGGCTACCCCGCCCGCCACCGCGCCAACGTCGAGCAGTCGGTGCGCAACCTCGCCGACCACTTCGCGCCCACCCGTTGCTGAGGCCACATCGCCATCGACGACGGTGCCGATTCGACCGCGGAACTGCGGCGGTCCCTAGAAGCCGTGGGCGACCGCCTCGACGTTGTTGCCGTCGGGGTCGCGCACGAAGGCGCCGTAGTAGCCCGGGTGGTACTCGGGGTGTTCGGCCGGCGGGTGGAGCACCTCGGCGCCGAGGCCGACGGCGGCCTCGAAGAAGGCGTCGACGGCCGCCCGGTCGGCGGCCCGGAACGCCAGGTGCGACTCGCGGAACCCCTCGCCGGTGTGCTGGCGGCCGAGCCAGAAATCGGGGAAGTCGGTCCCGTAGCCGAACACGTCACCGAAGTCCATCACCCGCTTCCCGCCGATCGTCGCCAGCACGGTGTCGTAGAACGTCGCGCTGGCCTCGAGGTCGGCGCACTGGATGGACACGTGGTCGATCATCACCCAATGATCGCGCCGCCCTAACGTCCTGGCGATGCCGGATCGCTCACTCGACGTCGTCGTGGTCGGAGCCGGCTTCTCCGGCATGTACCTGCTGCACCGCCTGCGCTCGCTGGGGTTCTCGACGACCGTCTTCGAGGCCGGCAGCGACGTCGGCGGCACCTGGTACTGGAACCGGTACCCGGGCGCACGGTGCGACGTCGAGAGCCTCGACTACTCGTACTCCTTCGACCCCGACCTCGAGCAGGAGTGGGACTGGAGCGAGCGGTACTCCACGCAGCCCGAGATCTTGGCCTACGCCAACCACGTGGCCGAGCGCTTCGACCTGCGTCGCGACATCCGGTTCGACACCAAGGTCACGAGCGCCGTGTTCGACGAATCGACCGGTCGGTGGTCGGTGGCCACGGACGGCGACGAGACGGTCTCGGCCCGCTTCGTCGTGCTGGCCGTCGGCTGCCTCTCGGCGGCCAAGGATCCGGAGGTCCCCGGTGTCGGCACGTTCGCCGGACCGACGTACCACACAGGTCGGTGGCCGCACGAGGGCGTCGACTTCACCGGCCAGCGGGTCGGCGTGATCGGAACCGGGTCCTCAGGGATCCAGTCGATCCCATTGATCGCCGAGCAAGCCGCCCACCTGACGGTCTTCCAGCGGACGCCGAACTTCTCGATGCCGGCGATGAACGCGCCGCTCGACCCCGAGCTCGTGAGCCGGCGCAAGGCGTCGTACCGGCAGCACCGGGAGCAGGCGAAGCACTCGCCGGTCGGGGTCCTCCTCGACATCCCGGAGGAGCTGGCCGTCGACGCCGACCCGGCCGAGCGCGAGGCCCGCTTCCAAGCGGGGTGGGACGCCGGGTTCCTGTTCGGGATCAGCGGCAGCTACGGCGACCTGCTGCTCGACCCGGCGGCCAACGAGCTGGCGGCCGAGTTCATCCGCCAGCAGATCCGCCAGATCGTCGACGATCCTGACGTCGCCGAGGCGCTGTCGCCACGCAACCACCCGTTCGGGACGAAGCGACCGTGCCTCGACACCGGGTACTACGCCACCTTCAACCGGCCCAACGTCTCCCTCGTCGACCTCCGCCGCGACCCGATCGTCGAGATCACGCCGGCCGGGGTCCGCATCGCCGAGGGCGAGATGGAGCTCGACGTGCTCGTGTTCGCCACCGGGTTCGACGCCATGACCGGGCCGATCCTCGGCATCGACATCGTCGGGCGGAGGGGGCAACCGTTGCGGGAGAAGTGGTCGGCCGGGCCGCGCACGTTCCTCGGGCTGGCGACGGCCGGGTTCCCCAACCTGTTCACGATCACCGGACCGGGCAGCCCGTCGGTGCTGTCGAACATGATGGTGTCGATCGAGCAGCACGTGGACTGGGTGGCGGACTGCCTCGTCGCGCTGCGCCAGCGCGGTGCGGCGACCATCGAGGCCACGGTGGCCGCCGAGGATGGTTGGGTCGCCCACGTCAACGAGGTCGCCGACACCACGCTGATGCCGCGGGCCAACTCCTGGTACCTGGGGGCCAACGTGCCCGGCAAGCCCCGGGTGTTCATGCCCTACGTCGGCGGCGTGGGCATCTACCGGGAGATCTGCGACACCGTCGCCGCCAAGGACTACGACGGCTTCGACCTCCGCTGACCGGGTTTACGTCCGGATCTCGGTCGCACCGGCGACCACGATCCGGACGTAAACGTCAGGCGTGGTCGTAGAGGACCATGCCGCGGATGTTCTCACCGTCGCGCATGGCCTGGTAGCCGACGTTGATGTCCTCGATCGGGTAGGTCTTCGTGACCAGCTCGTCGAGCTTCAGCTGACCCTCCTGGTAGAGCCGCAGGAGGCGGGGGATGTCCCGGCGCGGGTTGGCCGACCCGAAGATCGAACCGACGAGCTGCTTCTCCATCATCGCCAGCTCGAACAGGTTCATCGTGACCTCCATCTCGGTCATCGGCGCCACGGCCGTCTGCACGACCCGCCCGCCCTTCTGCGTCATCGCCATCGCCGGTGCGATGTACGTGCCGCTGGCCACGCCCATGGTCAGGATCACCTTCTCGGCCATTTGCCCCCAGGTCAGCTCGCCGACCAGCGCCGTGGCCTCCTCGAAGTCCTTGGCCGAGTGCGTGGCGCCGAACACCTGGGCCTGCTCGCGCTTGAACTCGACGGGATCGACGGCGACGACGTGGCGGGCGCCGGCCATGGCCGCGCCCTGCACGGCGTTCATGCCGACGCCGCCGCAGCCGACGACGACCACGGTCTCGCCCGGCTGCACGTCGGCGGCGTAGACGGCCGAGCCCCAGCCGGTCGTGACGCCGCAGCCGACCAGCGCCGCCTTGTCCAGGGGGATGTCGTCGTCGATCTTGATGCAGCTGGCCGCGTTGGCCACCGTGTACTCGCCGAACGTCCCGATGCAGCACATCAACCCGAGGTCCTGGCCGCGGGCGTGGTGGCGGGCGGTGAAGTCGCTGACCTGGCGCCCGGCGAGCAGGTAGGCGCCGAGGTCGCACAGGTTCTGCCGACCGGTCGAGCACATCGGGCACTTGCCGCACGACGGGATGAACCCGAACACGATGTGGTCCCCGGGGGCCAGGTCGGTGACGCCCGGGCCCACCTCGACCACCGTGCCGGCGCCCTCGTGCCCACCGATCACCGGGAACTGCTGGATGCCCAGCTCGGCGGCGGTCTCCTCGGGGACGACCATGTCGCCCGTCAGCAGGTGCTCGTCCGAGTGGCAGAGCCCTGATCCGACGAGCTGCACCAGCACTTCGCCGGCCTTCGGCGGGTCGAGATCGACCTCCTCGACGCTCCAGTCCGTGTTCGGCTCCCACAGGACGGCGGCCTTCATCTTCATGGCGCGGACCGTACCCGTCCTAGGTTTGGCCGATGGCACTCGCCAAGCCCATCGGGCCCATCACCGCCGACGACGATGCGATCCGGTCCGCCCTCGAGGCCGCCGACCTGCCGGCGCTGCTCCCGGCGCTGGCCCACGTGACCGGCGACCACTCGCTGCTGCGGCCGGAGCTGCGCATCGACCCGGCGCTGATGGCGGAGGACCAGGGCGGGCTGACCCCCGAGCAGCAGGAGCAGATCCGGACGATCGCCCTCGACGCCATCACCCGCTTCCGCGACGGAGGGTCCGTGGCCGCGCCGCTGCCGACCGGCCACGATCTGCAGGAGCTGCTGGAGTTCATGGCGGGCGGCCTCCCGATCGACGACTACCTGCCGATGATGCGCGAGGAGCTGGCCCTCACCGCCGACCTGCGGGCACCGCGCTGGCACAAGGACGACGTCGCCCCGGAGACGCCCTTCATGGTCGCCATCGTCGGCGCCGGGATGTCGGGGATCATCGCCGCCTACCGCCTGGCCGAAGCCGACGTCCCGTACGTCGTCATCGAGAAGAACGCCGACGTCGGCGGCACCTGGCTCGAGAACACGTATCCCGGTTGCCGGGTCGACATCCCGAACCACTACTACAGCTACTCGTTCGCCCAGCGCGACGACTGGCCGTGGTTCTACAGCCCGCAGGCCGAGCTGCACCGGTACTTCAAGGAGTGCGTCGACGAGTTCGGCATCCGGCCGAACATCCGCTTCGGCACCGAGGTCTCGTCGGTCGTGTGGGACGAGGCGGCGGGTACGTGGACGCTCGAGCTCGTCACCGCCGACGGCGCCGAGTCGACGCTGACGGCGAACGCGGTGATCAGCGCCGTCGGCCAGCTCAACCGGCCGCAGCTCCCGAACATCGAGGGCCGCGACTCGTTCACCGGTCCGGCGTTCCACTCGGCCCGCTGGGACCACTCGGTCCCCCTCGAAGGGCGGCGGGTGGCGGTGATCGGCACCGGTTGCAGCGCCGCGCAGTTCGCCCCGTTGATCGCCGAGGAGGTGGCCAGCCTGGAGATCTTCCAGCGCACGGCCAACTGGCAGTTCCCACAACCCATCTACCGCGAGCCGGTGCCCGAGGGGTTCCAATGGCTGCTCGCCAACCTGCCGTACTACCGGCAGTGGTACCGGTTCTGGTTGTTCTGGCGCAGCTCGGAGCTGCTGCGCCCGATGGCCGAGGTCGACCCGGCCTGGCCCAACCAGGAGACCTCGGTCAGCGAGGCCAACGAGGGGCTGCGCCTGCTGCTGACGGAGGCCATCTCGGCCCAGTACCCGGACCGCCCGGATCTGCTGGCGAAGGTGCTGCCGACGTTCCCGCCGGCGTCCAAGCGGATCATCGTCGACGACGGCGCGTGGGCGACGATGCTGCACCGCGACAACGTCACGCTGACGACGACCGGCATCGAGCGCATCGAGCCGACCGGCGTGCGCACGGTCGACGGCGAGCTGCACGAGGTCGACGCCATCGTCTACGGCACGGGGTTCCAGCCATCGAAGTTCCTCACCCCGATGAAGGTCGTCGGCCGCGACGGCGTCGACCTGCACGGGCGGTGGGACGGCGACGCCCGGGCCTACCTCGGCGTCACCGTGCCCGGGTTCCCGAACTTCTTCCTGCTGTACGGACCGAACACGAACATCGTCGTCAACGGCAGCATCATCTGGTTCTCGGAGTGCGAGGTCCGCTACGTGATGGACGTCATCCGCCACGTGCTGGCCGAGGACCTCGCGGCGCTCGACGTGAAGGCCGACGTGCACGACCGGTACAACGAGGAGATCGACGCCGAGAACCAGCGCATGGCGTGGGGCGTGACCACGGTCAACACCTGGTACAAGAACGCCAAGGGCCGCGTGGCGCAGAACTGGCCGTTCCCGCTGCTCGAGTTCTGGAAGCGCACTCGGAAGGTCGACCCCGCCGACTACGACTCGATCTGACGAGCGAGACGGTAAGCGTGAGCGGTGAGGGGACGGTGTCCCCGCACCGCTCACCCCGTCAGTCGAGCGTCTCGGAGATCTGCAGCTGGGGTTGGCCGCCGGTGTAGAAGTTCGGGATGTCGGCCATCGCCTCGCCGGCGTCGGGGCTCCCCATCGCCGCCTGCATCGCTTCCGGCGAGGCGAACGTCAGGTGGCCGAGGGCGTGGAACGGCTGGCCCTCCTGGCCCTTGTCGATGTCGAACCGCTCGGGCTTGAGCACCCGATGGACGATCTCGGCGTGCGTCGTCCGGTAGTAGTCGACGTCGAACGTGGTGCCGTCGGCGGCCGGGTACAGGACGGTGACCTTGAGCATCGGTCGACCGTAACCCGCCCAGCGCCGGCCGGGCCGCCCAGCGCCGGCCGGGCCGCCGTCGTAGCCTGACCGGCCATGTGCGGCATCGTCGGCGTGTTGAGCCGTCCCCCCACCCGCCCGATCCCGCGACCCGACGAGGTGCTCGGCGGGCTCGACGCCGCGCTGGCCGCTCGAGGCGACGTTGGCACCGTCACGTCGGCCCTGCGGCGCGTCGACACCCTGCTGCGCGGGACCCCGGGGGTCCTCGCGCTGGCCGACCACTGGGAGCTCGTCGGGTCGATCACCGGTCGACTCGACCAGCTCGACGCCTACGCCGCCGAGCTCGACTCCGCCCTGGCTGCGGCGGGCGCCGACGCCGACGCCGACGAGTTGGAGCGCGCCAGCGCGGCGCTGATCGAGCTGCTCGACGTGCTGTGGCAGCTGCGGCGCGACCGGCTGCGCACGGCCACGGCCGTCGCCGACCTGGCCGGGCGCGACGCCGGCTCGGCGGCCCTGGCCGGCTACCTGTCCATCCAGCAGGCCCTGTCGGCGATCGATCGCATGGAGGTGCGCGGCCGGGACTCGGCCGGCGTACACGTCCTCGTGTGGGACCACGAGCTGGCAGCGTCCGATCCGGACGTCGCCGCGGCGCTGGCCCGCCGTTCCGGCGACGCCCTCTTCCAGTCGGGTGCGGCGCGGCTGATCGGGCCGTCCCTGTCGATCGTGTACAAGGCGGCGGCGGAGATCGGCGAGCTCGGCGACAACACCCGGGCGCTGCGGGCCCAGATCAAGCAGGACACCCTCCTGCGCCAGGCGCTGCAGGGTGAGCGAGCCCAGGTCGCCGTGCTCGGGCACACCCGCTGGGCCAGCGTCGGGATCATCTCCGAGCCCAACGCCCACCCCGTCAACAGCGAGGAGCTGGAGCAGCGCGGCGGTGAGGTGGCGCCGTACGTCGTCGGGGTCCTCAACGGCGACGTGGACAACCACGCCGACCTCAAGGTGGCCCATGGCCTGCGCATCGCCGGTCCGATCACCACCGACGCCAAAGTGATCCCCGCCCTGATGGCCCGCCACGCCGAACCGGACGGCCGGGCCGTGGCGATCGACCTGTTCGAGGCGTTCCGTCGCACGGTGTCCTCGTTCGAGGGCTCGGTGGCCATCGGGGCGCAGGCCGCCGACCAACCGGGTCGCCTGATGCTGGCACTGCAGGGCAGCGGCCAGGGCGTGTACGTCGGGCTGGCCGACGATCGGTACCTCGTCGCCAGCGAGCCGTACGGCGTCGTCGAGGAGACCGATCGCTTCGTGCGGCTGGACGGTGAGCACGGCGGTCAGGTGATCGCCCTCGATGCCCGCCTCGCCGGCACGCTGGACGGCCTCGAACGCCTCGGCTACGACGGTGCTCCGCAGCCGGTGTCCGCCGCTGACATCGTGCGCGCCGAGGTGACGACTCGCGACATCGACCGCGGTGATGCGCCGCACTTCTTGCTCAAGGAGATCACCGAGTCCCCGGAGAGTCTGGCCAAGACGCTGCGCGGCCGGATCCACGAGCGCACCGACGCCGACGGGGCGCAGCGCCGTCACGCCGTCGTCGGCCCGCGCGCGCTGCCGCCCGCCATCGCCCAACGCCTGGCCGCCGGCACGATCCGGCGGGTGCGTGTCATCGGTCAGGGGACGGCCGCCGTCGCCGGCCAGTCGATGGCCGCGGTGCTCGACGAGCTCTGTGGCGGCGCCTTCGATGTCGACGCCGTCACGGCGACCGAGCTGTCCGGGTTCGGACTGCGCCTGGACATGTCCGACACGCTGGCCATCGCCATCAGCCAGAGCGGAACGACGACGGACACCAACCGCACCGTCGACCTGCTGCGGGCCCGTGGCGCCGCCGTGCTGGCGATCGTCAACCGGCGGTCGAGCGACTTGACGGAGAAGGCCGACGGCGTGCTGTACACGTCCGACGGCCGCGACGTGGAGATGAGCGTGGCCTCGACCAAGGCCTTCTACGCCCAGGTCGCCGCCGGTGTGTTGCTGGCGTGTGCGATCACGGAGGCTGCCGGCGTCGGCGCCGACCAGCGACGCCACGACCTGCTCGGCTCGCTGCAGTCCCTGCCGGCGGCGATGCGGACGGTGCTCGCCCGGCGCGACTCGATCGCCGAAGCCGCCCGCCGGTTCGCTCCGTCGAAGCGCTACTGGGCGGTGGTCGGCAGCGGGACCAACCGCGTCGCCGCCGAAGAGGTGCGGATCAAGCTCAGCGAGCTCTGCTACAAGTCCATCGCCTGCGACGACATCGAGGACAAGAAGCACATCGACCTGTCGTCCGAGCCGCTGATCCTCGTGTGCGCCGCCGGGTTGGCCGGCAGCAACGCCGACGACGTCGGCAAGGAGGTGGCCATCTTCCGGGCCCACAAGGCCACGCCGATCGTCATCGCCGACGACGGCGACGCTCGGTATCCGGCGGCGGCGGTCATCGAGGTGCCGCCCGTCGACCCGGCGCTCGGGTTCACGCTGTCGGCGATGGCCGGCCACCTCTTCGGGTACGAGGCGGCACTGGCCATCGACGCCACCGCCCGTCCGCTGCGCGCGGCGCGCGAGGTCATCGACCACGCCATCAACGACGAGGCGTCGTCGGACGCCGTGCTGGCGAGGGTGCGGCGGGAGATCTCGCCGGCCGCCGACCAGTACGTCGATGGGTTGCGCGACCGGCGCTACGACGGCCACCTCGAGGCCAGCACCGCCGTGCGCCTCTCCGGGCTGCTGCGTGATCTGTCGTCCGAGCGGCCCGTCGAGGCGTACCAGGTGGCGTCGGGCAAGGTCGGGTCACCGGCGGCACTGGTCGACGACCTGCTCGACTCGCTGACTCAGGCGATCGAGGAGCTGACCCGGCCCATCGACGCCATCAAGCATCAGGCCAAGACGGTCACCGTCGGCATCTCCCGCAGCGACGAGGGCGTGTTGGACCGGCCGCTGGTGCAGGCCGTGCTCGGCGCCGGGGCCGGGCGGGACGTGCTCAGCTACCGCACGCTCAAGGTGCTCGCCGCGCTCGATCCGGCGGTGGCGGAGGTCAGCGGGTTCACGCGGTACGGCATCCAGGGCGACGTGGTGTCGATCGTCGATCGCGGGGGGATCAGCCGCAACATCCCGTCGCGCGTCGAGCGCCACCCGCAGCTCGTCGGCACCAAGCGGCGCGTCGCCGCCGAGCAGGACGTGCTCGTCGCCCGCGGGCGCCGCGACGGGCGGACGGTGATCCTCGTCCCCGAGGTCAAGGCCGGTACGACCACCGGCATCACCCTGCTCCAGGTGCGGTTCCACGACCGGCTCGACCCGCCGGCAATGCGATCGGTGCTCGTCGGGTACGACCGGCGCTACGACCGCTTGGTCGACTGGGTGACGGAGACCGAAGGCGCCTTCGACGACCGCCGACTCGGCGAGCTGGCAGTCGACGGTCTGCTGATCGACCCGATCTCCGACGCCGCCGATCACTGGCGGGCGTGAGGTGAGCGTCGCCCCGCCGGCGGCCGCACCATGACGGCCGCATCATGAGAGGTGTCGGGGTCGACGTCGTGTCGATCCCGCGGTTCCGCGCCGCGCTGACCCGTACGCCCGGGATGCGCCGCCGGGTGTTCGTCGCCAGCGAGCTGGAGTACGTGGCGCGCAAGATCGATCCGGTGCCGTCGCTGGCGGCGCGCTTCGCAGCGCGCGAAGCGGTGATGAAGGCCCTCGGACTCGGCCTCGGGGCCTTCGGCTTCCACGACGTGTGGGTCGACGTCGACCCGTCCGGGGCACCGCACCTCAGTGTCACCCGCCGCGCCGCCGAGCTGGCCGTCGACCGTGGGGTCACCGGCTGGCACCTGTCGTTGAGCCATGACGGGCCCGTCGCCGTGGCAGTGGTCGCAGCGGACTGAACCCCCGCCCTCGTATCGTCGTGCGGCGGTGATCCCGATCGTGACCCCCGAGGAGATGGCGGCCGTCGACGCTGCCGCTCCCGAGCCGGTCGACGTGTTGATCGAGCGGGCCGGCGCGGCCGTCGCCCGGACCGCCCGCACGATGCTCGGCGGCACCTACGGGCGCGTCGTCAACGTGATCGCCGGCACGGGCAACAACGGGGCCGATGGCCGAGCGGCGGCCACCCGCCTGGGCGCCGCCGGCGTTCTCGTGCGCGTGTTCGAGGCCAGGGACTGCCCGCCGGCCTTGCCGGGAGCCGACCTGGTGATCGACGCCGCCTACGGGACCGGGTTCAAGCGGACGTGGTCGGCGCCGGACATCGGGGGAGCGCCGGTCCTCGCCGTCGACCTCCCGAGCGGCATCGACGGCCTCACCGGTGAAGCGCGTGGCCGGCCGCTCGCGGCGTCCCGCACGGTGACGTTCGCCGCGCTGAAGCCCGGGCTCGTCCTCGGTGATGGGCCGACGATGGCCGGGACCGTCGAGGTCGCCGACATCGGTCTCGACACGAGCGGGGCCACCGCCCACCTCGTCGAACCGGCGGACGTCGGGTCGTGGCTGCGGTCGCGAGCACGGGACGCGCACAAGTGGTCGGCCGGGGTGCGGATGGTCGCCGGTTCGGCCGGGATGACCGGGGCCGCCCACCTGGCGTCGGCGTCGGCGCAGCGCGCCGGTAGCGGGATGGTCACGCTGTCCTCGCCGGGCATCGATGCCCATCCGCCGGTCGAGGTGGTGCAGCACCAGGTGCCCGAGACCGGGTGGGCGAAGGCCGTGCTCGACGGGCTCGACCGCTTCCACGCCCTGGTCGTCGGCCCAGGGCTGGGGCGCGACGAGGCGACGGTGGCGGCCGTGCGCGAGCTCGTCGCCGCCGCCGAGCTGCCCGTCCTGGTCGACGGCGACGGGCTGTACGCCCTGTCATGGTCGGACGCCGGCGCGGCGCCGGTGCTGCGCGGTCGGCGGGACGCCACCGTGCTCACGCCACACGACGGCGAGTACGGCCTGCTGACCGGGCAACGGCCAGGTGCCGACCGCATCGCCGCCTGCCGCCGGTTGGCCGCCGACGTCGGTGGCGTCGTGCTGCTCAAGGGTCCGACGACCGTCGTGGCCGATGCCGCCGGCGGCGTGCTCGTGACGATGACCGGCGACGCTCGGCTGGCGACGGCCGGCACCGGCGACGTGCTGTCCGGCATCATCGGCGCCCTGCTCGCCGTCGGTCTGCCCGCCCTGCAGGCCGCCGCCGCCGGCGCCTGGATCCACGGTCGCGCCGCCCGGCTCGGCCCGCCGCTCGGGCTCGTGGCCAGCGACCTCCTCGCCGCCATCCCGGTCGTGCTCGACGAGGTTGTGAGCAAGGTCGCCGGCTCGTGAACGACCGGCGGATCGTCACGCTGCTGCACGGCGAGCACCAGGTCCGCGCCGACCCCAACCACGGGGCCAGCGCCCACCGATGGGCGTGGGCCGAGATCGATCTCGACGCCGTGACCCACAACGTCGGTGTGCTGCGCGCCCAGTCGGCCCCGGCCGAGGTGTGGGGGGTCGTCAAGGCCGACGGCTACGGGCACGGCATGGTCGCCGTCGGCAAGGCGGCGGTGGAGGCCGGCTGCGGGGGACTCTGCGTGGCGCTGACGGCGGAGGGCGAGGCGCTGCGGGCCGAGGGGATCGATCAGCCGATCCTCGTGATGTGGGAGCAGCCAGCCAGCGAGCTGGCCGTCCTGGCCGCCAATCGGCTGACGCCGACCGTCGGCACCGCCGAGGCGATCGATTCGCTGGCTGCCCTGCGGGTGCGCAACCTGGGCGTCCACCTGAAGGTCGACACCGGCATGCACCGCGTCGGGGCGCCGCCGTCGTTGGCCAAGGACCTCGCCGCTCGCATCGCCGGTCACGCCCCGTGGCTCACGCTGGAGGGGATCTACACGCACCTCGCCGTGGCCGACGAGGTCGGCCACCCCTACACCGATCGCCAGCTGGCGCAGTTCGACGAGGTGCTCGCCGCGCTGCCCCCGGTCGACGTCGTCCACGCCGCCAACTCGGCCGGTGCGTTCATCCAGCCCCGAGCCCGCCGGTCGTTCGTGCGCGCCGGCATCGGGCTCTACGGCGTGTCGCCCGGACCGCAGGTCGACGCCGCAGCGGCCGATCTGCGGCCAGTGCTGTCGCTCAAGGCGCGGGTGTCGTTCGTCAAGCGGCTGGGCGCCGGCGAGCGAGTGTCGTACGGGCTCAGCCACCAGCTGCCCGCCGACGCCAACGTGGCCACCGTGCCGTTGGGGTACGCCGACGGCGTGCGGCGGGGCCTTGGCAACGTCGCCGACGTGTTGATCGGCGGGCGGCGGCGGCCGATCATCGGTTCGATCACGATGGACCAGTTCATGGTCGACTGCGGCGATGATCCGGTCGACCGGGGTGACGAGGTCGTGCTCATCGGTCGCCAGGGTGACGAGTCGATCGGCGTCGGCGAGCTGGCCGGCCACCTCGACACGATCGGCTACGAGATCATGTGCGGCATCTCGCCGCGCATCCCGCGCGTCCACGTCCGCTCGTCACCCCGTCCGGGGTCGGCGCTCTCGTAACCTCGGCCGGGCCATGGCGCCGACCCTGCAGCTACGGGCGTGCTCGTTGGACGACACGCTCGGCATCGCCGCCGCTGTCGCCGCGCTGGCCGACGAGGGCGACGTGATCCTGCTGGCCGGAGAGATGGGGTCCGGCAAGACGGCGTTCGCCCAAGGGTTCGGGCGGGCGCTCGGGGTGGCCGAGCCGATCACGTCGCCGACGTTCACGCTGGTGCACAGCTACGAGACCGGCGGCGCGACGCTGCACCACGCCGATCTGTACCGCCTCGAACAACTGGCCGAGGTGGCCGAGCTGGCGCTCGGCGAACTGGCGGAGTACCACGGCATCGTGCTGGTCGAGTGGGGTGACGTGGTCGAGTCGACGTTCGGCGATCACCTCATCGTCGAGCTGGCGCCCGTCACCGGCGACGTGGAGGCCCGAACGATCACGGTCGGCGCCACCGGCCGCACGTGGGCGATGCGCTGGTCCGCGCTGACCACCGCGCTGGGGCCGTGGACCGGGTGAGCGCTCCATGTTGAGCCGCGGATGTTGAGCCGCCGATGTTGATCTTGGGCATCGAGACGGCGACCGAGCAGGTCAGCGTGGCCCTCGGCGGGCACGAGGGCGTGATCGCGCTGTTCGAGATGGCCCGGGGCCGTCGTCACGCCGAGACGCTGACCCCGGCCATCGACTTCGTCTGCGACCAGGCCGACATCGGACTCGAGGAGGTGGGGCTGATCGCCGTCGACGTCGGTCCGGGCCTGTTCACCGGGATGCGCGTCGGGTTGGCGGCGGCCAAGGCGCTGGCATTGGGGCTGCGCCTGCCGATGATCGGCATCCCGTCGCTCGACCTGTTGGCGTTCCGCCACCGGCGGGCGGACAAGGTGGTCGTCCCGGTGGTCGACGCCCGCAAGGGCGAGGTGTTCTACGCGCTGTACCGGACGGTGCCGGGGGGCGTGCAGCAGGTCGTGAGGCCGCGGGTCGGGCCGGTCGCCGAGCTGGTCGCCGATCTGCTGGCGCGCAGCCAGGAGGTCCTGTGCGTCGGCGACGGTGCGTTGCGCTACCAGGCCGAGATCCTGGAGGGCTACCACTGTGAGATCGCCGAAGATGCCCACCCGTCGGCGGCCCAGCTCGTCGCGCTGGCCCACGCCAGGGCGCTGCGCGAGGAGTGGGTCAGCCCGGCCGACATCCGCCCCGTCTACCTGCGCCAGCCCGACGCCCAGATCAACTGGGCCCGCCGGGCGACCGTGGCTCGACCTGGCGGCCCGGCGTGAGCGAGCGTTCATCGTGATGTTGACCGGCCGGCCCGAGCGGGCGAGCGAACGGACGTCGACGTGAACCTGCTCGATCGGTTGCGCACCCGGCCCGAGGCGACCGTGGTGGTCGAGCCGATGCGCCACCGCCACGTTGCCGCGGCGTTGGCCATCGAGCGCACGGCGTACCCGAAGCCCTGGAGCGAGCGGGTGTTCCACAGCGAGCTCGACCAGGCTCGCGACGGCGCCAGGTGCTACCTCGTGGCCCGGCGCGGGCGGGCCGTGGTCGGCTACGCCGGGCTGATGTACGTGCTCGACGAGGCCCACGTGACGAACGTCGCCGTGCACGAGGACCACCGCCGGGCCGGCATCGCGAGGCAGCTGCTCGGCCGGCTGGCGACGGCGGCGATCGAGCGTGGCTGCGTGGCCTGGACGCTGGAGGTGCGGGCCAGCAGTGCCGGCGCCCAGGCGCTGTACCGGACGTTCGGCTTCGTCCCGGCCGGCGTCCGGTCGAAGTACTACGAGGAGAACGAGGACGCCATCGTGATGTGGTGCCACGACATCGCCTCGCCGCAGTACGCCGAGCGCCTGGCGAGGCTGCGCGATGAGTGACGTCGGCGCTGACGTCTTCGACGTCGGGCCCGAGACCGTCGTCCTGGGGATCGAGACGAGCTGCGACGAGACGGCGGCGGCACTCGTGATGGGCGGGGGCGACGTGCTGTCGAGCGTGATCAGCTCGCAGATCGAGCTGCACGCCACGTTCGGTGGGGTCGTGCCCGAGATCGCCAGCCGGGCCCACCTCGAGCTGCTCAACCCGGTGATCGCCCGGGCGATCGTCGAGGCCGGGGTGGACGACCAGCGGGTCGACGCCGTCGCCTGCACCATCGGCCCCGGGCTGATCGGTGCCCTGCTCGTCGGCGTGTCGGCGGCCAAGGCGTTGGCGTTGGCGTGGGACGTGCCGTTCGTGGGTGTCAACCACCTCGAGGCGCACCTGTATGCCGCGCTGCTCGACGACCCCGGGGTGGAGTTGCCGATCGTGGTGCTGCTCGTGTCGGGCGGGCACACCCTGCTCGTCGAGATGACGGCGCCGGGGGAGTACCGGGTGCTCGGGCAGACGATCGACGACGCCGCCGGTGAGGCGTTCGACAAGGTCGCCCGGTTCCTCGGGCTCGGGTACCCCGGGGGGCCGGCGATCGAGCGGGCCGCGCTCGAGGGCGACCGGGCGGCGATCGCCTTCCCCCGGGCGATGCGCGAGGACGGCCTCGACGTCAGCTTCTCGGGCCTCAAGACGTCGGTGATGAACCACGTGCGCGCCAACCCGGACGTCGAGACGGCTGACGTCGCGGCCTCGTTCCAGGCCGCCGTGGTCGACGTGCTGGTGCACAAGGCGCGACGGGCGGCGGCATCGGTCGGCGCCCGGGGCCTGGCCCTCGGCGGCGGCGTGGCCGCCAACTCCGAGCTGCGCGAGCGGATGCTCGACGCCTGCACCGAGGACGGCCTTCGGGCCTACCTGCCGAGCCGGGCGATGTGCACGGACAACGCGGCGATGATCGCCGCCGCCGGCTGGCACCGCCTGCGCCTCGACGGCCCGAGCGACCTCGCCACCGGCGCCCACCCCAACCTCCGCCTGTAGCCCATCCGAGGGTTTGCTGCATCCGAGGGTCACGCGCGGGGGAGCCCCTCTGCAAACCCTCGGATGCAGGTAACCCTCGGATGGGGAGGGTCGTTAGCGTCGGGCGGCGTGAAGTTGCGGATCGGTGCGTTCGAGCCGGTGGCGCCGGTCGTGCTGGCGCCGATGGCCGGCGTGACGAACGCGCCGTTCCGGGCGCTGTGCCGCCGCTTCGGCCCGGGTCTCGTCTACGTCAACGAGATGGTGATGGCGACCGCCCTCGTGCACGGCAGCGCCAAGACCGACCGGATGGTCACGTTCGGTCCCGACGAGCACCCGCGCAGCTTGCAGCTGTACGGCTCCGACCCGGTGATGATGGGCCGCGCCGTGGACCGGGTGTGCGCCGCCGGGCTCGTCGACCACCTCGACCTCAACTTCGGCTGCCCCGCAGCCAAGGTCACGCGCAAGGGCGGCGGCGCCGCCGTGCCGGCCAAGCCCCGGCTCCTGGCGGCGATCGTGCGCGCCGCCGTCGCCGCGGCGGCTCCCCACGGCGTGCCCGTCACGGCCAAGTTCCGCGTCGGCCTCCACCCGGGGCTGCGCACCCACCTCCGGGCCGGTGAGATCTGCCGCGACGAGGGCATCGTGGCCATCGCCTTGCACGCCCGCACCGTCCAGCAGCACTACGCCGGCGAGGCCGACTGGTCGGCGATCGCCGAGCTGAAGGCGCACGTCGACGGCATTCCCGTCCTCGGCAACGGGGACATCTGGGAGGCCGCCGACGCCGTGGCGATGATGCAGGCGACCGGCTGCGACGGCGTGGTCGTCGGTCGTGGCTGCCTCGGTCGTCCGTGGCTGTTCGGCGACCTGATCGACGCCATGGCCGGACGCCCGGTCGCCGGGCCCCGCCCGCTGGGTGTCGCCGTCGCCGTGATGGCCGACCACGCCCGTGCGCTCGTCGACCACTTCGACGACGAGCGGGTGGCCATGCGCACGTTCCGCAAGCACGCCTCGTGGTACCTCACCGGCTACCCGGTGGGCGGCGAGGTGCGCCGGAGGTTCGCCGACGTCTCCTCGCTCGGCGAGCTCGACGACCTGTCCGCAACGCTCGATCCCGACCTCGCCGTCGTGCCCGGCGGCGAGCGGATCCGCCGCGGGCATACCAACGGACCGATCCGGGTGGCCCTGCCGGACGGCTTCCTCGACGATCCAGACGACGCCGACGTCCTGCGGATCCCCGACGACGCCGACGTGCTCGCGCTGTCCGGCGGCTGACCCAGCGAGCGGAGCGAGCCTCCCGGAAGTCCGGTGGACCAACGCGCGAGCGGAGCGAGCCTCCGGGCGCTCCCGTGGACCGACACGCGCGACGATCTCCCGTCGTGCGGGAACTACTGCGATGGCCGGCCAGGTACGCCGTGTCGATCGGCGTCATCGTCGTGCCGATCCTCGCCACGTTCGTCGCCCGGTGGGCGCTCGGCGACGACCGCACCGCCGCCGACATGGCCGAGCTCGGGTACGGCTTGCCGGCCCTGCAGGAGGGTCGGTGGTGGACGCTGTTCACGGGGACGGTGCTGGTCGGCGACCTCGGCATCCCGCTGCCCAGCTTCACGGTCATCGCCGTGATCCTCTACGAGCACGTCGCCGGCCACCTGCGGGCGCTGGTGGCGTTGATCGGCGGGCAGGTGTTCGGCGTCCTGATCGTGCTGCTGGCGATCCTCCCGCTGCAGAACAGCGCCAGCGCCTTCGCCCGGGAGGTCACGAACGTCACCGACTTCGGCATCTCGGTCGGCGGGTTCGCCTGCCTGGGCGCCTGGTCGGCCTACCTGCGTTCGCCGCTGCGCCGTGGCGTGCGCTTCTCCATCAGCGCCTACCACTTCGGGCCCCTGCTGCTGTCCGGGCTCATCTTCGATCTCAGCCACCCCGCCGGCTGGGCGCTCGGGCTGCTCGCCGGTCCGTACCTGATGCGGCCCCGGCAGCCGGACCAGCGACCGGTCCGCCCCACGGCCTGGCCGTGGATCATCGTGGCCACGCTCGTCGGCGCCGCCCTCGGGATCTACGTCGGTGTGTCGAGCAGCGGCGTCGGCGGGATCTTCGGCTGGGGCCCCGACGGCTGAGCGGCGTTGGCAGACTGGCGGCCATGGCGGCCGGTCCCCTCGACGCGTTGGTCGACGGGGTGCGCCGATCGATCGGTGGCGCCATCTTCGAGCGCATCGCCGGCCCGGATGGCGCCGAGACCCGCCAGCGCCTCCGCCGCCCGGATGCCGAGCGCTGGTTCGAGCTCGACAGCCCGATCACGCGCGTCCATGGCGATGCGTCGATGTTCGTCGGCGGACTCGCCGCGCTGCTGCTGCAGTCACTGCACCCGCTGGCGATGGCCGGCGTCCACGCCCACTCCGGCTTCCGCGGCGATCCGTGGGGGCGGTTGGCCCGCACCAGCCATTTCCTCGCCGTCACGACGTTCGGGTCCGTCGACGATGCCCAGCAGGCGATCGACACGGTGCGCGCCGTCCACGAGCGCGTCCAGGGCACGGCACCCGACGGCCGGGCGTACGCCGCCAACGACCCGCACCTGCTGTCGTGGGTGCACGTGTCCGAGGTCGTGATGTTCCTCGAGGCGCACCGCCGCTTCGGCGCCGAGCCGCTGACGGCGGCCGAACGGGACGAGTACGTCGCCCAGGCTGGGCAAGTGGCCACGACGCTCGGCGCCGATGTCGTGCCGCGCACCGTCGCCCAAGCCGACGACCTGCTGGAGCACTACCGCCCCGAGCTGCGCAGCACCGCCGAGGCGCGCGCCGCCGCCCGGTACCTCGTCGCCACCCCGCCGCTGCCCCTGGCCCTGCGCCCGGCGTACGCGCCGATCGCCGTCGCCGCCGTCTCGCTGCTGCCCCGCTGGGCCCGCTGGCCACTGCGCCTGCCGTGGCTCCCGGTGACCGAGGCGACCGTCGTGCGCGGCGCCGGCGAGGCGATCACGCGCACCGTCCGCTGGGCCCTCACCCCGTCGTCCTGATGGCTCGCTCCGCTCGCTGGGCCGGGCAAGGCCGGCCGTACCTCGTGCGCTCACTGCGGTGGGGGCCGAACCGTCGATGACCCCCTTTCAAGCTCGGGTCCGGGGTCAACGATGACCCCAGATCCTCAGGAGAACCGGTTGGTGCTCGCCTCGGGGTCGCCGCGCCGGCGCGACCTGCTGGCCCAGCTCGGCGTGCCGTTCGACGTCGTGCCGCCCGACGTCGACGAGACGCCGCAGCCGGGGGAGCGACCCCTGGACCTCGTCCGTCGGCTGGCGACGACCAAGGCCCGAGCCGTGGACCACACGCCGACGCTCGCCGCCGACACCATCGTCGACTGCGACGGCGAGGTGTTCGGCCAGCCGCGCGACGCCGACGACGCGGCCCGCATGCTGCGCCGGCTGTCCGGCCGGACCCACCGGGTGCACACCGGCGTGGCGCTGCGCGCCGGTGACGAGGAGGACGTCGCCGTCGTCACGACGTTGGTCATGATGGCGCCGATCACGGCCGGCTCGCTGCAGTGGTACCTCGGCACCGGCGAGCCGTTCGACAAGGCCGGCGCCTACGCCATCCAGGGCGCCGGCGCCGTGCTGGTCGAGGGGGTCCGAGGCAGCGTCAGCAACGTGATCGGCCTCCCGCTGACCACCGTTGCCGCCATGCTGCGCCGCCGCGGCGTGTGGAGCCCGGGCTGATCGGAGGGTCTCGCGCCCCCCGTCCGGGCCGTCGGCCCCCGGGAGCGCCGAAACTTCGGACGAGATCGTCGTTAGCACTCTCCGTCGCCGGTTGCTAACGGCCGGGGGCGTGTCGTACGATTGGCAGTCGCATCGGCCGAGTGCTAATCGGCCCCGATCCACGTCACCGCCAATGGAGGCACGTACAACATGGCACTGAAGCCGCTCGATGACCGCATCGTCGTCCAGCCCAACGAGGCCGAGCAGACCACCGCGTCCGGTCTCGTCATCCCCGACACCGCCAAGGAGAAGCCGCAGCAGGGCAAGGTCCTCGCCGTCGGCCCCGGCAAGCGCGCCGAGAGCTCCGGCGAGCTGATCCCGCTCGACGTCGAGGTCGGCCAGACCGTCCTGTACAGCAAGTACGGCGGCACCGAGGTCACCATCGACGGTGAGGACCTGCTGATCCTCTCCAGCCGGGACGTCCTCGCGGTGGTGGGCTGATGGCCAAGCTGCTCAAGTTCGACGAGGCCGCCCGCCGCTCGCTGGAGACCGGCGTCAACAAGCTCGCCGACGCCGTCAAGGTCACGCTCGGCCCGAAGGGCCGCAACGTCGTCCTGGACAAGAAGTGGGGCGCGCCGACGATCACCAACGACGGGGTCTCGATCGCCAAGGAGGTCGAGCTCGAGGACCCGTTCGAGAACATGGGCGCCCAGCTCGTCAAGGAAGTGGCGACCAAGACCAACGACATCGCCGGTGACGGCACCACCACCGCCACGGTGCTGGCCCAGTCGCTGGTCCAGCTCGGCATGCGCAACGTCGCCGCCGGCGCCAACCCGATGAGCCTGAAGAAGGGCATCGAGAAGGCCGTCGCCGCCGCCGTCGAGGCCATCCAGGCCGAGGCCAAGGACGTCGACGACAAGACCGACATCGCCAACGTGGCCACCATCTCGGCCGCCGACCCGTCGATCGGCGAGGTCATCGCCGACGCCATCGACAGGGTCGGCAAGGACGGCGTGGTGACGGTCGAGGAGTCGAACACGTTCGGCACCGAGCTCGAGTTCACCGAGGGCATGCAGTTCGACAAGGGCTACCTGTCGCCGTACTTCGTGACCGACGCCGAGCGTCAGGAGGCCGTGCTCGAGGAGCCGTACATCCTGCTCCACCAGGCCAAGGTGTCGACGGTCCAAGCCCTGCTCCCCGTGCTCGAGACGGTGATGAAGACCGGCAAGTCGCTGGTCATCATCTCCGAGGACGTCGAGGGCGAGGCCCTGGCCACGCTGGTCGTCAACAAGATCCGCGGCACGTTCACGTCCGTCGCCGTCAAGGCGCCGGGCTTCGGTGACCGCCGCAAGGCGATGCTCCAGGACATGGCCGTGCTGACGGGCGCCCAGGTGGTCGCCGAAGAGGTCGGCCTGAAGCTCGACAACGTCACGCTGGACCTGCTCGGCACGGCCAAGCGGGTGATCGTCACCAAGGACAACACGACCATCGTCGACGGTGGCGGCACCAGCGACGACGTCAAGGGGCGCATCAACCAGATCAAGGCCGAGATCGAGAACACCGACTCGGACTGGGACAAGGAGAAGCTGCAGGAACGGCTGGCCAAGCTGGCCGGTGGCGTGGCGGTCATCCAGGTCGGCGCGGCCACCGAGGTCGAGCTGAAGGAGAAGAAGCACCGCATCGAGGACGCCGTCTCGGCGACCCGCGCGGCGATCGAGGAAGGCGTGGTCGCCGGTGGCGGCACCGCCCTGATCCGGGCCCGCCCGGCGGTCCTCAAGGTCATCGAGTCGCTCGAGGGCGACCAGGCGACCGGCGCCCGCACGGTGTACGAGGCGCTCGTCACGCCGACCCGCCACATCGCCGAGAACGCCGGGCTCGAGGGCTCGGTCTGGGTGCAGCAGGTCGAGCGAGAGACCGGTGCCATCGGCCTCAACGCGGCGACGGGCGAGCTGACCGACCTGATCAAGGCCGGCATCGTCGACCCCGCCAAGGTCACCCGGGCGGCGCTGCAGAACGCCGCGTCGATCGCCGCCATGGTGCTCACCACCGAGGCGCTGGTGGCCGACAAGCCCGAGCCCCCGAGCCCCGCCATGCCGCCGGGCGGCGGCGGCATGGGTGGCATGCCAGGGATGATGTAACGACGGTCCCACGTCGTCGGAGGAGCCGGGCCGAAGGGCCCGGCTCCTGCGCGTCTCGGCCCCGCCTCGTTCACGTACCGGTCGTCCGGCTGGTGCCGCAAACCCGGAGTGAGGTGGTTGCATGGCGGGCGATGGCGGGGCGTGACGAGCGGATGCTGCGGCCGTTCTGGCTGCACCAGGTCGCCGAGTACCTCATCGGGCTGGTGCTCATCGCCATCGGCCTGCAGAGTCCGGAGCCGGCGGTGCCCTCGATCCTCGGCGGGGTGATCGTCATCAACGCCGCTTTCGTCGACGGCCCGGTCGGTGCCTTCCGCGCCTTCGACCGGCGGACCCACCGCATCCTCGACCTCGTCGTCATCGGCGCGCTCGTGGCCGCGGCCGCCATTCCCGGCCTGCCCGTCGACAACACCAACCGCGTCACGATGATCGCCGTCGCCGTCGTGCTGCTGGTCGTCTGGTGGAACTCGTCGTTCGCCGCAAAGGCGCCGAAGGGCACGGCCCCACCGGTCGATCGCAGCGAGGCGATCGGGCGCGGCGCGGGACGGCTGGCCGGCCACGCGGCGAAGTTCGTCCGCGACCGCCGCGGTCGTGAATGAGACCGTCCTAGCCTGACCCGATGGCGTTCGAGCGACCGGCCCCGGATCTGACCAAGCTGATCGCCGCCTGGGAGCAGTTCGAGCTCGGCGAGGAGTCGCCGGGCCGGGTGCTGGCCAACCTCAAGACGGCGGGGCTGGCCGAGGTGTTGCAGGAGCTGGCGTCGAGCGGCTGGAGCCCGAGCCCGCCCGCAGGTGTCTGAACCCGTCGCCCGGCGTGCCGGCGGCCGCCAGATCATCCCCCGCCCGGCGGTGTGGTCGCCGGGTGAGCTGGACGCACCTGCCGTCCACCCGCTGACCGTCAGCGTCGACGAGATCGCCGCCGGCCTCGTCGATGCGCCACCCGGCCGGCCGCTGGCCCCGGCGTTCCCCGAAGCCCGCCCGTCGGCGGTGCTGATCGCCCTTGCCGACGGCGCCAGCGGCGCGGAGGTCCTGCTGACCCGGCGGTCGTGGGACCTGCGCAACCACAAGGGCGAGATCAGCTTTCCCGGCGGTCGCATCGACCCCGGTGAGACGCCGGCCGACGCTGCCCGCCGAGAAGCGTGGGAGGAGGTCGGGCTCGACCCGGCCGAGGTCGAGCTGATCGGCGAGCTCGGGCACCTCAACACGGTGGTCAGCCGCAGCTACATCGTCCCGCTCGTCGCCCGCCTGCCGGGGATCCTGCCGCTCGCCCCGGCCAGCCCCGAGGTGGAGCGGGTGCTGTGGCTCCCGCTGGCCGAGCTGGTCCGCCCCGAGACGTATCGCACGGAGCGGTGGGGACGCCAGCCGACCGATCGGCTCCTGCACTTCTTCGAGCTCGACGACGAGACGGTCTGGGGCGCGACCGCACACCTCCTGGTGGACCTGCTCGCCCGCCTCCGCTGATCGTCACGCCAAGCGTTGCAGCAACTGCCACGCCTGCTCGACGTGGCGCCACTCGGTGGTTCGGGTGCCGATCGAGAAGCGCAGGGCGACCTCGCCGTCGAGCACGGTGCGCGTGAACAGCACCTCGCCCGTGGCGTTGGCCCGCTCGATCAGGTCGTCGGTGTTGCCGTCGCGCAGGCGAAGGCAGACGAGGTTCAACGGGTGCGGCGCCACGATCTCGAACCGCTCGTCGGCGCCCACCAGCTCGGCCAACCGTTGGGCCAGCCCGACGTGCAGGTTGATCATCTCCTGCATCGCCGCCACACCGTCCAGGCGCAGCGCCATCCACAGCTTCAGCGCCCGGAACCGACGGCCGAGCGGCACCTGCCAGTCCCGGTAGTCGATGGCCGCCCCGGTCTCGGCGGCGGCCGAGCGCAGGTACTCGGGGAGGATGCTCAGCGCACCGAGCAGCGCCACCCGATCGCTCGTGAGGTAGAGGTCGCAGTCGAAGTTGACGCCCATCCACTTGTGGGGGTTGGTGCAGTAGCTGTCGGCGCGATCGAGACCGGCGTTGACCCAGCGGTGCTCGGGCACCAGCGCGGCGATGCCGCTCATCGCCGCATCCACGTGCAGCCACGCCCCAGCCTCGGCGCAGATCGGCGCCAGCTCCGGCGTCGGGTCGAACGCCATCGACGATGTCGTGCCGTGCGACGAGCACACGAAGAACGGCACCAGGCCGGCGGCCCGATCGGTGGCGATCATGTCGGACAACGCATCGGCGCGCATGGCGAAGTTCTCGTCGTGCGCCACGGTGCGCAACCGATCGAGCCCGATGCCGGCGATGCGCAACCCCTTCTCGACGCTCGAGTGGGCCTGGGCCGAGGCGTAGGCGACCAGCCGTGACGTGTCGCCGTCGTGGTTGATCGTGCCGCCGGTCGCCCGCCAGCGGGCGGACAGGATGGCGACCAGCGTCGCCTCGCTCGCCGACCCCTGGATGACCCCTCCGCCGCGCGCGCTGTCGGAGCGGAACGCCGCCGGAAGGTCGAGCAGCTCGACCATCCAGTCGAGCATGAGCGTCTCCAGCTCGGTGCAGGACGGTGACGTGACCCAGCTCATCCCCTGCACCCCGAGCCCGGCCGACAGCAGCTCCCCGAGGATCGACGGGTACGAGCCGTTGCCCGGGAAGTAGGCGAAGAAGCTGGGGTGCTGCCAGTGGGTGAGGCCCGGCGCGATGACCCGGTCGAGATCGTCGATCACCGCCTCCCACGATTCCGGCGCCGACGGCGGGTGCGCCGGCAGCATCGCTCGGACGTCGCCCGGCTTGACGTCGGGCGAGACGCGCCGGGTCTCGATCGTCGCCAGGTAGTCGGCGATCCAGTCGATCAGCTCGTGACCGCGGGTCCGGAACTCGTCGCCGTTCACGTCGTCAGCTCCTCGGTCTGCTGCTGGTGCCGCCGCCGACGCGACGAGCGGATGATGCGCCAGGCGATGAACGCCAACGCCAGCGTCACGACGACCAGCAGCAGGGTCTGCTGCCACCCGCCGCGCGCTTCGCTGCCGCAGTTCGGTTGCGGCAGCGCGCTGAAGCACTCGGTCAGGTCCTGCGACTCCGGCAGGAACACGTTCTCGCTCGTCGGCACCGTGTCCGGCGGTGGCGGCTCGGCCGACGCCGCAGCTGCTCGGCCGCCGCCGACCACGACGACGACGAAGATCAGCGCGGCAACCAGGATCCGTGCGCGTCGCGGCGGCATCGGCCAGCTTTCTACCAGCGGCGTCTACGATCGTGGACTTGACGGCGGCGCCCACCTCCGATGTCGTGCTGGTGGTCGACTTCGGCGCCCAGTACGCCCAGCTGATCGCCCGTCGGGTCCGCGAGCTCCACGTGTTCTCGGAGATCGTGCCGAACCACATCACGGCGACCGAGATCGCCGAGCGCCAGCCGGCGGGGATCATCCTCTCCGGCGGCCCGAAGAGCGTCCACGTCGAGGGAGCGCCGACGCTCGATCCGGCGATCTACGACCTCGGCGTGCCGATCCTCGGCATCTGCTACGGCGCGCAGCTGATCGCCGAACAGCTCGGCGGCACGGTCGGGCGGGGGATGCGCGGCGAGTACGGCCGGGCCAAGCTGCGCCGCGAGTCGCCCTCGCTCCTGTTGCCCGACGACGCTCCGGACGTCCACGACGTCTGGATGAGCCACTTCGACGCCATCACCGCCGCCCCCGCCGGCTTCGCCGTCACCGCCTCCACCGACGACGCACCGGTCGCCGTCCTCGAGGACGACACCCGGCGGATCTACGGGACGCAGTTCCACCCGGAGGTCGTCCACTCCCCGTACGGCATGGCGGTCCTGCGGCGGTTCCTGCACGAGCGCGCCGGTCTCCGCGGCACGTGGACGATGTCCTCGGTGATCGACGAGCAGGTGGCGCGGATCCGCGCCCAGGTCGGCGACGGGCGGGCGATCTGCGGGCTGTCGGGCGGCGTCGACTCGTCGGTCGCCGCGGCGCTCGTGCACCGGGCGATCGGCCATCAACTGACCTGCGTGTACGTCGACACCGGCCTGATGCGCAAGGGCGAGAGCGAGCAGGTCACGGAGACGTTCCGCCGCTCGATGGGCATCGAGCTGATCCATGTCGACGCCGGGGCCCGGTTCTTCGCCCGGCTCGCCGGCGTCACCGAGCCGGAGGCCAAGCGGCGGGCGATCGGCGACGAGTTCATCCGCGTCTTCGAGGAGCACACGGGCGGACTCGTCGAGGCCGAGTTCCTCGTGCAGGGAACGCTGTACCCGGACCTCATCGAGTCCGGGGGCGCCGACGGCACGGCAGCCGTGATCAAGAGCCACCACAACGTCGGCGGGCTGCCCGAGGACATGCGGTTGCAGCTCGTCGAGCCGTTGCGCGACCTGTTCAAGGACGAGGTGCGGGCGCTCGGCCACGAGCTCGGCCTGCCCGACGACATGGTCTGGCGCCAGCCGTTCCCCGGTCCCGGGCTCGGCGTGCGGATCATCGGCGAGGTGACGCCGGACAAGGTGGCGCTGCTGCAGGACGCCGACGCCATCGTGCGCCAGGAGATCCACGGCGCCGGGCTGGAGCGCGAGATCTGGCAGGCCTTCGCCGTACTCGCCGACATCCGCTCGGTCGGGGTGATGGGCGACGAGCGCACGTACGGCCACCCGATCATCGTGCGGGCGGTGACCAGCGACGACGCGATGACGGCCGACTGGGCCCGGCTCCCGTACGACCTGCTGGAGCGGATCTCCAACCGGATCATCAACGAGGTGGCGGGCATCAACCGGGTGGCCTACGACATCACGTCCAAGCCGCCCGGCACGATCGAATGGGAGTGAGCGAGTTTCGAGCGAACCCCGATGCGACGGAGTGAGCGAGTTTCGAGCGAACCCCGATGCGACGGAGTGAGCGGGTTTCGAGCGAACCCCGATGCGACGGAGTGAGCGCCGCGTGCGCGCCCCATCTGGGCGCGGACGTTCCCGTAGGCGCGAAGGTGCGCGCCCGGAAGCCCGTTTGGGAACCTGCGCGCCCAGATGGGGGGCACGAGGGCGGGGCGTCGTCACCTGATCGTCACGGGTTCGTCACGCGCTGCTAGGGTCGCCGCTCGTCATGACCTGCCCGCAGTCCTCGATCGCCCCGCGCCGCCGGCGCTGGGCCCTCGGCCTGGTCGGTGCCGCCCTCACCGCCACGATCGCCCTGGTCGCCGACCCGGTCGCCGCTGATCCCATCGAGGACCAGCGGCAGCGCGTCACGGAGCTGACCGACGAGTTGGAACGGCTGGCCGAGGCGTCGGACATCCTGGCCGAGGAGTTCGTGACCGCCATCGACGAGCAGCGCCGGCTCGAGTCCGAGGTGGTCGTCGCCGAGCAGCAGGTCGCCGAGCGGCAAGGCGAGGTCGACGCGCTGCGCTCCGAGCTCGGCGCGGTGGCCGTGCAGACGTTCATGGGCGCGGGCACGAACGGTCTCGGGCCCATGCTCGACGATTCGCAGGCCTACACCGAACAGCTCCAGCGCGACCAACTGGCGCGTGTCGCCCTGAGCTCCGGCGACGCCACCACGGATCAGCTCGACGTCGCCGTCGAGGACCTCAAGGCGCAACGCTCGGCCCTCGAGGACAAGCAGGCCGCGGCCGTGGCTGCGGCGGCCGACGTCGAGGCGGCCAAGCGGGAGAACGACGCCAAGAAGGCGGAGTACGAGAACGCCCGCACCGGTGCCGAGTCCGAGCTCGGGCGCCTGATCCAGGAGGAGGAGGAGCGGCGCGCCCGCGAGTCCTACGAGCGGATGGTGCGCGAGGCCGAGGAGGCTGCGGCCCGAGCGGCGGCAGAAGCCGCGGCCCAGCAGGCGGAGGCCGATGCGGCCGCCGCCGCCGAGGCGCAGCAGCAGGCCGACGCTGCGGCGTCAGCCGATGCGCAGGCGGCCGATGCGCAAGCGATCCAAGCGGCCCCGCAGACGCCCGACGAGCCCGACGACGAGGCCCCGGCGCCCGAGGCCGCCGACGACCAGTCGTCCGGTGGCGGTGGCGGTGGTGGCGGCGGCGATGAAGCCGACGAGCCGGCACCTGCCCCGGCGCCGGCGCAGGATGACGACGACGATGGTGATGACGACGGCGGCAGCCAGTCGTCGGGCGGCGGCGGCTCGTCGTCCGGTGGCGGTGGCGGAGGCGGCGGTTCGAGCCAGCCGAACATCCCGCCGGCTTCCTCACGGGCCGGCACGGCCGTCAACGCGGCGATGAGCCAGATCGGCGTCCCGTACCAGTACGCCACGAGCGAGCCGGGCGTCGGCTTCGACTGCTCCGGGCTCACCGCATGGGCGTGGGAGCAAGCGGGCGTCAACCTGCCCCACCAGTCGTCGGCGCAGTACGCATCGATCGCCCACGTGCCGATCGAAGAGGCCAAGCCGGGCGACCTGATCTTCTACTACTCGCCGATCAGCCACGTCGGCATGTACATCGGCAACGGCCAACTGGTCCACGCCCCGAACAGCGGCACCACCGTCAAGGTGGCCACCGTGAACTGGGGCAAGGTCACCGGCGTCGGCCGGCCGGGGTAGCGCACGCCGCCGGCACGGCTCGGCTGGCGAGTTCCTGGTCGGATCGCCATCGATTTCGATGGCGATCTTGCCTCCACACCGATCGGCGGGTGGAAACGCGCGCACCGATGCGCGAACATGTGTTCGTGCGGTCAGCGGCGACGATCCTCCACGCCGATCTCGACTCGTTCTACGCATCGGTCGAGCAGCGGGACGACCCGGCGCTGCGCGGCAAGCCGGTGATCGTCGGTGGCGGGGTCGTGCTCGCCGCCAGCTACGAGGCCAAGGCCTGCGGGGTCCGCTCGGCGATGGGCGGGGCCCAGGCCCGCCGCTGCTGCCCCCATGCCGTGGTCGTGCCGCCGCGCATGAAGGCGTACTCCGCGGCCAGCAAGGCCGTGTTCGAAGTGTTCGAGGACACCACGCCACTCGTCGAGGGGCTGTCCATCGACGAGGCGTTCCTCGACGTCGGTGGGCTGCGTCGCGTCTCCGGCACACCGACCGAGATCGCCGCCAACCTCCGCGACGAGGTGCGCGAACGCGTCGGCTTGCCGATCACCGTCGGCGTGGCCCGCACGAAGTTCCTGGCCAAGGTGGCCAGCGCCGTCGCCAAGCCCGACGGCCTGCTCGTGGTCGAACCGCACGGCGAGCGGATGTTCCTCCACCCGCTGCCCGTCGAGCGGCTGTGGGGCGTCGGTCCGGCGACCGCGGCCAAGTTGCACGCCAGGGGCATCGCCAAGGTCCGTGACATCGCCCGCCTGCCCGAGGGCGCACTGGTGGCGATCCTCGGCCCCGCCGCCGGCCACCACCTCCACGCCCTGGCGCACAACCGCGACCCGCGCCACGTCGAGGTGGGCAAGCGGCGTCGCTCCATCGGCTCGCAGAGTGCGCTCGGTCGGCGACCGCGCTCGGCCGAGGAGCTCGACGCCGTGCTGGTCGGCATCGTCGACCGGGTCACCCGGCGGCTGCGGGCGGCGGAGCGATCCGCCCGCACGGTCGTCGTTCGCCTGCGGTTCGGCGACTTCACCCGCGCCACCCGGTCGAGCACCGTGGACAACGCCACCGACGAGACCTCGGTGGTCCTGCAGGTGGCCCGGGGGCTGGTGGCGGAGGTCCGCCCGCTGATCGACGAGTCCGGCCTCACGCTGCTCGGCCTGTCGCTGACCAACCTCGACGGCGATGCCGCCCTCCAGCTCACGCTGCCGTTCGATCGCGGTGGCAGCGGCGCTCTCGACCACGTGCTCGACGACGTACGCGACCGGTTCGGCACCTCGGCGCTCACGCCGGCCGTGCTGCTCGGGCGGCGCGACCACGAGGCGGTGCCCGTGCTGCACGAGTGAGTACCTTCCCGGGCGTGGTGCCCGGACTGGATGTCGAACGCGTTGGCGCGTGGCTGGCGGCCAACGTCGAGGGGGCCTGCCCACCGTTCACCGCCGAGCTGATCGGCGGCGGCCGCTCGAACCTCACGTACACCCTCACCGATGCCGAGGGTCGTCGCCTCGTGGTGCGCCGACCGCCGCTCGGGCACGTCCTTGCCACGGCCCACGACATGGCCCGCGAGCACCGCATCATCACCGCGCTCGGCCCGACGGTGGTCCCCGTCCCGGCGACACGAGGCCTGTGCACGGACGTCGAGGTCAACGGCGCGCCGTTCTACGTCATGGAGTACGTCGACGGCGTGGTGCTCGACAGCCCGGCCAAAGGGGCCGGGCTCGAGCTGGCGACGCGCACGGCGACCAGCCACCACCTCGTCGACGTGCTCGCCGACCTGCACGCCGTCGACGTCGACGAGGTCGGCCTCGGCGATCTGGCCCGTCGCGAGGGCTACATCGAGCGGCAGCTCAAGCGGTGGTCGACGCAGTGGGCCAACTCGAAGACCCGCGAGCTGCCGGCGATCGACGAGGTGTCCGAGCGGCTGGCGACGCGCGTGCCGGCCCAGCAGGGCGTCGTGATCGCCCACGGGGACTACCGCCTCGGCAACTGCCTGACCGACACCACGGCCGGGCGCATCGCCGCGGTCCTCGACTGGGAGCTGTGCACGTTGGGCGACCCGCTCGCCGATGTCGGCTACCTCGGCGTGTACTGGTCGGACCCGGGCGACGGGTCGCGCCGTCACAACGACCCGTCCGGCATCGAGGGGTTCCCGTCCTACGCCGAGCTCGTCGAGCGCTATGCCACCCGCACCGGGCGCGACGTGTCCGGCGTCGACTACTACGTCGCCTTCTCGTCATGGCGACTCGCCGTGATCAGCGAGGGCGTGTACGCCCGGTTCCTCCACGGGGCGATGGGCGACCAGGGCATCGGCGAGGCCGAGCTGGCGACGTTCCGGGACGGCACGACGGCCCTCGCCGAAGCGGCGCTGGACGCCGTCCGGCGCCTCCCGTGACGGTCAGTCGTCAGGTCGGGTGATCGTGTAGTCGGCGACCTGTTCCTGGATCTCCTCAACGGTCGGTTCGCCGATCGGCGTCTGGATCATCCAGCGGTGCCCGAACGGGTCGACCATCGAGAACGACCGCGCTCCGTACGCCTCGTCCTTCGGCGGCCCGGCCACCCGGGCGCCGCCACCCTCGACCCGGGCGTGGACGGCGTCGACGTCGGCCACGAGGAGGTGCAGGGTCGTCGGCGTCCCGCCGAGCGTCGTCGGCGACACGACGTCGAGCTCGGGGTACTCGTCCGAGAGCATCACGGTCGCCCCTTCGATGGTGACCTCGGCGTGGCCGATCCGGCCGTCGTCGGCGGTGTAGCGGATCGTCTCGATGGCGCCGAGGTGGTCGCGGTACCAGACCAGCGCGTCGGTCGCCGGCGAGACGCAGAGGTACGGCGTGATGGTCGCCGTGCTCGTGTCGGTCATGGTGGTGGTGTCGGTCATGGTGGTGGTCCTCTCGGGCAGGTCGATGACGGGAAGGGCGGCGTCGGTCAGCGCGGCCTGGACGCGGCCGCGCAGGCGGGCGACGAAGCGGGCGTCAGGGGGCGGGGGATCGACGGGCCGCAGCTGGTCGAAGGGGTCGGTGCTCACGACGTCCTCCCTTCTGGCGATCCGTAGAGCTGGCGGAACGCGCGCTTGGCCCGCACGAGCAGCGCCTCGGTGGCGTGGACGGTGCGGTCGAGGGCCGCCGCCACCTCGCCGACGCTGAGCCCGTCGAGGTAGCGCAGCGTCAGCGCCGCGCGGTGGTGGGCGCCGAGCCGGGCCAGGGTGTCGTGGGCGGCGAGGGCGTCGAGCTCGATGTCCCACGGGTCGTCGTGGAGGGGCGTCGCCGGGTCGTCGGCCACGGCGCGCAGCCGTCGCTGCTCGCGCTCCGCCCGCCGCCAGTGGTCGACGAGCTTGTGGCGGGCGATGCCGATCAGCCACGCCGTCGTGACCTCCGACGGCACCGATCGGCGGATGCCGTCGACGGCGCCCATGAAGACATCCGCGGTGAGGTCCTCGGCCGTCGAGCGGTCCCGGCACCGGGCGAAGAGGTAGCCGTGGACGTCGACGACGGCCTGGTCGTAGATCGCCAGCAGCGCAGCGCCCTGGTCAGCGGTGGATGGCATCCCCACGGGAGGTCCATCGTCGCGACGGGCCGATATCCGTCACGGGTTGGCGCTCAATCGTCGAACACCCACCGCGTGGCGCGTGTGGCGAAGTCCTCGGCCCGCTCGATGACGGCGAAGGCGCGCGCCGGCTCGACCTCGATGACCAGGTTCTGGCGGATGAAGTCGGCGCTGAGGTCGGGTGAGACCGGCCGGTACTTGTCGAGGTAGCGCTGGACCCAGAGATCCTGGCGAGTGTCGTCGGCCTCGACGAACCGGGCCTGGCCCTCGACCGAGAGGCACTCCTCGGTGTCGTCGACGGTGAACACCACGTACGGATTGGCCCGCACGTTGGCCGCCTTTCGGGCGCGCGGCCCGCACGAGAAGGCGAAGCGCAGGTCGTCGTCGTCCCACACTCCCCACACCGGCATGGCGTGCGGGCGGGCATCACCTGAGGCGGTGACGACCCAGTAGTTGCGGTTGCGGGCCAGCCGCTCGGCCGCCCAGGACCACGGCAGCGGCGACCAGTCCTTCGTCTCGACGCCGTAATCCGGCATGGTCGGACGTTCGGCGCGCGGCCGGCTCATGTCCGCCGGCCCGCCGCCGGTGCGACCCGCGGGTGGTCGATGCTCTGGACGGACGGGTGGCCGTCGTACGGGTTGGTCGTCATGGCCCGCCCACGTTGCCATGCCACGCACGGCGTCCTCCGATCGGTGGACACCCACGTCATCCGCGGCGTCCCCCACCTGGGGGAGGGTGCTCGGCGGCATCGTCCCCCATCCTCGGATCATGAACATCCGCCGCACCATCACTGCCGTGGCCGTCTCCGGGCTGAGCGTCTTCACCGGCGTGGGCCTGGCGTCCGTGGCTCACGCCGAACCGCCGACGTCGGTGTCGATGTCGGTGGACGACGAGGTGACCGCCAACGCCACCCGCCGGTTCTGGATCGACAACTACAGCAGCGCGTCGCTGTACGTCTACGGCGACGCCTGGACGGTCCACCAGCGGCTCGGATGGGACTCGACGGACCCCCGTCTGGCGTTGCCCGAGACGCCGCACTCCGCGGTCCCGGGCGAACGGCCGGTGCTCGACCCGGAGGATTCCACCCCGGCCCACGGCTACGAGCTGAGGCCAGGAGAGTCGATCGAGGTCGAGGTCGCCGCCTGGAAGGGGCACGCCCTCGGGCTGTGGTTCCGCACGGCCGACGAGTCGCCCCGCAGCGCAGCCCTGACGATGTACGTGCACGGGATGATCCGGTACTCGTACGCGTACTCGGATGACTTCCGGGTCGACGCCGGCGGCCAGAACATCACGTTCTTCAACAAGCGGTGAACAAGGGCGCTGCAGCGGGACACGACGTCTCGCGGCGCTGCGTCAGGGCCGGGTGAAGCCCCAGTCGAGGAGGTCGGTGGCGGCAGCGTCGCGGGCCTCCTCGGTCGGCGCGCCGAGCACGGCGACGATGATCCGCCGACCGGCTCGGTTGGCCGAAGCGAGGATGCACCAGCCGGCCTGTGTCGTGTGGCCGGTCTTGATGCCGTCCGACGCCGGATACGTGTCCAGAAGGTCGTTCGTGTTGGGCAAGGTCTGGTCGTTGAGCGTGGCGTCCCGCTGTCGAGTCGCCGCCTGGAACGTCTGGTTGCCCATCAGGAAGGCACCCAGCCGGACCATGTCGTTGGCCGTCGAGTACTGGTCCGCAGCGTCCAGGCCGGTGGCGTTGGCCGCCCGGGTGTTGGCCAGGCCCAGCGCCGCGGCGCGTTGGTTCATGAGCGCGGCGAACGCCTCCTCACTGCCGGCGATGTCGATGGCCAGGGCGCGAGCGGCGTCGTTGGCGCTGACGACCAGCATCGCCCGGATCAGGGTGTCGCGCTGCAGCTGCTGACCGGGCCGGATCCCGATGATCGACTCCTCGGGATCGATCACCAGCCCGTCCGGCGCCGTGACCACCTTGACGGGGTCGCCGACGGTGTACGCCACGTCGGCGGTCAGGAGCTTCATGAGGCTGCCGACGGACAGCGGGGCGTCGGCGTTGTTGGCGGCGAGGACGGTGCCGGTGCGCTGGTCGAAGACGGCGTAGGCGGCCGCTTCGACGACCGGGACGGTCGTCGTGGTCGGTGCCGGGACGGTGGTGGTGGCGGCGACGGTCGTCGAGGTCGTCGACGTGGTCGTGCTCGGGGTCGTCGTCGGGGCGACGGTGGGCTCGAGCGGCTCCGTCGTGGTCGGGGCGAGGAGTGTGGTGGCGCCGGCCGTCGATGCCGTGCTCCGCTCGTCCGTCGAGGCGCTGCACGCGGTGAGGACCGACGCGACGAAGAGAACGAGCGCGCGCCTGACCGCCATCCGTCCGAACGTACCCGCCGTCGCCCGCCGCCGTCCGGCACCCCCGCCACTAGCGTCCGCCATCGTGGCGGACCGATCGAATTGGGACGCCGTGGTCGTCGGCGCCGGCCCGAACGGCCTGGTGGCGGCGATCACGCTGGCCCGGGCCGGCCGGCGCGTTCTCGTGTTCGAGGGCGCCGACACCCCCGGCGGCGGGTGTCGAACGGCCGAGCTGACCGGTCCCGGGTTCCGCCACGACGTCTGCTCGTCGGTCCACCCGCTCGGCATCGGGTCGCCGGCGATGCGCGACCTGCCGCTCGAGCGCCACGGCGTGCGGTGGGTGCAGCCGGACATCGCCATGGCCCACCCCATCGGCCGGGGCGCCGCGCTGCTGCACCGCTCACTCGAGGGCACGGTCGCCGGTCTCGGCCGTGACGGTGCGGCATGGCGGCGGATGGTCGCCCCGTTCCTCGCCGGGCGCCGCGGCCTGATCGACGATCTGCTGTCGCCGCTGTCCGTCCCCCGCCACCCGATCTCGTTGGCCAGGTTCGGGGTGTTCGGGGTCTGGGGAGCGACGGGGGTCGCCCGGGTCGGGCTGCGCACGGACGAGGGCGCGGCGATGCTCGCCGGGCTGGCCGCCCACAGCGTGCTGCCGATCAGCCGTCCGATCACGAACGGGTTCGCCGTGACGCTGGGCGCCCTGGCCCACGTCGTGGGCTGGCCGTTCGCCGAGGGCGGATCGCAGTCGATCACCGACGCGCTCGTGACCATCCTCGCCGAGCACGGCGGGGAGGTCGTCTGCGGGCAGCGGATCGAGCGGTTGTCGGACCTGCCGCCGGCGCGGATCACGATGGCCGACATCTCACCCGGCCAGCTGGTGGCGATGGCCGGCGACCGGCTGCCGGCGCGGTACGTGCGCCGGTTGCGCCGGTTCCGCCACGGGCCGGGCGCCTTCAAGGTCGACTACGCGCTGGCCGGCCCGGTCCCGTGGACGGACGACGCCGTCGGGCGGGCGGGCACGGTGCACCTCGGCGGGACGATCGCCGAGGTGGCGGCGGCCGAGGCCGCCGTCGGGCGCGGCGAGCACCCCGAGGCCCCGTTCGTCCTCGCCGCCCAGGCCAGCCGGTTCGACGCGACCAGGGCGCCGGCGGGCCAGCACACGCTCTGGGCGTACACCCACGTGCCGAGCGGTTCGACGGTCGACATGACGGCCCGGATCGAGGCCCAGATCGAGCGGTTCGCCCCCGGGTTCCGGGACCTGGTGATCGATCGTCACGTGATGGGTCCGGCCGAGATCGAGGCCCGGAACCCCAACGACGTCGGCGGCGACATCACGGGCGGGATGAACGACTGGCGCCAGTTCGTCCGCCGGCCGGTCCTCGCCCTGCGGCCGTGGCGCACGCCGGTGGAGGGTCTGTACCTCTGCTCGGCGTCGACGCCGCCCGGCGGCGGCGCCCACGGCATGTGCGGCCTCCACGCCGCGCACTGCGCGCTGTCGGACCACCCCGCCTGAACGGGTTCAGAGGGCCAGGGCCACGCGGCGGGCTTCGAGGACGGCTTCGTGGATCGTGCGCGGCGCCACGCAGTCACCGGCCCGGGCCGTGACGCCGGGGTGGGGGTCGTCGGGGAGGCGGTAGCCGCAGTCGACGACGGCGGCGCAGGCGATCGTGCGGCGCTCACCGCTGAAGCGGTCCTCGACGACGCACGCTCCGGCGCGCAGCAGGCGCGGGATGGTCCGGCGCTCGATGCGCACGCCGGCCTGGGCCAGCCTGGTGTTGGCCGGGGCCAGGTCGCCCGAGCGAGCGAGCTCGTTGCCGGCCAGCTGATCTTGGGTGATCAGGACGGCACGCGGCCCGAGCTCCTCGGCCAGCGCCACGCCGATCGGACCGCCGATCGGGTCGAGGATCACCACATCGCCATCGGCCGGCAGCTCGGCGTCGCCGCGACGCAGGGCGAGGACGTCGACCACCAGCGCGCCGTCCTCGACCTCGTGGTCCGGGTGGCCGGGCCGCCCGCCGGTGCACTGCACGACGGCGTCCATCCCGTCGGGGACGTCGGTGGCGCCGAGCCGCACGTCGATGCCGAGCCGCCCGACCTCTGCAGCCATCCACTCGACCAGGGCGCCGTTGGGTCCCGCGACCGCCGGCACACCACCGAGGCGGTCATCGCGCTCGACGATCGTGACGCGGTGCCCCCGCAGCGCGGCGATCCGCGCCGTCTCCAGACCGGCCGGCCCGCCGCCGACCACCGCCACGGACCGAGCGACGCGGGCGGGTTGGGTCCAATCCGGGTCCTCGGTCTCCCGTCCTGCCGATGGTTCCCCGATGCAGGTCACGAGCGGGTTGCGGACATCTCGCACCTGGCACACCTGGTTGCAGCGGGTGCACGGGCGGATCCGGTCGGCGTGGCCGGCACGCACCTTGGCCACGAGGTCCGGGTCGGCGATCTGCGCCCGCGTCATCTCGGCGCCGGCGCACCCGCGATCGATGGCCCACGCCGCCTGGTCGACGTCGACCAGCGAGCCCTGGACGAACACCGGCACGGCCACCGATTCGGCCATCAACACGGCCAGGTCGATGTTGAAGCCGGCCGCCTGGTGGAAGTCGGGTCGGGTCTGCTCGATCGAGAAGATGGCACCGCGCACCACCACGAGGGCGTCGACACCGTCCACCAGCTCGGCGGCCAATCCCGGCGCCTGCTCCGGCGTGATCCCGGCCCACGGCGCCAGCTCGTCGCACGACAGGCGCAGCACCACCACCCGGGTCGGGCCGACCGCCGAGCGCACCGCCGCCAACACGTCGCGGGCGAAGCGCAGCCGATCCCCGCCCCACTCGTCGTCACGCTGGTTGGTCAGCCCGGACAGGAACTGGCGCACCAGGCTGTGCTGGCCGGCGTTGACCTCGACGCCGTCACACCCGGATTCGACGGCCAGTCCGGCCGCCGACGCGAACCCGCTGACGACGTCGGCGATGTCGTCGGCCTCCATCCACTTCGGGACCTCGCGCGTGGCGACCTCCGGCACCCGCGACGGTGCCCAGAGGGGGCGCTGGCTGTACGCCGACGATCCCTGCCCGCCGGCGTGGTCGAGGGAGGCGAGGACGAGCGCGCCCTCGTCGTGGCCGACAGCGGCGATCGCCGCCCACCCGTCGGCGCAGCGTTCAGCCAGCGGCGCCCGCTCGTACGGCCAGTCGGACGCGTGGACGCTGGCGCCCTCGACCACGATCGTGCCGCACCCGCCGCGCGCCCGGCGGCCGTAGTAGGCGGTGTGGCGGGGCGTCAGCCGGCGGTCCTCGTCGCCGAGGTTGGTGACGTGCGGCCCGAACAGCACCCGGTTGCGTGCCGTGCGTGGGCCCAGGTCGAGCGGTTCGAGCAGCCGGGCGCCGCGGCTCGTCATCGACGGCCGCTCGTCAGCGACGGGTGAACAGGACGGGCTGGGGCATCGTCGCGCCCGGCCGGGAGTGATCCATCGCCGGGCGTGGCACGGTGCCGAGGCGATCGGCCCCGCGGCCGACGCCGGCCAGCAACGCTTCGCCGTGACCCTTCACACATTCGGGGTCGGGACCGTCGAGTGGCAAGCCGGTGAAGAACTTGGCCGCCATGCAGCCGCCCTGGCAGGCGTCCCAACTCCCGCAGCTGGCGCACGCTCCGGCCGACTGCGGTTGGCGGAGGTCGTGGAACAGGTCGCTGTCCCGCCACACCGAGGTGAACCCGCCGGCGTCACGGACGGACCCAGCCCGGAACTGCTCGTGGATCACGAAGGGGCAGGCGTACACGTCGCCGATCGGATCGATCAAGCAGACGACGCGACCGGCCCCGCACATGTTGAGGCCGGGCAGCGGTTCGCCGAGGGCGTTCAGGTGGAAGAACGAATCGCCCGTCAGGACGGAGTCGCCGTGGTCGAGCAGCCATCCGTAGATCTGACGCTGCTGCTCGTTGGTCGGGTGCAGCTCGGACCAGCTGTCAGCGCCGCGTCCCGACGGACGCAAGCGGGTCACCCGCAACTGGGCGCCGTAGCCGTCGGCCAGCGCCTTCAAGTCGTCGAGCTGGTCGACGTTGTGCCGGGTCACGACGATCGAGATCTTGAACGGGCCGAAATCGGCGGCGGCGAGGTGGTCCATCGCCCGTCGTGCCGCGGCGTGCGACCCGGCGCCGCGGACGGCGTCGTTGGTCCGTGCATCGAGCCCGTCCAGGCTGATCTGCACGTCGAGGTAGTCCATCGCCGCCAAGCGGCGGGCGGCGGTGGCGTCGAGGTAGGTCCCGTTGGTCGAGAACTTCACGCCGATGCCGTTGGCGACGGCGTGGTCGACGAGCGGGAAGAAGTCCCGCCGCAGCATCGGCTCGCCACCGCCGATGTTGATGTAGAAGACCTGCAGCCGGCGCAGCTCGTCGAGCACGGCGATGGCCTCGGCCGTCGACAGCTCGCGCGGGTCGCGGCGGCCCGACGACGACAGGCAGTGGACGCAGGACAGGTTGCAGGCGTACGTCAGCTCCCAGGTCAAGCAGATCGGTGCGTCGAGCCCGCCCTTGAGCTGCTCGACCAGCGGGGTCACGCCGCTGCCTGTTCGTTCGCCCGCCAGGGCTGCTGCCGGTGCGCCCGGCCCGGACGCTCGCTCACGCTGTCACCATGCCGGCGCGCTCCAGCGACTCCAGCCCGGCGACGAACGACGGCCAGCGCGATTCGGCGATGCCGGTGGCCTCCAGGGCATCGGCCACGGTGTCGTGCTCGGGCAGCGCCTCGACGACCCGCACGAGGTCCGGGTGCTTGAGGAAGATCAGCTTGCGGTTGCCGTAGTGGTAGGCGAGCGCGCCGAACGGCTCGCGCCGCAGGGCGACCTGCGGGTGCAGTGCGAGGCGCCGGTCGAGCATGCGCTCAGTAGACGCCGCACATCCCGTCGATCGAGATCTCCTCGACCAGGAGCTCCTCCTCGACGAGCTCGTCCGGCTCGTCGGCGGACGACTCCGGCCCGGCATCGATGACGTTGGCGTCCATCCGACGAGCGTACGTCCATCCGAGGGCCTGACGGCATCCGAGGGTGTGCCGCCTGCGTCCGGCCCGGAGGCCCTCCGGTGACGCCAAACCCTCGGATGGAACCCACTGCGGAGCGGGGGGAGGCGGCGACGAGACTTGCCGCCATGGCGGAACCTTCCCCGTCCCGCCGGCGCGCCCTGCTGGCCCTCCTGCGACCCGACGCTCGGCGGTGGGTCGTCCTCGGCGCGCTCGTCACGGTGTCGTCGGCGCTGACGCTGGCCGGCCCGCTCGTCGTGCGACGGGTCGTCGACCGCGCCGGTGCCGGCGCCACGGCCGGCGAGCTGGTGCGCCTCGCCATCCTGTTCCTCGCCATCGCGTTGGCCACCCAGGTCATCGCCGTCGCCGTCGTCCGGCGAGCGACGATCACCGCCTGGGACACGACCAACGAGCTGCGCATGCGCATCACCCGCCACGTGCTCGGGCTCGACCACGAGTTCCACCGCCAGCACACACCCGGTGAGCTGATCCAGCGCGTCGACGGCGACGTGACGTCGGTGTCCGAGCTGCTCGGGCGCGTCGTCCCCAAGGTCGCCGGCGGGTTCCTGCTCGTCGCCGGCATGGTCGTCGTCCTCACCGTGCTCGACTGGCGGCTCGGCGTCGGCATGGTCGTGTTCATCGTCGTGGCCGTCCTGGTCACCGTGCGCGGCCGGCACCGCGCCATCAGCGAGTCAGCCGACGAGCTGGACGCCTATGCCCGGCTGTACGGCGGCATCGAGGAGCGGCTGACGGCGGCGGAGGACCTGCGCTCGAACGGCGCCGGCCCGCACGCGCTGGGGCGGTTCGTGGAGGACTCCTCGGCGACGCTGCAGACGACCGTGCGTCGGGAGCGGGCGTTCCTTCACCTGTGGTGGAAGGTGCAGAGCGCGTTGACGGTTGGCACCGTGGCCGGGCTGGTCGCCAGCGGGCTGCTCGTGGCCAACGGGCTGATCTCGGTCGGCACCGCCTTCCTGCTGTTCCAGTACCTGCTGCTCGTCAAACGGCCGCTGGAGGAGCTGGTCGACGAGCTGGAGACCGTGCAGAAGGCCAATGGCGCGATGGTGCGCGTCGTCGACCTGCTCGACCTGCAGCCCTCGATCGTCGATTCCGGCACCGTGTGCCCGCCGGTCGGACCCCTCTCCATCGACCTGCACGACGTCTCGTTCGGGTACGAGGGTCCGGGTCAGGAGCTGACGCTCCACGACGTCGACATCATCGTCGGCGGCGGCCGCTCGGTCGGCGTCGTCGGGCGCACCGGCAGTGGCAAGACCACCTTCTCCCGGCTGCTGCTGCGGCTCGTCGAGGCGACCAGCGGCTCCGTGCGGCTCGGCGGTGTGCCGATCGCCGACATCCCGATGGCCGAGCTGCGTCGCCGGGTCGCCCTGGTGCCTCAGGAGGTCGAGCTGTTCGAGGGCACGATCCGAGACAACGTCACCCTGTTCGACCCGGTCCCGTCCGATGCCGACGTCGTCGACGCGCTGCATCGAGCCGGTCTGGGTTCCCTCGCGTCCGGCGGCATCGAACGTGTCCTCGGTGCCGCCGGCGCTGGCCTGTCGGCGGGGGAGGCCCAGCTGCTGGCGATGGCGCGGGTCTGGCTCCGGCGGCCGGACCTCGTCGTGCTCGACGAGGCCACGGCGCGCATCGATCCCGCCACCGAGGCCAAGCTCGAGGCCGCCCTCGCCGAGCTGACGGCCGGGCGCACGACGGTCGTCATCGCCCACAAGCTGTCGACGCTGCGGATGGTCGACGAGGTGATCGTGTTCGACCACGGCCGGGTCGTCGAGCACGACGACCGTGCCCTGCTGATGGCCGACGGCGGCAGCCGCTACCGCCTGCTGTTGGACCTGGCGCTGGAACGCCAACTGGAGCCCGCGCAATGAGTGCCGCGACGACCACCACCCTGCCCGTGTGGCGCCTGGCCTGGCGGGTGAGCCAGCACGAGCCGCGCTCGTTCTGGCTCGGCTGGGCGGCCTTCGTCGTGTTCTTCGCGCTGCCGGCGCTGAACGGCTTCGTGCTCAGCCAGGGCTTCGAGGCGATCGCCGAGGACGACCTGGCCACCGTGCTGCGGTGGGCCGCGCTCTTCGCCGTGGTCGAGACCGTCCGGATGGCCACCATCCACTACGGCGCGCTGGTGTGGATGCGGGCGTGGGTGCACATGCAGACCTTCCTGCGGGCCAACATGCTCGCCGCCCAGGTGGCCAGCGGCGGTCCGCAGGCCGGGCAACCGGTCGGCTCGGCGGGCGGGGCGCTGACCCACTTCCGCGACGACGCCGAGGACATCGCCCTGCTCGTCGATGGGATGGTCGACGTCTCCGGCGGGGTGGTGTTCACCGTCGCCGCCGGCTTCCTCCTCGGCGCCGCCGACGCCACCGGTGCGGCGATCCTCGTGCTGCCGCTGCTCGGCGTGGCGATCGCCACCCGCGCCCTCGACGGACGCATCAAGGCCTACCGGGCCGCCGACCGCGAAGCCACGGCGAAGGTCACCGGGCTGGTCGGCGACATCATGGCCGCCGCCTCGACGGTCAAGGTCAACGCCGCCGGCGAACCGCTGCTGGCCCGGCTGCGTCACCTCGTCGACGAGCGCAGGGACACCGCGGTGCGCGACCGAGTCCTGGACGAGTCGGTGTTCGCCTTCAGCCACGGAGCCGCCGACGTCGGCCTCGGGCTGGTGCTCATCGTGAGCGCCGGGGCGCTGGCGTCCGGGGCGTTCGACGTCGGGACGCTGGCGCTGTTCGTGTCGTACCTCGGCTGGTTGAGTTTCATGCCGCGCATGGTCGGTCGGGTCCTCGCCCGCCGGAAGCAGGGCGGGGTGGCGTTCGATCGCATGCGCCGCCTGGTCGCCGAGCACGACGCCCGCAACACCGTGCTGCCGCGCGACCTGCCGCTGGAACCACGGCAGCGGGATCGTGGCGGGCCCGCGGTCGACGGTCGGCCGCCTCGTGTGCCGCTTGAGCGGCTCGAGGTGATCGGGCTGTCGGCCCGCTACGCCGGCGGGCGCGGTGTGCAGGACGTCACGATGACGATCCGGCGCGGGCAGTTCGTGGTGGTCACCGGGCCGGTCGGCGCCGGCAAGAGCACGCTGTTGCGAGCGATCCTCGGGTTGGTGTCGAACGCCGGCGGGTCCGGGGAGGTGCGGTGGAACGGCGTGCCCATCGCCGACCGCGCCGCCTTCTTCGTCCCGCCGAACGCGGCCTTCCTGCCGCAGGTGCCCCAACTCGTGTCGGACTCGGTGCGCGACAACGTCGGCCTGGGGCCGGTGCCGCCCGACGATTTGGCCAGGGCGCTGGCGATGGCGGCGATCGACGACGACATCGCCGCCCTGCCCGGTGGCGACTCGACGCTGATCGGCCCGCGCGGGCTGCGCCTGTCGGGTGGCCAGCGCCAGCGATTGGCGACGGCGCGGGCCCTCGTCCACGCGCCGGAGCTGGTCGTGCTCGACGACCTGTCGAGCGCCGTCGACGTGGAGACCGAGTTGCAGCTGTGGGCCAACCTCGCCGCCGCCGGCCTGACCGTGCTGGCGGTGTCGCACCGGGCCGTGGCGTTCGAGCGGGCCGACCTCGTCGTCGAGCTCGACACCGGTCGCCGCCGCTGAGCCCAGCCCGATCCGATGGCCCGGCTCGCCGGGCCGCTACGGTCGCGCCCCCCGTGGCGCACCTGGACTCGTTTCCCGAGCTCGCCGACGAGCAACGTCGCCTGGAGTTCGCTCGCGCCTCCCGCGACGGGATGATCGAGCGACTGCGCCGAGTCGATCCGCACAGCGCAGCGGACGACTTCACCGCCGAGTACGTCGAGGTGACGGTCGAGGAGGCGCTGGAGGACCTCGCCGCGCCCGGTGCCGGCGACTTCTTCGGGCGCATCGACGCGACCGCCGGCCCCACCGTCGAGCGCTGGTACATCGGCCGGCGGCACATCGAGGACGACCGCCACGATCCGGTGGTCGTCGACTGGCGGGCACCGATCGCCGCGCCGTTCTACCGGGCGACGGCCGCCGACCCGTTGGACGTCGAGCTGCGACGACGGTTCACGCTCGACGACGGCCGGCTGACCGCCTACCTCGACGAGCACCTGGACGACCCCGACGCCGCGGACGTGGCCGGCGGGATCCCCGACCCCGTGCTGGCCGAGATCGGCGCCGAGCGGACCGGGGCGATGCGCGAGATCGTGGCGACGATCCAAGCCGAGCAGGACCTCGTCATCCGGTCGCCGATGGACCAGGTGCTGGTCGTCCAGGGCGGACCCGGGACCGGCAAGACGGCGGTGGCGTTGCACCGCGCCGCGTACCTGCTGTTCGAGCACCGGCGGCGGCTGGCCCGGGACGGCATCTTGGTGATCGGGCCCAACCGCGCGTTCCTCGACTACATCGCCAACGTGTTGCCGTCGCTCGGAGAGCGCAGCGTGCGCCAGTGCACCGTCCTCGACCTGTGCACGCCGAAGGTTGACATCACCGGCGTGGACGACCCGGCGACGGCTCGGGCCAAGGGGTCGTCGGCGATGCTCGCCGAGCTGGCGCTGGCCGCCGACCGGGCGATCCAGCCGCCCGCAGACGACGTCGTCGTGCCGGTCGGCGTCCGGCGGGTCGTGTTCGGGCGGGACGAGGTGACGGAGTGGTTGGCCCGGGCGACCGGTGGCGTCGTGCCGTTCAACCAGCGGCGGTTGCGGTTGCGGACGATCGCCCAGCAGGAGCTGCGGCGGCGTACCGACCGCGACGACCTGTGGTCGCAGGCCGGCCCGCTGCGCACCGCGCTGGACCGGGCGTGGCCGATGCAGCAGCCCGTGCGACTCGTCGATCGGCTGCTCCCCGGGCCGGGCGGTCGCCGGCGGGCGTGGACCGCCGCCGACCAGTTGCTCGTCGACGAGGCCAACTCGTTCCTCAACGGTCCACCGGCGACGTACGGCCACGTGGTCGTCGACGAGGCCCAGGACCACTCGGCCGTGGCCCTGCGGGTGATCGCTCGGCGCAGCCCGGCGGCGTCGATGACGCTCGTCGGCGACGTGGCCCAGTCGACCAGCCCGGCCGGTCAGGAGCGGTGGGCCGACGTGTTCCAGTGGGTCGGCGCCGGACAGGTGGCGGAGCTCACGATCGGGTACCGCGTCCCGGAGCCGATCCTGTCGGTGGCCAACCGGCTGCTGCCGCTGACGGGCGTCGACGCCGCGGCGAGCCGCAGCGTGCGGCGGGAGGGCGCGGCGCCGGCGTGGACCCACACGAGCACTGACGGGTTGGCCGCTGCGGTGGCCGCCGTGGTCGCCGGCGTGAAGCACCGCCACCGGTTGACCGGCGTGGTCGCCCCGCTCGACCACCACGGCGCGCTCACCGCCGCGCTGTCCGGCGCCGGGTTGGTGGCCGTCGACCACCTCCACCGGCTGTCGGGGGCCGAGGTACCGATGTTCGGGCCCGAGCAGGTGAAGGGCCTCGAGCTCGATGGCGTCGTCGTCGTGCAGCCGGACGAGATCATGGACGGCACCCCGCGGGGCGCCCGCCTGCTGTACGTGGCGATGACCCGCGCCGTGCAGGAGCTGGCCTTCGTCACCACCTCAGCCAGCCCGACGCCGGCCATCACCTGAGCGCCGCATCCGAGGAGCCGTAGCCTGCGTCCGATGGCGATCGGGCCGATGACGGATGCCGAGCGCTACCAGTTCGACGTCCAGGGCTTCCTCGTCCGCCGCGGGGTGCTGACCGTCGGCGAGGTCGAGGCGCTGCAGGCGGCGATCGACGTCCTCGACCTCCCGCCGCCGGGCCTCGACATCGGCAGCCAGCGGTTCAGCGGCCACCTGGCGGTGGCCCGGCGCTTCCGGGACCTCGTCGACCACCCGGCCGTGCTGGAGATCGTGCGCGAGATCTGCGGGGCGACGGTGCGGCTCGACCACGCCTACGGGATCGTCATGACGCAGGGCACGAGCGGGCTGGCCCTGCACGGCGGCGGCACGCCGTTCGACCCGGCGCAGTACTACCTGGTGCGCGACGGCCGCATCCGCACCGGGCTGGTCGCCGTGCAGTGGGCCCTGGTCGACCACCCGCCCGGCGGGGGTGGGTTCGTGTGCATCCCGGGCAGCCACCACGCCGGCTTCACGTTGCCGGCCACCTACGACCGCGAGATCGCCGTCGAGGTGCCGCTCGACGCCGGCGACGTGGTGGTGTTCACCGAGGCGCTGACCCACGGCACGTTGCCGTGGCGCAACCGGGACGAGCGGCGCACGCTGGTCTACAAGTACTCGCCGGGCAACTCGGGCTACGACGTCGGCCGCTGGCCCACGGACCTGCTGGACGCCTGCACGCCCCGCCAGCGCCTCCTGCTGCAACCGCCGAGCGTCGGCGGCCACCAACCCGTCGTCCCCTGACCCGCCCCGCCCGTTCTCGGCGCAGTTCTGATCAAGGGGTGATGAGAGCTGCACCGAGTTCGTCGGCGGCGCCCGTCAGCCGGAGGGCGGCGACGGCACCGACGACGATGACGGCCGGCGAGTCGATGGCCGTCGCGGCCAGCTCACCGAGCGGGCACCGGGCGACGACCTGCTCCGGTGTCGTGGCCGAGCGGATGGCGGCGACTGGCGTGGCGGGGTCGAGCCCGCCAGCCACCAGCTCGGCGGCGATCGCGCCGCGCTGGCTGACCCCCATCAACACGACGATCGTGCCGCCGACCTTGGCCAGCGACCGCCAGTCGACGTCGGGCTCGCCGGCCCGCCGATGCCCCGTGACGACGGTGACGGCGGCGGAGACGCCACGGTGGGTGACGGGCACCCCGGCGGCGGCCGGCGCGGCGACGGCCGAGGTGATGCCGGGCACGACCTCGAACGGGATGCCGGCATCGCCCAGTGCCTGGGCCTCCTCGCCGCCGCGCCCGAACACGAACGGGTCGCCACCCTTCAGCCGCACGACGTGGTGGCCGGCCTCGGCCAGCTGCACCAGCAGCGCCGAGATGAGCTCTTGCGGCACCGGTCGACCCGGCCGCTTGCCGACGTCGATCCGCTCGACGTGCGGCGGCACGAGGGCGAGCACGCCGTCGCCGACCAGCGCGTCGTGGACGACGACGTCGGCCTGGGCCAGACGCTGCGCCGCCCGCACCGTCAGCAGCTCGGGATCGCCCGGCCCCGCGCCGACCAGCGACACGTGCCCGCCATCAGTGCGGAGGGTCACGTCGCCACCTCGGCAGCCTCGGCGCGGCGGCGACGCCGGACGGTCGGCTCGGGGAGCCACGTCTCGATGGTCGGCACGCCGACGCCGGCCGACCAGTCACCGAACGTCTCGGGCCCGACAGGCGAGCCGGCGTACCCGGCCAGGACCGGGGCGAGCAGGGCGGGGATCTCGTCCAGCGGCACATCAGCGCGGATCCGCTGCGCCAGGCGCTCGCCCGACGCCGACCCACCCACGTAGACGTCGTACGTCGTCTTCGTCCGCCCGACGATGCCGATCTCGGCCGAGTACGGGCGGGCGCAGCCGTTCGGGCAGCCAGTCATGTTCAACCGGATCGGCACGTCGCCGTTGCCCGTGTCGGCGAGCACCTTCTCCAAGCGCGTCACCAGCTCGGGCAGCACGCGCTCGGCCTCGCCCAGCGCCTGGCCGCACGTCGGCAACGCCGGGCAGGCGATGGCCAGCCGGCGCAGCGCGCTGACGTCGCCGGCCAGCGCTACCCCGTGGGCCCGCAGCCGGTCCTCGACCTCGCCGATGCGGGTCGGCTCGATGCCGTAGAGCAGCAGGTCCTGGCGTGGCGTCACCCGCAGCTGGGTCACCGTGCCGTCGGCCACCAGCGATCGCAGCGCCGTGCGCAGCTCGACGCCGTCGCGATCGGCCACCTTGCCCGACGGCACCGGCAGCCCGATCACGCCGTCACGCGTCCCGTGGTACTCCTCGGGCTCCCACGGCGCCACGTCGACCACGGGCGACAGCTCGCCGCCGACCCGTCGGCCGACCTCCGCACGCACCCAGTCGATGCCCCGCTCGTCGACGAGGTACTTGAGCCGGGCGCGGTGGCGGTCGTCGCGGTTGCCGTGGTCGCGCTGCGTCGTGACGATCGCCTCCACCACGTCGACCACCCGCTCGGGCTCGACCCAGCACAGCGCCGTGGCCAGGCGGGGGTAGGTGTCGTCCTCCCGGGCGTGGGCCATCCCCTGGCCGCCGCCGACGTGCACCACGTAGCCGGTCACGTCGCCGGTCGACCCGCCGCTCAGCGTGGGGACGAGCCCGACGTCGTTGGACAGCACGTCGACGCTGTTGTCGCCCGGCCAGGCCACGGCGATCTTGAACTTGCGGGGGAGGTAGACGTCGCCGTAGATCGGCTCGGGCCCGGCCAGCCGACCGTCCGGCCCTGGGCCCGGCTCGGCCGTGACGGCCCGCTCGCCGTCGACCCACAGCTCCCAGTACGCCGTGGTGCGCGGTCGGAACCTGGCGACGATGGCGTCGACCAGCGGCTCGATGACGGCCTGGCGCTCGTCGGGCCACGGTGACCCCATCACGTTGCGCACCACGTCGCCGCAGGCGGCCAGCGTGGTGAGCAGGGCGTCGTTGATGCCGCCGACCAACGGGCGCAGCGACCCCTTGCGCACGACGTGGAACTGGACGCCCTGGCGGGTCGTCAGGCGCATGGTGCCGTCGGCCAGGTCGGCCACCCGATCGAGGGCCAGCCACTGCTCGCCGGTCAGGCGGCCACCGGGGACGGCGGCGCGCACCATGCAGGAGTGGTCGAGCGGCAGGTGCTTGGCCCGCCTGGCCCGGCGGACGTCGCGGTCGTCCTGCTGGTAGATGCCGTGGAACTTGAGCAGCACGACGCTGTCGTGGTCGAACTCGTCGGTCTTCGCCGCCAGCTCGTCGGCGAGCGCGCCACGCAGGTGGCCGCTGGCCCGCTTGACGTCCTCGACGCTCACGCGGCCGCCTGTTTGCTCGCCCACTCGCACTGATGCGCGTGCCGTCGACCCGGACGCTCGCTCACCCCGCCCAGTCAACCAAATGTTGACTGAGTTCATCAACTTTGTCGGGAACTATCGTGAGGGGGTGACCGGCCGCTTCGAGTACCCCGTGGCGCTGGACGTCTCGGGGGTGCCGGTGCTCGTCGTGGGGGCCGGTCCGGTTGCGGCGCGCAAGGTGGCCGGGCTCGCCGCCGCCGGCGCAGTGGTCCGGGTCGTGGCGCCCGACGTGTCGCCCCAGCTCGACCTCGGCCAAGTCGCTGACCTGCGGCGACGGCACTACGAGGTCGGTGATCTCGACGGCGTCCGCCTCGTCGTCACCGCCACCGGCCTGGCCGATGTCGATGCCGCCGTCGCCGCCGACGCCACCGCCGCCGGCCTGTGGGTCAACGCCGCCGACCAGCCGGCGGACTGCTCGTTCATCCTCCCGGCGATCGCCCGCAACGGCCCGCTGTCGATCGCCGTGAGCACCGGCGGCGCCAGCCCCGCGCTGGCCCGCCGGCTGCGCGATCACGCCGCCACGCTCCTGACCGACGAGGTCGTCGCCCTCGCCGACGACCTCGCCAGCCGCCGCCGCCAACTCCGCGAGCAGGGCCGATCCACCGAGGACGTCGACTGGTCCCCCCACCTCGACCCCGTCCTCCCGCCCCGCGAGGTTCTCAAGCGTTTCAGGGGTCAAATTGACCCCTTCGCTCGAAGAGCGCGAGCAGAGCGCTCGCGCCGGTTCTTCTGAGGAAATGGGGTCATTTCTGACCCCTGAAAACGCTTGAGAACCCGATGGGGCGCTCTCACCGAGGGTTCACCTGGGGATCACAGATCGATCACAGGTGGGGCGGACCATCGGCGTTCGTGACCCGCATCCGGCGGGTCGGACAGGAGCAACGTCCCATGCGCAGACTCATCCCCGTGACCCTCGCCGCGGTCGGCGTCGCCGGTGCCCTCGCCGTCACCGTCGTCAGCGCCGGCGGAGCATCGGCCCAGGAGGACCCCCCGCCGCCCGCCCCGCGCGCCGAGTTCGTGTGCGCCAACCTCGACGAGATCCAGGCGTTGCAGGCCGGCCACGCCACCTTGATCGGCGACCGGCTGGCGCTGCTCGGCACCGCACGCGCCGAGGCCGAGGCGGCTGGCGACACGGCTGCCGTCGATCGCATCGACCGCCGCGCGACCCGGGTCACCGAGCGCCAGGGCAAGGTCGCCGAGCGAACCGAACGCCTGGCGACGTTCGCCGCCGAGCACTGCGGCTGACGGCACGCGCCGGCCCTGGGCGATGGGGAGGTCAACGGGGGACCCCGGTACTGTCGAGCCGACATCGGTAGGACACGGATCGGGGGCACAACGTGAAGACCAAGGCGGCCATCCTCTGGGAGGTCAACCAGCCGTGGAGCGTGGAGGAGATCGAGCTCGATCCGCCCGGTCCGGGTGAGGTGTTCGTCGAGGTGGCCGCCTCGGGCCTGTGCCACTCCGACGAGCACCTCGTCACCGGCGACCTCCCGTTCGAGCTGCCGATCATCGGCGGTCACGAGGGCGCAGGGGTCGTCAAGGAGGTCGGCGACAACGTCAGCTGGCTGGCCCCGGGGGACCACGTCGTGTTCGGGTTCATCCCGTCCTGTGGCCGCTGCCCGTCGTGTTCGACCGGCCACCAGAACCTGTGCGACCTCGGCGCCCTCATGGGCCTCGGCATGCAGGTCGCCGACGGGACCTCGCGCCACCACGCCAAGGGCAAGGACCTCGGCCTGATGTGCCTGCTCGGCACGTTCGCCCACCACACCGTCGTCAACGAGGCGAGCTGCATCAAGCTCGAGCCAGACATCCCGCTCGACCGGGCGTGCCTCCTCGGTTGCGGCGTGGTGACCGGATGGGGATCGGCCGTCTACGCCGCCGAGGTGACCCCGGGCGACGTCGTGGCCGTGGTCGGCGTCGGCGGCATCGGGGCCAACGCCATCCAGGGCGCCAAGCTGGCCGGCGCCAAGCAGATCTGGGCCATCGACCCGTTGGAGAACAAGCGCGAGAAGGCGATGGAGTTCGGCGCCACCCACACCGCTGCCTCGCTGGACGACGCGCTGCCGGCGATCACCGAAGCGTCGTGGGGGCGGATGGCCAACAAGACGATCATGACCATGGGCGTCGGCTCCGGTGAGCTGCTCGCCGGAGCGCTGGCCATCACGGCCAAGCGGGGACGTGTCGTCGTGACCAACATCCACCCGGCGCTGGAGATGTCGGCCAACGTCAGCCTGCTCGACCTCACGCTGATGGAGAAGCAGGTCGTCGGCTCGCTGTTCGGCTCGGCCAACCCCCGCGCCGACATCCCCAAGCTGCTCGAGCTGTGGCGCGACGGCCAGCTCGATCTCGACGGGCTCGTCACGAAGACGTACGACCTCGACGGCGTCAACGACGGCTACGACGACATGCGTGCCGGCAACAACATCCGCGGGGTGATGGTCTACACCTGACGTTCGGCGCGCCGCCCCCTATGCACGACGTCCGCTCGGTCCTCGAGCGCCTGACCGGCCAGTTGGTCGGTCGCCGGCGCGAGCTCGAGCTGGTGCTCGCCGCGCTGGAGGCCGGCCGGCACATCGTGATCGAGGGCCCGCCCGGCACGGGCAAGTCGACGCTGCTGCGGGCGGTCGCCGACGAGTTGCACGTCGGGTTCGAGTTCGTCGAGGGCAACGCCGAGCTGACGCCGGCCCGCCTCGTCGGTCACTTCGACCCCGCGCGGGTCCTCGTCGACGGCTACGACCCCGACGTGTTCGTCGACGGTCCGCTCATCACGGCCATGCGCGACGGCGCGCTGCTCTACGTCGAAGAGCTCAACCGGGTGCCGGAGGAGACGCTCAACGTGTTGATCACGGTGATGAGCGAGCGCGAGCTGCACGTGCCGCGCCTCGGGCGGATCGTCGCCGATGCCGGATTCCGGCTCGTCGCGGCGATGAACCCGTTCGATGCCGTCGGCACGGCGCGCATCTCCAGCGCCGTGTACGACCGTGTGTGCCGGCTCGCCGTCGACTACCAGTCGGCACCGGAGGAGGCGGCGATCGTGGCTCGCTCCAGCCCCGGCGCCGCGCCGTCGTGGGTCGAGCGAGTGGTCGACCTGGTCCGCCGGACCCGCGACCACCCGGACCTGCGAGTCGGGTCGTCGGTGCGCGGCGCGCTCGACGCCACCGCCGTCGTCATGGCCCTGGCCGAGCTCCGCGGTGGCCCACCGGAGAGCGACGGCGTCGGGCTCGATGCCGTGCTCGTGGCACTGTCGGGTCGGGTGCGGCTGCGCGAGGGCTCGATGCGCACGACCGAGGAGATCATCACCGAGCTGTGGCACGCCGTGTTCGGTGCCAGCGGGGTGCAGGCCGACGGCGACGGCGGGTCGACGGGAAAAGCCTCGGCCCCGACGGGGGCCTCCCGGTCCTGAAGGAAGGGACGGCGGCCGCGGATGCGATCGCCGCCGCCCAGCGTTCGACGACGTCTCGGCGTGAGCTCGCTCGCCGGCCCGGGTTCGAGGAGGTGTCGCCGACGGTGGGTGAGCTCGACGAGTCGGCGTTCGACGAGGCCATGGCAACCGACGCCGACGACGCACTGGCGATGCTGGCCGACATGACCCGGGCGACGGACGCCCGGCTGCGCGACCTCGCCCGGCGGCTCGCCGGACGGCTCGTTCTCGACGTCGCCCGGCGCGGTCCGAGCCGGCGGCGCGGCACGGGCCGGATCGAGGCCGCGCCCTATGAGCCGACGGCCGGCGACCTCGACCTCGACGCCAGCACCGAGGCGATCGTCGAGTCGCGTGCAGCGGGCGCGGCCCTCGATCCCGAACGGCTGCGGGTCCGGCGGTGGGTCCAGCCGCGGACGGCCGTCTGCCTGCTCGTCGATCGCAGCGGCTCGATGGGCGGCGCACCACTGGCGACGAGCGCGGTCACGGCGGCGGCGGTGGCGTTGCGGGCGACCGAGGACTTCAGCGTGATCTCGTTCGCCAAGGAGTCCGTGGTCGTCAAGCCGCAGGACGTGGTGGTGCCGGCCGAGATCGTCGTCGACGGGGTGCTGTCCTTGCGTGGCCACGGCACCACGGACCTGGCTGGCGCGCTGACCGTCGCCGGCCGTCAGCTCGGTCGGTCCACGGCCGGGCGGAAGCTGGCGATCCTGCTGTCGGACTGCCGGGCCACCGAGTCCGGCGACGTCGTGCACGCCGCGGCCGCCCTCGACGAGCTGGCGATCATCGCACCCGCTGACGACGCCGACGACGCAACAGCATTGGCGCGCGCCGTCGGTGCGGCGATGACGACGGTGACCGGCCCGACGGCCGCCGCCGACGCCGTCGCCCGCGTCCTGCACTGAGCTCCTCGAGAAGGAGCTCAGCAGGTGACGTCGCGCGGCGGGACGATGCCGAAGGTGTTCTCCTCGGGAGCGTCTGCGGGCGGCAGGGCCTCGGACGGTCGTTTCGACCTCGGTCGCCGCCGTCTCGACGCTTGCCTCCGGCTCCTCGGCGCCGGGTCGCGTGGCCGGGAGGGTCGTGGCGGCAAATTCCTGCACCGGCGCCTCGGCGAGGGATGTCTCGCCGCGGAACATCGCCAGCACCGCTTGCATGTTGTCGCCGTCGAGCTGCGGCTCTAGGACGTCGGCCCCGCTACTGGTCTCGCGGCCGACGGCCTCGATCTGGTAGGTCGGGATCCCGCCCGGCTGGACGTCGCGCATCACGCCGGCGAACTCCATCAACTTGGCCACCGACAGGCCTGGGTCGGTCACGACGTTCCCGCCCGTCGCGCTCTCGATCAGGCCGCGGGCGACGCCCGGGTCGAGCAGGCCCTTGGACAGCACGCTGGCCAGCGTGCGGCGCAGGAAGTCCTGCTGACGGGAGATGCGCCCGAGATCCGAAGTGACGTCCCGTTCCCAGTTTCCGGAGCCCGGCGGGTCCTCGTACTCGTAGTGGCGCGAGCGCACGTAGGCGAGAGCGTGGTCGCCGTTGAACGTGAAGCAACCGGGCTGCAGCACCTCGAGCCCCGAGCCCTCGTCCCGCGCCGGGTACTCGAACGGCACAGCGACGCCCCCGACGGCGTCGACGAGGGTCTTGAAGGTGCAGAAGTCGACCTGGATGAAGTGGTCGATGCCGACGAAGAAGTTCTCGTAGATCGTGTTGATCAGCAGCTGCGGCTCGTCGCGCCGGTAGGCGGAGTTGATGCGCGCCCGGTTGTCGCTGCCGGCGATCGTGACGTAGAGGTCGCGAGGGAAGGACAGCACGGCGACGCGCGAGGCGGCGGGGTCGACGCGGAACACCATGATCGTGTCGCTGCGCTCGCCGACGCGGTCCTCGCCTTCGGTCCCGAAGGCCGCCGCGTACGGCGAGTTCGGGTCGATGCAGGCGCCGTTGTCGGCCCCGGTGATGAGGAAGTTCTTGGCCGTCGGATCGGCGGGCGGGAACGTCGGCGGCGTGGTCGTGGCTGGAGCCGCCGTCGTCGGTGCGGTCGAGCCGTCCGGCTGCGTGCCCTCAGGGGCGGTCGTCGGCGGGACCGTCGCCGTCGAGAGCGGGGCGACCGCCTCGCCGGCGGCCGCCTCGCCGGCGGCCGCCGCGGCCGGGTTGGTGATCTCGACGGTGTCGCGGTTGCGCCAGAGCATGTACGCGCCGGCCAGCCCGCCGGCGGCCAGGAAGGAGATCACGGCTGCGGTGACCGTGAAGGCGATGGCGACGCGTTCGGGCCACGTCCGGCCGCCGTCCGGAGCTCGATCTCGCCCGCCCATGAGGCGCCGAAGTTACCGGAGAGTTGGGCTCGGGAACCGGCGGCCTGCGGCGTCCGTCACGGCCGGCGTGGCGGTCAGCCCGGCATCCGATGCGAGCGACCGAGCGCCAGCGAGGGAGCGGGCAAGCAACGGCCTGCGTGGCCGGGGAACGCAATGATGGCCATGATGGCGGCGATGTACGACGTCGTGATCGTCGGCGGCGGCTCGGCCGGGTCCGTGCTGGCCAACCGGCTGAGCGACGACCCGTCGACGCGTGTGCTGGTCCTCGAGGCCGGCCGGCCCGATCACCGTTGGGACGTCTTCATCCAGATGCCGGCGGCGCTGATGTTCCCGAGCGGCAGGCGGCTCTACGACTGGCGCTACGAGTCGGAGCCCGAGCCGCACCTCGCCGAGCGGCGAGTGGCGCACGCTCGTGGCAAGGTCCTCGGCGGCTCGTCGAGCATCAACGGGATGATCTTCCAACGCGGCAACCCGCTCGACTTCGAGCGGTGGGCGGCCGATCCCGGCATGGCCCGGTGGGACCACGCCCACTGCCTGCCGTATTTCCGCCGGATGGAGGATTGCCTGGCCGCCGCCGCCGACGATCCGTTCCGGGGCCACGGCGGCCCGCTGGTGCTGGAACGTGGACCGGCGAAGACGCCGCTCTTCGAGGCGTTCTTCGAGGCGGTGCAGCAGGCCGGCGAGCACCTCACCTCGGACGTCAACGGGTACCGGCAGGAGGGTTTCGCGCCGTTCGATCGCAACCTGCACCGCGGGCGCCGGCTCAGCGCCTCGCGGGCCTACCTCCACCCCGTGCGGTGGCGACCGAACCTCGACGTGGTGACACGCGCCTTCGTCACCGGCCTGGTCCTCGATGGGGATCGAGTCACCGGCGTCGACTACCAGCGACCGGGTCGCCGGCACGAGCGCGTGACCGCGGGCGAGGTGATCCTCTGTGGTGGTGCGTTCAACTCCCCGCAGCTGCTGCAGCTCTCCGGCATCGGCGACGAGCGCCACCTCCGGTCGGTCGGCGTCGACGTGCGCCACCACCTGCCCGGCGTCGGTCGCAGCCTGCAGGACCACCTCGAGGTCTACGTCCAGCACGCCAGCACACAGCCGGTGTCCCTCAACCCGTCGCTGAAGTGGCGGCACTGGCCGTGGATCGGAATGCGCTGGCTGGCCCGTCGCGGTCCCGGGGCGTCCAACCACTTCGAGGCCGGCGGCTTCATGCGCAGCAACGACGAGGTCGCCTACCCGAACCTGATGTTCCACTTCCTCCCCATCGCTGTCCGCTACGACGGGTCGAAACCGGCCGCCGAGCACGGCTACCAGGTGCACGTGGGGCCGATGTACTCCGACGCGCGGGGAACGGTCCTGATCCGCTCGACGGACCCTCGCGAGCACCCGGCGTTGCGGTTCAACTACCTGTCGACGGCGCAGGATCGGCGGGAGTGGGTGGAAGCGATCCGCCACACCCGCCGCCTGCTCGACCAGCCGGCCTTCTCCCCGTTCGACGGCGGCGAGCTGTCACCCGGCCCGGCGGTCCAGTCCGACGACGAGATCCTTGACTGGGTGGCCCGCGACGCCGAGACCGCGCTGCACCCCTCGTGCACGTGTCGCATGGGCGTCGACGACGAGGCGGTCATCGACCCCGACACGATGCGGGTCCACGGACTGCGCGGTGTGCGCGTGGTCGACGCGTCGTCGATGCCCTACGTCACCAACGGCAACATCTACGCCCCGGTGATGATGCTGGCCGAGAAGGCGGCTGACGCGATCATCGGCGGCGATCCGCTGCCGCCGGAACCGGTCGAGTTCTACCGTTACGGCCCGGCCGGAAGGCCGTCGACGACGTAGGTCGACTCGGCGTTCCACATCATGAAGCCGGCCGCTCCGGCGCCGCGGGCGGCCTCGATCTGGGCTTGGATCTGCGGCGCGCCGTACCCGTTGAAGTCCTGCAGCCACGGCACGATCGCCGCGCCGCTGCCGGCGATCACACGCTGGAAGTCAGCGAGCGAGGCGGCGACGATCTCACCGGGCTGCCCGGTGGGGTCGGCGACGTTGTACTCACCCGATGTCCACAGCGACGGGTACACCATCGGGGCGATGTAGTCGACGTTCGGCGCCAGCAGCTCCATGTCCTGGGCCGTCGGTTCGGGTCGCGACGCCGAGATGCCGAAGACCGAGATGCCGAGCGGCGCGGCGCCGATGGCCGCCTTGGTCTCGGCGACGAAGCGGGCGACGGACACATCCGGCGGGCCGGCCAGGCCCGGGAACTGCATCGTCGACACGTCACCCTCGGGTCGGCGCACGTAGTCGTAGAGGATCTCGTCGAAGCCGAGGCCGATCGCCTCTCGTGCCAGCTCGACTTGGTACTGGCGAACCTCCGGGCTGGCGAAGTTGGTGAACGCCGCGGCTCCGTAGTTGTTGGCCAGCGGCGCGCCGGCGGCGTCGAGCACGATCATGTCCGATCGGCCGTTCTGCAGCGCCCAGCTGGCCAGCGTCGGGTCTAGGAAGTTGACGACGCGACCGATCACGCGCACGCCGAGACCGTGCAACTCGTCGATCGCCTGCCGGGCGTCATAGTGGGCCTTGGCCGCGCCCGTGGTGACGGCGAGCGGCACGGTGCTGGCGTACCCCACCTCACCCGATTCGTTCTTGACGTCCAGTTGGACGGCGTTGATGCGGCCGGTGGCGATCAGATCGAGGACCTGCTGGTGGACGACGGGGTTGTTCCAATCCGGCGAGGCGACGTGCACGGCGGCAGTTGCCGGGTGCTCGGCCGGCGCCGGGGTCGGCGTGACCGCAACGACGGTCTCGCTCTGCACGCCGGCGCTGTCGGCGGCGACGAGGCGCACCTCGGTCCACTCGGGCAGGAGGTAGAGGCTGAACCCGCCACCGGCGTCCAGCGGGACGGGTTGGCCGTTGGCCGTCAGGGACACCGCCCCGTCGGTCAGCCCGCGCAGTTCGCTGACCGAGCCGGCCACGGTCGGCGTGACCTGATCGGGCGCGCTGACGAGCGGGCCGCCACCCACCGGCGTGGCGAACGTGGCGGTCATCGATTCATCGCCGGATACCGCGCGGAAGGCGAAGAAGCCGCCGACGGCGGCGAGGACGACGACGAGCGCGACGAGCAGCCAGGGACCCGGAGGCGGTCGGCGGGCGCGCCCGCGATACGCGGGTTGGCGCGGTCCGAAGTTCGGGACTCGCAGTGGGCGCGACGACGCGGGTCGTCCCTCGCTGTGATCACGGAGGATTCCGGTCATCTCTCCCAACTTCGACCTCGACGCCTCGCCGCTCGAGGCGAGCACACAGTACCCAACCGCGGACCGCGATCAAGCGTCAGAGCAGGGACGATGCGCGGGGCGGCCGCAGCCGCGACGGGACTCGTCGACTCAGCCGAGCTCGACCGTCACCTCGACCGCGCCGTCGCGTGGCTCGAGGACGAGCTCGCCGACGGTCAGCGTGTCGATGAGGTCGGGCTGCGCGGCGACGAGCAGCGCGGCCTCCGGGGCGCGGACGGTGAGCCGGGACACCGGAGCCCGCTGACTCGACTTGGCCTCGGTCTTCGCCCGCCGGACGGCGACCAGGACCTCACTGATGGCGGCGAGGTCCGGCAACGGACCGGTGTCGTCGAGCTCGAGCCTGGTCGGCCACGACGCGACGTGGACGCTGCCGTCATGCCACCAGCTCCACGCCTCCTCGGTGGCGAAGGGCAGCGCTGGGGCGAACAGGCGGAGCTGGACGTCGAGGGCGTGGCGCAGCGCCCACCGCGCCGATGCCGCTGCATCGTCGCCTCGTCCGCCATAGGCGCGTCCCTTGACGAGCTCGACGTAATCGTCGCAGAACCACCAGAAGAACTCCTCGACCCGCTCCAGCGCCCGGGCGTAGTCGAAGCCGTCGAAGGCGGTGGTTGCATCAGCAACGACGGCGTCGAGTCGTTCGAGCATCGCCCGGTCGACCGGGTCGGCCGGCTGGTCGACCTCGCCCGCGGGGGCATCCATGCCGAGGACGAACTTCGTGACGTTGAGCAGCTTGGTGGCCAACCGGCGACCGACCTTCATCTGGTCCTCGCTGACCACCGTGTCGACACCCGGCCGAGCCGAGATCGCCCAGTAGCGGAAGGCGTCCGTGCCGTACGTGTCGAACAGCGACAGCGGTGTCACGACGTTGCCCTTCGACTTCGACATCTTCTTGCGATCGGGGTCGAGGATCCAGCCGTTGATGGCCGTGTTCGCCCACGGCAGCACGCCGTACTCGTAGTGCGAGCGCACGACGGTGGAGAACAGCCAGGTGCGGATGATCTCCGGGCCCTGGGGCCGGACGTCCATCGGGAACACCAGCTCGAACAGCTCCGGGTCGTCGAGCCAGCGGCCGCCGATCTGTGGCGTCAGCGACGACGTGGCCCAGGTGTCCATGATGTCGGGGTCGCCGACGAAGCCGCCGGGGGCGCCGCGCTGTTCGGGGCGGTAACCGGGCGGCACGTCCACGGATGGGTCGATCGGAAGCGCGTCGTCGCTCGGTGCGATCGGACGGTCGCGGTCGGCCACGCCGTCGTCGCCGACGGGGTACCACAGGGGGATCGGGACGCCGAAGAACCGTTGCCGGCTGATCAGCCAGTCGCCGTTGAGCCCCTCGACCCAGTGGTCGTAGCGGTGGCGCATGTGGTCCGGGTACCAGGCCAGCTCCTTGCCGCGGGTGAGCATGGCCTCGCGGATGGTGGCGTCGCGCCCGCCATTGCGGATGTACCACTGCCGGCTGGTGACGATCTCCAGCGGTCGGCGGCCGCGCTCGTAGAACTTCACGGGGTGGGTGATCGGGCGGGGCTCCCCGCGCAGGTCGCCGGAGCTGCGCAACAGCTCGACGACGGCCGCCTGCGCCTGCTTGACCGTCTTGCCGGCCAGCGGCTCGTACGACGCGACCGCTCGGTCGCCGTCGATCCATGCCGGCGTCGCCGCCGCCAACCGCCCGTCGCGACCGATCACATTGCGCGTCGGTAGATCGAGCTCCCGCCACCACGTGACGTCCGTCGTGTCGCCGAACGTGCAGACCATCGCGATCCCGGTGCCCTTGTCCGGCTGGGCCAGCGGGTGGGCGACCACGGGGACCTCGACGTCGTACAGCGGCGTGCGTACGGTCGATCCGACCAGCGCCTGGTAGCGCTCGTCGTCGGGGTGGGCGACCATCGCCACGCAGCTCACGAGCAGCTCGGGTCGCGTCGTGTCGATCAGCACGTCGCCGTCCGGCCCGCGGAAGGCGATGAGGTGGTAGGCGCCCGGTTGCTCGCGGTCCTCGATCTCGGCCTGGGCGACTGCGGTGCGGTCGTCGACGTCCCAGACGGTCGGCGCCTCGGCGCTGTAGGCCTCGCCGCGGGCGAGGTTGTGGAGGAAGGCGGCCTGACTGACGCGGCGGCTGGAGTCGCCGACGGTCGTGTACAGCAGCGACCAGTCGAGCGACACGCCGAGTCGCCGGAACATCGTCTCGAAGACGGTCTCGTCCGTGGCGGTCAACTCGTGGCACAGCTGCACGAAGTTCGGTCTCGACACCGGCAGCTCGTGCGTGCCCGACGGTGCGTCACCGTGGAACGGCGGGACGAAGTCGGCCTGGTACTGCTGGCTCGGGTCGCAGCGCACGGCGTAGAAGTTCTGGACGCGGCGCTCGGTCGCCAGGCCGTTGTCGTCCCAGCCGATCGGGTAGAAGACGTGCGCGCCGCGCATCCGGTGGTACCGGGCGATGGCGTCCGTCTGGGCGTACCCGAAGAGGTTGCCGACGTGGATCGACCCGGACACCGTCGGCGGCGGCGTGTCGATGGAGAACACCATGGACCGCTCGGGTGGGCGGCGGAAGCGGTAGGTGCCGTCGGATTCCCACCGCTCGATCCAGCGCGCCTCGATCCCGTCGAGTGTGGGCTTGTCGGGAACCGTGGGCACCCGGGAAGGATACGGGTGGTCAGGCGGCCCGATCGGGCTCGGCGCGGGTGCGCGGTCGGCGCGTGCGCAGGGCGTCGTAGATGGGATCGTCCCCGAGGATGGTCGGCACCACGTACGCCGTCGCGCAGGCGACCAACGTCGGCAGCAGCAGGCTGAACGCCCCCGTCATCTCGAGGATCAGCACGACAGCGGTCAGCGGCGCCCGCACCGAGCCGACGAGGACCGCAGCCATGCCGGCGACGGTCAGCGCAGCCGCATCAGGGACGGCGCCGGGAGCGATCTCGTGGGCGGCGTCGCCCCCGAGGCGCCCGAGCTCGGCGCCGATGACGAGCAGCGGGGCGAACAGGCCGCCCGCCGCGCCGATGCCGTACGAGGCGATCGTCAGCGCGAACCGAGCGGCGACGATCGCCACCATGGCGGCTACGGCCGGATTGCCGGTCAAGGCGTCCTGGGCCAGCGGGTAGCCGCTGCCGACCACGTTGGGGAAGCGCAAGGCCACGAGGCCGACGGCGGCGCCGACCAGCGCGGCGACGGTGACGGGGGAGAGCCGCCGGATCCGCTCGAGCGCGTCGATCGATCGCAGCAGGCCACGGTTGAAGGCGACGCCGACGAGACCGGCGACCACTCCGACGAGGGCGAACGCGACGAGGCTCCACGACGGCTGGGGATCGAACGCCGGGACGGGCAGGTCGAGGTCGGAGCCGAGCCACGCCCGCAGCACGGCGATCGACGTCGCCGAAGCGACGAGGGCGGCGGCGAGCAGCCGGGTCGAGAACCGGTGCAGCAGCTCCTCGACGACGAACAGGACTCCCGCCAGCGGCGCGTTGAACGCGGCGGCCAGCCCGGCGGCTGCACCGGCGGTCATCAACAGCTCACGCTCGGGCATCCGGCGGCCGAGTCCGCCCGCCACCTGCCCGACCACGCCGCCCATCTGCACCGTCGGTCCCTCCCGTCCGAGGGCCAGCCCGCCGCCGATCGACAACGTGCCCGACACGAACTTGATCGGCAGCGCCATCGGCCGAGGAGCCGCAGACTCGTGCAAGAGGACGCGCTCGACGTCGGGGATCCCGCTGCCGGCGGCACGCGGGGCGAACCGGCGGACCAGCCACACCGACGTGGCGACGGCGACGGCGATCACGACGACGACGACCAGCGCACCGGGCGCGCCGAGCCCGTCGGCCCAACCGAGGAGATCGTCGCGCCAACCAGACGCCGCGTTCAGCGTGTTGCGGAATGCCGACGCCAGCAGGCCGGCGAGCGCGCCGACGGCCGCCGCCGACAGCACCAGCCAACCCCACGCTCCTCGTCCCACGCCGGGCGACCGTACGTGAGCGAGCGTCCGGGGCGAACGCACACGCAGCAGCCTGAGTGAGCGAGCGAACAGTCAGCCACGTGAGCGAGCGTCCGGGGCGAACGCACACGCAGCAGCCTGAGTGAGCGAGCGAACATCAGCCACGTGAGCGAGCGTCCGGGGCGAACGCACACGCAGCAGCCTGAGTGGGCGAGCGAACAGGCAGCCACGTGAGCGAGCGTCCGGGGCGACCGCACACGCAGCAGCCTGAGTGGGCGAGCGAACAGGCAGCCACGTGAGCGGCCAACTTCCGAGGGGCTGGAAGGCGGCGAGCCGTAGTGTTCGTCGCCGATGCTGCGGCTGTACGACACCGCCACGCGCCAGATCCGACCGCTGGCCATGCGCCAGCCCGGCGAGGTCGGGATCTACCTGTGCGGGCCGACGGTGTACGGCCCGCCGCACATCGGCCACGGGCGAGCCACCATGGAGTACGACGTGCTCGTCCGCTACTTGCGATGGCAGGGCCTGCGCGTCCGGCTGGTCTCCAACGTCACCGACATCGACGACGCCATCATCGATCGGGCCAACCGCGAGGACCGGCCGTGGCAGGAGATCACGGAGCGTTGCGAGCGGGTCTGGTTCCAGGCGATGGACGGGATCAACGTCGCCCGGCCCGATGCCACGCCGCACGCCACGGCCTACGTCGACGACATGGTGGCGATGATCGGGCAACTGGTCGCCGCCGACAAGGCCTACGAGACGGCCGACGGCGTGTACCTGGCCGTCGACGCGGTGCCCGACTACGGCTTGCTGGCCCACCAGGACCTCGACGACCTGGTCGCCGGCGGCGGCGACCGTGCCGTCGTCGGCGCCGAGCACAAGCGGCACCCCGCCGACTTCGTGCTCTGGAAGCTGGCCAAGCCGGGCGAGCCGTCGTGGCCGTCGCCGTGGGGTGACGGCCGCCCCGGTTGGCACAGCGAGTGCGTGGTGATGAGCCTGGACCTGCTTGGTGAGGGCTTTGACCTGCACTGCGGCGGGATGGACCTCCGCTTCCCGCACCACGAGAACGAGCGGGCGCAGGCCGTCGCCCTCGGCAAGCGGTTCGCCAACCACTGGATGCACCACGGCTTCATCGTCGATGCCGAGGGCGAGAAGATGTCCAAGAGCCTCGGCAACGTGCACAACCTGCTCGATCTCCTCGAGCAGTTCGACAGCCGCGCCTACCGCCTCCTGCTCCTGCAGAGCCATTACCGCAGCCCGATCACGATCACTGGTGACAACCTGCGGGCGGCCGAGCAGGCGCTCGCCGGCCTCGACGCCTTCGCCGCCCGCAGCGCCTCGGTCGGCCCGACCGGGCGTGACGACACCGACCCGGTCTTGATCGAGGCGTTCGCCACGGCGATGGACGACGACCTCGACACGCCAACGGCGATGGCGCTCGTGTTCGACACCGTCCGGCGGGCCAACGGCGCGCTCGACCGGGCCGACCCCGCGGCACGTGCGCTGGTGGCGACGGTGCGGGAGGTGGTGGCGACGCTGGGGTTGGAGCTGCGGTCGGGCGGGTCCGTGCCCGACGACGTGTCGGCCCGCGCCGGCGAGCTGGACGCCGCCCGGGCGGCGGGCGACTACGCCGCCGCGGATCGCATCCGCGACCAGCTCAACGAGGACGGTTGGATCGTCGAGACGAGCATCACCGGTACGACCGTTCGGCGGTGACACGATCGCGATCGTCAATCGATCGCACGCCGATCGTCATCAGTTCGAAACATGCCAGCGGGTCCTTACGCTTCCTCCTCCATGCCGGACGGAGCTGTCGCCTCGTCCGCGGTCACCCGCCAGCTGGCGTGGCCGCAGTGGGGTGAGCGGCAGTTCGACCCGGACGCTCCGCGCCGCTCGTCTCGGCGGATGGGCTACCAGCCGGGCCTCGACGGCCTGCGCGCCATCTGGCTGTTCGTCGTCATGGCGTACCACGCCGGCTTCTCGTGGATGCACGGCGGCTACGTCAGTCTCGAGGTGTTCTTCGTTCTCTCCGGGTTCCTGATCACCACCCTGCTGCTCGAGGAGCGAGCGCGCAGCGGCCACGTCGAGCTCGGCCAGTTCTGGTTGCGCCGCGCCCGCCGTCTGCTGCCGGCGCTGATCGTGATGCTCGTCGTCGTCTCGATCATCTCGGTCATCGGTGGCGACGGCACGCAGTTGACGCAGCTGCGTACCGACCTGCCGTGGGCCACCTTCTACGCCGGCAACTGGGGCCAGATCTTCGGCGATGTGCCCTACTACGCCGACACGGCGCCGCTGCTGCGACACCTGTGGAGCCTCGGGATCGAGGAGCAGTTCTACCTGCTGTGGCCGCTCGCGTTCCTGCTGCTGATGCGGCGCCGGATCACCCCCGTCGGCTGTGCCCGCCTGCTCGCCGGGCTGGCGGTGACCGTCATGGCCGTGACCTTCCTGATCCAGGTGACGGGCCCCGGCCCCCTGTTCGGCGACGTCGAGCGGACCAACTTCCTCTACCTGTCGACTGTCACGCGATCGAGCGGGCTGCTGCTCGGCGTCGCTGCGGCGTTCGTGTGGCGGCCGTGGCGTTCGGCACGCCGTACCTGGCGCCCGCAGGTCGGCACGGCCCTCGACCTGACCGGGCTGCTGGCGCTCATCGGCCTGGCCTGGCTCGCCGCCGTGACGACCCTGACCGACGGGTACGTCTACCAGTGGGCGTTGGCGGTCATCTCGATCCTGTCGCTCGTCGCCGTGCTGACGGCCGTCCACCCTGCGGCACGGCGGATGCGGCGCGTGCTCGGGTGGAGGCCGTTCGTGCTCGTCGGCCAACGCAGCTACGGCCTCTACCTGTGGCACTGGCCGATCTTCATCTTCATGGGGGCCATCGACGGGTCGGTCGTCAAGCTGTTGCCGGCGCTGCTCGTCACCGCCGTCGTCGCCGAGATCTCGTACCGCTTCATCGAGCGCCCGGTCCGCGAGGGCGGCCTCGAGCGCTGGTGGCGCCGGGTCGGGCCGACCAGGGGTCGGCGCCTGCTGCTGGCGCCGGTCGCCGGGGTGGCGGTGTTCGTCGCCGTGCTCGTGTCGGTCGACGCCGACGATCCGGCCGTCGGTGGTGACGCGACGTTCGAGCTGCCGACCGAGGCGACCGTTCCACCGCCGGCCGCCGCCCAGCCGGCTGCCGGATCGGCGGTCGTCGAGACGGTCGCGCCGACCCTGACCGCGGCACCCGCGGCACTGCCGATCGGGCTGACGATCGTCGGCGACTCGGTGGGCGACGCCCTGGCCAGCAACCTGCCCGACGGCCTCGACGGCACCTTCGACGTGACCAACGGCGGCATCCTCGGCTGCAGCGTGTACGACAGCGGCAGCCCCCTCACGGCGCACCCCACGTTCACACTGTCCTTCGACTTCTGCGAGGGCTGGCAGGACGAGTGGGCCGAGTCGGTGCGTGACTCGGGCGACTACCTGGCGCTCGTCGTCGTTGGCGGGTGGGACGTCTTCGACCACCGCACGGCCGACGGCACGGTGCTGCGCTTCGCCAGCCCCGAGTGGGAGGCACACTTCACGTCACGGGTGCAGGAGGGCATCGAGTCGCTGCAGGGAGCCGGGGCGACGAAGATCGGCTTGCTCGAGGTGGCGTGCATGCGCCCGCAGGACGTGCCGCAGGCCGGCGTGCCGCCGCTGCCGGAGCGGGCCGACGACGCCCGAGTGGAGCACCTCAACTCCGTGCTCGCCGGGGTCGCCGCGACGAATCCCGGCTGGGTGACCTTTGTCGAGGGACCGGACGAGTGGTGCGCCGATTCGGCCATCGCCACCGATCTGGCCATGCGTTGGGACGGGGTCCACCCGCACCGCCCCGGAGCGAAGCTGATCTACGAGACGATCGCGCCGCAGCTCCTGGCGCTGTAGCGGTCAGCGCGCCGTTTCTCGATCCCCCTGTCCGGGGTAGCGGAAGGGGCATGCCCAAGAAGCCAGCCACCGCCCGTTTCACCGTGCCCACCATGTCCGCCGCTGCGGGCACGAAGGTCGCCGGCATCCTGCAGGATCGACTGAACGCGCTCAACGACCTCGCGCTGACCCTCAAGCACGTCCACTGGAATGTGGTTGGGCCGCACTTCATCGCCGTCCACGAGATGCTCGACCCGCAGGTCGACGCCGTCCGTGCGATGGTCGATGTGACAGCGGAACGCATCGCCACCCTCGGCGTGTCGCCCGTCGGCACGCCCGGCGCCCTCGTCGCCTCCCGCAGCTGGGAGGACTACTCGCTCGGACGGGACGGGGCGATCGCTCACCTCGGTGCGCTCGAGGTGGTCTACCGCGGCGTGATCGAGGACCATCGCAAGGCAATCGACGCCACCGACGACCCCGACCCGGTGACGCAGGACATGCTCATCGCCCAGGCCGCGCAGTTGGAGCTCTTCCACTGGTTCGTCCGAGCCCACCTCGAGAGCTCGGGTGGTGAGCTGTCGACGGACGGCGCCACCAGCGAGGCCGACGCGGCGCGCCAGGCGAGCGCCGCCGCCGACTGATCCTCCGCGCCTGGATCGGCGTCCCTCTAAGTTACCCACGGGTAGACAGCGTTGTTACCGTGTGGTAACTTAGGGGCATGACGACCTTCTCACTGGCGCTCGACGAGGACCAGCTGCAGATCCAGAAGTGGGTGCACGACTTCGCCGAGAGCGTTGTGCGCCCGGCCGCTCACGAGTGGGACGAGCGCGAGGAGTTCCCCTGGCCCGTCGTCCAGGAGGCAGCGCAGATCGGTCTGTACAGCGTCGACTTCCTGATGAACGCGATGGGCGACAACACGGGGCTCACCTTGCCCGTCGCCGTCGAGGAGCTGTTCTGGGGTGACGCCGGCATCGGCATGGCGATCATGGGCTCGGGACTGGCGGCCGCCGGGATCGCCGGCAACGGGACGCCCGAGCAGGTCATGGAGTGGGTGCCCCAGTGCTACGGCACGCCCGACAAGGTGCAGCTCGGCGCGTTCTGCGTCAGCGAGCCGGATGCCGGGTCGGACGTATCCAGCCTGCGCACGCGCGCCGTCTACGACGAGGCCACCGATGAGTGGGTGCTCAACGGCACCAAGGCGTGGATCACCAACGGTGGCATCGCCGACGTCCACGTCGTCGTGGCCGCCGTCGACCCCGAGCTCAAGGGCCGGGGGCAGGCGTCGTTCGTCGTCCCGCCGGGCACGCCGGGCCTCACCCAGGGCCAGAAGTACCTGAAGCACGGCATCCGCGCCTCGCACACTGCCGAGGTCGTGCTCGACGACGTGCGGGTACCGGGGAGCTGCCTCCTCGGCGGACGCGAGAAGTTGGAGGCCAAGCTGGCCCGCGCCCGCGAGCGGGGGCACTCGGGCGAGAAGCAGCCGGCGATGTCGACGTTCGAGGCGACGCGCCCGACGGTCGGCGCCCAGGCGCTGGGCATCGCCCGGGCGGCGTACGAGTACGCCCTCGAGTACGCCAAGGAGCGCAAGGCGTTCGGTCGGCCGATCATCATGAACCAGGCCATCGCCTTCAAGCTGGCCAACATGATCACTGAGATCGATGCGTCACGGCTGCTGATCTGGCGAGCGGCGTGGCTGGCCCGCAACGGGGGCTACGTCAACGCCGAGGGCTCGATGAGCAAGTACAAGGCCAGTGAGGTCGCCGTGTGGGTGACCGAGGACGCCATCCAGATCCTCGGCGGCTACGGCTACACGCGTGAGTACCCCGTCGAGCGCTGGCACCGCGACGCCAAGATCCACACGATCTTCGAAGGCACGAGCGAGATCCAGCAGCTGGTCATCAGCCGGGCGATATCCGGCCTGCGTATCGAGTAGATCGCTGCCTGGCGTCGGGTCGGGTCGACGTAGCATAACAGCGTAATAGGGAGTCCGTCCCTAGGACCTGGGCAAGATCTGCCCACGTCGGCGACGTCGTCGCCACCCGCCGCAACGAGCGCCACCTCCTCGCATCGACCGGGCATCCGGTCCGCAACCGGGAAAACCTGGACGGTGACCGCCTTCGGCGACGACGGCTCCCTCACCGTCGGAAGCAAGGACCGGGGCAATGTTGTGCTCGCCCTGATGGCCGAGGGTCGGACGAACGCGTACATCGCGCGGACGCTGTGCGTTTCGGAGCGGGCCGTCGTCCAACACACGTCGCACATCTACGACGAGCTCGACCTGCCTGCCACCGACGAGGATCACCGGCGCGTGTTGGCCGTCCTTCGCTACTTGGCCGACGAGGGCTGAGCGCCATAGGGACGACGCTGCCGGCCGATCACATCGCCTAGCCCTTCGAGGCCCTGTACGGGAGCCGCTGGCCGGCGGCACCGTTGTGGATCGTGGCCGTCCAGCTGGACAGCGGGAGGCGCACGGTGTTCGGTCGGGCGGGCGCCCCGACGGCGACACCGGCCCAAGCCGTGCAGGCCTCCTGCGCCATCCCGGGCTTCTTCGAGCCGCACGTCATCGGCAGCCAGCGCTACATCGACGGTGGTGTCCACTCGACGAACAACGCCGACCTCGTCGTGCCCGAGCGCCTCCGACCTGGTGTCATCAGCGCACCGATGTCGGTCGCTCGCCGTGCCGCCCGGCTGGGGCCGAGCCTCCCGATGCGCCAGATCGCTCGTCTCTCGCTCGTGCGCGACGTCGCAGGCTTGCGAGCTGACGACGTTCCAGCCGACGGCGGCCGACCTGGCCGCGATGGGCAACGACTCCCTCGATCCGTCAGTCGTGGGGCCCGTGTCGCAGCAGGTGAGAGCAACGACACGGGCCCGACTGTCCCGCGGCGACGTGCAAGAACGCCTCGCCGCACTGCGCTAGGACCGGCTAGCGATCACGGAGGGCGGGCACTTCCACGAGGATGAACTCGCTGTCGTCGGCCCGGACGGGGTTGCGACCCCGGTTCGGGAAGTTGTTGTCGCACCCGACCAGGACCCGGTCCTTGCCCACGACCCGGATCGCCTCTGACGACTCGCAGACGACGCGGAACGGGTTGCCGAGGCCGACGTCGCCGGGGTGGATCGGCGGCAGGGACACGCCGTCCGGGTCGGGGATAGCCGCCAGGTCGAGCACCTCCCGCTTCGCCAGGCTGCCATCGGCACCGACCTGACGCAGATCGACCACGTACACCCGGCGCTGCACCGCAGGGATGACGCCGTTGTCACGCTCGATGACCACGAACCGGCGACGGTCGAGCGGTGCCATGTCGGCAACGAACCCCGTGGCCGGGTTGACCCGGTACACCCACCGGCGGCCGGTGACCTGCCGAAGTGCGTGTCGTACTCGAACATCAGGCGCCGGTTCGGATCGGCGGTGACGTCGGCGCTCATCGAGAGAGCTCGGTGTCGCAGCGATGCGCGTCACTGCAACGAACGGACCGCGACGACAGAAGGTGAAGGTTCTTGATGGGATTACTGCCATGTTGTCGCTGGCCGGCGGCACCGTTGTGGATCGTGGCCGTCCAGCTGGACAGCGGGAGGCGCACGGTGTTCGGTCGGGCGGGCGCCCCGACGGCGACACCGGCCCAAGCCGTGCAGGCCTCCTGCGCCATCCCGGGCTTCTTCGAGCCGCACGTCATCGGCAGCCAGCGCTACATCGACGGTGGTGTCCACTCGACGACGAACGCCGACCTCGTCGTGCCCGAGCGCCTCCGACCTGGTGTCATCAGCGCACCGATGTCGGTCGCTCGCCGTGCCGCCCGGCTGGGGCCGAGCCTCCCGATGCGCCAGATCGCTCGTCTCTCGCTCGTGCGCGAGGTCGCAGGCTTGCGAGCTGACGACGTTCCAGCCGACGGCGGCCGACCTGGCCGCGATGGGCAACGACTCCCTCGATCCGTCAGTCGTGGGGCCCGTGTCGCAGCAGGTGAGAGCAACGACACGGGCCCGACTGTCCCGCGGCGACGTGCAAGAACGCCTCGCCGCACTGCGCTAGGACCGGCTAGCGATCACGGAGGGCGGGCACTTCCACGAGGATGAACTCGCTGTCGTCGGCCCGGACGGGGTTGCGACCCCGGTTCGGGAAGTTGTTGTCGCACCCGACCAGGACCCGGTCCTTGCCCACGACCCGGATCGCCTCTGACGACTCGCAGACGACGCGGAACGGGTTGCCGAGGCCGACGTCGCCGGGGTGGATCGGCGGCAGGGACACGCCGTCCGGGTCGGGGATAGCCGCCAGGTCGAGCACCTCCCGCTTCGCCAGGCTGCCATCGGCACCGACCTGACGCAGATCGACCACGTACACCCGGCGCTGCACCGCAGGGATGACGCCGTTGTCACGCTCGATGACCACGAACCGGCGACGGTCGAGCGGTGCCATGTCGGCAACGAACCCCGTGGCCGGGTTGACCCGGTACACCCACCGGCGGCCGGTGAACCTGCCGAAGTGCGTGTCGTACTCGAACATCAGGCGCCGGTTCGGATCGGCGGTGACGTCGGCGACGGTGGCCCCTTCCAGCGTCGGATACAGGAACCGACCGGAGACGCCCAAGGCCTCGATGCCACGGCTGCGCTCCACGGTCGGTGCGGCACCACCGAGGAACGGGTTCTGGGGTGACTTGAGGTCGCCGGGCAGCGGGATCGGTGCTTCGAGCAGCACCCCTTCGTCGTCGAAGTGGAGGATCCACGGCCCGAACTCGTCGCCGACCCACAGGTCGCCGTTCACGCCGACCTGCAGTGATTCGGGGTCGATGTCGCCGCCGGTCAGCAGTCGCTCCGACGTCGACTCGTTGACGATCGGGAAGCCGATCACGCGGTCCGGGTCGCGGAAGGAGATGTAGTCGCCGACCGTCACCGTCCCGGAGCCGCCGTGAGCGGTCTTGAAGTCGAGCTGCAAGTGGTAGGCGCGGATGAGGAAGTCGAGGGAGTTGCCCTTCTCACCGAAGCCGTTGTCCGGCATCGCCAACCACTGGCCGCGGCGAGCTTCGACGATGGCAGAGAAGCCCTGCACCGGTTGACCCGGCAGGGGGAAGGTCACCGGCGGATTGGTCATACCTTCGAACAAGTCGCCGGCCCGCGGACTCTCCGTGTCATAGGTGTTGACGGGCAGCACGGCCCGTCCGATGAGCTGGTTCTGGTCGCTGCGCCGGTCGTCGTCGCCTGCCCTGGCAACCACCCCCGGCACCATGGCGAGGACGGTGACGAGACCGGCCACACGGGCCAGCTTCAAAGCGCTAGTGGACATGGCAGGTTCCTTTCTCGTCCCCGCTGACTGGGGACGAACCGATCGTCCGCCCGTGGCGGTCCCGACCGCATCGGACCGCAATCACATCATTGTCCGTTTCTGTCCGGGCTCGGAACGGGACCTCGGTCCATCGTGGTCACCAACGCAGCCAGTGCGCCCTCCACGTCCTCGCCGAGTTCTCCGGCCACCGGCACAGATTGCCCGGTAGGGAGTGCGATCGTCGACCTCGTCACCGGAGGTGCTCCGCGACCGATCGACGGATCCGGCGCCCTCGCATCGCCGCCCTCGTCGGCCTGGGTCGACGCCGTTCCGGCTTCGCGACCACGTGGTGCACGCACCGAACAACGCCGAACCGGTAGCCGATAACGACGGCCGATAATCACGGCTCACCGAGTCCTGTACCGCCGGATCGCTCGCCCTTGCGAATGCTCACTCGCCATCGGATTCAGTGACGGTCGTGCCGTCGAGGCGTCGCAGCGTCGCCGTCGGGTCTGAGATTTCGGCGCCCTTCTGCACGAGCAGCTTCTCTGCGGCGGCAGCGGCCAAGATCGGGCTCTCGGCACGACCGGCTTGGCTGCCGTCATCCAAGCCATCGATCCACCAAACCCAAGGACTCAAGGATCTCGACGGCGGGCCGACATCGTCAGGCTCGCCTGCCCGGATTCACAACTCGTGAGTCACAACCGCGACCACGTCGATTCCGGCGCCGAGTCGGAACGCAGCCTCCCAGCGATTCGCCCCCCTCCATACCGAACCAAGCGCGTACAGATGGTTGGCGAGCAACGGGGCACCGTCGTCGTCGCTCGGCGGTGGCGAGATCGAGTGGTCATCGACCGACCACCCGAGGTCACGAAGCTCCTCGACGTCCAGCCGCCACGAGGGGAGATGTCCGGGCACGTGCTCAAGCAGGTGAAACACCGATCGAGGAGCGCCGCCGCTGACGACCAGCTCGACGTCGACCATCGCCCACGGCTCCTCTATCGGCACGCCGCCACGATCGCGCACGACGGTCCCCGTCGCATCCCCCCGCCCTGAAGCGCCGCCAGCAACCAACCGGACTGCGTCGTTCCGGCTAGGCGGCAGGTGACGGCGGGCCGACCGCCCTGAGAACCGGTACGCGGGCCGACGGAGCAGCACGGTTACGGTTCGGGTGCTGGGAGGGCGCTGACGGCCCGGCGCACGGAAGGACGAGACGATGAAGCGTCGATCGATCGTCGCGAGCGCTTTGTTTGCGGTCGGAATTGCAGGGTGGGCGAGCCCGGTCGAGGCGGAAGCGGTGGGGCTGAGCTGCGATGGCTACCTCATCGCTGCGGATGGCAGCGCCGATCCGAACCCGGTCGTTACCGACGTCGGGGGCTACTTCACTGCGGCCAGCGTCGTTGCGCCCGATGCTGTCTCCCCAGGAGCCAGGTTCTCGCTGGTCGTCTCCCAGGAAGGATTCGATCTCGGCGACATCTCGGAGGGCTTCCGGATCGTCGAGCAGCGCGAGTTCCGATACTTCTTCGGTGTGACCGGAGCAACGGTGGTCGACAGCTCGGCGGTCGTCACGCCAGCGACCGCAGGCGAGGTTTCTGCGACGGACGACGGCTTCGTCCTCGAGTTGTCGACGGTGGTGCCCGGCGGCGGTGTGGTGACGCTGCCGGAGACGAGGATCGAGGCCGTCGCCGGCACCACCAGTGAGATCATCGTGTCGCTGACCAGGTTCCAGACCACGCTGGAGCTTGCTCGCAGCGACGGCTCGACGTTCCGCGTGCTCAGCGATTGCGAGACACAACCCAACGAGCTGTCCGTGACGGCGGTGAACGGTGTGCCCCTGGCGTCGACTGGATCAGTGACGGCGCTCATCGCCGGGCTCGCGACAGCGCTGGTCGCTCTCGGCGTCGGCGCGCTCATTCTCGTCCGTGCAACGACCGGTGCGCTGAGAGCGCGGACGTCCGCAGGCGCTGCTCGCTGATCGCCGCTGGTGCACAGTTTCTATGGGGCGCTCGAAGATGACCGAAAGATTTCGGCCGCGGGGCGTCCTCGGTCGTCGTGAGCAGGTCGTCCCTAGCGGTCCCTAGCGGGGCTGCGATCCGCTAGGGATGTCACCCGACCGAAGCGGCCGAAAATGGACGTCATCCCTAGTTTTCACCCCAGAACCAGTCGGATTCGGCAAAACAAGGAAACACGGCTCTGCGCGTGAGGCCTGCTCAGCGGCGCTGCACAACACGAGACGGACGCCGCAAACTCCGAGAGCTTGAACCACACGATCTTCGAAGGCACGAGCGAGATCCAGCAGCTGGTCATCAGCTGGGCGATCTCCGGCCTGCGCATCGAGTAGATCGATGTGTGAGGGAGAAAGAAGGTGGAGGAATGGGAAGGAGGAGGGGGGGGAGCGCGGAGCAGAGAGAAAAGATAGACAAGGTAGATGAGTGCGAGTTGGTTATGGTGGGAGCGCAGAGGTGACAACGTCCGACGACGCGCTGACGGGCCAGACGGCAACCCGTATGAAGAGAAAGATGAAAGAAAGAATCCTAGACTCAGTGAGGACGAAGGTCAACGAGAAGGCAGGAAGAGTAGACTAAAAGACGGACGCAGCGCTACAAGTCCTCGCGGGGCTATGAGACTGCGCTCTGAGATAGGGCAAAAAAGGGCAAGGAACGTCATCGAAGCGGGTGCAAGTGGAAAGGGGAAGAATACTAGGGAGCAAAGAGATATAGCAGACACGAAACTGGCGCCTCAAAGGAAAAACAGAAGGATAAAACTGAAGAGTCAGGAAGGTAAAGCGCTGAGGGCAAGGCTGCGGCAACTACGGCTACGAGTGCTACTAACGACGGTGGCATCACCGAGACAGGCCGCCGCCACACTGAAAGAGCTAAACACTCAGCGGGTAGGTTCTAAACAGCTGGGGTACGGGATCAGTGAGGCGTCGGTGCTACAAAGGACGATCTGAGCGACGCAAGTAGATCTGGAGCTTTGCGGCGAGTAGATGAAAGAGTTGATAGGCGGAGAGGTCATACAGGTGATCGACAAAGTAGCTTAGACGGACGTACTAACATAAATGGAGGAGAAGAGCAAGTTGACAGCGAATAAGACAGAACAGGTAAGTTCAGGAGGAGGGCTGCCCTGAAGATGTGGAAGAAGAGACTGAATAAGAAAAGGGGGATGTAGGGCGGCGGATGAGCGACGCCGAGTTCGAGCAACGTAGCAGTACAGTACATGGTAGAGACTGGCGTGTGGTAGAACTGACGAGCAGAGATGCGGCGCGGACAGCGGAGCAGGGTAGGCACTCGAATTCCGTAGCGCACCTCGCTCTTCTCGCCGTCGAGAGGACATTGGAACGAGAAGAGCTAGACTAAGTTGTAGCTGGCGAAGAGAACGAGCGTCTAGTTGCGTTGAGAGCTGCGGGAAAGCGCTTGAAGGAATTGCTACACGGCGAGGTCTAGGTGCTGGACGATCTACTGATACTTCTCCACTGACCGCCGTCGAAGTGAAGGAGTGCAAAGGGGTCGCGGCCGGGTGCGTGCGGTGGCCGTCGCTGACCGCCTGGTTTCCGGGCTCTCCCAGGGCCAGTGCGGTGTTGTGAAGTTTAGGTTGAGTAGCGACGGGGCGCGGTGGTCTAGGTGAATGAACTAGGCGGCGAGTTCGGTGACGATGTCGGTGTAGTAGCGCAGGTCGTCATGCTCGGTTTACTGCTCGTAGAAGTCGTAGGTACAGAAGTTGGTAGACTTTAGAGAAATAGTCGAGACCGCCTCCGAAGCTGCCAAAGAACTCGTCCCATCCGAGCGAGTGGGGCTGAACCAGGGTAGGAAGCCGCAGTGCCACTTGCCGATCATCGACGTGGCGTAGCCAACGTAGCGCAGCATTGATGCGAGCGTCGGGTGACAGATCGGAATACCATCGATCTCCGACGGCCACATAATGGGTTACTGAAGGCCGCCAGGTAGCCGCCCGGGAAACGACGTGTAAAGGCTGAAGCGGGTCGGTGAGCAGACAGATGAGGCTGAATAGATATACACATACAGCACAAAGCTGGCGGCGAGAAGGTCTAGCTGTGGAGTACTGATGACGGGTGCGCCGTAGCAGGACAAGTCTGCCAGCCGAGATCGTCGGCGAGAATCACCAGCATGTTGGGCCTGACACCGGGTTCCGGGGGCGACTGCGATGCGAAGGCCCGCTCGTGTGCCGCCTGTGCCGGCTCGAAGCTGCCAGCGTCGCAGTGGCCGCGGCTGCGCCGGTAGCCGCGAGGAGGCTGCGTAGCGACAGCCGAGAGCGATCGACCGCTGTGGACATGGGACAACTACAGATCTACGATCTCTCACGAACTGTACACAGATAGTGAGGGTGCTTGTGTGAGAAACAGCTAGAGACAGTGTCTATGGCAGCAGAGAACAGAAAGAGAGCTATGCAGATGTGCTACGACGCTGTGAGCGGCTGTCTGATCAAGATCTAGATAAGTGGAGCAGCAAGTCTACTAAAAACAGATGGCTGCTCTCACAAGGACAGGCTACGATATAAGGATACAGATAAGAAAGATAGGGGAGAAAAAAAAGGAGATGAGAGATAAAGAGAGAAAAGATGACTGAGGGAGAAATGAAAGACTAGAGACAACAAGGCTGATAGAAAGACGAAGATAAAAAAAGAACAAAGATAGAGAAAGAAGAAAGAGGAGAGAAGTAAGAGAAAGATGGAGGCTAAGAAGGAAAGGAGGAAGGAGAGAGGATAGAAAAGGAAAGAGATATATCGATCGACAAAAGAAGAAAGAAGATGAAAAGAAGAAGATAGATATAGAAGGAGGAGAGAAAAAAGAGGAGAAAGAAGAAGAGAAAAGAGAGATAGAAGAGAAAGAAGAGGACTAGGCGAAGAAAGAAGATAATGCTAGGAGGAAGGCTAGAGGAGAGAACAGAAGGAGGGAAGATCGCTAGAAGAGTAGGAAAAAAGAGAGAAAGAGAATTCTAAAGCCGCTCTACGAGAGAGAAAAAAAGTGAAGAGAGAAAGAAGGAGAAAGAAAGATAGAGAAAAAAATAATAGGAGAAGAGATGAAAAAAGGATAGGGAAGGAAAAAGAAGGATGAGAAAGAAGAAAGATAGAAAGAAAAGAGAGATGAGAGAAGAGAAATGGAAGGAGAAGAGAAAGAGATAAAAATAGGGAAGGAAGAGAAGAGAGAAAAAAAAGAGAAAGAAGGAGATAAAAAGATAGAAAAGGAAAAGAAAAGGATAGAAGAAAGAGAAGAAGGGGAGAAAGACAAAGAAGAGAAAAAGATAGGGGAAGAAGAGAGAAAAAAAGAAGAGATGGAGAAGAGATAAGATATGAAAAAAGGAGAGACGCAAGAAATGAGAAAAAGAGAAAATAGAGAGAAGGAAAAGACGAGCGAGGGATACCAATGGGCGAGGAGCAACGGCAGGTTCTACGGTCCACCGAAGACGAGATCTCCGCCTTCTCCGTTGAGCACCCAACGAGCTTCTGACGCGGCGGCTACAACGAGCGCGAAGTTGCCCGCCGGAATGGGTAGATGATCGGTACAACGAGGTGATAGATCAAACGGCGCAGCGAGGAGTGCAGGTCGCGTACTCGGAACTAGATCTCTAGATGGACGGTCTGAGAGCGGGCGGCGACGACAGAGAGAACTAGAGCTAAAAGGGAAGAACGGAGATGAAGAGCAGCGACAGCGACAACGACGATGGATCGCCGCTTCGCGGTGAGACGGCGGCAATCGTGAGAAGATAGAGAAAAAGAGAAAAAAAGAGAGGAAAGAGACGACGAGATAGATGACTGGAAAAAGAGAGAAGATCGACTAGACGATCAAAGATAGAGACTATAGAAAAAAAGGTAAAGACGGTAAGACGACGAGATGGAGATCTACGAGGAGGAACAAACGGAAAAATAGAGTATAGACAAAACGGAGATATACTAGAGAAGGAGGAAGACAGAGATCTAGAGGAAGACAGCAAGGAAGGTGAGAAACTAGAGAAAGAAGCTGAACGACAGGAACTGAGATAAAGAGATGGGAAAGATACAACGAGGGAACTACGGCGAAGCTACGACTACATAGGGCTAGACGGCGACGAGCAACAGGCTGCTGTGTTGCCCCCAGTAAAGAACAGAGAAAGAGAAGAAGAGAAGAAAGATAAATAGATAGAGAGAGAGATAGGAAAAGATATATAAAACTGGGAAAAGATAGACGGCAATCTATAAGAAGAGCTGTACGACGGCTAGCAGGGAGAAAAACGAAGAGACGACGGGGACCCGAAGGAGATGGCGATCGCGAACTAAGAAGAGAAGGAAAGAAAAGAAGAAGAGACGAGGGTAGAGAAGAGGGAGGGCAACGACAATAGACGAGAAGAGAAAGATCTAGGCAAGAGAAGAGACACAGGTAGAGATGAGGTGGCCTCGGTGGCTGAGCGAGGCTGCTATACGCTCACTGAGATCGACATCGGGCGGGCCGGTGAAGGCTCACAGCGCCGTCAACGCAGTTCGACAACCAAAGTCGGCTACCCCACCGACATCTCGAGAAGGCAATGCCTCCAGCCGCGCAGCGGCTATCGCCTCGACCAAAATCTGGACAGCAAGTGATGGGGGAGAGCGACGACTGGCACCGAGGGCAGTCGTCTAGCCAAACGCAGCGACTAGACGATACGCGAGGCGTAGGGTGACAACTAGACAACGGTGACTCTAATGTAGGGTGCAGAGAGAAGCGAAAGGGTACGCATCTACAGCTAGATAGGATCGGCGTGGCTGGCGAGCAGCAAGAGCAACGGTATGTAAGGCTGGTGCTGCAAAAACGCTGCGGCGTGTGGGGCGACGAAGAGAGGGTAGATGGTGGTGCTGACGATGATCGCTAGGGCGACGGTGTGGACACCGTTGTGCAGAGCAGGTAGACACTAACGGATCAACGACACTAGGATCTGCTACGCTACGTAGACGAACAAGTACGGTACGGGGAAGGTAAGCGAAGGCGGTAGCTAGAGGGCTGGTCTCTAGATGAGTCGGGGGAACGCCAAACTGTGGCGGCGGAGCTAACTGAGCGATCTACGTATGAGGGTCATCTACAACGCGGTGACTGTTCGCCTCCACCATCGGAGTCGACGCTTTCGAGCCACCTCACCGACCACCTGCCGCACCGTGTACCAGCGGCGCCGCTCGTCACCGGCTCGACGTGCCGCGAAGACCAGCCGGCGATCAGTCACATGGGGGGCTTTATGTGGGTTCAGCGCGTAAAGTAGAAGCACTACTAACACCGCAACACGTCGCGCCGAACTCACTGCGCAAGAGCGCACCTCGGGCACCTCAACAACGCACTAGCTGGCTAGTACCAGGACGAAGTGTGCGATAGAGCAACGGGTGATCGACGACAGTGGGCTAAAGGTCGGAATACGGATGCCACGCCACAAGTCTCAGTGGCTGCGCCACGGTCTCGAAGCGATGGGTGCTCCAGGCCTCGAGTACAAGATGACAAAAGGCGACAAGACCTACACGGAGCTGTCTGCAACGACGCAACGGCGAGCAACTACCAGGATCAAGACAACGCGAAGCGACGGGTGATCGAGATCGGTCTGCAAGACGACGGGTGGCAGAAGCAAGAGGAAGAGACAAGGATCGACAAGAACAGACGGCGGGACCAGCACGGTGTCACTGCAACGATCGATGTACTACAGACGGCCACTAGACTAGATAGGCAAGCCAACGGAGAACAGTCCACGATGCGAAGAGCTGTCACGGCTAACAGCAACTGCTCTCCACGGTACAGCAAGGGCAACGAGGCGTACGACGACGCAGGAAGCGGATATGCGCCGTGTCCAAGAGGAAGAGACACTGCTACACGGCAACGACGAACAGGGTACAGTGGCCGTCGAGCTCGAGCCGGCGATCCCACCGAGATAAAGACGACGGCGATCTAGATAGCTGTACACCGGCTGACCTCACCGAACCAGGCGAGCACCGAGGCTCTCCTGACGACTGGGATCAACGCGATCCCAGACGAACGGTAGTGCGCACTGTGTGCTCACCAACGACAGATCTCCCGTGCCGACAAGGTCACCGCTGCGGACGCGTTCTACCACCTGCGGGCGTGTCGGCGTGACATCCCCACGTCCGGCTGCTCCCGTCTTGTCTCGAACAGCTCTCGCCCACTTCGCCAAACACCGTCGCCTTCGGGAGCGCGGCTTCAACCTCGGCTTCGGCGCATTCTGCTTGCGTGGCGAGCAGGAAATCCTGCTGCTCCGCGGTCAGTTGCTAAACCATTCGCTCCTGTTCGAACATGCGGGGGTATTCGACGGCCATCTGCTCGACCATGCACTCGGCCACCTCCGGAGCAGCGCCCTGGCAGACCAGCGACAACGCACTGAGCGCCCGCCTGTCCTCCGGACTCGCAAACCTGGAGATCGTCACTAGCTCTTCGGCGCCCAGGTCCTCGGTGTTGAAGCGATCGGCGATGCCGTCCGCAAAGCAATCCGCGTCCTCGTCGGTGAAGCTCGAGCCTTCCTGGCAGACGAGGATTGGGCGCAAGAGGACCTTAGTGTCAGCTTCGGCAGCATCCGTCGCCGCCTCGAGGTTGACGTACTCGCTGACCAATCGGTCCTAGACGCAGTCGATCTAGGCCGCGCTGAAACCGGCGTCATCGAGTTCGTCCCGGAGCTGCTCGCGAGATTCACCACGGGGGTCGAGGCCCGTCGCCCGCAGGATAGGGGTGACAATCAGCGACGTGCCGAACGTGGCACCGATGCTGAGGGCGATCCGACTCAGCGGTCTCCACGCCGTGCGTCCGGTCACCGGGTCACGCCTGGATGTGAGCTGGACGACCAGTACGACTCCCCCGGCGACTGCGCCCAGCAGTATCACGCTGCCGATCACCCTCACAGCTCTTGACTCCCTTCGGCGATTGCCAAAGCCCGTGAGCGAGGCCTGATTTACCATCGGGGTACCCCCACACCCAATGGGGGTACAACGTAGCCGCCCACCGAACGGCGCCGGTGGCGCGCTGCCGGACTCACACTCGCTCCATTGGCACTCTTGCGGCCGCGCTCTCGTTCACTCCGCCGACGCTCGCCACCAGCGGAGGACCGGACGGAGGGCTCGACGGCTGGGTAGTGAATCGAAGGCAGACGGCGCCGACGTTGACGACGTCCTCGCATGGAAGGCGTCGTCGTGCAACGCCCCGGATCTCGCTGCATCGGCCGGCTCGACGTACGGCGGACTGGCGGAGGACGAGGTCTCCTGCGTGGCGGGCTGAACACGGCGGCCCGCGCATCGCCTCGCGCCTTTAGGCCGCGGCCACCGGCGCCGCGGTGGGCGCCGACCTGCGGGCCAGCGGATCGCTCGCCCAGGCGTGTGCGCCCAGCCGAGAGAGCGCGCACCTGCCGCCGCCACCGTCGGCGGGCCAACCGCCGGCGGGCGTGCCGATGCAATCGCCGAGCGTGCGTCCGTACGCGAGACTGGTCAGGTCAGAGGAGGGAGCGCCATGGCCCACGTCGGTTCCTTTGAGCGCAATCTGCGCCTCTCTGGCGTGGCCCTATTGCTCGTCGCACCTGCTTGTGGTGGAGACGGGAGCTCGACTGAGACCTCTGTGGGGGCGTCGACGGTCACGGTGACCGCCGCTGAGCTGGAGGCCGCCCTGCTGTCCGTAGAGGATCTGGGTGACGGCTGGACCACCGAAGGAGCGGAACACTTGGATTTGGGCAGCGGTGGCCGGCGAGAGGGCCGCTGTCCGACCGGCGAAGCCTTCACGGAGCCCGACGCGGCCGTTGCAACTGACTTCGAGAATGAGTCTGGCCGTTTCGTGGCGGAACTACTGCTCACGTTTCCGTCTCCTCGCGACGCGAATGAATGGGCGACCGCCTTCGAGTCGTGCGCCGGCCAGGAATGGGAGGAGGGCGACGACCCGGTCGAGCACGTGAGTGTCGAAGAACTCACAATCGACGAGCTGGGTGATGATGCCACTGCTGTGCTGCTGCTGTATGCGCATGGAGACGACGAACCGCCGGCGCACGACGAGGGCGTGGCACTCGTTCGGCTTGGGCACGCACTTGTCGTCGTCTCGGAGAGTGGACCTGACGTTGTGACTCCCTATGACCAAACCCTTCTTGAGGACTCCGCTGCCATAGCGGTCTCCAAGGCGCAAGATTCTCTGGGAACCTGATCGGTCGTCACCTTCTCTGCTACGAGCCGCTAGCTCGTAGCCCCCAAGGTGCTCGAGTGGCTGATGCGGCTCTCAGCTCAGACGGCGCGCCCACGGCGGTGGCCGTCTTCGACCGCTCCGACCAAGATTCATCGCACGCCTCGCCGTCGCTCGCAGCATCGAGCCTTCAGCCCACCCGCCTGGGTTGGCATGATCTACACCGTCGACGTCCCAGGCTCTTCGCCAGCTGACCGCCGGAAGGGATCAGCGAACCTCGGGTCGGTCAGGCGGATCGTGTCCCGCGCCGCCGCGCCGCCGTGTCACCACGCACAGCAGCGCCCTGACGGACGGATCAGCACGGCCGCCTACATGTTTGCATCGAAGATCACCGAAAGATCTCGGTCGGGGGCGTCCTCGGTCGTCGGGAGCAGGTCGTCCCTAGCGTAGCCTGCGATTCGCTAGGGATGTCACCCCGACCGAAGCGGCCGAGAATGGACGTGATCCCTAGTTTCACCCCAGAACCAGTCGGATTCGGCACGACGAGGAAACACGGCCCTTCGAGTGAGGCCTGCTCAGCGGCACTGCAGCAACACGAGATGGACGCCGCAAACTTCGAGAGCTTGAACCACACGATCTTCGAAGGCACGAGCGAGATCCAGCAGCTGGTCATCAGCCGGGCGATCTCCGGCCTGCGCATCGAGTAGATCCAGCTTAGATGGTCTGGCCAGTTGGATCGAACATACGGTCAGAGCGAGGGATGCATCCCTAAAAGCCCGACGCCATTCGCCGTTGAGCGCCGGTCGGCGAGCGCAGGTCGGCTCGCGACGCTCTCGATGGTTCCGAGTATCCCGGGGGACACCGCTCGACCCGCCCCGCGACCTTTCGTCGGCTCGTTGCGCTGCCGGGCGGGTTGTGCACGGGGAGCGTGTTGACGAGCACGCTCGCTGGGAAGGGTGCTGTCGTGGCGGGTCGTCCTGGGTGGCAGACGTTGGTGGCTCGGGAAGCTCGAGCGGGACCCGAGTTCGCCTCGTTTGCGGTGATCGCAGGTCCGCTGTTGGCGGTTTCGCGCCGTGGCGACGGCCATGCCGTGCTCGTGCTGCCCGGACTGGGCGGCAACGACGCTTCGACCGCACCACTCCGCTGGTTCATAGATCGCCTTGGTTACCGCAGTTACGGATGGGGCCTCGGCGCCAACCGTGGCTTCGGTCGTCACGTCACCGACGGCCTCGATGAACTACTGACGGCGGCGCACGAGACCGGCCCGGTGAGCCTGGTCGGATGGAGTCTTGGCGGCGTCCACGCCATCGAGCTGGCCCGTCGTCGACCTGACGCGGTGCGCTCGATCATCACGCTGGGAACTCCGCTGGTTGGTCGGCGCGACCCACCGGCAGGCATACCGACCACGTCGGTGTACAGCCGAACCGACGCCATCGTCAGCTGGCGTGCGTCGCTGTTGGCGCCGCGCTCGCTCCACGAGAACGTTGAGGTGCGAGGCAGTCATCTCGGCCTTGGCCACAATCCCGCCGTCGCCGTAGTCGTCGCCGATCGTCTGGCTCAGCAAACCGAGAGGTGGCAACCATTCCAGCCGCCTCGCTGGGCCCGGCGCTGGCTGCCGGCTGCATGACGACTTGCATCGACTCGCAGACGTGGGCGGCGCGAGCCCTGTCCAGTAATCGCGGCTGCAACCTGATCCGCTGCGCGTCCGGGACCGCCGGATCAGCAGCTACCACGCAGGTTGTCGGCGAGCGTGCGGACGAGGTTCTGAAGCTCTAGGTTGGAGGTGTGGTGTAGGTGAGGGTTGTAGTGGTGTAGAGAGGGGAGAGGGAGAGAGTAGGTGGTTGTGAGTGAGAGAGGAGGGAGTAGGAGAATGAGTAGAGAAGGGTGAGATAGAAGAGTAAGACTTTGAAGTTGGTGGAGGGGTGGTAGGGCTTGGTGAGGCGAGTGATTGATCAGAGAAAGAGAGCAGCAGCTGAGAGGAGGGGGTGGAAAGTTTACTGTTATCGGTGAGTATCTTGATAGATGTTGATGCCATGATTGGCGAACCAGGTACAGCTCGTTACAGTAACGCGACGCAGTTGATATCGTTCTCGACACCGGCGAACTCGCAGTACCAAGTCTCGAGTAGGCGTCGATGGCGGTGTGGACGTGGGTGCAAAGAGCCCGCGTTTGCCCATCGATCCGTTGCGAGTTCCGGCCCGCCTGAATCGTGTCCGCCGCCGTTGGGTACACGGGCCAGCTTCTTGACATCGATGTGAACCAGCTCACCGAGTCGTGAGGTGTCGATGCGGCGGATCACCCGTCTAGTCGGCCGGTCCATCCAGCGCAGTCGGTTGACGCCGTGACGGACCAGGACCCGGTGCACTGTCGACGCCGGCACCCCAACGATGCCGGCCAGTCGAGCCGGGCCCAGCCGTCGAGCGTGACGCAACGCCACGATCCGTCGCTCCGATGCGCGCTGGGGTCTGGTGTGGACAGCGTATGGGCGACTCGAACGATCCCCCAGCTCTGATACCCTCAGCCCGGTAGCGACTCCACCACTTGTGAGCGCACTGACGAGAGATGTTCATCGACTCAGCCGTTGTGGCCACTGACCAGCTTGTTCGATCTGTTGACATAACTGGAGTTGATACTGTGGAGTGAGTGGAGTGTTACAGTGTATTAAGAGTTTTTTTGGAGAGATGTTGTTAGAAAGTAAAATGTGAGGAGGTAGGAAGGATGTAAAAGTAGGTGTAAAAGGCCAAGGTCGGGGGCGTTAGGCACAGTCACGTGCATGCGTTCGCATGGGAATCCGGCGTAGCGCACGACCGTGATTCGTGGACTGGGCGCAGTCTCGAAATCGACCATCACGTCAACGCAGCCGCCGTCGAGGCTGTCGATGAGCCTCGGCAGCAGAGACCCGCGCATGCCCGTCGAACTCCCCACCTGTCCAGGTGCGAATCTCAGCGGCACAAGCGCGGGATCGAGGACTTCGGCGACTCGGTCCAGCGCCGGACCATGCGGCGGAACAGGTAACGCGGCCCCAGGCATTCGCCCGCGGCGGGGATGACGCCGGCACGAACGCGCAGGCTGCAGCCGATCCGGGCGACTGTCGACCATGGGCGGTTGGGCGGCCAGTCGCCGGAGGTTGTGCTTGTTCGAGTTGGTGTGCGAGCGTAGGAGCGTCGCTTCATCGTGGGGACGGCCAAAAAGTTGAAAAGCGAGCGGAAGGCCGGGCGGGTCGACTCCGGCGGCCGTCGGGCTGGCTGGGTGGTATGCGACGATTCCGGGATGTCGAACGAACCTGGCCCCGGGCGGCCGCTGGCTCCTGCGACGGTAGCGGTGGTCGCCGGTCGTCCGTCGACCGCGGGTGATCCGTTGAATCAGCCGATCGTGCTGGCGTCAAGCGTTCGCGGGAGTGGGGAATACAGCCGGACCGACGGAACCGCGACGTGGTCGGCGTTGGAGTCGGCGGTCGGGCTGTTGGAGGGTGGCCGGGCGCTGGCGTTCTCAAGCGGGATGGCGGCGGCCGCTGCTGCGATCTATGCGCTGGCCCCGCGTGTCGTCGTCTTGCCGGAGGTGAGCTATCTGGGGGTGCGCAGCCTGTTGGCCGAGTACGAGCGTCAGGGGTCGATCGAGTTGCGTCGGGTGGACGTCACCGACACCGATGCGGTCATTGCGGCGGTCGAGGGGGCCGATGTGGTGTGGGTGGAGACCCCGACCAACCCGACCCTCGATGTCGCGGACCTGACGGCCATCGGTCAGGGTGCGGATGCGGCGGGTGCCCGCATGGTCGTGGACTCGACGTTCGCCACCCCGCTTCGTCAACAACCCCTCGCTCACGGGGCGGCGATCGTCGTGCACAGTGCGACGAAGTTCATCGGCGGGCACAGCGATCTGCTTCTCGGACTGTGCGTGACGGCCGACGACGATGTGTATGAGCGACTGTTCCATGCGCGCACGTTTCAAGGTGCGACGCCGGGTGCTTTGGAAGCGTTCCTTGCATTGCGTGGCTTGCGGACGCTGCCGATCCGCCTGGCGGCGTCGGAGCGCAACGCCGCCGAGCTCGTCGAACGGCTTCGCCAGCATCCTGCCGTTCAGGACGTTCGCTACCCCGGCAGCGGGGCGATGGTCGCTTTCGTGTGCACTGGCGGAGCTGCCGCCGCCGACGCGGTCTGTGACCACGTCTTCCTGCTCGTGCCTGCGACCAGCCTTGGCGGGGTTGAGACGACCATCGAGCGCCGCCAGAAATACGTCGGTGATGCCCATGTCCATCCCGGCCTGCTGCGAATGAGTGTCGGCATCGAACACGTTGATGACCTCTGGCAAGATCTGGACGCGGCACTGACCATGACCCGCTAAACCAGCGCGAGAAGGCGCGGACACGCCCACCGGTGCAACCCATCTGCCACCAACGGGCGTAACTTCATGGGGCCACGTCTAGGGATCCCGGTTGTTCGCTCGACGGCGCAGTGGTCGGTGCCGGAACGGACCATGGTCGAGCCGGCGGTCAGCCACTGCGGGGGACGTGTGACGGCTGCTGCGTACTGCGCATCGACTTCTGACCCGGACGCCAACCCGCCGGCCACCGGAAGGCGCTTCAGGCTCGTGTTCGAGCGTTGGGACGCGGCCGCGGTGACCGGCGGCGGCTACGGACCTTGACGTCGGGCGCGCCCGACGAACCTAGAGGTGGTGGATCCCGACGCCAGCGCTGGACCTACGCCGGTTTCTCAGTCAGGTCTTGTTTGGCGATGAGCCGGTGACCGCGATCGTCCGTCCTGCATCGGTGCAGACGCCGGGCTGACCTTGATGAGGGCGAGCTCCCGGTCAAGGCTGAGAGGTGGCGATCGGCGCCAAGACGGCCAACGAACACAACATCGCGGTAGGTGACACTGTGTGCAGGTCGGCGGCAGCACCGGTGGTGGCGGCGCGGGTGCGCTCGGTGCGATGCGCGAGCTGGCACGCCCACCACACGGGTGTTGCCGCCGATGACGGGGGTAGGTCTCAGGCATGAACGCAGCGGTCAACGAATCCGACGACGAGCCGCGAACGGGCGAGAGGGGGCCCGCAGGCGAGGAACGCATTGTGGACGAGCGTCGGACGGTCGCGAATGAGAGTGGGGATCCCGATGCGCCCGGCAACTTCGTGAACGACAGCGAGGCCGATGACGTCCCGGAGCCGAACGAGCCCGGCTGAACGTGGCGGCTCTTCAGCGCTCAACTCGTCGAGCAACGCCACGACCTCGTGCCGACGTTCCGCCCATCGACGGCCGACAGCGAATCGACGAGCTGCACGACCCGCAGCACGTCCACGGTGACCACACCCTGCCCGATCCAACACCTCCAGAGCATCCGAATAATGCGTCCGCTACGACGCGACCGGACCCGTCCGCTACCGCCGGGGTGCGTGCGGTTCTGTCGCCGGCCGGACGGCCCGAATTGGCTCTGGCGATCTACGTCGTGGGCCACGCAGAACGATGGGCTACGCACGCGGGCGGCACTCCCTCGACCGTCACGCCACATACATCGTCCAGGAACGACAGACCGACACGGTGTCGAACATGAACTTCGACGTCCCTGCGCTGATCGCCTGCCTGTCCCAGATCACCACGTTGGTCACGGGAGACGGGGTTGGTGCCGTACGAGGCACATCCTGGCCGACGGCGACCTCACCGTCACCACGATCGACGGCGAACGACGAAGGACGCGTCTGCTGCGCTACCGCCCCTCTGCAACTTTCGCGACACCACCTGGACACCCTCCACCGCAACGACCAGGAGGACAAGCTCAGCCTCGCCGGAGGGCATTCCACTGGAGCTTCAACATCACGCCGCCCGCTGCTTGGAGGCGAGGAGGATGCGGTCGCACGGATCGCAGAGCCACCATTCCGGTGTCGGAGTCGGCGCCCTCGTCGAGTCGCCAGGAAACATTTGCAGGCATCGCCAGCAGCGTCGCTCCGCGACGTCGGTGTCAAGTAGCAGTGCCTCCGATGTATCGGGCGGATGGTCGGCCAGCTCGCGGGGCGTGCCGTGGCGCCCTCGTTGATGGTGGGCGTCGTGCGGTGACGTGTGAGCCATTGTGTGTCGTCCTCTGTTGAGCTCGCCGGGCGAATGGTGGAGTTCGGCGCAGGCCTGAACGGCACGGCCCGCGAGGGAGCCGTGCCGTTGGACCTGCGCCGGTCCCCGTTACTCGGCGACGGAACCGGCGATGACCGGTTGAGCTACATCGGCGGCGTGGGTGATCTCGACCCGGCGGGGCTTGGCCTCGTCGGCGACGGGGATCGTCAAGCTGAGCACGCCGTTTTCGTAGGCGGCGCTGATGTTGTCACGGTCGAGGCCTTCCCCGAGGAACAACTGGCGGCTGAAGTCGCCTTGGGCCCGTTCGGCGATCTGGATCTGGTCGCCGTCGGCCCGCACCCAGCCGCGCGTCGCCCGCACCGTGAGGAGATCCTTCTCCACCGTCAGCTCGATGAAGCGGCTGTCCACACCGGGAAGGTCGAAGTGGACCGTGAACTCGTTGCCCCGGCGGTATGCGTCGACCGGGATCTGGCGTGCTTGTCGTTCGGCAAGCATCGCCTCGGTGAGCCGGTCGATCTCCCGGAACGGCTCGGATCGCATCAACATGTCAGATCCTTTCGATTGCCTCGAGCAGCCGGGGTCGGCGACCGTCGCACCGTTTCGGGGTTGCCCCCAGCGTATGCCAAGTTCGACAGAAACAAGCAATTTGTTTCCAGAAATATGGAGCTAGAGTGCCCGCTCATGGCGGAGTGGAGATTCCTCACCAACCACGCTCGAGTCCTCGTCTGCATCGCCCACGACCCCGGGGTGCGCCTACGCGACATCGCGACGACGCTGGACATCACCGAGCGCAGCGCCTACAGCATCGTCGCCGACCTCACCGCAGGCGGCTACGTGGTCAAGGACAAGGACGGCCGCCGCAACCGCTACCAAATCAAACCTCATCTTCCTCTCCCCGAGCCCATCACCGAGGAACGCACGATCGGCGAGGTGCTCGACGTCCTCGTCGGGTCCAAGCCTCCCGGACCACCACGACGAGCCCTCCGATGAGGAGACGCATCGACACCCCACGCCAGCGTCGACCGCGAGCCAGGATCCTCATCGATCCACGACCGCCGACCAGTCTCGATCGACGCCCGTCGCACGCGGCACACAAGGACGGGACAGCACCTGATGACACCCGCGTGCTCGGAGGGCACGCGTCATCGCGGCACGGTCGAGCGCCCTCGAATCGGAACCGGTAGAGGCGATCGCGCCTACCTCAGACGTCGCGTTGCCCGATCACCGGACGCTTGAGCAGCACAGCGAAGCTGCCGTCTCGCAACGGGGTGATGCCGACGGCCTCCCAGCCGTTGCCTCCCTCGTGGTTGAGCAGCATCACTGCGGACGACTCGCCTTGCGCGGCCCTCGCCGGCTCGAACTCGGGAAGCGACACGATCAGGTATTCCCAGGAGCTCATGACGCGCCCGCCAACGTCGCACGCTCTTCCGTCATTCGGAGCCGCGTCAGCACACGTGCCAGCTGCTCGGTTCGACCGCCCGAAGGCAGGAACCCCGTCGGTTTCCGAGGAGTAGACGATCCGCGACCAAACCTCCGTACCACAACAGCCCATGAACGCCGACTCCGCCCGGGCGACCGCCACGGCGATTCGTGCCAGGCTCGGCCCGAGGAGTGTCCGTCATGGCAGTTGTACCCTTTGAGACGAGGTAGGTATCTCGGCGCTCGTGTGATGATACGCGTGGTCCGCATCGCTGTCGTGAGCACGACCGGGGACACGGGCAGCCCGGGCCGACGCCCAAATCTGGGCGATCCGCTCGAGGAGATCGTTGCTCGAGATCGAGCGCCTGCTCGGGAGCTGGAAGCACGGCAGTCGGTTCTCGGTGGTGATCGGCGAGCCGCTCCAACTCCCCGCCCTCAAGGCGACGCCGGGCTACTCGGTCGACGTCCGATCTGGAGACGCGGTCCTCACCGTGCTGTGGGGCGGACTCTTCATGGCCGGCATCGCTGGCGGCGGAGCGGGTTGTGGTGTCGGACGACGATGGCACGCTGTCCACCGAGGAGGCCGGCCCTCG